>JBNJJI010000001.1:0-636299 GCA_051750065.1 Bacillota bacterium
TGCTATTTTTAAAGTGTTAGCAACTTTGTAAGAAACGAGTTCTTACTAGATTTACGTTGACGTTTTGATTTGTTTAGTTTTCAATGTTCAATGCGCTTGTCGTAAGCGACTTTAATAATATAACATTTGATAAGCTATATTGTCAATAACTTTTCGAAAAAAGTTCTGCCGGCTTTTTTGCCAACGAGATATATTATACAAACTCCTCAGAAGAATTTCAAGTGGAAAGTTTTCACCTCATACTAATTAATATACGTTCTTAAATGAAGAGGGTCCTGCCTCTAGCCTCATGGGGAGACAAAACACTATCCTTAACAATCAAATTCATTAGCTCTTTTCTATAAAGTTGTTACTTTTGTATGCTGGTTAATCCTCATTCCCTTTTACCAATGAGGAATAACCAGCATAGGCAGCGCTGCTATCCATAATAACAAACGAACGAACCAGCACTGGCTGATTCGCTTTATTTTTATAGATTAGGAAAGGACTTCTTCTATAAATAGATCTCTTCTTTTTGCAAGGTCCACAATAGTCTTGGTGGTGTTGGATTGTATAAGTGGGCGGGTCGGATTTTCTCTCGTAATGAACATAACCTCACCAACTTCACCATTAGATAGACGGATTGTCGTGCCAATGGATAAATCAGCAATAGTCTCTATGAGTGCCTGTACCGCCTGGATGTCAAACTTTCCGAAATGGTCTTCTTTAATTTGCTCCAGCACCTGAAAGGGCAGCTGCCTGCTTCTGTACATCCTTTCAGATGTCATCGCGTGGAATACATCCGCTACAGCGATAATCTTTGAGAATTGATGGATTTTTTCCTTATTCTCTCCTGTGGGGTACCCGCTGTCATCCAATCTTTCATGATGCTGAAATATCGCCAGTTTCGTTTCTGGTTTCAAGAGGGAGATATCCTTTACCATTTTATAGCTGTAAACAGGATGCATCTTAATTTCTTTAAATTGAGATTCCGTCAAAGCAGTCTCTTTTGTTAGGATGGACACCTGAATTTTTGACATTCCACAGTCAGCCAGCACTCCTGCAAGTGTTACTTGGATTTGCTTTCCTGTATCCATGCCCAGTCTTTTGGCAATCAAGCCGCTCATCAAGCCTACTGCAAGTGGGTGGTGATAAATATAATCTATTTTGGAAGTGTATTGGTGCAGGTGGGAAATATTCTTTGGATTTTCCTCTACAAGCTCCAGCAAAGGCAGGATGATGCTTCTGATTTTAGAAATGGAAATAGGTACTCCTGATTGCCAATTTTTGAATTCGGCTTTGAATTCCTGAACTTTATTTAAATACAAATTGAGAAAATCACCTTTTAGCTTTTTAGGCCTCTCAATTTTTTCTTCTTCATCCTCTATTACTTGGTTTGGATAGAAAGGAGTTCCATCCGATTTCATCTTTTCTACAAATACTTCTTCAATATGAAAAGAGTGTAATACTTTAATATGTATATCCTGGATTACTGTTTTCTTAGGAATGATAGGTAGGGAAGTCCTTCCCATAATATCCTGATTAAGAATACAGCCTTCTTCTACCTCACGTGTCTTGATTTTCATATTTTCACCTCTGCCAAGTGTTCATTTCTTTATTTTACCAGACAATTGACAATCTTCGCATCGTTTTTAAATAAAAAGGCTTTAATTATTAATTGCTGTAAAGAGTTATAGAATTTCGCAGTGTATTTTCTACTCCTGTGCTGCAATTTTTACATGTCATTAAAACAAAAAACCACTCCCCTGGAAGGAGAGTGGTTTTTGGATTTATTCGTTATTATTCTCAGTATCGCCTGCGTCTTCTTCAGTAGTTTCTTCAAAAGATTCTCCAGAAGGTTCTTCAGTAACCAGCTCAGCCGGTTCTTCTGTTGAATCGTCCGGTAGATCTTCTTCCTTTTCTACTTCTTTTTCGACTTTGGCAACTGTTGCAACCGCACTATTTTCATCTAAGCGGATCAGTTTGACACCCTGCGTATTTCTGCCTGTTGTAGAGATATCATTCACATCCATACGGATCAGAACGCCGTTAGCTGTAATCAACATCAGATCTTCTTCTCCTGTAACAGCTTTAACGGAGATCAGTTTACCGTTTCTTTCAGTGATGTTGCAGGTTTTCAATCCTTTTCCGCCACGGGTCTGGATACGGTACTCCTCAGCCGGTGTCCGCTTTCCGAAACCTTTTTCAGTGACGACCAGAACATCATCTTTTTCTTCTAAAATCTCCATGCCAACCACTATATCTTCGGAATCAAGGTTGATCCCTCTTACGCCAGTGGCTGTCCTTCCCATTGAACGGACATCTGTTTCAGGGAATCGGATAAGCATTCCGTTTTGAGTCCCGATGATGATATCTTTGCTTCCATCCGTCAGCTTCACAGAGATAAGTTCATCATTCTCTCTCAAACCTATCGCAATCAAGCCATTGTTTCTGATGTTAGCAAAGTCAGATACCGGGGTACGTTTTGATACTCCCTGTTTGGTTGTGAAGAATAAGGACCAATCATCAACAAATTCCTCGATGCGAATCACTGCATTGACCCATTCGCCTTTGTCCACACTCAGCATATTAATGATTGGGATTCCTTTAGCTGTCCGGCTGAATTCAGGAATCTCATACCCTTTTGCCTTAAATGCACGACCTTTGTTCGTAAAGAAAAGGATCGTATCGTGTGTTGAAGTCGTGAGAAGGTGTTCCACAAAATCATCTTCATTGGTTCCCATTCCCTGGATGCCTCGCCCGCCGCGCTTTTGACTGCGGTAGGTGGATACAGGAAGGCGCTTAATATACCCGTTATGTGTCAAAGTGAGGATAATATTTTCACGAGGAATCAAATCTTCATCCTCAATCTGCTCAATGCCTCCAGCCACAATTTCCGTACGGCGTTTATCATTGAAGCGCTCTTTAATTTCATTCAATTCTTCCCTGATGATTTCCAATACCTTTTCCTCATCAGCAAGAATCGCCTTTAGTTCTGCAATCAATTTTAAAAGTTCTTGATACTCATTTTCTATTTTGTCACGTTCCAGGCCAGTCAAGCGCTGTAGACGCATATCAAGAATTGCTTGTGCTTGTTTTTCAGAAAGAGAATAGTTTTCCATTAATCCTTCCCGCGCAATATCAGTTGTTTGTGAACCGCGGATCAGGGCGATGATTTCATCAATATGATCAAGGGCAATACGCAGACCTTCCAAAATATGAGCACGAGCTTCGGCTTTCCTCAGTTCGAACTCGGTTCTTCTCCGGATAACCACTTTTTGATGCTCTAAATAATGATATAGACATTCCTTTAGGTTCAAGACTTTCGGCTGCCCATCTACAAGTGCGAGCAGGTTGATACCAAAGCTAGTCTGCAGCGCAGTCTGTTTATAAAGATTGTTCAGAAGGACATTGGCATTGGCGTCTTTGCGGACTTCAATGACAATTCTCATACCGTTACGGTCAGATTCATCGCGAAGGTCGGTTATGCCGTCTATCTTCTTATCTCTGACAAGGTCAGCGATTTTTTCGATAAGCTTTGCTTTATTGACTTGATAAGGAATTTCTTCGACGATAATCGTTTCTTTGCCGTTTGCCTTTGTCTCGACCCTTACTCTCGCTCTCATGGTTACGGAGCCTTTACCAGATTCGTATGCTCTGCGGATGCCGCTTCTGCCAACAATCATACCCGCCGTAGGGAAGTCAGGGCCAGGGATATAGTCCATTAATTCCTGAATCGTAATTTCCGGATCGCTGCTCAGTGCAAGCAGTCCGTCAATCACTTCCCCTAATTGGTGAGGTGGAATATTTGTGGCCATACCGACAGCAATACCTGAGGAGCCATTCACCAACAGGTTCGGGAATCGTGCAGGCATTACAATCGGTTCCCGCTCTGAACCATCATAGTTATCTCTATAATCGATGGTATCTTTGTTGATATCGCGGATGATTTCCATTGAAATTTTGGACATTCTGGCTTCTGTATAACGCATGGCTGCTGCTGAATCTCCATCGACAGATCCGAAGTTTCCATGGCCGTCTACAAGCATATAACGATAGTTGAAATCCTGTGCCATACGCACCATCGTATCGTATACAGCAGTATCACCGTGCGGGTGATACTTACCGATTACTTCACCGACGATACGAGCAGATTTCTTATAGGCTTTATCAGATGTCATCCCCAAGTCGTTCATTGCATAAAGGATTCTTCGGTGGACGGGTTTAAGTCCGTCACGCACATCCGGCAATGCACGGGAAACGATGACACTCATTGCATAATCCAGGAAAGATGTACGCATCTCCTGGCTAATATTGATTTCTTTTACATTAGAACGTGGTGTTTCCGCCATAATAGAAGGGACCTCCTTTTAACAGGTATTTAGTTACCTATGTACGCTTTTGTATCTTTTTTACTCTTAAGTAATGAGTGCGTTGATTTCCGCTCCAGGATGATATGGTCCTGCTGTTACCACAGAAGGTCGTTCATCCTTTTGCTTCAATCTTCTTTATGCTTGAATTCCCTGGTTTGTATAAGGCCGTTATGTAAAAGACAGGATAGAAAAAGATCCTTCTATCCTGCTGATGAATTAAACGTCCAAGTTTTTCACATAGGCAGCATTGTCTTCGATAAAGTTTCTGCGCGGCTCTACTTTATCTCCCATTAGCATTTCGAAGGTTTCATCCGCTTCGATTGCATCTTCAAGGCTCACCTGCAGAAGTGTTCGGAATTCAGGATCCATTGTCGTTTCCCAAAGCTGTGTCGCATTCATCTCACCGAGACCTTTATAGCGCTGAATTCCCGGTTTAGGCTGTGCAGGCAGTTGTGCAAGTGCCTCTTCCAGTTGTTTATCCGTATAAACATATTCGACCTTTTTACCTTGCTTAATTTGATACAAGGGCGGCTGGGCGATATAAATAAAACCAGCCTCGATGATCTGCCTCATATAACGATAGAAAAATGTCAGCAGGAGTGTACGGATATGTGCTCCGTCGACATCGGCATCTGTCATGATAACAACTTTATGGTAGCGTGCTTTTGAAATGTCAAAATCCTCGCCGATTCCAGTTCCGAGAGCAGTAATCATGGCACGGACCTCATTGTTGGAAAGAATCTTATCAAGTCGTGCTTTCTCAACGTTGATAATCTTTCCTCTAAGAGGCAGGATGGCCTGGAAGTGGCGGTCTCGGCCCTGCTTAGCGGACCCGCCTGCAGAGTCACCCTCAACGATATATATTTCACTGATTTTTGGGTCTCTGGAAGAACAGTCGGCCAGTTTACCCGGAAGACTTGATACTTCAAGCGCACTTTTGCGTCGTGTAAGTTCTCGTGCTTTTTTCGCAGCAAGTCGTGCTCGCGCAGCCATTAAGCCTTTATCGACTACTTTGCGGGCAACCACAGGATTTTCAAGCAGGAATGATTCAAAGTGCTCCGAAAACAAGGCATCTGTAATGGTTCTTGCCTCAGAGTTTCCAAACTTCGTCTTTGTCTGCCCTTCAAACTGTGGATCTGGATGTTTGATGGAAACGATGGCTGTAATTCCTTCCCTAACATCTTCACCCGATAGATTGGCATCACTGTCTTTATATAAATGGTTTTTACGAGCGTAATCATTGATGACACGAGTCAGGGCAGTCTTGAATCCTGATTCATGCGTGCCGCCTTCATGCGTATGGATATTGTTGGCGAATGAGTAAATACTGCTCGCAAATCCATCATTGTACTGAAGGGCTATTTCCACGGAAATGTTATCCTTTTCACCCTCTACAAAAATCGGCTCATCATGAATGACTTCTTTCGAACGATTCAAGTGCTCGACATATGACTTGATTCCGCCCTCATAATGATACTCGTTCTTTTTATCTTCCCCACGCTTGTCTTCGATGACAATCTTGATTCCTTTGTTAAGGAAAGCAAGTTCACGGAGACGGTTCGCCAAAATGTCGTATTCATATTCCAGCGTTTCCGTAAAGATTTCAGGATCCGGTTTAAAGTGGATGATCGTTCCAGTTACATCGGTTTCTCCTGTTATTTTTAAATCGAAGCTTGGAGCACCCTTTTCGAATTTCTGATAATGAATTTTTCCGTCACGGTGGACGAATACTTCAAGCTCAGTAGACAGGGCGTTTACAACAGAAGCACCCACGCCATGGAGACCTCCTGAAACCTTATAGCCTCCGCCGCCAAATTTACCGCCTGCATGGAGAACGGTCATGATAACTTCAACAGCCGGCCTTCCCATTTTTTCATGAATACCGACCGGGATTCCGCGTCCATCATCTCGAACAGTGATGCTGTTGTCTTCCTCAATTGTTACTTGAATCTCAGAGCAGTAACCTGCCAGTGCTTCATCGATACTGTTATCGACAATTTCCCATACTAAGTGGTGAAGTCCTCTGGAACTGGTGGAGCCAATATACATTCCCGGACGTTTCCTAACCGCTTCTAAACCTTCTAAAACTTGTATCTGATTTTCATCATAAGATTGTTTTTGTTCTTGTTCCATTGTCAAACCAATTCACCTACACTTCCTGTGCATGTAATCATGCTTGAATAAAAAAATTTATGTTCTCACTATCTATTTAAAAGATTGTCATGGGTATTCCATTTCTTCGACCGTTTCTTCAATGTGGTGGATGCCAATGGTGATAGATACAGCTGGTCTACGGTGACCACTAGAGATTTGTATGTACCTTTTGCCAGGTTGCTCGTCTGTTTTTCTTTCTTCTTAAGAAATAATTGCATTTCCTCTGAAAACTGGACAGTGTCCTTGTCAATAATGGCAACTATCTCATCCGTTCTAACCATCACATCTTCGCCGACATGAATATACATGGAAACACCTCACTTCACTCTCTTGATCTGACCATTTTCAACTTCAAAAGTTGTAGCCTCATTCAATGTTTGATGATCGATGCCATCCACATTGGTCGTCGTGACAAAGGTCTGCACCTTGCCTTGAATGGTATTGAGTAAATGGGACTGCCGGAAATCATCAAGTTCAGATAATACATCATCCAGCAATAGAATCGGGTATTCTTTTATCTCTGAATGAATCAATTCAATTTCGGCAAGTTTGAGAGAGAGGGCAGTAGTTCTCTGCTGTCCTTGGGATCCAAATGTCTGAACGTCTCTGTCATTAACAAAGAACTGCAGATCGTCCCGGTGAGGACCTGCAAGTGTCACTCCTCTATCGATTTCACGCTGACGGATACTAGTGAATTTATCCTCTAGTATTCCTACCATTTTCGACCAATCTTGATCTTCGCATACATCTACGGAAGGTTTATATTGAATATCCAGGGTTTCAAGGCCTCTGGATATTCCTGAATGAATGGGTTGTGCCCATTCTTGCAGAAGCTTGATGAAGTCAAAACGCTTTCGGATGATTTTTCCTGCGACTTCAATCAGCTGTTCTGTCAATACATCCAGCATCGTCTCATCTTTCTGCTTTCTCGTTTGCAGCATCTTCAGGTAATGATTACGCTGCTGAAGAATTTTTTGATACAAAGCGATGTCATGCAAATAGACAGGTGAGACCTGCCCGATTTCCATATCGATAAAGCGGCGCCTTACTTGAGGGCTCCCTTTAACTAGATGGAGATCCTCCGGCGCAAACATGACGACATTCATATTTCCAACATATTGGCTCAATTTCTTCTGCTCAATATGATTGAACTTGGCTTTCTTCCCCTTCTTGGAAATCACCAATTCAAGAGGGATAGAGCCATTATGTTTTTTTACTCTGCCTTTTATTTTAGCATATTCCTCATCCCAGCGTATTAAATCTTTATCATTTGATGTCCGGTGTGATTTCGCCATTGCCAAAACATAAATCGACTCCATAATATTTGTCTTTCCCTGGGCATTTTCACCCAAAATAACATTCACACTGTTTTCAAAAGATATATCAATGGAGTCATAGTTTCGATAGTTTTTCAGTTGAATTTCTTCAATGTACATTTACAGACATCCTCTTATTCTTCGTTAGAGATGATGAAAGTTCCATTTTCCTCTATTTCAACTTTGTCTCCAACCCTCAATTTTCTTCCTCTTCTTTGATCTTGTTCTCCGTTAACAACCACTTCATGTTCGCTCAGGAACCATTTGGCCATTCCGCCTGATTGAATCAGTTCAGCCAGCTTTAAGAATTGGCCCAATGTTATATATTCCGTATCAATGGCAATTCGCTTTTCCATGATATATCACTACTTTCCGGCATAGTTTCTATTTATTTATTTTACTATATTTTTACCTTAATACAAAATACAACCTGCAAAAGACCAGAGGGCCAGCTCCTTCAGCACTTTAAATCGCTAAAAGGGACAGTCCCTCTTAGTGCTTTAACGTGGTGAAGCAACCTGTGCAATGCTTCTGAAAGAAAAAGAAGCTGGCTGCCTAACAAAAATTGTGATGTTAGACAGCCAGCCAGGTAATTTACTTTTCGAATTAATAGGTTCTTACAGGCAGTATCAGCTGCAAGATGGAGTCATCATGCAGAGGCTTGATGACAAACGGCCTCATTGCTCCTGTGAAATCAATATGGATTTCCGTTCCTTCTAATGCTTTTAGTGCGTCCATCATATATTTGGCACTGAATGATATTTTCAACTCTTCTCCCTCTATCGATTGGCTTTGAACCTGCTCGATGACTTTCCCAATTTCCGGGGTATTAGAAGAAATCTCAATTACGCCGCTTTCAACGGTAGATAACTTGACGACATTGTTTCTTCCCTCTCTTGCCAAAAGGGAGGCACGGTCAATTGCCTGTAGAAAATCCTTTGTCGTAATAGTCAATTCTGTTTTGCTTTCGTTAGGGATCAAACGGCTCGTGTCTGGATAGTTGCCTTCTAACAGCCTGGAAAAGAACAATAAGTGTTTCGCTTTGAACAGAACTTGATTATCAGTAATGACTATCTCAACCAGCTCAGAATTATCATCTAAGATTTTGCTCAGTTCTGTCAGGCTTTTTCCAGGAATCACGATATTGTATTCATTTCCTGTATCACTTTCAAGCGGCGCTTTTCTCATTGCCAATCGATGGCTGTCTGTTGCAATACAGGAAAGTTCGCCATTTTCCACTCTCCAGTTTACACCTGTCAAGATGGGGCGTGTTTCTGAGGTGGACACTGCAAATACAGTTTGCCTTACCATTGTCTTTAGCAAGTCCGTTGGCACCTTGAAGGCATTTCCCTCTTCAATTTGTGGCAGGTGTGGATATTCTTCAGGATCAAGTCCGTTTAAATTAAATTCCGCTTTACCTGAACGAATAACCGTCTGAAGATGGTTTTGAACTTCAATCTCCACTGTATCCATAGGAAGTTTTTTTACAATTTCACTGAAGAACTTAGCTTGCAGGACAATCCCGCCTTTTTCGATTACTTCAACAATTTCATTTCCTTCTTCCTCTTTAGGGATAAAAGATTCGATGGAAATATCAGAATCACTTCCTGTTAATGTGACTCCCTCATCATTAGCAATGATTTTAATCCCCGTAAGAATCGGAATAGTTGTTCTTGATGTGACAGCTTTCATTACATCTCCGACACTCTGTACGAGATCGTCCCTTTGGATAACAAATTTCATTATCTTTTCCTCCAGTTGAACATAATTTTTTTACTGCAGCATATACTAATATATTTATTAAAAAAGTAGTACTAGTAGTAATAGGGCCTGTTAGTATGTGGATAAGTGCAAAAATCGAAAGGAAACACAGCCTATCCACATGTGGACAGACTGTGTGTAAACATAGCTGAGTTATTAACAGTATTAAGGATAACTCTTTATAAAATTAACTTAACAAAAAGAGAAAAAACAAAGAAATGGTTATTTTTTTAAAAGATCTCTGATTTCCTTTAATTGATGCTGAAAAGCGGAATCTGCACCAATCATTTTTGAAATTTTTTCATGGGCATGAATGACGGTTGTATGATCACGGCCGCCGAACTCTTCTCCAATTTTAGGAAGCGAGAAATCTGTCATTTCCCTTGATAAATACATAGCAATTTGTCTAGGGAAGGCAATAGATTTTGTCCGCTTTTTCGCTTTGAAATCCTCTAACCTTATATTGAAATGTTCACCGACAACTCTTTGGATATCGGGAATCGTAATCACTTTAGGTTTGGAGCTTGGAATAATATCTTTTAAAGCTTCCGCTGCAAGATCTGCATTGATGTCTTTATTGATCAGTGATGAATAGGCGACAACCCTGATTAATGCCCCTTCAAGTTCACGGATATTGGAGTCGATTTGATTGGCGATATACAGCATCGCTTCATTTGGAATGTCCAATCCTTCCGCTTTCGCCTTCTTTCGCAGGATAGCGATCCTTGTTTCCAAATCAGGAGGAGTAATATCCGTTATCAAGCCCCACTCAAACCGGGAGCGAAGCCTGTCCTCAAGTGTAGGAATCTCTTTTGGCGGACGATCACTCGAAATAACAATCTGCTTGCTTTCTTCATGCAGGGTGTTGAAGGTATGGAAAAATTCTTCTTGTGTTTGTTCTTTACCTGCAAGAAATTGAATATCATCGATTAAAAGGACATCAACGCTGCGGTATTTGTTTCGAAAATCAACTGCTTTATTGTCTCGAATAGAATTGATGAATTCATTTGTGAATTTTTCAGAAGATAAATAAACGACTTTTGCTGCTGGATTATGCTCCAGGACATAATGTCCGATGGCATGCATTAAGTGGGTTTTTCCCAGTCCTACTCCTCCGTATATGAATAGCGGATTGTATGCCTTTGCAGGTGCTTCGGCAACAGCCAGTGATGCTGCATGGGCAAAACGGTTCCCTGATCCAATGACAAAGGTATCGAACATATATTTAGGGTTCAGCATATTCTGCTGAAACTCTTGGCTATCGTCATTATCAGCCATTTTCTTTGGAGGTACAGGTATATCAAATTCTTCCGGCTCCTGATTCTGCGGAATTATAAATTTAACAATCAGTTCTTCACCTGTAATATCCAAAAGAACACCGGAAATTAATTGAGAATACCTTCCTTCAAGCCAATCCCGGGCAAATTCATTGGGAGCGGTGATGATAAGTGTATCTCCTTGTATGGAATGAGCTTTAGTAGACTTCAACCAAGTATCGTAACTAGGTTTGCTAATCTTTTTCTCTATGTTCGAGAGGGCTTTATTCCATAAGTCCCCTATATTCTCCAAACTGGTCCCCTCCTTTTCCCCTAAGAGTATGTACAAGGTTTGTACAGTGTAACTCTCCGATAAAAGTTTGTTATTCATAAAAATTCATTAACATGAATGTGGAAAAATATATAATAAGGAAGAAAAACGGTTATTCGACAATATCCACCTTATGTGGACAACCTTTTACAAAGGCCTTGTATAAACTATCCACAAGTTATCCACCAACTGTGGATAACGTATTTTGCCAACAATAGTGATTCAGAGTGAAAACACAATAATCATATCAGAATATCCTTACGGTTGCAATGACTTTTAAACTTTATCCACAATGCCCGATTCTTGTTGAAAACACTTTTCCACAGGGTGTTTACTTGTGAAAAAGGTGTCAATATGTGCTGTGGATAGTTTATTTTTGTGTCGAAAAATATCCACAGGGGTGTGGAATCAAGGTTGACGAGGAATAAGTACAAGGTGCCAGGGTCTTTTTTAAAAATACTCTTTTCGTAAACTTTGTTGCTATTTTGATAGAATTTCAAAACCAATTCATGAGAAATCTACTTGTAAGCAAGAAAGAAGAGAGCTGCTCTTTCTGTTCAGAGAGAAAAAACTAGTATCCAGGTGAAAAATCCGACCATTCGAATTTCCGAAAGCAACAATTTATGCGAAAACAGTCTTTTAAAATCGCTCTTTTCGTAAAGATTGTTGCTGCTTTGAAAGTAAGGGATTGCAGTGAAGGGCGAACGACTCCGCGGGGCGTGCGGTGAGCCTCCTCGGCTTTGCCTGCGGGGTTACGTTCCAGTGGGTACGTAACCTTGGTCTCACCTGCCCGCTAGTCCCGCAGGAGATCGTACTCCTTCCACTCCAATCCTCCTACGTAAAATGGGTGAGGTGGGGAAAAAAGTATTCAAATGCAATAATCTTTTAAAAATCAGCCTATAAAATAGAGTTTGCGAGAGGACTATTAAAAAACTGCCTGCTCCAGACTTAAGATTTCCCCTTAACATTAGTGGCGATTAGAAGTTGGACTTTCTTATCTAATCCTATGATCGAGATGTTGTCTGAATTTCTGTTTAACATCAATTACTTAACATTTCATAATAATTTCAGAAAGATCTCATTTTTGAGGGAGAAATCACAACAAGGATGAAAGCAGCGACGAATTGTTTTTGAAAGAGAGCTTCGGGGATAGTTGTGTTAAATATTAAGTAGAGAAAGAAGAAATTATAGAAGTAAAGTTAATGTACGAAAATCCATGTATAAAAACAATTTCCTTCTGGTCAATCCTGGCTTTGGTCCAGCAATGAGAAGATGAGGAAAAGGTCACTTAAAATTTTAAAACGAATCCAAAGAAAATAAATAGTTCAAAGTTAATGAAATGCCACAGTGCCCAATGATTTCGGTACTGAAGATCTGAGATGACTCTCTTCACGATAAGTTTATCTTTATTTAAAGCAGCACAGCCTTGCAAGAAATTAAAAGAGGTAGTATTGACAATTTATGTACCTCTCTTTATAATTGAAAAGACTGTCTTTAACCAATAATTTTATCCATTCCTTTAGGGAGGTGTCATATATGAAAAGAACGTTTCAACCAAATTCTCGTAAAAGAAGCAAAAACCACGGTTTCCGTGCACGTATGAGCTCTAAAAACGGCCGTAAAGTTCTAGCTCGCCGTCGTCAAAAAGGAAGAAAAGTATTATCTGCCTAGGCCACTGAATTTATCAGTGGTCTTTTTTCAAGGTTGTTTTCGCTTAGTTTGTTGTTTTCGGAAAAAGATTCTTCCCTTGAATACTAGTTTTTTCTCTGAAAAGGAAGAGCAGCTCTTTTCTTGCTTGCCAGGGTATTTCTGGTGAATCAGGGCGTCTTTTTTAAAAAAATGTAATAACTAGCAACAAACTTTACGAAAAGAGCCTCTAACAAAGACTTAGAGATGGACTTTACAGATTGTCCGGGTATAAATCTTCTTATAATAGAGAAAACAGATAACAGATTTACTTTTAGAAATAGCAGGTGGGTAAATGCAAAAAGAGCAGCGAGTGAAGAAAAATAATGAATTTCAAGAGGTGTTCAAGAAGGGGACCTCAATAGCTAACAGACAGTTTGTAGTGTACAAACTGCGGAAAGATGACCAGCAACTGTTTCGGATAGGTCTTTCTGTCAGCAAGAAGATCGGAAATGCAGTCGTCCGTAATCAAGTGAAACGATATATCAGACAAGTTTTTCTAGAATTGAAAGATGAAGTCAAAAACCAATACGATTATGTTATTATCGCCAGAAAACCGGCGGCCGATATGGATTTTCATGAAATCAAGAAAAGCTTGATTCATGTATTGAAAAAAAGTAAAGCACTGGATGCCAAGAAGCATACACAGTTTGACAAAAAATAATAGAAAAATCGTAAGAACTTGGACAAGTTTCTACAGCATATTGAAAGCGAAAGATGATACAATATCTCTGTGTTTTGCACTAGTTCCGATGATTGAAATACAGATGATCGGAATTTCTTTATGGACAAGCCAGGTTGTCCGGATTAAAAGAGATTAGGGAGGAAGTAGAGGGTGAAAAAGAAATTTTTAGCCGTGCTCGTCATGATCGGACTTGTTACTGTCCTGTCAGGATGCATGGAATATAACCAGCCGATCACAGAGGAGAGTTCCGGATTTTGGAATGAATACATTGTGTATCCTCTTTCTTTATTGATTACAAAAGTATCCGAATTTTTTGATGGAAGTTATGGATTAGGTATCATTATTGTTACACTGATCATCCGTTTAGCGATCTTGCCATTAATGATCAAGCAGACGAAAAATTCAAAAGCGATGCAGGCACTTCAGCCTGAAATGAAAAGACTTCGTGAACAGTACAGCTCTAAAGATGCTCAAACTCAGCAGAAACTTCAGCAAGAAACCATGGGTCTCTTCCAGAAGCATGGTGTCAATCCATTAGCTGGATGTTTTCCACTAATTGTTCAAATGCCGATTTTGATTGGGTTTTATCATGCGATCAGCCGTACTGAAGAAATCAAGAATCATACTTTCTTGTGGTTTGACCTCGGTCTGCCGGATCCACTTTATCTTCTGCCGCTCATTGCTGGTGCTACGACTTTCATACAGCAGAAAATGATGATGGCAGGAACAGCAAACCAGAATCCACAGATGGCTATGATGCTCTATATCATGCCAGTTATGATCATAATTTTTGCCATCAACTTCCCTGCAGCACTTTCCCTATACTGGGTAGTAGGTAACTTATTTATGATTGTTCAAACTTACTTTATCAAAGGGCCGGACTTAAAACTTCAGGCTGCCGAGAAAAGCGAGGGTGCTAAAAAGTGAGAGAAGTAACTGCTACTGGTCCATCGGTCGAAGAAGCAGTGGAATCCGCATTAGCTCAATTGAACATCTCAAGAGAAAAAGCCGAAGTTGAAGTGAAGGATGAAGGTAAAAAAGGATTGTTTGGCCTATTTGGAAACCGTCCTGCGACAGTTTTTGTTAAAGAAATCATTAATCCATTTGATGAAGTGAAAAAATATTTGATTTCTGTTAGCGAGATGATGGGAATTGACGTGGAGATTGATATTAAAGTGGACGGGCGTCATGCAGATTTTCAATTAGCCGGTGATAAAATCGCTTTGCTAATCGGAAAAAGGGGCCAGACACTGAATTCACTTCAGCATTTGGCCGGTCTTGTGGCGAACCGCTATTCTGATCAATTTTTGACAGTGATACTGGATGCGGAAAATTACCGAGAAAGACGCAAGCAAACACTTGCAAACTTAGCAGAGAGACTCGCTGAGAAATCGGTACGAACCAACCGGAAAGTTTCTTTGGAACCAATGCCTTCATACGAAAGAAAAGTGATTCATTCAGCTTTAGTAAGATTTAAAAAAGTAGAAACATTCTCAGAAGGCTCTGAGCCAAATCGGTACATCGTCATAGCACCGAAAAGATAATAAAAAAGAATCCAGGCTGTTGATCAGCCTGGATTCTTTTTGCGAATTCTGGCATTTTTGCCAGTTTCTTTGGAATCCTGGCGCTTTTAGCCTAAACACTTCAATTCTGTATGGTTTGAGAGTATGCTCCCCAGTATCCAGTGATAAAAAAACAGCGGCACCATTCCACTATCTCTGGGTTATAAAGTACTCATCGCCTTAAACACCACCAATGTTTCTCAGCAAAAATGTGAACTCTTTCTCTTCTCAATTGTTCTCTTATAACGGTTCAAAGTACAAGGATTAGCTTACTCTTTTGAAGGAACACTCACCAGAAAAGATCACAAACGCTCTTTATTAGGCATGATCCTCTCTAAGTCCTGGATCTGATGCTGTATAAACGCTCTTTTTACGGCATCATCTTTCTAATCCATGGAGTTGATGCTGTATAAACGCTCTTTATACGGCATGATCCTCTCTAAGTCCTGGATCTGATGCTGTATAAACGCTCTTTATACGGCATCATCTTTCTAATCCATGGAGTTGATGCTGTATAAACGCTCTTTTTATGGCATGATCTCTCTTAGTCCTGGAGTTAATGCTGTATAAATGCTCTTTTTACGGCATCATCTTTTTAATCTATGGAGTTGATGCTGTATAACCGCTCTTTTTACGGCATCATCTTTTTAATCCATGGAGTTGATGCTGAATAACCGCTCTTTTTACAGCACTATCTCTCTAAGTCCTGGATTTAATGCTGTATAACCGCTCTTTTTATGGCATCATCTTTCTAATCCATGGAGTTGATGCTGTATAAACTCTCTTTATACGGCATGATCCTCTCTAAATCCTGGATCTGATGCTGTAAAAACGCTCTTTTTACGGCATCATCTCTCTAAGTCCTGAAATTGATGCTGTATAACCGGTCTTTATACGGCATCATCTTTCTAATCCATGGAGTTGATGCAGTATAAATGCTCTTTTTACAGCACTATCTCTCTAAGTCCTGGATTTAATGCTGTATAACCGCTCTTTTTACGGCATGATCCTCTCTAAATCCTGGATCTGATGCTGTATAACCGCTCTTTATACGGCATGATCCTCTCTAAGTCCTGAATTTGATGCAGTATAAACTCTCTTTATACGGCATGATCCTCTCTAAATCCTGGATCTGATGCTGTAAAAACGCTCTTTTTACGGCATCATCTCTCTAAGTCCTGAATTTGATGCAGTATAACCGCTCTTTATACGGCATCATCTTTCTAATCCATGGAGTTGATGCAGTATAAATGCTCTTTTTACAGCACTATCTCTCTAAGTCCTGGATTTAATGCTGTATAACCGCTCTTTTTACGGCATGATCCTCTCTAAATCCTGGATCTGATGCTATATAACCGCTCTTTATACGGCATGATCCTCTCTAAGTCCTGAATTTGATGCAGTATAACCGCTCTTTATACAGCACTATCTCTCTAAGTCCCGGTTATGATGCTGAATAAACGCTCTCTTTACGGAATCTTATCTCTGAATCTTGGATTTCATTCAGTAGAGCAGCAATTGGAGATAAATTGGCTGCAGTAGAAAAAGGACTAGAAAAAACGGAGGGTTTTATACAAATACAAAAAACGTTCTGATTCGCTTTATTGTTATTCACATGTGGATAAGTTAAAATGAGAGAATGAGGAAAATGTCTTTGTGGATAAATATAAACCTGAACTTTTTTATCTAGGAAGATTATGATATTCTAATCATTTAGAAGATAATTGCCTATAATTAAATTTCCATATATATATTTTACCGTTGGAATGGCTAAGTTATTAAAAAGCCATTCCGGATCTTTTGGTGTGTTTAAAATCACTGAAGTAACACTTATATAGAAATAAGAGAAAGAAAAGAGGTGAAAGAGATGGAATTCGACACAATAGCAGCCATTTCTACTCCGATGGGAGAAGGTGCGATTGCGATCGTCCGTCTGAGCGGCGATGAAGCATTCGATATCGCGGACAAAGTGTTCAAAGGAATCAAAGGTGATTCGATCCATGATCTTGCTTCCCACACAATCAACTATGGGCATATTGTCGATCCTTCAACAGATGCAGTGGTAGAGGAAGTCATGATGTCGGTCATGAAAGGACCCAAAACCTTCACCCGCGAGGATATTATCGAAATTAACTGCCATGGTGGTTTGGTCTCAGTCAATAAGGTTCTTCAGCTTGTATTGAAATATGGAGCGCGATTGGCCGAACCCGGGGAATTTACCAAGAGAGCTTTCCTTAATGGACGGGTTGATTTATCTCAAGCTGAAGCAGTCATGGATTTGATCCGAGCAAAGACAGACAGAGCGATGAATGTTGCGCTCAATCAGATGGAAGGGCGCTTGTCCAAGCTGGTTAGAAAGCTGCGCCAGGAAATCCTCGAGACGCTTGCACATGTTGAGGTGAATATTGATTATCCCGAATATGACGATGTCGAAGAGATGACGCATAGTGTTTTGTTGGAGAAGTCTAAATATGTGCGTGCAGAAATAGAAAAGCTTCTTCGTACCTCTGAGCAGGGAAAAATTCTTAGAGAAGGACTTTCCACTGTTATTATAGGAAGGCCGAACGTAGGAAAATCATCATTGTTAAACAGCCTTGTTCATGAAAACAAGGCAATCGTGACAGATGTTCCGGGAACGACACGTGATGTAATTGAAGAGTATGTCAATGTACGGGGAGTTCCACTTAAGCTTGTCGATACAGCGGGCATCAGGGAAACGGAAGATATTGTAGAAAGAATTGGAGTTGAACGGTCCAGAAAGGTGTTAAAAGAAGCCGATTTAATTCTGCTTGTGCTGAATTACTCTGATGAACTCACTCCAGAAGATGAACAATTGTTTAAAGCGGTGGAAGGTATGGACGTTATTGTCATCGTCAACAAAACGGATCTTTCTCAAAAAATCGATATGGAGAGAGTAAAAGAATTAGCAGTGCAGCATGCGATTGTATCAACCTCTTTATTGGAAGAGCAGGGAATCGATGAGCTGGAAGAAGCCATTTCTTCATTGTTCTTTGCAGGGTCCATTGAGTCCGGGGATATGACTTATGTCTCAAACAGCCGCCATATTGCTCTATTGAATCAGGCACATAACAGCATAGATGAAGCAATCAATGGAGTCGAAATGGGCACTCCTATAGATATTGCTCAAATCGATCTAACTAGAACTTGGGAACTGCTCGGTGAAATCATCGGAGAAAGTGTCCATGAGAGCTTGATCGATCAGCTTTTCTCACAATTCTGTTTAGGAAAATGACCATTGAAACCAATTTTAAACTTCCTCTGAGATTAAATGGAGGGCATATTTAAATACTTTCCTAAAGAAAAGCCAACAGCTATTACAAAGCGTTAAAAATATAGAAGTACCAACATTAAGGAGGAAACGAAAACGATGCAATATGAAGCAGGACAATTTGATGTCATCGTTATCGGTGCGGGTCATGCGGGCGTAGAAGCTGGACTGGCAGCTGCGAGAATGGGTGCCAAGACTATGATGATCTCGATTAATCTCGATATGGTCGCTTTCATGCCGTGTAATCCGTCAGTAGGCGGACCGGCAAAAGGAATCGTTGTCAGGGAAATTGACGCACTTGGTGGAGAGATGGGGAAAAATATTGATAAAACCCATATCCAAATGAGGATGCTTAATACGGGCAAAGGACCTGCCGTGCGGGCTTTGAGAGCACAGGCAGATAAATTTGCTTATCAGCATGAAATGAAGAAGACCATAGAAGATGAACCTAACATAACCCTTATTCAAGGCATGGTCGAAAGTCTTATTATAGAAGGTGACGAATGTAAAGGTGTGGTGACACAAACTGGAGCTGGTTACCGTGCGAAAACGGTTGTCATCACAACCGGAACATTCCTTAGAGGCGAAATCATTCTTGGGGACCTCAAATATTCAAGCGGTCCCAATAACCAGCAGCCTTCCATCAAGCTGTCCGAGCATTTACAGGAGCTTGGGTTCGATATGGTTCGTTTCAAAACAGGAACTCCGCCGCGGGTTAACAGTAAAACAATTGATTATTCGAAAACAGAAATCCAGCCTGGCGATGATGTACCTCGTGCGTTCAGCTATGAAACTACAGAATTCATCACAGATCAGCTGCCATGCTGGTTAACATATACCAATGCTGATACTCATCAGATGATTGACGATAACTTAAGCCGTTCCCCTATGTACTCAGGGATGATCAAGGGAACCGGCCCTCGTTACTGTCCATCCATTGAAGATAAGGTCGTTCGTTTCCATGATAAACCCAGACACCAAATTTTCCTGGAGCCAGAAGGTAAGAATACACAAGAAGTATATGTACAAGGATTATCAACAAGTCTCCCGGAAGATGTGCAGATGAAAATTCTGGCTACTATCCCAGGACTGGAGAAAGCTCAGCTGATGAGGGCGGGCTACGCAATCGAATATGATTCTATCGTACCTACTCAGTTATGGCCGACATTGGAAACGAAAAAAATTAAAAACCTTTACACAGCAGGACAAATCAACGGTACTTCCGGATACGAAGAGGCGGCGGGACAAGGTTTGATGGCCGGTATTAATGCAGCCTGCCGCTCATTGGACAAAGAGGAAGTCATTTTGAATCGTTCTGACGCATATATTGGCGTGCTGATTGACGACCTCGTAACCAAAGGAACCAATGAACCTTACCGACTTTTGACATCACGTGCAGAATACCGTCTGCTTCTTCGTCATGACAATGCTGACCTCCGCCTTACGGAAATCGGGCATAAAATCGGGCTCATCCATGAAGAGCGATATGAGCGTTTCTTAACGAAAAAGGCAGCGATTGAGGAAGAGAAAGAGCGATTGAGTTCCACCAGACTTAAACCAACGGAAGAGACTCAAAACGTTATCAAAGAAGCTGGAGGCAGTGAATTGAAAGACGGCATTCTTGCTTCTGATCTTCTTCGCCGCCCTGAGATGAACTACAGTCACATCAAAGCATTGGTTCCAAGTGAGGAATCCTTGACTGAAGACATTGAAGAGCAGGTAGAAATCCAAATTAAATATGAAGGCTATATTGAGAAATCGCTGCAGCAGGTCGATAAGATGAAGAAGATGGAAAATAAAAAAATTCCTGATTTGATCGATTATGACGCCATCAATGGTTTGGCCTCTGAAGCTAGACAGAAACTGAAAGAAGTCCGTCCTTTATCGTTAGCTCAAGCTTCAAGGATCTCGGGTGTAAATCCTGCAGACGTCTCCATTTTGCTTGTCTATATTGAACAAGGAAAAATTACCAAGGTAACGGCTGAATAACAGAGACCGTGGCTCTCTTCCAGTTTAATCGCAGAGCACACTGAAAAGAGATTCAAAGGAAGGATTGAACCAATGAACATATCCCAATTTACAGAGAAGTTAAGGGAAAAGGGAATCAAATTGACATCAGAGCAGCTTTCTCAATTTGAAGTCTACTATGAAACACTTGTCGAATGGAACGATAAGATGAATTTAACCGCCATCACTGAGAAGGAAGAAGTATATTTGAAACATTTTTATGATTCCATCACAGCGGCCTTTTACTTGGATTTCAACCGTGAAATCCGAGTGTGTGATGTCGGTGCTGGTGCTGGTTTTCCTAGTATTCCTCTTAAGATTTGCTTTCCGCAGATTGAAGTGAACATAGTAGATTCCCTGAATAAGCGGATCACTTTTCTTAATCATTTATCAGAGAAACTCGGACTGGAAAATACCCATTTCTATCATGATCGTGCAGAGACATTCGCCCAGAATCCGGAGCATCGGGAGCAATATGACCTGGTAACCGCTAGAGCAGTCGCAAGGATGTCTGTATTAAGCGAATTATGTCTTCCTCTTGTGAAGAAAAACGGGACTTTTGCTGCGATGAAAGCAGCCAGTGCGTCCGAGGAGATGAATGTTGGAAAGAAAGCCATCGCTACTTTAGGCGGAGAACTGAAAGAAGTTCATTCCTTTCAGCTTCCTATTGAAGAAAGCGAAAGAAACATAGTTGTTATTCAGAAAGTGAAGCCGACACCTAAGAAGTATCCACGAAAACCTGGAACACCCAACAAGCTTCCGTTAGAGTAACATCCGTTAAAAGCTATGTGATCAACCGGTTCCTGTTCAGTAATATGATCAAGTTTCAGATTGAATTATAACTGCAATCATGTATCTTGCTAGGTTTGTGTTTTTGTTCTTCTAATTGATCGATGGAGATAAAGACTTTTAATTCCTTTTTAAAGGCTTCTATTTTATTGATATTTTACATTGTGGAGCGGAAATCTCTTACTTTCAAAGCAGCCACAATCTTTACGAAAAGGGCGAATTAAAAACAACTAGCTCAGTATTGAAAATAGTGTCGATTAATATCTGATAAACGGTCAAAGTGATTGCAGGAACTTGTCATATAATAGAGAATAGTAAATAAGGGAGTTCCTTAAAGGTGGTGTAGGAAGATGAAGCATCCTTTCTCTCGTTTTTTTGGCTTAGGTGAAAAAGAACAGGGTTCTGATCAGGAAGTAGAGTCCACTGAAGGTAAAGTCAGTGAAGTCAGTGAAGTGAATGACAGAGATGAAGTGAAGAAGATTCTCATTTCCCAGATTGTCCCTAACCGTTTCCAGCCGAGAACTGTTTTTAACGAAGAGAAGATTGAAGAACTATCTAGAACAATTCATACTCATGGAATCATACAGCCGATCGTCCTGCGGCAAAGCGATGAAAATCAGTATGAAATCATTGCAGGGGAGCGCCGGTTCCGGGCAGTTCAACTGCTTGGATGGGAAACTGTGCCTGCAATTATTAAAAATATGTCAGATACAGAAACAGCTTCTGTTGCATTGATAGAGAATCTGCAAAGGGAAGAGCTTTCCCCGATTGAAGAGGCAATTGCTTATGGCAAACTGCTTGAACTTCATAATCTTACACAAGAAGCACTGGCTCAGCGTCTAGGAAAAGGTCAATCCACTGTAGCCAACAAGCTCAGGCTTTTGAAGCTTCCACAAGAAGTGCAGGAAGCAATCCTTGCCAAGCAAATCACGGAAAGACATGCAAGGGCTCTTATTCCTCTTAAGAAACAGGATAAACAAGTAATCTTGCTGCAAGAAATTATCGAGAAGAGCCTTAATGTCAAACAAACAGAAGACAGAGTGGACAAAATGCTTTCAGAAGGTGAAGAAAAACCGAAGCCTAAACGCAAAGCATTCAGTAAAGATATGAGAATTGCGGTCAACACGATCCGCCAATCCTTGTCAATGGTTTCTGACAGCGGAATAAACCTTGATTCGCAGGAAGAAGAGCATGAAGAATATTACCAGTTCACTATAAAAATCCCTAAGAAGAAGCAATAATCTATTATTCTGCTATAGTCTGATTCCTATATTCATAGATAACTATTGTGGTGAGTTTTGCACCCTTTATTTCCAATTTTACTGAAGTGCATAGATACCTCATTTTTTTATATACAAAAAAATTGGTTGTTTTTAAGCTTGGTTTCTTATACGCAAGGGGATTGATGCGGAAGGTGGTGCGACCCCGCAGGCGAAGCCGAGCCCGCGGAGTCGTGCCCCCTTCGCTGCAATCCCTTACTTTTTGCAACAACAAACTTTACAAAAAGAGCACAATAGATGCATTCAGTGAGAAACAGTTAAATGGTTTCTCACTTTTTGTATGTTGCTGTTCAATATAAATTGGAAATAGAATTTTTTTGAAATCAAAGACAAACTATTACGGAATTTTGATAGAATAGAAGGTAGACGATAAATTTTTCAAGTAATTCAATTGGAAGTTCAAAGGGCAGGTGAAAACCTTGGGCAGAATAATTGCCATAACCAACCAGAAGGGCGGAGTGGGTAAGACCACAACTTCCGTCAATTTGGGGGCGTGTTTAGCATACATAGGAAAGAAAGTACTTCTAGTCGACATTGATCCGCAGGGAAATGCCACCAGTGGTGTAGGCATTGAAAAAGGGGATGTCCAGGAATGTATTTATGATGTATTAGTGGATGATGCAGAAGTCAAAGATTTGGTAAAGCCGACGAAAGTGGAACGGTTATTTGCAGTGCCGGCAACAATCTCGCTCGCAGGTGCAGAGATTGAGCTTGTACCGACCATCTCTCGGGAAGTTCGCTTAAAGCGGGCCCTTGAAAAAGTAAAAGATGACTATGATTATATTATCATCGATTGTCCCCCATCTCTTGGATTATTGACGATCAATGCTTTGACAGCTTCAGATGCCGTCATTATTCCTGTACAATGTGAATACTACGCACTCGAAGGGCTGAGCCAGCTGCTAAGTACAGTCAGATTGGTACAAAAACATTTGAATCATGATTTGGCCATCGATGGAGTTTTACTCACCATGCTGGATGCCCGTACGAACCTTGGAATCCAGGTGATTGAAGAAGTGAAAAAGTATTTTCAGGATAAAGTATACCGGACCATTGTTCCTCGAAACATTCGGTTAAGCGAAGCTCCTAGCCATGGAGAACCAATTATTATATACGATGCCAAATCCAGGGGTGCAGAGGTTTATCTAGATCTAGCAAAGGAAGTGGCTGCGAATGCCTAAAGGACTAGGTAAAGGAATCAACGCATTATTCGCCAATGTGGATGCTGAAAAAGAAGAATCAGTACAGGAAATCAGCCTGAAAGAGTTAAGGCCCAATCCTTATCAGCCCCGCAAAGTTTTCGAACCGGAAGCCATCGAAGAGTTAAAGGAATCAATCCAAGAACATGGTATTCTTCAGCCAATCATAGCGAGGAAAAGCATTAAGGGCTTTGAAATAGTTGTTGGTGAGCGGAGGTATAGAGCGGCTAAAGCAGCCAATTTTAACAAGGTTCCGGTTGTTGTCAGAGAACTGACAGATAAACAAATGATGGAGCTGGCAGTTTTGGAAAATCTGCAGCGTGAAGACCTCTCTCCCATTGAAGAAGGCAATGCATATCAGCTGCTGATGGAAAAGCTCGACCTTACACAGGAACAATTGGCTAAAAGGCTGGGAAAGAGCAGGCCCCATATTGCTAACCATATTCGCCTCCTGTCGCTGCCACCGCAGATTCAGCAGTTGATCATCGAGGATAAAATCACGATGGGACACGGCCGTGCACTGCTTGGCTTAAGGAAGAAAGAGAAATTACAGCCGGTTGTCGATAAAGTGATCAAAGAATCGTTGAATGTAAGGCAGCTGGAAAAGCTCATACATGAATACAACGAAAATGTTTCACGTGAAACAAAGAAGCCGGAAAAGAAAGATGTTTTCATTAAGGAACAGGAGACGATCCTAAGAGAAAGATTTGGTACTAACGTTTCCATTAGACAATCCAAGAAAAAAGGCAAAATCGAATTTGAATTCTTCTCAAAAGAAGATCTTGATCGAATTCTGGAAATGCTTAGCCATATGGAAAATAAATAAAAGATATTCATTGAACTGACCATATAGTTGTGTTGGTTCTTTTTTATTGCTTTTAAATGCTCTATTCATACACTTAGTTGCAATTTAATATGAAATTGCAAACAGCAAGGTAATAATCACCTTACATATCCTGGTAATAAAGAGCTGCTTTAGTTAATCAAACTGGTGGCTCTCTACTTCGGGAAGGCAGGAAACGAAAGTTAGCAATTGTCCTGTTTCGTGATCACAGTCTATCAATTGGTCCTTTTTCAATCAAACCTCTGCCTCACTCTCCATCTTTTATCCTGATTGTATAAGGATTTTTTCGTAAACTTTGTTGCTATTTTATATGAACCTTGTAAGGTACCGGCATTATTCACGAAAATATTCTGGTAAGCAAGATGAACAGAGCTACTAGACCTTTTAGAGAGAAAAACCATAGTATCCAGGGAAGGTTCTTGCTCTCTGCATTCTTTCAAAAGCAAAAATTAATACGATCACAGTCTATTCTATAGAGATTTTCTAATGAATAATGCTTTAAAATCCGTTTTCACCTTAATCCCCCTTTACGCAGGAGGATTGGAGCGGAAGGCGTACGATCTCCTGCGGGATTATCGGGACAGGTGAGACCCCGCAGGCTCAGCCGCGGAGTCTCAGCGCCCGCCTGGAGCGGAAATCCATTACTTCTCAATAGCCACAATCTTTGCGAAAAGTTATAAAAAAATGTAGGCAATTACAATGAAAAGTGCTATTTTAGTAGAAAGAATTTCGATACGCGAAAAAGGAGAACGTCTCTATGGTGCTTTTAGGAACAATCGTTAATGGAGTATGTATCATTATAGGCACTTTGCTCGGAAAATTGCTCCATCGCATCCCTGAAAACATGAAAGGAACGGTCATGTATGCAATAGGGTTAGCTGTTATGGTATTGGGTTTGCAGATGGGGATGAAAAGTGAAAATTTTCTTATTGTCATCATCAGCTTGGTACTCGGTGCGGTCATTGGTGAATGGATCGGCCTCGACGATAAGTTAAATGCTCTAGGAAGCTGGCTAGAGAAGAAAATCGGAACAGCAGACAGTGAAACGAGCATTTCCCAAGGCTTTGTGACTGCGACCCTGATTTTTGTTATCGGCGCAATGGCAGTCATAGGGGCACTGGACAGTGGTATCCGTGGAGCTCATGATGTTCTTTATACAAAGGCAATCATCGATGGATTTACATCTCTTATTTTGACAACTACCTTGGGAATTGGTGTGATGTTCTCAGCTATCCCTGTTATGCTTTACCAAGGCGCAATTGCCTTATTTGCTACACAAATTGATCGTTTCGTTCCTCAGGCAGTTATGGATTCATTTATTATTGAAATGACTTCAGCAGGTGGAATCATGATCTTTGCGATAGGGCTCAATCTAATCGGCCTGACTAAAATCAGGGTTGCGAACCTTTTACCCGGCATTCTCGTGGTGGCAGCGGTTGTTTCCATCATGTATGGCTATCAACAACTTGTTTTATAACGCAAAAAACACACTAAGCTATGACTGCCAGGTGTGTTTTTACTATTAAAGCATTTGTTGTTTTTCTTCATTAAGATTCATTTTGAAAAATGTCTCTTTCCTTGGTCTTGCCTTGCTTGCTAAGAAGATTCCTTCTGAAATGATTTTTGCCATTTTTAATACAAGGTTCAATCTGGTATTCTGCAAAACAAAGAATTCCATGAAGCCGCTGACATTCACAATTCCTGTAATGTGCATGTCACCAACATCAGGAAGTTCCTTATTCACACCCGCACCAGGCTTTACAGGCCCGTCGCCAAGCTGGATTGCTCCGACGCTCTTTAGTCTTCCAAGACAGGCATCGATACCGATGATGAATGGATTTAGGTGGCTCTTCCTGATTTCTTCCAGCTTCTCTTCCAGGTTGACGGCATGGATAGGTTCATCCAGTGTACCGTAAATATGAAAACCGTCTGTTATCTTCTCTTCTAAAAAGGTGCCGACGAGTGGTCCTAAGGAATCGCCTGTTGAGCGGTCTGTTCCGATACAAACGATTACTACGGGTCTCACGGCTGTCGGAAGCATAGTAAGCAGTTCTGCAGAGATCGATGCTGCTGCTTTTTCATCATCATGCAGCACACGGTATGGCTCGGCTTTCCGCTCGAAAAAACCCTTTTTCAGATTCATTCCTTCCACTCCTTTGCAATAGTATTAACAGTATACGGAAAAAAAGGCTTATCTATACATAGTATTATGTATTTGTCACAAACTAAGACATTCTAAACAATTTTCGGATAGTTTGCTTGCATCTATTCAAATACGGGTAAAATTGATACAATGAAATATATTTTCTGAGAGCTTTATAGGAGTGGATTTCAATGAGTCAAACAAATAGCAGTGACGCTGAAAACCCGTTAGAGGAATCTGCTGATCAGGCCCAAAAATTTACACAAGAAATTTGGGACAGACTTATCAGTGATGAACTATGGATTGCAATTGGTTTAGCTTCAATAAAAATTATTTTAATTTTATTATTAACAGCTGTTGTCCTTAAAGTCGGTAGAACAGTTATTAGAAATATATTCAGGGTGCGTTCTCGGTCTCCTTTTAAAATTACGGAGAGACGAGAAGCTACCTTAAGCAAACTTCTGGAAAATGTCTTGACCTATGTTGTGTATTTCATAGCTATCACGATGGTTTTAACCAACTTGGGGGTAGAGATTGGGGCTCTCTTAGCAGGTGCTGGAATAGTTGGTTTAGCGGTTGGTTTTGGAGCACAGAACCTTGTGAAAGATATCATCACCGGCTTCTTCATCATCTTTGAAGACCAGTTCTCTGTTGGTGACTTCATCCGGGTTGGAGCCCTGGAAGGTAACGTGGAAGAAATCGGTTTGAGAACAACGAAAATTAAAAACTGGACAGGAGAACTCCATATTATCCCAAACGGAAATATAGCTGAGGTTACTAATTTCTCCATCCATAACAGTATCGCGGTAGTGGATGTGAGCATCGCATACGAAGAAAATATCGAAGAAGCAGAAAGAGTCATCAGCGAACTTCTGCAGACCATGCCTCAGAAATATGAGGAATTGATCACACCTCCGGATTTATTGGGTGTTCAGACACTTGGAGCTTCCGATGTCGTCATGAGGATTGTAGCGGAATGTATGCCTATGCAGCATTGGGCAATGGCGCGGAATATTCGAAAAGATGTTAAACTTGTATTGGATAAACATGGAATAGAAATACCATTCCCTAGAATGGTCATGTATAACAGACAGGAAGAAGAGAGTATAGAAAAGCCAATAAAGCAGCTTGATAGTGAGTAGGGAGGAAAATGTATGGAGCCAAAAAGCTTTCAATTAAACGATGTCGTTGAAATGAAAAAGCAGCACCCATGCGGAGCCAACCGCTGGAAAATCATCCGAATGGGCATGGATATCCGAATCAAATGCCTGGGATGTGACCATAGTATCATGCTTCCAAGAAGAGAGTTTTCGAAAAAGATGAAGAAGGTATTGGAGTCTGCTGGAGAAGAGAATTAATAACAGGAGAGGGATTATCCGTTCAAGGATACGCCCTCTCTTTTTTAAATTAGGTTCTTGAAGAAGGTTGTGATAAAGATTCAACTATCTATTGTACTCAACGAATTTATATAAAACCAGTCCAGGGAATCACTCAAAAAAAAACAAAATGATCAAGTAATGAATCAACATTTTTATTTAGAAGACAGTTTTAGAAAAAATAGTTTGATATGTAACTGGATAATAGAGTAAGAAAACTAAATTCCTAACATAACCCAGCTATTTCCCCGTCAACTTCCTTCCCTTGCTCTCTAATCATCCACCCTCCCCTTGTGTTTCTATCACTTAAAACCTATAATTAGAAAAGGTTTGAATAATTTTAGACATTGACTGCCAGTTCATCAGGCAGAATAAATATAGTTTTATCTTATGAGGAGTGACCAAAATGGCTTTAACAGCTGGAATCGTTGGTTTGCCGAATGTCGGGAAATCAACTCTATTTAATGCAATAACAAAAGCAGGTGCAGAGTCTGCCAACTATCCTTTCTGTACTATTGATCCGAACGTTGGGATTGTAGAAGTTCCTGATTACCGCCTTGATAAATTGACTGAGCTTGTTGAACCGAAGAAGACGGTTCCGACTGCTTTTGAATTCACCGATATTGCCGGGATCGTTAAGGGTGCCAGCAAAGGTGAAGGGCTTGGAAATAAGTTTCTTTCTCATATCCGCCAGGTAGATGCCATCTGCCAGGTTGTCCGCTGCTTTGCTGATGACAATATCACTCATGTTTCAGGAAAAGTGAACCCGTTGGATGATATTGAAGTAATTAATCTTGAGTTGATTCTTGCAGACCTTGAGTCAGTCGATAAACGGATTGCCCGTGTGCAAAAATTGGCCAAGCAAAAAGACAAAGAGGCTGCTTATGAGCATGAAATCCTTGTAAAACTGAAAGAGGCATTTGAAGAAGGCAGATCGGCTCGTACGGTTGAATTCTCAGATGAGCAGATGAAAGTAGTAAAAGGCCTGCATCTTCTGACGATCAAGCCTGTCCTCTATGTTGCCAATGTTAGCGAAGATGATATTGTAGACCCATCTGATAATGAATATGTTCAGCAGGTCCGTGAGTTCGCGAAAGGTGACAACGCTGAAGTGATCGTTGTTTGTGCGAAGATTGAATCGGAAATTGCTGAGCTTGATGATGAAGAGAAAGCCATGTTCCTTGAAGAGCTTGGTATCGAAGAGTCTGGTCTGGACCAGCTGATCCGTGCTGCTTATGATCTTCTTGGGCTTGCCACCTACTTCACTGCCGGTGTTCAAGAAGTCCGCGCATGGACGTTCCGACAAGGCATGAAAGCCCCTGAATGCGCGGGAATCATTCATACTGACTTCGAAAAAGGTTTCATTCGTGCAGAAACCGTATCATACGACGACCTGGTTGCGAACGAAACCATGGGAGCTGCACGCGAAGCAGGAAAAGTAAGACTTGAAGGAAAAGAATATATCGTGAAAGACGGAGATGTCATCCACTTCCGTTTTAACGTCTAAAGTACTTAAAGCTGTTCATTGTCCATCTCAAAATGGGATCTTTGAACAGCTTTTTCTTATTGACAATACCCCAATATTTCCAGTAAACTAAAGCTATCTTGTAAAACAAGGTATCTTTTTTTATTCCGGTACCTTGTAAAACAAGTTAGAGAGGATGCAATGATGTGTCATTAAAAAGTCAGATGTTAAAAGGCATTTTGGAAGGATGTATCCTTGCTGTTATCAATGAAAGTCCAACCTATGGATACGAACTGTATGTGAAGTTATCCCTCAGGGGTATGGATACAGTCAGCGAAGGATCGATATATCCCGTTTTATTGCGTCTGCAGAAAGATGGATTAATACAGGGGAAGATGAAAAAATCCGCCAGCGGTCCCAACCGGAAGTATTATACTCTTACCCCTGCAGGAGAGGCGGCTCTTGAACAATTCAGCTCAGAGTGGACAAAATTAAGTACTTCAGTGGATTCAATATTTAAAGGAGGGAAAACAAGTGACATCCAAGGAAATGATCGAGCTTAATAATGAAAGACGGGAAAACTTGAACAAAGAAAATAAAAAGTACTACGAAGATATGCTTCTATACATTCGAATGAGTGATGTAGCGGAGCAGGATGGGGAAGAACTTCTTCTCGAGATTCTTGAGCATCTTCTGGAAGCACAGGAAAACGGCCAGAGTGCTGAGGAAGTGTTTGGAGATCAGCCAAAGAAATACTGTGATGAGCTGTTGAGAGATTTGCCAAAAGAGCCGGTAAAGAACAAGCTGCTTATGTATTTTTATATTACTGCTTCTGGAATGGCTTGGTTTTTCCTTGTGGACGGCTTCTTTTCCCTCTTCTTTCCCACTGACAAAGGAATTCCCCTTACACCAATCATTGTGTCAATCCTATTCACGGGAGCAATGGTTCTTTTGATCTTAAAATTAATGAAGTGGACCACCTATAAAAAGAAGTCAAATCTATTGTTGATGTTAGGCGGGGCCGTGGCATTTATGGGCTGGACCGGACTGCTTGTCTATTTAGGAATGCAAAATGCCTTTCAATATGAAATGGCTTGGCCGATGTATACATCCTTGGTTGCAGCAGTCATTTTATTTACCCTATCCTGGATATTGCGACATAGGGTCATTAAGTTTTAGAAAGAGTTATTTCTATAACACAGGTAGAGTGAGTGAAACGTAATTATCCTTGAAATCAACGTGCCCCTCGAAGTGTCTTTCGGTTAAAACTTTCAACTTCGCAAAACGCTTTTAAACTTACATTAGCTAATCCCGCTCCGAGGAATCGTACTCCTGGAGCGGAAATCCTACTATTCAACAGCCACAATCTTTGCGAAAACAGCTTTTAATCACAACACCAACGACTAACAAAGCCAAAAAGCAAGATATTCAATGTATTTCTCACACATATTGCATTAGCCCGTCCACTATGATATAATTCTAACTTGTGAGTAATAATATATTGCTCCTTGCTCTTCTGCCGAGAAGAGCCGCATAGACCATAAGGAGGTGACTACAAGATGAGAAAGTACGAAGTTATGTACATTATCCGTCCAAACGTAGATGATGAAACTAAAAAATCTGTTGTTGAGCGTTTCGATAATATCCTAACAACAAATGGCGCGGAAGTCATCGAGTCGAAAGAGTGGGGTAAACGTCGTTTAGCTTATGAAATCAACGACTTCCGTGATGGATACTACCAATTGGTAAAGATCCAGTCTAACACAGAAGCTGTTTCTGAGTTCGATCGTTTAGCTAAGATCTCTGACGATATCATCCGTCATATCGTAATCAAAGAAGAAGAATAATCCAAACGTTTTTTGAAAACGAACGCTTCTGAATTGTTTCACGTGAAACAATTGTTAGAAGGAAGGGGTTGTTTCTGATGATGAACCGAGTAATACTAGTGGGTCGTTTAACAAAAGATCCAGAATTGAAATACACTCCTAACGGGGTACCCGTGGCTACATTTACACTTGCAGTGAACCGTACTTTTACGAATCAGCAGGGTGAACGTGAAGCGGACTTTATTAATTGCGTTGTATGGCGTCGTCCAGCCGAAAACGTGGCAAACTTCTTGAAAAAAGGAAGCCTTGCCGGTGTTGACGGCCGAATTCAAACTCGTAATTTTGATGGACAGGATGGCAAGCGTGTCTTCATGACTGAAGTTGTTGCTGAGTCGGTTCAATTCCTGGAGCCTAAGAACGCCAGCCAAGGCGGCGGTTCTGGTTACCAAGGCGAGCGCGGCGGTAACAACAATTATGGCGGCGGTCAGAAGCAGCCATATGGTCAAGATCAGAATCAACGCAGCAACAACAGCAATAATAACAACAACCAGAACTATACGCGTGTGGATAATGACCCATTCGCAAATGACGGTCAGCCGATCGACATTTCGGATGACGATCTTCCATTCTAAATTTCAATATATGAAGCAATAAAAATAATAAGCAAGGAGGCGATTTGTAATGGCAATGCGCAGAGGCGGAAAAAGACGTCGTAAAGTGTGTTACTTCACGTCAAACGGAATTACACACATCGACTATAAAGATGTAGATCTTTTGAAAAAATTTATCTCTGAGCGCGGTAAGATCCTTCCACGTCGTGTGACAGGAACTAGCGCTAAATATCAACGCAGACTTACTCGTGCAATTAAACGCTCACGTACTATGGCTTTACTTCCATACGTTGTAGGTGAATAATTGAAACTTAAAGAACAGCAGGATACCTTCTGCTGTTCTTTTTTATTAGCTGTCTTCTAAATGCTCTTTTCGTAAACTTTGTTGCTATTTGATACTAATTCCAAAAAGGAATACCATAATTCACCCGAATAACCTGGTAATCATGAAAAGAAAAGAGCTGCTTTTCCCGATTAGAGAGAAATCCCCTAGTATCCGGGGGGAAATCCGGCTCTTGGGATTTTTTCGAAATCAACAATATACACGAAAACAGCCTTTCTAAAAGTTTGTAGCTTTTGAATACTTTTTGCACACGTCCCCCATTTACGTAGGAGGATTGGAGTCGTGCGCCCTTCGCTGCAATCCCTTACTTTCAAAGCAGCCACAATCTTTACGAAAAGAGCGTTTTTATTAGACAAAAAAATTAAGAAAAGTGATTTGGAACTTAGGTGACAGTTCCTACTTCTGCTTCATTGAGCCTTAAGGGCTCTTTGCTTTTCGTTACTACATAAGTTAAAGGTAGTTATCTCAAGGTTTGCAAGCACGGGTTATTAGCTATACTGATGGTATGGCACTAAAGATGACAGCTTTCAGGAACGCAGTTTTGCTCGCTAGAAATGAACCTACTCGTGCAAACTCAATGAATTGAATCGTTATAGAATTACCGATACAATGAGGGGTGTTTCCTTTCTAGGTGACTGCTCTCATTTGTTAACAGCCACAATCTTTACGAAAAGAGTGTTATGAAAAGTCTTGTACATATTAAGAAAATAAGTAGAACATTACCTATAAGCTGCAAAACTTTAGCTTATATTTAAATTGAGGGTGACGAAGTGAATTACGCACGTAAGCTTACGGAAGGAGCATTATTGCTCGCTATCTATACCATCCTGCTGCTGTTGACTGCCTATGTGCCGGTCCTCAGCACTATTACAGTATTCTTTCTAGTGCTTCCATTTATCATTTATAGTGAGAAGCACGGATTAAAACCGGCACTGACAATGTTTGCTGCTGCTATTTTTATTTCATTATTGGCAGGGGCATTCCTTATAACCCTTCCTCTAACCCTTTCCTTTGGAACCGTGGGTGTTATTGTAGGGTGGATGCTGAAAAACAAAATATCCAAGATGATCATTTACCTTGTATCGAGTTTGGTACTTTTAATCACTATCGTTATACAATATATTTTAACAATTATATTGCTGGATATAAATGTAATTAAACAAGGTATCGAACTGTTTGAAAATATGATATCAGATACATTTCAGCTGGCAGAAGATTTGGGGCAAACTGTTCCTCCAGAGCAGATTGAGAGAATTAATTCTGCCACGGAACTTTTGGATGTGATGATGCCTTCACTTTTCTTGACATCTTCTTTCGGTCTGATGCTTATTATCATCAGTATTAATTTCCCTCTTTTAAGAAAAATGGGGATTCAATCTGCGAAGTTTCCTCCTTTTAGAGATTGGAAGCTTCCGCAAAGCATAGTATGGTATTATTTAATTACATTAATTTTAATGCTTACTGTAAGACCTGAGATGGGGACTTATCTACATTGGTCACTATTCAACCTTTATTATGTTCTTCAGTTATTATTGGTTGTACAGGGACTTTCATTTATTTACTTCTTCGCCCATTTGAAAAACTGGCCGAAGGGGTTGTTGATATTAATAACAATTTTAGCATTTCCCCTTGTTCAGTATGTAAGGATTTTAGGTATAATTGATTTAGGATTCGATCTTAGACAGCGCCTTCAACGTAAGTCATAAGGTTAGCATTCTTATATGAGGAGCTGAAATCATGCCATCTAACTATAAAAGACGATTGGTCAGATATCCGCTTTATGGGCTGGCAGTCATTTCTGTCCTTGTCCTGGCTGCTGCGGCCTTCTATAATTGGTGGATTTCTCTTGTAGGATTCGTCCTGCTGGCCGCCGTATTTTATATTGCCTTTTTATATGAAAAGAAGACTTATCAATCAACAGAAGAATATATTTCGACTCTCTCCTACCGTTTGAAAAGAGTCGGAGAAGAAGCTTTAATGGAAATGCCAATTGGTATTATGCTCATCAACGATGACTACTATATTGAGTGGACGAACCCGTTCATGGCTTCTTGCTTCAATGAAGACACATTAGTCGGACGGTCGCTTTATGATGTAGCCGATTCCGTTGTGCCATTGATCAAGCAGGAAGTGGATACCGAAGTCGTGACGTTGAATGAACGTAAATTCCGGGTCATTCTAAAGCTTGAGGAAAGGCTTCTCTACTTCTTTGATGTCACAGAACAAACCGAAATCGAGAAGCAGTACGAAGAAGAACGGACAGCCATTGCGATTATTTTCCTGGATAATTACGATGAACTTACTCAAGGAATGGATGATCAGACGAGAAGCAGTTTAAACAGCATGGTTACATCCATATTAAATAAGTGGGCCAAGGAATCCGGTGTTCTCCTGAAGCGGATTTCCTCTGAACGGTTTATAGCTGTATTTAATGAGAAAATTCTTCAACAGCTGGAGAAGGATAAATTTTCGATTCTTGATGATGTCAGGGAAACCACTTCCAAGCAAAATGTCCCGCTTACCCTGAGCCTTGGTGTTGGAACAGGGGTCTCGACGCTTCCTGAACTTGGAACCCTTGCACAGTCAAGTCTTGACCTGGCTCTTGGCCGGGGCGGTGACCAGGTAGCCATCAAGCAGCCTAACGGGAAAGTGAAATTCTACGGAGGAAAAACAAATCCTATGGAGAAACGGACCAGAGTCCGTGCCCGTGTGATTTCCCATGCACTGAAGGAACTGATGGTAGAAAGCGACAAAGTCATCGTCATGGGTCACAGGATGCCTGACATGGATGCAATCGGAGCTGCCATCGGGGTCCGTAAAGTGGCTCAGATGAACCAGAAGGAAGGGTATGTGGTTGTTAATTTCAATGAGTTAGACAATGGAGTTAAACGATTGATGAATGAAACGAAATCCAACCCTGATTTGCATTCCAGGTTCATCACTCCTGAAGAAGCACTGGACCTCATGACAGACGATACACTGCTCGTTGTAGTGGACACGCATAAACCGTCACTTGTGATAGAAGAAAGGCTTCTGCAGAGAGCTGAGCGGGTTGTCATCATTGATCATCACCGCCGCGGCGAAGACTTTATTAAGAATCCGCTGCTCGTCTATATGGAGCCATACGCATCCTCTACAGCAGAGCTTGTAACCGAGCTGTTGGAATACCAGCCGAAACATGAAAAAATTTCAATGATGGAAGCTACAGCACTTTTAGCAGGCATCATAGTAGATACAAAGAGTTTTACCCTGAGAACAGGCTCCAGAACGTTCGATGCAGCCTCGTATCTCCGAGGACAAGGAGCAGATACTGTGCTGGTCCAGAAATTCCTGAAAGAGAATGTAGAGACGTATATCAAGCGTTCCCGATTGATTGAAACGGTTGTTTTCTATTACGATGGAGTGGCGATTGCCAAGGGTGAGGAGGATGTCATCTATGATCCTGTTCTGATCGCTCAGACGGCGGATACACTACTGACAATGGATGGCGTCGTAGCCTCTTTTGTTCTATCTAAAAGAACAGATGACCTTGTCGGGATCAGTGCCCGTTCTCTTGGTGAAGTAAATGTTCAAATCATCATGGAAAGCCTTCAAGGCGGAGGACATCTGACCAATGCCGCTACACAGCTGCCAGGTGTTACCGTCGGGGAAGCTGAAAACAGCCTGAAATTGGCGTTGGATGAATACTATGAAGGGGGAAAAGAATCATGAAAGTAATTTTTCTTAAAGATGTAAAAGGAAAAGGAAAAAAAGGTGAAGTGAAGAATGTTGCCGATGGATATGCACATAACTTCCTTATCAAACAGGGCCTTGCGGTCGAAGCAACAAACTCCAGTGTGAGCCAATTGGAAGGCCAAAAGAATAAAGAAAAGAAACAAGCACAGGAAGTATTGGAAGATGCTAAGAAGTTGAAAGAAACATTGGAAGCTCTCACAGTAGAAATGAAAGCAAAAGCTGGTGAAGGCGGCCGGCTCTTCGGCTCGATTACAAGCAAACAGATTGGGGATCAGCTGAAGAAAACCCATAAAATAAAATTGGATAAACGCAAAATTGAAATGAACGATGCTATCCGTTCTCTCGGATTCACAAATGTTCCGGTAAAGCTTCATCAGGATGTAACAGCTACTTTGAAAGTGCATGTTACAGAAGAAAACTAATATTGGAAATCGATTTTACCGAAAAACGTGTTAAAATAGAATAGACTTATATAAATGTGATCTGGTAGTTATACCGATCACATTTTTTCTATTATAAAATTCCTTCTCTCAGGAGGTTATTCCTATATGAACGAAATATTATCCAATCATGTACCACCGCAAAATATAGAAGCAGAACAGGCAGTCCTGGGGGCTGTTTTCTTAGAACCGAGCACACTGACACAGGCATCAGAATCACTCATACCCGAAGACTTCTACCGCAGCTCGCATCAGAAGATTTTCAATGTAATGCTGAACCTGAGTGATAAGGGGAAAGCTGTTGACTTGATCACTGTTACCGAAGAGCTTTCTGCTATGAAAGAGCTTGAGGATGTTGGCGGAGTTTCTTACTTGAGTGAATTGGCAGGGTCTGTCCCAACGGCTGCAAATATCGAATATTATGCCAAGATCGTTGAGGAGAAATCACTGCTTAGAAGGCTGATCCGAACAGCAACGACCATTGCACAAGATGGATATTCTCGCGAGGATGAAGTCGATGCCCTTCTAAGTGAAGCTGAGAAAAACATCATGGAAGTTGCACAGAGAAAAAATGCGGGGGCTTTCCATGATATAAAAGATGTACTAGTAAAGGCATACGACAATATCGAATTGCTTCATAACCGCACAGAAGATGTTACGGGCATTCCAACCGGATTCGCCGATCTTGACGAAATGACGGCAGGTTTTCAGCGAAATGATCTGATCATTGTAGCAGCACGTCCTTCCGTTGGTAAAACAGCATTTGCTCTTAATATTGCACAGAATGTTGCCGTGAAAACGGATGAGAATGTCGCGATCTTCAGTTTGGAGATGGGTGCCGAGCAGCTTGTCATGCGTATGCTTTGCGCAGAAGGCAACATTAATGCCCAGAATCTCCGTACAGGATCGCTGACAGATGAAGATTGGCGTAAACTGACGATGGCGATGGGAAGCCTTTCGAATGCTGGGATATACATCGATGACACGCCCGGTATCAAAATCGGTGAAATCCGCTCCAAGTGCCGCCGCCTTAAACAAGAACAAGGTCTCGGGATGGTTCTGATCGACTACTTGCAGCTTATCCAGGGAAGTGGACGCTCCGGCGAAAACCGTCAGCAGGAAGTTTCGGAAATATCGCGTGAGCTGAAAGGTCTTGCCCGTGAACTGGAAGTGCCTGTCATTGCCTTGTCGCAGCTTTCACGTGGAGTGGAGCAGCGTCAAGACAAACGCCCAATGATGTCAGATATCCGTGAATCCGGAAGTATCGAGCAGGATGCTGATATCGTGGCCTTCTTGTACCGTGATGACTATTATGACAAAGAATCAGAGAATAAGAACATCATAGAAATCATTATCGCCAAGCAGCGTAATGGCCCTGTCGGAACCGTATCTCTTGCATTCGTTAAAGAATATAATAAGTTCGTCAACCTGGAAAGAAGGTATGATGACGCAGGTGTTCCGCCTGGTGCTTAAAGAGTCGAGGGATTTTCCCTTGGCTCTTTTTTAGTATTCCTAAATAGAAGCCCAATGACAGCCTGTTGTTGCCAAGCATCACTAGCAGTATCAAAGTGTTTATCTATAATCTTTGTGCTCATAATTTGTCACATTAACACCAGTAGGTAAAATCTCCAAGGTTAATGTATCAGCTCCTATATAATTATGGGCTTTTTCAAAAGGGTACACTATTAACACTGTTTTGAATCCAAAATTTTCTCCCTCCTGCAGTCTCTCAATGTGGATGATTTCTACATCATAAAGAGCAAATTGAGTAAGCTCCCCGTAATGCCCTGTGACGGCATTTCCTACATGAGGAGACAACGTTGTTAGAAAGGCATCAGTTATTATTTTAGTATCATTTTCTGCGTGTAATTGAATAGGTGGAATGACTATTACAAAGATTAAGATAAACGATAAACCTTAAACTTGTTCATACAGGGACAACCCTTCTGAAAGAACGTTGTTGCTTTTTATGAATTGTTGACTTCCATTCCATGTGTGCGCCTCCAATTAACCCCGCGGATAAGCCAAAGAACCATATTAAAACCAAAAAATGAGTGTTTCTTAATGGCCTGCATCGAGAGAACTCCCCATTTACGTAAGGGGATTGGAGTGGAAGGTGCACGACCTCCTGCACGACCTCCTGCGGGACTAGCGGGACAGGTGAGACCCCGCAGGCGCAGCCGAGGAGGCTCACCGCCCGCCCCGCGGAGTCGTGCGCCTGGAGCGGAAATCCAATACTTTTCAAAAGCCAAAATTAGTGCGAAAAAGCTTTTAAATAACAACACCATTGACTAACAGAGCCAATTAAAAAGTAAATTAGGACTAATAGATTTTCCGGTATCTTCGCAAACTAAATAAGTAACAGGAAAGAAGATCTGATTTTCACGAACAAACAAAATAATTATATGAAAAAATGTTCGTGTTTTAATTGACTTGTTCTTCTTTAAACTGATAAAATAAGGATGTTTGATACGAGAACGATTAATTAACCCTAGCGGAGGTGCCATTTATGTCTTCAGTAGTAGTTGTAGGAACACAGTGGGGAGACGAAGGAAAAGGAAAGATTACCGACTTCCTTTCAGAAAATGCTGAGGTAATTGCACGATATCAAGGTGGAAATAACGCAGGTCATACAATCAAATTTGATGGTGAAACATATAAACTACATCTTATTCCATCAGGAATCTTCTATAAAGAGAAAACATCAGTCATAGGAAACGGAATGGTCGTCGATCCAAAGGCACTTGTAAAAGAGCTTAAGTATCTACATGACCGTAACGTTACAACTGATAACTTACGCATCAGCAACCGAGCGCACGTTATTCTTCCATATCATTTAAAATTGGATGAAGTAGAAGAAGAACGCAAAGGTGCAAATAAGATCGGAACAACGAAAAAAGGAATCGGTCCTGCATACATGGATAAAGCTGCCCGCAGTGGAATTCGAATTGCTGATTTGCTTGATTATGATTCTTTCAAAGAAAAGCTTACAAGAAATCTTGAAGAAAAGAACCGCATGCTGGAGCGTTTCTATGAAACAGAAGGATTTACTATAGAGGAAATCCTTGATGAGTATTATGAATACGGACAGCAGGTTAAACATTATGTTTGCGATACGTCTGTTGTATTGAATGACGCTCTTGATGATGGCCGCCGTGTTCTATTTGAAGGAGCTCAAGGAGTTATGCTTGATATCGATCAAGGTACATATCCATATGTAACTTCTTCCAACCCTGTAGCAGGAGGAGTAACAATAGGTTCTGGAGTAGGCCCAACTAAGATATCACATGTTGTCGGTGTATCCAAGGCTTACACAACTCGTGTAGGAGATGGTCCTTTTCCTACTGAACTGAATAACGAAATCGGCGATAAAATCCGTGAAGTCGGCCGTGAGTATGGTACGACAACAGGACGTCCGCGCCGTGTCGGCTGGTTCGATAGTGTCGTGGTAAGGCATGCCCGCCGTGTAAGCGGAATGACGGATCTTTCTCTTAACTCAATTGATGTCCTTACGGGAATCGAGAATTTGAAAATATGTACAGCCTATAAATATAAGGGTGAGATTATCAATGAGTTTCCTGCTAACCTGAACATCCTTGCAGAATGCGAACCTGTGTATGAAGAGCTTCCAGGATGGACGGAAGACATCACAGGCTGCAAGACATTGAGCGATCTGCCTGAGAACGCACGCCACTATCTTGAGCGTGTTTCCCAGCTGACCGGTATTCCTTTGTCCATTTTCTCTGTAGGACCTGACCGCTCTCAAACCAATGTAGTAAGAAGCGTTTGGGCTAAATAATGATACGAAAAAGCTTGAGGGAATTCCCCTCAAGCTTTTTTATTTTTCCTATTAGATTTTTCAGCCCAATGATTTTACTATGATAGATTTAAGTCGCAGTTTCGTTAGTTGCCCGTAATGTTTGATATACGAGATCATCGCATATTATGTAAAGTACATCCTCTTTACACAGCTTCTTCTCTGCTGCATTGCTGAAATCCATATCTTCATTGACTGCGATTAAGACTGCTCCACTTTCAAATAAAGCATGAGAGGCATCCTTATATGTCCGCCATTCCTTTAATGGAGGAAATTCATGTATGTTTTTTCCGAACTTCTTGCTCAGAAGCTGTCTGAACAGGCCTGTTGTTCCTGGCTGCAGGGTGGCCTTCGCCATCAAGAGTGATACAGAATCATTAGAAAGGATAAAATCATCCACGTCAATATGGTTAAACAGCGGGATATTCTTCTCCTGCATCACTTCGACTACTGAGTGGATATTTGCTTTGTGTTTTTTTGATAAAGCTTCTACAGCGGAAGCAATCAATAATGATTTTCCGTCAGCCAGAGCAGGTTTTGTGATACTTAGATCTGAAAATATGGCAACCCTGTCCGCTTTTAGAATATTGGCCTTCATCAAAACCTCTTCATCGGAAGCATCCCCACTTATAAAATGAACCTGATCATGAGATAAAGGAGCAGAATCCATTTGTTCAATCAATACAATTTGTTTATCCCCTTTATGAGCGAGCACTTCCTTAATCGCTCTTTCGGTTCTCGAAGACCAGCCAATATAGATAAAATGCCCCTTATTTTTAAACAAGAGCTTTCCCTCCCTTTTCAACGTATTATAGGTAGCGAATACCTCCATGATCTTGCTGATTAAAAGTCCAATTATCCCTATACCAAAAATGAACAGAAATACACCAAGAATCCTTCCTTCAACGGTAACAGGATAATAATCGCCATAACCCACGGTAGTCAATGTGGTCATCGTCCACCAGAATCCCTCAAAAAGGGTCGGGAAGGTATCGGGTTCAAGATAATGGATGAAGACTGTTCCAAACAGTACTATAGCAAGTGAAAGAAGCAGGATGACACTAAAGTCCATCTTGGATACTTTCTTCCAAAGCCTCAAAAATATGGTCACTCAATTGCACCTCCTGCTGTTTTCTTCCATATTAACATGAAATGATATATAGCCTATTAGGTTTTGGTTTTAAATTTATTTATTGATTTACGTATTGAAGTGGCGGGAGCTATCTTACTCCTCAACTTATAAGCACCCGATTTTTGGATACATATCTTCCATGGAATCCGTCCACTCATGTACTCAGGTTGAACTTATGGGTACATATCTTCGATGGAATTCGATCACTCATGTACTCAGGCTGGGCTTCTGGATACATATCTTTGACGAAAACCGTGTCCTCATGTACTCAGGCTGGGCTTCTGGGTACATATCTTTGACGAAAACCGTCCATTCATGTACTCAGACTGAACTTCTGGGTACATATCTTCGATGGAATTCGTGCACTCGTGTACCCACGTTGGACTTCTGGATATATATCTTTGACGAAAACCGTGCACTCATGTACTCAGGCTGAACTTCTGGATACAAATCTTTGACGAAAACCGTGTCCTCATGTACCTAGGCTGAATTTCTGGATACATATCTTTGACGAAACCGTGTACTCATGTACTAAGGCTGGGCTTCTGGGTACATATCTTTGATGAAAACCGTGTACTCATGTACTCAGGCTGGGCTTCTGGGTACATATCTTCGATGGAATTCGTGCACTCGTGTACCCACGTTGGACTTCTGGATATATATCTTTGACGAAAACCGTGCACTCATGTACTCAGGCTGAACTTCTGGGTACATATCCTCCATGTAATTCGTCCACTCGTGTACCCACGTTGGACTACTGGATACATATCTTTGACGAAAACCGTGTCCTCATGTACTCAGGCTGGGCTTCTGGGTACATATCTTTGATGGAATTCGTGCACTCGTGTACCCAGTTTGACCTTCTGGATACATATCTTTGACGAAAACCGTCCATTCATGTACTCAGACTGAACTTCTGGGTACATATCTTCGATGGAATTCGTGCACTCGTGTACCCACGTTGGACTACTGGATACATATCTTTGACGAAAACCGTGTCCTCATGTACCTAGGCTGAATTTCTGGATACATATCTTTGACGAAACCGTGTACTCATGTACTAAGGCTGGGCTTCTGGGTACATATCTTTGATGAAAACCGTGTACTCATGTACTCAGGCTGGGCTTCTGGGTACATATCTTCGATGGAATTCGTGCACTCGTGTACCCACGTTGGACTTCTGGATATATATCTTTGACGAAAACCGTGCACTCATGTACTCAGGCTGAACTTCTGGGTACATATCCTCCATGTAATTCGATCACTCATGTACCCACACCGCACTTCAAGATACATATGCTTCCACGTTAATAATATCCCTTTTGTATCAGCCTCCAAGCCTGTAATACGATTTCTATAAAGGTGAAACAACACAGAATTCATACAGAGTAAAATTAATTTCGACATTATTTTCAAAAAGTTATTGCCTATATTCTATTTTATATGATACTATTATCTTCGTTGCTCCAAACAAACAAAACGGCCCATTGGTCAAGCGGTTAAGACACCGCCCTTTCACGGCGGTAACACGGGTTCGAATCCCGTATGGGTCACCAAGTTTTTTTACGAAGCGAAGCGGAGTAAAATAAACTTCCTTAAAGAGGGCATCAGCGCAAAAAGCAAAGTGAAATGAAAAACTTTGGTCCGGTAGTTCAGTTGGTTAGAATGCCTGCCTGTCACGCAGGAGGTCGCGGGTTCGAGTCCCGTCCGGACCGCCATTTACATTTTTACATATATTAACAATTAAGCAGCCTAATGATTTCCCAAAAGGATCAAAGTTCAAACTAAGAGGGTTTCGATAAGCAAGAAGGTCAAGGAAGCAACCGAATGAACACCGGAGCGCACTGGAGGTGCGTGAGGATGTGAATGAGGGCGCTGACGAAGAGATTCGCCGTTTAGCGGAAGCCGAAACCATTATGGCTCAGTAGCTCAGTTGGTAGAGCACGTCCGAATAAGCTCCAAAGAATAAGCTTCAGCGTACAGCTTGAGCAGCACCTTGAATAAGCTTCCTGAAAGCTGGACGATAAATTATCACCTTAACTTTCCTTTAGGAAATATACTAATATGGCTCAGTAGCTCAGTTGGTAGAGCAATGGACTGAAAATCCATGTGTCGGCGGTTCGATTCCGTCCTGAGCCATCATCTAAAAAGCATCGCGACGACATGACTCTCGCGGTGCTTTTTTTATTGCTTTATTTTGCTCCTAGGTAGGAAACATGTCAAACTGCCCCTTCACTAATACCTACCTGCTTTTGAAGCCTCCACCTAGTAAAGGAATATTTTGTAACTTATTATACAATTATGTTACATTATGAAAACGTTTCTCTTCTGCTTACATAATTATGATAGATTATAAAAGTATCATTTTAAACTAAACTCAATTTTTAGGTAAAAGAGACTATTGATTTTTTATTTCCAGTTTCTTTGTCTTTGGCCAGGAGGAAAGACCGATGACTGTAAGAAATTCCGTTCATACATCTAAAGAAGAAAGTCCAAATAAATTAATACATAAATCTTTTAAGCTTTTAAAAAGGGCTGCTTTAACTACATTAGCCTTGTCTGCCCTAACTTTCGGATCTGCTGCTGCAAATGATGATTCAGAACTTAAAACGATTTACCATGTTTATATTGGAACCGAATACGTTGGCTCAGTAACTGATAAATCAGCTGTTGAGAAGGCAATTGAAAGCAAGCTTGAATCCGAAGAAGAAAAGTATGATTCGATTGAATTACAACTTGACCAAACGGTTACTTATATTCCAGAACAAGTATTCAGGGCATCAGCCGATAATGAACAGGTGATTGAAGAACTTGCTCAGTCTGTAAAAGCAGAAGCGAAGGCTGTAGCTATTACATTTGGTGATAAGCCGGCAGTTCTTGTCAGAGATGAGCAAGAGGCTGAACTTGCACTTAAGAAGCTCAAACTTAAATTTGTAACAGAAGAAGAATTAAAAGAATTGGAAGAAGGAACAGCTGATTCAAACGCAGATGCTAAATTGTTATCGGTTAGCATCTCGGATGAAGCAGACTTAACGGAAACGACGGCTGCTCCTGAAAAAATCATGACTGCCGACAAAGCGGTGGAATTTCTTTTAAAGGGTAGTTTAGAAGAGAAGAAGTATAAAGTTCAAGAGGGAGATGTATTAGGAAGCATCGCTCAAAAGCATGATCTGACATCCGGTAAATTGCTAGAGTTAAATTCTGATTTGAACGAGGACAGTGTGCTGCAAGTTGACCAGGAAGTCAATGTAACGGTATTAAAACCGCTGGTGCATGTGCTGGTTGAAAGAGAGCAATCTACTGTGGAAACAATCGCTTATGAAAAAGAAGTGATTGAAGACGATACCCTTAATAAGGGCGATATGAAAGTCAAACAGGAAGGCCAGGATGGCGAAAAGACCATTACCTACCTTACAAAAGAAGAAAATGGTGTCCAGGTAAATCGAATTGTTAAAGAAGAAACAGTGACAAAAGAACCTGTGAAATATATCGTAATAAAAGGAACTAAAGTGACTCCTTCAAGAGGGTCGGGCAGCTTCGTGTGGCCCACAAACGGCGGATATGTATCTTCGAAATTAGGGCCGCGCTGGGGGAAAATGCACAAAGGAATAGACATAGCTCGTCCAGATAACCTGGCGATCAAATCGATTGATAACGGAACGGTGGTTTCCGCAGGCTGGGACTCCGGCGGATATGGAAACAAAGTGGTCATTGACCATAATAACGGTTATCGTTCTGTTTATGCTCATTTAAGCAGCATCAATGTTTCAGCCGGCCAAACTGTCTCAGCTGGTTCTTCCATTGGAAACATGGGTGCAACAGGACAATCAACTGGTGTTCACTTGCACTTGGAAGTTTACAAGAATGGTAATTTGGTTGATCCTTTAAGCCTTTTTTAACTCTTGACCAACTTAATTTATAAACTCATTGCCTCTGGCCTATCTGGCTCGGAGGCTTTTCTATATAATTTTTTGAGAAGAGATGGGTTTCACTAGGAGACTAGGATTTTCAATAGATGCAGGCTTCAGTCTCATTCGTCACGGCTCTCTCTGTATATTACCCGGGTGATAAAGTCAGTAAACTCAGAGTGAGGGTTAGATTACAATATGAAGACAATCCCATTCTAATTCCAGATAAAAGATGAATTAAAGTCAATAAAGTGATAAATTAGAATCAACCCTGCGTTCATAAGCATGCAGGTTTGTACCATAATACTAACGAATAGAAAGACTACTACTGAAATAGATGTTAATTTGAAATATAAAGGAGATTAGGGACTATGGATAAAAAGATACTTGTTGTTGATGATGAAAAACCGATTGCGGATATATTACAGTTCAACCTGAAAAAAGAGGGTTATGAAGTTCACTGTGCCTATGACGGGGATGAAGCTGTCAAAATGGCTGAAGAAATCAAGCCTGACCTTATATTGCTGGATATAATGCTTCCTAATCGAGATGGAATGGAAGTCTGCCGTGAAATCAGGAAGAAATACGAGATGCCGATCATCATGCTGACGGCTAAAGATTCCGAAATTGACAAAGTCCTTGGCCTGGAATTAGGTGCCGATGATTATGTCACCAAACCATTCAGCACAAGGGAACTGATTGCCCGTGTCAAAGCGAATATGAGAAGGCACCAACATGGAGCGGCCCAACAGGCTAATGAAGCGGCTTCTAATGAAATTGCTGTAGGCTCTTTGGTCATCCACCCTGATGCATATATCGTTTCTAAAAGAGGAGATACAATTGAACTTACGCACCGCGAGTTCGAGCTTCTTCATTACCTCGCGAAGCATATCGGACAAGTTATGACGCGTGAGCATCTACTGCAAACAGTGTGGGGCTATGACTATTATGGAGATGTCCGGACAGTGGATGTGACAGTCAGACGTTTGCGCGAGAAGATTGAGGACAACCCAAGTCATCCTAATTGGCTCGTCACAAGAAGAGGCGTCGGCTACTATTTACGTAATCCAGAACAGGAGTAATTAAATGAAGAAAGTAGGCTTTACCCGTTCCATCCATCTTAAGTTTGTTTTGATTTATGTCTTGCTTATCCTTCTCGCTATGCAAATCATTGGAGTCTACTTTGTGCGTGAGCTGGAAGATAAGCTGATCACCAATTTTACAAGCAATATTAAAGAGAATGTCAGGTTTTTAAAATATAATATCGGCGAAGAGATGCTCAAGGAAAGGTCAGAGGATGATCTCAAACTTGAGGAGGATATAAAGCGGATTCTTTATGATTTTAAAGGAACCGATGTATCTGAAGTTACAGTCATTGACAGCAAGTCCCGCATCCTCGGTTCTTCCAGGGATGATAATCTCGATACAGTCGGACAGCGCACCACTAATACGATGGTCAAGAGGGTGTTAGCGACTGGTAAGGAAATCGATGAGGCTTTTCTAGATGATAATGGAAACCGCATATGGGTGTACACCTCGCCAATCAACAATGGCAATGAAGAAATTGGTGCCGTCTATCTTATTGCTAAGATTGAAAACGTGTATCAGCAGTTGGAAGAAATCAATGAGATCTTCTCCACCGGGACGGCCATTGCCCTTGTGATAACAGCTATTTTAGGGGTTCTATTGGGACAGACCGTTACCAGGCCGATCTCTGATATGAGAAAACAAGCCCTCGCGATGGCAAAAGGAAATTTCTCGAGGAAAGTAAAGGTATACGGTTATGATGAGATTGGTCAGCTGGCCATTACCTTCAATAATTTGACGAAGAGGCTTCAAGAAGCTCAAGCAACAACTGAAGGAGAAAGAAGAAAGCTTTCTTCTGTCCTTTCTTATATGACAGATGGCGTAATAGCAACCGACCGCAAAGGCAGGGTCATCTTAATTAATGATCCGGCAGCCAAGATGTTGAATGTTTCACGTGAAACAGTCCTTTCACAGCCTCTTGTATCACTTTTGGGACTTGATGAAGAGTATACTTTTGAAGATCTATCAAATGAGCAGGACTCAATCATATTGGATTATAGTACGAAAGAACAGCCATATATACTAAGAGCCAATTTCTCGGTCATTCAAAAAGAGACAGGCTTTGTAAATGGAATTATAACGGTCCTGCATGATATTACCGAGCAGGAAAAAATTGATATAGAGCGAAGGGACTTTGTATCCAATGTTTCTCATGAATTAAGAACGCCTCTGACGACGATGAGAAGTTATTTGGAGGCACTGGCAGAAGGTGCTTGGCAGGATGAAGAAATCGCTCCCCGTTTTCTAGATGTTACCCAAAATGAAACAGAGCGCATGATCCGCCTTGTAAATGATTTGCTTCAGCTTTCGAAAATGGACAGTAAAGATTATCGCTTTAATAAAGAATGGATAGAGTTTGTCGGATTCTTTCACAAGATCATTGATCGATTTGAAATGTCCAAAAATCAAAATGTTGATTTCAAGAGGCAGCTGCCTGAGAAGGCGTTGTTTGTGGATATCGACAAAGATAAATTAACCCAGGTTCTTGATAATATCATTTCCAATGCATTGAAGTATTCACCAGAAGGCGGCTTGATTACCTTCAGTGTTACAGAAAAAGAAGAGCAAATCTTAATAAGTGTTTCGGATCAGGGACTTGGAATTCCTCAGGATAATCTGACAAAAATATTTGAACGTTTTTATCGTGTGGATAAAGCCCGCTCGAGACAAATGGGAGGGACCGGACTGGGTCTTGCCATTGCAAAAGAGATGATTTCAGCTCATGGCGGAAAGGTCTGGGCTGAAAGTAGGGAAGGAAAAGGAACAACCATTTCATTTACTCTTCCTTATGACAGTACACAAGAGGATGAATGGCTATGAATTATGAACAAATTAAATCTATCACACTGACCCTGCTTGTGGTATCCAGCATCTTTTTAACATGGAATTTATGGACTTACCAACCCAGTTTAGAGCCGATTGATGAAGGTAATATCACCGAGGATATAGTAATCAGCGATCAAAAGGAGCTTAGGGAAATACTTTTGCCTCTTAAGCTGCTATATCACCGCGGTGCTGAAACGTTTGGTACACAGAGACAATTCGAAATGGAACAGATGATCAATCAAATGTCTTCATGGGATGTGTATGGACTGACCAATATATCGGGGTCGCTTACAAATGCAGAATTCATGGAGATTGTTCATGGTGAAGATCGAGTGGAAATTATCTTCCCTGATCTGATTTCTTTCGATGTATTTAATAATATATTAAGATTCCGGGATAACCAGCTGCCTGCAGATACATTTGACCGGATAGTTGTAAATACGAGAGAAGGCGCTGCCGAGTATGGGACAGTGTACTTTGTTTCTTATGGAAAACAAAGAGTTTATGAAAGTCGAATCAACACCGCTGATTTAGAGAGTTTTGATCAGGAATTTGCTGCTAAATCTCTTAAACATCCTGAATACTTTGGCTTCGATGCGTCTGATAGCCGCAGAATCTATCTTCCTGAAAATCCGTTAGACTTGAACAGCTATCAGTATGTGACCGATCAAGATGCACTAAAGCAGTATGTTGACGCCCTATTCAGCCAGCCAGCTTTGGTGAGTCATGAATTCACTAATACTGGAGAGGAATTTAATGATAATTCCAGCCTGATGAGGGTTAATGTCCACAATAAAACCTTTTCGTTTGTAAATATTGAGGAAGAAGCGGAAGGAGAGACAACCGTAACCAGTCTCATCTCCCAAACAAGTGATTTCATCAATGACCATGGCGGCTGGCCGTCCGAATACTCTTATCGATATTTCTCTGTGAGTAAACCACAAAGAAAGATTCAGTATCGGATGTTCATGCATGATCTTCCTGTCTTCAATGAAAGCGGAATGTCGGAATACTCGGTTGTTTTGGGCAAGATGGGCATTTATAAATACTCCCGGCCTTACACAAGTTTAGATGGTACTACTTCAGAAACCAGCAGTGTCGCTCTCCCATCTGGAAGGAAAGTGCTGGATCATCTGCTGGGGGAAAATATCAACCCAGAGCAGATTGAAGATATCGTTCAGGGCTTTAAACTGGCTAACGATGTATCCAGGCTCGTCGTTCTGGAGCCGGCTTGGTACTATAAATATGCTGGTTCATGGATTAGAGTCCAGACAGAAGAGGTTGGGAGGGTTCCAGTTGGATTGGAGTAAAACAAAATCGATTTTCATCATTGTGTTTCTAATCTTGGATATTTTCCTGTTAACGCTCTTCATAAACAAGTATAATGAAAGCCAGTATGATTTTCTTGGTGAGACAAAGTTCGAGGATCGACTTCAAGTCGATAATATTAAGTATGAACAGCCTCTTACTAAAGAACCGGAGAAACAGCCATATATCAATGCCATCACAAAGGCTTTCACTGCGGAAGACATCAAAGAGCTTAAAAATCAATCAGTCGAGATTATAGATTCGACTATGATTTCATCCAAGTTGGAAGATAGTCAATATGTCCTAAGTGAAAAGTTCAAATCCGAGGAACTTACTGATTTTATAAACAAGAATGTTCTTCACGGCGAGGCCTACTCGTTTTGGGGTGTTGATGAAGAGCAGCGGAGAATCCTTTATTATCAGAATTACAAAGGAATGCCGATATTTAAAAATATAAATGGCGAGCTGGCGATTTACTTTAATGAGGACCGAAAAATTGTCTCCTACACCCAAACCTTGATGACTGACTTTGAAGAGTTTACAGAGGAGAAATCAGTCATCGCACCGATCCAGGCGGTGGAGACATTATATGATAAAGAAAAGCTGCTGCCTGACAGTTCAGTAAGATCACCGCAAATTGGTTTCTATACACTGGTTCCGGAGGCAGAGCGGCAAGTGTTAAGTCCTGCCTGGCACTTTACTGTGACAAGAGAAGATGAAACAGAACATCATTTCGTGAATGCCTTTGAAGGAAATATCATCGAGTTTACCAATACAGAAAAAGAAATACTGGAGTGAGAGAAATGTCTATGCATTTTAGTGTACTTGCGAGCGGAAGTACGGGAAATGCCATTTATGTTGAAACAGACCAGAACTCATTCCTGGTGGATGCTGGTCTGAGCGGAAAACAAATGGAGTTATTGTTTCAAAAAATTGGCCGTAATATCAAAGATTTAACGGGAATCCTGGTTACGCATGAGCACAGTGACCATATAAAAGGAATTGGAATCCTGGCTAGAAAATATGGCTTGCCTATTTATGCAAATGAACAGACGTGGAAAGCAATGGACCCTTTAATCGGTAATGTTCCGCTGGAGCAGAAATTCGAGTTCGGTATGGAAAAGGTTCAAACGTTCGGCTCCCTTGATATCGAATCCTTCGGGGTATCCCATGATGCAGCAGAGCCTATGTTTTACACCTTCCACCATGAAGGCAGGAAGCTCGTTCTGGTCACGGACACAGGATATGTCAGTGACCGTATGAAGGGCATCATCTCTAACGCCAATACGTACGTGTTTGAGAGCAACCATGACGTGGACATGCTCAGGATGTGCCGATATCCATGGAGCATCAAACGACGAATCCTCAGTGATGTAGGACATGTTTCCAATGAGGATGCTGCCATTGCGATGAGTGAAGTTTTTGGTGATCAGACAAACAGCATCTACCTTGCTCACTTGAGTAAAGATAACAATATGAAAGACCTGGCACGCATGAGTGTATCTCAAACACTGGAGACAAAAGGGATCCGAGTTGGAGAGCAGTTCAATCTTCTTGATACCGACCCGAAGATCCCAACACAACTTGCAGCTATTTAAGGTGTTAAAAGATGAAAGCTCTCTGGGCTTTCATCTTTTTTATTTTCGCTAAGGTTGTTTATCCGCTCCAGGCGTACGGGATAATAAGAACTCAAAATTGAATTCAAAATTTTTTTGAATAAATACGCTTCAAGTGGATAAAATCGAAAAAATTTTATAAAATGAAAGCAAAATTCCATTTTACCTGACTATATTTTTGATTATGAAGGAAAAATATTAAAGATGTATAAGAAAGGGTGTATCAGCAGATGGGTTATTACGATCAGGATTATGATAATACAAGATCTAAGCAGAAAGGAAACCGGGGCGGCTACTTTCTGGCCAGTCTCGTTGGAATCATCTTAGGAGCGATTCTTGTGATTGCAGCTTTGCCAAAGTTGGCTGATTGGGATGTGCTTCCGTATAATCCGGGCAGCAATCTGGCTGAGACAGACGAAGCTTATCACAATGGTCAGGATGGAGAAACTAGAAACCTTTCCGTCAATATAACCACAGATGTCACAAAAGCTGTAGAGAAAGCAGAAGATGCGGTGGTAGGCATAAGCAATATACGGTCGCAAAGTTTTTGGGAACAAACGGGACAGGAGTCTGGAACGGGTTCTGGGGTCATTTACAAAAAGCAAGGGGACAAGGCGTACATAGTGACGAATTTCCATGTTATCCAAGGAGCCGACCAGCTTGAAGTGACACTTTCAGATGGAACCAAGCTGCCTGCTCTATTAAGAGGCGGGGATGTCTGGACAGACCTTGCTGTTCTTGAAGTGGATGGAAATGAGATTCAAGCTGTAGCGGAATTTGGAAATTCAGATGAGTTAAGAACGGGAGAGCCGGTTCTTGCTATAGGAAACCCATTAGGGCTAGCTTTTTCCGGTTCTGTTACACAAGGAATTATTTCAGGGCTTGAACGTACGATTCCCGTGGATGTGAATCAGGATGGACTGGAAGACTGGCAGGCAGAGGTTATCCAAACGGATGCAGCCATCAACCCAGGTAACTCTGGAGGTGCACTAGTTAATATTGCTGGCCAGCTAATCGGCATCAATTCAATGAAGATAGCCCAGGAGGCAGTAGAAGGCATCGGACTCGCCATTCCGACCAATGCAGCACAGCCGATAATAGAAGATCTAGAAGAATTTGGTGAAGTCAAACGCCCGGCAATGGGAGTCTCGTTGGAAAACGTTAATGAAATCACAGCGTATCACCAGCAGGAAACCCTGAAGCTTCCTGAGGATGTCAAAGATGGTGTGATGGTCCGCCAAGTTGTACCGAATTCTCCTGCAGCTCAGGCAGGACTTCAGGAACTTGATGTGATTGTAGAGTTAGATGGCGAAAAAATCACTGATATCATTCACCTGCGCAAGCATCTATATAATGAGAAAGAAGTCGGTGATAGCATGGAAGTCACGATATACAGAAATGGTGAGTTACAAACCGTTCAGATGAAACTGACTGATGAATCCCGTCTATAATGTGGATAACTCTAAAAGCAGGAAGGTGCCCAGCACTTTCCTGCTTTATTTTTTAATGATATGATGACTTGTGGATAAATTAATAAGAAAATGAACCAAGTTTAGAGCGGAGGGAAAAATATGATCTATTGCTGCATAGAACACGTAGAGCTTGCGATGGACATCATTGTGGATGAATATGAAGTTGCTCCAAAATTAGAACAATTAACAGTTGAGAATAAGTTATCCACAATCTGTGAATATTGCGAGAATACAGCAGAATATATAGTGGCGAACTAATATTCCCATACGACATGTGGATGATAATTGTGGATATGTGTATAACTTCTGTGTATAACTTGTTTGTAAATCGGTTGTAAAGCGAGTGTGAATTGTGAATATCTCAATTGTAACGGTTGGTAAACTAAAAGAAAAATATCTCAAGCAAGGAATCGATGAATATTTAAAACGTCTGAGTGCATACGCTAAAGTCGAAGTCATTGAGGTTTCCGACGAAAAAGCACCAGAAGAATTAAGCGAAACGGAAATGCTTCAGGTCAAAGGAAAAGAGGGCGAGCGGATCCTGGCCAAAATCTCCCCGGATGCCCATGTCATTGCTTTGGCGATCGAAGGGAAAATGAGAACCTCCGAGGACCTCGCTGATAACCTGGACAAGCTTGCGACATATGGGAAAAGTAAAGTTGCTTTCGTTATAGGAGGCTCTCTAGGATTGAGTGATGAGGTATTAAAGCGGTCTAACGAGACTCTTTCTTTCTCGAAGATGACCTTCCCCCATCAGTTGATGAGGCTGATACTGGTTGAGCAGATTTATCGGGCTTTTCGGATTAATCGAGGGGAACCGTACCATAAGTAAATGAGGTTTTTCATTAAAAAATTCTATGTTAACTAATATATTCTGTTTGTATTTTGAAGTACAAGGGGAAAAAATGGCCTTTATTTGCTAATATAGAAGATAACAGATAGTTCTTTAGTAAAGGAATGATGTTATTGGATATTAGGCAAATTATTATGACAGGGGAAACTAATACAGTTGAATTTAAAAGTTGGGTTAAGACACCTAAATATAAAGAGTTGATTGACTTATTGGTAAAAGAAGCGGTAGGTCTTGCTAATACCAAAGGTGGTATTATTTTGGCTGGTGTAGAAGATGATGGTGAGATTACAGGATGCATGAAGTTTGATGAACAGAATCTTATAGAAGCTATTTATGACAAAACAATGCCCAAACTATTTACAGAAATAGATGTCATTGAAATTGACAACAAGAAAATTCTAAAAATAAATGTAGAAAAGTCATCAGAAATAGTTTCAACATCTAATGGTATTACGTATAAAAGACTCGGTAAAAATACGAAGCCTTATTATCCATCAGAATATAATTCAAATAAAATAAGCGGATTTAAAGGTGATTATTCAGCTAAGATTATAGCAAAATCCAGTGAAGAAGACATTGATTTTATAGAAGTTGAAAACTTGAAACGGAAATTACAGTCAAGAGATAAAGATTCAACATTGTACAATTTAGATGATTTAAGTTTTTTGAAAGATCTTGAATTAATTAAAGTTATCGACAATGAAGTAAAATTGACAGTAGCTGGTATCTTATATGTTGGAACAGAAACAGCCATCTCTAAATATTTACCACAGGCAGAAATTTTAGTATTAACTTATAAAGAAGGGAAAACAGAGTACAATAAGCGTTTAGATTTAAAAATACCTTTAGTTAGAGCAATAGATCGGATCCAGCAATTATTTGAAGACAGAAATAGCATTGAGAATATTCAAGTTGGATTATTTAAATTAGAAGTTCAGGATTATCCAATAAATGTATTCCAAGAGGCTTTATTAAATGCTATGACACATAGGGATTATGAAAGTACTTCCTCAATCATTATTAAATTTTATCCATCTGAAATTGTTATAGAAAATCCTGGATCCTTCCCTGAAGGTATAGATAGTAATAACATTATTAGTCATCCTTCAACACCACGAAACAAGTTAATTGCTGAAATATTTCAAAAATTAAAATATGTACAAAGGTCGGGTCAAGGTGTCGATATTATTTTTAAGGATATGTTGGCTTTAGGAAAATCTGCTCCAGATTATACTTTATACAATAATGCTGTAAAATTAATATTACGTAGTAGCTTAGAGGATGTCGAATTTTTAAAATTCATTACTAAGGAAGAAGAGCGCATAGGTGAATTTACAGTTCAAGAAATTTGTATTCTGAAATATGTTAAAGAAAATAAAACCATTACCCTTTCGGAAGCTGCTGAAGTTGCACAAATCAATAGCCAATCAGTAGCAACTGTTTTGAATAATCTTTGTCAGAAAAAGAATATACTCCAAAGGGAAAAAAGAAATAATTATATGTTTACTCATCGTGTTTATGCTGAATTTGACGATCAGATTGAATATATTAAAGATAAAGATTTTGATGAGATCCAGGCTGAAGTAATGATTATTGATTATCTAAAGAAAAATGAATTTATTACTAGAGCTGATGTAGAAGTTTTATGTGGTTTTTCTAATACAAGCAGTAAAAGAGTATTAAGGAAATTAAGAAATGAGAATAAAATTGAATTAATTGGTAAATCAAGTGCAAGTAGATATGTCCTTACTAAAGAAACTGATCTTCCGTAACGGTTTTTGTTTTTTATTTAATTTGACCCGAGGAGTGGCCCGAGATTAATTTAATTTGACCCGAGGAGTGGCCTGAGATTAATTTGTAAATATAATTTGACCCGAGGAGTGGCCCGAGATTAATTTGTAAATATAATTTGACCCGAGGAGTGGCCCGAGATTAAATCTGTAAATATAATTTGACCCGAGGAGTGGCCCGAGATTAATTTGTAAATATAATTTGACCCGAGGAGTGGCCCGAGATTAAATCTGTAAATATAATTTGACCCGAGGAGTGGCCGAGAATTAATCCATAAATTTAATTGGCCCGAGAACTGGTCCGAGATATAGAGTATAAATTTATTTTGGTTCGAGAAATGACCCGAGATATAGTTCGTAAATTTAATTTGGCCCGAGAACAGCACCGAAATTAATCCTGAATTTCTTTGACAGATAACCTAATGGAAACTCAAGTGAAAAACCATTGGAACAATATTAAATCTCGTTTAGAAGACCCAAAAGCGTAAAAAGCCTGCTTCTGCTCTATTTCAGATTCGGGTTTTTTTCTGTTGATTTTTGCTAGGGGTAAATTACAAAATTAGATAGCAACACTTAGTTGGAATAATTAAAGTAAAGTAAATGTTAAGATAATATTAAGTGAGGTGAGGTGAGGTTATGACGCTTGTCGTTGCATGGGTTGGTATTGATACTAAAGGACCAGGTTCAGCGTATATAACTAGCGATAGTAGAATCAGTTGGGGAGATGGAAGGTATTTTGATTATGCTAGAAAGGTATTTGCTTTCAATAACTATCCAGATATTTTAGGATACTGTGGTGATGTTTTATTTCCATCTATAGTTCTTTCCCAGATAACTGAAATGGCTGATAATGGGTTATTATTTAATGAAAATTTCACATGTGAAGAAAAATTTAAAACGATAAAAGAAACTCTTAAAAGTGCCTTCGCAAAATACCCTAATGGTGAGAAAAATATAACTTCTGATACTTTACAGGTAATACATATATCTCGAGAACCAACAGATAATAAAAAATTCGTCTGTAATTTAATTACTTGGAATCGTAATAATGGATGGAATGAAACGAAAATCACACTTCCTAAGACATCAGGTTTACTCTTATCTGTTGGTAGTGGAAAAAACGAGTTTGAAAATAACTATAGAACGTATCAAATAGGAGATAATCAAGATACTTCTAGAAACGTTTTTCATTGTTTTTGTGACACTTTATTCAACATAGTTGACCCTCAATGTGGCGGAGCTCCTCAGCTTGTTGGATTATATAGGAAACCCAATTCAACAGCATTAAAATTTGGAATAATTAAAGAAAAAAAGCGATATTTATTTGGTGCTGAGGTTGACAACCCAGTTAATGCTGATAGAATAAAATGGATAAATGAATTCTTTGAATTGTGCGATGGTGACACAATGTTAAAATTCAATAAAGCACAACGTCAGCCTGATAGATTAAGAAAGTCATAAATTTGGCAACTCCCTGGGTCTCCACCATTTATATATATTATATTACATGGGGAAGCGAGGTGCAAAGTAACTCGGTGTGTTACATGTTACACGCTGAGGAACTTGCCAGGGTTAAAATATATTTTTAATAAAAAATCATTAAAGAGCAGGAAGGGTAAATACCTTCTTGCTCTTTTTAGATTAATATTATTAAAACCTCATTTAGATACGTCACGGTGAACTGAACCATAAGTAAGATTCGCTCAAAACAGATTAAGCTTATGCTGCCTTTTTGTATGGAGAAAATATAATAAATCAAAATAGGCTGCGGACAATCTCCTTCTGGGGAGCTGTCCGCAGCCTTTATAAGTTGGAACACAGATGCTGCTCTAATTAGAAACTAACTTCCTGTTCACATGATACCTTCCAATCGGTACCACAGAAGGAGATCCTGCAACCGGATCTTCCACTACTGTGCAATGAAGCCCAAAAATATCCTCTATCAACCTGCTTGTAATTACCTCTTTGGGCTCTCCCTCTGCGACAAGCTTTCCTTTATGAAGAGCAAAAATATGGTCTGCATAACGAGCTGATAAATTGATATCATGAAGAACCATTACAATGGTTGTTCCGCGCTTGCGGTTTAGATCGGTTAATAGATCCAGAATTTCGACTTGATAGGTAATATCTAAATAGGTTGTTGGTTCATCAAGAAATAATATGTCAGTTTGTTGTGCCAGAGCCATAGCAATCCATACACGCTGCCTTTGTCCGCCTGAAAGTTCATCAATACTTCTGTCGGCAAATTCAGTGATTTTCATAATTTCCATTGCCTCGGCAACAGCTTCATAATCCTGTTTCGTCCAACCCTTTAAAAATGTTTGATGTGGGTACCGTCCTCGACCTACTAAATCTGTAACGGTTATTCCCTCAGGTACAATAGGTGATTGCGGCAAAAGTCCTAACACACGAGCCAGTTGCTTTGGGGGGATTTTATTAATAGACTTTCCATTTAGAGTAACTTTCCCGGAAGTCGGCTTAATAAGTCTGGCCATCGTTTTGAGTAGTGTAGATTTCCCACAACCGTTGGCTCCAATAATCACGCTGATTTTATTATTGGGTATGGAAATAGTGACATCATGCAAAATGGTAGTATCATCGTAGCCAGCAGTGATTCGTTCAGACTTAAAAACATGATTCGGTTTCATTATAAATCCCCCTTTCGATTCATTCGAATGAGCAAGTAGATTAGATAAGGTGCACCAAGAATGCCTGTAATGACTCCTACAGGATATCGAGCAACGAAAGCAAACTGTCCAATAAGATCTGCTCCTAAAACTAATATAATTCCTATAAGACCTGCCGGCAGAAGGGGTGAGAAACCAACACCAACCAGTCGTTTGGCGATAGGACCAGATAGGAAAGCAACAAAGGCAATCGGGCCTGTTGCAGCAGTAGCTAATGCAATCATAAGTACAGAACTGACAATAAGTATAAGTCTCGTCTTATCTGTTTGGATTCCAAGTGATGTTGCTGCTTGTTCTCCGAGTTCTAACATCTCTAATTGTTTCCCAAATACGATGATAATAGGCACGAAGATAAGAACGATAGTGATAAGAGGATAAAGAGTCTCCATCTTAGCTCCATTTAGACTTCCGGTCAGCCATCTCATCGCAGTAGGAATATCGTGATGCTGTCCAATAAGCAATAAATAAGAAATGACCGCGTTCAACATGGCCTGAATTCCAATTCCGACTAGTATTAATCTGCCTATTGAAAAGGAAGTTCCTTTTGATAAAAGAAAAATAATGATTACTGTAGCAAGTCCGCCTGCTACAGAGGCAATTGAAACAAACATATTACTGGCCTGAAGAACAATAATACAGAATACAGCGGCTGCGCTTGAACCGGCTGTAATTCCAATTACATTTGGGTTTGCTAAAGGGTTGCGTAACATCGTCTGAAAAACTGTACCCGCAATTCCGAAGGCAAAGCCAGCAAAGACACCGGCAACCATTCTTGGTAGCCGGATTGTACCAACTGCAAACGAGGCACCTTTTACATCGTCACCCAGCAGAACACGAACAACATCATGAGCGGGATAGATTGTATTTCCCAACATAAGCATCGAACAGCATAGTGCCAAGGAAATGATTGCAAGTATGGAAGTAACGAGAATAAAACGGCGGCGCCTCTTTATTCTACCGGTCATAATATGATTTAAAGTAATAGATTCATTCATCATAATGCACGCATTTTCGCTTTCATAGTTAGTAAGATTAAAATAGGGGCACCAATGAAGGCTGTTACCACACCAACCTCTAACTCACCCGGACTGCCAAGAAGCCTGCCGCTGACATCGGATAATGTTAAAATAATCGCACCTGAAAGAGCTGACATCGGGATAACAAAACGCAAATCGGGACCAATCATAAGTCGAATCAAATGGGGTGCTAATAACCCTATAAAGCCAATTGGGCCTGCCAATGCTGTTGTTACACCACACAATAACACACCACCAAAAGAAGCAATAAGCCGAAGTGTGCCAGTACGTACTCCAAAGCCTTTTGCAACTTCGTCTCCTAACGCTAATGCATTCAAAGCTGGAGCAGTGAATAAAGCTATAAGTATACCCAAAATAAGGAAAGGAGTGAAAATAGAAATAGAGTCCCAATTTCCTGCTCCAACACTGCCTACTTGCCAAAATCTGAATTGGTCCATAACGTTTGAGCGAGGAATCATAATGGCCATAACGAGAGAGGATAACGCGGCACTTGTAGCAGCACCCGCTAAAACGAGTTTAAGGGGCGTGGCACCGCCACTCCCCATCGAACCAATTCCGAATACAAAAATCGCAGTTAAAAAAGCTCCTGCTAATGCAAACCCAATGTATTGACCAGCAGAACCAATACTTAAAAAGGAAATCCCAATAACGACAAATAGTGCTGCCCCTATGTTTACTCCTAATATGCTGGGGTCCGCAATAGGGTTGCGAGTAACGGATTGCATAAGTGCCCCGGATATCCCCAATGCAGCACCACACATAAGACTAAACACCGTTCTGGCAATTCTCTGGCGAACAACATTGGCTTCATGTGTCTGTACATCAGGATGGAAAAAGCCATTCATCAGCTCATTCCATCCTAGCATACGAGAACCAAAGGCAAGAGAGGCTAATACACAAATACCCAGTAAGATAATAAAAAGAATCAGTACCTTAATGAAGTTCTTTGGTAGAAGCAACTGCTTATTTTCTGAAACGGATGAAGTAAACATTATTCCACTTTGCTTACAGCTTCTGAGACTAGATTTACGTACTCATCAATTGTGTAATTAATTGAAAGCGGGCTTGGAGTTCCTGCTGCTGCAAGTGGTGTGTTATCCTCAATAACAACAACAGAACCTCTCTCTACCGCTGGAATTTGTCCGAAAATAGGATCAGCCTGCAGAGTAGAAAGGGTGTTTTCATCACCATATGTTACAAAAATATCGGCATCGTTTAACATATCAGCATTTTCAGCACTTACTTCTATAAAGAAGCTGCTAGGATCAATTTGGCTTGAAATACTTTCAGGATATTCAAATCCTAACTCAGTAAGGAACGCACCACGCGGGTCTGTTTCTGAGTAGATATAGAAGTTAGATATGTCAGCAGCATTAATACTTACGAAAGCTGCTTTTTTACCTTCAAATTCAGGGTGTTCACTTTTCTTATCTTGAATTAACTGTTCTGTATCAGCAATCAGTTGTTCTCCTTCTTCTTGCAATCCCATACCAATAGAGTTGTAAGTAACTTGTTCTCTCCATGAAGCGACCCATGGACTTGTTTGATAAGCAACAACTGGAGCGATTTGACTCAATGTATCATATTCTTCTTGAGTAATACCAGAATATGCTGCAAGAATGACATCCGGATTAGAATCTGAAATTGCCTCAAAATCTAAACCATCAGTATCTTGGAAGACATTAGGGTTTTCTTCGCCAAGCTCTTCTAATTTCTCTGCAGTCCAAGGCAGCATTCCGCTTTCATCTTGTACACCGTAATTTGCAGCTGAGAATCCAACTGGAACGACACCAAGAGCAAGAGCGACATCATGGTTTGACCATGCAACAGTAGCGACACGTTCAGGTTTCTCTTCAATTGTTGTTTCGCCGAATGCATGTTCAATCACAATGGGATATTCTGTTGCTGCTTCTTCAGTTTCATTTGTTTCTGTATTAGATTCCTCAGCCGATTCAGCTCCGGAATCTTCATTAGTTTGCTGATTGGAACAACCAGCAACAATCAGCATAGCGATTAATAATAATGCGAAGAATGAGAATTTTTGTTTCATAAGCATTTTATGTACCCTTCCTTACTATGAATGTAGTTGATAATAATTATCACTATCAATACTGTATTATCTCTTGATGGGTTTGTCAATTAAATATTTCCTTAATTGAGATATGTCAATTGGACTAGCAATCCTTCAGTTAACGAAAAAACCGAACTTTTTTTGAAACTCTAAAAAAACAGAGTAGCTAAAAAGTTCGGTTTTCTTTTTATTTTCGTTTGGGTACTTACAATTTTTCGGCTGTTATAGGTCTGACTTTAGTTCTCTCCCAGGGCTTTAAGGGGAAGCGGCCTGTCATTACCGTAAGTAAGTATCCAGCGGTAATAAGGGTAAATTCTCCCGTTAATGACTATTTATAAGCTTATTTTGGAGTAAATAGAGGGAGTTTTTCCCCTTATGCGAAGAAATAGCCCCTATTTTTTAGTGATTTAAGTTAAATAAGGGGAATTTATCCCTTTATTTAAGCTGTTTTCACATGCTTTTTAGTAGATAAGGGGAATTTTTCCCTCTATATCACTAGCAAAGTACTGAACCTGGGTGATAGGTACCACTGGTCAACTTCCAGACCCTTAAATCAGCTAGTTGCGAAAGTACTCTCCAGACCCGGCAGGCAAATGTTCCACGAACATTAAAAAGATTCTAAAGCTAATGAGATAAAAAGAGCAACACATTCAATCTGTTCAAAGAAAGCTCAACTTCACTTCCGATGTAAGGAAGTGAAGTTGAGCTTTTTCTTTGTTAAAGAGAATTAGAGTCCAAAATTCGGTATATTTTCAGTACACTCCTTTAAGGAAAGGCTCGATAAAAAATCTTTATTTAAGCGCCTTACTCACTTTTAACTTCTTCCCTTTAATAGACGCATTCTCCATGGCTTGTAAAACCAATGAACCCTTGCCATTCAGAATATCGACATAGGACATTTGATCATGGATGGTAATAATGCCGATATCTTCTGCTGTAACGCCAGGAATTTTTGCGATCGTTCCCACAAAATCAACAGCACGGATTTTCTTCTTCTTTCCGCCGTTGAAATGAAGTTTCAATATATCCTGATTGATTCGGGCTGTTTTGTTATTTCTTACTACTCGCCTGCCGCTAAGTTTTTCTTCGAATGCTGATTTGCCAGCAGCCACTTCCGGATAACTAGGGGCCTCTATTGCAGGCAGCTCAAAGCCGATGTATCTTTCAATTGCTTTAATGAACTTGTTTTCATAAGGTGTCGAAAAGGTAATGGCCTTTCCTTTGTTTCCTGCCCGGCCGGTTCTTCCGGTTCGGTGCACGTAGCTTTCTTTTTCCATAGGAACATCATAGTTGATGACGAGTGTTACATTATCAATATCAATGCCTCTGGCAGCTACATCGGTGGCCACGAGATAGCGAAAGTTCCCCAATTTGAACCCTTCCATAACTGAGAACCGGTCTTCTTGTTCCAGTCCCCCATGAAGCCTTTCACAAGGATATCCAGCTTCATAGAGTTCTCTGTACACAGTATCAACGTGTTCTTTGGTTCGGCAGAAAATCAGGCAGCTGTCTGGATTTTCTACAACCGTCATGTCTTTAAGAAGGGAAATCTTTTCTTCTTCTTTTACTTCAATTAAAGAATGTTCTATGGTATCAGCCGTTACCCCGGTTGATTCAATCTCTATTTGAACAGGATCTTTCATATACTTATGGCAAAGATTTTCAACATCTTTAGGCAGAGTTGCCGAAAAAACCATCGTTACTCGGTTTGAAGGCAGCTCTTTGATGATCGCTTCCACTTCATCAATGAAACCTCTATTAAGCATTTCATCCGCTTCATCTATGATCAGATACTTAATTTGATCTAAATCCAGGGTTTCTCGTTCAATATGGTCCATGACTCGGCCGGGAGTTCCAACAACTATATGTGTTTTTTGCTTCAATTCATCCTTTTGTTTCGCAAAAGGTTCTTTTCCATAGACGGCCACTGCTTTAATGCGCTTAAACCTTCCGATATTCGTAATATCTTCGCGGACCTGAACCGCGAGCTCCCTGGTTGGGGTAAGAATTAAAGCCTGTGGTTTTTTTTCTTCCCATTCAATCATATCGGAAACAGGGATACCAAAGGAGGCAGTCTTTCCGCTTCCTGTCTGAGCTTTTACAACAAGATCTTGATTTTTCAAAGCTAAAGGAATGACTTTGCTCTGAACTTCCGTAGGCGTTTCGTATTTTAAAACAGACAGTGCTCTATTTATTTCATCGCTAACTTGATAATCCGCAAAACTTCTTTTACTCATTTTTCAACCTCATTTTTTGTTTTTTCGTCATATGTATAGAATTCTCTCCAAGACCAAGAAATATTATATACATTATATGAATATGGTTCATTATACTTGAAAAAGGTGTGACAAATCGGCTTTTATATAAATTTGCCGGTTTTAATCTAGTGTTTCTATTTAAAAGGCTGTTTTCGCAAAGATTGTGGCTGTATTAAAAGTAATGGATTTCCGCTTCAGGCACGCGACTCCGCGGGGCGTGCGGTGAACTAAAAAGCGGAAGCGGCCTTTCAGCGACTTACGATCGCAGGGGGCTCTCATATTACTAATAACTTTATTATGTGCTTACCATAAGGGTACCTGGGGTAAACCTCAAATAAAAGGGTGGTAAACATGGCTTTCAACTATGATTTGGATTTTGATAATATAAATTTTCGAAAGAATCCTGAACTGTACAGGGTTGGCAGGGGAGAACAGGGTGTGCTGATGGTCGAACCTTATAAGAGTGAAATCCTGCAGCATTGGCGATTTAAGACACCGGAAATTGCGGAGAAGTCATCTAAAAAAATCTATGAGATGTTTCTCGATTATAAGGAGAAAGAAGATTTTGTCGGTATGGATATGGCAAGGAAATTTCTGCAGATGGGATATACACGTGCCCGCCGGTACACGAATTACAAAGGCGGGAAGAAGTACGACGAGGATGGAGAGGTAAATGATAGGCAGAATGATCCTGAGAAGGCAGAATCAGCGGCCATCTTTATGGAAAAATGGAAGCTTGCGCGAGAGGATAAGGATTATCTTACGCGAAAAAAAGAGCATCAAAAGAAATATGGCTGAAGGCAAGGATGCCTGCTCACTCAACGTTTGCTTCCTGCCTAATTAGAGTGAGAGGTGACACCCATTAATCCATATTTTCTTTTGGTTTTTCCTTATGCTTTCTATTTTTCACTTCAGTAAAGACATTTTCCTGTTCACCGGTTGAAGATGCTGCTGCAGAATCGGGCATCTTCCTCTGGTTGGATTCAATCAATTCTTTCAGCATTCTAATATCTTCTTTTGTAGCGAATTGTTTCTCGGACTTAAGCATATAGCCTAATTGCCCGTTTGATTCTATGGTCGCCCATTGCAGGTCTGAGAAATGCGGGATGTTTTGCTGCCTCATCCGTACTTCAAGCATATCTACTGTTAAGCGAAGCTTCTTTAAGTTACTTTCATTAATCTGGCCGTTTTCGACTACGATAAGTGACTTTCCATAGATAAAGGTCTCTAAAAAATTCGATCTCAAAACCACATATTCAATAGCAATAAGAGTAAGTACCATCAAAAAGGTAATTATCATGGTGATCCAAATGTTTCTGTCGCCAACTGGTTGAATAATCAAAGAACCAACGGCAATCATCATCACGGTTTGTGCCACTGTAAGCTGTGAAATCGATTTTCTCCCCGCTAATCGCAATATAAGGATTCCTCCAATGACAACGACAATAGCATTCCATATGAAGTTATAATCCACATCTACCGCCTCTTTTCAGACAAATTAACTTTTCTTTTTAGTTTCTGCCTTTTCGATCGTTTCGGCTGGGGGGAGTTTATATAATCTGCTCTTTGGTTCATAAATCTTTTGAGAAGGCCACAGTCCGTGGTGTCCTGAAAATAAATAGGAGACCAGGCAAGCTATAAAAAAGAATTCTATTCCTTTTCCATCAAACATCTCCATTGCTAAGATGAAGGCGGCTAGAGGGGTATTCGCACCTGCGCAAAAAACAGCAATCAATCCTAATGCAGCAAGAAATGACATTGGTAAATCGATAAATGTATGTAATGCATTGCCAAGTGTGGCGCCAATGAAAAATAGGGGAATTGCTTCACCGCCAACAAAGCCGGTGCCGAGGGTTATCGCCGTAAAAACCAGCTTAGCTAGAAATGCAAAGGGAGGGACGTCTTCTTGGAAAGATTGTTGAAGCATCTCCAGGCCTCGTCCATTGTAATCCTGTGAACCTATCACTAAAGTTAGTGTCACGATAAGGATTCCCCCGAAGAAGGCTCTTTTCATATGATTATTCTTGAACAGTTTTTCAGAGAATTTCTGGATTCCGTGTCTCAGCTGACAATATAAAACACTGATTAAGCTGAAGAGGATTGATAAACCAATCACCTTCATGAACGTACTGGTTGATCCGTGGGGTAAGCTTTGTATGATAAAGTCTTCATGCTTATGTCCCCAAACTCCTGTAGTTACATAATGACCAACGAAGCTTGCCGTAAGACAAGGAACAACGGCTTCGAATTTCAGTTTTCCTAATGCAGTCATCTCCATGCCAAACACAACCCCTGTTATAGGGGCACCAAAGGCACTCCCGAACCCAGCACTTATGCCGCTCATCATCAAAATTTTCGCATCGACTTTGTTAATTTTAAAAAGCCTGTTGACTGCCGCAGCTGCACTTCCACCCATTTGTACAGCTGCACCTTCTCTTCCCGTCGAGCCTCCAAAAAGGACCGTAATAAATGTTCCAAAATAGACGAGCGGTCCCATTCTTACCGGAACTTCTTTTTTTCCATGTACGGCATCTATCACTAGATTATTTAATTGAGAAGAATCATTTAAGGTATTATTGAACATTACCTTGCCATAGTTCATATATAAGTAACCAATGAGTATCCCGCCTAAAGGAAGAAGGTAGATGAGCCAATCTTTTTCTAATCGGACATTTCCGAGATAATCATTTGTCTCTAAAAGGAAAGTGGTTGTCGTGCCGATAATGAATCCAATAAAAGCTCCCAGAAAAACCCACAAGCCAAGAATCCTAAAAAAGTTTATGTATTTTAGCAGCATCAATAATACACCTGATCTCTAGTTTAGTGTGAATATCAATGTTATTTTAGCTCAAAGCAAAAAAATTATTAGAAGAAGTATCAACAGATTTATAGGGGATGTTTTTAAGTAGTTAAGATATCTGAACTACTTCATGAGAAGTGTAATTGCCCCTCAATTAAACATTGAGAGGCAGATAAACTATGCTGATTATTGAGAAAGACGTTTTTCGGCAGAATTTCTTGAGACAGTAATAGGAATATGCTGTAGAGCTTTTCCTAATCCATAGCGAGGCATATTCCCATAAATGGATTCATAGTTTCCTCTCTTTACTTGATAGGTTTCATGATAGATGCCGACAGCTCCATTGCTGCCAATTCTTTTATTAAAGTTTTTCCAGGCCGTCAAATGCTTGTCACCATGGGCATAGGCAAGCAGGTCATCCATTGAACGCCAATACTGAATCATAGAAGTGGTTCGAAGTCCAAAATAGCTTTCCATTGATAAAAAGCCCAGTTCATTTTTGTTCACATAGAGTTCTTGTATCATCCCAGGCATCGCTTTTAGAACAGGTAACCACTTATGAATGGAGAAGGGTTTATTTATCCGCATCCCAATAATGAAAAGAACAAAATCTTCGCTGTTTTCAGCCGTATGGCGTCCATTATATATTGGTTGTCCCATTACTGATCCCCCATTTGAGAGAAATTATCCAATGTGCAATCACACCATTCCACAGCTGCTTTTGTCACTCTTTTGCCGTAATCCAATGTGAACAGCCAGTAGGCAGCATCCTGATCATGAGCATGCTGGGCGGTAATGGATTGTTCAATCGTTATATAGGTTCTGTAACGTTTTTCTAAATCGTGCTTATAATTTAGTAGAAGCAAATGAGTCTTCTCTTTCGACTGATGCTGCCCAAAAAATAATTTCAGAAGAATTTCGTTCCGTTCGACAGGCAGTTGTTCAATAGGTTCTTCCAGCCATCTTTTTAAGGTTTCTTTTCCTTTGGTGGTAAGGTAGTATTCATTTTTGTCTCTTTTACCCGGTGACGCAGACTCTCTGACTTCTGCCAGTTCTTCTTGAACGATGAGCTTCAAAGCAGGATAGATTTGGCCGTAGCTGATTTTCCAGAAGTGGCTCAAGCTGTTGTCAATAAGCTGCTTAATGGCATACCCCGTTTTACACTCAGTCGTCAGGATTCCTAAAACCGCATATGTTGTATCATTGTATTTTTTCATAAGCACCAACCTATCTAAAAGATATGTATCATTTAGATATATAATACAGAAAAGCTTCTTTGAATGCAAATTGGTTTTCAGAATAATAAAAATTTAAAAGACCTTGAGTGGGGGCCAAGTTAATATTCAAATAAATTGTGATTAGTTTGGATGAGATTTTTATATCGAGGTGGAGCGCAGCTAGTGGATACTAATTCTTAACTATCCAAACTACACAGATACAGCTTTTTACAATCACGCCGGAATAGTCTATAATTATCAGATAACCACTGTTATTTTAATTCTACAAATTATTTAAATATACTATAAATAAAGTTATAATTATTACAAGATGTTTTATGGTATTTTTATCTTGTATCTTGTGTTATTTAGATGATTAGAGCGGAGGGTGTACGACCTCCAGCGGGAACAGCGGTAGTCTAGTTGCAGCGTCTAGCCCCTCGGGGTCGTGCACCTGTAGCGGAAATCAACAATTTTTACAAAAATGCAAAACACTAACACTTCCAAGCAGGAATTCCTGCTCTACTATACAAATATAGGGATAAGGATGGGTATAATGAGCAACCTACAGACGAAAACAGACGTTATTTTGATTGGTGCCGGAGTCATGAGTGCAACTTTGGGTTCGATATTGAAAGAATTAGCGCCTCAGTGGAATATCAAGGTGTTTGAAAAGCTGGATAGCGCAGGGGAAGAAAGCTCAAATGAATGGAATAATGCGGGGACAGGCCATGCTGCATTATGTGAGCTGAACTATACGACCGAAAAGCCGGATGGCTCTATCGATATCACGAAGGCTGTCAAAGTTAATGAGCAGTTTCAGGTTTCAAGACAGTTTTGGTCTTTTCTTGTAAACAATAACCTGATCAGCAATCCTGAGGAATTCATCATGCCGATTCCCCACATGAGCATGGTACAAGGTGAAAGCAACATTAACTTTTTGAAAAATCGATTTAAAGCGCTTTCAACTAATCCTTTGTTCGAGGGAATGGAGTTTTCCGAGGATCCGGAAAAATTGAAAGAATGGATTCCGCTTATTATGAACGGACGTACATCGGGCGAACCGATTGCGGCAACAAAGATTGATTCTGGAACGGATGTGAACTTCGGTGCGTTAACTCGCATGCTGTTCCATCACTTAAAAAATAAAGATGTAGAGGTCAACTACAAGCACAGTGTGGAAGACATTAAGCGTACCAGCGATGGTTCTTGGGAAGTAAAAGTACATGATATTGAAAGCAAAAAGATTGAATACCATACAGCCAAGTTCGTTTTCATTGGCGGCGGCGGCGGAAGTCTGCCATTGCTTCAAAAAACCGGTATTCCTGAGTCGAAGCAGATTGGCGGTTTTCCTGTAAGCGGGCTTTTCCTGGTTTGCAACAAACCGGAAATCGCAGCGCTTCATCATGGAAAAGTATACGGAAAGGCCAAGGTGGGAGCTCCGCCAATGTCTGTTCCGCATTTAGATACCAGATATATCGATAATAAAAAGTCGTTGTTGTTCGGACCGTTTGCCGGCTTTTCGCCAAAGTTCCTAAAAACGGGTTCCAACTTAGATTTAATAAGTACCGTCAAACCAAATAACGTCCTTACGATGCTGGCTGCTGGTGCCAAAGAAATGCCATTGACGAAGTATTTGATTCAGCAAGTCATGCTGTCTCATGAAAAGCGCATGGATGAATTACGTGAATTCATTCCTAATGCAAAGTCCGAGGATTGGGATATCGTCGTTGCGGGTCAGCGTGTGCAGGTGATTAAAGATACCGACACAGGAAGAGGAACCCTTCAGTTTGGAACAGAAGTGGTCAGTGCTGCAGATGGTTCAATCGCAGCATTGCTGGGAGCTTCACCGGGTGCTTCTACTGCTGTAAATGTCATGCTGGAGCTGCTGGGCAGATGCTTCCCGCAGCATATGGATGAATGGGAACCAAAGATCAAAGAAATGATCCCTTCTTATGGCGTACTACTATCGGAAAATCCAGATCTTTTCCGAAAAATTCACCAGGCGACCGCAGAAACACTGGGTCTTAATGACAAGAAAAGCACTTTGGTTAAATCGCTGGATAAAGAGACTATTCAAAAAGTGACGAGCTAAATAGCAAAGAATTGAATTAGAACCTTTCTGCTTTTATACAGAGCAAAAGGTTCTTTTTTTCTGCTTATTGAATTGTACCTCCGTGGAAAATTTAAGGATATTAATTTTCCGAATGATTTATATTCTGCTAAAGAAGAGGGACGCAACGAAGGTTGCATTTATCGGAAAGAAGAGAGCCTTTTATTTTAAGAAAACCCTACAAAAAAAGCCGCCTCTCCAATTGGAAAAGCGGCTTTTTTTTATTAAGGAATTTATAAAATCTATCCTTATGGAAAGCTTTAACTAAGGTATCTCCGTCCAGCTTCAGCGCCCAGCTCCTCGGGGTCAAATGTCCGAAGAGAATAAAAGGAAAGACCGCCTTTTTTTCTCTTCGGAGCATTTGCCTGTCGGGGCTGATCAGGGCGCTTACTCTATTGTTCTTTTAATTTCGGATAAGGTAATCAAACGCACCTAATGCGGCCGTTGCTCCTGATCCCATAGAGATAATAATCTGTTTGTAGGCACTGTCCGTACAGTCTCCTGCAGCGAATACCCCGGGAAGGGTTGTAGCACCGTGCTTATCGATAACGATTTCACCCATACGGTTGCGGTCAAGAGCATCTCCTAACCAGTCTGTATTTGGCACAAGACCAATCTGCACGAATACTCCTTCCAGATTGATATGCTGTTCGGTTTCCGTATCGCGCTCAATATAAGTGATTCCGTTTACTTTATCAGTACCGGTGATTTCCTTTGTTTGAGCGTTTTTGATAACCGTTGCGTTTGGAAGGCTGTAGAGGCGGTCCTGTAAGACAGCGTCTGCTTTCAGTTCGGAATTAAATTCAAGGACGGTTACGTGCTTAACAATACCGGCAAGGTCAATGGCAGCCTCTACACCGGAGTTTCCGCCGCCGATGACTGCCACATGTTTTCCTTCAAATAGCGGGCCGTCACAGTGAGGACAGTACGCCACTCCTTTGTTCTTGAATTCATCTTCGCCTGGGACACCGACTTTGCGCCAGCGTGCACCTGTTGATAGAATAAGAGACTTACTCTTCAGTACAGCTCCATTCTCAAGCTCCAGCTCGATAAGATCTTTCTTTTCAAGGCGGCTTGCACGCTGCAGGTTCATGACATCAATGCCATAGTCCTTCACATGCTCTTCCAAGCTCGCGACAAGCTTAGGACCTTCTGTCTGCTTGACACTGATGAAGTTCTCGATGCCAAGAGTGTCCATGACTTGTCCGCCGAAGCGCTCTGCGACGATACCTGTACGGATGCCTTTACGGGCTGCATAAATGGCAGCGCTGGCGCCGGCAGGTCCGCCGCCGACAACAAGGACATCATATGGGTCTTTTTCAGAAAGTTCAGCTGCATCCGGACCGCTTCCCATCTTGCCAAGAATTTCTTCAAGGGACATACGCCCGCTTCCGAATTCTTCGCCATTTAGGAATACAGTCGGAACGGCCATGACTTCCTTGCTTTCTACTTCTTCTTTGAAAGCAGCACCGTCAATCATTGTATGAGTGACTCCTTCATTGAAGATGCTCATCAGGTTAAGTGCTTGTACAACATCAGGGCAGTTGTGGCAGCTTAAGCTGATGTAAGATTCAAAATGGTATTCACCTTTAAGGTTCTTAACTTGCTCAAGTACGCTTTGATCTACTTTAGGTGCTCTTCCGCTTACTTGCAGAAGGGCAAGGACCAATGAAGTGAACTCATGACCGAGAGGGATACCGGCAAAAGTTACGCCGGTATCTTCTCCGATACGGTTAACGCTGAAACTTGGTGTACGTTCCAATTCAGTGTTTTCCACTTTAATGTGAGATGACATGGTAGCCAGTTCATCAACTAAAACAAGCATGTCACGAGATACTTCATCATCGCCTGCACTTACTTTAAGCAAAATGTCGCCTTCAAGCAATTCAAGATATTGAGCTAACTGTGCTTTGATATCTGCATCAAGTAACATTTATTCCAACTCCTTAGATTTTACCTACAAGGTCAAGGCTTGGCTTAAGTGTGTCAGAACCTTCCTGCCATTTAGCAGGGCAAACTTCGCCTGGGTTCTTTCTTACATATTGAGCTGCCTTTACTTTGCTTACTAGGATATCTGCATCACGGCCGATTCCGCCAGCATTGATTTCAACTGTTTGGATAACGCCATCTGGGTCGATAACGAAAGTTCCACGGTCAGCAAGACCATCTTCTTCGTTCAACACTTCAAAGTTGCGAGTGATTCTTTGAGAAGGATCACCAATCATCGCATATTTGATTTTACCGATTGTTTCAGAGCTGTCATGCCAGCCTTTATGTGTGAAATGAGTATCAGTAGAAACAGAATATACTTCAACACCCAATGATTTAAGTTCTTCGTAGTTATTCTGAAGATCTTCAAGCTCAGTTGGGCAAACGAAAGTGAAATCTGCAGGGTAGAAGCAGAAAATGCTCCATTGGCCTTTTAGGCTTTCTTCTGTTACTTCGATGAATTCTCCATCTTTATACGCTTGTGCTTTAAATGGTTTTACTTCAGATCCTATTAATGACATGTAGAATTTCCTCCTAATGTTTGGTGTTTTTCTTGTGGCTCTGTTAGTCAATAGTATTGTTGATTTGAAAAACTTTTCCGCAAATTTTGGCTGTTGAAAAGTGATGGATTTCCGCTCCAGGTGCACGACTCCGCGGGGCGGGCGGTGAGCCTCCTCGGCTTCGCCTGCGGGGTCTCACCTGTCCCGCTAGTCCCGCAGGAGGTCGTGCACCTTCCGCTCCAATCCCCTAAATAAAAGGGGGATTGGAGCGAAACAGGTTATTAAGAAACACCAATTTATAAAATAGTTCTTTGGCTATCCACGGGGTTGAATGATGTCGCCAACCTGGATTGGAAGTCAACATATTCATTTAAACAACAACGCTATCAAAAGAGCCTGTGTCTTAAAAATTAGAATCATTCTAATTCGATATTCATTATCATATTTATTGCCCAATCTGTCAAAGGGTATGCTTCGAATTATCAAAAAAAAATTGGAGAGAGGAGGACTTTATGTTCTGCATCCTGCTATGTATCAGGGCTGATTGGACTTTTAATCTTTGTCATTTTTTTATGTGCAATCTTTATTATCAAATAGATTAATTGAAGTGAGAACGAAAGATGTAAGCTTTATCCATGTAGAGGGATAAGGATTTCTGTCATTATACACAGTTCATAACAAAAACTGCGGAATTTCATGACAATTGTACGATTGGAGAATACTTTTATTATGAACAAATACCTTGGAAATGTATTGAAGGAAGCCGTTGTATTAGTTATTAAGGCTTAAGCAGGCTGGCCGATCGATTTAGTTATATAAGTAAAGGTACTCCTTCAATAATGTTGGTATTTATAAGCTGTTTTAGCAAAGATTTAACAGTGCCTTTTTGAAAAAACGGGTAAAAAGAAAATCTATTCAATCACCGCAAGTCTTGATTCTTTATTTCCTCCTTAACTTGTTCTTCTTGATCTTCCACCGTGATCCTATTGATTTGTTGGATTAAAAAGTGGTTTAGGTAATCCTGTTCATCACAAGAATCCTTCTCTTTCATCATACTATCGTCCTTTCAATGGTAAGGTGTTTAGAGTTATCTTGCCCTCCGCATTGTTTCATATTCAGGAAATGAGGATGCAAGCTGTTATGGTGCAAGCTTAAAGTTATAATTCACAGTTCAGTATGGAGGATATATAATAGTACATAAGACGATTATTCTGCCAAATTGCTTAAGAAAGCATCTTTCGTAAACGGAGTATTGGCTAGAATCCAAATTGGAGCTCAATTAATGTAGACATTCAAAAAAGGTATGAAAAACAATATCGGTATTTTCTGTATAAATAAATATTATAATACATATATAATTATATAATTTTTAGGGAGAGTGAAGTTTTTTTGGACGACATACCGCTGTTTTCACTGATCTTATTAGGGATTTTAATTTTGCTTTCTGCCTTTTTTTCTTCGGCAGAAACAGCTTACTCAAGTGTCAATAAGATAAGGTTACGTAATTTTGCAGGTGATGGTGTTAGAGGAAGTAAGAAAGCGCTGTATATAGCTGAAGATTTTGACCGGGCTTTGTCCACAATCTTAGTAGGAAATAATATCGTAAACATAGCGGCAGCCAGTATTTCTGCCAAGCTTGCCACTGATTTAATCGGTGGTAATGCAGGACTTGTTATAAGTACATTTGGAATGACTATACTAATCTTAATTTTTGGAGAAATCTTACCGAAGTCTTTAGCCAAAGAGAATGCAGAAAAGTATACTTTAACCATTTCGGGAATTCTGTATTTCCTCATTAAGTTTCTTACACCAGTCAACTTCTTTTTCATTAAGTTAAAAGAATTAGTGTCTAAATTTTTCTCTAAAAGTGACGCAATGCCCTCTGTTACCGAAGAAGAGTTAAAGGTTATGCTGGATATTAGTGAAGAGGAAGGCGTTATAAATAAAGAAGAGCGGGATCTGATTCACAGATCAATGGATTTTGATGACATTATGGCATCTGAAGTGCTTACCCCTCGTATTGATGTTAAAGCGGTTGAAATTAACCAATCAATTGAGGAAGTAAAAGAGGTGTTTTTTGAGGAAAGATTTTCCCGTATTCCAGTTTATGAAGGTCATATTGATAACATTGTAGGTATTCTTTCTGAGAAAGAATTTTTCACGCATCTACTTAAATACGAAGAAGTCATAATTAAAGAATTAATTCGTGAACCAATGTTCGTATTTGAGTCGACAAAAATTTCTTCCCTGTTACCGCGACTTCAAAGAGATAAAGTCCATATGGCCATTGTGGTGGATGAATTCGGGGGAACTACCGGAGTCATTACTCTAGAAGACATATTAGAAGAAATAGTCGGGGAAATTTGGGATGAACAAGATGAAAAGATTCAAGCCATGACCAAGATCTCTGAAAGTGTTTATAGTTTTGATTCACAGTTCACCCTGGATGAATTTACAGCTCTATTAAATATTTCTGAACCAGAAAGCTCTTACCATACTTTAGGCGGGTGGGTAGCAGAAAGTTTTGAGGACATACCAGCTGCTGGAGAAAGTTTCATGTATGAAAATCTCAAAATCACTGTGGAAGATGTAGAAAATCGCAGAATCAGAAAGATAAAAACGGAGATTCTTGAACAACTGCCAGCTGAATAGAAGATTTGTTGAAACAGGCCGGTGAGACCCAGCCTGTTTTTATTTTGCATGAAAGATTGACCTACACTTGTTAGTGCTATAGCAGGTGTTCTAAAAAATAACAAATCACATTGCAAAAGAGGTATAAAATGTTTCATGTGAAACATTTAAATATGAGATAGACTCCTTTTCTTGTTATGGCTATAATAAGAGCAAATTAATCTGAAAAGGCAAACTTCATCGAAAGGGAAGGACGCAAAGCCATGAGCCTGCCCGCTTTAAACAGCGAATGGTTGTCAGGTTGCCAGGGTACCTCTTTCTATGGGGCCTCGGCTGTCAGGATGGAGGACAAACATTGAAAAAAATTGCAATGGCTTTAATGCTGTTTTTCTCTGCTTTATTAGGAGGGGGAAATGACCACGTGTATGCATTAGTGAAGCAAGACCGGGCAACCTGGCTGTGGGATCCTTGGTTGATTGTCAAGGATGAAGAGGGAACAATCGCTTTTTTGGAGAGTAAGAAACTTAACAAGGTGTACGTTCAAATTGACAGCGAAATCCCAATCACTGTTTATCAAAATTTCATTGAAAGTGCTTCCGCCAAGGGCATGAAAATCTATGCACTGGACGGTGCTCCTGATTGGGTTGCTCCAAGAGGGTATATAAGCCAGAATATACTAATGAAATGGCTTGAAGCTTATCAAGAAGAAGCTTCTTCTCAACAGAAATTTTCCGGAGTGCACCTTGATGTAGAGCCGTACCTTTACAGTGGATGGAATTCAAAACGGGGAGCCACCGTTAAGTCTTATCAAGCCCTATTACTCAGAGCGAAAAACGCCGCAGATAAGTTGAATCTGCCCCTTGAAGCAGACATGCCATTTTGGTTTGATGAAATTTCCTATGGCAATGTGTACGGAAAAGGCTTGCTGGCCGAATGGGTGATTAAAAACATGGATGGAGTAACGATCATGGCTTACAGGGATAGTTCTGCTATGATTATTGATATTGTAAAAAAGGAAGTGGAGTGGGCCGGGAAATACTTTAAGCCTTTAGTAGTCGGGGTTGAGACTGGAGAAACAAGTGAGGGAGACGCTATTTCCTTTTATGAAGAAGGAGAAAGCTTCATGAATGAACAACTTCAGGGTGTAAAAGATTATTACAGAAACACAGCTGGATTTGGCGGGACAGCCGTTCACCATGTTGGAAGCTGGATGACTATAAAGCCATGAATAATATAAAGGGTAGTTGATATCAACGATTAGCTGTTTGGCCAGGAGCAGTTCTTCCACTCTAGTTCAAATAAAAAAGGATGGGTCCGCTGATTCAATAAATGAAACAGCAGACTCATCCTTTTTTATAAGCCATTCAGTAAGGCAGCCCCCGCATAGTCGCTTACCAGTGACTGATAGTATCCAGCCTGAACGGAAAGTGCTGAGGCGATTAGGACCTTCAATACTATTTCCTGATTTTCTTTTCCTACCCTTGTGAACCCAAGCATGGAGGTTTTGCATTCTTCCTGTATGAATGTATAAACACTCCCATTCACTGAGGCAGTACCGTTAAAAGAAGGAGAAGTATGGTGGTGAATCTTATCAAAAACCGACGCATATGCAGAATATAAATCGACAGGGTTGACCATATCATCTGTCCGGTCTTCCGGCTTATTGAAGATAAGGGTAAGAACTTTCCTGATAGATTCAAAGTCCAGAGCCGCTTTCAAGTCTTCTACGATGAAGAGGATTGCAGCCTGATCGACTGTATATTTCCTGCCTATTTGGGGCGGCCCTATAAGTTCCTTCACATCCCGCTTCACCCAATTTTGAACAGCACTTGGAGAGAGGTTGGTGAATTCAATCTGGTTTCCAAGAGAAACAATTTCGTTGATGGAAAAGCACATATCTTCATTTTCTGACTTGATGAATTTCTCGAAGATCGTTGGCATTTCATTAGTAAGTTTACCTTCATAAGACGTTGTCCAGGCATCCTGAAGCACCCTTAATGGCGACTGTTCTGTCACACAATTTAAAGAAGATAGTAAATCGGCCATGTTTTTTCTGGATAGTTTAAAGGCCTCCATATTTAACACCCCTGCTTCTTCCAAATTTTCTCCATATATTTTCTTATCCTAAGTGTTGCTTCCCACCCAGTCAATCTTTTCAGAGCCGCACATTCTAGAAAGTTTTTTCTGGAAATGAAAATAGATTGAAATTAAAATGGAAAAAACATATAATAATTTCATATACAAGTTCATTTGAACTTGAAAAAAGTGAGGGAGATTTAATGGGAAAACGTATTCTGTTCTTTCTTTTAACAAATATTCTCGTATTGTTAACGATTAGTATTATCTTCTCTTTGACTGGAGCGGGTAATTATATTAATGCTCAAGGCGGGATTGATTTTGGAGCCTTGCTGATCTTCAGTGCGATTATCGGGTTCTCCGGAGCCTTCATCTCACTGGCGATGTCACGCTGGATGGCGAAGAAAATGATGAATGTCCGTGTTTTGGATCCGAACAAGCCAATGTCTGCAATGGAGCAGGAAGTGGTGGAAAAGGTACACCGCCTGTCCAAAGCTGCTGGTCTGATGCATATGCCGGAAGTCGGCATTTATGATTCACCGGAAGTCAACGCGTTCGCTACCGGTCCTTCCAAGAAACGGTCATTGGTAGCTGTTTCATCAGGACTTCTGCGCGAAATGGATGACGATGCCGTTGAAGGTGTTATTGCCCATGAAGTTGCCCACATTGCCAATGGAGATATGGTAACAATGACGCTGCTGCAAGGAGTCGTGAATACATTTGTTGTATTCTTGGCAAGAATCGCGGCTTGGATTGCTTCACGTTTCGTTAAAGAAGAAATGGCGCCAATTGTCCATTTCATCGCTGTAATCGTGTTCCAAATTGCCTTCTCGATTTTGGGAAGTTTAGTTGTATTTGCCTATTCACGCCACAGAGAGTTCCATGCCGATAGAGGCGGAGCAGATCTTGCCGGTAGAGACAAAATGGTTCATGCCCTGCGCATGTTAAAGGCCTACTCAAACCGTGTAACGGAAGAAAAAGATACGGCTGTTGCAACATTAAAGATCAATGGCAGAAGAAAATCAGCTATCTTCTCAACTCACCCTGACCTGGATGATCGAATCAACAAGCTTGAAGGAAGATAACAACTAATGGATGTCGCGAATGTGCGATATCCATTTTTTTGATTCCTTTTCCTGATATTAGATTATAATGAATATATATGAGTGATAATCGAGATGGAAAGGAGCCATACAATGAAAATTAATTCAAAGAAAAGTATCATTGAGAAGCTGAATTTGCAAAAGTTCTCTTCAAAAGCAATCCTGAATATTCCCGAAAATCTTCACGATTTCAAGGATTTAGAATTTGACAGAACCATCAAGGAATCACAGTATGATCTCGTCTTTGTATTTATCTTCAATCTGGAGGAATTCAGAAACCACTTGAAGACAGCCGTGGATCAAAGTTTGATTAAGGATAATGGTTATTTGTACTTCGCCTATCCCAAAAAAAATAACCCTGAGTATGACGAATACATAGAGCGTGACAACATCTATAATCAGGATCACTATAATGAAGAAGGATTCGTTTATGACAGCAATTTGAAGTTCTCCAGAATGGTCAGTTTGAACGAAACATTTACAGTGGTTGGAATGAAAGCACAGCCTCAAAAGAAGAAAACATCCTCAAAAAACAGTCAGTGCGTAGATGACTATATCGAACATATCGAAGAGTTAAGAAATTCCTTGGATCGTAACCAAGAGGTCCTTGCCATTTATGATGGATTGACCTATGGGTATCGGAAGGATTGGGCCCGCTACATATACAGCGCCAAGAGAAAAGAGACACAGGAAAAGCGTATGCAGCAGATGGAAGAAGTATTGTCGGCAGGATACAAGTCTATAGACCTGTACAGAAGAGATCAGAGATAAAAAAACAGAGCGCAGGTGTCCTACTTATGGATTCGGCCGCTCTGTTTTTTTTACCTGTCTAACTGCGGGTTATCACAGTTAAGAAAATTTCCTCGGCATGTATTTAGGCTGAAATGCGATGTTCATGGAGATACAGCTCAGCCGCCCAGCTGCACGTGGAAGGATCGTCCTCGATGCTTAAGCAAACACTTCACTCATTAATGCATGAGTATTACCTTCCGTGTCTTTGAAAAAGGCCATCCAGGTTTCCGTCTGCCCCATCTTAGCAACAACATGGGGTTCATCCGTAAATGGGACACCGTTTTCTTTCAGGTTTTCATAGGATGCATTAATATCGTGGACATCAAAATAAATGACTGAACTTGCCTGCGCGAATTCTTCTTTTTCCGGAAGGGCCAGCATAAGACGCAGCCCTCCGCATTGAAGAAACGCCATGCTGTCTGTGTTGAAAAGGAGGGTCAACCCTAACTTCTCTTTGTAAAATTCTATTGCGCGGTCAAGGTCTTGGGCAGGTACCCCGATTTGTCCAATCTTTAGAATAGTGCTTGTGCTCATACTGTTCTATCTCCTTTCGTTAACAAGTTGCTCAGCGAAAAAGTTTCTTATCTGCCACTGCATATCTAATTTTACAATTGGGTTAATTATACTATACCCAAAATTCATAGTTTACTAAAAAAGCACTGCTCCATTGAAGGAACAGTGCTTGTATTGGATACTCTTAAATTTTTTCTATTATTTTATTTCCGTTGATTTCGGACTTCGCTCTGTACGTCTTTAAAGAAAGAGACGCCCATTAAAATCAGAATCACAGCAAACGGAAGAGCTGCGATAATCAACATGTTCTGCAGACCTTGTGTGCCGCCGAAATACACAACGACTGCGGCAATAGTTGATTGAATCAATCCCCAGCCAATTTTTACAGAGTTACTAGGATTCAGCTGTCCGTTGGTACTCAGCATGCCTAGCACGAATGTGGCGGAATCCGCAGAAGTGATGAAGAATATCGCAATCACCACGATGGTCAGGATGGACATAAGTGTTCCCAATGGGTATTCTGCAAGCACCCCGAAGGTAGAGGTTTCTAATGTGAGATTAGAGATAGCCGCTGTTCCAAGCTGCTCAAGATTCAGGGCAGAAACCCCGAAGACAGCGAAGAAGATGAAACAGACCAGCGATGGAAGCAGAAGCACACCGAAGAGGAACTCCTTTACAGTCCGCCCCTTGGAAATGCGGGCGATGAAGATGCCGACGAATGGCGCCCAGGAAATCCACCAAGCCCAGTAGAATATGGTCCAGCCGTCGATCCAGCTTCTATTATCTTCACTTAGAGGAGCAAGTCGCAGACTCATGTCAAAAAAGTCAGACACATAACTTCCCAGAGTATGTGTGAACATATTGAGGATATACATGGTAGGGCCCACAATAAACAGAAGGGCCAGCAGCAATATAGCGAGACCCATATTGATATTACTTAAGTATTTGATGCCTTTTCCGATTCCGGACCATGCCGACCAGATGAACAAGACCGTGGCCACCGCAAGTACAGTCAGTTGCGTAGCGAAGTTGTCTGGAATTCCAAATAGGTACGACAGTCCGCCTGTGATTTGCGCTGAACCGAAACCAAGTGTGGCAGCCACACCGATGACAGTCGCAAATACGGCCAGGATATCAACCATTTTTCCCAGTGGTCCCCTCATAAGGTTCTCTCCGAATAGTGGAGTGAGGGTGGCACTGATCAGCCCGGGAGCTCCTTTGTTAAACTTGAAATAAGCCAGAATCAAGCCAACTATAGCGTAGACGGCCCAGGCATGAATACCCCAGTGAAAGAAAGAATATTTTAAGGAATCTTTTATAGCTTCATTTGATCCTTCTTCATGCAAAGGACTGCTGATAAATGCGTGCGAAATTGGCTCGGCAGTTGTCCAAAAGACAAGGCCGATGCCCATACCTGCACTAAAGAGCATGGCAAACCAAGAAGATCTGCTGAACTCGGGCTCGTCATCCTTCTTTCCCAGTTTTAACTTGCCAAAACGCGAGAACATGAGGAAAACACAGAAAAGAAGAATGGCGATGACAATCAGCAAGTAGAACCAGCCAAAATCACTTAAGATACGACCGGTCAATTCTGAAGAAAAATTGTTCAGATGATCTGGAGCCAAAGCTCCCCATAAAACGACTACCAACGAGATAGCCAGTGCAAACCAAAATACAAGTGTCGCTTTTTTCATAACTTCACCTCTCAAAAATTATAAAAATTTGAGAGCACCCAACTCTACAATAATAACATATCTTAAAACTTTCACCCAAAAGAAGGTCCTCTGCATCAAAGCGAGTAGAGGACCTTTGAAAAATATGTCAGATAAGTTTATCTAATACTTCGAGAGTCCCACTTGCAAAATTTTCGTTAGAACTCTTGATAGTAATGTGATCATCCTTGCTCTCAGGGGCATCGCCGTCTCCTACCCAAAAGAAGGTGACATCTTCTGCTCCACATTGGCGGGCGGTTTCAGCCATAATCAGATCTCCTTGGCTGTCACCAAAGACATAAACGGGTTGATCCTCTACAGAAGCTTGGCTGAATACCCACTCAGCCCCAACCTTTTTTGAAAGATTCGGCGGCACAACATCAACTCCATAAGTGGAGACCACAACCTTTTTACCGAATTGATCAGCGACTTCTTCTGCTTCCTTTGAATAAGCCTTTAATGCCTCTTGGGTCTTTTTTAGATGTTCCTTATCACCTGGATCTCCATGGACCGATTCAACGGTCCCCATAGATTCCTTGGTATCATCCCATTCAATTAGCCCTTCGTAGTCTTTTTTGTGGGCAATTTTGAGCAACTTTTCTTTTACCTCGTCCGGTACTACGAAGTTCTCATCAAGCTCCCACTCTCCTACATCCGGCCCTTTGCCTTTAATGGCTCCATGTTCCGCGACACAGAATAAACCGGACCAATCTTGATCTTGGTTTAGGGAAGGGAAGATGTGATCAGCCAGCCATTTCCTTGATCGTCCGGTTATGAACGCCAGCTGCTCGTTTTGTTTATGCAGCTTCTCGATTATATGTAGAACTTCGTCGCTCGGACGGGCATGTTCATCTGTCAGGACACCGTCCACATCAAAAATATAGAATGCCATAGTAACCTCCTTTTATAGTAGTATCTATACCCTTTTTCCATGAAAAATAGAGTTCGTTTAAGAAATTGTTACTATTTTTTGTTTAACGGGCGTTAAAGGGTGGAGCGGGAAATATCATGGTACTTGCGTGGTGAGCGGGGTACATCAAAGCCGAGAAAAGCAAAGATGATGTCCCTCGGCAGGCGAGCCGGGTACATCAAAACCGAGAAAGCCAGAGATGATGTCCCTCGGTGGGCAGGCGACAGAGGAACATCCAACCAAAAAACCTAAAAAGTGTCCCTCACAGCGAAAGCAAGGGACACAAAACTATAAAATATTATTATCAGGAAAAAACCTGCCTAATTCACAATGGCCGGCTTACCATTCCTTCGGCTCGTAATCCAGGTCACTGAACAACTGGTTTTTCTCTTTTTTCGAAAGATCACGCCACTGGCCAACAGGCAGGTTGCCTAAGTGGATATTCATGATTCGTACCCGCTGAAGCCTCAGCACATCATATCCTAGAGCTTCACACATACGGCGGATCTGCCTGTTAAGCCCTTGTGTTAGGGTGATTTTAAAATCAAACTTGGAAAGCTGTTCTACTTTGCAAGGCAGCGTTTTGGTGCCCAATATTTTGACGCCTTCTGACATTTGTTGTAAAAACTCTGGTGTTATGGGCTTGTCGACTGAAACGTTATATTCTTTTTCATGCTCATTTTCTGCTCGAAGGATCTCGTTGACGATATCTCCGTCGTTGGTCATAAGAATTAATCCATCGGAATCTTTATCAAGGCGTCCAATGTTGAAAATCCTTAATGGATGGTTAACAAGGTCGACAATATTGCCTTTAACATTTTTTTCGGTTGTACTCGTGATACCGACCGGTTTATTCAGGGCAATGTAGACATTGTTACGCGCGACGCGAAGCTGCTGGCCGCTTACCCTGATGTCATCCCCCGGTTCAACCTGGTCCCCGATTTTTGCTTTTTTGCCGTTAATGGTGACTCTGCCTTCTTCGATCAGTCTGTCAGCACCCCGCCGTGATGATTTGCCGGCTTCACTGATAAATTTGTTTATACGCAATTAGAACACACACCTTCGTCTAGGTCATTGTAGCTTTAAGAATACCCAATTACAGCCTTCTTTTCAACATACGCCTCAACCGCCAAATTTCATTTCCCTCAAAAAAACTCCCTTCCTGGTAGTGGAAGAGAGTGTGAGACCGGTCTGAATTACATCAGAAGTACAAATCCGATGATCCCAGCCAGCAAAGCATAGAAGAGCATAGGGACCAGTGTCATGCGGATGATGGTTCCCTCTTTGCCGTTGAGGTTAACAACAGATGCGGCTGCTACGACATTCAAGACGCAGATCATATTACCTGAGTTCGCCCCAAGCACTTGAAGAGCAAGCACCACGCTTGTATCAGCACCGATACTATCACCGACACTGAACTGGAATAGGGAGAACATCATGTTGCTGAAGGTTGCGCTTCCTGAGATGAAGGTACCCAGCGCCCCAATGACGGGTGCAGCGAGAGGCCAGTTTCCTCCAATCAAATCTGAAACAGTTGCAGCTAATTCCATCGGCATGCTGTTCAACTCAGCCATATTCACGCCAGAATTGATGAATATCCTCACCATCGGGACAGCTGTTCCAAGGGCGATGATACTTCCACCCATGGTTTTAGCAGATTGACTGAATGTCTTTTGAACAAGTGGCCCAGTCATTTTGTGGAAAACAATTATCAGGATAACCACGAACAGAAAGATAGATCCTGGAAGATACAAGGGTTCAAAGAATGTGCTGATTTCTGTGCCGAGAATGGATGCCCATCCAACTTTTACTTCTCTAAGCCATCCCTTTAGAGGAAGGACATCAAGTCTTGTTAATACTAGGATTACAGCAACTAACAGATAAGGAAGCCAAGCGAGCCATAGAGGCATTGTTTTGTTTCCGGCCCGGGGTTGAACTTTTACCATATCCGGTTTAGTTTCTGAGAAGTCCCAAGGCTTGTCAGGAAGAAGAAAGCCTCTTTTAGCAGCAGGTACGACAATTGCTAATCCCACAAGACCCCCTATAATGGAAGGGAATTCTGGACCAAGAAGGGTCGCTACCAGAAAAGCTGGAATTGTAAAACTTAAACCTGCAAAAATGGCGAATGGAAATAGTTGGAGACCTTCCTTCCAAGACCGGTTTTCTCCGAAGAATCTTGTCAACATAACGACTAGTATTACAGGGATGAACGTGCCTATGAATAAGTCAATGAAAACCGCTGTGCTGGCAACCTCCTGCAGAAATTGATTAATGGACATATTGCCCAGTCCATTTTCAACAACAGCAGCCAAAGACGAACCTTCGTTAAGCCCCTGCTTGACCCCTACGATCATCGGTGTTCCGACCGCTCCAAAAGAAACTGCTGAACTGTCGGCTATTAAAGCAAGGGACACGGCTGCCAACGGGGGAAACCCAAGAGCTACAAGTAAGGGAGCACCTATCGCAGCGGGTGTACCGAATCCTGCTGCTCCTTCAATGAAAGAGCCAAAAAGCCAGGCGATGATGATAAGCTGAACACGCCTGTCCGCAGATATCTGTGTGAAACCGTTACGGATGGAATCAAGGGCACCACTGTTGGTAAGTGTGTTCAGAAGTAAGATAGCTCCAAACACGATCCATAAAATAGAGATAGCAATAATGATTCCCTCGAGAGCGGCCGCTGTGATCTGGATTGCAGGTACTCTCCAGACAAAAAAGGCTAAAAGAGCTGTCGCAGCTAGACTGATAGGCATTGCTTTAGCAGCAGGCATGCGCAGAATGACAAGAAATATAAAAACAGCTAAGACCGGAGTCAATGCAGTGAGCAGTTCCAAAATATTCATGGTTGTTCATCCCTTTTTTTATGTTAATTGAATACATTTTTAGTATACGCTGGTTGGGGTAAAAAGTATGTGTATGATTTGTGAAATATTTCACAAAGTAAATTAAAATTACATGGCAGGTCACGTCAACTCACAGTCGGTTCTTTTCCAATAAACGCTCTTTTCTTAAGGCCGTTTTCGCCTAATTTGCTGCTTTCGGAAAAATCCCAAAGGGCCGGATTTTTTCCCTGGATACTAGATATTTTTCTCTGAATAGAAAAAGCAACTATTTTCTTTCTTATTTCAGGAATAATTTTGATGAATTATGGTGTGTTGCTTCGCTCTATTGAAGTAGCAACAATGTTTACGAAAAGAGCTTTTCTCAAAGAGGAAGTTGAAAAGGAAAGTGATTTCGCTTGAGCCTAAGATTGCCCGGCCTCCGCTTCAATTCCCTGAGGGGTAAAATAGCCTTCAAAAGCAACAATACACTAATTGATTGTAAAACAATAAAAAGCAGGGACTATGAAATCCCTGCCTGGGTGCCTCGTTCTTACGAGACAGTAGTACTGGTAAAATTAATAGTACGAAGTCCCCGTAATCAGCTTTCTCTCAATATAGGAAGTGAACAGCAGCGGAAAGACCCGCCTGACTTAATGATTTCGGTGATATCCACTTCCAATACATCAAAACCTCTTTCGCGAAGCTGCTTATTGACTTCCTTGTTAACAGGGAGGCTGAGGATTTTCTTGTTTCCAATGGACAGCAAATTGGTTCCAAGTGTGAATTGTTCTTCTTTGGAAACCTCGATCAGTTCATAACGAGAACCGAAGAATTCAATGTCCTGCTCCGTCAGAGCTTCCCGGTAAATGAGGGCTTCCTTTGGCGAGATGACGTTGAAGACACAGTCTAAGTGCAGGTATTCCGCTTTAAATTTGATTCCTTTTACCTCATAATGCGGAAGGAGACTCTGCAGGTGATCGACCGAACTTTGAGTTGTCCTTTCACTAAGCCCCACATAAACGGTATTTTGATCAATGACGACATCTCCGCCTTCAATATTGTCTTCAGCGAGATTGTAATAAGACAAATCTTCATCCTCGAGCCATTGCTTCAGGACTGTTTCTTCCCCTCTGCGAATATCACTGGCCATTCTAGCGACGAATACAGTCTGTCCCAAAGTAAATCCGATATCGCGGGTGAACACCTGCTCATGATATTTTTTATGATAAGGAAGAAGTGCCACTTCAACACCGTTGTCTCTCAAGGTCTTTACAAACTGACCATGCTGTTCGACGGCTTTGTCTATATGTATACCTTCATCCTTGAATTTCTTTTGAGTTTCATTGATAACATCCCGAATAGTCATATAATGGGGTTCACATAAAATGACCCGCTTCAATGTATCGTATTCACTGTTACAGTACGTTCTGTACTTTTCTTGAGAATCTGTACTCATAAGAACTCTCCTCATTAATGAATTTACCTTTAGGATGGACGGAAAGTCACAATAATATTTATCTTATTTTCAATACTTCAACACTTTCAAGCACTAAGAGGGACAGTCTCTCTTAGTGCTTTCACATATTGAAATAAAACAATGCGTCGAAGAGTGTTCAGCGGTTCTTGTCATTTAGAAAGTTGCTCACCAATTCATTGAAAGTAAATGGTTCCTCCATAATAATCATGTGAGCTGTTTGTGGAATGCGGACTAAAATCGAACCCGCGATCGTTTGATGTAGAAAGTCGGCTATATCAGAGAACATCGGGAAATCATGTTCTGAGGTGAGGAGTAAGACAGGTTGCTGGATTTTCTGAACTTCCTCAATAGCTTTAAATGCAGGGAAAATCAACTTTCCTTTCCCTTTTTCCTTAGACAGGTTATGTGCTGCCATTATCTTGAACTTTTCAAAGACTTCGGGGGATACACTTTCTCTAAGGCGAGTCGGACCGATAACCCAGCCTGAAGCCATATGGTCTATAGCATCTTGGAGCTTACCTAGTTCATATAGACTGGACAGTTCCTTGTTGAATTTAACTCGATAGGGGTCTGTTTTTACCCAGCCTGGCAGTCCAGATGAGACGAGAATTAGAGAGTTGACATATTCAGGGTATTCCAAAGAAAAGTCAATGGCAATCTGTCCTCCGACAGAAAAACCTAACAGTGCTGCCTTTTTAACCTCTAAAGAATCCAATAAGGATTTTATATCGTCAGTAAAAGAGTAGTCATCATCATGTACGCCTGATTGGCCGCACCCCGGAAAATCAAAACGGATTACCTTGAATTTTAGTGCCAGATTTTCAAATTGATCATCCCACATACGGGAATCGAGAGGCATTCCATGAAGTAAAAGCAACGGCACCCCGTTCCCTTTCACTTCGTAGTAAATTTCAGTTCCGTTGACAATAGCAAATCCTTTTTCAATCACATATATTTCCACCCTTCAATTTTAAGGTCGGCCGATTAAGCATGCTCCCTGGCCTTTTATCTATATTGATTTTAAATGGAATTAAATAGAAATACAATTATATTTTTCTTTTTAAAGTAAAAATAATTACTTTAAGAAGAAAATAGTTGAAAGCAAACTTGAATGCTGCACCCTGTTAAATGGAAATGTTTTTTAAGAGTATCAGGACTATAAAAGGTTGTATAAATTTGTGCTATAGTATGTATAACATGAAACCGTAAGTTTGGTACTTAAGGTTTTATTTCATAATAGAGAGTGGAGAGATTTATTATGTTAATGACCGAAGATCAATTTATGCTTCAAAAGCTCCAGGATTTATTTAAAGGAACTTCTGGAGATTTAGATAAAGATATCATTAAAGCTAGGCAATACATGGATGGCATCAAGAATTTGATTGAAATCTGCGGTGATGATCCGGACCGGGATGGGCTGCAGGACACTCCTTTTCGTGTACTTAAGGCATTTCTGGAATATACAGAGGGGTACCGTGAAGATCCGAAGGCACACTTGGAAAAAGTGTTTGATGTTGACCATAAAGAACTGGTGATGGTGAAAGATATCGAATTCTATTCTATGTGCGAGCATCATTTCGCCCCTTTCTTCGGTGTCGCTCATGTAGGATATATTCCGGACAAGAAGATCACCGGCTTATCAAAGATCGGGCGCATGGTCGATGGGTATGCTAAACGGTTTCAAGTACAGGAACGGTTGACAAATGAAATTGTCTCAGCTGTTGAAGAAGTCCTTGAACCACAGGGAGCGATGGTTGTTATAGAAGCCAAACATATGTGCATGTGCGGACGGGGCATCAAAAAATCGACAGCTTCCACGACGACAACTGCGGTTAGAGGAATCTTTGCGGATAAATCAGAAGCCAGAATGGAATTTCTGTCACTTTTGAATAGATAGTGTTTGGCTGTTTTACCCATCATACTGAAATGATTATGTCGATATTGCAGGTGAAAAATAATGAGACACGCAGTGATTACTGCCGGTTCTAAAGGGCTGGGAAAGAAAGTGACCGAGCAATTTCTTAAGCGGGGCTGTTCTGTTACTGTCAATTTTAGAAGCGACCTTGCAAGGGTCGAACAATTAAAACAAGAATGGGCACCATACCATGACCAGCTTCAGTTTGTTCAGGGAGATATCACGAAAAAAGAAGATATCATTCACATTATTGAGCAGGCAATGAACAGGTTTGGCCGCATTGATTATCTCGTCAATAATGCAGGTCCTTATATTTTTGAACGTAAAAAGCTGATGGATTATGAGGACGATGAGTGGAACGAGATGATCAACGGAAATTTAACAGCTGTTTTTCATTTTCTGAAGCTCACAATACCGATCATGAGAAAGCAAAAATTCGGCCGGATCGTCAACTATGGCTTCCAGGATGCTGAACATTCTCCTGGATGGATGTACCGTGCAGCCTTCAGTGCTGCAAAAGTAGGACTGGTTTCCTTGACAAGGTCAATTGCCTTGGAGGAAGCTGAACACGGTATTACAGCAAATATGATCTGTCCTGGGGACATCCGGGGAGAAATGAAAGAGTCGTCAATTGAAACGGCCAGAGGATTGAAGGATAATCAGACGCCCATTGGCAGGTCGGGTACAGGTGAAGATATTTCCCGTCTCGTCAGCTTCCTTTGTGATGAGGACTCTGACCTTATTACGGGAAGTGTCATCTCGGCATCCGGGGGCATCAAAGTTGTAAACCGCAACGGGCTTTTGCATTCTTGAATAGTGAAAAATTCCTGCATCTAAACTGGTGCGGGATTTTTTTATTTGCAGGCGCGGTATATCCATGAAAACTGCAAAGCTTCGAGATGATGCACCCGGGATCGTGAGCGCGGTACATCAAAACTGCAAAAAATCGAGAAGATGTCCCTCGGAAGGGAAGCGAGGTACACCAAAACCGAAAAAATCCGAGAAGATGTCCCTCGGAAGGGAAGCGAGATACACCAAAACCGAAAAAATCCGAGAAGATGTCCCTCGGAAGGCAAGCGAGGTACATCAAAACTGAAAAAACACGAGATGATGTCCCTCGGAAGACGAGCAGGGTACATCAAAACTGAAAAAACACGAGAAGATGTCCCTCGAATCGCGAGCGAGGTACACCAAAACCGAAAAAATCCGAAAAGATGTCCCTCGGAAGACGAGCGGGGTACATCAAAACTGAAAAAACACGAGAAGATGTCCCGCGAATCGCGAGCGCGGTACACGAAAACCGAAAAAATCCGAGAAGATGTCCCTCGGAAGGCAAGCGAGGTACATCAAAACCGAACAAACTCGAGAAGATGTCCCTCGAATCGCGAGCGCGGTACATCAAAACCGAACAAACTCGAGAAGATGTCCCTCGGAAAGCAAGCGAGGTACATCAAAACGGAAAAAACTCGAAAAGATGTCCCTCGGAAGGCAAGCGAGGTACATCAAAACCGAAAAAACACGAGAAGATGTCCCTCGAATCGCGAGCGCGGTACATCAAAACCGAAAAAATGTCCCTCGCATCGCAAGCGTGGTACATCAAAACGGAAAAAGAAAAAGACCCCCTCGCCAGAAGGTCCTTAGAAAGTCTAACTCAATTTCTTCAGAAAGGGCTTTGGTGCATCAAGATTTTGCAGCTGATCCTTCCTTCCGCTCTCTTCTTCCCCGACAACCAGAGAAGAGCATTCGGGTGGAAAGTCATACGGAATAAATTGACGATAATCTTCAGGAGAAAGGTTAGCATTTTTGTAGCTGCGGGATATCATCCGCGGGTCAAAGCCGGACTCATTTTTAATATGGTTGATGACAGATTTTCCAACTGTCCTGCCCAACCGGAGTCCCTCTCTGTTATCTGAAGGAAAATGAACTCCCCCGAACAGCCTGCTGTTGGCATCATCATTCGCAACCCTGTTCAACTTGCTTGCTTCTCTAGGGAAAAAATAACTCAGTATCACTTCTGCACAACCAGACACGACCGCATGCCCAGAAGGGTAGGCAGGGAACCTTGGCGTACATATCAGTGTTTCGAGAGTTCGATCATACTGGTTTGGCCTTGCCACATCCCATTTATACTTAAGGTCCCATGTAGCGACCATGGCATCATTGATGGCTCCGTGAACGTATGCTTGAATCTGAGCTGCCCCTGTGGGTGAAACGTTATAGGTATCGATCAGCCGGTCTATAACAGGTGTCCATTGTTTGGTTGGAACACCGGTACCATAGTAGACAGCAATCTTTCTTTGTTCTGGAGTCAATGTTTTTAAGGTTTTCTTTACGACCGCGAGCTCTTTTTCAAAATCAATGAAATCCGGGTGCTGGAGAGTATGCTCTACCTTTTTTCCTCTAGGAGTAACAATATCTCCATCCCTGTTCCGCTTTAAGAAAATCAGGGGCCAAGAACCTGCAGAAGGTGTGACGGGATCACGTGGCGGACTGCTTTCTCCTGCATAAGGAATTTCTGACCAAAGTAAATAAGGTTTTCTCATGTAGATTCACCTCCTTTTCTTATCCTATGAAGATTGGGTCATTAGGGAGTGGGTTAGAGTAACAGACTGTCTAAAGCCGGTGAAAAAATCTGAATAAAATAGGTACTGCATATGGACAATATAAAAGTAAAAAATTCCAGGAAAAGAAAAGAGGTACTACACATGCAAAACCATGACAATCAAGGGTTTTCTCATGATGAATTCAAGCTTTCAAAATCAGGCTTTGATCCCGAAATGCCGGGTCACCAGAATCAACACTCTAACGAAATGATTTTGAGGCAGGAGCCCAGAACAGCCAGAAAGGAAGGGAGTGGAATAAGCCTTCCATATGATACCCGGCTGGAAATGGGGTTGATGCTGGATGAACACCTATGTGCTCTAAATGTGGCATTACATCAATACACCAAGCACCATTGGCTGACAGAAGGTGCAGAATCATTTGGCAGTCTTCATCATATTCTGGATGAACATGTCGATGTAACGAAGAAGCACATCGATATGGTGGGGGAACGTGTCGCAAGGCTTGGTGTCGTACCTACTGCACATCCGGTCACGCAGCATGAAATCTCCTATATAAAACACGAGGTAGAAGGCCGTTACACCATGAGAGATTTCCTTCGAAATGACTTGGAGCATGAAATCAAAATCCAAGGGATGATGAGAAAAACAATCAAACGTGCGCACGAGCTGAATGACTTCGGGACGGTTCAAGTGCTGGAAGAAGTTCTTCTAAAGAGGGAAGACTTTGGATATCATATCTGGAGCCTGCTTGAGGATGATACTTTGGTGCGCGGCATGACCCACCTTTTGGACGGAAATCAGGATATCGCTGACAGCCGCCACTTGAATGATAACCTTCCTAATTAGTAAGGAAAGGGATGAGAGGTTTTTTGTAACTGTTTTTATAAGGCTCTTTTCTAAAAGTTTGCTGTCAAACAAAACACATATGAAAACGCACTTGAATTCATAGAATTCAAAGTGTGTTTTTTCTTTCACGTAGTAATTCCCAATGAAATATTTGTGATTCAGAAAGAAGTCTTATCGTTAATTGAAACCAAGCAAAGTAACCCTGCTTCCTTCGCTGGAAGCAGGGTTTTGTTTCAATACTGATTGCTTTCTTTTATAAATTCGATATAAAACTTTATAGCATTGAGATAATTCTCTACGCTGACATGCTCGTTGGTTCCGTGTATCCGGTTCAGGTCTTCAGAAGTGATTTGGACAGGCAAAAACCGGTACGTATTGTCGGCGACACTGTCATAGTGTTTGGCATCCGATCCGGCAACCATTAGATACGGTGCAATCACAGCCTCATTATACACATTTCTGGCAGCCTGTTGGATGGTTAAGAATGGCTTACCTTCCAGGGAGGATACTCTTGTTGCTTCGCTTCCTGTCACTTCAACAGTGATGGCTTCATCATCAATGGTCTCTTCAATGTATTTCTTCACATTTTCCAACGAGTCACCTGGCATGAGGCGAAGGTTAATGATTGCCGATGCTTCCTCGGGAAGGGCATTATATTGTTCTCCGGCTTGAAAGATGGTTGGAGCAATCGTTGTCCTGATTAATGCGGCTGAAGCAGGCTCCTTTAATAATATATTTTCGATGATGGGTTCAAAGATGAATTTGTTCGAAAATACATACTTCATTCCAAAGCTCATTTCAGGAGCTGTATATTTAAAGAGATCATCTCCAGGTCCTCTAAGGTCTTCGGGAAACTGAGTTTCTTCAAGTTCGGAGATGGCGGACGCGATTCTGCCAATGTTGGTGCGGCTCTGCGGCTGGGAAGAGTGTCCGCCGCTGCCTTCGATTGAAAGGGTGGCTGTTGCCGACCCTTTCTCTGATATTCCGACTACCCCTACAGGAGCTTCAACACCAGGCACCATGTTCTCTACAATGGCACCGCCCTCATCAAGAACGAACTCAAATTGAACGCCTCTTTCTTTCAGTAAAGCGGCTATGGCCATCGCGCCTTCCTCACCGCCAATTTCTTCATCATGGCCGAACATGAAGTACATATCTCTTTCAGGCTGAAAGTTCTCACTTAAAAGGTGTTCAACTGCTTGAAGAATCCCGATCACACCGATTTTGTCATCCAGAGTTCCCCGTCCCCAGATCTTGTCTTCAGCCACCGTGCCGCTGAAAGGGTTTTGCTCCCAGTTGTCTTCCGTTCCTTGAAGGACTGGAACCACATCATAATGGCTGGTTAAGCCCACCGGTTTCTTAGCGGGGTCTTTTCCTGTCCATTTATAAATGAGCGCGTAGTCATTCACTCTTTCCAATTCCAGTTGACTATGAACAGAGGGATAGCTCTCTTTTAAAAAACCAATGAATCGCTCAAATTCCTCAAGGTCAAACTTACTTCGGTCCTGATAAGAAATGGTTCTGTAGGTTATCGCTTCTGACAGAGTGTTGATGACCCTTTCTTCATTCAACATAATTGTTTCAGGAACGGGATCAGGTTGTTTTGATTGAGTCGTAAACAAGTTGAAAACGGTTACAATTATGAATATTGTAATTAAAATGCCAACTGATAAAGCAGCAAGCTTCCAGACTTTCATGGTTGACCCTCCTTTTTTATAGTTTAATGTGGCAGCGGGATATTTAGAATGAAATAATGGTTCTATAAAAGTAATAAATAGTAAAACTCCCGAGACCTAAAGATCTCAGGAGTTTCCTTATTTAATAGCTAAGAGTACTGCCGTGCTCAGCTAGTCTTTAAATGTGCCTATACATTTGACCGTTACCAAAAAGGATCTGCGTTTGCAGGGTCAGGATGAAGCTTCATCTTACCACTATAAAATCCTCTGTCAGTTGGTTTTGGTATGGGTGCGAACCTGGCAACGCCTGTATACGTTTTTCCGTCTTTTTCATATTGGTAAGCGCCTTCGCTGTCTCCGATATTTTCACCGAATTCTCCGTATTTCTCCTGTACGGGAGGAGGCTGCAGATCAGCAAGGAATTCAACGACGAGCTGATATCTTGTTTCAGAACTTCCCCTTTTAAGGACAATTAAGAAGGTGCCGTCCTCTCCAACTTCACTTGTATCGGTTAAGATGAAGTCTTCAGAAGGTTGAGCTGCAGCGTTCATGACTTGTTCTATTGTGGCGTCATCCTGATATTCCTTCATGCCTGCCTGGATGATGCTTCCCTCAGGCAGGTTGGTTTGACCGCGGATGACCAGCTTTTTATCAAACCGTACATGAGAATCTATTGTTATGATTTCAGTTCCTGAAGCGACTTTCGGTGCCTCATCTTCTTCTGCCAGGGTTTCATCCACCAGCACAACCCTGCAGCCTGCCAACAAAAGAAGAATAGAGACGGAAGCAAATAAGGCTGCCGCTTTTTTTAACATGCCTTTCGTTCTTTCTCAGCGACCAGTGTAAAGTCTTCCTTTTGAGGATGCGGACTTGCAGCTGGTGCGCTCATGCTGCTTTTCTTTCTGAAGCGCTTCAGTCCGACTGGATTGCCTTCTATGAGTACAGATCTGAGCACTGCACTGATCTCATTTACGCAATAAATGGATACTGCAAAGAATAGGAGCGGACCAAGTACTATATAAGGTTTGATGAAAACCTGCTGAATGTTGATACTGATGGTGGCAGCCCATTCGTTTATGGCTGAAAAATAAACAGGAATGCTTTCCATGATACCGAAATTCGCAGTCATCAATCCGCCAAGACATATCTTAAGGACTCCCAGCTGAATCAAAAGAAGCAGTGTTTGAGACAACTGTTCCGAAAACAGCACAATAGAGTGGCGGCTGTATTGTGGCAGCAAATGTTTCTTGATCAAGTGGAAACGGCTGGCTCCCATTTGCCTTGAAACATCGACGAATTCCTGCTTCAAGAAATCATTCATGCCCTGCCCTACATACATGCCAAGGGAAGGAATGACAATAAGTGCAATGACGACTACTTCAATGATCAAAAAGCGCATGCTTGACAGTGCCTGTCCTTCGTATGCCAGTTGAAGCGGTTGAAGTAATATATACCCGACAATGGCGAGCGGGATGAAGTTAAATGTATCCCAAAAGCCTTTGAAGCCGGACCGGAGCCATGATGGCATGAAAGCATAAAGAAGTCCAGTCGCAAAGCCGCCTGCCATTCTCAGCAAAGCGATGGCCAAGGCGCCGAGCAGGGTATATTTTGCCCCATCCAAGAGCAGGAGGAAGATGCTTCTCCCCATCCTGTCGCTTCCCATAGGAGGCATTTCTGAAGGAGAGTAAGGAGATCCTGCGATGACTTTACCGGTCTCCGAATCTCTTATATAGGGCGGTCCTTCGTCCTGAAAGTCTGGGTAGAGAACAGGAACTAGAAAACTTCCTGCAATCATGGCCGTCAAAATAATAACCGGTATCCAAAACCGGAAAGATTTAAAAATACTCATACCTCAACCTCTCCTCCAATCGTCTTGGTCAAAAGAATTCGTCCAAGGCTGAAGATGATGAAGAATGGCACGTAAATCATCAGCATGCCAATGAAGAAAGCACTTGGATTTGCAGTAGCAGTCCTCAGCATAACGAACATGAAACCATTAATGTTAAACAGAATTTCTATAATGAGAAGGTTAGAAAGCATCAATAAGAAAATCGGTTTAATATGATAATAAAACTGCACCCATACATTCCGGAAAAGATGAACCCATACGGTATAGGCTTTAGAAAACCCTTTGGAAAAGGAGTACTCTACATACGGCTTATCTTCCTCTTCCCTAATCTGAAAGAGGAAATGCTTTGTAAGAAAGGCAACCGGCAAGACGGCCAGACAAACGATCGGCAGCACATAAATCTTGTCTTCACCAAGCTTATAAATATCAAAAATAAGAATATCCGTCTGTTTGAAAAGCCAGATGATGAATAGCTGCAGTAGCACGACAATCATGACATCCGGCAGAGAATCAAACAAATCCAGTATTCTCATGAAGACACGGTATGCCCACTTTGGCAGAAACATGACCAGGTAGCTGACGGCTGCTGAAACGACTACAGCAATAGCGAAAGCGGTCATGAGAAGAAGAAACGAGTAGCCAAACAGCTGTAGCAGCATAGGGAATATTGGATAACTCTTTCCTCCCTCATCGACAGTTATAAAAATAGATCCGGGGCTCAAAACATCATGGAAGATTTGTTTTAAGGTATGAAGGTATTTAGCGATATGTATGACAAGTTCATGGTCATAGAAAAGCAAAGAACCGGCAGCACTGAATAAAAATAATCCCGTACAAGTTAGAAGGAACTGAACGGGCAGCCATAAAACCTTATTCATGGGAAAAGCCTCCTTTGTGATCGAAAAGGAAAGCAGATAACTGCTTATTACGATTACATTTCAAATTTTTCAGAATATTTCAATCTAACTATAGCATTTTCTAAATTTTGGTTCAAGGATGATAGGAGATTATAGAAAATTGAAAAAATATTAGTTATTATACATAATAAGAGAGAAAGTTATCCTCGAATTATTTAACTTTAAAGCTTTGTTATAGAACGTTGTTGTTTTTTTATAGGATCTTTTCTAAGAGGTTGCTGCTTGTGAATGCTATTAAAACTTTCTCTCCTTTTACGTAGAGGGATTGTAGCGGAAGGCGTGCGGCCTCCTGCGGGACTAGCGGGCGTCTAGTTCCAGCGCCTAGCCCCTCGGGGTCAAACAACCCTCAGAGAATAAAAGGAAAGACCGCCTTTTTTTCTCTGAGGAACATTTGCCTGTCGGGGCTGATCAAGGCGCTTCCACTTTTGATGACAGGTGAGACCCCGCAGGCGCAGCCGAGGAGGCTCACCGTCCGCCCCGCGGAGCCGTACGCCTCTCGCTGCAATCCTTTACTTTAAACAGCCACAATCTTTGCGAAAGGCGCTTTTAAATAAAAACACCATTGACTAACAGAGCCAACTTTAAAGTAAGGAGAAGTTAACATGAGTGAAAAACAAACCATTCAGCAATTAGCTGTACCACATACAACTGCAAGTTTGGTAAAGGATTTTAAAAGCTTGGGTGTTGAAGAAGGGATGGTTCTGATTGTGCACGCATCTTTAAGTTCCTTAGGATGGGTGTGCGGAGGGTCTGTCGCTGTAGTGAATGCCCTGATGGAAGCTGTTGGTGACGAGGGGACTATAATCATGCCTGCCCAATCTGCAGACAACTCCGATCCGGCAGAATGGGAAAACCCGCCCGTTCCGGAGAGCTGGTGGCAGATAATCAGAGATGAAATGCCCGCTTATGACCCGGATGTGACACCTTCTAGAGGCATGGGGATGATCGCCGACACGTTCAGAAGTTTCCCTGGGGTTAGAAGAAGTACTCACCCGGTTTATTCCTTTGCTGCCTGGGGGAAATATGCTGATCTGATTTTAAGCGAGCAGCCACTCGAGGAGGGATTTGGCCCAAGTTCCCCTCTTGCAAAAATCTATGAACTCAATGGGAGCATTCTCTTGCTTGGCGTTACTCACGACAGCAATACATCGCTTCACTTTGCTGAGCACAGCTTAAGTAATCGCCAGAAGGTCAAAAAAGGGACGAGCATGATGGAAGATGGAAGCCGGGTGTGGAAAGTATATGAAGAAATTCTATATGATTCGGATCCATTTGAAGAATTGGGAAAAGAATTTGAGGGAAAACATACGATTAAAACCGCAATGATTGGCAAGGCAGACTGCAAGTTGATGGATCAGCGGGCAGTAGTCGATTTTGCCCGGGAATGGCTTCAAAACAACAACGAAAAGAAGGGAAGGGAAAACAAATGAACCAAAAATTGTTAAGAGTAGGAACGACTTATCTTCCAGTCCAAAACCCGTCTTCTTCTGCTCAGTGGTACTCAGTCAACCTCGGAGCTGAAATAAGCTATCAGGATAGCGATAAGGCCATCCTGAACTTAGCCAATCAGAGCTTTTTTCTTGTAAAGGCGGGCAGCAACCAATCAGCCGGTTTTTTTAATCATAAGGGAGAGGAACACTTTTCATTGACCTTCGAAGTGGATGGTCTGTCTGCGTTAGAAGAACTTCACAAGAAATTCAAAGAGCTAAAGATAAAGACCGGAGATATAGAAGACCGGGGCCATGCCGGCAGGAACTTTGTCTTTTGGGATATGGACGGCAATATGTTTGATGTATGGAGTGAGCTTAGTCCAGACTTCAAAAAGAGATATCAATAGAGTGAAATGTTTCACGTGAAACCTTACCTACTATAATGCTTCAAGGAGGACAACGATGACAGGACCACAGTTCGAAAAAGCCACCTTTGCCGGCGGATGTTTCTGGTGCATGGTTTCTCCTTTTGATGAGAGGGAAGGCATCAAGGAAGTGGTATCAGGATATACAGGGGGTGCAAATGAAAATCCCTCCTATAAAGAAGTAGTAACAGGGCAGACAGGGCACAGGGAGGCTGTTCAAATTCTCTTTGATCCTGAAGTTTTTGCCTATGAAGACCTTCTGGATCTCTATTGGCAGCAGATTGACCCCACCGACACGGAAGGGCAATTCAGTGACAGGGGCAGGGCATATACCTCAGCCATCTACTATCATAGTGTGAAACAAAAGGCTGCAGCGGAAAAGTCAAAGAAGGAACTGCAAGAAAGCGGGAGATTTCAAAAGCCAATTGCAACCGAGATCCTTCCTGCCCAATCCTTTTACCAGGCAGAAGATTATCATCAGGACTTTTATAAGAAAAATAACTTCAGATATGAACTTTATCGCAGGGGCTCCGGCAGGCAGGAGTTTTTAAGGAAGCACTGGCCAAAAGATACATCGCATCTCAAAGAAAAACTATCAGAGCTCCAGTACCATGTCACACAAGAAAATGGCACAGAGAATCCTTTCGAGAATGAGTATTGGAATAATGAGAGAGAAGGAATCTATGTCGATATCGTTTCCGGAGAACCGCTTTTTACATCGAAAGACCAATATGACAGCGGGTGCGGATGGCCAAGTTTCACAAAACCTGTCATGTCTGCAAGTGTGAAAGAGAAATATGATTTAAGTCACAGAATGACCAGAGTCGAAGTGCGAAGCCGTGAAGCTGACTCCCACTTGGGACATGTATTTGAGGATGGTCCCGGTAAAAATGGATTGCGGTACTGCATCAACTCAGCTGCACTAAGATTCATTCCAGTGGAAGACTTGGAAAAAGAGGGATATGGAGATTTCAAGATTCTGTTTCCAGGAAGGTAGATGAAAAGCCTCCAGGGAATGGTAATTGGAAGCATATTAAATGGGTTTTGTTGTGTGAATACATGACAACAAGCATAGAACCCTGCTATGAGCCGCACTCTGCTACAGGTAAGACACCGAGGGGATAGGCACTGAGCAGATTACCTCTAGTCCCGAAAGAGGTCACAAACCCCCAGCCCCTGAGCATTCAAAAATCCTTTAAACAACAAAAAGAGGATGAAATCCATATGATTTTGTCCTCTTTCTGTTTTGTTAATTTCGGTTTTTGCCTGGATAACTAAATCCTTTGAATCAAAATCGAGATGCTTGTTATGCAGCTTACATTTTTAATTCGCCAGCATCTATAGGAGCCAGATGCTGTTTCGGTTCAGGTACCCGGGATAGAATGATGATGCCGATAATGAATAAGACGACAAGGCTGAAAACACCTGTGCTGGAATCACCAGTCACCTGGGCAGTCACCGCTACAAGAAGCGGTCCCATGATGGAGGCGAACTTTCCGAAGATATTATAAAATCCGAAAAATTCATTGGAATTTTGCTTCGGGACCAATTTGGCGAAATAGGATCTGCTTAATGCCTGGATTCCTCCTTGAGATGTCGCGACCAGCATGGCCAGTATCCAGAAGTCTAAAGTCGTTTCCAAGAAGTACGCATAGATACATACAAATATATAAACGATGATACCGACATACAGCATTTTCTTTCCTGTAAATCTTTCGGCAAGCCTTCCGTAAAGAACGGCAAACGGAGCAGCCACGACCTGAGTGACGAACAAAATGATCAGGAGGTTTGTGGCTGAGATGCCAAGGTCGCTGCCATAGGCGGTCGACATGGTGATGATGGTTCCTACGCCATCAATATAAAAGAAGTAGGCAAGCAAAAATAAGAATAGAGCACGGTATTTTTTGATTTCCTTAAATGTCTTGCCGAGACGCTTGAAGCTGTTGAGGACAGGATTCGGTTCACGTTCGATATAGTAGCGCTGATGAACATTCTTGAACATGGGAATCGTGAACAGCCCCCACCATACAGCAGTTATCAGGAAGGCAATTTTGCTTGCGTATGCAGTCGACAGAGGGATTGTACCGCTCTGAGCCAGTATAATGATGGCAATGCTGATGAGGAATGGAATGGTGCTTCCGATGTATCCGAGTCCATAGCCTCTGGCAGAAACTCTGTTCATTTTTTCATCTGAGGTCACATCGGTTAGGAAGGCATCATAGAATACGTTTGCTCCTGCTGATCCGACAGCTGCAAAAGTATAACAGATTAAGAGGATGAGCCATTGGTCACTTGGAATGAAAGCAAGGACGGCAGTAGCTGTCACTCCCAGGCCAAAGAAGAAGGTAAAGAACTTCTTTTTAAAGCCTTTATAGTCGGCGATGGTTCCAAGGATCGGGCCGAGCATGGCCAGTATAAAAGTGGCGATGGCAATTGTATATCCTAAGTAAGCAGTAGAATCGGAAGGACTTACCCCTGCATTGGTGGCAGCTGCTTTGTAAAACAGTGGAAAAACAGCCGTTGTGATAATGATGGAATAGGCAGAGTTGGCCCAGTCGTAGAACATCCAGCTATTTTCTTCTTTCGTAAAAACCTTCATCGGCTTTGACCTCCTGGCAACGATTTCAATTGTATTGTACAAGAAAAACAGGAAAGAAAATGGAAAGTCCACAAACTTTACAGAAGATTTACACTTTCAGCAGATTTTGTACAGCATGACCATCGGTATCGCCTAAATGAAGCCCGAGCAGCCTGGCAAATGTCGGACCTTCATCTACAAGGTGCATAGCCGGGATGATAGCTCCTTCTTGTATTCCATTGCCGGCCGCCATAAAAATCGTGTGATAGTCCGGCTTTTGTGGTGAATATCCGTGTGATGCATACGTATACTTTCCTGAGGTAACATCTTCAGGTGTTATTTCATCAAGATAACTCCCTTCAAGCCCTTCTTTGATATAAAAGCCCTTTAAAGCTTCAATCATGAATGCACAGTTTCCGTCAGCTCCTTTCTCTCGGGCTTCCTTCCCAGTTAAGATTTGTTCTATGCCGTTCTCTTCATTTTCTAAAAGACCAAACAGAAGATCTTTAACTTCGTTCAGCGTCGCCTGATCCTGCTGCTTTTTCACATATATATATGCCGAGCCGTCACAGCTCTTGCAATAGGCTTTCCAATCGGTCACACGGCCATTGTCATTTACACTGATAAGGCCTTTTTCTTTCAAAAGGACATTGGGTTTAATGGCTATGGATTCGTCGAGAGCACTATGGTCGCCAAGAGCTGCAATAGTTGAACGGTCATATATGCCTGCTTCCTTTAATGCGGAAACAATTCTTCCAAGACGCACGTCATGTCTTTTAAGAGCTGCGTAAGCCTCCTCTGAGGAAAACCCATGATAGTGGCGGTGAGAGTCAAGGTCGGTAAAATGAATGAGCATCAGGTTGGGCTTCTTCTTACGGATAGTTTCGACGGCCGATTCGAGTACAAAGTCGTCGAGCTCCGGTTGAAATAATCCATTCCGGATGTGGCCGAAGCGCCGGTTCATTTCCAACTGAAAGGAGGTGCTTCCGTTCCAAAGCGAGACGGCTATTTGATGATGCCACGGCCGGTTGGCGAAGATTTCAGGCATGTTGTAATCAATATCCGCCTTTGCGGTGACAGGCCAAAGTAAAGCAGCCGTCGTCAGCCCTGCTCGTTTCGCCTCTTCATAAAGAGTGGTTCCTTTGATATGGTGTCTGTGCCAGTACCAATCCGGTGACGTGTTTCCAGGCTGAAGGTGTGTATTATTGATTACTCCATGTCTGTTTGGAAGATTACCTGTCACAATGGTGGCGTGGCAGGGGTAGGTCACGGAAGGATAAATCGTCTCAACAGCAGTGCAATAAGCCCCCTTACTCAGAAGTTTTTGGAAGTTAGGAAGTTGCTTCAGTGTGGAAAAATCTAAAGAAGAAAGACAGTCGAATGAAATAACGATCAGGTGGTCTGTAAGTCGTTCCATGAAAGCCTCCGGAGTCTAAATATTTTAAAAATTCACTTTATGTATTAAATATACCAGAAAACTAGGAATAGACCAGAGGAGATTTTTTGTTTTCTCAGGTGTAAGCTTAAGTAGTAGTTCCTTAAAATGCCGACTCTTCTTTAGTACTTACAGCTAGTGATATTTTTATAACACCTTGGCAGATTGCGGTTTTGGTAAAAGGTTTTAAAGGAGATAAATCTGATGAAAATACATTACTTTAAAACGATAATTATTTACAAAGTAAGTAACTAAGCTTATTTTGTAAAAAAGCTAAAAAAGTATGATAATCAGTGGTGATTGAATACGCACACCTGCAGCGGGAATCACAGCAAAATTTCGTGAAATTAACATCTAATAAAGGGCGGAACCATAAGCGGTTCCGCCCTTTATTTATGTGAAATATTTCTCCTTAGAAGGACTTGTGATTGTTTAAAATACCAATTTCCCATCAAGCCTGGATATAGTCATAATCGTAATCCGTTTTGTCATCTTTGAAGTAGTCCGCGATTAGATCTTTGTCTGAATGGGGGATCTCTTTTCCTTCAACAATCTGGGCACCATTGATGCAGCCGCTTGTCAGCAGAATAAGATCCTTTTCATTGCTGAGTGCAAGGGCGGATAAAACCCCTTCTGCTCTTGTTCTTTCTGTATAGATATTCTCAGCAGAGGGATCGGAAAAGCCTGCAAGAACATGGCTGATAATATCATCCGGATCGTTGAAATCGGGATGGTCGACGGAAACGACAATTTCATCCGCTTTGCCTTCGACGGTCTCAGCCATAAGCGGCATCTTCGACTTATCCCTGATGCCGATTCCTGTAATAAGGACAATCAAGCGGTCATACTCCAGCTTTTTGACTTCTCTCAGCAGGTTATCAAGAGCTGCCGGGGTGTGTGCATAATCAAGAAGAATCTTTCTGTTTCCGTAGTCGGTCAGAATTTCAAACCTTCCTTCAGGCCCTTCAATTGATGTCAAAGCAAGCAGGATTTGATGAATGGAATATCCTGAGTGCAGGGCAGTACAAATGGCAGCGAGTATATTGGCAACATTATAATCTCCAATAACTGGAACTCTTACGATATAAGACTCATCTTGCACTTTTAATTCAAAGAAAGTCTCATGTCCAATGATTCTCAAATTGGATGCTTTTACATCAGCTTTAGAATTTCTGTCAAGGCTGTATGTAAGAACATTACCAGAATACATATCGAGGATATCCCTCGCCATGCCGTCGTCATCTATATTCACTACTGCTCTTTTTGCTTGTTTAAACAGTTTAAGCTTGGCGTTTTTATAATTTTCAAAGGTTCCATGAAACTCCAAGTGTTCAGGAGAGAGGTTGGTATGTATGGCAATATCAAACTCAATTCCCGCAACCCTTTTTTGTTCAGTGGCAACCGAGGATACTTCCATGGCAGCAGCTTGATCACCGCGCTGATGGAACTGATCAAAAATATAATGTAAATCAGAAGACTCCGGAGTAGTCGGCGTGCTTTTCTTTAGATTGATTTTTCCGGTGGAGGAAATTATGCCTGTGGTCCCGATTGAGCCAGTCGGGGTTCCGAGCAAAGTCATTAAGGATTTCACATACGCGGTAACCGTGGTTTTACCGTTCGTTCCCGTGACGCCGATTGTCATCAACTTTTCATGAACCCTTTGATAAAATAAGATAGACAATTGCGCAAGAAATGCCCTGGCATCTTCTACAAGAAGAAATGTCCTGTCAGTATACTTCCTGCTAGCTTTCTCCAGCACACTGGCGTTTTCCCCGGCAAGTACAGCAGCTCCATTGTTGATTGCGTCTTCAAGGAAAGAATGGCCATCGTGTTTCTCACCGCTCATGCAAACAAACGCCGCATCTGTCTTTACTCGTCTAGAGTCATAGTTGACGTTTGAAATCTCTCTCTTATCTTGTCCCCAGAGGCGCTTGATTCCTAACTGTTCCTGTTGTATAAAGTCGATTTTCATGGCTCTCTCCCTTTGATATGAAAGTCAGTGGTCTCTGCTTCATATAGTTTGACCGTAACAGCAGCGAGCATATACAAGAAGATTGAGTGCTTGTCATGCACCTTAATGCTTTCTGTCTAATTTCTATCCGTCTTTACCCGAATTTCAGAAAAATATTCTGGAAAAGATTTCTTTTAAAGAAAAGCTCTGTTAAAGAGTGTTGTTGTTTTTCAAAGGGTATGTTGACTTCCACTCCAGGTGTACGACTCCGCGGGGCGGGCGGTGAGCCTCCTCAGCTTCATAAAAAGTGGAAGCGGCCGTTCAGCGACGTACAGATTTTAGGGCTCTTGTATGAGATAAAGGAATCACGAAGAGCTTTAGCGATTCGATGATGACTTATCGCAAGGAGAGAGACCGAAATCTGCTAGGCGCTGGAACTAGACGACCGCTAGTCCCGCAGGAGGTCGAACACCCTCCGCTCCAGTCAACATATCTGGAGGGAATGAGAATCCATTGTAAATTGGAAGAATTAATTTTTCTATATAAACGCTGGGTAGATTCACAATAGAATTTATTTGATTAACCCGCATTTTTAGGTTCTTAATTGGGGTAATCCCTTCTAAATAGTACATAAACCCAAAACATCCAATAACAACAATATTAACTAACAGAGCCTAAGAAAAAATAAAATACCTAAGTCATTAATGAAATTTTTTTATTGAACATTAATAGTACTTAAACTGACCTCTACAGAGCTTGGAGAAAGGTATGAAAAAAGTAAAATAAAGGATTTTTCAGTTTTTTCAATTCAGTATGATTGGTATACTGAATACAATTATTGATATCTTTGAACGCATATAGACAAGTTAATGATTAGAGAATTTCAGACAGCAAAAAAGGAGGAGATGACTGAAGTGAGTATTGTTAAATGGGGTATTTTAGGTGCAGCAAATATCGCGAAGAAAGCAATAATTCCGGCTCTTAAGAACTGTGAAAATGCAGAGGTTACTGCGATTGCAAGCAGCAGCGGTAGAGCAGAAGATGCCGCGGAGGAGTTTTCCATCCCTAAGGCATACCAAAGTTATGAAGAACTGTTAGAAGACCGGGATATCCAGGCGGTTTACATCCCTCTGCCTAACACGCTGCATAAAGAATGGGTAACGAAAGCGGCAGAAAAAGGCAAGCATGTGCTATGCGAAAAACCCGCCGCGTTAAAAGCAGAAGATGTAAAGGAAATGGCTGAAGCCTGCCGTTCTAATGATGTTTTGTTTATGGAAGCCTTCATGTACCAGTTCCATCCTCAGCATAACAGGGTAAGGGAATTGATTGCAGAGGGTGCGATTGGGGAAGTGAAGCACATGCATTCAGCATTCACCTTTAAACTGGATTTTGATAAAAACAAGAAAAATATCCGATTGAACAAAGACCTTGGAGGGGGAAGTATCTGGGATGTAGGATGCTATTGTATTCATTCCACTCGATACATTCTAGGTCAAGAACCATTACAGGCCTGCGTAAAGGGAGATGTTCATGAGGAATTTGGTGTAGACACGAAAGCTTCAGGTCTTCTTAGCTTTGAAAAAGGGATGACCGCGAGCTTCCACTGCAGTTTCGAACAGCCGATGAGAGATTTCTATGAAGTTTCGGGAACCAAAGGGACGATCAAGGTTCCTTTTGCCTATCGTTCAGACCGCTTCGCTGATGGAGAAGTCAGCATCCTCATTTTTAATGAGAAAGGGGAGGAGACAAGAGAGGTCCTTAAGGGAAACCAGTATGAGATCCAAGTCCACCACTTCAGTCAGTGTATTCTTAATGGAGAAAAACCTGTTTATTCCCCAGAAGATACCATAGAAAATATCAAGGCCATCCAAGCTTGTTATGATTCGATGAAAAAAAATGCTCCTGTCCCATTAGAATCATAGAGATAAAGCTGTCTCCCAGGAGGCAGCTTTATCACTTTTAAATAAGTTATTTACTTCCTGCTGCGCACCCTGGGATAAGTATTCACTGGAACGTTTCTCTGTCGGAGCACAGTATTTAGAGCGAGATTCAAAATGTATACAAATATTAAACGTTTATTTTACAGATATAACACAGTGGTAGGTTTTATATATTTTTTTGGGGGCATACATTAAGCAAGAAGCTCATTAAAATTTTTTAAGGAGGAGAAATCATGAAAACATTAGATTCCATTGCACTGATATTATTAATTGTTGGGGGCTTAAACTGGCTGCTTGTCGGATTATTTGAATTTGACCTAGTGGCAGCAATCTTTGGCGGCCAAGAGGCCATTCTTTCTAAAATTGTTTACATTCTTGTTGGTCTTTCAGCGATTTACTGCATCAAGCTTTTTGGCAGAATTAAAGATTAATATAACCTGTTTTAACATACAATCGAAAGCCATTCCAGCTTAATGGAATGGCTTTTTTGAATGGCTATTTACATATCCAAAATCAAAATCTAAGTGCAGGGATGGGACTTATTTTTGAATGACTTTTACAGACTCCCACAAATCCTCGATCCCTTGGGCGCGCTTGATCGTTGTGATAGTTCCCTGGTGCAGGCCTTCATGCCAATTTGCAAAGGAGACGACTTCGGCTAGGGTTTCAAAAGAAATTTCCTTTGTCATTTGGAAAGGTTTCTCCCCTTTTTCTGATAATCTCCCCATGAATGTTTCCTTCAACCTGTTGGGCTGCTCGGACAGAAGATTTCTTAACTCTGGTAGTGAAGGAGGAGTACTTTCCCATGTATCGGGGCTCGTATTAAATCCAAACAATTCCTGATAACCCTCAGGAATATGAGCATTTTTTCCTGCGAAAGAGTGGATAAGATTTTCGCTGCTTAAAAAGATGTGCCCTAAGTTCCACCGGATTGAATTTTTGAAACCGTCCGGAACGAAATCTGCCATCTCTTCAGATGTATTATCCAATGCAGCTATTGTCCTCATACGGATGAAATCCATTTGCTTAAAAAGTTGAGAATCCTCCATTATTTTTCCTCCTAGAGTGTTTTCCTAGTACTTCTATGCAGCGGAAGCAAAACCCTTTAATTTGAGGCGTAAAGAAGGGCATAATAATAGAGCACTACAAAAATTCAGTTCTATTGAGTCGATTCGAGAGAAAGAATTCCTGAAGGGTGGGCTAACATTATAATTTTAACAAAATGTACAGGAAATAAAGGATTCAGCCCAGATGCCTTGAAATATTTAATATGATATTTAAAATAAAGAATATATATAGAATAGATTTTAAGTTAATCTGAAACTTTTTATCTCGCAGTGCGTATATGTTAATAAGAAGGTGCAAATATAGACGGAGGTGAAAACATGAGCATTTTGAAAAGGCTTTTCGGTAAAAAGCAAAAAGAAGTACCTGTCGTTAAAGAAAGAAATGTTTTCACGATACAAGTCGGCGACATTATCGCATATGATCTTGAGGACTATGAAGTAGTCAGCAAGCTTACATATAACGATCACGGCTTTGAATGGATCGGCTACCAGCTGGAAAGCCCGGGCCGTACAGTTTGGCTCAGTGCCGAGATGGATGACCAGGTGTATCTGGGAATATATGAGAAGGTAAAGCTGAAGCTGAGTGAGCCAATCCCTGAAGAAATCGAGTATAATGGAAAGAGGTACTATCTTGATGAGTCAGGGACTGCAAGAGTAAAAGGTGAAGGCCGCGGGAAAAATGTTAATGATATAAATTGCCGCTACTTCGATTTTGAAGATGAAGAGGAAGAAAGCTATTTATCGGTTGAGATCTGGGGCAGTGAGGTTGAGGTCAGTACCGGGTATGATATTAATGAATATGAAATCAAGATTATCGCCAGTAATTAAAAATCAGGAGGCTGAAATACATGTTTCAATTATTTAAGAGAGTAAGGACAGTAGTAGGTTCAGAATTGAATGCAATGCTGGATAAAGCAGAAGATCCGGTTAAAATGCTTGACCAGTTCATGCGCGAGATGGAAGCGGATATCCGTGACGCAGAAGCTGCTGTAGCAAAACAGATTGCTAATGAAAAAATGCTTCAAAGAAAATATGAAGAAGCAAACAAGATGGCTGAAAAGAGACAGGACCAAGCAGTTAAAGCACTGGAAGCAGGCAATGACGACCTTGCGAGAAGAGCACTTGAAGATAAAAAGACCCACAGTGCCCATGCAGAAACAATGCGTGAGTCTTATGAGAGGGCTAAATCTGATGCGGACAGCTTGCGCTCAAAACTAGATGAAATGAAAAACGAATACAATCAGATGAAAGTGAAGAAAGATTCCTTGAAGGCACGTGCTGAGTCAGCTAGGACACGTACAAAAATGAACCGTGCCATGTCTTCTATCGGCGGGGACGAATCAAGAAAAGGATTTGACCGCATGGAAGAGAAAGTCATGCAGTTTGAAGCAGAAGCTGAAACAAGTGAGGATATGAAATCATCCAACCGCAGCCTTGACGATGAACTCGATGCATTAGACAAGAAAAATGGTGTAGATGATGAACTGGCAGCATTAAAGAAACAATTAGGCAGAGAATAGATCAGTTATTTTCAGGAACCGCCCTATGCGCGGTTCCTGCTTATGTGTTTTTGTTTGGCGATAGTGAAGAGTCTTTAGCAGGTAATGAAGTTATGGACCAAAGCTGGCGCAGACGATGAAGTTAATGTAAACCAAGCCCTTTTTGAGTAAGGCTCTTTTCGTAAACTTTGTTGCTATTTAATATGAATTTCGAAAAAACACGCCCTAATTTCACCGGAAAAACCCTGGTTAGTAAGAAAGAAAAGAGCTTCTTTTCCTGTTCAGAGAGACAAAACCCAGTATCCAGGGGGAAAATCCGGCACTTGGGATTTTTCCGTTAGCAATAATTTATACGAACACAGCCTTTAGTAATGCGTAAGTGAAAGAAGGTGAGTTAATGAAGAAGTCGTTAGTGGTCATAATCATTTCAATGGTTTTACTGGCTGCATGCGGTCCTGGTTACAGTTCAGGCGGCGGCTCGATATTCAAGGATAGTATAGTTGATTTCATCAATAATCAATATAACTTTACCGATACGGTGGCAAGCGGAACCGATGACAGCAATTATTCTGAAATATACATAGCAGAAAATCAGTCAATAGATGAAGTTGCACAAACTATCCAGAATCATGAGGAACCTGAAAGAATCAGTGATAAGAAAGACAATAAGCAGGTGCTGATCTATGACGAGTTGTTTGTCATCCTCACTGAAGATGAAGATAACAGTGCGAACACTATGATTGAAGTTGCTAATGACCAGTTTGTCCGTAACAACTACAGCCCGAGTTTCTTTGAAGGCCTTCTGCTGTTTTCAGTGTTGAACAACCTTCTAGGCAATAATTGGGAAAGAAGTCAGCGGCTGAAATGCAGGAACAATCCTCAGCTGTGTTACGGAGGCTACAGTAGTTCAGGCGGAACATTCACAGGCTATAATAAATCACCGATCCGCGGCGGATCATCCTCTGTAAGAGGCGGCGGTCCTGGTGCGGGGAAATAGGGAAATGGGAAGGGAGATCAAGGAATGGAACCATTTATTTTAACACTCATGTATTTTGCTATAGCAATAGTAATTGTTGTATTGGGACTTTTTATATTTGAATTGTTGACAAGTAAGTATAAGGATTGGGATGAGGTACTAGCAGGAAATCAAGCGGTTGCTCTTTCTATCAGTGGAAAGGTCGTCGGTATCTGTATAATTCTTGCTTTTTCAATTTATCACAGTTCCGCATTGACTGATACATTGATTTGGGGCGTTTTCGGTGTCTTCTTGCAGATGGTTGCCTACCTGTTGTTTGAATTAATGACAAGAAAATTTTCAGTGGAAGAACAGCTTCACAAAGGAAATTTAGCTGTAGGGATCATCACCTTTGCCGTGTCGGTCGGACTGGCGTTTGTCATCGGAGCTTCGATTACGTAAATGTTAAACCTCCGTTCGGCTTCGCACGTATCGTAGGTCCTGCTATTACAATTAATTATTTTAAGAATGATACATTGAGGTTGAGCTCAAGTCATTCAATGCTGTTTAAACTCGTTTTAATTATGTATGGCATGATTGGAGCGTAAGGTGTGCGACCTCCTGCGGGAATAGCGGGACAGGTGAGACCAAGGTTACGCACCTACTGGAACGTAACCCCACAGGCAAATCTAGCTTCAGCGGCCAGCGACTAGCAGATTTCGGTCTCTCTCCTTGCGATAAGTCATCATCGAATCGCTATCGCTCTTCGTGATTCCTTTATCTCATGCGAGAGCCCTACAATCTGTACGTCGCTGAACGGCCGCTTCCGCTTTTTATGAAGCCGAGGAGGCTCACCGCCCGCCCCGCGGAGTCGTGCGCCTGGAGTGGAAATCAACTCCTTTTAAACTGGAAAATCTTTTCACCCGAAGGGATTTAATAAGGGGACTTATCAGTGGAAAACGACGGAATTCGAAAAACAAAAGCGATTTATTGGGCTTCAGGGATTGTCTCGATTTGCGGGATCATCTTTGAAGTCCTGTTTGGTGCAGCGGGTTCTTACATACTGGGAGACGGTGTGAAACAATATACATTGACCATTTCGCTCTTTTTAACGGGTATGGGAATTGGAGCATCTGTCAGTGAAAAGGTGACAAAGAACTTAATTGTTTCTTTTATCTGGATTGAACTGCTCATCGGACTAATCGGCGGCTTGTCCATCTTTACGTTATTTGGAGTAACAGCCTTCTTAGGTGAAGGAACAGACGCCTTCTTCCTATATGCTGTGACAGCGTTAGTGGGAGCGCTGACAGGTGTGGAGCTGCCGATTTTGATTAGAAAAGCAAATGAAATCGGAGAAACGCTGAACCGCAGTACAGCGAGGGTGCTGTTTTCAGATTATGCGGGCGGTTTGATAGGCGGACTGCTGTTTGTTTATCTGTTGAGACCGCAATTAGGTTTAGTGAAAACAGCCTTCGTTGTTGCATTGGTGAATGTTATTGTAGCCCTCTGGCTGATCGTGTATTTCAAAGATGAAATCACTGCTTTTAAGAAACACGCAGCAGCAGGCATCATGATATTTATCTTCTTGCTATCCGGAGTATTCTGGGGAGAGGAAATGGCCTTTACTTTTGAACAAAAATTGTACCGGGATCCTATCGTCCACTCCGAGAATACTAATTATCAGCAGATTATCTTGACCAAAGAACAAGGTGACTTGCGGATGTACCTGGATGGCCAGCTGCAATTCAGTTCTTCAGATGAATACCGATACCATGAAACCCTCGTTCATCCGGCAATGGCTGCCGCCGAAAGAAAAGAAAATATTCTCGTTCTGGGCGGCGGGGACGGACTCGCCATCAGGGAATTGAGAAAATATCAGGAAGTGAAAAATATTACCCTCGTGGACCTGGACCCTCGCGTCGTTGAGCTTGCTGAAGAGAATTCTTCCATAGCAGAGCTGAATGAGTACGCTTTTGAAGATGAACGAGTAGAGGTCGTCAATCAAGATGCGTTTAACTTTATGGAACAATCGGAAGGTCTTTACGATGTCATTTTAGTCGACCTTCCAGACCCGAATAATGAATCATTAAATAAGCTGTACACAATGGAATTTTACCAGCTGTTGCGGAATCATCTACCTCCGGGTGGATCTATAATGGTTCAAAGTACAAGCCCGACTTTTGCGACAGAGGTATATTGGAGCATTGATAAAACGATTCAGGCTGCAGACTTGAACACAGCTAACCTTCATGTTGATATACCGAGCTTCGGTGACTGGGGATTCATTCTGGCTTCACGGGAAGAACCATCACTCTCAAACTTATCGGTAGAAGTGGAAACGAAATTTTTAACAGATGAAGTTCTTCAAGGTTTAGGAACTTTTGGCAAGGATATTGATTCCTTTATAACCGACGAAAAGGGAAATGAAGTGAAGCTGGAAATCAACACGTTAATCAACCCTAATTTGATCCAGAAATATGAGAAAGCTTGGAAGACGTATTAGCAAACGGGGCTTGCCCGTCTGCTTAATACGTTTTTTTGCTCTGAAAACAGGTTATTGTAATAAGAATATGGAGATAAAGAGAAAAAAGGGCGCATGTCCAAAAAAATCATGTTCTACTAATTGATGAATACAATGAAATATAGGGATTGCAGAAAGAAATTTTTTAAAAAAGGTGTGTATTGGATTTGGAACTAGACAGCAATTTACAGCAAATCACAAGTACCTTACAAGCAAGAGCAGGCAGCAGTGTCAATGTGATACTTGCAAAAGACTTTCCTGGAAATCGGATTGCCGGCGGAAAGTACAATATGGGCTCTCATACCATCACGATGTATATTGATGAAATCAAGAAACAGTGCAAACTCCTGTTTTCTTCACTGGATCATTTTTATGAATACTTTACTGTTGTTTTTGCCCATGAACTGGGCCATGCAGAAGATAAAGAACTTGAGGAGCTGGCAGACAGGATGGATGTCGCTGATGAATACGAACGGAAGCGGATCGCCCTGCAAATTGAAGAAAATGCCTGGTGCATCGCAAAGGGTTTGATTCCAGAAATTAACGGCAATTTTACAAATCAAATCATACAAGAATCTCTCCTTTCTTATCGCCGCGGCCAGGTTAAAACAGAAACAGTCTCAGTGCCGGCCTGCATAATTCCATAGAGCTCTCTTCATACTATGAATGTAAGAACATAAAGGAGAGATGAACATGGGACGCACAAAGTCTGGCAACGGTAACGCACAGCGTAACGACAACCAGAAAAAAGGAAACCGGACGAGCACTGAAATGGTCGAATTCACCACTGGTGACGTGAAAAAGAAAAAGAATCGATTTCAAGACTAATGAAAAAGGCATCTCTTTTTGAGGAGAGATGCCTTTTTTTGTTAAGTTGATCGTGACTAGCGTATTGCCGATTAGTATTAAATTATCGCCGATAAATCACAGAAAGCGCCGATAAAAGTATATTTTTTCTGCTCATAAATCCAACGTAAACGCTGATAAACGGCTGGTTTACGCCGATAGGCAAATCAAATATCCCTGAACGTGCGCACCAGCACCCGCTTACTAATATTAAAACTTCAGCTTCTTCAAAGGCTTAGTAGCCGGACCGTCAAGCACTTCTCCATCTATTGAGAACCGTGATCCGTGACAAGGGCAGTCCCACGTGCGCTCACCATGGTTCCAGTTCACTTCGCATCCCATATGAGTACAGGTTGTATCGACGATGTGGAGAGTACCTTCATTATCCTTGTAAGCACCGCCTTTTTGGCCGTTGACTGAGACATGTGCTCCTTCTCCGTTTTCCAAATCAGCCGGCGACTTCGAGGCAGAAGTGATCTTGCCTTTGACCAGATGCTTGGCCACATCGCCATTTTCCTGAAGGAAATGCTTGATGCTTGGATCCGCTGCAAAACGGGAAGGGCTGAAGATTTCTTCATAAGGGCTGGACTTCTTAATAATCAGATCTGACAAAATCATTCCGGCAGCAGTACCTGAAGTCATTCCCCACTTTTTGAAACCTGTCGCTACGAAGATATTTTTATGATTCGCGGTCAGCTGCCCAATATAGGGGACCTTATCAACAGAAATCAAATCCTGTGCCGACCACCGGTAAGAGAGTTCGTCAATGCCAAGCACAGATTCAACATACTCTTCCAATGCTTCATAATGCTTGACGGTATCTTTTCCCTGTCCGGTTTTATGATCTTCGCCTCCAACGAGAATCAGTTTCTCGCCGTTAACATCGGTATACCGGAGGGAGCGGGTTGGGCTTTCTGCATTAAGATACATGCCGCCGGGAAATTCCTTTTTCGCCTTAACCCCGAGGATATAGGAGCGGCTGGCATACATCTTTGCGAAATAAAAGCCTTTACCGTCAAAGAAAGGAAAATGTGAACATATTAAAATGGTGCTGCAGTTCACTTTATGGCCATCACTGGTTAAGACGGTTGGATTGCTTCCTTCTTCGATATCTACGGCAGTGGTATTTTCAAAAATTCTCCCGCCGTTTTTGATGAATTCATCTACGAGTACCTTTAAGTACTTCAACGGGTGATACTGTGCTTGTTTTTTCATGACGACTGCAGATTTAATATCAATATCGATCGGCAGCTTCTCGACAAGTTCGCCTTCAATTCCAAGTTTGTTGTAGGCAGTGAATTCTTTCCTTACCTTCCCATCGTATTTTTCTGTAATGGCGTAAACGTATGCATCTTCTTCGGTCAAATCACAATCGATTTGCAGGTCGGAAACATTTCTTTTTATGTACTGAAGCGCTTCATCGTTAGCTTGATAGTACGTTTTTGTTAAATCCACTCCAAAATGCTGAATGAGTTCATCATAAATAAGGCCGTGCTGCGCGGTGATTTTCGCGGTTGTATGGCCGGTAGTTCCGTTAAGCAGTTTTCCTGCCTCAATGATAGCAACCTTCTTCCCTTGCTTAGCGAGTTCATAACCCGCCGTAATTCCCGCTATACCTCCCCCAACAATGGCGATCTCCACCTCGGTGTCCTGAGAAAGGGGTGGATAGCTGTCAAAACTGACAGACTCCCTCCAATACGGCTCCGGCGGCTCATTCATAACCTTCTTCTTATCCTCTGATGACATTGTAATCCTCCTCAAATATGCTGATAAATCTATAGTTTCCAGAATGAGGATAATTATGCTTTAGTGACAGTCACGCCCCGGAATTTGTCGAATGCCGGTGCAGAAGAGGACTTTAAGTAAAAAAGACTCTGCACATTCGCAGAGTCTTTATCAGTATTCAAGAAATTAAAATCCATCCCTGTTAAAAGCTTTAACTAAGTTATCACGTGCAGCTTCAACGCCCGAGTGTTCGTTTCCACCAGAATGAACTTAGCCCCTAGGGGTCAAATGTTCCGAAGGGAATAAAGGGAAAGACCGCCTTTTTTCTCTTCGGAGCATTTGCCTGTCGGGGCTGAACAGAGCGCTTGCACGTTTGTTTTTATATTAATTTTTCCGCTGCCTCAACGGTTTGCTTCAGAAGCATGGAGATCGTTACCGGGCCGACACCGCCGGGAACAGGTGTAATGGCGTCCGCTCTTTTCAGGCACTCTTCGTAGTCGACATCGCCAACATTGCCTTTGTTGTAGCCGGCGTCTAGGACCATGGCTCCTTCTTTAATCCAGGAGCCTTTAACAAAATTCGGTTTTCCGACAGCGGCTACCACAATATCGGCTCCTTTTACGATTTCTTCAAGGTTTTCTGTATAAGAATGACAAGTTGTCACTGTAGCGTTGCGGTTCAGGAGCATCATGGAGACAGGTTTGCCGAGAATTGGGCTTCTTCCTATGACGACAGCATGCTTTCCTTCCATCGGCAATTCATAAAAATCCATGATTGCCAGGATTGCGGCAGGTGTACAGGACGGATAAGTACCAAATCCTAGCGAAGTCTGTCCGAAACCAAGCGAAGTGACTCCGTCGACGTCTTTTTCAATAGCAATGGCTTCAAATGCAGCTCGTTCATCTATTTGAGGGGGAACAGGATGCTGAAGAAGAATGCCATGAACACCTTCATCTTCATTCAGTGATTGAATTGCTGCCAATAATTCTTCTGTAGTAGTGTCATCAGGAAGGGTGATTTTTTTGGAAAGAATGCCGAGGCGTTCACACGCATTTCCCTTCATTTTGACGTAAGTGGCTGAAGATGGATCATCGCCGACTAGAACAGTCGCGAGGCAAGGGGTGATTCCACTTTCTTTCAAGTTTTCCACTCTTGACTTCAATTCCTTTTTTACTGCGGTTGCGACACGGCTGCCATCCAGAATTACCTTTTCTTTCACTGTCATTACATTCCCTCCTGGTTATTGTTGAATTGGTTGATTTCAGAACAAGAAAAGAGGCTGATTCCAAGGACATACTTCTGCCTAAAAAGGTGTCCGGAGAATCAGCCTCAGCCCAGGCGAACGGCTAGTAGCTTTTTAAAAAGCAGCTCCCTTGTGGTTGGTTCCACAGCTTCGCCAGTTACTGCTTTCGTCGTTTAAATTGTTAACTTAAGTATAACACGAACGTAAAGTTATTTTCTACTATTATTGTTCGTTTTTTTATAAAAATTATACTGGTATTTAGACTGCTCTCTTTTAGTTGAGCCACAAACCTGGGAGGAAGCCGGGAAAGGGAATTCAGTCAAAAGTCGCAGATGAGACTCAGGCAGATTAGGGAATAAGGTCTCTTTCTAATACCCGATTTGTTGGAGGCGGGTTCTCCATATAATGAAAGTAATAACAGAAATGAAAGGGGATTTTTAGTATGAGTAAAGATCAAGTAGTTATGATTTCAGGAGCTTCAAAGGGGTTAGGGAGAGAGCTGGCTTTGGCTTTTGCCAGGCAGGGGGCCAAACTTGCGATTTGTGCACGCGGGGAGGAGAAGCTGAGAGAAGTGCAGCGAGAACTTGAACAGGCGGGTGCAGAAGTGCTGGCAGTAGCGGCGGATGCGGCCAATCCGAGGGATGTAGAACGATTTGTATCCATTATTGAGGGTGCTTATGGAAGAGTCGATGTTCTGATCAATAATGCTTCCGTGTTCGGCAAGGGACCGAGCCTGCTGCTTGATTACCCAAATGAGGAATTTGCAGATGTTTTAAAAGTCAATGTGATGAATCCACTGCTGATGACCAAGCGGGTTCTTCCTGGTATGCTTTCACGAAAATCAGGATCCATCATCAACCTTACTTCAGAAGCTGGAAAAACGGGATTTGCCGAGTGGGGTGCATATGGAGTCAGCAAGTTCGCAGTGGAGGGAATGACACAGACATGGGCAGATGAACTGGCGGAAACTGGTGTGCGGATGAACATGGTGGATCCGGGGGAGATGAATACGGAGATGCATGACAGAGCTGTGCCCCATTGTGACTATGATTTAGCTCAACCGGCTGATGTAGTGGATGTCTTTCTGTATTTGGCATCAAATCAATCCTCCAACGTAAACGGACAAAGATTTCAAGCTCAAGGTTTCAACTTCAGTGAGGAGGTGATTTGATGGGGGCGATTTTAAATGCATTTGAAGTTCCGCCATCACTGAATGCTAAGGTTCCAGCTGAACTAAGGGGCAAGGGCAGAGATGATGTCCGGCTGATGGTGATGAATGGAGAAGGAGTGCATCATGATCAATTCTCTTCTCTTCCTGATTTTCTTGAAAAGGGCGATCTGCTTATTTTTAACAACAGCCGTACCATCCCTGCTGTCTTAAAAGCAAAAGCGTGTGGAAGGGAAGTCGAAATCAGATTGTCCAGACAATTGGACGGTAGGACATGGGAAGCGCTGATCTGGGGAGGCTTGTTTTCAGCTGGTTATGAACTGACCTTGGAAAATGGTGTGAAGGCAGTCTTCACCGGCAATGCCGCTGAAAAGCCGTTAATTACTATCACATTCTCCATAGAAGGTGCTGAGTTGACGGACTACATTTACCGTCATGGCGAACCGGTCCGGTACGAGTATATTGATTGTGACTGGCCGCTTGATGCTTATCAGACTGCCTATGCTTCCGTTCCCGGCTCTGTCGAAATGGCGTCAGCTGGCAGGGCTTTTTCCTGGAGTATGTTTGCGAAACTGAAAGAAAAAGGGGTGGAGACAGCTTTTCTGACACTTCATACAGGATTGAGCTACTACGGAAAAGACCGCTGGCCGGATCCGCAAAAGCACCCTGAAGCTTTTCATATTCCCGAGGAGACAGCTGAATTGATCAACTCTGTGAGGAAGGCAAAAGGCCGTGTCATAGCTGTTGGAACCACCGTGGTCCGGGCATTGGAAACAGCAGCAGATAAATTTGGGCATCTGACTGCTGCAGAAGGAATCACCAATCTTTATATCAAGAAAGAACATAAATTAAAAGCGGTCGACGGTCTGGTTACTGGTCTGCACGAACCGGAGGCGACCCATCTTGAAATGCTGTCAGCTTTCACTTCTCAGCAGCATTTATTTGAAGCTTATAGAGAGGCACTGAAGAAAGGATACCTCTGGCATGAATTCGGTGATGTAAACTTGATTGTGTCAGAAAAAACTCGTCCATGAAGTGGCATCATGGGGGAATAGAGGTAGAGAGTCTTGAACGGTCCATAGCTTTCTATGAAAAGTGCTTTCAATTCAAGGTTAGCAGCTGCCTAAAGCTGGAGGAGGAAAAGATTGTTTTCCTGTCCCGTGATTCCATCGTCATTGAGTTGATTGAAAATAAAGGGCAAAGCAGAGTTTCTTCCAACCTTCACTTTGCCTGGGGAGTCGAGGATCTCTCTTATTGGATAGAGCACTTAAAGGAATGCGGTCTGAAACCAATGGAAGGTCCATATAATTTAGATAGCGGCTGGACTGTCATTTTTTACAAAGGACCTGATGGAGAAGTGATTGAGCTCGTTTCCCAGCGAATAGGTGTTTATTAAACTAGCAATTTATGATAAAGTATTTCGGGTGGCAAACTAACATTTAGGATGGGATAACATGAACAGAGAATACGGGTTACGCTGGTCGTTTTTTACCATCGGACTATTAGTATTGGCATTCGGAATTACTTTGACGATTAAAGGAAAGGACCTTGGCATCGGGCCTTGGGATGTTTTCCACTATGGACTGTTCCTGAAATTCGGCCTGACGATCGGAACATGGTCCATTATTGCCGGGCTCATACTTCTGCTTGTGACTGGTCTTGCGACGAAAACGTTTCCTAAAATCGGTGCATTCCTTAATATGCTGTTAATTGGTTTATTTATAGATTTTTTCAATTTTATTATTCCAGACACTTCTTCCATTGTGGTGCAGAGCATCTTATTTGCAGCAGGTACCATCATCATCGGATACGGTATCGGCCTTTATGTGTCAGCTGACTTTGGTGCAGGTCCGCGGGACAGCTTGATGCTGCTCATCGTGGAAAAGACGGGCTGGAGAATTCAGTGGGTACGAAACGGAATCGAAGTGACGGTATTTGTGCTGGGCTGGCTGCTTGGCGGGCCGGTCGGCATTGGAACCATCATCATCGCATTCTTCCTCGGATCAGTTGTCGGCTATGCGCTTCCGCAATGCCAGCGCTTCATGCGTGGTTTGATTGCAAAAGGGAGTCACGTCGAAACGGCTTCCACAAAAGCATAGCTAGTTTGGCTTTAACCTGAAACCTGCGTGGTTCAGGTTTTTCTTTTGGAATTTTTTTGTGTAAATTGCCGGGACGATATGCGAACTGTTTGATAATTCTTAAACAGGATGATAGGCACTGCAGGAAAGAATATAACAATATTGAAACTTTTCAATGTATGTAAACGTATATAGTCTTAAACGCAGCAGCGAAAATGAAATAGCCAAGGAGGATAAAATGAAGGTAAAAACGATTACTGGTTGGACGGAAGATAGTTTGGATAAAAAAGTGAACGAGTTTATGAAGGATACCGAAATTGAGGTAGTAAATCTTCATTTTTCAAGCACGATATTTTCTTACAGTGTAATGATATTGTATAAAGACAATGTATTATAGAAATGAATAGTGTCTACCAGAAAACTTGGATTAAAAAGAATTCAAGTTTTTTTGATGAGTTAAATATAAATAGAATATTGTTTGATAACTCCCAAAGGAAAATATCGCCATCATGAAGAAGCAATTATAAATACTTCTATTGGAGGATAGGATGAAAAAAATAGCCAAGCTTTTCAATTATCATGCATGGGCCACAGATAAATTGCTTTCTTATATTGAAAAAGAAGTGCCGGATAGTTTTTCCGCAGAAATCAACAGTGTGTTTCCGTCCATAAAGGACACCTTTTTGCACCAGTATGAAGTCGATTGTTTGTGGTATGAGCGGATGAACAAGGATTTCCGTGTAGAAGAGAGGTCCTTATCCTCTCCTCAAGAATTCCGGAAAGCTTTTCAATCCCTGCATCAGGAGATAGAGAGCCATATCGCAGGGAGTCACGATTTGAACCGGCCCGTCCGCTATAGCATCTCCTCTGGTGAAGAGTTCACAAATGTGGAGGAGGAGCTGCTTCAGCACCTTGTGAATCATGGTACTTATCACCGGGGAAATATCAGTGCGATGCTGCGCCAGCAGGGATATACAGGGCATTCAACGGATTTCATTTATTATCTGAGAGAGATGGAAGAATGAAAGAATATATTGGAGAATGCAGGATTTGCGGAAAACCGGTCTACTGCCTGGATGGTTTTTTCAATGGCGTCCATGATCTTCCTGCAAATACGATTATATGTTTTCAATGTACATCTCAACAGGAGGAGGTTGACAAGTGACTTATTCAAACAAGTTGATTACCTATTTTAAAGAACATGCAAATGAAGAGAATGCAGGTCCCATGAAGGCTTATATGCGGAATCAATTTGATTTTCTGGGAATCCGGACACCGGAGCGTAAATTACTATTAAGAACATTTTTAAAAGAACATGGTACACCTTCTCCAGAAGAGCTTCCTGAACTGGCAATAACATTGTGGGCACAGCCTGAGCGTGAATTTCAATATCTGGCTCTGGCGCTGCTGGATAAAAATCGAAAAGAGCTTCAGCCGGAACATCTGCAGTTGGTGGAGGAGCTCATCGTCACGAAATCGTGGTGGGATACCATCGACACCATTGCATCGCGGATCGCCGGTTTCGTGATCAAGAAATATCCGGTGGAAGGGGAAGTGTTTCTGGACAAGTGGATTTCCTCAGAAAACTTCTGGCTCAACCGGACCGCTATCCTCTACCAGCTGAGTTATAAAAAAGACACAAACGAAGGCAAGTTGTTTTCCTATATAAAGCAGCATGCTTCTTCCAAGGAATTTTTTGTTGAAAAAGCGATTGGCTGGGCGCTAAGGGAGTATTCGAAAACTGCTCCTGAAACGGTTGCTGGCTTTATTGAAAAAGAAGATTTACGCCCGTTGAGCAAGCGGGAAGGTTTGAAACATCTTAAAAGAATAAACCAACATTCATAAGTAACAAACCTGGAATCCAACCACTGCTACTTTTTTCTTCCTGGGCATTCACCCAAACGAATTTCCCGCATAAGATAAAAGGTGTTCTCCTATATTCTGAGAAGGAGTGGTAACAGTGAGCGGAAAAGTGCGTCATTATTATGCCGGAGGAAATACAGCCCGTGGTTTTCATAGCTTATATGCCTCAAATTTGCAGGGGCTTCAACGTTTATTCATTTTGAAGGGCGGGCCGGGTACAGGAAAATCTTCCTTAATGAAGGCGGTCGGCAAACATTGGAACAAAGAAGGCTGGGATATTGAGTATCTTCACTGTGCGTCCGATAATGAAAGCATTGACGGAGTGATCATTCCTGGTTTGAAAGCCGGGATTGTGGATGGAACGGCTCCTCATGTCATCGAACCGGAGCTGCCTGGTGTGGTCGAGGAGTATATTAATCTCGGAGCAGCGTGGGATTCGCATATCCTCAGAACTCATAGGGAAGAGATTGCAGCCCTGACAACAGAAATTGCAGCTGCTTTTCAAGCGGCTTACGATACGTATGCGCAGGCCTTGAAGATTCATGACGACTGGGAAAAAATCTACATTGATAATATGAGCTTCGAAAGCTGTGATGCTTTAACAGCAGAACTGATGGAAAAGTTATTCTCCCACACATACTTAAACAAACAGGCGGAGGTAAAGCATCGGTTCCTGGGTGCCGCCACACCTGAGGGACCGCGTGATTTCATCGGCAATCTGACAGAAGAACTTCCCAAACGGTATTTTATCAAGGGCAGGCCTGGAACCGGGAAATCGACGATGCTGAAAAAACTGGCACAGGCTGCAGAAGACAGGGGTCTCGACGTGGAGATTTACCATTGCGGCTTTGACCCGAACAGCCTTGATATGGTAATTGTACGTGAACTCGGTTTTGCCATTTTTGACAGCACGGCTCCGCATGAGTATTTTCCAGAACGGGCCGGAGATGAGATAGTGGATGTATATGAAAGAGCTGTCAACCCTGGAACCGATGAAAAGTATGCTGATGAGATAGAAACAATTAGTAAGAAATATCGAAATGCCATGAAAGAAGCTACTTCCTATCTGGCAAAAGCGAAAGCATTGCACGATGAACTCGAAGGATACTATATCAGCGCGATGGATTTTAATGTCGTCGAAGAGCTGAAAAACGAGATTCAAGTGGAATTGAACCGCCTTGCATCTCAGGAATAAACAGAGTAAGAGGATAATCCGGAAGGCGGGTTATCCTTTTTATATTTCATGATATAGTAAACTCGGGAGAAATATTTTAAGAAGAGAAAGAGGGGAATTGGGATGAATTGGAACGATTGTATAGAGCGGCATAATACACATTCCGTGAAGTGGTCATTCTCAGATGAAGAAATAATTCCGATGTGTATTGCCGATATGGACTTTCAAGTGTCTGCAGCCATCACAGAGGCGATGAAGGAGAAAGCCAAGCATGGAATTTATGGATATACTACGTTTAGCGAACGCTACTTCCATGCCATCATGATGTGGTGGAACAAACGCCATGGACTGAAGCTTGATCGCGAGTGGATTTCGTTCAGTCCGGGAATCATTCCGGGGATGAATATTCTGCTCGAAATTTTAACAGAACCGGGAGACGGCGTCATAGTGCAGGACCCTGTTTATTATCCCTTCTACAGCACGATTGAGAATCATGGCTGCACTGTTGTGAAAAATACTCTTACATATGAAGATGGTATTTATAAAATGGATTTTAAGGATTTGGAGTCAAAGGCGAAGGATCCGAGAAGTAAGGTGCTCATTTTGTGCAGCCCACATAATCCTGTCGGCCGGGTGTGGAAAAGGCAGGAGCTGGAAAGAGTTGCCGAGATTTGCCTAGAGCATGATGTCTGGGTCATATCGGACGAGATGCATGGAGACCTGGTTTATGGAGAGGCATCTCATCAACCGATATTCAATATTAATGAAGAGCTCCAGCAGCGCAGCATCCTTTGTGCCGCACCAAGCAAAACGTTTAACATCGCAGGACTGCAGACCTCTATCTTATTGATACCGAACAAAGAGTTAAGAGAACGGTATGAATCGAAGCTTTTGAGCTTTGGGTTGTCCAGGCCGAATGCATTTGGAGTGGAAGGAACCATTGCTGCCTATGAACAGGGAGAACCGTGGCTTGACGACCTGCTGATGTACCTGGAAGAGAATCTGCGTTTCGCAGTGAATTACTTGAAGGAAAACATTCCTTCCGTTAAGCCGGTCGTTCCGGAAGCGACGCATCTCATTTGGCTCGACTGTTCGGAACTGGGATTGGAGCATGAAGAGCTGTTCGAATTCTTTCTTGTGGAAGCCAAAATTAAATTTGATGAAGGGTATAAATTCGGTCCAAGCGGCAGCAAATTTGTAAGAATGAATATTGCCTGTCCACACGAAAGGCTGACACTGGCTTTGAGAAGGATGGATGAAGCGGTACTGCGGAAACGTGTGGAGGACAGAGCAGGTTCTGTTTGAGTGGCTGAGGTTTTAGTCCGTTTCTGTATTTGTAATCATCATTGAAAGTCAATATTCAGGAATTGCTGTAATCACAATAGGAAATTTGATGTTTATCCGAGTACCACAAGTGTTATAATTGTAATAACAGTTATAAAGTATATAACGTATTAATGTTATGTTTTGTTATATTTCACCGGGTTCATGTATAAGATAGAAGGAGGGATTTATATGACTAAAACGGTGGTGGAGAAGAGAGTGGAACGCAAAGTAACTAAAATTGGAAATAGTTTAGGAGTCACATTTCCAAAAGAAGTTTTGGATCATTTAGGAATACAGCATGGTGATGAAGTGAAATTTGATTTGCAAAACGGTTCTGTGAACATTAAAAAGAAAGCGCAGTTGAAACTTCCTAAAGGTGTCGATGCGGACTTCTTAGAGCAGATGAATGATATGATGACGGAATACGATGATACGTTCAAAGGCCTCGTAAATAGGTAATATGGATGACGAAATATCTTACAGAACATCAAGTGTTTTTTTTGAATACTCACCAAATCAATGTCTATTCTCCTTTGGAACAAAAGGGGATAAAGTTTCCACATCTTCTAAATAGTGCGGTTAACCGCCCGAAACAAAGCGCTTTTGGGGAAGACGCTTATCCTTCTATTTTTCATAAAGCGGCTGCTCTTTATGAAAGCTTGGCTAAAAATCATGCTTTTCATAGTGCAAATAAGCGAACAGCCTTTGCAAGTCTTTATATGTTTCTTCGTCAAAACGGATATAAACTCATTGTATCTCCCCAAGAAGCAGAAGATTTCACTGTTCTGATGGTAGAAAAGAAAAACCCTTCTATTCCGTTTGAGGATATCGTGGGGTGGATTGAAGATAACTCTATCTTGTCCTCCTAGCAGAACCTCCTTGCTAAAATATGGTTAGTACACATCAGCAATTAAATAAAAATCGAGAATACCTTATATAAAAACCCGGCTGCCCTCAACAAGACAGCCGGGTTTCTCTATGCCCGCTTCTGCATCTCAACCAAAACCTGCTGATACGCTTTTGCTTCATTCGCCATCCCTTTTTCTTGATACAAGCGGGAAAGCCACTTGACGGGGACAGGATCATTCGGGCGCAGTTCCATGTCCCAGCTGAAACAGTCGATGGCCCGATCAAGGATATTGAATTGGTAGTAATACTCGCCCAACTGTGACTGCTGCTCCGGATCGTCAAGCAGGGAGTTCATTTTTTTGATTTTTTCCGCGACAGGCAGTGAAATGTTTTGTGCTTGCAGCGGTGAAATCCACTCTGCGACAAAAGGCAAATCGTGGCCCTCGAGAAGGGATTGTACGCAGGACTTCAGGATTTTCTCCAGTTTGGTCGGATGTTCCTGCAGTACCGAAATAATCAGGGTGTTCAGTTTCTCTAACGGAATCGTGGTTTTCTGCCAATTTACTTCTTCGAAAAATTGGGAAAGAAGATTTTCATCTATTTCGCCGGCAATTTTAGGAGAATCACTCAGCAATTCCAGTGCATTTTCAAAATCTCCACACTCTGTCATTTCTTGAAGAAGGTGCTGAAAGATTTCCTTGTTTTCCGGTATTTCTTTAGAGAGTGCGTATAGTAAGCTTCTTTCGTCTGTTTTATCAAAGTGGGTACGTATCCATAAGGTCAAGGGCTGGAGATTTTCATGACAAGAATCTTGAAGAACATTTTCAATCATCAGAGCAGTGATGGTCAGCCTTTGCTTCTGTCCGAGCAGATGCTGTTGAAGGGCTTCCTTGTTTTCTTGTTCATGTCTGCTTTTCCAAAGTTGGGAAGCAGCATAAAGCGGGTCTTTTTCAAGAAGCTGGAGAGGGTGTTGTTTATAGGTTTTTTCATAAGGCTGGAAGTGAAGTTCGGCCGATGTTTGGCGGACCCAGGAGTGTTGAGGGGCAGCTTCGGCTAGTACCCTTAAAATTTTGTACGCGTGAAGGAATTGGCCATTGCGTCGGTACTGATAGTAATGGTTCCGAATCAATCGGAATAGCTTTTCGGGTGCAAGAAAGGAATCGAGCGCCCTGAATATATAGGCTGTCTCCTGCGGAGTTTTAACACCCTGCAATTTTTTATGAAGGTCATTGAAGCTGACGATCTTGAGTGGCGAATTCTGTTCAATCAATTTGTCAGCAAGCGGATGAGGACATAAAAAAACAATTCCATCTTTGAAAGCCTCTTCGATAAACGAGTTTCGTTTAAGCTTCAGGGCTTTTTTACAAGTCAGGAATTGTTCTTTATAGAAAAATAAATAATGAAGTTCATGCTGTGAATTCACAGCTTCAATAAAAGCAATGTCTCTGTAAAACGCGATTCTCTCCGGGGTAAACTCCCCATGCTCCATCAAGGCTTTATTCGTGGTCATGCTTACCGCCTCCTTTTGTAATCAGTATAACACACAATTCTCCTCATAAACAGGAACTGGAAAATCAGGACTGATTAGTGCGTGTTAAAAAAGGAGGATAAAAAGGACCGAGAAGTTCTAGGAGGCGCAGCTTTGAGTACCGGAATGTATCCTAATTATACGTGAGGAACTAAAAAAGCAAGCCAGCGAAGAAGTTCGAAATGTCATTTTTGCCGGACTTTTTGAACATCCTTTAATAGGATAATTCTTCCCTTAATTAGCAATACTACGTTATAGGAAAGTTTTACCGATTGAGGGTGAGTGCATGTCATTACAACTTATAGAAGCCTATATTCCGAAAAAGCATTTTGAAAAAGTCGATGAGAAACTTCGAAAATTTGATTCTACATCCTACGTGGTGCGTGATCATTCAGAAGATAAGTTTCTAGTGAGAATGATTGTGAAAACGACTGCTGCAGAAGAAATTCTCAACTATTTGGAGGGCATCATTAATGTAGTCGACGGGTTTGAAGCGACCTTATTTCCTGTGCAGAGTCATATCAGGCGAAAAACGGAAGAGGAAATTGAAGAAGAGACGAAGGAAAAAGAAGAAAAGCGCAATTCAATTCAACGAGCAAGCCGGCATGAGCTCTATGTCAAAATTGAATCCATGAGCAATGTTCATATTAACTATTTATTATTTGTGGTGTTATCATCGATTGTCGTGTCGATAGGCATCATTAAGAACAGCTCGGCCATTGTCATTGGCGGTATGGTCATCGCTCCCCTGCTTGGTCCGGTCATCGCATTGGCTTTTGGGTCGATCCTGGGAGATTTCAAATTAGTAAGACAAGCCTCGATTACAGTGTTCGCTGGTGTGGGGATTTCTTTGCTCATAGCGGTTCTGTCAGGAATTTTTCTGCCGGTTCCTGTTGAGAGTGAAGAGTTTGTTTCGAGGATGCAGGTTGATTATCTGGATGGAATTTTGGCACTCGCATCAGGGGCAGCTGGAGCACTGGCCATCTTGAGGGGGTCGCCTAGTTCTCTGGTCGGTGTCATGGTGGCGGTCGCCTTGCTTCCGCCGACAATCGTCCTCGGAGTTACCATTGGAGCCGCATTATGGGAACATGTTCTGCCGTCGCTGCTGCTGCTGTCCGTGAATATTAACAGCATCCTGCTTTCCGCAGTTGTGGTCTTCAATTTATCTGGCATCCGGCCCATCAAGTATGAGGAGATTCAGAGGGCGCACAACTCCCGCAAGTTCGCTTTGATTTTCGTCAGCGTCATTTTCCTGATTTTACTTATTTCGATCTTCTTTACTAACCATGCCTACTCTACTAAATTGTAAGATGAGCCTCTGGAGTATGGTGGGAGCAGAACAATAACTTTGTCCGCCACAGGTAAACATGTTAAAATAAACTAGAATGACTTCTTAGCAATAATAACATTTAACAACCTGAAAAGTGTTCGTATGACACGCACAACTGTTTGTGAAGCGTTTACAAATTCTCACTATCATACATGGAGGGATTATATTATATGACTAGTAAAAAATTAGATCAATTTTTACAAGAAAACCTGAATGACCTGAGAGATCGGGGCCTCTATAACGAGATTGATCCTTTAGAAAGTGCCAATGGACCGACCATCAAAATTGGCGGAAGAGAGCTGATCAACCTTTCGTCCAACAATTACCTTGGACTGGCGACGGATGAAAGGCTGAAAAAAGAAGCAATCAAAGCGGTCGAGAAATATGGTGTTGGTGCCGGAGCAGTCCGTACAATCAACGGCACTCTTGATATTCACCTTGAGCTGGAAAAGAAAATTGCCGAGTTCAAAGGAACAGAAGCAGCTATCGCTTATCAGTCCGGTTTCAACTGTAACATGGCAGCCATCTCGGCAGTCATGAACAAACACGATGCTATTCTTTCCGATGAATTGAACCACGCTTCCATCATTGACGGCTGCCGCCTTTCTCGTGCAAAAGTTATCCGCTTTAACCACTCGGATATGGAAGACTTAAGAGCAAAAGCGAAAGAAGCAGTAGAGTCAGGGCAATATGGAAAAGTGATGGTTATCACAGACGGCGTATTCTCAATGGATGGTGATATAGCGAAACTTCCAGAAATCGTCGAAATCGCTGAAGAATTTGATATCATGACCTATGTCGATGATGCCCACGGTTCTGGAGTACTCGGCAAAGGTTCGGGTACGGTCAAGCATTTCGGACTGTCTGATCGTGTAGACTTCCAAATCGGTACTCTTTCAAAAGCAATCGGGGTAATCGGTGGATATGTAGCAGGTAAGCAGAATCTGATCGATTGGCTGAAAGTGGCGTCAAGACCGTTCTTGTTCTCAACAGCTGTGACACCGGCTGATGTAAAAGCCACTACAAAAGCGATTGAATTAATTCTAAACAGCACAGAGCTTCAAGATAAAATGTGGGAAAACAGCAATTATCTGAAAGAAGGCCTTAGTAAGCTTGGGTTTGATATCGGACATAGCGAAACACCGATCACGCCATGTATCATTGGAGACGAAAAAACCACTCAGCAGTTCAGCAAACGCTTGAACGAAGAAGGCGTTTATGCAAAATCAATTGTCTTTCCAACAGTGCCTCGCGGAACAGGCAGGGTAAGAAATATGCCAACAGCAGCACATACAAAAGAAATGCTGGATAAGGCTCTTGAAATCTATGAAAAAGTCGGAAAAGAAATGAAATTAATCTAACAAAGAAAATTTGGGCTGAGTTAAAGCCTCGCCCAATAAATAGAGAGACAGCAGGACGGGAAGAAATGGGAGGTTGTAAAAATGAAGAAGATTCTAGTAACGGGAGCTCTTGGCCAGATCGGTTCAGAGCTTATTATCAAAATGCGTGGAATTTATGGAAAAGACAATGTCATCGCTACAGACATCCGTACTCTAGACAGCGAAGTTGTAACGGGAGGACCATTTGAAATCCTCGACGTAACGGACGCTGAAAAGATGATGGACATCGCCAAGAGGTATGAAGTAGACACCATCATCCATTTGGCGGCTCTTCTATCGGCAACGGCTGAAGCTAAGCCATTGCTTGCATGGAACCTGAACATGGGCGGATTGGTAAATGCACTTGAAACAGCAAGAGAACTGAATTGCAAGTTCTTTACACCAAGCTCAATCGGTGCATTCGGTCCATCCACACCGAAGTATAATACTCCGCAGGATACTATCCAGCGTCCAACAACGATGTATGGAGTCAACAAAGTATCCGGGGAACTGCTTTGTGACTACTACTATAGTAAATTCGGTGTTGATACCCGCGGTTTGCGTTTCCCGGGATTGATTTCCTACACAACACCACCAGGAGGCGGTACTACCGATTACGCGGTCGATATTTATTACAAAGCGATCGAAAATGGGTCTTACACATCTTATATCGATAAAGAGACATATATGGATATGATGTATATGCCTGACGCGTTGAATGCGATCATCAATTTGATGGAAGCAGATCCTGCTAAATTGAAACACAGAAACTCATTCAACGTAACGGCCATGAGCATTGAGCCGGAAATGGTGGCGAAGGAAATCCGCAAACACATTCCTGACTTTAAGCTGGACTACGATGTAGATCCAGTCAGACAAGGGATTGCCGAAAGCTGGCCAGATTCCATCGATGCCTCAGCGGCAGCAGAGGAATGGGGATTCCAAGCGGAATACGACCTTGCTCGTATGACAGAAGATATGCTGGAAAAATTGAAGAAGTAACACGAAGGAGCGGGTGCCTGGTGCATCCGCTTTTTTCTATGGAGAGAAGAGTTAGAATGGGAGAAACGTACCAAAAAGTCATGGAGCCAAGAAGATAATGATAAGATTAGCCGGAAAACGTGCCATTAAATCAGAAATCTGAAAAGATAATGGTATGATTAGTCGAAAAACGTACCATTAAATCAGGAATCCAGGAGGATAAAGGTTGTGAAAGGAATATAGATAAGTCAACATCAACTCACTCTGTTCGTTGTGTTTCCTTTATCTCAAACGAGAGCCCTACAATCTGTACGTCGCTGAACGGCCGCTTCCGCTTTTTAGTTCACCGCCCGCCTTTCGCTGCAATCCATTACTTTTCAACAGCCACATTCTTTGCGAAAGACTTTATTCTAAAAGATTGTTGCTTTTGGATGCTTTTTCCCCACCTCACCTTTTACGTAGGAGGATTGGAGTGGAAGGCGTACGACCTCCTGCGGGACTAGCGGGCAGGTGAGACCCCACAGGCGAAGCCGAGGAGGCTCAATCCAGCTCCAGCGGCCAGCGACTAGCAGATTTCGGTCTCTCTCCTTGCGATAAGTCAACATCAACTCACTCTGTTCGTTGTGTTTCCTTTATCTCATCCGAGAGCCCTACAATCTGTACGTCGCTAAGCGGCCGCTTCCGCTTTTTAGTTCACCGCACGCCCCGCGGAGTCGTGCGCCTTTCGCTGCAATCCATTTATTTTCATAGCCAAAATCTTTGCGAAAAGAGCCTTAGGAAAAGAGATTTGCTAAACGAGTATTTTTAAAAATAAAAAACCCGCAAGCCTGCATAGGCTTGCGGGTTCCTAGCAATATTAGAATACAAGATGCCCAATAAGAACGATAATTGGCAATGTAATAATGGTTCTTTCAAGAAAGATAATAAACAGGTCTTTAAAGCCTACCGGAATTTTCGAGCCAAGCAGCAATCCGCCGACTTCAGATAAGTAAATAAGCTGAGTCACGGAAACACTGGCAATGACAAAGCGTGTCAGCTCACTTTGAATTCCTTCAGCAAATAGAGCAGGCAGGAACATATCAGCGAATCCGACAAGAATACTTTCTGAAGCAGCAGCGGCTTCCGGAACTTGCAGTAGTTCTAGAAGCGGGATGAATGGCATGCCGATCAGGCTGAAGACCGGGGTATTCTCGGCAATGATAAGGGCTGTTGTACCGATAGCCATAACAATCGGTGCAACTCCGAGCCACATATCCAGGACATTTTTAAAACCATCCTTAAAGAATTTTCCTACATTATTATTTTTGCGAGCTTGGACCAAAGCCTGTTGAAAACCATACCCGATTCTCGAATATCCTTCAGGTATGACTTCCATCGTACCCTGCCCTTCCTGCCCGTTATAGTACGTGTTCGGCTTCCGGGAAAGAGGAGGGATCCGCGGCATAATCAAGGCCGCAACTACCCCTGAGAGTATTACAGCTCCATAAAATGGCAGGAAGTAATTACCCAGACCTACTTCAGCAATAACAACGAGACTGAAGGTGATGGAAACAACAGAGAAGGTCGTCCCAATGATGGCTGCTTCCTTCTTTGTGTAATATCCCTCTTCGTATTGTTTGTTCGTTAAAAGAACACCGATCGTTCCATCACCAAGCCAGGATGCCAGAGCATCAATCGATGATCTGCCAGGCAGTCCAAACAGCGGTCTCATAACTTTGGTTAGAAGGGCACCCAGCAATTCCAGTAATCCAAAATTCAGGAGCAGCGGCAGAAATAAACCGGCGAACAGGAATACTGAAAAGAGAATGGTCAGCAGCCCGTCCACGCTCAGCAGTGTGCCGCCTGTTGCAGAACCCCAAACCATTTCAGGTCCAAGTTTGAATAGGGTCATGACAGCGAAGATCCCTCCGAATAAACGGATGATCAGCCATAGAGTGTTTACAGCAAATAAATTATTTAAGAAAGCATTATTCATAATAAAATCTGGTTTGAATAGCTTCGCAGCAAAAGAGCCAACTACTGTCACGATAATCAAGCTCGTCATGATAGCAGGGATGAATTCCCCGATATGATCCTGAAGAAATCCAGATAGTAAAGCTATTGGAATCGTTACTCCCTCTTCTTGTGGGATGGGAGTCATAAAAAGAAATATACCTAAAAGAGACGGGAGGAGAAACAGAAGTACATTTCCCGTGCTAGCTTTTGTTCGTGCTTTTGATTTTCCATTGTCCATAGTGACTTCACCTCAAAAATGTAATAAAACACATAATAATTTATATTTATTCAACTGTCCAGCCATACTTTAATATACCAAGCTGCCAAGCAAGCTTACTTCCCTTCTTTTCCCCTTTAGTTGTCTGTAGAAACAAGAGGATAAATTTTCGTAATTTTCACTCAAATATTTCAAGGATGAAGCTGCTCTTCTAAATTATAATTTTTCCGCTTCTAAAGGCAGAAGTCATAATGAATCATTTAATTGTTATGAACTTTTTACGATAATTCTATGTTGACTTCGCAACCTCAATTTTGATGCCACGATTTCAGTAGTTATTTTGCTCTTGTTTTTTATGGGATGTATTTTGAAACAGAACTGCTTAAAAGAATCAGGCAGATACCATTTTCTGAAAGAGGCTCCCAAAGAGGTCTCTCTGTATCATGATGAAAAAACATAAAAATTCAACAATTCAGGTTTACGCTTAGTCCGTAAAGGGTAAATAAGCCATCATGTCATTTTTTAGTAGGTGAACAGTTTGGTATCTCTTTTTGACCTTACAGATGAACAGGTCATTGAAGTCTATCAACGGTCTGTGGAAGAGGAAGTAGTAACAGAGTTTATAGAAATGATTGAACAGGAATTAGACAGACGCGGTCTGTTATCAGCATAAGGTGGCTTCCTTGGCGGAGCTTCTTTTTTTCGCATTTTTTTGGCTCTGTTAGTTAATATTGTTGCTATTAGATGTTTTGGGTTCATGTACCATTAAGAAGGCATCCCCCAATTAAGCACCCAAAGAATGGGGGTTAATCAATTTGCTGGTCCAATAAATGCTATTGTGAATCTACCCAGCTTTACATAGAAAAATTGATTCTTCCAATTTACTATGGATTCTCATTTCCTCTGGATATGTTGACTGGAGCGGAGGGTGTTCGATCTCCTGCGGGACTAGCAGGTGAGACCCCGGAAGCGAAGCTGAGGAGGCTCACCGCCCGCCCCGCGGAGTCGTACATCCGGAGTGGAAGTCAACATACCCTTTGAAAAACAACAACATTCTTTAACAGAGCCTTTTTTTAAAAAAGGCGCTGAGGCTAAGACACACGTCTGTTTTAATAGATTTTTCGTCGTAAAATAAACTTAGGTTGTATTGCATAAATATCTTGTGGAAATGAAGGCTGAACACTCTATAGGCAACTTTTTTTATAAGCTGAACAGGATCGGGCAGAATAATTTAGAATCTATCTTTACAAAAAATTAGTATGAAGGTGTTAAAATGCCTTTAGGCAGGAAAAGCCTGTCGTGTTCATCATAGAATAAATCTCCTGGAAGAAAGAAGGAATTTGAATGATTACAATAATCGCCAGTGATATGGATGGTACGCTTTTGAATGGTAAACAGGAAGTGAGCGAAGAGAATCGCAAAGCCATTTTGGAAGCACAAAGAAAAGGTGTTGAAGTAGTGGTTGCGACCGGCAGATCGTATGAGGAAGCAAGGTACGTTTTGGAGGAAGCGGGTATTACTTGTCCGATTATTTGTGTGAATGGAGCAGAAGTCCGAAATGAAGAAGGGCAAGTAATGAAAGCAAATGCTATCGAGGAGGGCAAGGCACTCGAGGTTATGGGCATTCTGAAGGATCTTGGAATCTACTATGAGTTATATACGAACAAAGGGGTATATACTGCAGATTATGAAAGAGGCATTCAGTCCATTATAGATATATTCAAAACGGCTAACCCCGAAACGTCAGAACAGGCCATCAGGGATTCCGCACAGGAACGCTTTGAAAAAGGACATATCAAAGTGGTCGATGATTACAGTGAAGCTTTTGAAAATGGCAATGTTGTTTATAAATTCCTTGTGTTCTCATTTGATGATGCCCTGCTTGCAAAGGCCAAGGACCTTCTAAGTGATGCAGGCGGTCTGGCTATCAGTGCATCAGGACATGAAAATCTGGAAGTAACCAGTGAAGACGCACAAAAAGGAATAGCTTTGCTTGATTTGATTAAAGAAAAAGGACTGAAACCTGAAGATGCCCTGGCGGTGGGAGATAACCTGAATGATCTTTCCATGATGAAGGTAGTCGGTCGGCCGGTAGCCATGGGGAACGCAGCAAGAGAAATTCTTGATTTTTGTAAATATAAGACTGTCAGCAATGAAGAAGATGGTGTGGCAAAAGCCATATACGATGCTTTGGAGAATAAGTCTGCAGCGATTGATTAAACTCGTTTTTACGGGTACATAATGTATAAGAATATACACCTCTGGATAAGAATTCGGGGGTGTTTTTGTATAAGGCATATCTGCAGGGTGTTTGAGGGTAACTCGGCCTTGCCTTAAAAACAAACTCGATGACTTTTGCATCAGCATCAAACACCAAGAATACGGCGCTTGCAATTGGTCATGCTGCTTAATTGATGGATTTCCAGTTCTATTAGCGGCCTCTATTTTAGAGTGGACAGAAATAAATACTTATTATAAGGCTGTTTTCGCATATATTGTTGCTTTCGGAAAAATCCCAAGAGCCGGATTTTTCCCCGGATACTAGGGTATTTCTCTCTAATCGGGGAAAGTAGCTCTTTTCTTTTCATGATTACCAGGTTTTTTCGGTGAATTATAGTAGTTTTTTCGGAATTAGTATCAAATAGCAACAAAGTTTACGAAAAGAGCCTATTATAAACATGAAAGGGGATGCATGATGAAGAAAAAGATGAGGTTTATTGTTGGTCTTTGCCTTTTGTTGGTGTTGGCTGCATGTTCGGAATCTCCCGCGGAACCGCCTGAGGCTCCTGAAACACAAGAAACAACGGCAAGGCAGAATCCTGATGTAGATGTGCTCGCGGAAAATTTGGAAATTCCCTGGTCGATTAACAAGACGGAAAACACCTTATATATCAACGAACGGACAGGGGGTATTATCAAGTTGGAGGACGGCGAGGCGACCAGAATGGAAGTGAAGTTGAAAGAGCCCCTGGCACAAGTTCCGGAGGCCGGATTTCTAGGTTTTGTGCTGCACCCTGAGTTTCCAGAAACACCTGTTGCTTATGGTTATTATACATACCAAAACAGCAGCACCCCGCACAACCGGGTAGTGATGCTTAACCTTGAAGGAGAGGTGTGGGAAGAGGGAGAGACCCTGCTCGATGATATTCCAAGCGGTCAGTATCACCATGGTGGCCGGCTGGAAATTGGTCCTGACAATAAGCTGTATATAACAACAGGAGACGCGACTGAGGAGGACATTGCCCAGGATCAAAACTCATTAGGAGGGAAGATCCTCAGAATGAATCTGGACGGCTCGGTTCCAGATGATAATCCGTTTGGAAATTCCTACGTGTTCAGTTATGGCCATCGAAATCCTCAAGGAATAGCGTGGAGTGACAGTGGAGAATTATACAGTACAGAACACGGTCCATCAGGAATGGATGAAATCAACCTGGTTTCAGCTGGTGCCAATTATGGCTGGCCTATCATTACTGGTGATGAAGAACAGGAAGATATGCAGCAGCCGGCGATTCATTCCGGAAGTGATACATGGGCACCATCTGGAGCAGATATCCATGAAAACCAACTATACTTTGCGGCTCTGAGAGGACAAGGAGTGAAGAGGCTTTCCTTGGATTCAGGAAAAGTGGAAGATGTGCTTTCAGGCTTTGGCAGAGTAAGGGACGTGTATATTGATGAGGATACTCTTTACTTTATAAGCAATAATACGGATGGCAGAGGTAACCCAGAAGAAGGCGATGATAAGCTTTATAGTGTGCCGCTATCGGAGTTGAACAGCTCGGCGAATGAAGGGTAACAGCTGAGTCTTCTAATGGTATTTATACAGATTAATGTATAATTTCGCATGAGAGAGAGGTTGTCGAATGATACAAAATACCATTCGGCAACCTCTTATTTGGTAGCTTCTTTTTCTACCAGATTCATAAAATCCTGGACAACTTTAAGATTATTTTTTTCTCCTCCAAGCTTCAGCATGGCACGTCCGACAAAATTCCTGCCTTTATTATGGCCCTCATAAATAAAGCGAGTCTGTGTTTCCGCGACTTTCTCTAAAGTAAAAGATAGATTCACTTCAAAAGCTTTAGCGATCACAAATTCTATGCGTTTGTATTTTCTGGATTCGGTGTTTTCATAGCCCAGCGTTTCGACCATATAAGTTTCGATTCTTTTTCCTTCTTGATATGTCTGCTGATACTTGGAACCGGTCACTTCTTCTGTTAGATGCACAGGCGTGTTCTCAATCACCTTAGGCATGATCTTGTGCATGTTTTCTTCCTGAAACAGGCTCCATACTTTTTCTATATTGACAGCAATCATCGTTTCCTCTCTCCACTGAATCATTTTCTTTCCTCCTTTCCAGATTTTATAAATTCGTCGATTTCAGTCAATTTTTGTTGCAGGTCTTCCATTTGATTCTCAATCCCTTTTCTTTTTTCCAGTAATAAAGCCTCCAGGTTGAAGAAAGATTCATCATTCATCACACCTTGCATTTCCTGAATGGTCAATCCGAAGCTTCTCAATTTAATAAGCAGGGCAGCCAGAAAAAATGATCCGTCATCATAGTAACGATAGTGATTGCGCGGATCGATGAAAGCAGGTTCCAGCAGCTTTATTTCTGCATAGTAACGGAGTGTTTCCTTACTGAGCCCTGTGATTTCGGAAAACTCACTGATTTTGTACATAACGTCCCCCCGTTATTTCCATCATAAACTATGGGGTGCACCCCTTGGTCAATAGTTATTGTTAATGTATTATTTCCTGAATAGATAGATCCTTTTCATCGAACAGCGTATTGATAATAAACATTCTTGATAAGTTCTCCCGGATCCTGCCTCCTATCACTTCATAGATAGGGGGAAGCCTTGTTTATGGAGCCAGCATTAATTATGATAGAAATACATATCCTAAGCAGTTGATAAAAGAAAAAGCTATCTGGAAATAAAGCATACTTGGACAAAAATGTCTTATTTTCTCAAGTTCTATTAAAAATGTCATTGCAAATTTCCTTTTAGGAAATGAAATAGACTGACTCTATAGGAGGGTTACTATGAGCCATCATCAAAAAAAGATCGAAGAGGCAGCCGCCTCTGTCAATAAAAGACGTGAAAAAGTCAGCGGGAGTCACTGGAAACCGGCTTATCATCTGTCACCGCCTGCTTTCTGGATGAATGATCCAAACGGCTTCAGCTACTACCAGGGTGAATACCATCTCTTTTATCAGCATCATCCATTTTCATCAGAGTGGGGCCCGATGTACTGGGGACATTTTAAAAGCAAGGACCTGGCACATTGGGAAGAGGCACCGATCGCGCTGGCACCAAATGAAGAGTATGATCTCGACGGATGCTTTTCCGGGAGTGCCATAGAGAAAGATGGGAAGCTCTACTTGATGTATACCGGAAATCAGTGGACAGGTCCGGATCATGACACAGATTTATATCAAACGCAATGTCTGGCTGTCAGCAGGGATGGAATCAACTTTGAAAAGCTAGCGGAGAACCCGGTGATTGATCCGGCTCCCAAAGGAGACATCCATCCGTACCATTTTAGAGATCCAAAGGTTTGGAAAAGAGGGCAGCAATACTATTGTGTCCTCGGTTCACGGACGAAAGACCACGTTGGACAGGTTCTGTTATATCGATCCGAAGATCTTATTGAGTGGGAGTTTGTCAATGTAGCAGCCAAAGGGGAAGGCAATTTCGGGTTTATGTGGGAGTGCCCCGACCTGTTTGAACTGGACGGCCGGACCATCCTTGTGATGTCTCCGCAGGGAATGAAGCCGGAAGGAGATCTCTATCAAAACCTTCATCAGGCAGGCTATGTAGTCGGAGCCCTTGATTATGAATCAGGAACGCTTCAGCATGGCGATTTTGACTTACTCGATCATGGCTTCGATTTTTACGCACCCCAAACGATGGAAGACCCAACTGGCAGAAGAATCATGATTGCCTGGATGAATATGTGGGAGAGCCAGATGCCGGAACAGGAGGAGAGCTTTGCAGGGGCAATGACGATTCCGCGTGAACTGGTTTCGGAAAACGGCATACTGAAGTCCAAACCCGTTCCTGAGCTGGAAGAAAGGCGCACAAATCATCAGCAATTTAAAAATGTAACCGTTGAAGGGGAAACGTCGCTTCCCGGGGTGGAAGGAAATACTGTTGAACTGAAGGTCACGATTGATGCAAAGAAAGCGTCGCAGTTCGGGTTGAAATTGAGAGCGGGACATAAGGAGGAAACAGAGCTTCTGTATATCAAAGAAGAGGGAAGCATTGTGCTCGATCGCAGCCTTGCCGGCGAAGGTCCAGGAGGCGTGAGGAAAGCAGAAATTGAGCTGAACAAGAACCTTTTAGAGCTTCATATCTTTATTGATCATTCTTCTGTTGAAGTCTTTATCAATGCTGGTGAAAAAGTCATGACAGCAAGAATATACCCGAAAAAAGAGTCGTCTCAAATCAGGTTCTTCTCAGACGATTCAATTGAATTGCTGCAAGTGGATAAGTGGGATTTGTAAAAGGAGTACCATCCTCACTTATACATGTTTAAGAGGGGTGCCCAATTAACGGGCGTCCCTCTATAATTGATGAATCTCGCTCAGCCGGTTAGGGACATAATCATGAGAATGTTGGCTTTTGATGTACCTCGCTCCGCCGGCGAGGTACATGATCATGAGGATTTTGGCTTTTGATGTACCTCGCTCCGCCGGTTAGGGACATAATCATGAGGATTTTGGCTTTTGATGTACCTCGCTCCGCCGGCGAGGTACATGATCATGAGGATTTTGGCTTTTGATGTACCTCGCTTCGTCAGCGAGGTACATGATCAAGAGCGTTTTCACTTTTGATGAATCTCGCTCCGCCGGCGAGGTACATGATCAAGAGGATTTTGGCTTTTAATGTACCTCGCTCCGCCGGCGAGGTACATGATCAAGAGCGTTTTCACTTTTAATGTACCGCGCTCCGCCGGCGCGGTACATCAACAAGGGAATTTTCACTTTTGATGTACCGCGCTTCTTCAGAGAGGTACGCCCTCTTAAGAAGTCACCACAAAGGGGTTAACTATTCAATAATCAAGCGGACTCGATACGAAGTCCTTCGGGGTTCGTAAGGTGTTCCTATCAGCACTTCACTCAGTCCTGTGCTCCTATTCCATTCATAATCATTTGAACAGTCATCTCGATCTCTTTTTCATCATCCCAGTTCGCTTCTGGCATGAATATATGCCTGATGAGAAGGTAGCCGAAAACGCTTGAAAAGGTAAAGCGGATTACGGCTTCTGTCGGCAAGTCGATGATCCCGCCTTTTTCTTTATAATATTCGACCAAGTGCTGAAATCGTTGAAAGACCTTTTCGGCGACATGCTCCTTGAATTGTTCCTTTAGTTCCGGATGAAACGGAATTTCCTGTATCAGGATCCTGAAAGCGCTCATATTCTCCTTCAGAAAGGACTGGCGATTCAAGATCATGGCTTTCAGGAAGTCTTCGTAGTTTTCATACTTAGTGTTCAGGACTTTGTTGAGATCCCTGATGATAAAAGGTGCAATAAGCTTTGCCATGGTCGGTGCAACAATAGAAAGCAGTAAATCTTTTTTTGTTTTATAGTGGCGGAAGATTGTCCCTTCAGCTACTCCTGCTTTTTTAGCGATTTCACTGGTGGATGTTGCAGAATACCCTTTTTCCGCAAAAATTTCCAATGCGGCTTCGAGGATCTTCTTCTGCTTTTCCGTCAGTTTTTCATCGCTGTTCAATAGACTATCGAGCATATCGTTTTGTTCAGTCATGATAAACCCCTTATAAGATAAGTTATCTTATATTTTACGATATTTTCTCAAAGCTGCAACATTTAGAACGATGAATAAGAGAGAGAAGCCTAATAAAAATGTCAGGTTCCCAGTTATATCGCTGAAAGCAGCTCCTCTGATCATGACATCTCTTAATGCTTCAGCAGCGTAATAGAGCGGGGTGATGGGTCCTATCCAGCTCAGCCAATCGGTAATCGTCTCAAGGTTGAACAAGCCTGAGAAGAATATTTGCGGAATCACCACAATGGGGATGAATTGCATCATCTGCAGCTCGTTTTGGGCAAAGGCAGAAAGCAGAATGCCAAGACTCAGTGCCGTAAGAGAGAGCATTGTGATGATAATCAAGACGTTCAAAAAGCTGCCAGTCATCATCATATCTAATACATATATCGCATACCAGGAAATGAAGGCTGCCTGTAGGACGGCAAAAATACCGAAGCCGAGCACATAACTAACGACCATTTCCCATGTTTTTAAAGGACTGGCCAGAAGTCTCTCCAATGTACCGCTCGTTCTTTCTCGAAGAAAGGAAACGCCGCTGATAAGGAAGACGAAGAAGAAGATGAAAAATCCGAGCAAAACAGGTCCAAATGAATCGAACATGCCCATTCTTTGTTCTCCGTGGATATACTCAATGTCTAAACCTGCTGAATCGCTTTGCTGTGTGAACAGGGATTGAACTTCTTTCATAACCAGTTGATTAATGGAAGGGTCGCTGCCCTCAAGAACAAGTAGAGGCCGGCTTCCTTGTTCAATGGAAAGGTACCCGTCAAGGCCCCCGGTCGCGATTGATTCTTCAGCTTCTTTAGGATTGTCAAAACGAATCAAGTCATCCTTATCTAACGCTTGGATCATTTTTTCGCTGTCTGCCGTCACACCGATTTCAGGGTCATAGGGGTCAGAGTCAAAAATGAGCCACATCATGGTCAAAATCAAGACTGGAGCTAGAAACATCAAGGCCAATGTGCGCTTATCCCTGAAAAGCTGTTTAATGATTCTGATGACAAAACCTGTTATTCTTTTCACTTAATTCACCTCCGTGGATAGGAAGACTTCTTCTATGGAAGACACTCTGTATTTTTCTTTAATTACCGAAGGCTCTTCGCTGCCTATCAGCAGTCCATTCCGCAGAAGCCCAAGCCTGTCACATCTTTCGGCTTCATCCATTACATGTGTGGTGATCAGCAAAGTCCTCCCTTTCGATTTCAATTCCTGGAACTGTTCCCAGATCTGTTTGCGTAACACAGGGTCGATTCCGACGGTCGGTTCATCGAGTATCAGGACTTCGGGGTCATGGAGAAGAGCAATCGCAAGGGAAAGCCGTCTCTTCATTCCCCCTGAATACAAAGCCACGGGCTTATGAAGATGGTCAAGTAAATCAACGGTTTCCATGACGATTTTGATTCTCTCTTCTCTTTCTTTCTTGTTTAAGCTGTAAAGAGCAGCGAAGAAGTTCAAGTTTTCTTTGGCGGTCAGTTCTGTATAAAGTGCGTCTGACTGAGCCATATATCCAACAGAGGTATAAACAGAACCCGCCTTGAGGGCCCCTCCTTTAAATAGAATGGTTCCTGAGTCAGGAGATTCTAAGCCAATCAACATTTTAATAAGCGTGGTTTTTCCAGAACCGGATGGCCCGATCAATCCATAAATCTCACCATGAGGGATCTCTAATGAAATATTCCTCAGTACTTCCAGCTTTCCAAAAGTTTTTTTAACATTTTTTAAATCCATGATAGATTGCAAAATCAACACCTCCGCATAATGAGTGATTACTCACTTTTATAATACACTAAATGAGTTGACCCGTAAAGTGAGTAATCACTCATTTTTATGAAAATTAATATGAAAGCCTGGGCCTTCCCTGAAATGCAATTCTTAATGAACGGATAAATTGGACTACAAGTGGTCGATAAAAACCACTGATGATGCGATTTGCTGAGTGGATGCGGGGTTAATGCAGGGATGGTCACTTCAACTGCCAGCAGTTGTCCGTTGATGGAATCAAGAAAATGCTCGTTACCTCCAAGTCTAGAGGAGGGGTCAACAATCAAGGGTGAGAGTTTTTAAGTATCACTTCCAATTTTAAAAACAGCAACTCTTCGCAATCTGGATTCAGATATAATAAGTATGTCGATAGTGCAAGTTAGGATGAATAGAAAAAGGGAATAAAAGAACCATGATTATGTTAATTCAGGGGGAAGAGATAGAGAATGCTGACGTTCATTAACACTTCATTTTGGTTAATTGTGTGTTTTGGGATGGCCTGGCTGGTCAGGTTTTTTCCGAGAGAATGGTATGAGAAGAGCTGGGTTTTCAAAAGTTACACTTTTGAGAAGAGAATGTATAAAACTATAGGTGTTAGCCGTTGGAAAGATAAATTGCCTGAATGGGGAAGGTTAGTGAATTTTGAAAAGAAGAATTTAGACAAGGAACTCAGCTTAAAATATGTAGATAAATTCATTTTGGAGACCTATTATGCAGAGGCAGGACATTTCGGAATGGCAATAGTGGGTTTTGCTTGTATTTTAATCAATCCTGCTGATCAGATGACCATGGCTCTTACATGTTCCATTGTTAATTTTTGTGTGCAGATTCCATTTTGTCTAATTCAGCGTTACAACAGACCCAGACTTGAATTATTAAGAAAAAGACTGGAAAGAAAAAATGGTCGCTTGCCTGAAGGGAGAACGCTTAGGGCGCTTTGAGACACCTAAGCGTTTTGCCAACGGTCATTCAGGAGTTTCTCTCTAAACTCATTGTACTTTATCGTTTTCCCACTGATAGGTCCAGAACTGTTCATTCGTCACCCATTTTAGTGCTTCGGGGTCCTGTGCGGCGATGCCTTCCTCGATTTGTGGAAGCATCCAGGCTGTCTGGGAGCTGTGTGCTTTCATTGCCGCAATCTTCTGGTCCTTGACTGAAGTAATGTCATAAACAACATCCGGTTTTCCCAAATAATCCTGGCAATTATTCGAGAAAGCCAGGCAGTGCAGCTTCGGACGCGAAGCTTTAGGGAAGCGGCGGACTGCCCTGACCACTGCCCGCGCAGTCGCTTCATGATCCGGGTGAACAGAATACCCTGGATAGAAAGTGATGATCAGCGACGGATTCAATTCTTGTATCAGTTCTGTCACCATGTTGGCGAGCGTTTCGTCATTTTCGAATTCAAGAGTTTTATCGCGGTATCCCATCATGCGCAAGTCAGTAATCCCCATCACTTCAGCCGCTTTTTTCAGTTCTTCTTTGCGGATGAGGGGAAGGGATTCTCTCGTTGCAAATGGTGGATTTCCCAGGTTCCGGCCCATTTCACCCAATGTCAGGCACGCATAGGTTACGGGAGTGCCGCCTTTTATAAACTGTGAAATCGTTCCCGAAACTCCGAATGCTTCATCATCAGGATGGGGGAATATAACGAGAACGTGATTTTCTTTTTGCATACTGTAACCTCCTTAAAGTGCTTTTTCTATTCAAAAGGTGTCGGACTGATTTGCAGTGCCACCGCAAGCTTGCCATCATTATCGTGCCCTGCAAGAAGCAGCTGATTTTTATCTGTCTTTTCAAAATGTGTGAGGCCTTCCGCGTAAATCCAGCCAATATCAAGCTTCAACCCTGCTCTAAAAGGACCGTCACCGATAATTTTTCCATGTTCATAATTAACGAATGCGTTTCGTATGTAAGCTCCTGCAGAGAAAAAGTCTTCTTTAAAATGGGAGGCATATGCTCCGTTGGTCGTTTCTAAATGGATATAAACATCTTTCCGGGCAAATTCATTGATCAAGCCCTGAACCTTGGCCAGCATTATAGGTTCCATACTCTGCCTCCTTATCCGATAATTTATCTGATTACTTCCCATTTTACTAAAATCAACTCCAGATTGCGAAAACAACGTCTTTGGTAAACCTCCGCTCAGTAAAAAACCGGCAGAGACAGCCGGAATACTTCATTTTAATATATCAATCGTCAGATCGAAGACGTTCCATAGAAAAATTAAGTTAATTAGAGATAAAACCCAGGCGAGAGGCGGGTTTTTAAAATGTATACAAATGACTGTAAAAATGATTCCATCTAAATACAAAGACCACAAAAGATTCCAGCCGTTATGATGCGTAATCAGGCCGGTGTTAAAGGCGATAACTTCAATACCAAAATAAATGAGTACCCACAAACCGATCCAGAAAATTTTTTTGTATCTATCTTGGGGAAGATGTCCGAGAAAAATAAGGGTTGTAGCCCAATACCGTATGATCATTTTGATCAGGGATATGACAGTATGATTTGGAAGATAACTGCGGTCAAATGACGGCTGAAAGAGCCACATCGATTTGTTATAGAGCAAGAATTGATACAGCAGGTCCCCAACCATAAAGAAGAGAAAAGTTGGATAATAATCCCGCCAGTTCTTCCAGTCGCCCCATTTGAAGGCGGCCAGTAAAAACAAAATAAATAATAAGGTATGCATTCTCGATTACATCCTTTTCGTCTTTTTTACAATTTTTACCTAAACAAGGCTTTCTATTCCTTTTTTCTGGTAAATGAGTCTTTTTCTTCAGGCTTCCTCAATCTTTCATGAAAAAATGGCCCCCGCTAAGCGGGAGCCATTTACAAGGTTAAGATAAAAAGGTATTCAAGGTTAAGATGAAAAGTCAGTTACGCTTGTAGATAGGTAAAGATTAATCTTTACTGCCAATGACAACGACTTTGCCTTTATCAAGCTCTTCTTCATAACGGTCTGCTTCTGCATCCGTTAGTCCGAGAGAACCCATCTTGGAACGAAGCTCGTCTCCGCGCTTTTTGAAAGTGTTGCCCAGGGAGTCGAACATACCTTGTTCGCCCATGCCGACACTTTCAGTATCAGTTCCTTCAGTCAGATCTTTCGACCGTTCTTTGTCGTGAGCAAAGATATAAATATCGTCTTTCTCGTAACCTTCACGGTTCAAGTCTTCAATGACTTTTGTGGCTTGTACTCCGTTTTCTACAGTTTCTACTTTATACATAATAACTGCCTCCTCTATAATTTTGATGAAGCGGTATATCTTTTATTTACCCGATTTGAAGAACGCTAAACAATCTTAATAAGTGGTAAAATTTAGCAGCTGCTGAATACGGTATCCGATATATTTCACCCATGGAATCTCATATTCCTTTTCACTGAACTTCTCAGTATAGAGGGCATCTTCATTACTCCATAGTCTATTGAAATAGTCTAATACTTCTTTGTTGATCTCCTGGTCCAGAGGGGTTTCAACCCACAGGTTGGTCTCAAGGTTCAGATCATCAAAATTTCTCATTGTATAATTAGTCGAGCCGCCAAGGATGATGGCTTTGTCTTTCTTTTTTATATAAAGCAGCTTCGTATGGTATTGTTCCATTTTCGTGTTATACCAGCGAATACGAATGTTTTCTTCACCGCGCTCTTCCAGCTCGGCCGCAACAGGGATATTTGGAAGCCCCATCTTCTGTGAGCCGAAGGCATTTTGGTTCGGATCCAGAATGATTCTTACGTCGGCACCCCGGCGGGCAGCCCCGATAAGCCCGTCGATGGCTTCCCGGTCGGCAAGATAGAACATGCCAAGCCAGACGGTATCTCCTTCACCCGCTTTGTCCAATTCTTCCAACGCTCTTTCATAGATTTTCCCCTCCGTCAGCACCTGGGCCTTTATGCTGCCCCCAGAACTTTGGCTGCCTTGAAAATCCGGAAGCTGTGGACCATCGGAATACTGGGCAGCAGCTTTCTCTGTCTCGAGGATATCCCCGATGATCGGCCCTTCAACTTCAAAGGCAATATTGGAGTGAAGCCCGCTCGCATTATGAGGGTTTGCCGAGGTGATGAGAGATGATTGATCTGTGATCACGACTTTTCGGTGATTGGCTTTAATATTTAACAATTCTAGATAGGAGCGCACAGTCACATCCGGTGCGGTAGAGGCCAAAGGGTTCGGAAGCCATCCTTCATCTTCCGGCTCAGACTGAAACCATTGAAAAAAGGTTCGCCAAACAGCACTGTAGACAAAGTTGGAGTCTCTTAACGGCCTCAGATCGGTGTACATCACCTTGATTCCATTCTCCTTCAGTCGCTGTACCTCTGGAGCATGATGAGATCCATAGGTAGTATTTATATGATCAGTAATAAAAACCATTTCGATTTCAGGATTGCTTCGTTTTTTTTCAATAAGGGCTTTCGTCAAGTTTCCTGCTAGATCGGGCATTTCATGATCACCATCGTAGTAACTGTTAAACAGGAACATATCGATGACAATAAAATTCTCTGCTTCCGCAATCATTTCATTGATTCTTTCAAATATCCTTGATTCATGTTGAAATTCTCCGGCCTTGTCTTTATAGGAAAGGTCATAGAAAAAATCCACATCTTTCATATGAAAGACCTGCCCTTCATAGGAAGTTCCCTCAGGAAGAGGTTTGTGAGTTTGATAGAACATGATAGAACCAAAAAATACCAATATAAGTAAAGAAACGAATACATTCCTCATATTAACCCGGTTTAGCAAGTGTTTCATGGATTTTTCCTCCATCAATTAGTATCTACTCCTTTACCCTCATTTGAAAATAAGTATTCCCACTTCCGACAATATTTTCTATAATGTGAACAGAGGATGGTGAACTAGTTGAAAAGTAATGAAAATAGAATCCGAGAGATAGAAGCTCTCTTGGCAGAAATGAAAGAAAGCAGCGAGCAGACAAGCGCCGCTGCGGTTATAGATAGAGGGAAAATCAGAATGCCTTTCTTTAAGGCAGCAAAAACAATTTTCAGTGTTTGGAAAAGCAAGTTTCTCATCATTCTGCTCATCGCAGTGATCGTAATATCCGGGCTCTCCGTCGGTATTTTTTCTTGGCTTTCGGGAAGTACATTTCAGGAAGAGCAGGGGTCTTTTGTACAGCAGATTAAAGAGATGAATTCACTGGCGACCGCTCAAGCCTTTACAAAGGCAGTCATTGAACAGGAAGATAACATGATCTTTGGAAAAGAGATTTCAGCGGACGTACCCGGCACGAAACGAAAACTGTTACTGGTAGTACCGGGAACTGTCATGGCAGGAGTCGATCTGAAAAAAGTTTCAGACAATGATATTTTGATAGATGAAGAGGGAAAAGAAATGACGATTGAGCTGCCAAGAGCGGAAATCCTGCAGTCTCCTTCTCTTGATACAGAAAACATCAAAACGTTTTCTGTGGAGGGAATCTTCCGAAGCGACGTAGATTGGGAAGAGGGATTTGGCCTTGCGCAAGCTGCCAAGGAGCTTATCCAGCAGGAAGCGATAGACCAGGGTTTGCTGAAAACGGCAGAAACGAATGCTGAAAAATCCCTCACAGAATTTTTCGGGCAGCTAGGCTACAAAGTAACAATAGAATTCAAGGGTTAGCATGAAAGGGTGTTATCGTGGCTGACAATTTCTCTAATGATTGGGACAGTGTACTGAGAACCGAAATGGAAGAACCATATTTTATAAAAATGGAGAGTTTCCTTGAAGAAGAATACAGAACTCAGAATATATTTCCCGTGAAGAAGAATGTGTTCAATGCATTTAATTTCACTGCTTATCAAGACGTGAAAGTCGTTCTTCTAGGCCAAGACCCCTACCATGGAGAGGGACAGGCTCACGGTCTGAGTTTCTCTGTTGAAAAGGATGTAAAAGTTCCCCCGTCTTTGAGGAATATCTACAAAGAACTTCATGATGATATTGGATGCAAAGTACCGGACCACGGTAACTTGAGCAAATGGACAGGACAGGGAGTTCTTCTTCTGAATACAGTTCTGACAGTAAGGAAGGGCAAGGCGCACTCTCATAAAGGCAAGGGTTGGGAAACCTTCACTGACAAGGTGATTCAGCACCTTAACAACCGGGAAAAACCAGTTGTCTTTATGTTGTGGGGAAGACCAGCTCAGGAAAAAGCAAAGTTGATCGACACCGGGAAGCACTTTGTCATCCAATCTCCACATCCCAGCCCATTATCAGCAAGAAAGGGCTTCTTCGGAAGCCAGCCGTTCTCACGGGCGAATGAGTGGTTGAAGAAAAATGGCGAAGAGGAAATTGACTGGTGTATCGATTGAATTCTTCACCATTAGACAAAATAACCTATGTTTCACGTGAAACAATGAGGTATGGCGAACCAAAGCGATAGCCGGCTTTGGTTCGCTTTCTTTTTATGAAATAAGCAAATGAACTTATACCATCTATCGAGGTTGATTACTTACAGTGAAAGATGAAAAACCTTGCGGGAAATAACGTGCACTTCACCACCTCCACCGCTCAGCGACTAGTGGGCGTGGAGGGAACTTACCTAGTCCGTACACCGAGGCATTAAGCCTGGCCGAGCAGAAGGCATTCACGGTCGCATCGGGTAGGCGTGTACATAAAATGGATTTTAGCAAAAATATATAGCAGCATCCTTACGAAGAACCTTATACATCATGAGTTAGGCAAATCTGAGATAAGTTTGATAGAATAGGGAAGAATGCTGGATAAGGAGACGAGAGAGTTGTCAGAGAAAAAGAAAATCAACTGTTTTCAATGCCAATACTTTTATACAACGTGGGAACCGGCCCATCCACGGGGCTGCAAAGCTTACGGATTCAAGGCGAAAACCATGCCCTCCCTCGTTGTCTTTCGTTCTTCAGGAGAACGCTGCCTGAAGTTTACTCCGAAAGGCAAAATCGGGAAGTGAAATGACGGGGGCAGGTAGTGATGCCCCCTGAGGATCAATACGAGTGATTATTCAAAAGCCGGAGAAGAAATGCTTCAACAAAATAGTAAAGATGAACAAGGTCTGTTTTGATAAAGGATGGATACTTAAGGCTGTTTGCGTATAGAATGTTTCTTTCGGACAAATCCCACCGGCCGGATTTTTCCCCGGCGTGCTAGATTCAATAGCAACGAAGTTTAAGAAAGACTGTTTTCTAAATGATTTTGGTTTTTAGTTTTGTTTGTCACCTATATTTGATTGGAGCGGAAATCATTACTAGAACTTGTTCAATAACCATAATGTTTACGAATACAGCTTAAAGAAAAGAGCTTAAGTCAAAAACCAAATGTAAGGAGGGACACGATGAATATTTCTCATGTCTCATTAATTAATAAAATGGAGCAGGAACTTCTTAAAGCAAAGAAAGCGGAAAGATCTCAAAGTATCCGCGAGCACATCAACTCTATCAAGGCTTTGTGTGAAGTGATGCTGGAAACAGAAACTGCCAGCTCAAGTCAGCACTCCTTCTCCAACAACATTACGGCTCAGCAGATGACCACGCCTGCTATCGATCAGCAGTCCCAGACAGTGAGGATTGCGGAAGAAAGCAAGCTGGAGACAGAGGACGGAGCCAACGGTGACTCGCTGTTTGAATTTTGATATATAAAAAATGGGAGTGATTAGGTATGAAAACGTTTATAATTATCGGAGCAATCAATGCATTTCTTTCCGTCGCATTGGGAGCTTTTGGTGCACACGCATTGGAAGGAAAGATTTCTCAAAAGTATATTGATGTGTGGAACACAGGAGTGCTTTATCAGATGTTTCACTCCATCGGCATCCTGATTATTGGAGTATTGGCAGGAAATATCGCCGGAAGTTCAATGCTTAATTGGTCAGGCTGGCTGATGTTGATTGGCATCATATTTTTCTCCGGAAGCTTATACATATTGAGCCTCACAGGTATCAAAGTGCTGGGGGCTATTACACCCTTAGGGGGAGTAGCCTTCTTGATCGCATGGGTTCTCCTTATTATTACTGCAGTGAAATCTATGTAAAATAGAAAAAAGAACATATAGCATCTCCTCTAAAGGCCTGCCGGGTCAGATTAGTTGCACCCGTGGGAACGAGCGGACAGTCCTCCTGTCTTGGAATAGGAATACAAACAGCAAAGAAAGACTGCGGGCCGATTGGCTCGCAGTCTTTTGTTTGACCTGGAATACTATTTTTATCTTGGCGAGTAAGAAACTGAGGGAGCTCCTGCAGCAAATGGATATTCATACTCGATCTCTTCATCAAAAGTGATGTAATCAAGATAAATCATTGGCAGAAGATAGCGCATACCTGTTTGAGGATCGCTCAGGATAATATGGTCACGCCCAGCAGCTTCAATAATTCCTTTGAAAATCTTGGCATTCCATTCTCTATTGTTTTCAAATGTCATATAGACTGTAGCAACTTTTCCTTTGTTGAGGCGAAGAATGTTCTCGATGTAAGATTCCTCTAAAGGCAGCTGGCCGGGAAGACTTTGAGATGGTTGCGGAGCACTGGCAGGCTGAGGAACCTGCATTCCCTGGCCTCCGTAATACTGCCCTCCCATATAGTTCTGTGGCTGGCCATAAAATGGTGGCTGAGTATAACCATATCCATAGGGGTTTGCGCTGGTTGATTGTTTCACAATATAGACCTCCTTAAGTAATTTTAATCCTTCATGTAGAAGGTAATTCACTTCTGGTTCACAAAGCATAGTAATGTCCACTGATGACTCTCTTTTCATGAAATTAAAATAAGATAATGCTAAAGAGAGCATGCTCTGATTTCACTATTTCATTTTTATGTGGGGTGAGGCCGTAATATTCCAGATGACGGGAAATGTGCATGAACAAATTTTTAAGTTTTGTTTCAATGTTAAAGAATATTATTGAGGGCTGATAATCGTTAGGGAGATGAATGTTCCTGGCGATTAATGATTTATTCAGGTGAAGCTTGCTTTGTTAATGAGGAACTGCTTTGAAACCAGGCCCCGGGGTTTAACGTATCTTCTAGTAGGTTGTCCCCGAGCTAGCAGCATGGTTACATGAAGTTGGCGGATAGTGGAGAAGGTGTACCATGTTGCAAGGCCTAAGCTCCCGCAGAGGAAATTCATTACTTTAAAGGGCCGCACCTTTTGAAAAAAGAGCGTAAAAAAAGACCAAACAGAAGTTACCTGCTTGGTCTAATCTTGAAATTAAACGTATAAGAAATGAGAAATCTTCTTTTCTTCTAAAAGGTTTCCTACGAAGAAAGTACCGAAATCGCCATAGCGGGCGCTGACTTCGTCGAAACGCATTTCGTATACTAGCTTTTTGAATTGAAGGACATCGTCGGCAAACAATGTGACGCCCCATTCGTAATCATCAAAACCGACCGAGCCGGTGATGATTTGCTTTACTTTTCCTGCATATTGACGGCCGATCATCCCGTGGCTGCGCATCATGCTGCGGCGTTCTTCCATCGGCAGCATATACCAGTTGTCGTTGCCTTGGCGGCGCTTGTCCATCGGATAGAAGCATACGTGCTTCGCTTTTGGAAGGATCGGATAAAGACGTGCGCGCACATGCGGGTTATCATAAGGATCTTCACCATCAGCAAGATAGTTACTCAATTCTACTACTGATACATAAGAGAATGTAGGGACAGTGTATTGAGCGATGGTTAGTTTATTGAATTCATTTTCAAGGTCATTCAGCTCTTCCATTGTCGGGCGGACGATCATCATCATAAAGTCTGCTTTTTGGCCGACAATTGTGTAAAGCGCATGGCTTCCCTCTTCTTGAGCTTGTGTTTTGTTCATTTTTTCAAGGAAACCATGAAACTCATTGATTGCGATTTGTCTTTCGTCACTCGAAAGTATTTTCCAGGAAGTCCAGTCCATTGCACGGAAGTCATGCAAAGAATACCAGCCATCTAACGTTTGTGCCGGTTCACTCATGTGTATCACTCCTTATAAACTAGTATGCACCCTTACTATATCATAGTTTGACCCAATTACCTGAATAAGAATCTTGACTGAAATAGAACAATTTTATCCGTAGTGATTTATGCAAAACTGCATATACAGGAAGGGAAAAGGGAACAATAAAGCAGGTTTAAATGCAGTTGAATTTTCTAAAAACAAAAACAATTACTATGGAAACGCTGCCACTGTCCGTTATTCTTGAAATCTTACGGCAGAAGAGTATGCTAAAAGTGGATAAATGAAGGAGGGCTTAATTAATGAGCAATCTATTTGAAACGTTAAAAGCAAAAGTTAAAGGAAAAGACTTGAAAGTTGTTTTTCCGGAGGGAAGAGATGAAAGAATCCTTAGAGCGGCTTCACGACTCGCTGCAGATGGAATCTTGACCCCTGTCATTATCGGAAATGTGAGCAGTGTCCAAGAGAAAGCACTAGAGGTGAATGCTTTACTTGATGGATGTGAGATCCTCGATCCTGCAGACAACGAATTCATGGAAGAACTTGTTCAGGCTTTTGTTGAAAGAAGAAAAGGAAAAGCCACCGAAGAGGACGCAAGAAAAATTCTTCTTGATGAAAACTATTTCGGAACGATGCTTGTTTACACCGGTAAAGCACATGGTTTGGTCAGCGGTGCTGCCCATTCAACAGCAGATACGGTCCGTCCTGCACTTCAGATCATCAAGACAAAAGAAGGTGTTCGCAAGACGTCCGGCGTTTTCATCATGGTCCGTGATGATGAAAAGTATGTATTTGCTGATTGTGCAATCAACATTAATCCTGACAGTCAGGATTTGGCCGAGATTGCCGTAGAAAGTGCAAAAACAGCCGGGATGTTTGATATCGAGCCTCGAGTGGCGATGTTAAGCTTCTCGACAAACGGATCGGCAAAATCTCCTGAAACAGAAAAAGTAACAGAAGCGGTGAAAGCAGCAAAAGAAAAAGCACCTCATTTAACATTAGACGGTGAATTCCAATTTGATGCGGCCTTCGTTCCATCTGTTGCAGAGAAAAAAGCACCTGACTCTGTCATTAAAGGAGATGCGAATGTATTCATCTTCCCAAGTCTAGAGGCAGGAAATATCGGCTACAAAATCGCCCAGCGCCTGGGTAACTTTGAAGCGGTGGGTCCGATTCTTCAAGGACTGAACGCTCCGGTCAACGATCTTTCCCGCGGCTGTAACGAAGAAGATGTTTATAAGTTAGCACTGATTACGGCAGGACAGGCATTATAAAAGCAAGAAAACGGTCTCCATGGCGGGGGCCGTTTTTTGATGAGATTTTGCCTGAGTATACAGCGCAAGCGACTTAATCCCTCAGGGGCGTTTGCGTTTTTTAGTGTGAAAGGGGGATATGATATAATAATCCTCATGATAATCGAAGGAGAACGAATGATGGAAATGCAAAAAAATCAATCACTGTTAATACAACCTGAATGGCGGATCATTGACCAATCCAGCCTGGGGCCGATTTTCGATGCCCTTCAGTCCTTTGCGATCGATGATACCTTGTGCACTTCAGTAGGAGCAGGAACTTCGCCTGCGACAGCGAGGTCCTGGGTTCATCATGATACGATTGTTCTGGGAATCCAGGATACAAAACTTCCGGCGCTGGAAGAAGGGTTAAAGGTGCTGGAAGAGCTCGGATACCGGTACATTGTCCGTAACTCGGGCGGGTTGGCCGTCGTCTTGGATGGGGGGGTCCTCAACCTTTCGCTCGTGTTCCCGGATTCGGAAAAAGGAATTGATATAAATCGAGGTTACGATGCCATGCTTCAGTTGACAAAGGAAATGTTTAAAGACTTTTCTGTTAAAATCGAAGCGAAAGAAATCGTCAACTCTTATTGTCCAGGCAGCTATGACCTTAGCATCAATGACAGGAAATTCGCGGGCATTTCACAAAGAAGAATCCGAAATGGCGTCGCTGTCCAAATCTATCTTTGTGTGAGCGGAAGCGGATCACAGCGTGCTGAAGTTATCAGAGATTTTTATACTGCTGGAAAAAGGGAAGAAAGCAGTAAGTTTATCTTTCCAGAAATTCACCCGGATGTTATGGCCTCCCTTTCAGAACTTCTTGGTGTAGAATTAACGATTCAGGATACAATGCTTCGATTTCTTCAATCCCTAAAAGGCTTCGGCGGGAGAATCTATGCAAGCCAGCTGGAGGGCGAAGAGATTCCTCTATATGAAGGCTATTTGGATAGAGTTAATGGGAGAAATGAGAAAGTTTTAGAGAGATAGCAGGCGGCGGTCCACGGGGCGGCCGTTTTTTTTGTGGAGGGCAGGAGAGAAGAAGGAGTTGCTTCATCGCTTTAAAGCACTAAGAGGGACTGTCCCTCTTAGTGCTTTAAAGTATTAAAGAGAAACGGATTTAAATTAGAATCTTAAGCAAAAGAAGCACTGGCCGCGGCCAGTGCTTTTCATTTTATTCTGCTACTTTTTCCAGGTTACCGTTTCGGTCCATTTTGAATCTTGGGGCTTTTCCTTCTTCGTCCTCAAATAATACAAGCTTTCTTGCGCGGTTCATGATCTGCATCATGGTTTCGTAATCTTCCTGCATTGTCACTGTATTTTTTTCTAGCTCGCCAATTTTCTTTTGCAAATCAGCGTTCTGGCGTCTGATTTCGGCATTCTCATGTTTCAATCTCTGATTCTCACTTTTTAAAATATCTGAGTGGAAATTGGAATGCGCCAGGTTTTGCAAATACATAATAACTTTTTCAAGAGACATTTCCATTTTTCCTTGCCCTTGTTCACGCTTAGCAGCTGGAGTCTTGAAGACCGGTGCAGCCGCAGGAGGGATTACTTCATTGGTTTGGACTGCTTCTTCTGCAAACTCTGTGTCGGCGGCTTCAGAGGCTTCCAGCGCTTCCATGGTTTCCGTTAGCGGACTAGTATACTCGTTATCTTCGTCGCTCTCCTGGGAAGACATCGACAGAGACATTGCATCAATCTCATCATAGGAAGGTGCCGGCGGCTGATATAACAGCTTCTTCTTGCCGCCCTGATCTTTTCCGAGCAGGCGCTGTCTCTGTTTGCGCTGTTTCTTTGACAGGCTCAAGGCTTTTTCATATTGATGGCGCACAACGGCATTCCATCTGAAACCGCATGCGGCAGAAGTGCGGTTCAATTTGTCTCCTACTTCTTCAAATGCGTTCAGCTGGGTGCTGCCTTCTCTCACATGTCGTAAAACAGTTTCGGCTAATAGCAAATCGTCTTCTTCTGTCCAGGCGTCCTGTCTAGATTTCATATACTCCAACTCCCTTTATTTAGTAACTTTTCCTTACTAGAAGTCTGTACAATATGAATGGAATCTATACGAATATGTTAAAATTATTTTTTTCTACTAGTTTCGTTGTGATTCCGGGTGGGAGATATACTTTGAGTCTGTCAAGAGCCTGATGCGGGACGAAATTTTTTTCTAGCTTTATAACCCTTGAAGTATAAACAATTTTCTTCATTTCTATTTATTTTTCGACACGCTTCGAGATGTTTTTATGAAAAAAACCGTCTATAATAGAAATATGTTAGACAGGAAGAGGGTAAAGAATGGAATATTCCAAATTGAAGTTGCATGAGGAAAAAGTATTTAAAGACCCTGTTCATCGTTATGTACACGTGAAAGATCAGGTCATTTGGGATTTAATAGGAACAAAGGAGTTTCAAAGGCTGAGGCGGATCAGGCAGCTTGGAACTACCTATCTGACATTCCACGGAGCGGAACACAGCCGTTTGAATCATTCTCTGGGTGTCTATGAGATCGTACGCCGGATCGTAGATGACGTTTTCCAGGGCCGCCCTGAATGGAGTCAGGAGGAAAGGCTTCTATGTTTATGTGCTGCATTGCTTCATGATTTAGGTCATGGACCGTTTTCCCATTCTTTCGAAAAGGTCTTCCATCTCGATCATGAGCATTTCACACAAGAAATCATTCTGGGAGATACAGAGGTAAACCAAGTCCTTAAGAAAGTGGGCAGGAGTTTTCCGAAGCATGTCGCAGAGGTCATAGCGAAAACCTATGTGAACAAGCAGGTTGTCAGCCTCATTTCCAGCCAGATCGATGCAGATCGGATGGACTATTTGCAGCGCGATGCTTATTTTACAGGGGTCAGCTACGGCCACTTCGATATGGAGCGGATTCTGCGCGTCATGAGGCCGCGTGAGGACCATGTTGTTATTAAGTCAAGCGGTATGCATGCTGTAGAAGATTACATAATGAGCCGTTATCAGATGTACTGGCAGGTGTATTTCCACCCTGTTACGAGAAGTGCTGAAGTGATACTGACCAAGATTCTTCATCGTGCCAAAGAGCTTCATCAACAATCATATTCTTTCAAATATAATCCTCTTCATTTTTATTCTCTCTTTGAAGAAAGCGTATCGCTTGAAGACTATTTAAAGCTGGATGAAGCAGTCATCATGTTCTATTTCCAGACATGGGAAGATGAAGATGATCCTGTGCTGAGCGACCTATGCCGCCGGTTTATGAACAGAAACCTTTTCAAATATGTGGAATTCGATCCGGCGAAAGAATATAAGAAACACAGTGAACTTGAAGTGTTATTTAAAAAAGTCGGCATCGACCCTGAATATTATTTGGTTGTCGATTCATCATCGGACCTGCCATACGATTTTTACCGTCCGGGTGAAGAAGAGGAACGCCTGCCGATCCATTTGCTGATGCCGAATAATGATTTGAAAGAATTGTCCAGGCAGTCGGATATCGTGGATGCGATCTCTGGAAAAAGAAGAACGGATCACAAACTCTACTATCCTGCCGACTTTTTATATGATGAAAGCTCAAAGAGAAATATTAAAAGGCAAATCCGTTCCATCTTGGAACTCGATTAATTAATAGTGAGGCTGTCTCAAAAGCCATAGCCTGAGCTGCGGTTGCAACTCGGTGCGGAACCTTCTGAGGCGGCCTCCGTGCACCTAATGGCGGAACACCAAGTAATTTTTGAAGTAGGAGATGAAGAAAAGTGTTAAAGGATCACACGAAATTAATGAGTGCATTTTTGGCTTCCGGTGAAATCACTGGCAGAAAAAAACTGCAGAAAATGATATATATTGCCAAGAAATTATCTTTTCCTTTTCAAGAAAAATTTCAGTTTCATTTCTACGGACCATATTCAGAAGAGCTGACCCTCCGAGTGGAAGAGCTGTGCAACATGGGCTTCATCAGTGAACTCAGGGAGAAAAAAGGCGGCTACTATCAATACCGCTATACTGTGACCGAAGAAGGACAAGGATTTTTAAATATGTATGAAACAGACATGCCTTTCTTGAAGGACTGCCTGGATGCCATGAACGAGCAGCCTTCCCGTTTCCTTGAGCTCGTATCAACGGTGTTATATTTCGACAACTTGTCCCGAGAAGAAGTGGAAGAAAAAGTCTTTACCTTAAAGAGCAAGCAAAAGTATACGGTTGAAGAAATCGATGCAGCCTATGAATATATCGATTCGTTGAAGAAGAAGATTGTGCATTAATGTTAGGGCCTGTCACTGATGTGGCGGGTTTTTTTTGTGTTCCTCGAAGGCGGAGCGAAGGGCAGTATCATGGCATAATTCGGTTTTAGTGTCCCTCGGAAGCGGAGTGAGGGCCAGTATCATGGGGGTATTCGGTTTTAGTGTCCCTCGGAAACGCAGCGAGGGCCAGTATCAGGGTGTTATTCAGTTTTTGTGTTCCTCGAAGGCGGAGTGAGGGACAGTATCAGGGGGGTATTCGGTTTTAGTGTCCCTCGGAAGCAGATCGAAGGCCAGTATCATGGTGTAATCCAGTTTTAGTGTCCCTCGGAAGCAGAACGAAGGCCAGTATCAAGGTGTAATTCAGTTTTAGTGTCCCTCGGAAGCAGAACGAAGGCCCGTATCAAGGTGTAATTCAGTTTTAGTGTCCCTCGGAAGCAGAACGAAGGCCAGTATCATGGTGTAATTCAGTTTTAGTGTCCCTCGGAAGCGGAGTGAGGGACAGTATCATGGGGGTATTCGGTTTTAGTGTCCCTCGGAAGCGGAGTGAGAGGCAGTATCATCAAGGAAGCTTCTAGAGGCCTTTACAACTAAAAAAGCGAAGCTATAAGGTCTTTAGACAAATTCTAAACACGCACACGCGGCATGATTAAATGGTGGAGCTCTCTAAAAACGAAGCTCCTATCTGAAGGGCAAACCGGCCATCATGCCCATATGCTGACAAACAAAAAAACCGCCAGTCACAATAGACCGGCGGCTGAGGAGGGGGCAATCATTCCACTATTCTTCGTCACTTAGACGCTTTCCACCGACGGCATAATGGTTTTTGCTCATTTCCTCTATGAATACGACGACTTTGTCTTCTGGGGCCCCTGTTGTTTCGCTCACAGCTGCAGTCACTTTTTCCACCAGGGCTTTCTTTTGGTCTTCACTGCGTCCTTCGATCATTTTAACGGTTACGTAAGGCATGGGTTTCGCTCCTGTTCTATAATTTTGTTACAATCATTAAGGAAGGGAATTGAGAAAAAAACCTTCCAGTTAAAATTTTATCGTATTTTCTAGAAGGAGCAAGTCTGGGTGATAGAGAATATTGAAGAAAAGAACATTTATTAAAATTCATTGATGTATAAGAAGGAGAACAGACATTGGACTTTTTAGCCTTTAATTTAGATGAGCTTCCATTCGTGATCATTGCCTTGATATTGGCTTTCACGTTTCACGAATATGCACACGCCTATGTAGCACATAAATTTGGTGATGATACTGCAAAGGACCAGGGAAGATTGACCCTGAATCCAATTCAGCATCTCGACCCGATCGGGACCCTTTTTATTTTGATTGCCGGTTTCGGATGGGCAAGGCCAGTCCCGGTCAACCGCTTTAATTTTAAAAATCCGAAGCTCGCTGGAGTGCTGGTTTCCGTGGCTGGTCCACTGAGCAACTTCCTGATTGCGTTCATCGCATATGGTATTTTTTATTTTATAATCACTTTCGGCTTCGGCACGGTCGTTCCCCAGTTTTTTATCGACCTGTTCAATATGATTGTATACCTGAACATCCTTTTGTTCATATTTAATCTATTGCCGTTTCCGCCTTTGGACGGTTACCGGATCATCGAGGACCTTTCTTCGCCGCGCATGCGCGCCAAGATGTCACAGTATGAGCAGTATGGAGTTATATTGTTTTTAATTTTGGTCATTACCCCGCTTGACCGCTACACGATCTGGCCGGTGATCAATGGCGGGATGAGTGCGGTGGGGCAGGCATTCAATACGATTTATTATGCGGTGTTTTCACTATTTTAAATGAGCTGATCGTAGAGTATGTCAGGGTAATTAAGGTACATTTTTAAAAATTCCATTAAAGAGCAGCAAAGTTTATGGGAATAGCCTTTAATAAAGCAGAAGGAGCGATATAGATGGAAGAAAAAAAGAAGAGCAGCGTCGGCTTCAATATTATTAAAAATGACCCGACAGATGGGCATGGCGGCTTTGGCATTGGTTCATTAAGCCTCGATAATGTGTCCCCTGTATTCGTGGACGTAGAAGAAGGAGAAGCGTTTGTGGACATCGGTGCGATGCATGCCAGAAGTTCAGTGGAAAAAAGAATCAAGTTCACGGCCAATCGCGAGGATTCTGAAGGCGGCAAACCGTACTGGCTTGTATGGGTCACCATCGACCGCAAAGCGGAAGGTCCTTACTATGCAGGTGTGACAGCCTGTGAAATGGTCGTTAATACAGAAAAACGCAGAGGGTATAAATCTCTCCCCGAACATGTGAACCGTATGGATAAATCAATCAAGCGCCATATTATCGTGGATATTATGGATGACCGCTCAAAAGACATTCTCAGAGATTTCCTCATCACGCATGATGAAGGCATGTGGGAAAGATCTGAAGACAAGCTGAAAGAAGATCTTTCTCACTAAAAAATACAAATTATGACAATAGTTTGAACGAAATGTGACATTTGTAAGAAACATTCGTTCACATCTTGCTCATTGCCCTGAAAAAAAGTACACTTAGAGCATGGTTTGCACAAATCAAACTAGGACATGAAAGACCCCGGGTTCGCACAAACCCGGGGTTTTTCGTATGCATTTATAGATGGACTGCAGGTTACCGCTAGTAACGGCAGAGAAACGGTGATTTCTTAAGCAGGTGTCTGATTTCTGACTTCCAAGGATTTCGGCTGCCAAAATTAATGATGCCTGCTGCCGAACCCTCCAGTTACACTCCAATATTCCGTTTGACTGAGAAGCGGCTCCTTATCTCACCTAAAACCACTCTGTCCATTTCTTATACCAAGGAGCCTTTTTCTCCTTTGGCTCGGCAGCCGGAGGTTCTTCAGGCATTTCCTCATGAAGATGCTCGGTGCAATATTCGGTTGGCTGAGTTCCTTTTATAAAGTAAGTGAAGCGCTGGACGGGACAACCTTTAGTTGCGAGTTTTCCGTTATGCGGATTAACGAGATAACCTTTCACATTTTTGGTTGGCTTGAATGACTTGACTGGTTCGCCCTTTAACGCCTCTTCCATAAAATGAACCCAGATATTTTTGGCATAGTATTTATCCTCTACCAAGGAAATCTCTTTTCCTTTATCATACCCAGTCCACACTCCTGCAGTGAGCTGTGGGGCAAAACCGATCATCCAGTTATCCGAATTGGTTGTACCGGATTTTCCTGCATAAGGACGTGTCGCATCTTTTCTGATCGTAATTCCTGTAACAGTGGAGTAATCGTTTAGCTTCGGGTCGAAGATGCCGCTGAGCATGTGGGTCATCACATATGCGGCATCAGGATCGAGAATCTGCTTCTTTTCAAATTTATTTTCATAGATGGTTTCTCCGCTGAATCCTTCAACCCTTGAAATGAATACGGGACTGATTTTATATCCTCCATTGGCGAACATACCATACGCGTTGACCATATCGACGACCCGGGTTCCCGAAGTTCCAAGTGCAGAAGAGGGCAGCTTTTGAACAGGTGTTGTCAGGCCGAATTTATTCGCTGCTGTGTCGACGAGGGTTTCTTCTCCAAGGAAGAGGTGGGTCTTGACCGCATAGACATTATCAGAAATGGCTATTGCCTGCGCCAGAGTAATATCGTCCTCAGCATATTTGTTGTTAAAATTGTGAGGAGTGTATTCGCTTTGTCCGTCATCAAATTTAAATGTCGTCAGTTCGCTCCGCATCGTTGTAGAAGGAGTGAATCCTTTTTCAACAGCTGCATAATAAAGGAGCGGCTTGATGGTCGATCCGGGCTGCCTGATGGCCTGGACAGCACGGTTAAATGGACTTTCCTCATAATTTCTGCCCCCGACCATAGCGGTGACATGTCCGTTATTCGGATTGATTGCTGTAAAGCCGATTTGAATTTCGGATTCGGGACCGATCTCCCTTTGAATCACTTCTTCAGCGGCCTTCTGGTGTTTGGGGTTCAAAGTGGTATATACTTTCAGGCCGCCGAGCTCGATGGTGCGCTCATCAATACCCAGTTGGTTTCTGAGAATGTTTTTAACCACATCCTGAAAGTACGGAGCAGTTTCCACTGATTGATGCGGGTACTCTCCCACGATTTTCAGCGTTTCCATACTCGCTTGGTCAGCCCTCTTATCGGAAATCATTTTATCTTCCTTCATGGCATTGAGGATGAGGCCCTGACGTTCTTTTGCCTTTTCGAAAGAATCAATCGGAGAGTAAAGGCTCGGTCCTTTAGGGATGCCGGCAAGCATGGCAGCTTCGGCAACAGTCAGTTCCTCCGCAGTTTTTCCAAAATAAAATTGGCTGGCGGCCTCAACACCGTATGCACCATGGCCATAATAGATAGTATTCAGATACCCTTCCAGGATTTGTTCTTTAGAATAATTCATTTCCAGACGCAGAGTATACAAAGCCTCGGAAATCTTTCTTTTCCACGTTTTATCATGAGACAGAAAGAGGTTCCGTGAGTATTGCTGTGAAATCGTCGAAGCTCCCTGTACTTTTGCCATTGCTTTCAAATCGGCTAGTCCCGCCGCCATAATTCGTTTGAAATCGAATCCATGGTGTGAGAAAAAACCTTTGTCTTCAATTGCCAGCGTCGCATCAATCAAGTCAGGAGAGATATCTTCAAGGTGCACCCAATATCTTTTTTCACCACTGTTGCTTTCGCCGATAATCGAACCATCTGCTCCGTAGAAAAGTGTGGACTGAGGCACAGCAAGAGGAGGCGGACCTTGGATTTTTGCATATGTCAATAAGCCTGCGAGTCCTGCCAAGATCAACAGGGTGGAGAGCAGACTGAGAATGATAGCAGCGCGCAAATATTTTTTAGTTTTTTGTAGACGGGAACTTGTGATCACTTCCAAGTGAATCCCTCTTTTCCTATGAATCTGCCGTTTTTATTAGTATCCATTATGGAAAGTAGAGCGATTTTTTAAACATATAGGAAGAAATTTAATAATAATTCTTGTATTTTCGCCAAATTAGACTATACTTTTTCTCATGTTTGTATTTATGCAGTTGGGGAAGGATATTTATGACAATGTTTATCCCTGGCCGCGAGAATTAATTAGAAAAGGAATGAAGTGAAAATGGGTGGATTCTGGTTCACAGAGAAACAAACGGAAAACTTCGGAATTACAATGAAAATCAAGAAAACTTTACATACAGAGCAAACGGAATTTCAAAAGCTTGATATGGTTGAAACGGAAGAATGGGGAAACATGCTGCTTCTAGATGATATGGTCATGACTTCTCAGAAGGATGAGTTCGTTTATCATGAAATGGTCGCACACGTGCCATTGTTCACTCACCCTAATCCGGAAACTGTACTAGTTGTCGGAGGCGGTGACGGAGGCGTAATCCGTGAAGTGTTGAAACATCCGTCTGTAAAAAAAGCTGTTTTGGCTGAAATCGACGGCAAAGTCATCGAGTACTCCAAAAAGTATCTTCCTGAAATTGCAGGAGAGCTTGAAAACGAAAGAGTGGAAGTACAGGTTGGAGACGGCTTCATGCACATCGCCAAAAGTGAAAATGAGTATGACGTCATCATGGTTGACTCCACTGAGCCTGTAGGACCGGCAGTTAACCTGTTCACAAAAGGATTCTACGCAGGAATTTCCAAAGCGTTGAAAGAAGACGGGATTTTTGTCGCTCAATGTGACAATCCTTGGTTCAAAGCAGACCTTATCCGCCAAGTGCAAAGCGACGTAAAAGAAATCTTCCCAATCACGCGCTTGTACACAGCAAACATCCCGACATACCCAAGCGGCCTGTGGGCATTCACAGTCGGCTCCAAAAAACATGATCCATTAGAAGTAAACGACGACCGCTTCCACGAAATCGAAACGAAGTACTATACAAAAGAACTTCACAAAGCAAGCTTCGCACTACCTAAGTTTGTTAAGGACTTAACCGAGTAAATGGAGCTAAGGGGAACGGCCCCTTTAACGCATTAAAGCACTAAGAGGGACTGTCCCTCTTAGTGCTTTACAGTGCTAAAGTGTAATGCGCTTTTATAAAGGTACATTGTTAAAATAATCTAAAAGGAGTGAAGAAAAATGCGCTTTGATGAAGCTTATTCTGGTAATGTTTTTATCGGCAGCCATCCCTCCTATGAGGACAGCCAAATCGTGCTGTACGGTATGCCTATGGATTGGACGGTCAGCTACCGTCCGGGCTCGCGTTTCGGCCCTGCCCGTATCCGCGAAGTTTCGATCGGCCTTGAAGAATACAGCCCGTATCTGGACAGGGAACTGGAAGAGATCAAGTATTACGATGCCGGAGATATCCCGCTTCCTTTCGGGAATCCACAGAAAAGCATTGAAATCATCGAGGATTACGTCGATGGCTTGATGAAGGATAACAAAATTCCTTTTGGGATGGGCGGCGAACACCTGGTTTCATGGCCGGTCATGAAAGCTGTTTATAAAAAACACAGTGATTTGGCCATCATCCATTTTGATGCCCATACAGACCTTCGTGAAAACTATGAAGGCGAGCCATTATCACACTCCACGCCAATCAGGAAAATCGCCGAGCATATCGGACCCCAAAATGTATATTCTTTCGGAATCCGTTCGGGGATGAAAGAAGAGTTTCAATGGGCGAAGGAAAACGGCATGCACATTTCAAAGTTTGAAGTGCTCGAGCCTTTGAAAGAGATTTTACCTAAACTAGCAGGGCGTCCGGTTTATGTGACAATCGACATTGATGTTCTGGACCCGGCACATGCACCTGGAACAGGAACAGTTGATGCAGGAGGAATAACGTCCCGTGAACTTCTGGCTTCCATCCATGAAATTGCTCGTTCCGAAGTAAACGTAATAGGAGCCGACCTCGTTGAAGTGGCACCAATCTATGATGCATCCGAACAAACAGCCAACACAGCCAGCAAACTTATCCGCGAAATGATGCTGGGCTGGGTGAAATAATCGTTTTGAATGTAACCGCCCTTGAGAAGCGTGATTTCAATGGGGCGGTTTTTTATTATTAAGGAATTTATAAACTCCACCCTTGTTGAAAATTTTAACTAAGTTATCCATGTCCAGCATTTGCCTGTCGGGGCTGATCAGGGGGTTTCCACCTTTGTTCTTTTGGTGACAGTCACCACCCGTTTTTTGTCAGACAATGTCGATAGTGAGTGCAGACCGGCTGATAGAAGCAGGCGAAAAGCTGGACTCGACGATAGGAACCTCAAAGTCGTTGATAGAAGTACTAAAGTGGTTGATAGAAGTACTAAAGTCGTCGATAGCAGAGACGAACTCGTCGATAGAAAGGAGTTTTTCGTCGATAGGACCTCCAATACCATTTTAAAAACCCATACCTTATCAGCAGCAGACCCAAAATGCATCTGAAATAACCGAATTCCTTCCGTTTCATTGCAATTTTAGCTGATTGTTCATATACTTAATGGGTTAAGGACGTACGTTTAACACTAGCCAAATTTTATAAAGGATGTGAGAGGTTTGAAAGTTGAAGGAAATGAACAGACTGAGGTCAAAATTCACTTGAAAACCCGCATACAGCATGGAGGAGAAATTGACTCTTTTGAATTGTTCTCAGATGGCAGATACTATGAAAAAGGAGATTCCTTTTTCCTGAAATATGATGAAATTCAAGAAGAAGGAACGATACATACGATCCTCAAGATAAAAAAGGACGAAGAAGCATTGATCCTGCGCAGCGGAGCAGTGAAAATGAGGATGGTTTTTAAGGAGAATGAAGAACTGGTCGGCTCTTATGAAAGCCAGCTCGGAACCTTGATGATTACTACTAAAACGTCAAAGCTCACGCACACTGCTGATAAAGCAGGAAATAATGGAGAAATAAACTTATCCTACCAGTTATTTATGCAAGGAAGCCCGGTTGGAGAGTATGAGATGAACATTTCGTACAAGGAGGAAGGAAAATAGTAATGAATATCGCAGAAAAAGTTCAAGAAAAATTGAAATCAGAGATTAGAGCGGCAGTCCTCAAAGCTGGACTGGCGACGGAAGATCAGCTGCCTGACGTTATTTTAGAATCGCCGAAGGAAAAGTCACATGGAGACTACTCTACGAATATGGCGATGAGACTGGCGCGTGTCGCGAAAAAAGCGCCGAGAATGATCGCAGATGAAATTGCGGGGAACATCGATCAGGAAAAAGCTTCAATTGAAAAGATCGATATTGCCGGCCCGGGGTTCATCAACTTTTTCATGAGAAATGAATACCTGACAGAACTTGTGGCAAACGTTTTGGAATCCGGAGATGAGTACGGACGTTCAGAGGCAGGAAAAGGGGAAAGAATCAATGTCGAGTTTGTTTCGGCCAACCCAACTGGTGATCTTCATCTTGGACATGCCCGCGGCGCATCTGTTGGCGATTCTCTTTGCAACGTATTGGATAAAGCCGGGTATAAGGTTACCCGTGAGTATTATATCAATGATGCCGGCAACCAGATTCACAACCTCGCTTTATCTGTTGAAGCGCGTTATTTCCAGGCGCTTGGCCATGAGAAGGCTGTTCCTGAAGACGGCTACCAAGGTGCTGATATTATCGGTATCGGGAAAAAGCTGGCGGAAGAATTCGGCGATAAGTATATAGAATCTCCTGAGGAGGAGCGTTATCAATTCTTCCGTGAGTATGGATTGAAATATGAAATGGAAAAATTGAAAAGAGATCTCGAAGACTTCAGGGTGCCATTTGATATTTGGTATTCGGAAACATCACTTTATGAAAATGGGAAGATCGATGATGCCTTAAAAGCTCTCAAAGACAATAATCATGTTTTTGAAGAGGGAGGGGCAACATGGTTCCGTTCCACTGAACTGGGTGATGACAAGGACCGTGTTTTAATCAAAAACGACGGTACTTACACCTATTTGACACCGGACATCTCTTATCACCGAGACAAGTTCGAGCGCGGTCATGATACGTTGATCAATATCTGGGGAGCTGATCATCACGGATATATTCCACGCATGAAGGCAGCGATCGAAGCACTTGGCTACAGTCGCGATCAACTCGAAGTTGAAGTGATTCAGCTGGTTCATCTGTTTAAAAATGGTGAAAAGATGAAGATGAGCAAACGTACAGGTAAAGCTGTAACAATGCGTGACTTAGTGGAAGAGGTTGGTCTTGATGCTGTGCGTTACTTCTTTGCGATGAGAAGTGCTGATACTCATATGGATTTCGATCTTGATCTGGCTGTGTCACAGTCCAATGAAAACCCAGTTTATTATGCTCAATATGCTCATGCCCGCATCTGCAGTATTCTGCGCCAGGCAGAAGAACAAGGAATCAGCTTTGAAGATGGTGTTGATTACTCACTTCTGAAAGCGGAAAAAACAATTGAGCTGCTGAAAAAATTAGGAGATTTCCCTGGTATCGTTGCGGATGCTGCTGAAAAAAGAACACCGCACCGCATAGCCAACTATGTCAATGAACTGGCATCGACGTTCCACAGCTTCTACAATGCGGAGAAAGTATTGGACACGGAGAATCCGGAATTGACGAAAGCTCGTTTATCCTTAATCAAGGCTGTCCGAATCACAATGAAAAACGCATTGAAATTGATCGGGGTATCCTCTCCGGAGAAGATGTAATTAGAGGTATCTTTAAGGATCAGTCGCCAAACACGCAAAGTAATAATCAAACACAATTCAAAAAGACGGCTGAAGGAAAGTGCTTCACCGTCTTTTTGTTTGGATGAAAAAGTCATTTAGGTGTCCCTCATAGAAGATGTGAGTGCCACTAAAAGGGGAAAAAGTCATTTAGGTGCCCCTCGTAGAAGATGTGAGTGCCACTAAAAGGGGGAAAAGTCATTTAGCTGTCCCTCGTGGGAGTGGTGAGTGCCACTAAAAGGGGAAAAAGTCATTTAGGTGTCCCTCGTAGAAGTGGTGAGTGCCATTAAAAGGGGAAAAAGTCATTTAGGTGTCCCTCGTGGGAGTGGTGAGTGCCACTAAAAGGGGAAAAAGTCATTTAGGTGTCCCTCGTAGGAGTGGTGAGTGCCACTAAAAGGGGAAAAAGTCATTTAGGTGTCCCTCGTAGAAGTGGTGAGAGACACTATAAGAGGAAACTGACCTATCTGCTTTTACAAGCCTGTTTTCGCATATATTGTTGCTTTCGGAAAAATCCCAAGAGCCGGATTTTTCCCCGGATACTAGGTTATTTCTCTCTAATCGGGGAAAGTAGCTCTTTTCTTTTCATGAATACCAGGTTATTCCAGTGAATTCTGGATTTTTTTCGGAATTAGTATCAAATAGCAACAAAGTTTACGAAAAGAGCCTTTTACAAAGAAGTAACAACCTGAAATCACACCATGAATAAAATTCATTTATATAGAAATTAGTTTACTCGATAATGGGTAACCTAGGAACATAGAAGATGATGGAGGTTTCATGATGAAAACAGTATTATTAGCTATATTCACAGGCTTTATTGTTGGCTTCATTTTTGCTCTTTTTAAACTGCCGATTCCGGCACCGCCGGCTTTTGCCGGAGTAGCGGGGATCATCGGCATCTACCTTGGCTTCAAAGTGTATGCATGGGCTCAGCCGATGATCGAGTCAATAATGAAATAGACGCAGCAGGTATTGAACAGCACCGATTTCTTTATTGGAGAATTCCATGCCCTTAAAATATCTTATGAAGCACTTTTCAAAGAGAAACCCCCGGCAGACAATAGGTCTCCCGGGGGTTTCTCTTTGGGTTGTGGAGGTTCTTCTTCGTGATTCCTTTATCTCATACAGAGTCAGTCCAGTCCGTACGCCGCTGAACGGGACCTTTCCGCTTTTTATTCCACATGTAAATACCTAAACCGTTCCAGCTTTTGTACGGTTTCTTTTTTTGTAAAGGTCACAGGTTCTTTGAACAAGGGGCCATCGTAGACGAAGGTGTGAAACTCTCCGTTTTCTCCACAAGGATCGACACCCTTCGGTAAGTCATGCAGCAGGTTTTCATCATATTCCCTGCCAAGGAAAGACGGGGGCAGCTGTGAATCGTCCACGCAGATGATAACTGCCTTGTATCCTTTTTCGATGAACTCACGGCTTAAGTGTACGGTGGACTCTCCCCATAGAGGGAAGACAGGCTCTAGGGAAGTTTTTTTCATCTGTTTTTCCCGATAAGACCTTATGTCTTTTAAGAAAATATCGCCGAAAGCTACTGCATGAATATTTTGTTCACTAAGAGCTCCCAGGGCAGAGCTCATGCCGGCTTCGTACTCTTTATTGCTTGCGTTTTGCTTCATTAATATAGGTAATAATGGCAGGCTTAATGATTCTGCCTGCTTTTTTAGGAGAGAAAGCGGGATATCATGCATCATGACGCGCTGTTCCTCTTCTGCCAGGGTGGTCAGCAGCCGAGCAGGTTCCCATTCAGGAGAAGAGTGCAGTCGGTCGAGCATCACCATGCTGTCTCGCCCTCCGCTCCACGATAAGCAAATTTTCTTTTTCATAAAGCAGTCCTTTCTGTTACCAATTCAAGGTGCCTCCGCCTACTCGTTTGACTCCACGTATTTTTGCAATCTCCTCGGTCAGTTTCAGCATGGCGATATCCTTATTCTTCGCTTCAATCATGATGTCAATGTCCTCATCCAGTTCTTTGAACATCTTCAGATAAGGAAGGATGAAGTCGATATCTACATTATCCGCATGAGACCGGAAGGCTTTTTCCGACTTTGGGGAGGACACGTGAATTTTCGGGCGCAGATCTCTGTGTTTCCATGTATCCAGAATTCTTGGTATATAGGTTTGCAGCGGCTCGGAGCTTTGATTAGCTTGATGATGGTGAACATCAAGAATCATCGGTACTCCTTCTTTTTCACAGACCTCAAGAGTTTCTTCGACTGTGTATGTTTTATCATCATTTTCCAGTGTCATGATTTTCTTTACATGAGAGGGAAGCTTTTGCAGATTTTTGTGGAACCTGGCTAATGCTTCTTCTTTGTTGCCATATGTTCCGCCAATATGTATGTTAATCAGCGACTGCTCGTGCACATCCATTGCTTCGAGCATCTTATGATGAAAAATCATATCTTGGACCGCATTATCCGTTACAGAATCTTTCGTACTGGTGAACAGTGTAAACTGGTTTGGATGGTAGCTTGTCCGAATATTGAACTTCTTAATTAAGAAGCCAAGTTCTGCCCATTCTTTTTTAAAAGGAGAAACGAAATCCCAATTGACCTCCGGGTGAGTAGCCAGAGGGACCATGGAACTCGACATCCGGTAAAGAGGGATTTCGTGTGAAGCCAAATAATATAAAATTCTTTTTGTATGTTCCAAGTTGGCAGATGTCACTTCAAGCAGCTTTCGTTTCCGCTCATCCTCTGAAAGCTCGCTGTATCGTTTGAAAGTCATCGTCTTGGAGGGGCTTGCATCCCAAAGGGACAGGGCATTGGCAACAAATCCAAGTCGTAATTGCATCATTTCACTCCCGAGCAAAAAATAATCTCCCTCGTAGACAGAGGGTTATTATAATAATATCGAAATCATGGAGCCGAGTCTTTCTTTAACTCTGGTGAATATGCTGACAGAATTCAGTTTTTCCAGCGATATTTTTTTGGAACCCTCGATATCCTTCTGTATTTCCTTCAGCACTTCATCCACAAAGGACTGAGTATAGGTGAAATTGTTTAATTCAAAGTTCACATAGAAACTTCTCAGGTCAAAGTTGGCTGTTCCGATATCACAGAATTCATCATCCAGAACAATCAGTTTGGAGTGATAAAAGCCGGTCTGATAATGATAAACTTCAGCACCTAATGGGATCAGTTTCCGGAAAAATTTAAACGCAGCCTCCTTCACAAGATGGTGGTCAGGTTTTTCTGGACTGACAATGGTTACTTTTACACCGCGTTTCAATGCTTTGACTAACGCGTCCATCACTTCCTCGGAAGGAATGAAATAGGGACTTCCGATGAAAATGGATTTTTTGGCATTGGTAATAAACTCAACAAACTGGCTCTCAATCTTGAAACCTTCAGAAGGAAACAACCGATGCTCCATGGCACCCTTTTTGAGATTCTCAGGAAAATAAGCGGGCTTATTGATGATATCTTCATCTGATGCCCTTTTCCAATCGACGCCAAATTCTCTTTGTAAATCAGAGGTGCCTTCTCCGACGATTCTCATATGGTAATCTCTCCAGGGGGAAAGATTAGGATCTTCATCAATGTATGCCTTGCCTACATTGTAACCGCCAAGATAACCAATATTCCCATCTATGACAGTGATTTTCCGGTGGTTCCGCTGCTGGGTGGAAAAGAAAAGGTAAGGTAGTTTTGGCTTTTCGGCAAAGTAGACTTTTATGCCATTGTCTTTCAACTCTTTCACCATTTTCTTTTTAATCTTAAAACTGCCGATTCGATCCATCAGCAGACGAATCTCCACACCTTCCTTGGCTTTCTGATTTAGCAGGTCAAAAAACTGCCTTCCCAAATGGTCATCTTCAACGATATAGAAGAGACAGTTAATCGTAGAAGTGGCTTCTTTAATATCTTTAAACAGCCTCTCGAAGAAAGCCGGACCTGTTGAAATCAGTTCCATATCACTATGCCTCTTTTGATAGTCACGTCTATAGGCCTTCTGGACAAAAGCTTTACGGCCAAAATGGAAGTCCAGAACACACCATAGAATGATGGCCGCCACTATAATTAAAATGATCAAAATCCACATATTATCACTCTTTCATCACTGTTAAGGATTAGTATGTCCAAAAATCCTTTATACATCTGTTCCCTTTATAAGTGCTGTGAAAACGTATGTCAGCAGAAAAGCAGGGGAGAAATTATATCCACACATAGAAATTTTTCATTTTTAACGTGCAGTTACTTAAACAAAAATAGTGGGAGCGGTCAAAGGGAGGAGAGGAGCTCATCGATTTTAGATTCGAATCAGTCCAGTTTCCTGAAAATTTATGACAAAAAAATAGCAGAAAAATCATTGACTGAATGCTCATTCAGTATATAATGGAAGTAAGGAACATTCTGAATATTATTTCCTTTTAAACATTTTACAACAAAGGGATAAGAAATCATGAAGAAGAGGGGGAGTCAGAAAGATGGATGTTTTGTTGTTAATTAACTGGATCGCATTCATTCTTGTAACCGCTTACGCAGTCGGTTTGTTTGTTTATGTTGTCAAGACACGGATCGATTATATCAAGCTTGGGAAAAAGACAGAGTTTGATAATAATGTGAAAGAAAGAATGAAGAATATTGCTGTTAACGTGTTTGGACAGAAGAAGCTCTTAAAGGATAAAAAGAGCGGTCTTATCCATGTCATGTTTTTCTATGGCTTTATATTAGTTCAATTTGGGGCGATTGATTTTATCTGGAAAGGCCTTGCACCGGGTTCACATTTGCCATTAGGGCCATTGTATCCTGGGTTCACGTTCTTCCAGGAAATCGTTACATTAATGATTCTTGTCGCAGTTGTGTGGGCTTTTCACCGCCGTTATGTTGAGAAGCTTGTCAGATTGAAAAGAGGATTCAAATCAGGTCTTGTTCTGCTGTTCATTGGCGGATTGATGCTTTCTGTACTGGTAGGGAATGGTATGGGGCTTATCTGGCATGAACATGAGCTCGGATGGTCTGAGCCTATTGCTTCACTGATTGCAGGCGGACTTGGGTGGATAGGTGAAACAGCCTCCATCGTCATCTTCTATGTAGCCTGGTGGATTCACTTGCTGTTCCTGCTGGCATTCTTAGTATACGTACCGCAGTCCAAGCATGCTCACTTGATTGCAGGACCGGCAAATACTTATTTTCAACGTTTGGACAATCCAGGCAGATTAAAGCCGATTGACTTTGAAGATGAATCAGCCGAAAGCTTCGGCGTAGGAAAGATTGAAGAGTTCAATCAGCTTCAGATGATCGATTTCTATGCGTGTGTGGAATGCGGCCGCTGTACGAATATGTGTCCGGCTACAGGAACCGGCAAAATGCTTTCACCAATGGATTTGATCGTTAAGCTTCGTGACCATTTAACGAATCATGGTGCGGCTGTTACGTCGAAAAAACCTTGGGTGCCAACCATGGCATTCAATCATACAAAAGGCAACCAGCTGGCAATGGCTGCTGCCGGACAGGGCGCTGAAGAAGCAGCAGCTTCCATTGAATACAGCCCGAGCCTTATCGGAGACGTCATCACAGAGGAAGAAATCTGGGCTTGTACGACTTGCCGTAACTGTGAAGATCAGTGTCCGGTAATGAACGAACATGTTGATAAAATCATTGACCTTCGCCGTTACCTTGTACTGACAGAAGGAAAAATGGATCCGGACGCCCAGCGTGCGATGCAGAATATCGAGCGCCAGGGAAATCCTTGGGGGCTGAACCGCAAAGAGCGTGAAAACTGGCGCGAGGCGCGCGAAGATGTTCACATTCCAACAGTTAAAGAAATGAAGAAAGCCGGAGAAGAGTTTGAATACTTATTCTGGGTAGGCTCCATGGGATCTTTCGATAACAGAAGCCAAAAAATCGCTCTTTCATTTGCTAAGCTTCTAAATGAGGCGGATGTGAAATTTGCGATACTTGGGAATAAAGAGAAAAACTCTGGAGATACACCGCGCCGACTTGGTAACGAATTCTTATTCCAGGAACTTGCAACAAGCAATATAGCGGAATTCGAAAAGAATGAAGTGAAGAAGATCATTACAATTGACCCGCATGCTTATAATATTTTCAAAAATGAGTATCCGGACTTTGGACTTCAAGCGGAGGTTTATCATCACACCGAGCTGCTGGCAGAACTTGTGAAAGAAGGCCGCTTAAAGCCGCAATATGAAGTCAATGAAACGATTACGTTCCATGACTCCTGCTACCTCGGCAGATACAATGAAGTTTACGATCCGCCGCGTGAAATCCTTAAAGCCATTTCTGGTGTCAGCCTGGTTGAAATGAAACGAAACAAACAAGACGGAATGTGCTGTGGAGCCGGTGGAGGCTTGATGTGGATGGAAGAAGACAAGGGTCATCGTGTCAATGTCGCCAGGACCGAACAGGCACTTGAGACCAGCCCTTCTGTCATCAGCTCAGGATGTCCGTACTGCCTGACGATGCTTTCGGATGGAACGAAAGCCAAGGAAGTAGAAGATAACGTAGCGACACTGGATGTGGCAGAACTTCTTGAAAAAGCGGTTTGCGGCGATCCGAAAGACACGACGATTGCTTCTTAATCAATAAATAGTAACAATTTTCAGGTTAGTTGTTCCATTCATACTATTTTTAATTTAGAATAGAATGGTAAAGGCTTACAAAATAGGAGCAATATTAATTAAAAGAGATTCATTTTAAAAAAGGGTCTGGTCCCGGAAAGTATCGATTCGATGTTATGGCTGCCAGGCCCTTTCTTTACTTTATGATTTTGAGCGAGCGTTCAGTCGAATTAATGAAAGCGGTACCAATTGTGGGAAAATTATAGATTTATAGAAAAGGAGAGATTGAAATGGGAAAAACAGTCATTATTGATGGTGCTCGTACACCTTTCGGCAAGTTCGGAGGAAGCTTAAGTTCTTTTACCGCATCCGAACTTGGCGGCTTTGCAGTAAAAGAGGCGTTGAAGAAAGCGGGTGTTGATGGAAGTGAAGTGGAAGAGCTTATCTTGGGATCAGTTCTTCAAGGCGGGCAAGGACAAATCCCTTCCCGTCAGGCAGCACGCCATGCAGATCTCCCTTGGAATGTAAGGACCGAAACAATCAACAAGGTATGTGCTTCAGGCATGAGAAGTGTGACAATGGCAGATCAAATCATCCGTGCTGGAGACGGCGAAGTAATAGTAGCCGGCGGAATGGAATCGATGTCCAATGCTCCTTATATCTTACCGAAAGCACGCTGGGGAATGCGAATGGGCGATTCTCAAGTGAAAGACTTAATGGTGCATGATGGGCTGACTTGCAGCTTTAACAATGTCCACATGGGCACATACGGAAACAGCACCGCAAAGGAATTTGATATTTCCCGTGAGGACCAGGACCGCTGGGCTAAGCGAAGCCACGAACTTGCGGTAAAGGCTGCTGATGAAGGAAGGCTTTCAGAGGAAATCCTTCCGGTTGAAGTACCTCAGCGCAAAGGAGATCCTATTATTGTAGAACGGGATGAAGCACCACGGAAGGATACATCAACTGACAAACTATCCAAACTGTCCCCTGTTTTTGGCTCAGACGGAACGATAACAGCCGGTAATGCACCAGGAATAAACGATGGAGCCGCCGCTATGGTCCTGATGAGTGAAGAACGTGCCTCTAAAGATGGGAAGGAACCGTTAGCTTACATTCTTGGCCATACAGCTATAGCAATCCAAGCCGAAAATTTCCCGCAAACTCCAGGATTAGTCATCAACGAACTTTTGAAAAAGACAGGAAAAACACTCGAAGAAATCGATTTATTTGAGATTAACGAAGCATTTGCTGCAGTTGCCTTGACGAGCGGAAAGATCGCCAATCTTGATGAAAACAAAGTCAATGTTAATGGAGGTGCCGTCGCGATCGGCCACCCGATCGGAGCCAGCGGTGCCCGGATCATATTGACGCTTGCATATGAATTGAAAAGACGCGGAGGCGGAATCGGGATTGCTTCCATTTGTTCCGGAGGCGGCCAGGGAGATGCCATTATGATCGAGGTGCCGAAGAAGTAGTATGAGAGAGCGCGGCGGGATAAATCAAGGCCGCTAGCCAACTGGTATCTCACGGTACATGAGAACGGAATATTTTGAAGCATATTAACCTTTTTAAAGGCTTTTAATAGCAGCAACCCTACCTTTTTAAAAACAGTATTCAAACAAAGGGGAGATAAATATGAGTATTAACAAAGTAATGGTAGTAGGCGCTGGACAAATGGGCGCTGGGATTGCCCAGGTCTGTGCCCAGGCGGGATTCAGCGTGAAATTGAACGACTTGAAAGAGGAATTCGTTCAAAGAGGGATGAGCGTTATTACTAAAAACCTTTCTCGTTCAGTCGAAAAAGGAAGAATGACAGAAGAAGAGAAGAATAAGGTGCTGGCCAATCTTACCCAGTCAACCGATCTTGGAGACGCAGGTGATGTTGACCTGGTCATCGAAGCGGCTGTTGAAAATATGGAAATCAAAACAAAAATCTTTAAACAGCTTGATGAAATTGCCCCTGAACATGCAATCCTGGCAACTAATACATCATCTCTTCCCATCACCGAAGTAGCAGCTGCGACCAACAGACCGGAAAAAGTGATCGGGATGCATTTCATGAACCCGGTTCCTGTGATGAAGCTGGTTGAAATCATCCGCGGTCTAGCTACAGCAGATGAAGTGTATCAGGAAATCGAGGATATGACGAAAACATTGAATAAAGTCGGTGTCGAGGTGGAAGATTTTCCTGGGTTTGTATCTAACCGTGTGCTGATGCCGATGATTAACGAAGCGATTTACACGCTTCACGAAGGCGTCGCTACGAAAGAGGCAATCGACGAAGTGATGAAGCTTGGCATGAATCATCCAATGGGACCAATCACACTGGCAGATTTCATCGGACTGGATACTTGCCTATACATCATGGAAACCCTGCATGAAGGGTTTGGCGATGACAAATACCGTCCTTGTCCGCTGCTTCGCAAATATGTTAAGGCAGGCTGGCTCGGAAGGAAGACGGGACGCGGTTTCTACAGTTACGAGTAAACTTTCAGAGCTGAGGGCTTTGAATTCGTTATCTGTACAAACGGAAGTCAACGGCTTTTTAAAAGGCTCTTTTCGTAAACTTTGTTGCTACTTGATACTAATTCCGAAAAAAACTACCATAATTCACCGGAATAACCTGGTTATCATGAAAAGAAAAGAGCTACTTTCCCCGATTAGAGAGAAATCCCCTAGTATCCGGGGAAAAATCCGGCTTTTGGGATTTTTCCGAAAGCAACAATATATGCGAAAACAGCCTTTTAAAGCAGCATAATTAAGCCGGATCTCAAAACCCGGCATCTTTTATACAAACATCGGGGAGGAAAAACAGGATGGATCTACGGTTCACAGAGGAACAACAGATGATGAGAAAGATGGTTCGCGATTTCGCACAGACAGAAATCGCACCATTTGTTGAAAGAATGGAAGAGGGAGAGTTTCCCAGGGAGATTATCAAAAAGATGGCCGATCTTGGGTTGATGGGAATCACCATACCTGAGAAGTACGGCGGTTCTGAAATGGATTTCACTTCTTATATCAGTGCCATCCATGAATTGTCGAAGGTGAGTGCAACGGTTGGTGTTATTCTTTCGGTGCATACTTCGGTTGGAACGAATCCGATCCTTTACTTCGGAAATGAGGAGCAGAAACAAAAGTATGTGACAAAGCTTGCATCCGGTGAGTACCTGGGAGCTTTCTGCCTGACGGAACCAAGTGCAGGGTCTGATGCGGGAAGCCTGAAATCAAGAGCTGTAAAAAAAGACGATCATTATGTGATCAACGGCTCGAAAGTTTTTATCACGAACGGAGGCGAAGCGGACGTCTATATCGTTTTCGCTTCAACAGATCCGGATAAAGGCGGCCGCGGGGTCTCAGCCTTTATTGTGGAAAAAGATACCGAGGGTCTCATCATTGGAAAAGATGAAAAAAAGATGGGGCTTCACGGTTCGAGAACGGTGCAGCTAACATTTGAAGATATGAAAGTACCCGCCGAAAACCTCTTAGGAGAAGAAGGGCAAGGATTCAAGATTGCGATGGCCAACCTTGATGTCGGACGTATCGGTATCGCGGCACAAGCATTGGGAATTGCCGAGGCCGCCTTAGACCATTCAACAGCTTACGCAAAAGAACGTGTCCAATTCGGAAAACCAATTGCGGCACAGCAGGGGATCGGCTTCAAGCTGGCTGACATGGCTACAAGTGTTGAGGCGTCCAAACTGCTGGTCTACCGGGCAGCCAATATGAGAAGTGAAGGCTTGAAATGCGGCAGAGAAGCATCAGTGGCAAAGCTGTTTGCTTCTAAGGCAGCTGTGGATGTGACCACAGAAGCCATCCAGGTTTTCGGCGGATATGGCTACACAGAAGAGTATCCAGTAGAAAGACTCTTCCGTGACGCCAAAGTAACCGAAATTTATGAGGGAACGAGCGAAATACAACGAGTCGTCATCAGCAAACATCTCTTGAAATAAATAGAGGACACTTTACCACTTTAAAGCACTAAGAGGGACTGTCCCTTGTCGTGCACTAAAGCGATAAAGCGAATATTGATAACAACCTATTAATCAGACAAACGGGGGAAGAGAAATGAATTTTAAACTATCTGAAGAACATGAAATGATCCGTAAAATGGTTCGCGACTTCGCGAAGAATGAAGTGGAACCGACTGCTGCAGAACGTGATGAAGAGGAACGCTTTGACCGCGAGCTATTTGATAAGATGGCAGAGCTTGGCCTGACAGGAATTCCTTGGCCGGAAGAGTACGGCGGAATCGGAAGTGACTATCTTGCTTATTGTATCGCCGTAGAGGAGCTTTCCAGAGTGTGTGCTTCCACAGGGGTGACATTATCAGCGCATACTTCCTTGGCGGGCTGGCCAATCTACAAATTCGGTAATGAAGAGCAGAAGCAGAAGTATCTAAAACCAATGGCCCAAGGTGAAAAAATCGGCGGATACGGGTTGACTGAACCAGCTTCAGGCTCCGATGCAGGCGGAATGAAAACAACCGCCAAGCTTGATGGTGACGATTATATTTTAAACGGCTCAAAAATCTTCATCACTAATGGTGGGATTGCCGATATTTATGTGGTTTTCGCATTAACAGATGCTTCTCAGAGACAAAAAGGAACATCAGCTTTCATCATTGAAAGCGGCTTTGAAGGCTTCTCAGTCGGCAAGAAAGAAAAGAAACTTGGCATCCGTTCATCACCAACAACGGAAATTGTGTTTGATAACTGTCGTGTACCAAAAGCAAACCTCTTAGGCCAAGAAGGGGAGGGCTTCAAGATTGCGATGATGACGCTTGATGGTGGACGTAACGGAATTGCTGCCCAGGCAGTCGGAATCGCTCAAGGTGCACTTGATGCTTCCATCGCTTACGCAAAAGAACGTGAGCAGTTCGGAAAGCCGATTGCTGCGAATCAAGGAATTTCGTTCAAAATTGCGGATATGGCAACAGGCATCGAGGCTTCACGCTTGCTGACATATCAGGCAGCGTGGCTTGAGTCTGAGGGGCTTCCTTATGGAAAAGAATCTGCGATGTCCAAATTGCTGGCTGGTGACACGGCGATGAAGGTGACAACAGAAGCAGTCCAGATTTTCGGAGGCTACGGCTATACAAAAGATTATCCGGTTGAGCGTTATATGCGCGATGCGAAAATCACACAGATCTATGAAGGAACACAGGAAATCCAGCGTCTTGTCATCTCTCGTATGGTGACGAAATAATTTCTTATTCTAATATGTAGGAGTTTAGGGATTCCTATATAGCAATTTGACTTTTAAGGGATATATTTTACATTTTCATAGTCTGAGTTAATTGGAGTCGTACATCTGGAGTGGGAATTAACCATACTTGATTTTTTTAGAGGGTCTTTTAGTAAACTTTGTTGCTGTTTTGTTTAATTGTGAAATATGAAATATTAAAAAATGTGGCCTCTAATCACTAGAAAACTTTCTGATCAGCTAAAAAGAAATGAACTGCTCTTTCAGCTTAGAGAGAAAAGCCTTAGTTTTCAGGGGGGAATCCGAAAACCACAATCTACTCGAAAAATGCCTTACTAAAAGAATGTTGCTTTTAGAGGCCATTTTACCTCCTCCCTTTTTACGTAAGGGGATTGGAGCGGAGTCGCACGGCTGGAGCTGAAATCGGTTTTTTTTTCAACAGCAACAATATTTGCGAAAACAGCTATTAAAAAACTGGGATTTACAAGGGGAATTTCATTTAAAGGAGAAAAGGTGGTCAATAAAGGCGGTCGGTTAATGTGAATAAAAAGAGAGAAGTTCATGCTTCTGTCAAAGATGAACGGCTTGTTGAAAAAAGGCGGGAAGAAATGGTCCGGGGGGCAGTCTCGCTTTTCAAGCTGAAGGGGTTTCACCGGACAACGACTAGAGAGATTGCCAAAGCTGCCGGTTTCAGTATCGGCACACTGTACGAATATATCAGGACCAAAGAAGACGTTCTTTACCTGGTATGTGACAGCATCTATGAACAAGTTCGGTCTCAGCTGCAGGGAATGGATACGGAGCAGGGGACGCTTGTCAGCCTGAAGCTTGGCATCGACCACTATTTCCATGTCATGGATAGCCTGCAGGATGAAGTACTGGTCATGTACCAAGAGGCAAAAGCTTTATCTAAGGATGCCCTGCCATACGTGCTGCAAAAAGAGCTCGAAATGGTCGGGATGTTTGAGACGCTGATCAGAAGATGCTGTGAAAATGGCGAGCTTGCGCTTGATGAAAACAGGATACACCTGATGGCACACAATATTTTCGTTCAGGGGCAGATGTGGGGATTCCGCCGCTGGGCGCTTCAGAAAAACTATTCCTTAGAAGAGTATATCGAGCTTCAAACAGATTTGCTGTTTTCAGGAATCAATGGATTTTTAGAATAGAATGCGAACAGGGGGAGAAATATGAGCACTGTTGAGATTTATAAGCCAAAGCATCATGTGCGTTTTGTTACGGCATCCAGCTTATTCGACGGGCATGACGCGTCCATCAATATCATGAGGAGAATCATTCAGGCCAGCGGGGCAGAGGTGATTCATCTGGGCCACAATCGTTCTGTTGAAGAGGTAGTCAATGCAGCGATACAGGAAGATGTTCAGGGAATTGCGATTTCGTCTTATCAAGGCGGGCATGTTGAATACTTCAAATATATGTACGATCTTTTACAAGAAAGAGGAGCTTCCCATATCCGAATTTACGGAGGCGGCGGAGGGGTTATCATCCCGCGCGAAATCAAGGAGCTTCACGCTTATGGAATCGCGAGAATTTTTTCTCCGGAAGACGGACGGACTCAAGGCCTTCAAGGCATGATTAATGGCATGATTGAAGAGTGTGATTTTCCGGCCACTTCTTCTGTCGGTGAACAGCTGGATAAATTGCAGGAAGGGGACATCAATACCGTCTCGAAACTGATATCACTTGCAGAGTATCGCCTCAACTCAAATGAAGAAGCAGCAGCTGCGGCAGAATCGGTACTCAGTGAAGTAAAATCGCTGGCAGCGACCGTACCTGTCGTCGGGATTACAGGTACAGGGGGAGCAGGAAAAAGCTCATTAACAGATGAACTGATTCGCCGATTCTTGAATGAAATTCCTGAGAAAAAGGTTGCAATCCTTTCCATTGATCCAACGAAACAAAAAACAGGAGGAGCCCTTCTGGGTGACCGTATCCGCATGAATGCAATCTTCAATAAACGCGTGTTCATGAGAAGTTTGGCAACAAGGGGATCGAAGTCGGAGCTATCCTTGGCAATCCAGGACTCTATTAATGTTGTAAAAGCAGCAGGATATGACCTTGTGATTGTTGAGACATCTGGTATCGGGCAAGGAGATGCGGAAATCGCAGAAATCTGTGATATGTCCATGTATGTTATGACAAGTGAATTTGGAGCTCCCTCACAGTTGGAGAAAATCGATATGATTGATTTTGCCGATCTGATTGTCATCAATAAATTTGAAAGAAAAGGTTCAGAGGATGCTAGAAGGCAAGTGCAGAAGCAATATCAGCGCAGCCATATGCTGTTTGATAAGGACTTGGATGAAATGCCGGTCTACGGAACGATTGCCAGCCAGTTCAATGACCCGGGCACAAACGCTTTGTTTGCCGCACTTGTTGAAAAAATTAACAGTAAGCTGGATTTGGAATGGACAACAGCTTTTTCCAAAGATGCTGATGTTGAAAAACAGAATGTCATCATTCCGAATGACCGCCGTTATTACTTAAGAGAGATTTCCGAAACTGTGAGAGGTTATCATAGAAAAGCGGAAGAGCAGGTTGGTTTTGCCCGCAAGATGTTCCAGCTTCAAGGAGCAATCGAAGCGGTGAAGGAGCAGGAAGCGAATGAAGAAGTGCTGACTTCCTTAGAGAACCTTAGAAAGAGTGTGGAAGAAAAGCTGACTCCTGAATCCAAAAGGATCCTTGATGGCTGGGAAGAATTCAAAGAAAAATATGGTGCTGACCAGTTTGTAACCAAGATCAGGGATAAGGAAATCATCACGGAACTAAAAACAAAGAGTCTTTCCGGACTTAACATCCCAAAAGTCGCACTTCCAAAATATAAAGATTTAGGTGAAATTCTTGGGTGGGTATACAAAGAGAATGTCCCAGGTGCTTTTCCTTACACAGGAGGCGTGTTCCCGTTCAAGCGCAAGGGAGAAGACCCGAAACGCCAATTCGCTGGTGAAGGGACACCGGAAAGAACGAACCGCCGCTTCCATTATCTTTCCAAGGATGATGATGCCAAGCGTTTAAGTACAGCATTTGATTCGGTAACTCTATACGGAGAAGATCCTGATCATCGACCGGACATTTATGGAAAAGTCGGGGAAAGCGGAGTGAGCATTTGTACCTTAGATGATATGAAGAAGCTGTATTCCGGGTTTGACCTCTGTGCTCCTTCAACATCTGTTTCGATGACGATCAATGGCCCCGCGCCGATCATTTTGGCAATGTTTATGAATACCGCCATCGACCAGCAGGTGAAGAAGAAAGAAGAACAACTGGGAAGAACGTTGACTCTTGAAGAGTTCACCGAAGTGAAAGAAGCGACACTGAACGTGGTCCGGGGAACCGTTCAGGCAGATATTTTAAAAGAAGATCAAGGCCAGAATACGTGTATCTTCTCAACTGAATTCGCTTTACGAATGATGGGCGACATCCAACAGTACTTCATCGATCACAAAGTAAGAAACTATTATTCTGTATCTATTTCAGGCTACCATATCGCAGAAGCGGGAGCGAACCCGATTTCACAGCTGGCATTCACGCTTGCCAATGGTTTCACGTATGTGGAGTACTATTTGAGCAGAGGCATGGATATCAATGACTTTGCGCCGAATTTATCCTTTTTCTTCTCTAACGGACTCGATCCTGAGTATACCGTCATCGGCAGGGTGGCGCGCCGGATCTGGTCGACAGTTATGAGAGATAAGTATGGTGCCAATGAGCGAAGCCAGAAGCTGAAGTATCATATCCAGACATCCGGACGCTCTCTGCATGCTCAGGAAATTGATTTTAATGATATCCGTACGACCCTTCAGGCGTTGATGGCTCTGCAGGATAACTGTAATTCTCTTCATACGAATGCCTACGACGAAGCGATCACGACTCCGACAGAGGAATCAGTACGCAGGGCGATGGCAATACAGATGATTATCACTAAAGAGCATGGATTATCGAAAAATGAAAATCCGCTTCAAGGCTCCTTTATCGTCGAAGAGCTGACAGATCTTGTGGAAGAAATGGTTCTGACTGAGTTTGAACGCATCAACGATCGCGGCGGCGTGCTTGGTGCCATGGAGACACAGTATCAGCGAGGCAAGATTCAGGAAGAGTCGATGTTCTATGAAATGAAAAAACACAGCGGGGAACTTCCGATTGTCGGGGTGAACACTTACCTGAATCCAAACCCTCCGTCTGAAGATCAGATGGACAGCATGGAGCTGGCGCGTGCTACGAAGGATGAAAAAGAAACTCAAATTACGAACCTGAGAAGTTTCCAGGGTCGCAACCAGGACAGCACAGAAGAAGCGTTGAAGAAACTGAAGGAAGCGGCAGTGAATGACGGAAACATCTTTGCTGAACTGATGGAAACCGTCAAAGTCGCAAGCCTTGGTCAAATTACAAGGGCACTGTACGAAGTCGGCGGCCAATACAGAAGAAACATGTAACCGGTGTCTCATCCAACTGATCCAAAGGGAAGCCCCCTTTGGATCAGTCTTCTTAATGAGAAGTGCCGGTAACTTATTGTTTTTTAACATAGATTTAATATTACGAACGAGAAATCTCTACTATAATAGGGAAAGAGTAACGTTTAGACGCACAGGACATTTGGCAGGGAGTGACATTACAATGAGATATCTTTTAAAGTACATCCTATTCTTGGCAGGGTGCGGACTTTCATTTTATCTATATCAAAACCTTTTGGGAGCAATTCCGCTTTTGCTGCTGGCTTTTTACTTTTTTTACGAAGCTGTCAGTGAAATATATTGTAATGGCACCAAACAGCGCCACGCTGAATTAGAAAAAAGCGGAAACACCTTGAAGCCCAGAGAATTAAGGAGCTGATCAGAGGAAATCCACTTTTATACACCCCTTACCTTCTTCATAAATCAATTCCTCATCAACAACTAATTCCCTAAGTTTGAAACATGGAAAAAAATAAAAGAAAAATGGCATAAATCTAGCATAAACACATTTATATTGTTTATAATGAATAGTATGGTTTCAGGCAAATTCGTGAATTATGCCCTATTATTTATCCTATCAGGCTCTTTCACATGAGTTCTGTCGTTTCCTCTCTTTTCCTTCACTTGATTTATAGATTACTTTTATAATATCCAGGAAAAGGGCGCGATTTTAATGGCAGCTGTTCTACCACTATCCGAAAAGCCTTTTAATAGAATGTGAAATAGAGAAAGGAAGTGCTTCAGATGAAATTAAAGAAATTATCGCTCGAAGAATTGCGTCATAAATCCTTCATAGAATTAGCATTTGAGCTGCTTGAAGAGAAAAAGAAAGCTGTGACTTTCGATGAATTACTAAAAGAAATGGGAAACATGCTGGAATTATCACAGAAGGAAGTCCGTTCTCGGATGGTTCAGTTCTATACGGACCTGAATGTTGACGGCCGCTTCATTGCCTTAGGTGAGAACCGCTGGGGAATCAGGGCATGGTATCCTGTCGATCAGATTGAAGAAGAAACAGTTCCGACAATCAAGCCGCGCAAGAAAAAAGCGAAGAAGGCTGATGTTGAAGATTTAGAAGAGGATTTCGATGAAGAAGATCTTGATTTTGATGACCTGGACGATCTGGATGAAGAAGATCTGACAGCTGTTGATGACGATGATGATGATCTCGACGACGATGAAGATCTCGATGCGGATGACGCGGATGAAATCGAAGAAGAAATCATCGATGACGATGAGTTTGACCTCGAAGATGATGACGAGGAAGAAGAGGAAATCGAAGAAGAAGACAAATAATTCATTTCTTGACATCTCATGTCGAGGAAGGTAGTATGTTATTTGGGCTCCTTTTAAAAGGATCAGACTATTAACTCAACGCTCCCCTTACTTCGGTAAGCGGGAGCGTTTTTTGTTTTTTGCACCCCTTTCATGCTGTTTCATAACGAGAATGCTCAACGTTTCCCAGTTGATTTTTTTAAATGGATAAGGCTGCGGGGGCAGGGTATAAGAGTATTTAAAATAAGGAAGTTTTTAAGAGATTGTTGTCTTTTATTTTTAGCTCTGTTGCTAATCCCTGGAGCGGAAATCAACTATACTTTTTAAAATGTACACTGCCTTAATGAAACAGTCCTTGGATTAATTTCATCGTAAGAGATTAATGTTCAGTTCTGCTGAACATACTTTTTTTAGACACTAACTTGGAGAAGGGGGTACTTTGCATGACAAAGTATATATTTGTAACAGGCGGTGTAGTTTCATCTTTAGGAAAAGGAATTACAGCTGCATCACTTGGAAGACTATTGAAAAACCGGGGGTTAAAAGTAACAACCCAAAAGTTTGATCCTTATATCAACGTGGACCCTGGTACAATGAGTCCTTATCAGCATGGAGAAGTATTCGTTACAGATGATGGTGCTGAAACTGACCTTGATCTAGGGCATTATGAGCGTTTTATCGATATCAACCTGAATAAATACAGCTCTGTAACAACAGGGAAAATTTACTCAACTGTATTGAAAAAAGAACGCCGCGGGGACTATTTGGGCGGAACAGTTCAGGTTATTCCACATATAACAAATGAAATCAAAGAAAGAGTTTTCCGTGCTGGTAACGAAACCAATGCGGATATCGTCATCACGGAAATCGGCGGAACAGTAGGGGACATCGAATCCCTGCCATTCCTGGAAGCCATCCGCCAGATCAAGAATGATGTAGGTCGTGACAATGTCATGTACATCCACTGTACACTTGTTCCTTACATCAAGGCTGCCGGTGAAATGAAAACAAAACCAACGCAGCACAGTGTTAAAGAACTAAGAAGCCTTGGCATCCAGCCAAATGTAATCGTCGTGCGTACAGAAATGCCGATGACTCAGGATATGAAAGATAAAATTGCATTGTTCTGTGACATCGATGAACGTGCAGTGATTGAAGCCATGGATGCAGACACACTATATGCGGTGCCGATTGCCCTTCAGGAACAAAAGCTTGACCAGCTTACTTGCGATCATTTGAAGCTTGACTGCGGTGAAGCTGACATGACAGAGTGGAATGAACTCCTTCACAGGGTCCGCAATTTAAGCAAGAAAACCAAAATTGCGCTTGTCGGTAAATATGTTGAGCTACAAGATGCATATATCTCAGTTGTAGAAGCACTGAAGCATGCGGGGTATAACTTCGATGCAGATGTAGAAGTGAAGTGGCTGAACTCAGAGTTGATTAATTCCGAAAATGTCGAGGAATTGATGAGCGATGTTGACGGCATCCTGGTACCGGGAGGATTCGGAGACCGCGGAGTTGAGGGTAAGATCATCGTAACCCAATATGCGCGCGAGAACAAAGTGCCTTTCCTTGGGATCTGCCTTGGAATGCAATTGGCCTCTGTTGAGTATGCCCGTAATGTACTTGGCTATGAAACAGCTCACTCAGCTGAACTAAATGCTGAAACGCCTTACCCGATTATTGATTTGCTTCCAGAGCAAAAAGATATCGAGGACCTTGGAGGCACTCTTCGCCTTGGGTTGTATCCTTGTAAACTCATTCCTGGAACGAAAGCATATGATGCTTATGCCGGCGAGGTTGTCTATGAGCGCCACCGCCACCGTTATGAATTTAACAATCATTTCAGAGAAGAAATGGAAGCAGCGGGCTTCATCTTCTCAGGTACAAGTCCTGACGGCAGATTGGTGGAAATCATCGAGCTTGCCGATCACCCTTGGTTTGTGGCGTCACAATTTCATCCGGAATTCACATCACGCCCAACCCGTCCTCAGCCGCTATTCAGGGATTTCATCAATGCGTCTTTGGAGAAAGCTGAATAATTATTATATGGATAAGAAAGAGCCGGTTCCCTGTGGGGGCCGGCTCTTTTGTTTCATGGCCCTGAAAACCCCTGGCTATGCCGGGGCTCCAGAGAGCTTATAGCGTTGTAAAAGAAATCTCCCTTCAGGTTAGGGGATAAGGAGGTTTCCCTAGCAGGAGGCGTGCCCTGTGAAGGAAATGAATAATCCTATCTAAAATAAGCGGAAAATTTCCGGTTAAGCTCCGGAATAGAATCCGATATGGGTTATATAAGCGGAATTTTTCCGCTTAAGCACAGCGAAATGAACCATTTTCGCATCTTTTAAGAGAATAAGCGGAATTTCTCCGCTTAATTTGGCTGTTTTTCGTAATATTTTTTAAATAAGCGGAATTTCTCCCCTTATTTCTCCCCCTTTTTTACAGAGAATAAATTGCTAGAGATAACCATTCACTGTGCTTAATAGGCAGATCCCGGTAAGAGAGGCTTCCAGCCGCAGAGCAAAGTGATTTTAATTTCATGAACACCTTGAAACTTCAGGTTTTTTCTAAGGGGTTAGTTGGTATTAATATTCCTCCAGCATCTCCTCCAGCGAAAATTTAATCAGGAAGTAGATATAAAGCGCAGCCATACTGGATGGAAATCCGACACGCTCACCTAACTCCTCTCCTGGCAGCATTCCCTTTATTAATTTGGTATCAATATGGATATCTGCCAGGTCTGCAAGGTTATCATCATCTGCAGACACCACACCGGACACGGCCGCAAATGGAATCCCTTTATCAACCAGCTGCTTCGCGAGTGACACTGCCTCATCATCAGTGGAGTAACGGGAAACCAGAAGCACCCGGTCAGCTTCCGTCACATCGTCTATATTGATCAGAGCTTTGGCTCCCTTCAACGGCTCCTGTCCATGGAGTGCTTCAAGAGTGACACCTTCCATCTCGGCAAACCCTTTGATATAGATGCTTCCTTCGCCAACGGAAGCCTGTGCAAGCAGGCGGGCGCCATCTTCAATTGAAAATTCTTCTTTATCAGCAATCCGGTTAAATAGTCCCGTTAACTGGGTAGTAAACATTTTAATCATCTTATGTGCTCCTTAATGTAAATTCTATTTAGCGAGCGGAAGTATCCGCTTCATATGTACTAAATTATAAAAGCGGCAGGCAAAGAAGTAAAATTATCAAGAAAAGAAGGATTTTGACGGTCTTATGTTGAAGTATACTCGTGGGCTAATAATCTTTATACTTATTATATTTTAAAAGGCAGGGTTATCAATTCGCCTGCTGGCCTGAACGCTTCTATGGCCAGAAGGCCTGGCCCGGAATGCAGCAAAGTTTCTAAACAGCTGCAATAAAAACCTTATAATTATTTAACGGCGTCCGATGTGTCATAAAAGACGGAAGCTTTTACCACGTTTCAGGTATTAATTAGATGGGAAGAGGTGGATTAGATGAAGGAGAACATCCTCATTGTAGATGATCAATTTGGTATCCGGATATTATTGAATGAAGTATTGCAAAAGGAAGGGTACAACACTTTTCAAGCGGCCAACGGGATACAAGCCCTTGATATCGTAGATAAACATTCCCTTGATCTGGTGCTGCTTGATATGAAGATTCCCGGAATGGACGGTATTGAAATTTTAAAAAGAATGAAGGAAAAAGAGCCTGATATCCGTGTCATCATCATGACCGCTTATGGCGAGCTTGATATGATTCAGGAAGCAAAGGACCTTGGTGCGATTACTCACTTCGCCAAACCGTTTGATATTGACGATATCAGACAGGCAGTAAAACAGTATGCCACGGTGTAAGCCTTTCCAGTAAATTGAAAATGCCGAATAATACTTCTTTTTATAAAATCAGGGCAGTCAGTTGGTAAAATGTTGACCTTTTTGGTATTATACAGTTGAAATTGCAAACACTGAGAACGGGTATACAGTTTACATACTGACTCAATAAAAGGAGGAAATTTATATGCCATTAGTTTCAATGAAAGAAATGCTTATCACGGCAAAAAATAATAGTTATGCTGTTGGACAGTTCAATTTAAATAACCTTGAGTTCACTCAAGCGATCCTTCAAGCTGCAGAAGAAGAGAAATCACCAGTAATTCTTGGTGTTTCTGAAGGTGCAGCACGCTATATGGGCGGATTCAAAACCGTCGTAAAAATGGTAGAAGGCCTTATGGAAGATTACAACATCACTGTTCCTGTTGCCATTCACCTTGACCACGGTTCCAGCTACGATAAGTGTAAAGAAGCAATCGATGCAGGTTTCACTTCTGTCATGATCGATGCGTCTCACGGTCCTTTCGAGGAAAATATCGAAATCACTTCTAAAGTGGTTGAGTATGCTCACTCTAAAGGTGTTTCTGTCGAAGCTGAACTTGGAGTTGTCGGCGGTCAAGAGGACGACGTTGTAGCTGACGGCGTTATCTACGCTGACCCTAAAGAGTGCCAGGAGCTTGTTGAGCGTACTGGTATCGACACATTGGCACCTGCTCTTGGTTCTGTTCACGGACCATACAAAGGCGAGCCTAACCTTGGATTCAAGGAAATGGAAGAAATCGGCGCGGCTACTGGAGTGCCTCTAGTACTTCACGGCGGTACTGGAATTCCAACTAAAGACATCCAAAGAGCGGTCTCTTACGGTACAGCGAAAATCAACGTAAACACTGAGAACCAAATTGCTTCTGCGAGAAAGGTTCGCGAAGTACTTGCTGAGGATGCTGAAGTATACGATCCACGAAAATATCTTGGGCCTGCACGCGAAGCAATCAAGCAAACGGTTATCGGAAAAATGCGTGAATTTGGTTCTTCAAACCAAGCTTAATTTTATAGGCTGTTTTCTAAAAGGTTGTGGTTTTTACACTCCTATTTCGAGAGTGTTGATTGGAGTGGAAGGCGTACGACCTCCTGCGGGATTAGCGGGCAGGTGAGACCCCGCAGGCGAAGCCGAGGAGGCTCACCGCACGCCCCGCGGAGTCGGGCGCCTGAAGCGGAAATCAACTTCTCTTCAATCAGCAACAATATTTACGAAAAGAGCCATTTTATAAAAGTCAACAAAGAATCTCATAAACAACCCTTATAGAAACCGCCTTACACACCTAAGGCGGTTTCCGTTCATTTTAATAGTTTTGAAAATTTAGTCGAAGGAAGTGGAATGGGTAATGAAATTTTTCATTGATACGGCAAATATGGATGAAATTCGCGAAGTTTTTGAGTGGGGCATCATCTCAGGGGTTACAACAAATCCTTCATTAGTGGCCAAAGAAGAAGGGGTATCTTTTCATGACCGCTTGAAAGAAATTGCTGACCTTGTACCTGGATCCGTTTCAGGAGAAGTCATTGCACTCGATGCTGAAGGAATGATTAAAGAAGGGCGCGAGCTAGCGGCTATCGCTCCAAATATCACTGTAAAAGTACCGATGACGCCAGAAGGGTTAAAGGCGGTTTCTGTGTTCTCTAAAGAAGGAATCAAAACGAATGTAACACTCATTTTCAGCGCCAATCAGGCATTACTTGCAGCAAGGGCAGGTGCCACTTATGTCTCACCTTTCCTCGGAAGATTGGATGATATCGGCCATGACGGGATGGAGCTGATTGAAAAAATCGCTGAAATCTTTGCAATTCATGGCATCGACACGGAAATCATCGCTGCCTCTATCAGACATCCTCAACATATTACAGACGCTGCTTTAAGAGGCGCGCATATTGCAACCACTCCTTATAAAGTTCTTGGGCAGCTGTTTAAACATCCGCTTACAGACAAGGGAATTCAGGCATTCCTGGATGATTGGAATAACCGCAGCTAGTCATTAAAAACAGTTTAGCTTTCTGAAACATATCCTCTTTGATAAAAAGGGTGGGTACTAAGGGGCAGCTGGCTGTGCACATGCAGCAGTAATCGACACGCTGAATGCAGAACAATAGTAAAAAAGGTATAATTTATAAAAAAATCTATTCTTCTATACATGTTTTGACGAATTATGTATAAACTAGTAGACAATACTTCTTAGAATTTAATTTAATGGTAAAAATAACCATATAACATCTAGTATAAAAATTTACTCAGTTTATGAAAAATTCATCAACGAATTTGGAAGGGAGTCTAAAATGGAAAAGCTTAAAATAGCAGGCGGTTATCCACTAAAAGGGACAATTAAGGTAAGTGGAGCGAAAAACAGCGCTGTGGCCCTAATACCGGCAACCATCCTTGCCGACTCTCCAGTAACAATTGAAGGTTTACCGGAAATTTCAGATGTTCAAACTCTAAAGGCTCTGCTTGAAGAAATCGGCGGAGAAGTTTCATTCGGCGACGGAGAGATGAGAGTAGATCCGTCACAAATGATTTCAATGCCTCTGCCCAGCGGAAAAGTGAAGAAACTTCGAGCGTCGTATTATTTGATGGGTGCCATGCTTGGGCGTTTCAAGAAAGCGGCAATCGGCCTGCCGGGAGGGTGCCACTTAGGACCTCGCCCGATCGACCAGCATATTAAAGGCTTCGAGGCTTTAGGTGCGGAGGTTACTAACGAACAAGGCGCTATTTACCTTAGAGCAGAGGAGCTTCGCGGTGCTCGGATTTACCTTGATGTAGTCAGTGTCGGAGCAACGATTAACATCATGCTGGCAGCTGTCAGAGCAAAAGGTCAGACAATCATAGAAAATGCAGCGAAAGAGCCTGAAATCATCGATGTGGCTACTTTGCTGTCGAATATGGGCGCCAGAATAAAAGGTGCCGGCACAGATGTTATCCGTATTGATGGAGTGGAAAATTTAAGCGGATGTCGTCATACGATCATTCCAGACCGCATTGAAGCTGGTACTTTCATGATTTTAGGTGCCGCAGCAGGTGATGGTGTACTGATCGATAACGTCATCCCGCTGCACATGGAATCCCTGATTGCGAAAATGCGTGAAATGGGCGTCCCTATTGAGGCTGGCGATGAACAGATTTTCATTGGCAAAGCAGAAAATTTAAATGCAGTCGATATCAAGACCCTTGTGTACCCGGGGTTTCCGACCGATCTGCAGCAGCCGTTCACATCACTTTTAACAAGAGCCAAAGGTTCCGCAGTTGTCACGGATACGATCTATTCTGCCCGCTTTAAGCATATTGATGAGTTACGCAGAATGAATGCCAACATCAAAGTAGAAGGCCGTTCTGCGATTATCAACGGACCAATCCAGCTGCAAGGGGCGAAAGTAAAAGCGAGTGACCTGAGAGCAGGTGCCGCACTAGTTGTAGCTGGCTTAATGGCTGAAGGGATCACAGAAGTAACAGGCCTTGAGCACATTGACCGCGGATACAGCAGCCTCGTAGAGAAGCTTGAAGGACTGGGAGCGACTATTTGGCGCGAAAAGATGTCTCCTGAAGAACTGGAGCAGCTGAAAAGCTCTTGATTGCGATTTTGTCTAATAGACATCTTTATTGTAAAAAGAGAGTTGACCTGTAATTGTTACGGCCGGCTTTTCATTAAGCGGAACTGCTTTAAGGGGACAACCTCTCCAATAGCTGGCTGATGTAATAGTGAAGGCTCTTTTTCCGCAAGACCTTAGCGCTTTTCATCATAGAGTGGAAGTTAAGTACACTTCACTTTCAAAAGTGAACAATGTAAAAGAGCTTTCAAAAAATCCTCTCACCACTCCTTTAATGTGTTACAATATATTTATAATTATGTTATACAATTTGCATATAAAAATATATTTATGACACAGGGGGAGAAACAGATGGAAAGAAGTTTATCAATGGAACTCGTACGTGTAACAGAAGGGGCAGCACTTGCTTCAGCCCGCTGGATGGGAAGAGGAAAGAAAGAAGAGGCAGATGAAGCGGCTACCTCTGCAATGAGAGATGTATTTGATACTGTACCTATGAAAGGAACCGTGGTGATTGGGGAAGGGGAAATGGATGAAGCCCCAATGCTCTATATCGGTGAAAAATTAGGGACAGGCTATGGTCCGCGCGTGGACGTAGCGGTCGATCCGCTCGAAGGCACCAATATCGTTGCATCGGGGGGCTGGAATGCTCTTGCCGTCCTGGCAGTTGCTGACCATGGCAACCTGTTGAATGCACCAGATATGTACATGGACAAGATAGCAGTCGGCCCGGAAGCAGTTGGACAGATTGATATCAATGCTTCTGTGCTGGATAACCTGAAAGCAGTTGCTCGTGCCAAAAATAAAGATATCGAAGACGTGGTCGCAACGGTCCTTAACCGTGAGCGCCACTCTCATATCATTGCCCAGTTGAGAGAAGCGGGAGCAAGAATCAAGCTTATCAATGACGGCGACGTAGCAGGTGCCATGAATACGGCTTTCGACCATACGGGTGTAGATATTTTGTTTGGTTCAGGCGGTGCTCCAGAAGGCGTCCTGGCCGCGGTTGCATTGAAGTGCCTTGGAGGGGAAATACAAGGAAAGCTTCTGCCGCAAAACGATGCTGAAGCAGAGCGCTGTGTAAGAATGGGTCTCGATTGCAGCAAGATCCTTCGCATGGAGGATTTAGTGACAGGTGATGATGCTATCTTTGCAGCAACAGGCGTTACAGACGGAGAGCTTTTGCGCGGTGTTCAGTTGAAAGGCAGCCACAGCTTGACTCATTCTGTTGTCATGAGAGCGAAGTCCGGCACGGTCCGATTCATTGATGGGCGTCACAGCTTGCAAAAGAAACCGAACCTGGTGATGAAGTAAGGTTTTGGAGGCTGGCTGCTTAGGAAGTACTTCCCTAACAGCCGCTAATCTTGTAGAATGAACAATATAAGTCAGCTTTAATGGAGTTTTCCCATTGAAGCTGGCATTTACTATATACAGAGAGAGATGAAGGGTATTCCTCTGCCCATCATATTTTTTCCTTCCCTTTCTATTCCAATGTTGATTTCAACAGTAAAATATGTTTAGATAATAGTTGTTTTATTTTCAAATACAGATAAATACTTCATAAGAAATTGCTTCTACTATTTCTTCTTATTCATTATCCGGTAATATTTCCTATCATAACGTTCTCCATATGGTAGATTTCAAATAATTAAAGAGTGGTGCTATTATGGAATTAACGATTAAAAGCTTAGAAAACATGAAATTAAAAGAACTGTATGAATTAGCAAGAGAGTACAAGATTTCATACTATAGCAAGCTGACTAAAAAAGAACTCATTTTTGCGATCCTTAAAGTAAGAGCTGAAAAAGAAGGTTTCTTCTTTATGGAAGGTGTATTAGAAATCATTCAGTCTGAAGGGTTCGGATTTCTGCGCCCGATCAATTACTCGCCAAGTGCTGAGGACATTTATATTTCCGCTTCCCAAATCCGCCGTTTTGACCTTCGAAACGGAGATAAAGTTTCCGGAAAAGTTCGCCCGCCGAAAGAAAATGAGCGTTATTTCGGGTTGCTGCATGTAGAAATGGTCAATGGAGATGAACCGGAAGCCTCGAAGGAACGTGTTCACTTTCCTGCGCTGACGCCTTTATATCCAGATCGTCAAATTAAACTCGAAACAACACCGAATAAAATTTCCACTCGCATTATGGATCTGATATCCCCGGTTGGTTTCGGGCAGCGTGGATTGATTGTTGCACCTCCTAAAGCAGGTAAAACGATGCTGTTAAAAGAAATCGCCAACTCAATTACGACCAATAATCCTGAAGCAGAATTGATTATTCTTCTGATCGATGAACGTCCAGAGGAAGTAACAGATATCGAACGTTCTGTGGAAGCGGAAGTGGTTAGTTCGACTTTCGATGAAGTGCCGGAGAATCATATCAAGGTGGCTGAGCTCGTGTTGGAGCGTGCCCTGCGTCTTGTTGAACATAAGCGTGATGTCATTATTCTCATGGATAGTATTACACGTCTGGCACGTGCTTATAACCTGGTTATTCCTCCAAGCGGAAGGACGCTTTCGGGCGGTATCGACCCGGCTGCATTTCACCGTCCAAAACGATTCTTTGGAGCTGCCCGTAACATTGAAGAGGGCGGAAGCTTGACTGTACTTGCGACGGCGCTTATTGACACCGGTTCCCGTATGGACGATGTTATTTACGAGGAATTCAAAGGAACAGGAAACATGGAGCTTCACCTTGACCGCGCGCTTGCAGAAAGAAGGATCTTCCCTGCAATCGATATCCGCCGTTCAGGAACAAGGAAAGAAGAGCTTCTTGTTCCTGCTGAAAAACTTGAAAAACTTTGGGCCATCCGAAAAGCGATGTCCGACGCGCCGGATTTCGCGGAAAAATTCCTTCGCAAGCTGAAAAAAACCAAAACGAACGATGAATTCTTCGAGATTCTGCACGAAGAGTCCAAAGGCAGACGCTCGTAGCTTGCTGCTTTAAAGCGGGGTGGGAAACTGTCCCTTCTCGCACTTTAAAAGCAATAAGCCGCTGAATAAGGCGGACTTTATCTGGGGTGTATAGTCACGAAGTAAATTTTATCCAGCATGAAAACCAGGTTGCATTTTAACGATGGACTTGTTATAATATTGTCAGTGTGTTTTTAAAGTGGATGCGGTAAGGGGCTGGTCAAACCGGCTTATGCTCATATCGCATATTTTGGAATATATAACTCTGTCTCAGATGATTCAGGGCGGAAGGAGATGAAATATAATGAAACAAGGAATTCATCCAGATTACAAAAAAGTGATGGTTACATGTGCTTGCGGTAACGAGTTCGAAACAGGATCTGTTGAGAACGAAGTGAAAGTAGAGGTTTGCTCCGAGTGCCATCCTTTCTACACTGGTCGTCAAAAATTCGCTGATGCCGGCGGACGTGTTGATCGTTTCAACAAAAAATACGGCCTTAAAAACAAAGAACAATAATTTTAGAAAAGCAGCGGAGGGATTCCAGGTCCCTGTAAGCACTTGTGCTTGACAGCTTCCCTGGAACCTCCCTTTCTAATCTCTAAAGAAAACAGGCAAGGATTTTATGCTTGCCTGTTTTTTATTATTAATAATTTCAGCATTGTGGGTTTTTTATAAGTTATCCACGTCTAGCTTCAGCGCCCAGCCCCTCGGGGTCAAATGTCCGAAGTGAATAAAAGGAAAGACCGCCTTTTCTTCTCTTCTGAGCATTTGCCTGTCGGGGCTGATCAGGGCGCTTTCGCTTTTGAGATAATAATGAAGAAATAGGTGGAGCAGTGAATGAACTGCGCCTCTTTTTTTCTTACACGGACCTTTAAGGCATTCTTTTTTAGCTGTACCACCTTGTTTTTGCACTTATTTTTTTATTTTAAATAGGTGCAGCAGGATACATAGAATGCATTTTAATAAATAATTACGATCGAGGAAGGAGAGGGCTAATTTCATGTATCTGATGAAACAGACCGGCTGGTTGGAAGTAATTTGCGGAAGCATGTTCTCAGGGAAATCTGAAGAGTTGATCAGGCGCGTCAGAAGAGCGCAATTTGCCAAGCAGGAAATCATGGTCTTCAAACCGAAATTAGATAACCGATATAGTGAGGAAGCTGTTGTTTCCCACAATGGAACATCTGTCATTGCCAAACCTGTTGAATCTTCAGTGGAGATTCTCAGTGAGGTGACGGCGAGTATCGATATAGTCGCTATTGACGAAGTCCAGTTTTTTGATGAAGGCATTGTGGAAGTCGTGCAGAAACTTGCTGATGCAGGTCATCGGGTGGTCACTGCAGGGCTGGACCAAGATTTCCGCGGAGAACCATTTGGTCCCATGCCCCTCCTGATGGCTGCTGCTGAACAAGTGACGAAGCTTCAGGCTGTGTGTGCGGTTTGCGGATCGCCTGCAAGCCGGACGCAGCGCCTGATCGATGGACAGCCTGCAGGATATGATGATCCAATCATCCTTGTAGGAGCTTCGGAAGCTTATGAACCAAGGTGCCGCCATCATCATCAGGTTCCTAAGGGAATCAGCGTCAGCCAGGAATCGATCGTGAAGGAAGTATAATTTTTTGCCGGGAGCTTTGTTGCTCTCGGTTTTTTTCTGTTAAAAAGCAGGCGGTATAACCTCCGGGTCATAGGACAACCTATGGTCAGGAGGTGTTTCAGATGAAGAAAGTCTTATATCTAGCCGTACTCACCATCATACTTACCGCATGTGGAGCACAGAATGATAATCTTTATGTGCAGGATGAGGATCAAAACGGCAGAACGTTCGTCAATAATAAATTAAATGATGTAGATACGAATCAAAATGTGGATCAGCCAATGGAAACGAATCAAAATCCGAGCTTTATCGATTTAGCGGAAACGCAGCCGACTAAAGGCACGGATATTGATAAAGCGAGGGAAGTCATAGAGGTATACACAGACTACGAACCAGGCCAGGTTTGGATCAATGGCCAGCAAATGTGGGTTACTGCTTATACTCATGACGAAATGGCTCAGGACCAAAGGAATGAAGAGGAAGCAGATCTTAACAAACGCCTGACCAGGGCTTTTCCAAGGTATCAAGTGAATGTCCAGATAAGAGAACGGTAGAAGGGGGACTCGCCCTTTTACCGTTTCTTGTGTTTGAGGACTGCATATTATATAATTGTACTGTTATGGATTAAAATTGAGGTGAATAGCTGTGTTCGATCGTTTACAGGCAGTTGAAGATCGTTATGAAAAGTTGAATGAGCTTTTGAGTGATCCAGAAATTGTGAATGACCCAAAAAAGCTAAGAGAATATTCCAAAGAACAATCTAACATCCAGGAAACTGTTGAAGCATATCGTGAATATAAGGAAGCTACGTCCCAGTTCAAAGACGCCAAATCAATGCTTGATGAAAAGCTTGACGGAGAGATGCGTGAAATGGTCAAAGAGGAAGTTTCCGAGCTGGAAGAACAAATTGAGAAGCTGGAAGAGAGAATGAAGATTCTTCTTATTCCAAAAGACCCGAATGATGACAAGAACGTTATTATGGAAGTCCGGGGAGCAGCAGGCGGAGATGAAGCTGCCTTGTTTGCCGGCGATCTTTACCGTATGTACAGCCGTTTTGCGGAAGCGCAAGGCTGGAAAACCGAAGTCATGGAAGCCAACTCGACTGGTGTCGGCGGTTATAAAGAGATCATCTTTATGATTACAGGAAATGGTGCGTATTCTAAGATGAAATATGAAAACGGAGCCCACCGTGTGCAGCGTGTACCGGAAACGGAATCCGGCGGACGTATTCATACGTCGACAGCAACAGTTGCGTGTCTGCCTGAAGCGGAAGAAGTTGAGATTGATATTCATGACAAAGATATCCGTGTCGATACATTCGCATCAAGCGGGCCGGGTGGACAAAGCGTTAACACGACGATGTCAGCTGTCCGTTTGACGCATGTACCTACTGGTGTCGTCGTTTCATGTCAGGATGAAAAATCTCAGATTAAGAACAAAGAAAAGGCAATGAAAGTCCTTCGTGCCCGTGTCTACGACAAGTTTCAAAGAGAAGTACAGGCAGAATACGATGCGAACCGTAAGTCTGCTGTCGGTACCGGCGACCGCTCTGAGCGTATCCGTACGTATAATTTCCCGCAAAACCGCGTAACGGATCACCGCATCGGTTTGACAATCCAAAAACTCGATCAGATTTTAGAAGGTAAAATGGATGAGGTCATTGACTCACTCATCTTCGAAGACCAATCTAAACTGCTTGAGAGATTGGAAGAATAATGAGTAATTGCAACACTGTGTTTGAAGCCCTCAAATGGGCTTCTTCTTTTTTGATAGAAAATAAGCGGGACGAAAATGCGGGAGAACTATTAATGAAGCATCTTTTAGAGATGGACAGGTCCCAGCTGCTGGCAAATCAAAGGACGGTATTGAGCGATAAGATAAAGATTGAGTTTGTCCGGGGTATCACCGGTCATATTCAAGGAACGCCGATTCAGCATATCATCGGCCATGAGGAGTTTTACGGCCGGCGGTTTTTCGTCAGTGAGCATGTGCTGATTCCGCGACCTGAAACCGAGGAGCTTGTTTATCATACTCTGGATAAGATCGGGAAGCACTTCGCTGGGGGATCTCAGTTAAAGCTGGCCGATATCGGAACAGGAAGCGGTGCTATTGCGATCTCGCTGAAACTGGAAAGGCCGGGCTTGTGTGTATCTGCTGTCGATATTTCAGGAGACGCTTTGAAGGTAGCCAGAGAGAATGCGGAGGCGTTGGGTGCAAAGGTTGAATTTTTAGAAGGAGATTTGTTAAAACCTCTGATCTCCACTGAAGAACCACTTGACGTGCTCGTTTCAAATCCGCCTTATATTCCTTTGGGGGACTTAAATTCTTTATCGGAAGTTGTGAAGGATCATGAACCGCACTCGGCTCTTTTTGGAGGAGAAAGCGGTCTTGAATTCTACCAGCGTTTTATGGAAGAACTACCGAAAGTCATGAAGAACCGGTTTTTGATTGGATTTGAAATAGGTGCAGGCCAGGGAGAAGCTGTGGCCGCGATGCTTCGAGGGGCTTTCCCGGACGCTCACACCGAAATCATCCATGACATCAATGGCAAAGATCGGATGGTATTCTGTAGTAGAGGCTGAAGTATGCAAGCAGACTTTAGCACATTAGAGCACTAAGAGGGACAGTCCCTTTTAGCTTGGCAGCGTATTAACGCGCTGCTTCGCTACAAGGGACTGTCCCTTCTGCTGCTTTAAAGCAGCACTCTGCTAATGAACGTTTTTATTTTTTAAAAGGCTGTCTTTGCATATATTGTTGCTTTTAGAAAAATCCCAAAGGCTGAATTTCCCCCTGGATACTAGGTGTATTCTCTCTGAACAGAAAGAGCAGCTCTTTTCTTTCTTGCTTTCAAGGATATTTATGGTGAATTATCGCGGCTTCTTTCGGAATTCTATCGAAATAGCAGCACAGTTTACGAAAAGAGCCATTTTAAATAAATGTATCTACTTCTCATTTCAGGTGTGCGGCTTCAATCAATCCTTCTTATAAAAGCTAAATAATCATACTAAAACTATATAAACTAGTGTTTCTTAATAACCTGCCTTAAGAAAACTGCCCCTTTTACGTAGGAGGATTGCAGCGGAAGGTGTGCGACCTCCTGCGGGACTAGCGGGACAGGTGTGAGATCCCGCAGGCAAAGCCGAGGAGGCTCATCTAGCTCCAGCGGCCAACGACTAGCAGATTTCGTTCTCTCTCCTTGCGAATCTAGCTGCAAGGCCCCAACGGCTAGCGGACTTCCCTGCCTCCTCCTTGCGATAAGTCAACATCAACTCACTGCGTTCGTTGTGTTTCCTTTATCTCATGCGGAGTCAGTCCAGTCCGTACGCCGCTGAGCGGGGCCTTTACACTTTATATAGATAAGTCATCATCGAATCGCTAACGCTCTTCGTGATTCCTTTATCTCATGCGAGAGCCCTAAAATCTGTACGTCGCTGAACGGCCGCTTCCACTTTTGCTTCACCGCCCGCCCCGCGGAGTCGTGCGGCTGTAGCGGAAATCCATTTATTTTCATAGCCACAATCTTTGCGAAACAGCTTTTAAATAACAACATCATTGACTAACAGAGCCTAAAGCAAAGAAGGTCAATCCTATGAGTTTAATAGAATGCTATTTTAAATTTTTTTGAATTTTGCTAGTTTAAGAATTGAGATTTCTGTCCACACTGTTTTACTGAAGGGACGGTGGAGGAAATGAAATCAACTAAATTAGCTTGGATGTACATAATCACTTTAAGTATAGGAACTATTTTGAGTTTATATATACCGAAACAGGAATCTATTTCTGCGCAGCAGGAGGTTCAGGTCATTCCGAATGAAGCGATACGATTGAGGATTCTGGCAGACAGTGACAAGGACAAAGATCAGGAAGTCAAACGCTTGATTCGTGATGAGGTCAACGAGGAGATTACGGAGTGGGTGGAAAGTCTGGCTTCACTTGATGAAGCACGCTCAACGATTAAAGCAGGACTTCCTCAGTTGCAGGAGATTTCGGAAAGAGTGATGAAAGAGGAAGGTTTGTCTCAGACGGTGAAAGTGGAATTCGGAAAAGTTGATTTCCCGACAAAGCTGTATGGACAGTTTTTATATCCAGCTGGTGAATACGAAGCTATATTAATCACGTTAGGAAGCGGTCAAGGAGCTAATTGGTGGTGTGTCCTCTATCCGCCGCTGTGCTTCCTGGATTTTTCAAGCGGAACGGCTGTTAGAAGTCCTGGGTTTGAATCAACAGCTGAAGCAAGTGAAATAGAGCAGGAGATGGATACGGCTGTCAGTGTAACAAAGAATTCTGCAGAGTCATCTTTCACTTCTGCTGAAGAGCAGCAGGCGGAAGTTCCTCGTGTGGGTGGAGCGGGGACAATCAGTAGGGCTGAGAGTGAAGAAATGGTTGAAGAAGCCCAAGGTGGACAAGTTGTGGATAACCCTAAGATCGAATCGGAGAAGGAAGCTGCATCGGAAGAACAGCTTTTTGTAAAAGAAGAGGAAAGTGAAGTGGAAGTAAGATTTTTCGTAGTAGAGTTCCTGAAAGGATTTGTGGACTAAATAGTAGGAAACTTTTAAACGTGAGACCAAGGCAGTAGAAAATCCCGCTCAACTATATCGTTGCAGCGGGATTCTTTTGTTATTTGAACATTTGAGTTATGCTGACCATTTCCATGCCGCTAAGGCTCCAGGGACCCGCCCCGTAGCGTTTTTCTAACCTGTTAAGTACTTAAAGAACCGTCTTTTTTACATTACCAACTCTTTTAGAGAAAATGAATCTCTTTTTTGGTTCTATTGTTTCTCTCATTACATATCTATTAACTATAAAGAAAAATGAGAGAGGTGCCAGGATATGTTGAAATCGATCAGGAGAGCTTTTGAAAAAGATATTGAAAGCATTAAGGAGTTTCTGGAGCGTGCTGAATTAAGTACTGTGGGAGTTGACGGCAGCATTGATAACTTCTTAATTGTGGAGAATGAAGCATGTGAAATCCAAGGAACATTGGGCCTGGAAATTCTGGAGAGGACGGGGCTTTTAAGGTCATTAGTGGTCAAGCCGACAATGGATGGAGAAGATTTATTTGCTCTTTTTCAAGAGATTCTCCAACTGGGCAGAGAAAAGCAGTTATCCACTCTATACCTCGTTTCCAACAAACAGGCATCTGTTCAATTTTTTCACTTGCTCGGCTTTCAGCAAATGGATAAGTCTCAGTGCATGGAAGAGCTGCAGAAATTTACCCACGCCAAAGCATTATCCACAGTGGATAACTGCACAATTATGCGTTTCGAATTCTGATGATTTAGTATGTTAACGCTTTAAAGCAGTGAGAGGGACTGTCCCTTTCACTGTTTTAGTGTGTTAAAGTGAATTTTTAGATGTTAACAAAGTTATACACAATTTTTAGAGGGTTATGCACATTTTGTGGATAAGGTTTGAATATCGGTGTCGATTCTTATATACTTGCAAAAGTAGAAACGATGTAGGATAGTTAAATTTCACAGAGAAACTAGCTTTTTCCCTTACTAATATGCGTGAAAAGATAAAGGTGGATCATTATGAAGATGAATTACTGGACTGTGGAGAACAATGTGGATAGTAATAAAAGTTGTCCACAGATTGTGGAAGCAGCTCAATTTTTAAGAAACAATGAAGTTATTGCCTTTCCTACCGAAACGGTTTATGGTCTGGGGGCAAATGCAAAGTCAGATGAAGCAGTGGACAAAATCTTTGCAGCAAAAGGCAGGCCGAGCGATAATCCACTGATTGTCCACATATCCAACAAAACTCAATTGTCTAAGTTGGTCGACGAAATTCCTCCTGCTGCTGAGACTTTTATGGAAAGGTTTTGGCCGGGAGCCCTGACAATTATTTTTAAGAAAAAGGATGGAGTTCTTTCCGAAAGGGTGACGGCTGGATTGGATACGGTGGCTATAAGAATGCCGGATCATCCCGTGGCTCTTGCGCTTATTGAAGCAGCGGACTTGCCGATTGCCGCCCCGAGTGCGAACGTATCAGGAAGGCCGAGTCCAACGACTGCTCATCATGTAATCAAGGACTTGGATGGGAAAATCAGCGGAGTGATTAACGGAGGAGAAACCGGTGTTGGAGTGGAATCGACTGTGATTGACTGCACATCTGAAATTCCGGTGATTTTAAGACCAGGCGGAGTCACGCAAGAGCAGCTGGAAGAGGCTGCAGGCCCCATTGAGGTCGATCCTGCTTTAAAAAAAGGACAGGGTGCTCCAAAATCTCCTGGGATGAAATATACTCATTATGCACCGGATGCCCCGCTTGTTCTTCTGGAAGGTTCGGTGAATTGGATTCAATCCCTCATTGATGAAAAAAGAAATGAAGGGTTAAAGGTCGGAATCCTGACGACGGTGGAAAATAAAGATTTTTATAAAACTGATCACATCCTGGTCTGCGGAAGCAGGTCTGACCTTGCGACTGTCGCTCATTCGTTGTACGATGTCTTGCGAGTTTTTAATGAATGCGATGTGGATATTATTTTTTCTGAAACTTTCCCTCAGGAAGGTGTCGGAATGGCGATTATGAACCGACTGCAGAAAGCGGCGGGGTATCAGATGTTGATGGAAAAGTAGGGGGCGAAATGGGTGCCCGTGGCAGAATCGTGAAGTTATGTTTGTAAAAGATGATTCCTATATGAATGAGACCACTGAAAAATCCAACCAAAGTCCAAAAGGCAGAACCGTTCACTTAAAGAACGCTTCTGCCTTTTTTAACTTAAAATTTTGTGGAAAAGTGTTGATTTCCATTCCAGGTGCGCGGCTCCAATCACCGGTGAGCAAAAAGAATACTATTTACTAATAATACCTTACTTAATAATATGACCAACTATATAAGTGGAAGAATCTCTTAGAAAAGAGCCTTTTAAGAAAATTAGATTTCTGGGTAAAAGATTGAAGTGAAGGTACATGAAGGTAACCATTACTACGGGAATTTCATCAAAGAGATGCTTTTTCACTTTTAAATGAAATAATTTCTTTCCGGCGTGCATAGAGTGTGATGTAGGCACGTCCAAAGGAGGAAGTGAAATGACGACCGTTATCGCAGAAATATTTACGTTGATGTTAATGGCATTTGCACTCGGCATGGATGCCTTTTCGATAGGAATAGGAATGGGAATGGTTCAGCTCCGCTTACGACAGATCTTCTACATAGGCTTGACGGTAGGGCTCTTTCACGTTTGGATGCCGCTGCTCGGGATGATAACGGGGAAATTTCTTTCAGAAAAGTTTGGCGCGTTCGCCGCTTATGCTGGCGGAGTGCTGCTGATTGTACTGGGAATTCAAATGGTGTTGGCGAGCTTTAAAGATGACGAGGGTTCGGTGATGACGCCGGTTGGTTTCGGTCTTTTGCTGTTCGCGCTTAGTGTGAGTTTGGACAGCTTTTCGGTCGGCCTGACTTTGGGGATATTCGGTGCGAGAACAGCGGCGGCGGTAATTTGTTTTGGCGTTGCTGCGACAGTTTTGACCTGGGCAGGCTTGCTGATTGGCCGCCGGGTACAAGGATGGCTTGGACCATACAGTGAGGCACTTGGAGGCTGCATACTCTTCGCCTTTGGAATCAAACTGCTGCTGCCATTTTAAAATGCTCTTGCTTTATTCCATTAACGCGCTAAGAGGGACAGTCCCTCTTAGCGCGTTAATGCGTTAATACACGAAGAGGGACTGTCCCTTTCACTGCGTTAAAGCAGTGAAGGGGATGTTTTTAATTTTGTATTATTTTTTTATTTATGGGTGCTATAGAGTTGTCGAACAATGGCTTATAATAGGAATAAGGAGATGGTTAGGATGAATATTTTATTTGTTTGTACGGGAAATACATGCCGCAGTCCAATGGCGGAAGCGCTGTTGCGGCATAAAGGGAAAGAAGAGTTCAACGTTAAATCTGCTGGTATTTTTGCTGAGGATGGACAAAAAGCCTCCTTTCAGACTAGAGAAATCTTAAAAGAGAACGATATTATACATGAACATCAATCCAGTTCTTTGAACCCTGAAGACATTCAGTGGGCAGAGTATATTTTTACAATGACAGAGGGACATAAGCAGAATATAGCTGCGATTCATCCTCAGGCGGCAGACAAAATGTTTACGTTAAAAGAGTTTGTCACGGAAGATGCATTGAACCGAGATGTTTCGGATCCTTTCGGCGGCAGCGTTGAGGTTTACAGAGGTACCTACAAAGAACTGAATGGACTGATCGACAGGTTGTTAGAGAAACTAAAGAAATCATGAGAAGTACGGAAGGGGAAATTGGTGTGAATACCGAAGAGAAGAAGGGCTACAAATTTGGGTTGAGGAAGAAACTGGTCTTATTCATTACGCTGCTGGCGGTCATTACATACTCTACCAGTGCACTTTTTATTTATTATATCCGCCCCACTTTTACACCTGACATGAATGAAGCGGTCTTCACGACGGCGACACTGGCATTGGGAATCTTTTGGTCGGGGGTTCTGGCTTTTTTCGTGGCCGGCTTCATCACAAAGCCGCTTCAACACTTGGAAAAAGCAGCGATTGAAGCATCTCGAGGGAACATCCAGGATGATGTGAAATTGCCGAAATCGGATGACGAAATCCGCTCTCTTGGCACTGCTTTTAACGATATGCTGGCCAACTTGAGAGAGATGGTTCAAAACATTGATGAAAACTTCAATAAAACGAATAACACGGTGGTCAATATCTCAAGTGCGTCTTCAATGGCTTCCACACAGGCAGAAGGAATTGCAGTAACCATCAGTGAAATTTCGGCAGGTGCTGAAAGTTCCGCTGTATCGATCCAATCGACAGCTGAATCGGTCGATGACGTCATCAGGATTGCGCAGGAAGTTCAAAATCGTTCAAAATCATCAGAGACAATTTCAACCGAAATGTTGAAGGATCTTCAGGAAAGCAAAAAGGTGATTAACTCCCTTGTTGAAGGAATTGCCGCTTTAGCAAAAGGAAATGAAGACTCATTGGAGGCTGTCAGACGTCTGGAAGATAACGCTAAAAAGGTTGAGCAGATCATCCAGCTCGTCGGGGATATTGCGGCCCAGACGAATCTGCTTGCGCTCAATGCTTCCATAGAAGCGGCTAGAGCAGGTGAGCACGGAAAAGGCTTTGCGGTGGTTGCAGAGGAAGTGCGGAAGCTGGCAGACGAAAGTGGTAAAGCGGTACAGGGCATTTCAGATTTAATTAAAAACATACAGACTGAAGTCAGCGACGTTGTGGGCAGAATAACAACACAGGTCAATAACGCCAATGACGAAGTGAATAAAGGAACTCAAACGAATGTTGTAATCGAAGAAATGACGGTAACCATTAATAATATGGCCCAATCCGTTCAGCAAATATCCGGACTCGTGGATGAGCAGATGGAATTCATTGAATCGACTTCAAGGCAGTCCCAGGAAGTAGCAGCGATTGCGGAAGAGACCTCTGCAGGAGCAGTGGAAGTAGCGGCAGCCACGAAAGACCAAGCCTCAGTCATGGAAAATGTCGAACAGCTGGCCCTTGACCTGCAAAAACAAGCGGAGAGCTTGAAAAGCACCATTACCCGTTTTCGAGTATAGTGGTGACAGTCACCACCCGGAATTTGTCTATTTTTGTCGATAATAAAACAGGAGAAATTATACTTCTGAAATACCGGTGGAAAACCAATATTTCTTTATAATTTTGCTAGGGTATGTAAAGATTAAACTATAACTTATTATGGCAGGAGGAATACACATGAAAGTCGCGATTGCATCAGATCATGGCGGAATGAATATTCGGGAAGAGATTAAAGATTTGCTCAATGAATTAGGAATTGAGTTTGATGATTTTGGCTGTGAATGTGATACTTCTGTCGATTATCCGGATTACGCCCAGCCTGTTGCCGAAAAGGTGGCAAACGGGGAGTACGACCGCGGCATCTTGATTTGCGGAACAGGAATTGGAATGAGTATTTCCGCAAACAAAGTAAAAGGAATCCGCTGCGCGCTTGTGCATGACTTATTCAGCGCAAAAGCCACCCGCGAACACAATAACAGCAACGTTCTCGCAATGGGCGAAAGAGTCATCGGGCCTGGTCTTGCAAGGGAGATCGCGAAGGTCTGGCTGCAGACTGACTATGAAGGCGGACGCCATGAGCGCCGAGTCGGCAAAATTACAGAGTATGAAGAAAGAGTCAGATAAGAGGAGCGGTTTGAAATCGGAGAGAAGGAGGCAGCAACCATGGATGTCGAAGTTCTCAAAAACCAACTAAAATCTATTTTGACAGAGTTTAAGGAGCAATCTCCCTTAAAAAAGGGAAACCTGCTGGTCATCGGCTGCTCGACTTCGGAAGTAATCGGGCAGAGAATCGGCACAGCGGGAACCTCAGAAGCAGCTGAGATTATTTTTAACGAAATAAAAGCTTTCGCAAGTGATCAGGGGGCGGGTGTTGCCTTTCAATGCTGTGAACACCTCAATCGTGCGCTGGTCATGGAAAGAGAATGGGCTGACAAAAGAGGCTATGAAGAAGTGTCGGTGATTCCGGTGAGGACAGCGGGTGGAGCCATGGCCACTTATGCCTTTGCACAGTTTGCAGATCCAGTGGTCGTCGAGTTTGTTAAGGCAGAAGCTGGAATCGATATTGGTCAGACATTCATCGGTATGCACTTGAAGCATGTTGCCGTCCCAATCCGCGTTTCGCAGAAAATGCTGGGCGAAGCGCATGTCTCACTCGCAAAAACAAGGCCTAAGCTCATTGGAGGAACCCGGGCAGTTTACGAAACTAAACCAGATAACCTTTCCTGCTGAAAGAGCAGCAACCAAAATGGCGGACAATCGTTCCGCCATTTTTTTTGTGGAGCGGGTGCCGGGTCACTTTAGTGCTTTACCGCACGACAAGGGACAGTCCCTGGTCGCACGTTAACGCGTCAGTGCGCTGCCAGGGACTGTCCCTCTTAGCGCTTTAAAGCATTAAAGCAAAACTTCTAACAATAATTCTGTAACATTTCACATCTTCATACGTTGTTTAAGTAGAGAGAAAAAGGGGGGGAGCTGGTGCATGATGAACAGAGGCTTAGTCTGGAAAACTTATATCGGAATTATGCAGAGTCATTATTTTACTACCTGGTAAAGCTGTCTGGCAGCAAGGAAATGGCGGAGGATCTCGTCCAGGAAACGTTCATTCGTGCAACAGTTTCCCTGGAATTTTCAAAAACGGACAATGCAAAGGCATGGCTTTTCAAAGTGGCAAGAAACGTATACCTGGATGAGTGGCGTAAACGGAAACGAAGGGAGAGAATCCCTTTCCTTTCAAGATTAATGAGAGAAAAAGAGATGATCAGTCCATATGGAATTCCTGAAGAGGAAGCGGTCAGACGAGCGGGCATCCTTGAAATGAAGGAGCTGCTCATGCTTTTGCCGGAAAGGTACAGGACCATTCTCTATTTAAGAGAATACGAGGAATTTTCCTATAAAGAGCTGCAATCCTCTTTGGATTTGTCAGAATCAAAGGTGAAAACGGAACTTTTCAGAGCAAGGAAAAAGTTAAAGGAATTGTATGAAAAGACAGAAAGGAGTGAGGATCAATGATGGATTGGGATAAGGGGTTGGAAAATAAAATCATGAGGAAATACCGCTTTAAATTTACCGCACGCATTGTTCAGGTCATTATAGCGGTCTTTTTACTCTATTCTTTCTATATAATGGGCGTCAATATAGTTGCAGATTCCCTGAATTGGAATCGGAAGCACCTCTACAACATCAATCTCATGCTCGATTGGAAGTTTCCTAATGTAAAATCAACAATTGACCATCCCTTCAGTAACACTAATGCCCTCTGGACTCAGAGAATGGAAGTGCCGCTGTTTGAACAAATTGGAAAGGATGAATATTCAGCAGGAACTATCCATATGAAAAAAGGAATTCTGCCGTGGAGTTCTCAGCTTCAGTACGAGTGGAGCAATGACCAGCCAGCTGAAAATTTTCGATTTTATTTGCCGGAAAATCCAGAGACAGGAAAAAAATATACTCCCCATACTGCTGATACTGCCTGGTCCACTTTAGAAAAGGTGCATGAGGGAACGGTTGCAGAGTTAGCTTTCTCGACAACAGAATTTATGGATGCGGAGAATCTTCAAGTAACCTTGGAAAACTATGATGTGCAAGTACTGTGGATGCCCTTATACACCGGTGAAATGAAAGAATTCAATGCAGGACATGGATCCAGCGGGAATGATATGGAGTTGATGGGAGTGTACGGGTTATCGAGCGGCCGTACCCATGATGAAGATTTCATGTCTCAATCTCAAATGTTTATGAACTCGGAGCATATGGGTGAATTACAGCAAGCGATGCTGGACAGCATGGAAGCATTATTAGAAGAAGAGAGCGAAGGGTATTATGAAAATTTCCTTGGCCTCGACCACCTTCAAGAAAGATATGATTATCTGAAAAAAGAAGGATTCATCGTCTATGGTGCTGTAGTCACAGGTCCTGTAAAAGAGCTGCTGAAACTTAGAAAAATCGAAGGAATCCACGGAGCCCAGGTCGGCAGTATGGAATACTGGAACTGGGACCGCTATTAAAAGACTTTATTGCACTAAAGCACTAAAAGGGACAGTCCCTCTTAGTGCTTTAAAGCGGTGAAGCATAACCCTGAACCACTCTTTTTTACAAGTTTATTCTCCGGCAGAATCATGTTAGAATATAAAAGGAATTTGAATTTTTTGAGATTGATAGAAACGGGATGTAAACGTTTCCGTAAATTGAAGGGGGATCCGTATGAGCAAGATTGCAGTGCAAGATCAAGAGCTTTATAAAGCGATTCAAGATGAGCTGCATCGCCAGCAAACGAAAATTGAACTGATCGCTTCAGAAAACTTCGTAAGCGAAGCCGTCATGGAAGCACAAGGGTCGGTTTTAACGAATAAGTATGCAGAAGGTTATCCTGGACGCCGCTACTATGGCGGATGTGAGCATGTCGATGTCGCCGAGAACCTTGCGCGCGACCGTGCGAAGGAAATTTTCGGTGCAGAGCATGCGAATGTTCAGCCGCATTCAGGTGCACAGGCAAACATGGCAGTCTATTTCACTGTTTTGGAACAGGGAGATACAGTTTTAGGGATGAACTTGTCTCACGGCGGTCACTTGACTCACGGAAGCCACGTAAATTTCAGCGGAATACAATATAATTTCGTCGAGTACGGGGTAGATAAGGACAAGCATGTGATCGACTATGAGGACGTCCGCCAAAAGGCAATCGAACATAAGCCGAAGATGATCGTTGCCGGTGCATCTGCTTACCCTAGAGAAATCGACTTCAGCAAGTTCCGTGAAATCGCGGATGAAGTCGGCGCGTATCTGATGGTCGACATGGCTCACATCGCAGGACTTGTTGCGGCTGGGCTGCATCCAAATCCAGTTCCACATGCGGACTTTGTCACGACAACGACTCACAAAACCCTTCGCGGTCCTCGCGGCGGCATGATCCTTTGCCGGGAAGAATATGCGAAGAAAATCGACAAATCCATCTTCCCTGGAATTCAGGGCGGTCCGCTGATGCACGTTATCGCAGCTAAAGCTGTGGCATTTGGGGAGGCCCTTCAGGACGATTTTAAAACATATGCTGGGAACATCATCGACAACGCGAAACGCTTAGGAGAAGGTCTTGTAAAAGAGGGCATGGAGCTTGTATCAGGCGGAACAGATAATCACCTGCTTCTACTAGATCTGCGTTCATTAGAACTAACTGGGAAAGTCGCTGAAAAGGTGCTTGATGATATCGGAATTACAACAAATAAAAATACAATCCCGTTTGATCCGGAAAGTCCTTTCGTCACAAGCGGCATCCGTATCGGAACAGCAGCGGTCACTTCCCGTGGATTTGGATTGGAAGAGATGGACGAAATTGCTTCCATCATTGCCTTCACTCTTAAGAATCACGAAAATGAAGAGAAGCTGGAAGAAGCAAGGAATCGTGTGGAATCACTGACTGCGAAATTTCCTTTGTATGAAAATAAATAAGATCCCTACTAAAACCGCCAGATGAGTTGGCGGGCATTGAAATTTAAAAAGGCAGAATCGTTCACTTCAAAGAGCGATTCTGCCTTTTTTTTACTTCAGGTTTATTAAAAGTAATCAATTTACGTTCCAGTGGCTACGGACTCTCAGCCGCACGAGCTGGTTTGGCCTGTAGAGAAAGAGAAAGCTCCCTGTCATGTCCTAGATTAAGTATCTAGTAGAAAAAATAAGGGGAGTATTTCCCGTTATTTACAAATTCAAGCTGGATTTAGAGTGAATAGAGGGATATTTTCCCCTTATATGAAGAAAAAGCCCCTTTTCTTTAGAGATATGAGTCTAATAAGGGGAATTTCTCCCTCTATTTAAGCGATTCTAAGTCGATATTTAGTGAATAAGGGGAAAATTTACCTCTATTTAGCCAAAGTATTTAACCTCGCTTATAAGTGCTGCTGCTCACTGTTGCAGCTGCCAAGACGGTTGAGGTTGCCGTAGAGAAAGAAACCATAAAAGTAATTGAAGCAAAAAATAATGAGTTAAAATACAGCCTTGGGTATAATGCGGTAGAATCGACTGGGCTAGTTGGCATTGAATGACAAGGTGCCATGCCAATACGAACGATAAAAACTAAATGGTTCTAAAAATAACGGGGTAAAAGATACGATGCTTTTTTCTTTGTGAACTATAATGAGATTATAAAATTAGAGGACTTTCATAGCCGGCGTTTAGTTGGCGGTTTTTTGGCGTGCCAAATCTTAATTTTCCATCTCCGTCCGCTCTCCTGTAGCAATTCCTTCTCCATAATCTTTTGAACTTCCATAAATCCTCCATTCGAAAAGGAGAGGCAGACTTTTTTACGAGAAAATGACATCTTCCCACAAACGTTGCCACCCACAACACTTTTATGTAAAATAGGACGGAGTATAAATATGAATAGCATCGTCATTTTTACATAAAAAGGAGAGATTTCAGTGGGAAAAGTATATGTATTCGACCATCCATTAATCCAGCATAAGCTGACATTCATAAGACAGAAAGAAACAGGAACAAAAGAATTTCGTGAGCTTGTTGACGAGGTTGCTTCTTTAATGGCCTTTGAAATCACTCGTGATCTGCCCCTGGGAGAAATTGAAATCGAAACACCTGTTAGCAAAGCAACAACCAAAACACTTACAGGTAAAAAGCTCGGAATCGTGCCGATTCTGCGTGCTGGCCTGGGAATGGTAGAAGGAATCCTGAAATTGATCCCGGCCGCAAAAGTTGGACATGTCGGCTTGTACCGTGATCCCCAAACACTTCAGCCTGTAGAATACTACGTAAAACTTCCAAGTGATGTTGAAGAGCGTGACTTCATCGTCGTGGATCCGATGCTTGCCACGGGAGGATCTGCTGTGGAAGCGATCAACTCACTGAAAAAGCGCGGAGCCAAAAACATCAAATTCATGTGTTTAGTGGCATGTCCGGAAGGGGTAGACGCCATTAAGAGTGCCCACCCGGATGTGGATATCTACATCGCTGCCCTTGATGAGAAACTGAACGAAAAAGGCTACATCGTTCCTGGACTTGGTGATGCAGGCGATCGTTTGTATGGAACAAAATAAATAGTGCTCTAAAAGCCCGCCTCCTAATAGTCAGAGGCGGGCTTTAATACGTTAAAGCGCAAAAAGGGACAGTCCCTCTTAGTGCTTTAAAGCAATAAAGCGATCCAGCCTCCACGCCACTCCCCATGCATACTCAACCTGCCTTAGAGAGAAGCTAACCAAAAAGGAGGGAGTTCCCCGCATGAGAAAAATTATTGCACTCATACTAATACCTTTACTGCTCATTTCCCTGACACCCCTGAAGACGGAAGCAAGAAGTTTTGAAATGCCCCCGCTTAAACAGCCGCCTGACCAAGAAGTGATTATGATCATCGAAACACCGCAGCCCATAAAACCAACGAAACTGCAAAATGAGCTCAAGCAGTATCCCTCGATTACGCTTCGGCATATTTTTACAGAAGTCCTGAACGGTTACTCCATCAAAGGAAAACAATCAGATATCACTCAATTCCTGGAGGCGCATCCTAGATCAACGCAAATCACCACTACTAAAGCCCAAACTTACACAGTCAAAAGAGACAGTACGATTCCTTTTGTCGGGGGTGAAAAAGTAAGAGGCTACTTTGACCAAAACGGAAATAGGTTGACCGGCGAAGGGGTAAGGGTCGGAATTATAGATACTGGAATGGATCTTCACCACAGAGATTTATCGCGAAATTTTAAAGGAGGAAGAGATGTTGTCGATGGGGATAAAGAGCCTATGGAGACCACCGCGGGAAACGGATATCCTACCATCCACGGCACCCATGTGGCCGGAATCATCGCGGCAAACGGCACCTTACAAGGCATGGCACCGAATGCTGACCTTTACATTTACCGCGCGCTTGGTCCCGGCGGGAGGGGAACGACCGACCAGGTGCTGGCTGCCATAGAAGCGGCGGTCAAAGACAAAGTCGATATCATCAACCTCTCGCTTGGAAGTGAAGTAAATGGACCCGACCTCCCTCTGAGCAAGGCACTGGATAAGGCAGCGGACAAAGGCATTCTTCCCGTTGTGGCCAGCGGAAATTCCGGTCCCGGAGATTGGACCATCGGAACACCGGCAACATCTACAAAGGCACTTGCTGTAGGAGCATCAACACCACCGACGGACGTTCCCTATCTCACCATGAAAAAAGAGAAGATCCGCCTTTTATCTATAGATAAAACAGCAAAATGGCGTGAGAAAAGATATATAGAGTTATTCAACGGCGGACTGGGTACTCCTGAGGAACTCAAAGGCAGCTTTGGAAAAATAGTACTTATTAAAAGAGGTCAGTATACTTTTGATGAAAAAATCGAAAATGCCCAAAAAGCCGGAGCAAAAGGAGTCCTCCTTTATAACAACACGGAAGGACTGTTTGCAGCAGGAATCACGACTAAAAAGGATATCCCGGCAGCAGTTCTTTCCTACGAAGACGGAAATAAACTTTTAAAAACTAAAAACAATCCTTCTATTATATTAAGAAACGAACAAGACATGCTCGCCCCCTTCAGTTCAAAAGGGCCTGTTACGGTGAACTGGCAAATCAAGCCGGACGTGACGGCACCGGGGGTTGATATCAACAGCACGATCCCAAATGGATACATGTCACTGCAGGGCACAAGCATGGCCGCCCCGCATGTAAGCGGAGCGGCTGCCATTTTAAAACAAGCCCGTCCCGAGTGGAAGGGACACCAACTGAAAGCTGCTTTAATGCTGACAGCAAAAGAGATGGCGGATGAAAAGGGAAACCCTTACAGAGTGTATGAACAGGGTGCAGGAAGAATTCGGGTTGACCAGGCGCTGCAGCTCGATACATTTGTTTTTCCTTCATCCATCTCAATGGGCGGCATACAGAATCGCAAGAAGAAGTTTTTAGAAAAAAAGATCACAATCAGCAACCAGGGAACCCAGGCCAAAAGATATTCCCTCAAACCGGCAGAACTAAAACAGGAAATCAGATGGGAACTTCCAATGAGCTTTAAATTAAATCCCGGCGAAGAAAAGTCAGTAACCATCAGAGCCATCATCAAAGAATATCCACAGAAGCATGCTCTCTTGGAAGGAAGACTGTTGTTAGAAGAAGGGGTCAATCAATATCAGCTTCCCTATCTGCTTGCTGCAGGCACCCCGGACTACCCGCGGATCATGGGCTTCGCCGCCGTACCCGGAGATGCACCCGATACACTAAGATACGAAGCATATCTGCCTGGTGGAGCAGAGGAGTTTGCACTCGCATTGTTTGATCAGGAAACACTGAAACTGAACGCCATCCTGGATCAAAGAAAACAGGCCGTGCATGGAATGATAGGAAATCAGGTTAAACTTCCTTCTTATATAAAAGGAAGATCGTTTTATGCAGTGGCGTTCGCGAAAGTCAAAGGAGAAGAGGATTATCAGGAAACACTAATTGACTGGTACAGGTAGGGAGGCAGAGGATTCTGCTAAAACACCAACACTCTTTAACAGAGTCTAAAAGTAATAAAAGAGATAAAAAAGCGCTTCTCTTGAAAATTTGATGAAATTGTGAACAAACCTGAAACACGTGGAGAGGTTGTGAACTTTTTCACTGTAACTCATTGACATCATTTCTGCCCTATTGTATGCTTACAAAGGATATAAATGATAGGGTTTTCACGGAATCTATCATTAAATTTCCCTCTTACATTTTTAAACGAAATGTAAATAGTCAACCGCAATTCCCCGGAAATGTAGGGATTCTTATGCGTCATGATGATAGACGCCCGTTCCAGGCCATGGCATTGTATTCTGCCATTCTCTCGCAACTTGTGGGCTCCATGCTTGTCGGTATCTTCGGAGGAAGATGGCTGGACAACTTCTTGGATACTACACCACTTTTCTTAGTATTCGGACTCTTCCTTGGACTAGCAGCAGGAATCTATGCCGTGTTCCGTACAGTCCGGACTTACTTCTCAGGAGACTAATGCTTTATGATGGAAATTCAACAGATGTACAACAGGCACAGCAAGTACATATTTTATCTGCTGTCCATCTATGTATTAGGATGGGGGTTCACTGACTATCAGGCTGTTTTTCTTGGACTAGCTTTAGGAACTGCCATCAGCTTGTTCAACCACTGGCTTCTGGTCAGGAAGACAGTCAACTTCGGTGATAAGATTCTTGCCGGTGAGAAGGTCAGGTCTTTAGGGACGGCATCCAGGATGGCAAGCGCCGTATTTGCAGCAATCATAGCGGTGAGATTTCCCGAATCATTGCATCTCCCGAGTGTTATTATTGGATTAATGACATCCTATCTTGTCATTATGATAGATTATTTGATTCAATTGCTCAAACAACATACATAGCTTGGAAGAGAGGTGAAATTCATTGCATCATGAAAATCCTACCGCTGAGTTTTTAGGGTTAACCTTTAACTTAAGTAATATTTTAATGATTACGGTAGCAAGTTTGATCGTTTTCCTTATTGCCTTCGTGTCAACAAGGAAACTGGCCATGAATCCGACCGGGTTACAGAATTTTATGGAATGGATCATGGACTTCGTCAAAAATATTGTCAAAAGCAACATGGACTGGAAAACGGGGGCGCCCTTTCACATTCTCGGCATAACGCTGCTTATGTATATATTCGTTTCTAATATGCTGGGTCTGCCGCTTGCTGTCATTTTTGATCATGAGCTTTGGTGGAAATCCCCGACAGCTGATCCCGTTCTGACAATGACCCTTGCAGTCATGGTTGTAGTATTATCACATTACTATGGAATCAGGAACAAAGGGTTTGCTGAATATGGTAAAGAGTATGTCAGGCCGTACTGGTTCATGCTCCCGATTAAAATCATCGAGGAATTTGCCAATACACTGACGCTTGGTCTGCGTCTTTATGGTAATATCTACGCAGGTGAAATCCTGCTGACACTGCTTGTCGGAAGTTTGGCAGCAATCGGTGTGGGCGGTATGGTAGCAGCTGTCATACCAACAATAATCTGGCAAGGCTTCTCAATCTTCATCGGATCAATTCAAGCGTTTGTATTCGTTATGTTAACAATGGTTTATTTGGCTCACAAAGTCAGCCATGACCATTAATAATATATATGTTCAACCCAATTGAACAAAGAAATAATTTTTATTTTCATACATTTAAGGAGGAAATTAATTATGGGTCCATTAGCAGCAGCAATCGCAGTAGGTTTAGCAGCATTCGGAGCATCTATCGGTAATGGAATGATCGTTTCTAAGACAGTTGAAGGTATTGCCCGCCAGCCGGAAGCACGCGGTATGCTTCAAACAACAATGTTCATTGGTGTAGCACTTGTTGAGGCGATTCCAATCATCGCAGTAGTTATCGCATTCATCGTAATGGGTGCTGAATAATCTCTAACAGTAAAATGGCGAAGACACTCTCAGAGAACCTTCGCCATTCCTTTATGTCTATAATTCAATCATATTGATGGAATAACGATATATCAGGATTCAATTTTAGTTTATGTCATTGTGAAACTATCGTCTCTTGAAGGGAGTGAAATCTCGTGCAAACAACTTCATTTGTTCTTGGAGCGGCCGAATTTAACGGCGGTGATATCCTTTTCCAGCTAGCCATGTTCATAATTTTGATGGCATTGCTGAAAAAATTTGCCTGGGGTCCATTGATGGGGATCATGAAAGAACGTGAAAACCATATTGCCAGCGAGATATCTGCAGCAGAACGCAGCAGGGAAGAAGCCGGCAAGTCATTGGAAGAACAGCGTCAATTATTGAAAGAAGCCCGCCTGGAAGCTCAAACGATGATTGAGAATTCTAAAAAGCACGGTGAAGAAGAGCGTGCTCAGATCATTGCGTCAGCGCGCGCAGAGGCTGACCGTATGAAGGATTCAGCGAAGAAAGAAATTGAGATTGAAAAAGATAAAGCGGTTACCGCATTGCGTGAGCAGGTTTCATCACTATCTGTTCTAATCGCATCAAAAGTCATTGAGAAAGAACTAAGTGCAGCAGATCAGCAGAAATTGATCTCTGACTATATTCAAGAGGCAGGAGAAGAGCGATGAGTAATATTGCAGTAGCAAAACGCTATGCGATAGCTCTTTTCCAGATTGTCAAAGAACATAACCAGTTAGAATCAGTTGAAGTAGAGCTTCGCATAGTCAGAACTGTATTCGAAGAGAACAAAGAATTAGACATCCTTCTGCAATCTCCGCGAATTTCAGCAGAGAAGAAGAAGGAAATTCTTAAAGAAGCATTTTCATCTGCTTCACCATATGTAATGAACACTCTGATGCTTCTCGTTGACCGTCATCGTTCAAATCAGGTAACTGCGCTGGTAGATTCCTATATTGAGCTTGCTAACGGCGAACGTGGAATTGCTGAAGCAAAAGTTTACTCTGTTCGTCCCTTGGATGAAGCTGAAAAAGCAGCTCTGTCTGCATCTTTTGCGAAAAAAGTCGGAAAAAGTTCATTACGCATTGAAAACATCACGGACACTAACATTCTTGGCGGCTTAAAGCTCCGAATCGGCAACCGCATTTTTGACGGAAGCCTAAAAGGCAAACTAGAGCGCCTGGAGCGGGAATTAATCCGTAAATAAGACAGGCGGAAGCACAGCCTGCATAAACGATATAGGGGAGCCTCTATTATAAGAGTTACCCTGAAAAAATCCAATGTAACCTAGAGGGGTGAAATTCATGGGCATTAAAGCTGAAGAAATCAGTGCGCTGATAAAAAAGCAAATTGAAAACTATCAGTCAGAAATGAAAGTAAGCGACGTAGGTACAGTAATCCAGATCGGGGACGGTATCGCACGTGCTCATGGCCTCGACAACGTCATGGCTGGAGAGCTTGTTGAGTTTTCAAACGGTGTCATGGGTATGGCACAGAACCTTGAAGAAAACAACGTAGGTATCGTAATTCTTGGACCTTACAGTGATATCAAGGAAGGCGATGAAGTTCGCCGTACAGGCCGTATCATGGAAGTTCCTGTAGGAGAAGAACTTATCGGACGCGTTGTAAACTCACTTGGACAACCAGTTGATGGTCTTGGCCCTATCAATTCTACTAAAACTCGTCCAATCGAAAGTAAAGCAACAGGTGTTATGGACCGTAAATCTGTTCATGAGCCGCTTCAAACTGGTATCAAAGCGATCGACGCCCTGGTACCAATCGGCCGCGGACAGCGTGAATTAATCATCGGTGACCGCCAAACAGGTAAAACTTCTGTAGCAATCGATACAATCCTTAACCAAAGAGATCAAGATATGGTATGTATCTATGTAGCTATCGGACAAAAAGAATCTACTGTACGTAACGCAGTAGAAACCCTTCGTAAGCATGGTGCGCTTGACTACACAATCGTAGTTACAGCATCAGCATCACAGCCTGCTCCAATGTTATTCCTTGCTCCATACGCAGGTGTAACAATGGGTGAGGAATTCATGTTCAACGGCAAGCACGTTCTTGTTGTATACGATGACCTTTCCAAGCAAGCAGCAGCTTATCGTGAACTTTCACTACTATTACGCCGTCCTCCAGGCCGTGAAGCGTTCCCTGGTGACGTATTCTACTTGCACAGCCGCTTACTAGAGCGTGCTGCTAAATTAAGTGATGAAAAAGGTGCCGGTTCTATCACTGCACTTCCGTTCGTTGAGACACAGGCAGGAGATATCTCTGCATATATTCCAACAAACGTAATTTCCATCACAGATGGACAGATCTTCCTTCAGTCTGACCTATTCTTCTCTGGCGTACGTCCAGCGATCAATGCCGGTCTTTCTGTATCACGTGTTGGTGGTTCTGCCCAAATTAAAGCGATGAAAAAGGTATCCGGTACGCTTCGTCTTGACTTAGCTGCATACCGTGAACTGGAAGCATTCGCTCAATTCGGTTCTGATCTTGATAAAGCGACACAAGCGAAACTTAACCGCGGTGCGCGTACAGTAGAAGTACTGAAGCAGGATCTTAACAAACCGATTAAAGTTGAAAAACAAGTTATGATTCTTTATTCGTTGACTAAAGGATACCTTGATGATATTTCAGTTGGAGATGTCCGCCGTTTCGAAGAAGAATTCCTTAGCTGGTTAGATCGCAACCATACTGAGTTGTTAGACCATATCAGAACGACAAAAGGTCTTCCTGAAGACGATGCTATGGCAGCTGCTATCAACGAATTCAAGAAAACTTTTGCTAAGTCTGAATAACTAGTACCGCAATGACAACGACAGGACGTTAGGGCAACCTGAGGCCCTGTCGAGTGTTTTTAAGGTAAGGTCTGAAACAATAAAAAGGGTGGTGAGAACCAGTGGCATCGTTACGCGACATTAAATCTCGTATAACTTCTACGAAAAAGACGAGTCAAATAACTAAAGCTATGCAAATGGTTTCTGCATCAAAGATGGCCCGTGCTGAAACGAACGCCAAAGCATTCGTTCCTTATGTGGAGAAAATCCAGGAAGTCGTTTCCTCGATTGCTGGAAGCACAGACGCATCCCATCCGATGCTAGTCTCCCGCCCCGTTAAAAAAACCGGCTACTTGGTCATCACATCTGACCGCGGTTTAGCGGGAGCATATAACAGTAATGTTATACGACTTGTCAATAATAAAATCAAAGAACGTCATACATCCAATGATGAATTTGCAATCATTGCAATCGGCCGTATCGGCAGGGACTTCTTCCAGAAAAAAGGCTTCGATGTCATTGAAGGTGTAACTGGAATCCCGGATCAGCCGAGTTTTTCAGATATAAAAGATATCGCCAACACAGCAGTAGGCATGTTCTCTGATGAGGCATATGATGAGTTGTACTTATACTACAACCATTATGTCAGTGCGATTCAGCAAGATGTAACGGAGACGAAAGTGCTGCCATTGACAGACCTTGAAACTTCATCAACATTGACATCTTATGAATTCGATCCATCTGCAGAAGGTATCTTGGAAGTGCTGCTTCCACAATATGCTGAGAGCTTGATCTATGGAGCGGTGCTTGATGGTAAAGCCAGTGAGCATGCTGCCCGTATGTCAGCGATGAGGTCTGCAACGGATAATGCGAAGGACTTGATCAACAGCTTGTCTCTTTCTTACAACCGTGCACGTCAGGCTGCCATCACTCAGGAAATCACCGAGATTGTCGGTGGAGCAGCAGCGTTAGAATAAAACAAATAATGGCTGGAGCATATCCTGCCCGGCCTATTCTTATAATTGTCGTCAAATGCTAGATAGGAGGGAAAAAGATGTACAAAGGACACGTTCTTCAAGTAATGGGTCCGGTTGTTGACGTAAAGTTCCCAAGCGGTCAACTGCCTGATATCTTTAACGCTCTTGTTGTCAAACAAGAAGCGAAAGCTGATGCCAGAGGCATCGATTTAACACTAGAAGTTGCCCTTCACCTAGGTAATGATACGGTTCGTACGATCGCGATGGATTCCACTGATGGATTAACTCGCGGCATCGAAGTAGCAGATACAGGAGCTCCCATCTCTGTTCCAGTTGGTGATGTTACGTTAGGACGCGTATTCAACGTACTTGGTGAAACAATTGACCTTGATGAAAATATTGACAACAGTGCCCGCCGTGATCCTATTCACAGAGAAGCACCTAAGTTCGATCAACTTTCAACAGAGGTTGAAATCCTAGAGACTGGTATTAAAGTCGTTGACCTTCTTGCTCCTTATATTAAAGGTGGTAAGATCGGACTGTTCGGTGGTGCCGGTGTAGGTAAAACAGTACTAATTCAGGAACTTATCAATAATATCGCCCAAGAACACGGCGGACTTTCTGTATTCGCCGGTGTAGGAGAGCGTACTCGTGAAGGTAATGACCTTTATTACGAGATGAGTGATTCTGGAGTTATCAAGAAAACAGCAATGGTATTCGGACAGATGAATGAGCCGCCAGGAGCGCGTATGCGTGTTGCCCTGACTGGTCTTACAATGGCTGAATATTTCCGTGATGAGCAAGGACAGGATGTTCTATTTTTCGTAGACAACATCTTCCGCTTCACACAAGCAGGTTCAGAGGTTTCCGCCCTGCTAGGCCGTATGCCTTCAGCGGTTGGTTACCAGCCGACACTTGCAACAGATATGGGTCAATTGCAAGAGCGTATCACGTCTACTAACGTTGGTTCTGTTACATCGATTCAAGCGATCTATGTACCTGCCGATGACTACACGGATCCGGCTCCTGCAACAACTTTCGCTCACCTTGATGCTACAACAAACCTTGAGCGTAAGCTTTCTGAAATGGGTATCTACCCTGCGGTGGATCCTCTTGCGTCAACTTCACGTGCGCTTTCTCCTGAAATTGTTGGAGAAGAACACTATAATGTTGCACGTCAAGTACAGCAAACATTACAGCGTTACAAAGAGCTTCAAGATATCATTGCCATCTTAGGTATGGATGAGCTGTCAGATGAGGATAAAATGATTGTTTCACGGGCTCGCCGTGTTCAGTTCTTCTTGTCACAAAACTTCCACGTTGCTGAGCAGTTCACAGGCCAAAAAGGTTCTTATGTTCAGGTGAAAGATACAGTTCAAGACTTCAAACAGATTCTTGAAGGAAAGTATGACCACATTCCAGAAGATGCATTCCGTCTAGTAGGTCCAATGACCGATGTACTTAAAGCAGCAAAAGAGATGGGTGTAGAAGTATAATCAGGGACCAGGAGGGAATAAAATGAAGACATTAAAGGTCAATATTGTCACTCCCGATGGCCCAGTGTACGAATCTGAAGTGGAAATGGTAAGCACCAAAGCTCAAACCGGTGAGCTTGGAATCCTTCCAGGACATATTCCAATGGTTGCTCCATTGCAAATCGGTGCCGTCCGTTTGAAAAAAGGCAACGACACTGAGCTTGTAGCTGTCAGCGGCGGCTTCTTGGAAGTACGTCCTGATCAGGTGACAATTCTTGCACAATCAGCAGAGAGTTCTTCAAGAATTGATGTTGAGCGTGCTCAAGAAGCAAAAAATCGTGCGGAAAGCCGGTTGAATGCGAGCAAGGAAGAAATCGACTTCCGCCGTGCTGAACTTGCACTTCGTCGTGCGATGAACCGCATCGACGTGTACAATCGTAATTTCTAGAACAACACAAACCCCAAAACGCCTTTCCTAACCGGAAAGGCGTTTTTTAGCGCTTTAAATCACTAAAAGGGACAGTCCCTCTTCACGCGTTAAAGCGTTAAATCACTAAAAGGGACAGTCCCTCTTCACGCGTTAAAGCGTTAAATCACTAAAAGGGACAGTCCCTCTTCACACGTTAAAGCATTAAAGCGCTAAGAGGGACTGTCCCCTGCAACGCTTTACAGTATTGATGCGGACCTGAAATATTTGTAAAATTTGTTCAGAGCAGGTTTGGATGTGCTACAATAGGGAATATGTCGAAATTTGCGATATTTACTACCGCATTCTACATAGATCAATTAGAGGAGCAATTAATATGTTAGAAGGATTTGGACAACAAGCAATAATAAACATGCTAGTTCATCTTACATTTATCGCTATTAGTTTTTGGGCTTTGCAGGCACTGAATTTTGATAAGTTCTTAAGAGCCTCCCGTATTTTTCAGGCAAGACTTTTATTCATCCTTATGGCAATCGCTTTGGGATCGATAGTCGGTAATTTCTTCCTGGATTATTTAATGTGGTCTCAGCAGCTGCCTTTTATTTTTTAAACTGTCACGAATCTGTAAAAAAATAGGTCGTTGTACATGTGTTCAAACACAGCAGCATTGAGTATGATTTCTATTGTGTGTTTCTTTTCACACATTTGCCCGCATGAGGATAAAGCAGCGAAATAAATGTAACTGTCACATATATCATAGAAAAGTCTAAAATATATAGAGCAAATAGAATCTTAAAAGCCTTAGAATATGTAAAAAGATGACGACAATTCCTAAGTATGTTCTTTCTCTTACAGGAAACACTGTGAATGAGGGGGAGAGAACATGAAAAAATATAAGCTTATATTACCGGCATTATTTTTGGGGATTTGTTTTATGATTGTCATTAGTGGGAAATACACTAATGCATCCAATCATTCTTTAGATATAGAAAGGCTTGCAGATGCAGCTATAGAATCGGATGGACGTATTACTGAATGGTCTCTATATGCAAGGGAAAACTTAAATTTCTCCACGGATAAAGGTTTTACCACTTTTATCGGAAATATGCAAAAGGAAAACCAAGACTTTAGTTGGGTTTTTACTCAAAAAGAAAATAGCCTTGAGTTAAAAGGTTTAATACAGCATGCATCCGGGGTAGAGATTATCAAAGTGGTAACGACAAAAGATGACAACCACCAATCATATATGATATATGAATTCCGCGGAAACAAATGGGATCATCTGACGAAGCAATCCATTCAAGACCATTATCTTCCTAAAATGAAAAATTTATTTACAGGAGAACCCTTTATTTTCTCTTGTATCAAAGGCGAATTCAGTGATACACTTGACGGTGTTTTATCAAAGCAATCAAACAAGTTACTTTCTATTTTAGAGGCAAATGAATTGGAATCATTAAAAGAGAACGATTTTTATTCTATATCGGCTTTTTCAAATAAAATTGAGCAATATGTGCCGACTAATCATCAAAATATGAACTTGCAACTAGGCCTGCGGAAAAAAGGATTGGGCATGCAGACAACCTTTGTCATTGGCACACCCATCCTTACGGTTGAATATTAATATATAGAAATTGGACGCGGAGGGGAATACCTTGGAAAAAATCATCGTCCGCGGCGGCCAGAGTCTTAACGGTACTGTGAAAGCAGAAGGTGCGAAAAATGCTGTTTTGCCTGTGATCGCTGCTACATTATTAGCTAGTGAAGGAAAGAGTGTCATTAAGGATGTACCAACTCTCTCCGATGTATATACTATCAATGAAGTATTACGTCATTTAAATACAGATGTGACATTTTCAAATAATGAAATTACTGTAGATGCATCCAGAGAGTTATTTGTGGAAGCACCATTTGAATATGTTCGCAAGATGCGTGCCTCTGTTTTGGTAATGGGTTCATTACTTGGCAGAACAGGCCGCGCTCGAGTAGCATTGCCTGGAGGCTGTGCGATTGGATCAAGACCGATTGATCAGCATCTTAAGGGCTTCGAAGCAATGGGAGCGAAAGTGAAAGTCGGAAATGGTTTCATTGAAGCTGAAGTCGACGGAAGATTAAAAGGTGCGAAAGTTTATTTAGACTTCCCAAGCGTGGGTGCCACTGAAAATATCATGATGGCCGCTGTATTGGCGGAAGGTACGACTGTGCTTGAAAACGTTGCTAAAGAACCTGAAATCGTTGACCTGGCAAACTTCCTTAACAAAATGGGAGGTAACGTCAAAGGTGCAGGTACAGGAACGATTCGAATCGAAGGGGTAGAGCGCCTTTATGGTGTCGAGCATAACATTATCCCTGACCGAATTGAAGCAGGTACATTCATGGTTGCTGCGGCAATCACGAAAGGAAACGTACTGGTCAAAGGAGCCATCGCTGAGCATATGTCTTCATTAGTCGCAAAAATGGAAGAGATGGGTGTAGAAATTATCGAAGAGGAAGATGGATTGAGAGTCATCGGCCCTGAGAAACTAAAGCCTATTGACATCAAGACAATGCCGCACCCAGGATTCCCGACTGATATGCAAGCCCAAATGATGGCCCTGCTGCTTTGCGCAGAAGGAACCAGTGTCATTTCAGAAACAGTATTTGAAAACCGCTTCATGCATGTAGAGGAATTCCGTCGTATGAATGCAGACATTAAGATTGAAGGACGTTCTGTGATCATTAACGGACCTGTTTCCATGCAAGGTGCTGAAGTTGGTGCGACTGATTTAAGAGCAGCTGCAGCATTGACGATCGCTGGTTTAGTTGCAGAAGGATATACTCGTGTAACTGAACTTCATCACCTGGATCGTGGCTACGTTGATTTCCATAAGAAATTGGAATCAATCGGCGCAGACATCGAGCGTGTGAATGAAATGGAAAACGAAGTCGACCATACAGCAAACGAGGAAATCATCAAAGACCTTAATGCATAAATAGTATCTCCCAAAAGCTCTGCAGCCGCAGAGCTTTTTTCAATTATCAGACTAACATACATAACCGCTGAATTAAAACAACTTGCCTGCTTTATCGCTTTAAAGCACGAAAAGGGACAGTCCCTCTTCGTGCTTTAAAGTGATAAAGTGCGGATGCAATTTTTCTGCATTCCTTAGTTATAATTGCTTGTCCACCACCATAGATATGAAGTGAGGTGAAGAAGTTAGGAATTCTTCGCTTTAATCATTGTTATGGAGGCATCGAACATGCAGCAGTTCAAACCAGTAATCATTACAGTCGCAATCCTAATGGCCGTCACTTTTCTAGTACCCACACTCGTTGTGCTTCCCTTCTCAGATGATGAAGCAAGCAGGGAAATGGACGAGACAACCAAGAAGCCGAAAGAGACAACTATGCTGGAAGATTCAGTCGAGGTAGCTGTCTACAGGTCCAGTAAAGAAATCATTGAAAAGCTTCCGTTAGAGGAATATGTCGTTGGAGTCGTGGCAGGAGAAATGCCTGCCGATTTTGAAATAGAAGCCTTGAAGGCACAAGCGCTGGCTGCTCGTACATTTATTGTAAATCAAATGATGAACAAAAGTGGAAATGTCCCAGAAGGTGCCGATGTTACCGATACGGTTACCCATCAGGTTTTTAGCAATGATGAAGAGCTTAAGAAGCACTGGGGTGCCGACTATCAATGGAAGATAGAAAAAATCTCAAAAGCCGTCCTGGAGACGAAAGGAAAGATCCTGACGTATGAAGGTAATCCGATTGATGCAGCTTTCTTTTCTACAAGCAATGGCTTTACAGAGAATTCCGAAGCCTACTGGCCGAATGCTGTACCGTATTTAAAAAGCGTTGAAAGTCCATGGGATGCAGAATCACCGAAATTCAACTCCCAGAAGGTCGTACCGGTCGCTGAATTTCAGGAAAAGCTAGGAATCAGCCTTGAAGGAGACGGATCCGTAGGCACCATAACTGATAGAACACCCGGCCAGCGAGTTGGGGGTGTTGTGATAAACGGCAAGGAATTCACCGGACGGGAAATCCGCGAAAAGCTGGATTTGCGTTCTTCTGACTTTACCTGGTATCGAAAAGGTGATCATATTGTCATCACAACCAAAGGTTATGGGCACGGGGTCGGCATGAGCCAATATGGAGCAAATGGGATGGCTAAGGAAGGCAAAGGCTTTGAGGAGATTGTCACTCATTATTATAAAGATGTAAAAGTGACTTCATCGGATACTATTCTTAAGCAGTTTACAGCTAAGAAATAAGGTGGGATAGAGGTAGACTAATATCAAAGAAATCTGGCATATTCGATATAAGGGTATGAACCTGCAGTCCAATTAAAACAAATTGGACTGCTTTCTTATGTTTGGTCACTCTTCACAGGTTCTTTTAATCATTAGAACACGGCAGCTAAAATGCCTTTTACAAGCCCTTAAAGAGCTAGAAACCTTCCGGTGGGTGAGGGCCTTAGCTTCATCTAATTGACCTCTTGCTGGCCCCGCGGAGTACAACTGGATTATAAATATTTTTTTTACAACCGAAATCTTTGCAAACAATAGTCCTTTAAAAAGTGCTACGGATATTTATGTTAGGCTCTTTTCTAAAAGATATTGCATTTGAATGCTATATACCCCTCCACCCCTTTTACGTAAGGGATTGTAGCGGAAGGCTCACCGCCCGCCTGGAGCGGAAATCCTTTACTTTTAAACAGCCACAGTTCTTGCGAAAACAGCCTTTTAAAATGAATAGAATGTGTGACTTCAATTAACCCCGCGGGTAAGCCAAAGAATCATTTTAAAACTATATCAATTAGTGTTTCTAGCATGCTCCGAGAGCTCCCCTTTTTTATGTAGGGGGATTGGAGAGTCGTGAGCCTGGAGCGGAAATCCCTTGCTATTCAACAGTCAAAATCTTTACGAAAACAGCTTTTAAATTACAACAAAATTGATTAACAGAGGAAGAAAAAAAGCGTGCCGACATAAACTGCAGGCACGCTTCTTAGTCTTGCAATTAACTATTAAATTTAATTCGTACCCACTCCAATCCCCGTGCAATAGCATGATCCTTATTCCCGAAATAAGTCCGATTCACAATCAGCAAACAAACAGCCACGCCCAAGAGGTCCTTGGCGGCGTCAATAAGGGTAGCGGAACGATAAGGTACAAAGGCTTGATGGATTTCGTCCGTCAAGCCATAGAAGCCGGCAGCCAGGGCAGCAGCGAAACTGGCTGCATACGTCAGCCGGTCATGGGCCAGTAAGGCAAGAATGAACATAACGTACAGGATTGCGAATTCAACTAGGTGAAGTGATTCTTTAAAAAATCGATCGAACGAATCGTTCTCCATTTTCACGATCATATCTGCAGGATTACTAGACATATACCAAATCAAAGCCATATATAAAAACGGGGCAGCAGTCAGTGCCCATTTAGCCATTTTCAACATGAGAAAATCCTTCCTAATGAAATTATTCTTCTAGTTATTTTACCATTAACCCAGTTTTCTTCCATACCCAAAAAGAAATTGTGATAAAACATACATATTTAGAAATGGTTTGTCGAATGATAAGAAGTAAAATTTTTTTTCAGGAGAATGTATATATTACTTTCAAAGTGTTCAGAATGATTGCTGAGGTGATGAAAATGAGAGAGGAAGAAAAGAAACGACCTTCTCAAAAATTCTTTAGTAAACGTTGGGCATACCCAGCAATGTATTTGGCAAGTGCAGCAATCATTATTACAGCAATCCTATGGTATCAAGCAGCTGGAAATGATGTTGCAGAAGATCAAGACCTTGGTTATGAAGAGGATGTTCAGACTGGTAACGAGTTTGATCGTCCAGCAGTCGAAGTCAATCGGACAATGGAAAATTTCGTAATGCCAGTAGCTGATGAAAATGAAGTGGTCATCGAAAAAGGATTCTACGATGCCAACGCTTCAGAACAAGAGCAAGAAGCAGCATTGATTGTATATGACAATCAGTACCATCCAAACCAAGGTATCGACATTTCGCTTGGCGGAAAAGACTTTGAGGTTCTGGCGGCAATGAGCGGTACAGTTACAAAAGTTCAAGAAGATTCTCTGTTAGGAAACATGATTGAAGTAGAACATGACAAAGGGATTGTCACTCGTTACCAATCAGTCAAGGACTTCGCGGTTGAAGTAGGCGATACTGTAGAGCAAGGACAAAAACTTGCAGCAGCCTCCCAAAGTTTATTTAATGAAGCAGCTGGAGTACATGTACACTTTGAAATCCGTAAAGACGATGTTGCTGTTAATCCACAAGACTATGTAAACAAATCTTTAGCTACACTTCAAGAAGTATCTTTTGACGAAGAGCAAGCTGGTGAAGATCAAGCAGAGACAGACGTTCCTGATGCAGCTGACAGCCAAGCTGAAGACGGTGAAGCAGAAGAAGGATCAGAAACTACTCAAAGTGAGGAAGATTCAGATTCCGCTGAGGAAGAAGACGGAACTGAAAACACTGACTCTGAAGAGAATGCTGACCAAGGCGCTGACGAAGGAACAGAAGATAGCGGTTCTGAAGAAGAATAAGATAACAAAGGGTTGTCCAATATGGGCAATCCTTTTTTGTGTTTTTAAAACGTTATTTCCGCAAAGATTGTGGTTGTAGAAAAGTGATTGATTTCCACGACAGGCACATGAATCTGCGGGGGGCGGGCGCCAAGCCTCAACTGCCCCGGTGATCCTGCATGAGGCCGCACACCTTCCGCTTCGTAAAGAATTACGTAAAAATGCAAATGAAACTTTTTTATTAGGAGACATTTTAAGTTCTCAGAAATAAGTCTTAAAGTGTTGATGAGACGAATCTGAACTTATTTTAATTTCCTGTCCCTACTGTAAAAAGTAAAAGGAATGAGAGCTTAATCTGTATCAACCCAACCATTTCAGAAGGGATACTGCTCGGCCCTATTTCATAGAATAATTTCCGGGGAAATTCGACTCGATGATTGCTTTCCAGATTAAACAAATTGTCCATGTTGAATAAATATTCTTCCTCATAACAAGGATATAAGGTAATCAAAGAGGATGGCCTTCAAACTCTAGTCAATCCTCATCGACAAATTTCTCGGGGAATAACGAATTTAACAGGAATTTCAGAAGAAGAAACACATGATGCTCAAGGTTTTCTGGAAGATGTGAAAGAAGCGGGACCAGTTTGCCATATAGGCCATTATCTTGCCTTTTATATCCAGATCTTTAAGAGCGAATACAAGCGGTATAACCTTTCTCTTCGCAGCCCGAACGCACTTGATACACTAAATTGGATTGGTTATCTGGCACGGTCTAAAACCATGCGGGACCACGAGAGGTATGCTCAGGATTTCGGCAAACGAATTTATCTCCGCACAGAGCAAGGAACGATGATTTATTTAACGCCGGCCTATTTATTTTCAGAGCTGCTGCTTCTACTGAGGGACAGAGGAATATCCACGTGGGAAGATATCAGCGACTCCACTTCTTCGTGAAAATTCTGAAAATAATAGATCAACACTTGTCCTTATTCACTTTTTCGTGCATATATCTTGACCATGCTTAATAAAATGATACAAACCTGACAAAAAAGAGAGTGTTTGAGGTGAAGAGTCGTTAGTCCAGACAGAGGAAGTGCTACCATCATGTTCATTTGTGCTAATGTATGGAAAGCCGAAGAGCAATAAATAAAAGCTTTCTGCCGCAAATAACCTGCCAATGCGGTTATCCAGTATACGTAACCCCAAGAGCGAGTCTCATTTCACACTTCTCCATCCAATTTAGGGAGGTAGAGTGGTGTGCACGATTACATCAAAGAGAGAACAGTAAAGATTGGGAAATATATCGTGGAGACAAAGAAAACCGTTCGCGTTATCGCGAAAGAGTTTGGCGTATCGAAAAGTACAGTCCATAAAGATCTGACAGAGCGATTGCCGGAAATCAATCCCGAATTAGCTAACGAAGTAAAGGATATTCTCGATTATCATAAATCAATCCGCCATCTCCGCGGAGGCGAAGCAACCAAGAAGAAGTACAAAAAAGATGAGCTCGAAATCAATTAAAAAGTACCAGGTATCAAGCACAATGATACCTGGTACTTTTTAATGCTTTAAAGCACTAAGAGGGACTGTCCCTCTTAGTGCTTTAAAGTGTTAAAGTGCACCGGTTATTGAATATGTGCTGCCTGTCGTGTCCCAACAATTAGTCACCATCGAATCGCTAACTATCTTCATTATTCCTTTGTCTCATATGAGAGCCCTTTAAACTCACCGCCCGCCCCGCGGAGTCGGCACTCTTGGAGCGGAAATCAACTATTTTTCCTTATCGTAATCCTATTTTCAGAATAAGTATTTTAGAATGTGTTTTCTTGACATTTTTTAGACAATTAGTACCTATTTTCGACACCTATATGGTAAAATAATAAATTAGGTGAAGTTTTTTCTTTACCCTGATTTTACTTATTAAACTGACAACGATACACCTTTGAAAATAAATGGTATGACTATACGAGCGCGTTGAAATGAAGAAGGGAGAAACGAAGCAGATGTTTGCGAAAGATATTGGAATTGACCTAGGAACGGCAAATGTATTGATTCATGTAAAAGGAAAAGGGATTGTTTTAAATGAACCATCAGTAGTGGCAATTGATCGAAATACGAATAAAGTCCTGGCTGTCGGTGAAGAAGCACGGAGAATGGTCGGACGTACACCAGGAAACATCGCGGCAATGCGCCCGCTTAAAGACGGAGTCATCGCTGATTTCGATGTAACTGAGTCCATGCTGAAGTATTTCATTAACAAGCTGAATGTTAAGGGCTTCCTATCTAAGCCCCGCATTCTAATCTGCTGCCCGACAAACATCACGAGCGTTGAACAAAAGGCTATCAGAGAAGCGGCTGAGAAAAGCGGCGGGAAAAAGGTTTACCTTGAAGAAGAGCCTAAAGTCGCGGCAATCGGAGCCGGAATGGACATCTTCCAGCCTTACGGAAACATGGTCGTCGATATCGGTGGCGGAACGACTGATGTGGCCGTCCTTTCCATGGGCGACATCGTAACAGCTTCTTCAATTAAAATGGCCGGTGATAAATTCGACGCTGAAATTCTCAGCTATATTAAAAAAGAATACAAGCTTCTGATCGGTGAACGTACGGCAGAAGACATCAAAATCAAAATCGCTACAGTATTCCCGGGATCTCGTGACGAATCCATTGATATCCGCGGACGTGATATGGTATCTGGCCTTCCAAGAACCATTACGGTCAGGTCTGCTGAAATTGAGGGTGCGCTGCGTGAATCTGTAGCTGTCATCGTCCAAGCTGCCAAGAACGTCCTTGAAAGAACACCACCGGAGCTGTCTGCCGATATTATCGATAGAGGAGTCATCCTGACAGGCGGCGGAGCACTTTTACATGGAATCGACCACCTTCTGGCAGAAGAGCTGAAAGTACCGGTCCTCGTCGCAGAAAACCCAATGGACTGTGTAGCCATCGGTACGGGAATCATGCTCGAAAACATTGATAAAATCAGCAGAAGAAAAATCGGCTGATACCAATAACAGCCAATTAAAAGAAACGCATAACATTACAAAAAATGTTCCGATATAATAAGGGAAAGAAAAACTGATCGTAAAACGAGGTGCCCAATATGCTGCGCGGATTTTATACTGTTGCTTCTGGAATGCTTTCACAGCAGCGAAGAACAGAAATGCTCTCCAATAACCTGTCCAATGCCAATACTCCAGGATATAAAGCAGATCAATCTTCAATGAAAGCTTTCCCTGAAATGATGCTGGCCTTACAAGGAAAACAGAACATTCCTTCGCAAAATGGTTTTAAGATGCCAATGTCTCAAAGTGTAGGAGGCTTGAACTCCGGCGTGTACATGCAGGAAACTATGCCTGCATTTATACAGGGTGACCTGCAGGAAACAGAAAGAAAGACAGATGTTGCTTTATTAGATGGAAATATACCAGTCGATCCTGAGACAGGCCAAAGAGGCGGTGTGTTCTTCACCGTTCAAGGCGGCGACGGAATTCCCCGCTATACTCGGAATGGGAACTTCACGCTCGATGGGCAGGGCTTTCTAACATCAGCAAGCGGCTTGTATGTTCTCAACCAAGAAGGACAACGGATTCAATTGCCGGCAGATAATTTTAAGGTTACTGAAGACGGACGAGTTCTGGTAGATGAGATTGAAACAGCGAGGCTTGGAATTGGCTTTTCTGTGAATTCTAACAGACTTACCAAAGAAGGGGACGGCCTTTTCAGAACAGAAAACAATGAACCTCTTCCCGATGCCTATGAAAGTGAAGCTGGATTCAGTTTTCAGCAAGGCTATATAGAGCGGTCGAATGTTGATACATCAAAAACGATGACGGATATGATGACAGCTTACAGGTCGTTTGAAGCCAATCAAAAAGTTCTGCAGGCATACGATAGAAGTATGGAAAAAGCAGTTAACGAAGTAGGCCGGGTCAATGGCTAATGTAATGAGAAGAGAGGGGACTGACCGATGAATCGTACAATGATTGGCGCAACCAATACACTGAATCAGCTGCAAAAACAAATGGATGTGATCGGCCATAACCTCGCCAACAGTGATACAAACGGTTATAAGCGGAGAGAAGCCATGTTTTCAGAACTGCTCGTGCAGTCAGTCAACAACCAAAGAGCAGAACGAGAAATCGATGGGCGCCTGACACCGGCGGGAATTCGCCAAGGAGCAGGAGCTAAAATAGGTCAGTCTGAAATCAATCTCACTCAAGGAGCTATAAAATCAACAGGCAGAAACCTCGATTTTGCACTGACAGCGGGCAATCAATTTTTCAAAGTGCTGGTACAGGGCGAAGAAGGAGCGGACGTCCGCTACACCAGGGACGGTGCATTTTATGCCAACCCAGTCGGTAATGGAGAACTCATGCTGGTCAATGGCCAGGGACATCCTGTACTTGATGAGAATGATAACTTTATTACCTTCAACGAGAACATAAATGGAGAGAACATCATTCTCCGTGACGGCGGCCAGTTGACTATTGACGGTTTGCCAATTAACCTTGGAGTAGTATCGCTTGAAAAACCTCAATTCATGGAGCAAATTGGACAAAATCTTTTAGGACTTCCGCAAGATCTTGAAGGACTGGAAGTGAACCAAGATGAAATCCTCACCAATATGAATGGTGCCCTGCGAAACAATATCAGCCTTGCCCAAAGCAGTTTGGAAAGCTCAAATGTGGATATAGGAAAAGAAATGACCGATATGATGAACGTACAGCGGGCATATCAATTCCAAAGCCGTTCCATCTCAATGGCAGACCAAATGATGGGACTAGTGAACGGAATCCGTTAAAAGGAGTTAATCGACAATGACTGAAAAAGACATTCTGCAAGAAGGAAAAACAAGAGAAGAAATCAAAGCTGAAAAAAAGAATAAAAAGAAAAACAGCGGAGAAGAAAAACCAGGCAGATGGATTCGAATCCGCCTTCTTCCAATCTGGCTGCGAGTCCTTCTCTTCGTCATCCTGCTTGCCGGAAGTCTCATTGGAGGAGCTATGGTCGGCTACGCTGTCATCGGAGACGGCAAAGCGATGGATGTACTCGAGAAATCGACCTGGCAGCATATCATTGATATTGTCATGAAAGACAAATGATTTTTTTACCGGCCTTCCCTTTTAAGGGAGGGCTGTTTTTTTGTTTTGTGTGGAGGGTTCATTTCTCGGCAAGTAACCCTATTAATTGAAAAACAAATTCCCCCGCAGAGTACTATGTTTAAACCTCGAACAAACGATAGCCATACCAAAACAACTTTTTATAATAAAGGAATTCAGGTAGAATAAATAGAAGAATGTACATATAGATAGGGAGGGCATACTAATGCTTAATATTGAACAAATCAAAGAAATAATTCCTCACCGTTACCCATTTTTGTTGGTGGATAAAATCCTGGAAGTAGAAGAAGGAAAAAAAGCTGTAGGAATTAAAAATGTCACAGCGAACGAAGAATTTTTCAATGGACATTTTCCGGACTATCCAGTAATGCCAGGAGTATTGATCGTAGAAGCACTTGCTCAAGTGGGAGCAGTCGCGATGCTAAAAAAAGAAGAAAACAGGGGACGCCTCGCTTTCTTCACAGGAATCGATAATTGCCGCTTCAAGCGTCAGGTTAAGCCAGGTGACCAGCTTCGCCTGGAAGTGGAAATGGTGCGTTTCCGAGGTCCGATCGGAAAAGGAAAAGCCGTTGCCACAGTAGAAGGAGAAGTAGTCTGCGAAACCGAAATGATGTTTGCCCTAGGAGAAAAACAAGAATAAACAACAGTAAAATACACATTACTAACCCCCAGCTGAAGTGGCAGTTGGGGGTTTTTAGCGCGTCACCGTACTAAAAGGGACAGTCCCTCTTCATGCTTTAAAGCACTAAAGCAGCCATAAAACAGCATTCATTAAATTTTTCATACAATCATGCAAGTTTCCAAAAAGTTGGGGAATGCTATCAAAAGACCAAAGACAGAGGTCTCAATAATTCTTTTAAGCGAAAGGAGTCATACACAATGAATAAAAAGCTTTTAGCTATCCTAAGTGGATCAGCACTATCCGCAATGCTGCTTGCAGGTTGTAACGCCGACCAGGAGCCGCCGCCGGAAGATAACGAAGCGCCGGTTGAGGAAGAAGTTCCTGGAGATAACGATGGAATGAACGAAGGCGAAGATAACGGCGATATGGACATGGACATGGATATGGACGAAGAGAATGGAAACATCTCCGAAGACGACAATGGGGACATCGATGATGAAAACGGCGACATGGGCGATGAGCTTGAAGATGAAATGACAGACGAAGAAAACAATAACGACTAATACCTAGGAAGCCGGTAAATTACCGGCTTTTTAAATTGTCTTTCTATTGCTGTTTTGAATTTCAGCTTCATAAGTGGATTTCTTGCGTTTAACGCCCATCAGCATTGTGAACTGGATGAATTCTTCTTTAGTAAGTCCTTGCCCAATCGCTTCTTTCAATAATTTTACCCAGTCATCCTCCAAGCTGATGTTACTGGCGTTGCTATCTAACAATAGATCCAGTGACACTCCTAAAGCCGCTGCAATTTTATCGAGTACATTGATCGAAGGGTTCTTCTGCAGCCCCCTTTCAATCGAGCTAATATACGATTTAGAAATTTCAGCATTATGGGCCAGTTCATTAATTGTAATTCCTTTGCTTTCTCTAATAGATTTAATTCTCTCCCCAACCATAGGCTAGACTCCTTCTAATAAAAATTTATAAATTCATTATAACGAACAATAAGTTTTTTATAAAATTAGCATATCTGAGAAATAGTCAGAAAAAGAAAGAGATTCAGAGTAAAATGTTCTTTATCAAGAATAATTGAAGAAATTTGCTACTTAGGTTTTTGTGGTGAGTCTTATATACTAGGACTATAAGGTCTTTATAACGAACAGAGAGGAGTGGAACCTTGTATAAGAAAAATTGCCAGCGCTGCAGCCGGTCTTCCTTCAGCTCGACTGAAATCGGCCAATGGACATGCCCATCATGCGGAAATGACCTCACAGACTCTCCATTCTTCAATGCTTCCAGCTTCAAGCAAATCAGCCAGACGGTTGTTCCTTTAGAAAAAAAACTAAGTATCTACACCAAAAATTTTCCTTGTAAAGCTTCAGTTATTCGACAAAAAACCCTATAAAAATTTTATAATAATCAGTATACTTTAGAAGTATGACAGAAATTGTTAGTTTAACTAGGAAAAAAGTTGTTGATTACAGCAAAATTTTACACAAAATAGGTTTTCCTGTTCAGTATAATGGATATAGATATATAGCTGGTTAGCCAACGGATAGTCAGACAAAGGCAAACTCATTGAAAGATGAGGACGCAAAGTCACAGATCTAAGGCGGGATAGCAGGTTCTTGCTAGGATGGCTGGATTGCCTGAAATACTAAGTGTATTTTAGGAGGAGATTTTGAAGTGGTTGAAAAAGAACTGGATCTAGAGTGGATTGCCTTAATCAAAGAAGCAATGTCTGTAGGTGTCACCAAAGATGAAATCCTAGAATATCTACATACGAATAGAGAAGAGAGAAAAGTACTGGTCAAATAATAAAAGCTATTCCCGCAACGGGAATAGCTTTTTTACTTCTGATTTAATTTCCACTTATTGAACTCAATAAATTCCCGGAACTGCTCTTTACTGATACCGGAATCCATCGCCTGTTCAACAATATTAACCCAATCTGAGTCAATATGCTTATCTTCCACCGTATCATATAGTAAAGAATCAACCGGTACATTCAAAGCCTTCGAAACCTTCTCCAAAAACTGTACCGATGGATTCTTCTGCAAATTTCTCTCAATCGAACTCAAATAAGATTTGGCTACTCCAGCCTTATCCGCAAGTTCGGTCATCGACATCTTTCTCTCTTGCCTAAGCTTCTTCACTCTTTCCCCGATCATTACCGTTCACATCCTGTACGCATAATCATCCTCACTATAATAATATTATATCATATAGCTAAGCGGAATCTTATAAAAGTATGTCATATTTTGTCTAAAAATTTAATTTGTTGTCTTGGAAGTAGCAGCAAGCCGAGGCTTCGACCGCATCTTGTCCTTAAATTCCTGCAGAAGTCCCGAGCCTTCGAAGCCCTTCTCCATTAAGTCATCAAGCAGGAGTTCTGCATATTCATTGCGCATCTTCTTTAATCTTCCCTCAAAAAGAACACTCAAATGAAGGTCCATCGTTTTAATACAGCTGATTCTCGTCATGAAAGCAGCAGGATCATTCTCAGGATTAGAAATGACAACCTGGACTTCCAGATCCTCTGCACTCTGCTGGGCATCACGGAAAAAATCATAAAATTCCTTCCTCATACAACCCTCGATAAGCCAATTACCCTTTCCATCTTCTTTATTAATAATTAAACCGTCCACAATTTCAATGTCTTTAAGATCATCGTTTTCAACAACTTGAAGAGTGATTACTTTAAAGGTTTTCATGAACGATCCTCCATCTCATAGTTTGTACAAATTATAACATATTGAAGATTCAAAACATAATGGATTATTTGTAACAATTAAAGTGTTATGGGTTGTGAGTATTGATTTCCGCTCCAGGAGCGATAACTCCGCGGGGCGTGCGGTGAGCCTCCTCGGTTTCACCTGCGGGGTCTCACCTGTCACGCTAGTCCCGCAGGAGTTTCGCTCCTTCCGCTTCAATCAACGTGGTGGGTAATTCATTATTTCACTAAAAAATTCAATGTATATAAAAAGTAACCTTTTATATTTACTGGTATGTAGGAGAAGCCAAATTAATAATGCCGGACATGAACCGGCATTAGTTTATTCGTTTTGCATTGATGATGTATCTTTCTTCTGTGCTGGATAGATATTCAAAAGGGTAGCATGTTGATAATGTCAAGATTTCATCAGGGTTTGTTGATTGGACTACGGACATGTCGTCTTCTTTTACGATGAACATTTCATATATTTCATAGGTGAAGGTTCCGTTGCTCATTTCAACTTTTAACTGGTCGCCTTCTTTTAGTTCGCCCATTTTTTTGAAGACTGTATCACGATGGCCGGCGAGGAAGATGCGGTCCTGTTGGTTCGGGAGCTTGGTGGAGGAGTAGTGGCCGACTCCTTTTTCCAGTTCTTCTTCGTCTGTTCCTTCTATAATGGGTAGTTCTCTATTGAGGGCAGGTATATCAAGAATGCCTACTACATCTCCTTTATCGAATGAGTAGGAGGAAAGTTGCTCTTTTGCCTGGGTTTCTTTCGTAACGATTTGAGCTTTCGCCTCTTGAAGAGCACCATCCTGCTCTACCTTCTGCTTAAAAATATGATATCCGGCATAACCGATCAGTCCGACACCCGTAGTCAGCATGAGGATGCTTACATACTTGATTAATTTGTTAAACAAGAGGATACCTCCTAAGTTGGTTTGTTAATTCTATTTTCGCTTAGTTGAGGAAGTTTGTCATCGCTTTAAGGAGAGTTTTAAGTAGAAATTTACATAGTTGAGGCAGTAACACTACTTGTTCTTTATAAAATACAATAAGTTCATTATAAATTACAAAATAGTAAGAAAACGAGAGATATTACCAGAAAATACATGTTTTAAGTTCGTTTTAGCGAAAATTTGCCGGTTTTTCGGGTTTTTCAACCCGTGACTTCTGACATATACTTGCATTAACAGTTCGCTAATGAGAACAAACAAGCGAGCTGAACAATTAAATAAAAGGAAGTTGAGGGTCATGAAAAAACATTTCACCAACTTCGTTCTTAAAACCCTAAATAAAACAAAAAGTTCACTAGATAGGAAGAACGAGGGAGGGAGAACTATTAGATACTCTCGATTAAGGAAGTTAAGAAAAAAAAATAGGGGCTTAAGTGTTTTTGCCCAGTTAATGGCTATCTGGTATCTGACTATGTTTGCTGCTACACACTTCACAGGTGATACGGGAGCAAGGTTCAATGATGTAGAAGTGATTGAAAACTCGCTTCATGCAAAATGGGAAGTGAAGGAAGAGTGGGATAAAAGTTCATTAACATTCCTCTCTGAAACTGTTGAAAACAAAAATTGCCTACCAATAGCAGCAACAGTGGAAAATGGAAACGGGTCAGGGGATATGCAGGGTTCAGTCAAATATGAAGTCTACTGGATTGATAAAGGGAACCCCAAATATGGACCAGTAATCGAAACTGGAGAAATACCACCTTTAAAATCAGGTGAAACATTTACCATGGAATATCAACCAACTAAAAATGGAACTTTTATGTTTAAAGCTTATCAAAGACCTGAGCATCCTGGAAAAGGAGTTCTATGGAGTAAGGAAATTAAGGTGGAGAACTGCTCTACTGACACTGTGTCTGAGCAGGAGGAGAGTGCTAACACTAATACAACTCAGAACTCTTCCTCAGAAACCACAGAGCAATCTCCTCAAGAATCGGTGAATCAGACTGAGACTGAAGAACAAACCGAAGAGAGTAGTGAAGCTGTAGAAGTACCAGAGACTGAGACTGAGACAGAACCAGAACCAGAACCAGAACCAGAACCAGAACCAGAACCAGAACCAGAACCACAACCACAACCACAACCACAACCACCTTCACCTGTAGATACTGAGACAAGGGAAGAAGATAAAGAGAAAAAGGAAGAAAACAATAAAGAAAAAGAATCAACTGTCCCAACAGATAAAGAGAGTGGAGAAAATAAGGAAGAAGAAAAAACAAACAAAGATCTCCCAAAGGAAGGTGAGAGTTAATGAAAGGTAAGAAGATTACAAAAATACTCAGTAATATTGTTACTTGGATTCTGGGACTTACATTAATCTTTATGGTGTTTGTGGTGATCTCATCAAAGGCATCAGGGGGAGAGCCACAATTCTTAGGTTATCAATTAAAAACAGTATTATCTGGTTCGATGGAGCCGACCTTTAAAACAGGTTCAATCATTTCTGTCAAACCAGTTGAAGATACAACCAGTTTGGAAAAGGGCGATGTCATTACCTACATGCAGCAGGATCACAGTATTGTGACTCACAGAATCACAGATGTCATAAAAAATGGTGACAACACAATGTATCAAACAAAAGGTGATAACAATGCTGATCTTGATACAAACCCTGTGTTAGCACAAAATGTTTTAGGAAAATACACCGGTTTCACTATTCCATACTTGGGATATTTTATAGACTTTGCAAAATCGAGCAAGGGTACAGCGATTCTACTGATTGTCCCAGGAGTAATGTTACTTGGATATTCAGGAATCTCAATTTACTCGGCTTTAAGAGAACTTGATAAAAACCAATTAACAGAAGAATCTCAAAAAACTGCTTAATTTGATTGCACTCCTTATAAGAAATATAAGGGTTCAATATATAAACTACATACCTTCAAAAATGAAGGCAAAATTAGGAGGAGAAAAAATTATGACGATTAAAAAGAAGTTAGGTTTAGGAGTAGCTTCAGCAGCATTGGGCTTATCATTAGTAGGTGGCGGTACTTGGGCGGCATTTAATGACACGGCGACAATTAACAACCATTTTGCTTCAGGTGAATTAGATTTAGTAGTTGGGCCAAGCGGAACAAAGCCAATCAGCTTTGATTTAACAAACCTTAAGCCAGGTGACAATATTCAACGTATCTTTACTTTGAACAATGAAGGAACTCTTGCTATAAAAGAAGTTTTAATGCATGGTACTGCTTCTAACTTTGAAGGTCATGGTGATTCTTCAAGGGATGAGTTCTTGGCTCAATTCGAAGTAGACTTTATGAAAGTCGATTCTGAAACTACTCAATGGCAGCCAAGACAAGATGTTGTTACAGGAGACTTTACTCTAGCAGACCTTGTTAATGGGGATGTTTCTAACATAGCTACAGCGCATGTAGTTAACGGAAAAATTAATTTGGCTTCTATCGCTGCTGGTACAGACGGAAGAATTGGTATCCCAGTGGATCCAGAAGACACGGATGACGTATTCATCCAAATCACTTTCAAGGATGATCCAACAAAGAAAGGTAATGGCGAATATGTTCAAAATAAATATATGAATGATAGTGTGAACGTCTTCTTCAACCTTGAAGCAACTCAGTGGGATGGTGTACATGTAGATACTAACCATGGTAATGGTGCAGTGAACAATGGCGTTCAGAATTCTGCTAATGGGGATAGCATGCCTGATCCAAGAACAATCGGCGATGCTGAACATGAAGAAGAAGTAACTGACTGATTTTTTTAAAGAAAATAAAGTAGAAAAGGCGGTTTAAACCGCCTTTTCTATATATGATTTAAAAAAGAGGGATAATGATGAAAAAAATAAATTACATATTATCAATTATTTTACTCCTTTTACTATTTCCTTTTACAGCTTATGGAGAGACAAACAACCAGTTAGACATTTCTACAAGTCCTCATATAATCCTCTTCGACTTAACGAATCTTAAACCAGGAGATACAATGTCACGCGATTTACTAATTGCAAATAATGGAGAACAAGACTTTCATTATATTATTTCAAACAAGTTTACTGGAGGCTCAGAAAAATTATATAATCAATTACTACTTGAAGTATCGGATGAAAAAGGCATAATTTTTAAAGGAAACCTAAAGGATTTCAATAAGATAGACTCTCGCTCTTTAAAAAGTAGAGAACAAGAGAATATCCTATTTCATGTTGAAATGCCATACGAGTTAGGAAATGAATATCAAGGATTAACTACTGATTTTCAACTTAAAATCTTTGTTGAAGGTACACTTGGGGGTGTTCTGCCGGCAGAGGGTCCTAAACTTCCAGATACAGCGACAGATGTTTTCCAAGCACTTTTAGTTGGTGTCATTATGTTAGGAGTAGGTATGATACTATTTAAATTTCAAAGTAAAAGAAGCGATTTTAAAAAAGTTTAAACACTTCCTTACTATATATTAAATAAGGTTCAGCCTGAGGAATGTGAGAAGGGGAGTCATAAATAAGATTATCCTCCTTTTTTATGATAATGTTTTCTAATATTTTTGCTCTTGGTTGTCCCAATCCCTTAATTATCTATCTTAAAAGCAGGTGAATACATGAAATTTGCTCTTCACTTACTGGCAGCTCTCAACACTCTTGACGCCATCGCTACAGTGGTTGGAATAAAGAATGCATTTATCAAAGAAGCCAATCCTATTATGGACTCACTTTATTCCTCACACCCGATATTATTTATTGCAGTGAAACTCTCTTTATCAGCAATTGTTTATATTTTAATTTTCTATAAGAAAATCCCTGAAAAAAAATGGTTCACCTCAATTACATATACAGCCGTAATAATTTACTCACTGACCTTTTTGCTCCATGGTATATGGATTTACTATGCCATATCAAGCTAACGCAGAAAGGGGATATCGAGAATAGTAGAGTGTTGAAATTAAAATATATAAATAGTCTATTTTCTTCACAACCCCCTTTTGAAATGTCTATTATATTGAAAAGCTCAAAACCCCCTGGGAAAATTACTGTTTTACCCCTTTTTAAAGCTTCCAAAAATCCATTTTTATCATTTTACACCCACCTCACAAAGTTATATCCTATACTTACCAACGAAAGAAAAGAGGTGAGACAAAATGATAAACCAGGTAACGTTGGTAGGAAGACTGACAAAGGATCCTGAGATGCGTTACACATCCGAAGGGAAGGCGGTGTTGAATGTCACTCTTGCGGTCAATCGTCAGTTTAAGAGTCAGGGCGGAGATTATGAAGCTGACTTTGTGCTGTGTACGATGTGGAGGAAGGCTGCAGAGAACACAGCGAAGTTCTGTAATAAGGGCTCTGTGCTGGGCGTGGTAGGACGCATCCAGACGAGGAATTACGATAATGAACATGGCAAACGGATTTATGTGACGGAGGTTGTGGCAGAACAGGTGAGATTCCTGGATGGGAAGCCGACACAGCCGGCCAAACCTCAGCCAAGGAATCCCGAGGTAGAAAAGGCTCTGCCGGTATTTTAAAAACAAGCAATTCGGTTTATGACTAAATTTGGAGGACTAATCCTTAATGAACAACAGCGAATCTATGGAAAAGTTGATTGAAGATCTGATAAGGAAATTGGCAAGGGCGAATGTGGAAATGTACTATTTGTCACAGCGAGTCACACTCCTCGAGCAAAAAGCTTCTGAAGATAAGCCTCAAGCTGCCGCAACTAATCGCATCTCTTTCATGACCAATCGGCAAAATTAAACTAATTTCAATGACTTGTTTTATTTCAATAACCTAGGAACGAACCACGCAACAAACTTCCGCCTCACCTCATAGATAGAAAACTCAATAACATACTTCTTTTTGCCCCACTGTTGCCGGTTCTCATGAGAGCCGGCTTTTTCAGGTTTAGTCAGTTTAGCGCTTTAAAGCACTAAAAGGGACAGTCCCTTTTAGTTAATTAAAGCGCTAAAGCAAACTTAAAAAACCCCCACCGCACAAAGCGGCAGGGGGCTCTACTATGCATATATGGATACCTACTCCAACGACAACAAACTATGCAGATCCTGATCGGACAGTTCGGTCATCCACTGGTCGCTCTTGATGATTTCATCGTTTAATGCCTGTTTTTTCTCGAGCATCATATCAATTTTTTCTTCAAGAGTTCCGGACGCGATCATTTTATGAACATGAACGAACCGGTTCTGGCCGATGCGGTACGCTCGGTCGGTGGCCTGGTTTTCGACGGCCGGGTTCCACCAGCGGTCGTAGTGGACGACATGGTTGGCGGCGGTCAGGTTCAGCCCGGTTCCGCCTGCTTTCAGTGACAGCAGGAATACAGGGAACTCGCCGTTTTGGAATCTGTCGACAAGGTTGTCACGCTGCGTTTTCGCCATGCTTCCATTCAAGAACGGCACGTCGACACCAAACTTCTCTTTCATGACGTTTTGAATCATCTCACCCATGGAGATGTACTGAGTGAAAATCAAGCATGCTTCACCTGAATCGAGCACATTTTCCACAATATCAACGAGTTTGCGCATTTTTTCGGAGCGCTTTTCAATATTGTCCGGCTGCGGTTCTTTCAAGTAGAGAGCAGGGTGGTTACAGAGCTGCTTCAAACGATTCAGCATCTGCAGGACAAGTCCTTTTCGCTCAAATCCGCTCAGGGTTTCCAGTTGTGCGAACGTATCTTTTATCAGCTGTTCATATAGTGAAGCTTGTTCGGCAGTTAAAGCACAGTACTCTTTCTGTTCGATTTTATCCGGCAGATTGAGCTCGACTTCTGGATCTTTTTTCGTCCGGCGCAGCAGGAAGGGCCTGATTTTTGCTTGAAGTTCTTTGACCCTGGATTCATTTTCTTCTTTTTCAATTGGTACAATGAACTTCTTCTGAAATTGAGTGAAGCCGCCAAGGTAGCCGTGGTTCAGGAAGTCAAAGATCGCCCAAAGCTCGGACAAGCGGTTTTCCATCGGAGTTCCTGTCAACGCGATGTGATGTTTTCCATCGAGTTTCCGAATGGCCCGGGACTGCTTGGTATTGGCATTCTTGATGTTCTGCGCTTCGTCGAGAGCAATCGCATTCCACTCGACCGTCTCGAGCTCTTCAAAATCAAGATGTGACAAGCCGTAGGAAGTCAGGACAACATCCATGTCGAGTATGCCTCGCCCGAATTCAATTCCTTTGTCGCGACTCGCTCCGTAGTGAAGCTTCACTTTTAAATCAGGAGCGAATTTTTTAAGCTCACGCTGCCAGTTTCCAAGGACGGATGTCGGCGCGATAATCAATGCTGGTGCCTTGGGTGTTTCAACTCTTTTTACTTCTTGAAGGTACGTAATCAGCTGGACCGTTTTTCCAAGTCCCATGTCATCGGCAAGACAGGCGCCAAACCCGTATCTGCGCAAAAACAGCAGCCAGCTCATCCCTTGCTGCTGGTAGGGCCGGAGTTCTCCCTGAAAAGCATCGGGTGTCGCAACGATAGGAACTTCAGCAGAATTGTTCAGTGTGTCGATCATTTTTTTCATAGAACGATTGAGGTCGATTTGGATTTTGGCGAATTCGTAAGGATCGTAGTCATCTTCTTGAAGAAGTTCTTCATCCTCATCGCGGGGAACCAGCTGCTGCTCCAGCATATCCTGAATCGAAATCCCTTCCTCTTTTGCCTTGCTCATCAAATCCTGTATGCGGCGGATCATTGCCGGATCGAGCTTCATCCATTGACCGCGGATTTTGATTAAACGCCGCTGGTCATTCACGAGATTTTGAAAATCATCTTCGGAAAGGTCCACTCCGTTCATCGACAAGCGCCAGTCAAAATCGAGCATGGCATTCAGTCCGACGAAGGATGGCCGGTAAGAGCTGTCCGTGTTTTTCACCTTAGCTTTAACAGTCATCTGGGCATCTTTCATCGCCTGCCACCAAGCGGGAAGCAGGATTTCGATGTCAAGATCGAGAAATTTTTCACTAAGTACGGTCAGGAAATCCCACGCGTCATGTTCATCCAGCGAATTTCGAATCTCACCGCCCTGTTCGAGAAGCGGCAGCATCTTGATCCAGCGGTTCTGTTCTTCTTTTACCGTGTCGAGGTGCTTTTTATAAGAAGGAGGCAGTCTGTCTTCTCCCAGAGAGTAAACTTTATCAGTGCGCTTTTTATCACGAAGGATGGTTTCGAGTTCCCATGGGTCATGCTCTTCCAAGGGTTCTGTCAGACGCAGCCCCAGCGTGAAAGGCGTGTCATCTTCCGTCAGGCCGACCCATTCACTCCATTTTTCTTCGTCAAAATAAGCATGAAGTTCTTCCGGGGTGAGCGTGCTCTCCTCTAATTTTTTCAAGCGGGTGAAAAGATGATCGCCGCTGCCCGCCGATAGTGATTGGCGGACGGATCGCTGATACCAGTCGGACACGAACTTCTCCGCCGATTCTTCACCGATATCCTCCTGCCAGAACTCCGCGGGAAAGTTGTCCCACAGTTCGTCTGGTACCTGGAAGGAAAGCCCGTTTTCTGCCATGTCTTCGAAGCGGGGAATCCACTTACCTTCCTGGATGCTGTCGTACATGATCGGAGCGACGGCAAGGCACTTCTGCCCAAGTTCATCCCATTGCCAATCAATCATGCCGCTGAAGGATTCGTCGGCAAAAAGCAGCAGAAGATCCCAACTGTTAACTTCGATTCCTTTCCTGGTATGAAGCTCTTTAGAATGCAATGCGGTGCCGTAATAGCTGGGTTCATGCCAGAGAAATAACTGACTTTTCCAGTCTGCCGCGGGGACATCATAACCGCTGTCATTCTCACAGTACAGGAAGAAGCGGCCATTCTCCAGAGGCTCTACGTACACATGCAGCAAACGTGTTTTAAGCATCAATCAGCTTCCCCTTTCTGCACTCTTCATGAAACGCACGAAGACGTTTAGTTCTTTCTAAAATAAACTTCATATAAATTTCCCACTGATCTGTTTTCTTCAGTTTTTTATACAGAGTCCGCAGTCTTTTCAGGTACTTGACTGCCTGTTTGTAATTGTCGCGGTTTCTTCCTGCTAAATAGAACTCAATACCTTCATGATAAAGGGGCAGGACGAGCTCCGGGGCTTCTTTGACCGCATCCCGGAGTCCCATGTTATCCATCTCCCGGAGTTCATACCCGGCAAACCGCTGCAGCTCCACCCATTCCCGGTAAGACTTCGAATTCAGCAGCAGTTCGTTGTACCACGAATAGCTGTAGGGAAGAAGAGCGAGAAGCAGTTTCCGGAGAAGACCGCGCTCATTTTCCGTCATCCAGTCAATCGGCAGCGTCCGCAAAAACCAGCGTGAAAAGGCCGCGCTGTCATAAGGAGGCAGGGAATTGACATAAGCCGGGATCTTCGGCATGATGCTTTTCAGGAAAGCGACACCCTGTTCATATTTTTTATGTTGAAAAAGCTGCTCCAGCCAGAAATCGGAGTACGGAACAATTTCTGTGCCCAGCTTATCGATTTCACTTGCTGCCAATTCATGCTCTTCCAGCAGAATGTATTGATGCAGAAGTGCCAATGCGTAGAAGAGGTCTTCAGGGGAGCGTTCCTCCTGCAAGCGTTGAACCTCCTCTTGGCGCCAAGCTTTCTTTTTGAAAAGAAAGTACCAAAGGAAGCGGTAGATTTCCGCTTTCGCCAATGTACTGTTCTCATTGGAACCAGTAAGCTCTTCTGTCTTCTTCTTTAAAAATTCGATGAAAGGATCGAACCGGAACGGCATGGCATGGACGGACAACTGTTTCACGCTGTCGAACATTTCATCGATCAAAAACTCATAATGTGCCGCATCTGCCGTGCTGCCTTTGAAAAAGACCATCATCCGGTCGAAATGTTGAAACAAGAAGAAGGTAACATAAAGCTGATAGAGCGGCTTCCATTCCCGTTCATACGGTGCATCCTTCATCAATTTTCGGAAAAAGTTCTGAATATGAAGATCCAGCAGGTGAGATTGCCGGTGAAAAGCCTCTTTATCCCATTCTCTGAAATGATGCTGCAGAAAATCCCACCATTCCTCCGGCGAATCTCCACGCTGTTTACGGTCTTTTAAAAGCTCACTGGCCTTCTTGATGCTGCCTTCATGCTTCTTTAATATATCTTGCAGATCCACCTTTTTTTCAGGAGATGAATTCGTTTCTCTTTCAGGTTTGGTGGTACGCCATTTGTGAATCCAGTTGGTCACAGGAGCAGCTTTGCTGAATACGGCAAAAAAAGCAGCCATGCGGTGGCGGCACCAATCATCAGATGGGCAGGAGCACTTGCTTATGCGTGGAAATTCCAATTCAAGTGTCACCTTAACAGGCGTGACGTCCTGGACGTCGGCCGTAATGTTGTCATCATGATACTTTATATTGCCAACAAGATTCTGCCGGTAAAGCAGCAATCCCTTCTGGACGATGCTTTGTCTCTCACTGCCATACGGAAGTTCTTCCAGCAGATACTTGCTCAAAGGTGCTAACTTTTCCTGTAATTCTTGTGCATTCATAGAGATTTGCCGCCTCCTGACTGATTCCGTTCAAAATTAACCATTCTTTTATTATAACGCAAATCAGTAAGAAAATGGAGCAGAGGCCACATCTAAATAAAAAACCATTGAGATGCAGGGATGGAAGGGGTATTTATAAGTAGTGCAGGCACATGAGAAAGGGTGAACGTGTGATAGCGGCCAGTGAAGTCCTTTAGTGCTTTAACGTGCGATAAGGGACAGTCCCTCTTAGTGCTTTAACGCGTTAATGCGAGGCTCCGACCTTTCCCAACACGCAAAAAAAGCGCCGAACCTGTGTGAGGTACGGCGCTCCATGTTTTTATTTTCTTTCTAAAATACCGAGTAGGAGGTTTTCTAAGATGGTATGTTTGTCGGCGTTTTTAATGTTATTAAAAGTCAGTTTGTCTATTTTAAGGGGTGTGACAAAGGTAGAGCCGGGTAAATCCATTGAGTCCGGGTTTACTACATAGATTTCGTCTTTTTCTATGCCTGACTGCAGTTCTACACGGCCTTCCGAAGTCATTCCGACAGTGACTTCGCGTTTTTCAAGAGTGCCATTCTCTGTAACGACAAGGAGATAATTCTTGATTCCTTCTATAATCAGACTGTGAGAGGGGACTGTCAGTACATCCAGGGCTTCCTCTGTAATAATGGATAAAGAGACATGAAATCCGGGACGCAGCTGATCAAGGTTTTCTTCATCCTCCTCGAATTCTACTTTGAAAGGATACGAACTTAATCCTTCTTCTGTTAAGGTTTCAGAGGGAAGCACTCCGACGTCGGTCACATATCCTTTTATCCGATCCTTAACAGCAGTCGAATAGATAATGGCTTCCTGGCCCTCTGTGATTTTCAATGTTTCCTGTTCACTTAACTCTCCTTCTACGAGAGAAGATTTGGAAGAGATGACAATTACAGGGTTATCCAGTTCTCTCGACACTCTTTTAACAATCCCATCAGAGGTGCTGGAAACAGTGATATTACTTTCATTAAGCCGCATCTGTGAAAGCTGGCGATCTAAATTATCAATTTTATTGTTTAATTGATCGATTTCAAGTTCTTTTCTGGTGATTTCCTGTTCAACATAATAATTGATTTCTTTATTGGCTGCCTCTATGGAAAAATCCTGTTCATCCTCAGTAGTGACAGGGGCTCCATAACGGTCATCAAAATTATTTGTTCTTCTGGAAGAAGTAGAAGATTCTGGTCTCAACGCCCGCAGGTCTACGATATGGTCTTCAATACTGTCTATTTCATCTTCAAATTGCTGAATTTCGCTTTCCAGATACACTTCCTGGCTGTGTGTATCATCAACTTCATAGGTGAAGAGGTCCGTTCCTAGGGAAATCTCATCACCTTCCTTGACAAGAAATTCCTTGAATGTACCGCGGCTTTCATCAAAGTAAACATATTCTTCTTGTGCAGAAGCAAGGACAGCCTCTTTTTCAATAGAATTGCGGAGGCTTGAAGTTGTAATGGGTGTCCATTCATCTATGAATGAGTTTCGATCCACTTTACTGTCCGCTTTTTCTATTAAGTAAAAATTCGCAGCTATTAAAGCTAAGCTTAAAATTATCGAAGGATATAAAAATTTTCTTTTCAATAACAACACATCCTTACACCAAAATTGAAAAGTCTATATAGGCTAAGAAAGCAGTAATACTCCAAAACAGAAGGTTGATGAGCAGTACCCATAGCAGAATAACAATTCTTGTTTTGTCAGTCAGCCATCTTAATCCCATGAATTGCAGCACCATTGCCCAAATTTTGAAAAGAGAGATGCTTCCAAGAAAATATTTGAGCCACTCATTATTCGTTAAAGATTGGCCTATCACTCCCAAAGCAAAAGGAGAGGAGTACCAGTTAATAGAAAGAAATGTGAGAAGCGGCAGATAAGTCAGTTTTTCTATCAGTAAAATAATTAAAGTTATTCCCTGCAGAACAACCAGCTTTTTAAAACCAGCATCTGATAGTGTCCAAAACAACAGGGAAGGGATAAATAAAATAAAAGCTGCATATAAGATTCCTAGAAGAAGCCTGCCTACAAAAAAGAAAAACTTATGTATTTCAAATTCTGTTGAAGACATTTCTGTAAATTCCTTGGACAGAGGGACGGTGCCCCAGCCAAAGCTGGCATTCAAACCAAAGACGAGCATGGAAATGATAAATAAAAATAATAGTTTTATATAATAATCTTTAAGAATTTCTGATTGTCTTAATTGATAAAAGTAAGTAGAAGGATGAAATAATCCTTTGAAAAGCTTAACTTCGTTGAACATATATTCAATTCCTCCAATGGTTTCTGGTCCCTTAACCTATTTTATCGGAAAAACTCGAACATTTCCATAAATTGTAGAAACATATTGAATAAATTAAAAAAAGGCCTCCGAGTGGAAGTCCTTTAAAGTCCATATGATAAGAAAGTGATCCCTGTAAATACCATTATTAGAACGAGAACAGTAAAAACAGACATTAGTAATTTTTGTCTTGCCTTTTTAGCCTTGATTTCCTCAGGTGTTAAAAAATACACTGGTTTTCCCCCTTTTCGATAGCTGGCTGGCATGAATATCGTCCGTCACGATTCCGAAGCCCCTTTAGCTTTGCGTCGCTATTTTTCAATAACTTTGCCTTTTCGTATGGTGACAATATAATTATCGACCAAATGTACAATGTTATAATAGTATTATAGTCGGATTTTGTCGAAAAAACAATATTATTCTTGCATAGCTTTCATGACAGAAACAAGTCTATTAATTACTTTTTCTTGTTTCTTTGGGTCATAATAGGAAGTGGAAATGATCAAATCCTTTAGTTGAGGAAATTTCTGAAGAAGCTCGATTGCCCGTTCAGTTTCTGTATCCTCAAACTTTTCTCTGAGAACCATAGTGTTCTCAGAGTTATCGTCAGGATAGGCGGTTCCGGAAATAATGCTATATAAATCCATTGGAGAAATCTGATAAAGGTGAGCCAGCTTGCGCAGAATATCATTGGGAATCTGGTTTTTGCCACTTTCATAATTGTTCATGCTCTGCTTACTGATGTTTAAGCGTTTAGCCACTTCGACCTGGCTTAATTGAACAATTTCTTCTCTATATCTCCTAAATCCATCAGAAAAAATCATACTTTCACCCGCAGTCTTCATTAGATGTTATTAACATAACGCCTAGAGGAAGAAAGAAATGAAATGTTAATATATAGTTGACTGTAAAAAGTAAATTATTTGTTTACTTTTAAATAGATGTTGTCATTATACATATTCTGGGTTTATTATAAGAATTAGGGTGAAAATAGTCCTATTTTGTCTAAAAATGAATAGTGGGAGGAAACGATGAATAAAAAGGTGTTGCTGCTTAATTGTGTTCATGGTGCTAGGGGATCAAAGGGCTTGAAAGATTCGTATTTAGTATTCAGAGGGAGGTATAAGGAAGAGTCATTCTTATTAACCTCAATAGGGAATTATACCTTAGCAGTGAACAGCTTAAACCTGGAGGATCTTACTTTAGATAGAAGGTTTATTAGTTTCCTGCCCATACCACTGACAAGCTCCACAAAATTCTTGCTAAGAGCGGACACACATGGAATGAAAAGCATTCTAATCGTCTCTGTAAATGCAATAAGAATGCAGATCCAACCTGCAACTCCTTTTGACGAACTCACAGAAGAAATGTTTTTACACATCGTTCAATGTTTCACGCTGAAAAAAGATGATACATATTTATCTTTTTTGTTACAACCACCCAAAGACACATCACTCTAAGCAGTAACCATCCGCGTAAAACCGACAAAAATAATGTAAACTTTGTAAAAAAACACCCTTCTCCTATAAACTTCACACAAAATCCAAAAATTGTATTTACGAAATCTGTAGTTTTCTGGTAGAGTATGTATATTCATTAAGTTTAACATTCTCTAAGACAGGTAAATATAATAATACAAGATAGATATATTAGGAGGTAATCTTTTGCAACAAGAATCCACCAACGAACAGCAGCAGTTACTCAGCCTCATGCAAAAAGCCTTTGACAAAGCAAAAAACCGAAACATGGATGCTTCCGCAATGGTACACTGGCTTCAACAAGAACTTCAAAGTGAATATACATTTGTAAAAGAAAAAGCGCTTTAGACCCAAAAAGTCGAAAGCGTTTTTTTATGGTTTGTCGCTTTAGCGCACTAAACCACTAAAAGGGACAGTCCCTCTTCGTGGTTTAAAGTATTAACGCGGCACAGAGCTAAGAGGGACTGTCCCTGGCAGCGCTTTAAAGCGCTAAAGGAATCATTTATTCTCCAAAGCAAGAAGGAACTCCGCACCGTTAAAGAGAAATAAATAAGCGTACCATAAAACAAACAACTCGAAAGGAGATCTTCCATGCCAAGACAAGCCCGAAACTGGTCTCTCGGCGCAACGTACCATATCATGATGAGGGGAAACCGAAAGTCGCAAATATTCCACGAGCCAAAGGACTACCAAAACTACCTGACCCTTCTCCAACGCGCCTCAAGGAATGCCCCATTTCTGCTTCATTCCCACTGCTTGATGAACAACCATATCCATCTGCTTCTTCAAACCATTAAACATTCACCAACCGATATCTTCCGCCCGGTCCACACCTGCTATGCCATGTACTACAACCACAAATATGAGGCTGTCGGCCATCTCTTCCAAGGAAGATTCAAGGCTAAGCTTGTAGACACCACCTCCTACCTGCTTGGTGTCAGCAAGTATATCCATCTTAATCCTGTCGAAGCCAACCTTGTCAAAAAGCCTGAACAGTACCCTTGGAGCAGCTACTCCACCTTCTATCATCAGACACCTCATCCCCTCGTCCACACAGAAAAAGTGCTATCCTTCTTTCCCGACTCATCCGCTTCCTCATACAACGATTTCGTTCTCAGACAAATCACCTACCAAGAGCAGGAAGAAGCGGCAACATATCTAAGACCCTAAATCCTTTACCGCGTTAAAGCGTGAAGAGGGACAGTCCCTCTCAGCGCTTTAACGCGTTACCAATCTAAGTTTCTAAAATCTCCCTATATTACATTGACCACTTATGCAAAAACCCATACAATGAAATAAGTTATTAGTAAATTCAGAAATCAAAGGTGCGGAAGCCATGAAAATAGTAGATCAACACCGCATAGGAAAGAGTGCGCTTCTTCTTCTCCTAATGGATGGAACAGAAGAAGACTACAGCGAGCAATTCAAACAATTGAACTGGCAGTATTGCACAGGCAAGGTCGGTTCAATGAACGTACAGAAAATTGTTGCTGCAATTGAAACGGCAGCGAAGAGAAACGGAATTGTCAGAGAGGATCTCTACAGGGAGATGCACTCGCTATACCATGCAACCATGGAGGCCATCTCGGGAGTGACCCGCGGGCAGACCCAGCTGGGTGAAATACTCAGAACAGTCGGCCTTCAATTTGCTGTTGTGAGAGGAAAGCCGTATAAAAATGCAGAAGAAGGCGAATGGATCGCCGTCGCGCTCTACGGAACCATCGGCGCACCAATCAAAGGCCTGGAGCACGAAACCATCGGCCTTGGAATCAACCATATTTAATAAAAAAAGCCTATAGTGATTAGAAATCAGGAGGCTCGATGACAAAGGTTTATTTGTCATCGAGCCTCTTTTTGTTTTCTTCTACTCAAACGGCTTACAGAACACCAACCAATCCTTTACCACTTTAAAGCGCGAAGAGGGACAGTCCCTTTCAGTGCTTTAAATCAATAAAGCGCGCAAATATCACATTTAAATTTAAAAAGGGTGATCAAGAATGATTGAACTGACAGGACATACATTGACAGTGGAAGAAGCGAAGAAGGTTATTTATGACAAGGAAAAAGTGGCGTTGTCGCCCGCTTCCCTGCTCAAGGTCAAACAAAGCAGGGAAGCGGTGGAGAGGATTGTCAGCGAACAACGAATCGTCTACGGCATCAACACCGGGTTCGGGAAGTTCAGCGATGTGCTCATTGGCCCAGAACATGTCGAAGAGCTCCAGCTGAATCTTATCCATTCCCATGCCTGCGGGGTTGGCGATCCCTTCCCGGAAAAAGTCTCTCGGGCGATGCTTCTCCTGCGAGCCAATGCGCTCCTCAAAGGCTATTCCGGCGTGAGGCCGGTTGTCATCGAAACGCTCATCGCGCTGCTCAACAAAGGCATCCACCCGGTCATCCCGCAGCAGGGGTCACTCGGAGCCAGCGGGGACCTCGCGCCGCTTTCCCACCTGGCCCTCACACTGATGGGAGAAGGAGAGGTCTTTTACAAAGGTAAAATTAAGTCAACGCTGCCAACCCTTTCAAAAGAAGACATCATGCCGATCACCCTGCAGGCGAAGGAAGGTCTCGCCCTCATAAACGGAACGCAGGCAATGACGGCCATGGGCATCATCAATTACATTGAAGCCGAACAGCTCGCCTATCAATCGGAAATGATCGCTGCCATCACGATCGAAGGCCTTCGAGGGATCATGGACGCTTTCGATGAAGACATCCATATCGCCAGGGGCTACCCACAGCAGATTGAGACTGCCCAAAGAATCCGGAACCATCTCAACGGCAGCCGGCTCACCACCTCGCAAGGCGAACTCCGAGTGCAGGACGCCTACTCACTAAGGTGCATTCCGCAGGTCCACGGTGCATCCTGGCAGGCACTTCACTATGTAAAAGAAAAGCTGGAAATCGAAATCAATGCTGCAACAGACAATCCGCTGATTTTCGAAAATGGAAAAAAAGTCATATCCGGAGGCAACTTCCATGGACAGCCGATCGCCCTCGCAATGGATTTTATGAAAATTGCCATTGCCGAACTGGCGAACATCTCCGAACGCAGAGTGGAAAGGCTCGTCAACCCACAGCTCAATGACCTGCCGCCTTTCCTGAGTCCGGAACCTGGCCTTCAGTCAGGCGCGATGATCATGCAATATTGCGCAGCTTCACTCGTTTCGGAAAATAAAACCCTTGCGCACCCGGCGAGCGTGGATTCCATTCCCTCTTCGGCGAACCAGGAAGACCACGTCAGCATGGGAACCATCGGTGCGCGCCACGCTTATCAAATCTTACTAAACGCAAGAAGAGTCCTGGCAGTCGAACTCATTTGCGGCCTGCAGGCGGTGGAGCACCGTGGACCTGAAAAAATGGCGATGGCAACTCATCAGTTTTACATGGAGGCCAGAAAGCAGGTCCCGACGATCACGAAAGACCGAATTTTTTCAAAAGACATTGAAAAAGCACAGCTCTGGCTTCAGGAAATGAACTGGCAGGACTTCAATTCAACAAAAAAAATCACCCAATAAGGGGAGGGACTATATATGGAAGAAACTCGTCAAATCTCAGCAAAAAAAGGTCTGGAAATCGAATGCAAAGGTTGGGAGCAGGAAGCGGTCTTAAGGATGTTGTATAACAATCTCGATCCTGAAGTCGCGGAAAAGCCGGAAGACCTCGTCGTTTATGGAGGCATCGGCAAAGCGGCTCGGAACTGGGAGTCCTTTGACGCCATTGTCAATACACTGCGGACCCTAGAAAATGATGAAACGATGCTGGTTCAGTCCGGAAAGCCAGTCGGTGTTTTTAAAACACACGAAGCTGCCCCGCGAGTCCTTTTGTCGAACTCAGTTCTTGTGCCAAAGTGGGCAGACTGGGAAAACTTCCACGAACTCGATCAGAAAGGCTTGATGATGTACGGGCAGATGACGGCGGGAAGCTGGATTTATATCGGCACGCAGGGGATTTTACAAGGAACCTATGAAACCTTTGCGGCTGTTGGCAGGGAGCATTTTAATGGATCTTTAAAAGGAACGATTACATTGACCGCGGGCCTCGGAGGCATGGGAGGTGCGCAGCCTTTAGCAGTAACGATGAACGGAGGGGTCGTGATTGCAGTCGACGTCGATCCAGACAGAATTCAAAAGCGGATCGACACAAAGTACCTCGATGTCCAAACGAATTCCCTTGAGGAAGCGATGTTGATGGCTTACGAAGCGAAGGCAGCCGGCAAACCACTGTCAATCGGCCTCCTGGGAAATGCGGCAGAAATTCATCATGAACTTTTAAAAACTTCCGCCAAAATAGATATCGTGACCGACCAGACATCGGCTCATGATCCGCTGAATGGCTATGTTCCGGAACAATATACCTTGAAAGAAGCAGATGATCTAAGAAAAAACAATCCAAGCTTGTACACCAAGCTGTCGAAAAAGAGCATGGCGAAACACGTCGAAGCGATGCTGGAATTCCAGCGAAGAGGCAGCATTGTCTTCGATTATGGAAACAACATCCGCCAGGTCGCCAAAGATGAGGGAGTAGAGGAGGCGTTCGCTTTTCCTGGTTTCGTTCCTGCTTACATCAGGCCATTATTCTGCGAAGGAAAAGGTCCGTTCCGCTGGGCTGCGCTTTCCGGCGATCCGGCAGATATCCACCGTACAGACCGGCTGATAAAAGAACTTTTTCCGGAAAACGAGGAACTGCTGAGATGGATTAGCATGGCTCAGGAAAAAGTCGCATTCCAGGGGCTGCCGTCACGAATCTGCTGGCTGGGGTATGGCGAGCGGGTGAAAATGGGTCTTGCGATCAACGAGCTCGTCAAAAATGGCGAGTTAAAAGCACCAATCGTTATCGGCCGTGACCATCTCGACTGCGGATCCGTCGCATCACCAAACCGTGAAACAGAATCCATGAAAGACGGAAGCGATGCGGTAGGCGACTGGGCGATCCTGAACGCACTGATCAATACAGCCGCGGGCGGATCATGGATCAGCTTCCATCACGGAGGCGGCGTCGGAATGGGCTACTCGCTGCACGCCGGAATGGTCGTTGTGGCTGACGGTTCGAACCTTGCGCATGATCGACTTCAAAGGGTGCTAACGACCGACCCGGGAATGGGCGTCATCCGACATGTTGATGCAGGTTATGTAAAAGCCGAAGAAACCGCTGATAAATGGGGAATTAAAGTACCAATGAAAGGAGACAAATCATGACAGAACTATTCGACGTACTGATTAAAAATATCGGACAGCTGCTGACGATGGATCATGGAGACGGTCCCATAAGAGGAGAGAGGATGAGCCAAGCGCCGATGATCGAAGAGGCAGCACTGGCAATAAAAGACGGGAAGGTTGCCTGGATTGGAAAAATAACAGAAGCGGACTCCCTCACAGCAGACAAAATCATTAATGCGGAGGGAAAGCTTGTAACACCGGGACTCGTCGACCCGCACACACACCTGGTGTTCGGCGGATCGCGTGAGCACGAAATGGCTCTGAAACAGCAGGGTGTCCCTTACCTCGAAATACTTAAGAGAGGTGGAGGAATTCTGTCAACGGTGAAGGCAACCCGGGAAGCTCCGGAAGAACATCTTTTAGAAAAAGCGCGATTCCACCTCGACCGCATCCTTTCCTATGGAGTCACGACGATGGAAGCGAAAAGCGGCTATGGGCTGGAAGAAGAAACAGAGCTGAAGCAGTTAAGGGTTGTGAAAAAATTAAACGATGAACACCCGGTCGATTTAGTATCCACCTTTTTAGGAGCGCATGCCATTCCACCGGAACATAAAGAAAACCCGGATGCTTTTTTACAGAAAATGCTGAACCTGCTTCCTCAAATAGAAAAAGAGGGGCTCGCGGAATTCGTCGACATTTTCAGTGAAACCGGAGTATTCACTGTCGAGCAGGCCCGGAGCTATCTTTTAAAAGCAAAGGAACTAGGCTTCGAAGTCAAAATTCATGCCGATGAAATTGATCCGCTGGGCGGCACGGAGATGGCGGTCGAAGTGGGGGCCAGAAGCGGTGAGCACTTGGTTGGCGCCTCGAACAAAGGAATACAAATGCTCGGCGCCTCGGAAACCATTGCGGTTCTGCTTCCCGGCACTTGTTTTTACCTGAACAAAGACAGCTATGCGAAGGCAAGGGAAATGATCGAGGCAGGAGCTGCGGTTGCCCTGTCGACCGACTTCAACCCGGGCAGTTCACCGACGGAAAACCTGCAGCTCATCATGAACCTGGCAGCGTTGAAGATGAAGATGACCCCGGAAGAAATCTGGAACGCCGTTACGGTGAATGCCGCATATGCTATCAACAGAGGAGAAAGTGCGGGTAAGATCGCGATTGGCCGCAAAGCTGATATCGTTCTGTGGGACGTACCTAACTATCACTACGTGCCGTATCATTACGGCGTGAATCACGTGAATACGGTCTGGAAGGCAGGCAGAGCGGTCTTTGGAAAGGAGCGGGAGAATGAGCAGATTCACACATCTTAGAGAAGCAGGTAGGGCTCAGTTTCAGGACCGTTATACAAAAAAAGCCCATGAACTGCTGTCTCCATGGTCTGAGGGTATAAAGGGAGATATCGCTCTCGTAGGCGCCCCTCTTTCCAAGTCATCGATCAGTCATTCGGGAGCAGGTTTTGCACCAGAAGCCATCCGCCGCTGCCTCAGCTCCTATTCGACATTTGCCATCGAAGAAGAACGAGAGCTGTCAGACCATGAAATTGTTGATTTCGGCGACATACTGATGCATCCAACTAGCATTGTCGAATCACAAAACAGAATCTATGAATCTCTTACGGAGGTTTTGAGGGAAGATGCTGCACCTTTTACTATCATCCTGGGCGGTGACCACTCGATCACCACCTCTTCCATAGAGGCTTTTACAGAACATAAAGGAAGAATCGGGGTTATCCAATTCGATGCCCACCATGATTTGCGAAACGTTGAGGAGGGGGGTCCTACGAATGGAACGCCATTCCGCAGGCTGCTGGAGAGAGGACTCCTTAAAGGAGAAGACCTTGTGCAAATCGGAATTCGCAACTACTCCAACGCAGCCGCTTACTATCAATATGCCATGAAAAACGATGTGAGCGTATATACAATGAAGGAAGTGCGAGAAAGAAACATCGGGGATATCATGCAGGAATCTCTGAAAATGCTCGCTGACAAAGTCGACACCATCTACCTATCCGTGGACATGGACGTACTGGATCAAGCCTACGCACCCGGCTGCCCGGCTATCGGACCAGGAGGAATGGACAGCAGCACCTTAATGGAAGCCGTCAGCCTCGGCTGCAGACACCCAAAAACAGCCGGTATGGACATCGTCGAAATCGACCCGACCCTCGACATCCGCGACATGACGAGCCGAATCGCCGCGCACCTGCTGCTTAATACACTGAAAGACCGCACTGCAACACACTAACGCGCTAAAAGGGACAGTCCCCTTTGCTGCTTCACCGCAGCAGAGGGGACTGTCCCTCTTCGTGCTTTAAAGGGCTAAAGTGACATTTTTCTACGAAAATATAATTGTGTTTTGTCATTTTATGGTACTCTAATAGAAAGATTATCTATTCGGAGGTAACCACGTGTGCTCATTCTTTTTATTTTGTTAATGATTGGCGCTGCTGTACTCGGCCTGCCGCAAGTGAAGGGGAGAATCGGTGAAGGTTGGGTGAAACTTTACTTAAGCAAACTGAACCGGGAACACTATTTCATTTTCCATGATATCCTGCTGCCGGGCCATAGCGGAAAAACGACCCAGGTCGATCATATCGTCGTATCACCGTATGGAATTTTTGTGATAGAAACCAAGAATTATAACGGCTGGATCTTTGGCAGTGAGAAAAGTAAAAACTGGACACAGCAGATCTATAAAAACAAAGTGCAGTTTCAAAATCCGATTCATCAGAACTACGGCCACATCGAAGCTATCAAAAATATCTTAGGCGAGCAGGTGAAGCTGCCTTATGTTTCTATCATCGCCTTTAATACCAAGGCGGATCTGAAAAAAGTCACTATTACATCTCCTGATATTCATGTGACATACGACACAAAAATTAAGAGAATAATTGAATCTCATCAGGATAAAAAGAACTCCACTCCCTACGCAAAAGCTGTCTATGACCGTTTAAAGTCTGCGGCCATTGAAGATAAAGAGGCAGCGAAAAGCCACGTCACCCAAATTAAACAGAATCAAAAACAAGTTAAATTAAAGGTACATAAAAACGTCTGTCCAAAGTGTGATGGAAAGCTCGTCGAAAGAAGAGGGAAATACGGCAGGTTTCAGGGGTGTTCTAGTTATCCACGGTGCCGCTATACTGCTTAAATGAAGGATCATCCAAAAGGGTGATCCTCCATTTTTTGAAAAGGAATATTTGTCTGTCGGGGCTGTTCAAAGCGCTTCCACTTTTGGTGCCGTCTAATTTCAGCTGCCAGCCCTTTGGCGACAAATAACCTTCATCGAATAAAAGAAAGAGCCCCTTTTTTTGATGAGGAACATTTCCTGTCTGGGCTGGAAAGGTACCTTTCAAACTAGTCGAGGTGAAGAGGCTGATTCAAATCTGGAACAGTGAGCGGTCACAATTATCGGTCAGAGGTCTGGCTGAGCACTTCAGATAGTAAATAGAGGGAAAAATTCCCCTTATTCACCCAAACCGCACCCAAAACTGCTTAAATAGAGGGAGAAACTCCCCTTATTTAACTTAAAGTACTAGAAAACAGGTGCTTTTTCTTTATATAAGGGGAAAAATTCCCTCTATTCACTACAAAATAAGCTTAAATTTGAAAATAACGGGAAAAACTCCCCTTATTTTTTAAAAGGAACGCTCTTTTCGCAAAGATTGTGGCTGTCTTAAAAGGAAGGATTTCCGCTCCAGGCGTACGACTCCGCGGGGCGTGCGGTGAGCCTCCTCGGCTTTGCCTGCGGGGTCTCACCTGCCCGCTAGTCCCGCAGGAGATCGTACGCCTTCCACTCCAATCCTCCTACGTAAAGGGTGATGAGGGGAAAATAACATTCAATAGCAACAATCTTTACGAAAAGAGCCAAAAGGAAAGAGACTTTACTTTAAACCATTTGATGTCGAGCCTGCTCATGGCGCTTCCACTTTTTAAACAGGGCAATCCAACTCCCGCGGCCAAGGGTCCATAACCAAGCATTAGAAAGGACTTAACGGCTAGCAGGCTTCGGTCTTTTTCATAAATGTAGAATTACTCACTCAAAAAGATTTTTGAGACACACCAACCACAACCACCGTCTAAACCATGAATACATAAAAACACCACAGAAAAAAGGGGGGAGCAGCGGGTTTGGAAGATAGAATTAAAATCTTGGAGGACTTGATTGATGAGCATGAAGCTTCAGTCACCAAACTGGCTTTTACCTATGTAAAAGATTGGTCAACCGCTCAAGACATCGCACAAGAAGTTTTTATCAGCGTATTCAACGGGCTGGAAACTTTCCAAAATCAATCCACCTACAAAACCTGGATCTATAGAATAACCGTCAATAAATGTAAAGATGTGCTGCGCTCAGCCTACTTCAGAAGAAATATTCTGACAAACTCCGTGTCCCGGCTTTTTAAAGGAAGCGAAGGGGACACGGCAGACGAGGTCATAAGAGTAGAAGAAATGAAGGGAATCTCACAAGATGTCTTTTCGCTGCCGGAAAAATACAGAGAAATCATCATTCTCTACTATTATGAGGAACTGACAACCGAGGAAATAGCGGAATTGCTGGATATCGGTTCATCTACCATCAGAACACGGCTTGCAAGGGCCCGCCATAAACTCCAATCGCTAAGCAAAAGGAGGGATCAGGTTGAACAGAGACCCGCTGAAAAATTTAAAAGCTGAATTGGATGAAGAAGTATTTCAAAAGCACAAGCTCAAAAGCAGGAAAGCTGACATTCTGAAAGAAGCACGCGAAAGGATGAGCAACTCACAGCAGAAGAAGTCTCCAAGGTGGGCCCCAGGTATAGCAGCACTGGCAATTTCCTTGATAGGATTTTTATTGGTTGGTCCTCTCCTTCTGGAACAATATCCCCGGCTGTTGGATACAAATCCTGATGAAGTGACAGAACCCTCAAAGAAAAAGATAGAAGAGACACCGAAAGCCAGTGAGATTAAGAAGATCTATTCCTCCATGTGGAATCAAGACAAGCTGAACTTTGGAGGTATGTATTTACTTGCGGACTACTGGGTGGATGGAAAAGAATATATCATCGACACAGGAGTTGAATACAGAGGTGACGGAAATATTAGCATCCATCAGCAGAACATACACGATGAATCCAGAATCATCTTAGAAGACAACATTTTTTATAAAAGAGGAAACGACATGTCTTTAACGCTTACAGCTATTCCTTCTCCATTAGCCTATCTGAAAGAGGATAATGACTCTGAAATCATGACTTACGCCTATTATCCTGCACGGCTTCCAGAGAAAATTGCGGGTAATCAATACAGCTGGGAAATCATCGAGGAGGGTGAGCACGGCATTATCATTCAAGGATCTACAGATAACCAAGGACTCAGTTTCAAGAAGTTTTCAGCAAAAATACATCCACAGACCGGCGTCCTGCTCAGTTTCAAAGGGGAGAATCAAAAAGGAGAAACAGCGATAGAATGGCAGGACAGAAAATTCTACTATGATGAGAACCCTTTAGGTATCAGTGATTCTAACCAAATGTTTATACAGAATGACATGAGGGCAGAAGAAAACCTCACTCCTTTCCTAATCACATTGCTGTCTGGAGAAAACGATGAATGGAAGGATGCCGTTGGTTCCATCGAGGTAAAAACTTCACGCGAATCAGGCAGAATATTGGCGGATGTTAAGCTGAATAGAAAAATTCAGGAAATAGAAGAGAAGCAAATAGCACTAGAAATAGCAGCTGCTTTAAAGGAATCAGCTCAAGATGAGATAGCGATTGCCCGGACCAGCCAGTTTGAGATCTATTTTTATAAACCCCATGCGGAGAAGGCCTATCGAAAAGCCTACACAGTTTCAACATTGCAGCAAAACGAAGACCAATATGACGAAGACGGAAACCTGAAAATAAACTGGATAGACATCAAATAGTATGAAAAAGGGACAGTCACCGTTCGTGCTTCACCAAAGAGAGGAACATTCCTCCTCGCGCTTCAACGTGTTAAAAACCAGAACCGCCCACTCCTTTAAAAGGAATGGGCGGTTCTTATTGAATATATTATTGTGTTAACTGCTTCTTCCTTCTTCTCAGGAAGATCATGCCTGCCGCGGCAGCTGCCATGATGATTCCCAGAGTCAGATATAGGTAGTAAGCTGTACCCGTATCAGGAAGATTGGAGCCCAGGGTATCCTTGGCTTGGTTGTCCTCCTTGCTGGAGTCGGTGTCACGCTGATCGGAACCGCCGTCATTCTTATCTGTGGAATCCTGATCAGATCCGCTGCCAGTATCGTTTTGCTCATTGTCTTTTTCATCTTGATCATCAGCTGGGTCCTGAGGGGTTTGGCCATTTCCATTATCATTTCCATCGCCATTTCCGCCCTCATTGTCACTTCCATCAGAAGGATTTTCAGGCTCTTCGTTTCCTCCGTCATCAGAAGGGGCTTCAGGATCGACAGGAGTTTCCTCCTCATTCTCGCCCTTTGTGAATGTCCAAATATCAGAAACGACTCCTCCAGTGAATTGGTCTTGGGCTGTTACATACCAGGAATAGGTTTCGTTTTCCTGCAACCCTTCCCATACCGTTTCAGCAGTACCGCCGCTTTCAACAGCTTCTTGTTCACCAATCAACGTATCGGTATAAACATTCACAGAGAAGTAATCGGTAGCAACACGTTTTTCTTGCAGGCTAAGGTCCATAGGCATGATAACTTCATCCTTGCCTGGGAACTCAGTAGGATCATAGAAATTGTAATCATCAAGATAAGGTGAGTACGTGTTAATCATTACCCTGTTGTTGTCCTGATCGAAATGCATGAGCTTCAGGTAACCCTGGCCGCCTTCAGGTCCGCCTTGGTAATCGCCAAGCATCTGATACACTTCACGGTCTGCTGTTCCGTCTCCATTATCATCAATCTGACTGACAAGTGTCTCGGAATCATGATAGTGACCGCTCAATACGGCAACAACATTTTCATTAGGCTCTACGACTTTGTTATAAATCCTGTTGCCAAGTGGACTGCGATTCCCGGAAACGAGAAGATACTCATGGAAATTCAGGATCGCTTTTCTGTTAGGGTGTTCTTTCAGGACCTGGTTCATCCATTCAAGATCTTCATCCTGGACACCCCAGCCCATGTAAAGCATGATGAAATCGTTTCCTTCAGAGGAAATCAAATCATAGTGTCCTCTGTTGTTCTTGTACGTTCCGCCATAATGGTCTTCATTTTCAAAACGGTCCGCACCGAACCACTTATAGAATTCGGTATAGTCATTGGTCAATTGATTGACATCATGGTTTCCTGCCAGCACTCCATAAGGGATACTGCTGTCTTCAAGAGTACCCATATACTCGTCTGCATACTGCCATTGCTCGACTTTATCGGCTTCATCGACTAAATCCCCAGTGTGGAAGACGTATTTGATTTTCATTTCTTCCTTCATCTGGGCAATCCATTTTGTCTGCTGATCAAAAATGTATGGATAGCTCTCGGAGTAATACTGAGTATCTGACATCCACACGAATGTGTAGTCATATTCTTCAGGAGAACTTGGGATTTCATCCTGTACCAATACATTGATTTTAGAGTCTTTCAAGTACTCGCCGACAGTGATGTTGACTTTTAACTCGAAGTCTTCCTTACCGGCAATCTTGTAAGTTTGCAGAATCCACTTCTCTTTAGTGTGGTTCCACGCATACATGGAAACCTTTCTTCCTTCAAGGGATTGTCCTTTCCAAAGAAGTTCCACACTATCATTATCATCAACGGAAGGATCCAGAGTTACATCAAAACGATGATAAGGGAACCCAGTGGAGGAATCGGAAGTCAGATAGCTGCCATCTTCCTCGGAAACCAAGGAAATTTCTTCATTTGTAAATACTTCTTCGCCTGGAGGAGCCATCATATTCGGCGGCTCGATATCAGCGACATTTTTATAAGCCTTCACGCTGCCTGTGTTTTTTGCAGTATACTGGTAGCCTTCATAGAAGGAAACATCCATGTCATCACCAGTAGGATCAGTTACTTTTACCTTCAACTGAGGATCTCCATCGACTGGCGTGGATGAACCGTCCGAAGGTGAAATCAGTTCAGGTTTCTCAGGGTTCTCGTTATTGACTGAGAAATGAAGAACCTTTTCAGATTGATTTCCTTGTGTATCGAGGGCAGTAATTTTAAGTACATGCTCACCTGCAGTGAGTTTAGAAGAAGCTGTTTCGTATGGAACAGCAATTTCTTCTCCATCAAGCAGTGCCTGAACGGACTCGACACCAGCAATCTCGTCAGTGGCATCCGCTTCTATTGTGAAAGCGCCTTTGTATGACTTATTGCCTTCGATGTTGGTTATGATCTCAGGACCAGTATTGTCCACTTGGACAATCGTTTGAATTTCTTCATTCTGATCTTGTGCTTTTACTGTATGAGCACCATCAGCAACTGTAGTTGTATCCCAAGAGTAGGCTTTTGCTTGTGCGTGCTCTTCCGTTAATGTAAAAGTAAAATCTTCGAAAGGACGGAACGTTCCATCATCACCCATGTCATAAACTTTCGCAGGGTCATTTTTTTCAGCATCTCTGATGACGGTTCCGTCAGCGAGGATCAACCTGACGTTTCTCAAGTTATAATCATCACGGTTTTCTTCGTCTTCTTCAAGCTGGAACGGAGAAGCTTTATTTCCAGAGCGAACAGTGATAATGTTTTCTCCGATCTGCAGCCTTTCCGCTTCAATTGGGATTGTGAAAGTCTTCCAATACGTCAGCCAGTCTTTATCCATAAGATAAAGGATGTCATCTCCCATAGTAACGCCGTTTTGGAAATACGTATTCAAGCCATTCGCTTCAAGAGCAATATAGGCTTCATTTTCCAAAGCATTATAGGTTTCGCTTACAACTTCAGTGTCATCAATAAATAATTTTACATCTTGGGCAAAATCCTCTTTGGAGGTGCCTTTGATCACTTTCGTCCCAGAAACAACTTCCTGATCTTCCAGGTTCAACCGAAGAGCCGAGCTATCAAGGTTGTTTTTGATTTTGATCGTAAATTTCTCGCTGATCACTTCATTGAACCCGTCAGATACCATGAAATAATACTCGAGGTTGTTTTTGCCGATCAAGTCTGCTGCATAGATAGTATTGTCATACAGATGTGTTTCTTGATTAAGCGGGAGGATCACTTCTTGAAAGTCGTTGTCACCGTTTGTACGGTAGAAAAGCCTTACTGTTTTGACTTCAACATTATCTGTAGCTTCCGCTTCAATAAGAATATCTTCTGTATGTTGTATTTCAGTAACACTTGTCCTGTTTTCGATAACCGGGTCAATGGTGTCGGCCTCGATAGTGACAGGCTTGCCTGGCACTTGGAATGCTTCAACAGAACCAGGAGTCGCATCTTCAATACCCGCACTTACTTTCACCGATTGAGTCGATCCATCTTCTGGATACTTATAAAGGATCCCTTTATTTGCAGTAGTATCGTCAATTCCAGACTGGTCATTATAATAAGATACAGAAATTTCTTCTTTAGCGTTGGTGGCTACTACCAATCCCCTCATTGCTCCGTTAGCCATACCATCGCTGTAAATCCTGACGATGTCTTCATCTTCAACAAGGCTTGTTCCATAATTGCTGTTAAAATCAGCAACCGTCTTCTCTCCGTTTTGAGAGTTGATAATCCAGAAGACAACCGTCTCCTGTGAAGGGAGCTCGAAGTCATCCGGCGCAGAAGCCCATACGACATCGCCTGCGGCATCTGATCCATAGCGGTATTGAACCTTGTAATCTTTGAAGTTCATATCTTTATCGGTATTGTTATACACTTCTACAAATTCATATCCATCCGCAGTGCCAACATTCGTAGAATCAGGCACAATTTCTGTTACAAGGAACCTTGGAACCTTGCTGTAATCGATGTCTTTCTTATCGACTGTAACCTCATGCTGGTCTGTCTCAATAGTAGAAGTCCCATCGGAAGCTTCAATGTAGTACGTAATATTTGAACTTACATCTGTCCCTGGTATTTCTGCAGAGTATCTGTTAAGATCCTCGGAGCTTGCTGTCATGGCAAGGGACTTGAAATCATCACTTTCTTCATTCCTATAAAAAAGTGTTGCTGCAGGCACGGCCATGTTATCCGTAATAATTGCTTCAATGGCAAGCGGAGCAAAGGCATCTGCAGCAGTTACCGGCGTATGGTCGATAACAGGTGTTTCTTCATCAGTGATTTCTTCAGCGTCAATCGGTGTTGTCGGAACCTGTGCACCAGAAACGACCCCTGGTGTAGGAGACGCAAGCACTTCAAGCTTATCCATGACCGTACCGGACTCAGGGAAGATATATTGGATAACCCCTCCGTTATTATCATTGTCGCTTCCTAAATAATCAGCGTAAACCAGCTCGGTTCCTTCGTTGTCCTGGATGATCAACGCGCGGTTTCCTCCGTTTGCAAAGCCAGGGAAACTACTTGTAAATGAGGTGATTTCACTATGAGATAGTGCCGTACCAAACTGGCTGTTAAAATCTTCAATTGAATTTCCGCCATTGTTGAACCAGAACACCATAGATTCTTGGGGCTCTATCGTTACTTCTGGAACTTGGAAAATTAATTCTTTACCAGTATCCGTGTATTTGTACACAAAAGAATAGTTAATAGTAGAAATAGGTTGGTTTGTATTGTTATAGAGTTCAAAGAATTCATAGTAATCTGTCCCAGCGCCGGCTGTATTCGGCGATATTTCAGTGATCAAAAGCGGGAGGTCACTGTAGGTTTCTTCCGGAACATTTACTTCTATAGTATATTCTTCTGTCTTGCTTACAAGGCTGCCATCAGATGCTTCAATATAGTAAGTAATATTGGCATCAGCAGCGGAAGCCGGAATTTCTGCAGAGAAACGGCTGATATCTTCAGTGTCCATTGCCATGTCAATAGAAGAGAAATCTGCATCCTCTTCATTTTTATAAAAAAGCTGTGCGGATGGAACGGCCATATTATCAGTGACTGATGCTTCAATTGAAATGGCCGTGAAAGCCTCACTGTCAGTTACCGCAGTATGGTTGATGATAGGTGCTTCCGTGTCCTCGGGCTTTTCATCAATAACAACCGGTTCAGTTGGAACCTGTGCAGAATCAAATGTGCCGGGAGTTGGAGAAGCCAGTACAGCAAACTTTTCCATTGATCTTCCTGTGGAAGGGAAAAGGTACTGAATGACCGCCCCTGTGTTATTGGATTCACCTTTTAGATAGCTTGCAGAGACGACTTCGCTTCCTTCATTGTCTTTAATGATCAAGCCGCGGTTACCGCCATTGTAGAAACCAGTGAACCCAGATCCAGAAAACTCCTGGACTTGTCCTTCCGTCAGGTTCACGCCGAACTTGCTGTTAAAGTCAGCAAGCGGAAAATCCTGTGAATTGAACCAGAAAACCATGGTTTCCTTTGGAGCAACTGTTACATCAGGAACTTGAAGAATCGTATCTTTATCAGGGTCCCCGACATAATGATAAACAAATGAATAGTTTGCAAGATTCAATGCTTGCGTGGAATTGTTATAAATCTCGAAGTACTCATAATGATCGTATCCCTGTGAATCAGGTGAAATTTCCGTGATAAGAACCTCACTTTCACTGTACGTTTCTTCAGGCATACTAATTGAAATTACCGCTGGTTCAGTGGTATCCGTTAGCCCTCCCGCTTGTGCCTCAATATAATAAGTGAGGTAAGCGTCGGCTTCTGTGCCAGGGATGACAGCAGAAAAATAAGTCAAATCATCAGGGCTCCCTGACATTGGAGTGCTTGTATAATCCGCGTTATCTTCTTTTTTATAAAATAATGTAGCGGTTGGGACAGCCATGTTATCTGAAACCACTGCTTCAATAGCAATGTCCGTATATGGCTGGCTTTCCGTAATGGTTGTATGGCTTATGGCAGGCGCCTCTGTATCCTCAGGAATTTCATCAAGAGTCACAGGAGCGGCAGGAACTTGGTCTGCAATAATAGTTCCAGGAGCTGGAGCAGCTAATACTTGTAATTTAGCCATCTCTGTTCCTGTGTCAGGATATTTATATTGCACCACTGCACCATTATTATCAGTTTCACCATCAAGGTAGCTTGCTGAAACTACTTCAGTGCCGGTATTGTCAGTAATGATTAATCCACGGTTTCCGCCGTTGGCAAATCCGGGAAAATTACTATGATTGAAGTCAATCACCTGGCTGCTTGTCAATGACAAGCCAAACTTAGTATTGAAATCGGCAAGTGCTTTTCCGCTTTTATTCCACCAGAAAACAAGCTTTTCCTGCGGCTGTATGACTGTTGCAGGTACCGAGAAAAGTTTGTCGGCATAACTTCCATCTGTATAAGTGTAAATAAAAGCATAGTTTGCAAGATTCAAAGGCTGGGTAGTATTGTTATAGAGCTCAAAGTATTCATAGTCATCTGCTCCAGCTGAATTAGGAGAGAGCTCTGTAATTAATAGCTCAGGAAAACTCTCGTAATCTTCCGCAGGCTCATTTTCTTCAGGTGCTGCTTCTTGGTTGGCGTCAGGTGCAGCATCTTGGGGAGCCTCAGGAACCTGTTCGATTTCGTTTTTCTTTTCGGCAGGCTGAATTTCTTCCGGAGCAGGCTCGGTTTCAGTTACGCTTGAAGGCTGCTCTTCCTGCACGTCAGCTTCAGGTTCTTGAACCGGTGCTGTCTGATCCGATTCATTTGAATCAGCAGCAGGCTCGGAACTTTCAGTCTCAGTGTCTGCAGGCTGTTCTTCCGTCTCAGCAGGTGGTTCACCACTCTCTTCCGGAACGGGTTGGGCTTCATTATCGGCAGTCTCGGATTGATCATCCTTCACGGTCTCAGCTTTAGGGACCGCTGTAACCGTGCCATCCTCAGCAGACACGCGTGATACTGTCGTCAAAAAGTTCGACAACACAATCGAAACCATACATACGTAAATGAATAGTTTCTTCAACGAGTTTTTCCATCTTCTCTTTTTCATAATATCCTCCTTTTTTCTGATTCCATTCCATGATAGTTAGTAAATGTAAGTATTCTATTGTAAAAATGTAAACTAAGGTAAAAAAATACAATAATATTGTCGAATTTGTAAGAATATTTACACAGGAAAATATTTCGAGTCTAGAAGGATCTGGGTTGACTCTATAATTCTCTTTTTCTGGAATTTACAATATTCACACTTTTTAAAAATAAGTTAACATTAAATTTACAGTAATCCTCTACCATAAAACGTGTTAAACAAACTCAAGGAGGAAATACAGTGAAGATGTTAGCACGTTTTACAAGGATACTTGTAATTTTAATGGGAGTCGCCATAATTATGCAGCCGTTCCAAGCCAGTGCCCACTCCGGTTCTATCGGATATTCGGAAATAACAGTTGAGGAGAATGTAATCGACTATGACCTTTATTTGCTTGCCGACCTGGTCGGAGGACTGCTGGCTATAGATAAAGACCAGGATGGATATATGACAGAAGATGAACTCAATCATTCGAAGGATTCAATTAAAAAGCTGATTGTGGATAACCTTCATATCACAAGTAACGGGGAAAAACCTGAAGTAACAGTAAAAGCAGTTAAAACAGCCCAGCGGTGGAACTATTCCATGTTCAACATTGTCCTGGAATTTGAGTTTGACAAGCCGGTTACAGAATACTCCATTCAGTATGAAATCTTCTTTGACGGGATCGACATGAACCACCAAAATTTTATGACCATACAGCATGGCGGAACAGCCTTTGAACATGTCATCACAGCGAATAATAAATTGATAGAAGGCAAAGTAGGAAGTAATGGGGAAGCAGTTGCTGAAACAGAAGCGGAAGCCAATCCTGCGGCAAACCAGGAAGAAACTGAAGCTTTGCATGAACATGAACATGAAGAATCACGAGTAACAGAGACAGAAGAGCAAACAGAAGAAGCAGTATCAACAGGTTCAGGCTCCTCAGGTGATAACGGAAACGGTTCTACCGGTTTTGTTGACTATCTTGTACTTGGGATGACTCATATCTGGGGAGGGATCGACCACCTTCTCTTTATCGTGGGTCTCTTACTAATGAGAGGATCGGTTAAGGACTATATTAAAATCCTTACTGCATTCACGATTGGACACAGCTTGACGCTTGGTCTGGCTGCCATGGAAATCTTCATTATCCCTGGAAGCATTATAGAACCACTCATCGCTCTCAGTATTGTATATGTAGCAATTGAAAACATATTAGCGAAGAAAAGAGGAGAAACCAGCTTTAAAGGTAGATGGATTGTGGTCTTTCTATTCGGGTTGATCCATGGGTTCGGCTTTGCCGGATTCCTCGCTGGAAAACTGGAAGGCACATTCGTCATGCCGCTGCTTTCTTTCAACCTCGGGGTAGAAATCGGACAAATTGTCGTTCTGGCAGTACTGTTTCCTATCATCTGGTACATGAGGAAACTGCGTTACCAAACTCAAATTATGTACAGTGCCTCAGCATTGGTCAGCCTATTCGGCCTCTACTGGCTTATTGAACGAATAATTTGATTTTAATCCAAATCTTTGTGGGGCGGTCTTGTTTATCGCTTTAAAGCGCTAAAAGGGACAGTCCCTCTTCGTGCTTTAAATCGCTAAAGTATCCGAAATAAAAAAGAAGTCTCTGATAACCAAATCAGGGACTTCTTTTCTATTTGCAATCCTACCGAAACTACTGTAATATTTGTAACAAAGCTATCACGCTATAGTAACACTGTTATTGTAGCTGAAACACTAAAAACCCCTCAAAATGGCGTCAAATCAACGTTTTTAAGTGTATATTTACACTTTCAACCCCAAAAATATTAGTAAAATTAACCAAAAAGTATAACTTTCTGAATAATTTTTATTACTAAAATCTCTCAAACCCCAGTAGGTTCTAAGGCTCATAGATTTTACCCCTATGAAAGGGCTAATTTGGTAATTGCCTCGGAAAACTTTTCCATAAAAAAACCTTTTTTTCCTGAGTTACAATAGATTTCGTTATCAGCTTTCAAGCGAATCTGATAGCAAAAAATCTTGCAGAGAAACAAAGGAGAAATAATCTATGAAAAAAACAATTATAGCTTTGTCAACTGCCGCAATGTTATCAACGGGCTTTTCCACATATACACAAGCAGCAAGTCATACAGTTCAGTCAGGAGACACACTATCTCATTTGGCTAAGAAATATAGCGTATCAGTGAAGGAACTTAAGAATTGGAACAACTTGAATTCAGACCTTATCCGCATCAACCAAAGATTAGAAGTGGGCGGAAAATCAGCTTCACCAGCCAAGGCTAGTGCAAATGCCAAAACGTATGTTGTAAAAAGCGGAGACTTCCTATCTAAAATCGGCAAAATCCACGGTGTTTCTGTCAGCAGCCTTAAGAGCTGGAATGGATTGAGCAGCGACTTGATCTTCCCTGGACAAAAACTGAAAGTAAGTGCAAACGGAACTGCAACACCAGCTAAAGCTACTACAACTGCATCTTCTCAAGGCGGAACATACACAGTAGTATCAGGAGACACATTAAGCCATATCGCTAAAAGATACGGTGTAACGGTTTCACAGATCAAATCAAACAACGGTTTGAGCAGCGACATTATTCGTGTAGGACAAAAACTATCAATCTCTAAAAAAGCAACTACGGCAACAGCAGCACCTGCAAAGCAAGTTACAACGAAAGTAGCAAGCTCGTCAAACGACAGTGTAGGCGTAATAAATGAAGCGAAGAGACATTTGGGAACACCTTATGTATGGGGCGGAGCGGTTCCATCAGGATTCGACTGCAGTGGTTTCATTTACTATGTTTATAAGCAAGCAGGCATGAACGTAAGCAGAACAAACGCAGCAGGGCTATGGAATGAAACAACTCGTGTAAGCAATCCACAGCCGGGAGATCTTGTATTCTTCAGCAACACTTATAAACCTGGAATTTCTCACGTAGGAATTTACTTAGGAAACAATGAGTTCATTCATGCTGGCAACAGAGGAATCGAAGTCACTTCCCTAAGCAACAGCTACTGGAATTCTAAAATCACAGGTTACACTTCTTATTAATATCGAATTCTCACCCTTCCCCGCCAGGAAGGGTTTTTTCTATTTATTCGTTAAGTACCCGCTCATAAAATAAGTAAACCAACTTTTTAATATTTTTTAAAAATTCTTCAAATTCTTCGATAATTAATGGTGATTACTGTAAAATAACAGTTAAACAATAAGAGGAACCGAGGAAAAGATTAGAGGGGGAAATATAAATGAAGAAACTAGTCATCTTCTTAGCGTTGATATCACTAGCCATCTTAGCAGGATGTCAGGAACAGTCGCAGCCGAATGAACGCTTGGAAGCCTATATAAAACTGTGGAACGATGAGAAATACGACCAGATGTACAATGATTATCTTACTGTTGAAAATCAAAAAGAGTATCCATCAGAGGATTTCATCGATCGCTATCAAAAATTGTATCAAGATTTGGAAGTGAACAACCTCCAAATAACCTACGAACAACCAGAAGAAGAACAAGAATGGAAAGATGAAGTTAGTGTGAAACTCCCTGTGAGCATAAAAATGGAAACTCTCGCAGGAGAAGTGGAGTACGATAAAGAAGTAGAACTTATTATAGAAACAAGGGATGATCAGGAAAATTGGTATGTTAATTGGACACCGTCTTTAATCCTGCCAAATCTCCAGCAGGGCGATAAAGTCCGGGTCCAGACAGTAGAAGCCAAAAGAGGCGAAATCTTTGACCGCAATGATAAAGGCCTGGCTATTAACGGGCAGGCCTATGAAATTGGGGTTGTGCCGGAAAATTTTGACGCAGTGAATACTGAGAAAATAGCAGAATTACTGGATATCACTCCCGAATTCATTGATGAGCAGATGAACCAAAGCTGGGTTCAGCCCGAGCATTTTGTTCCTTTGAAAAAAATTCCCATGACCAGCCGGAAACTGGCGGTGGAGCTGACTTCCATAGAGGGTGTTTTTAACCAAAAAGTAGAGGCGAGAGAGTATCCCTATGCAGAATCAGCCGCTCACTTAATCGGATACACTGGCAAAATAACAGCCGAAGAATATGAAGAACTGAAAGAAAAAGGGTATTCCGACCAGGCTGTACTGGGTAAAAGAGGTCTTGAAGAATTATACGAAGAAAAGCTCAAAGGACAAGACGGCAAGGTTATTTATATTGAGAAAGAAAACGGAGCTGTTATGGATGTGGCATCAACAGAAGTGAAGCACGGGGAGAAAATCAGCTTAACGATAGATGCGGACAGACAAAAAGCCCTGTACGAAAAGATGAAAGAAGAAGCAGGAACGGCCGCAGCAGTGCATCCGAATACAGGGGAAGTACTGTCATTGATCAGTGTTCCATCTTTTGATCCGAACCAATTTGCACTTGGTATTTCATCAAAAGATTATAAAGCTCTCCAGGACAATCCTGACACTCCTTTGACGAACCGTATTGTTAATGCCTATTCACCGGGATCAGCGATGAAAGCCATAACAGCTGCAATCGGAATTAACTCAGGGAAACTTGATCCAGCACAGACCTATACCATCGAAGGAAAGCAGTGGCAGAAAGATAACTCCTGGGGAGGCTATAAAGTAACAAGGGTATATGACAATGATACGAATGTCGATTTACTCAGTGCCCTGAAGTACTCAGATAACATTTATTTTGCCAGAGTCGGTTTGGAAATGGGGGCAGACACCTTCCAACAGGGACTGAAAAACTTCGGCTTCGGCGAGGATATTCCTTTTCAATACCCAATCACTTCCTCACAGATAGCCAATGAGGGGGAAATCGCTGACGAAATTCTGCTTGCCGATTCAGCATACGGGCAAGGAGAAGTCCTGATGAGTCTTCTTCATCTAGCCAGTTCATATGGAGCTATCGTCAATGATGGAATTATGATGAAGCCGCTCCTGTTGAACGGGGCCCAAGAAGAAGTCTGGAAAAATGATCTTCTATCAAAAGAAAACGCTGAATTGCTCAAAACAGACCTGCGTAAAGTAGTGACAGAAGGAATTGCAGGAAAAGCCGAAGTAGAAGGCAAGGCCATCGCCGGAAAAACCGGTACCGCTGAAATCAAATCAGAGCAAGGAACAACCGGAACCGAAAACGGTCTGTTCGTCAGCTACGACCAAGACAACCCAGACCTCGTTCTGGCCATGCTGCTTGAAGATGTAGAAGAAAGGGGCGGCAGCACGCGCACGGTGGAAGTCACCAAGAGATTCTTCGAAAGCTGGTGACAGTCAAGACCAGGAAGATGTCGACTCCATACTGCTTTACAGTCACCACCCGGTTTTTGCCGAATGAAAAGCAAAAGCCGGGATTTCGTATAAAAAGTTTGAGACGCTCAACCTCCATACATCGTCTAACCCTAGAGGGAGGAACCTATAACCATGCCTAAAATGTCTAAACAAAAGAAAACAGCTCTATTTATTTTAATCTTATTACTATTAGGAACCGTTTCAGCCAGCTCAATCTACACTTATTTTAGTGGACAAGGAAGCCAGGAGAAGGCCGCCGTCGAGAACGATAAAACAGAGGAATACAGAGAAGAGAATACACAGGGAGAAGCCAGAACAGAAAACCCGTTTGGTGAACCATTTCTTTCACCTATCAATGAAACCGTCATGCAGCAGTATATCCATGCCATGAGCCACCAGAAGATTAAAGCCAAACAAAAATGGTCTTTTTACGAAATGACAGAGGAACGGATACTGTATTTACTAGGAGAACTTGATAAAGGTGATTACGAGCATGAGCAAGTTTACAGAGATATCCTGGTAAAATGGCAGGAAGGAAACTTCAGTGAAGTGGACCATGATCACAACGAAGTCTGGAGTCTGCAGGGAGGTACTGTCGGTGCTGCGAAAGGGGTACTGTCTGCAGAAGAAGAAAGAACGTACCTGAACAAGCAGAAGAGTGAGAAGAGATAATACGAGGCAAGCGGGCCTGCAAAGAAATATTAGCTCAAAAAAACAACCAGCCCTTTCTAATAGGATAGAAAGGGCTAGTGCTATTCGTATTTATCCTAAGCAATTAACTCTTGGCTGAGCGCCGAAGTTCCAATTACCTTCAAGAAATGATTCATTTTTTTCAAGGCAGCAAATTTATACTCATCGAGGACCTCGAATTCCCTTAAAACAGCGTATTTATTTTTTCTAAATCCTTTTGCTCCTAACGGTTGTGGGTTGTTCTGGGAGTCTGTGTGCTTATAAGTATAAACAGTCGCTGCTCCAATCTTCATCTGCGATTCTTTGAACTCAAAGTGAAATACAATTGCCAACTCGTCGTCAATAAAAGATGGAATGACCTTCATTTCAACCTCACACATCTTTATTACCTCCCTGATTATTTGTAACCTCATACTATCAAATTTCTGAAAATAAGGGATTCCTTAATGGAAGGCAAAATACCGGAAAAAAGATGAAATAGCAAGAGAATCAGACGATTTCCCTGTTTTATATAACTTCAGGAATATTCGTGAAAGAATATTAAAGGTTAGGGTACCTCCTGCTTTCGCTGTTCTCTCTATAAAGACTTTTTATCTTTTCAACCACCGGAGATGTAATGAATAGGTGGGCTTTCATAGGGAAACTTTAATTACATACTAGAAATAAGGAGGGTACCCTGATGTCTGAAAAGGAAAGTAAAGCACAGGAACAAGGAAAAGTTATTGAAGCCCAGAATATGTCTAAGCAATTTGGGGAGGCAGATACAGAATTTTCCTTGGATGAAGAAGTACAAAGAGCGCTCGCGAAAAGCCAGCAATTTCAAGCGCAGCATCAACAGCCAACCTACGAGCCGAATAAACCTCTCTAAAGTAAAACAGAAACCTGACATTTTAGGTTTCTGTTTTAAGTTGATCCTTCAAATTTCCTTTAGGGGTGAGTTTTTCTTTTGTGAGAATGCAGTAACCGCACTCACCAGAAACATCCCCATGAACTCTTCTAACAAGCAGTGTCTTCTATAACAAGACTCTTCTCAAAAGCCTATCAATATTCAGAATAATCATTTATAATTTTTAAAAGATAATACTAATTCCTTTGTAAGGTATTGGAGAGTTCTGATGAATAACACTTTCAGGTGTAACCCAATGACTGAACGACAATGATTCGAGAAGGACTTTAAATCACGATAAGTGGATCTGTTGCTTCTGTAAAGTATTGTTTTCTACTTTATAGGTCTTTTCGAAATCCGCATCAGGCTTGGCGACAGAGAAGGCTAAACCAAAATGAGACATAATGTAGAACAGGAGGTTATGAATGAATGGAAAACATGGATTATTTATACCATCCGTATGCTTCACAGCGTAATACGGTATTTTCAAAAAAAGGGATGGTGGCGACATCACAGCCCTTAGCGGCACAGGCTGGTCTTGAGATTTTGCAAAAAGGTGGAAATGCCATTGATGCAGCTATTGCAACAGCCGCGGCTTTAACGGTTGTCGAGCCTACCTCTAATGGAATCGGCGGCGACGCTTTCGCACTAGTATGGGTGAAAGATAAGCTTCACGGCTTGAATGCCAGCGGACCGTCACCGAAGTCGATTTCCATAGAAAAAGTAAAAGAACGCGGCCATGAAAAAATGCCGGTTCATGGTGTTATTCCCGTAACAGTTCCCGGAGTTCCTTCCGCATGGGCAGAGCTGTCTGAGAGGTTTGGAAAGCTTTCATTAAAAGAGTCACTGACACCGGCTATCCGACTGGCCGAAGAAGGCTACCCGCTGACCCCGATTCTCGGGAAGTATTGGTCACTGGCACATAAAAAATTCAAAGAAATTTTAACCGATGTTGAATTCAAGGCTTGGTTTGAAACCTTCGCTCCTGATGGAAGGGCACCGAAGATCGGGGAAGTCTGGTCATCGAAGGGCCATGCTTCGACACTGAGATCGATTGCCGAAACGAACGGAGAAAGTTTTTACAGAGGCGAACTTGCCGAAAAGATTGGAAGCTTTATGGAAGAGCATGGCGGATTCCTTTCGACTGCTGACCTGAAGGGTTACCGTGCTGAATGGGTGAATCCAATCAAGACGGATTATCGCGGGTACGATGTATGGGAAATCCCGCCGAATGGCCAGGGACTAGTCGCGTTAATGGCGCTGAATATCGCAAAAGGTTATAAATTCAAGGAAAAAGATGCAGTCGATACATACCACAAACACATCGAATCTATGAAACTGGCATTCACAGATGGTAAAGCATTCATCACAGAGCAAAGCCATATGCCGCATTCAGTTGATGAATTGTTATCCGAACACTATGCATCAGCGCGCCGTGATTTGATTGGCGACGAAGCCATCATGCCGGAAGCGTACGATATTCCAAAAGGGGGCACCGTATATTTAGCTGCAGCAGACGATGAAGGCAACATGATTTCATACATTCAGAGTAATTACATGGGCTTTGGCTCAGGGGTCGTCATTCCGGGAACAGGAATCGGGCTGCAAAACCGCGGTCATGATTTTTCACTGAATCCGGAACACCCGAATGCTCTGAAGCCTGGCAAAAAAACGTATCATACGATTATCCCTGGATTTTTGACCAAGAACAATAAAGCCGTCGGGCCATTCGGTGTCATGGGCGGTTATATGCAGCCGCAAGGACACTTCCAGGTGATCAGCAATACAATCGATTTTCATTTGAATCCTCAGTCAGCTCTGGACGCACCGAGATGGCAGTGGCTTGAAGGAAAAAAGGTAGTGGTTGAACCTCACTTTCCTAATCATATAGCGCAGGCACTCGCAAGAAAAGGACATGAAATTCAGATTGCTGTGGATGAAGGAATGTTTGGCAGAGGCCAGATCATTTGGAGAGATGAAAAAACAGGCGTCTTGATGGGTGGAACAGAATCGAGAACAGATGGAAGCATTGCGGCTTGGTAAACTGATATCCCGACATCAGACTTGGAAATGAGTCTGGTGCCGTCTATTCTGAACAGAGGAAAGATGCATTTAAAAGAGGGTGATAAACTTGAAGCAGCTGCAATTATTTTCAGCCTTTTTCCGGGTGGGTATTTTAGGGTACGGAGGAGGACCAGCTTCGATTCCACTAGTACATAAGGAAGTTGTGGAAAAATATAAATGGATGGATGACGATGATTTTGCTGACATCCTGGCTCTTGGTAATGCTCTTCCAGGCCCCATTGCTACCAAGATGGCTGGATATATCGGATGGAGAGTCGGCGGTTTCCTGGGTATGATTAATGCTGTTTTTGCGGTAGTCATCCCGACAGTTTTCTTGATGATTCTTTTGTTAACTGTGCTTAACGCCTATAAAGACCAGCCATGGGTGCAAGGCATGGCGAGTGCGGTGGTTCCGGTCGTTGGTGTGATGCTGGGCGTCCTTACATGGGATTTTATTAAAAAATCTAAAGGACCATTGGGCTGGGCGGTCACCATAGGTCTGCTCATTGGAAGCTTGGTCATCATTGAATTCGTGGGCATTCATCCGGCAATTGTCATTGGGGCACTGCTTGCTTATGCTTTGATTGTAAAACCAAAAGCTGAGGTGAAGACATCATGATCTACTGGGAAATTTTCTTGGCATTCTTTATCCCAGGCATTCTCGGTTATGGTGGAGGGCCTGCATCGATTCCTTTGGTAGAAAATGAAGTTGTTGACCGATACGGCTGGCTGACAGTTAATGAATTCAGTGAAGTACTGGCACTGGCTAATGGACTGCCGGGACCGATTGCCACCAAAATGGCCGGATACATCGGTTACAGCCAAGGCGGAATCCTGGGAAGCATCGTCGGTGTGTTCGCGACAGTTGCTCCCTCGTTGATCCTGATGATTGTGCTGCTATCCATCCTGATGAAGTTTAAAAGCTCACCCAAAGTAAAAAAAATGACCAATCTCGTTAAACCAACCATCGCCGTCCTGCTGGGTGTCATGACATGGGGATTTCTCTCCAACTCTTATGAAGGAATTGGAGTGTGGCAAACCATCTTTCTTGCAGCGGCAGCTTTCCTGCTGCTTGAAAAAATGAAAATCCACCCAGTGTATGTCATTGGTGGCGCGCTGGTTTATGGGGCAGTGTTTTTAGGTTAGTTTGGTGACAACCAGCTACTAGCGAAAGAAATATTTAAAAAAATCCAGGCTGTAAGCAGCTTGGATTTTATTTTTCTAGTCTCTTACTTAAAGAGAGGAGTATTCCACTTCACCATCTCCTTCTCGAATTGGTATTAGCACTATGTAAGGTCACGAGGTCTATAATTATTGGGTAGGGGTAGGTTTCTTGTGCTTTAAGGATATTTGCGTTTTTGAGTAAGATAGAAAACGATAACCTTCTCACTTCTTCTTCAAAATTCAGACAAGAAAGCTTTTACAGAAAAAGCATTTTGAAATATTTGTTAAATTTTCAAACATTTTGTAGAAACCTGGTTTTTATATAGTATAATAGACCTGTAATTAAATTCCAATATCGAAAGGATGTTTGTTTTCCTGTGAACAAGAAAGATGTGATTACCAAAAGTACGATTGCTTTGCTGCCAGCCTTCCATGATTTTTATCAAACTGAACTGGTTTTAGAATCTGGAGAAAGGATACTGAGTCCCAAATCAGTGAAGAAGCTGCTGGATGAGGCCTGCCTGGTCAGGGGTTCTTCCTATGACGGCAGGATCAAATCAGTCAGAAGCCAGCTCAACTACAACCGAAAAACACCTCTGATGATCTGCCAGCATGATGACATTTATGCATTCCCAATCATGTCTCCCTCACACTTTACCTGCATCTGGTTATTTACACACCACATACATAATTTCACCCATGAAAATGGAAAAACTTCAGTTATTTTTAAAAATGAGTTTGAATTAGAAGTACCTTGCTCCATTGCCATCCTAATGAGGCAGCGGGAAAAGACGCTTACTGCGATGTATCATTTTATGCTTCCGAAGAGGTAAGGAATACGACAAGCTAATAAAAAGGACGGTTCCCTGATATCAGCAGATGAACCATCCTTTTGTTCATATTGCTTACTCTTGATACTGTGAACGTATTTCGGCTTTTAATATCTTCCAGGAGGGTTGCGCGGCAGTTCTTTTACAAAGTCAACGGACATCGGTCTCTTGTAGCTCGCAATCTTTCCTTCACAATAGGCAGTGCTATCCTCGTCAGTCAAGGTGGTTTCTTCTCGAAGAACGACTGCCGATTTGACAGATTCTCCCCAGACCGGGCCTGGAATGCCGATGAGGGCTACATCTAAAATGTCCCGCTGGGCGTAAAGGGCTTCTTCAATTTTGCGCGGATAGACGTTAACGCCTTCGCTGATCAGCATGTCCTTCTTGCAAACAACTATGTAGTTATTCTCATTTCATCCCGCCCAGTCAAAAACCTCTTCTGTCGTTTGTGTGGTTCCAGGCTTCTTCTCTGGTGCAATCAGATTCACGTTTTCTATATTCACCGAGTCGACCATATCCGGCAAGGAGTCCACGAGGGTTACAGCTGCGCCCTTTGGAACGTAGGCAAAAAGGTCTTGCATATCTTCGTTCAGCATCCTGATACATCCCATGGATTTTTCCGCGCCCACGGAGTGTTCCTCCTCGGTTCCATGGATGGCGTAATCCCCCATCCCTAGTCCGGCAGCGCCAAACATATTTGGAGTTTTTCCCTGCGGATCCAGTACTCGATTTTTAATGGAAAATGTTCCTTCTGGAGTTGAGTTGTTTTTTCCTAATCCGACCGGCTTTGTAACCATAGTGTAGGGGGAGCTTTTTGCCATTAAAGTGAACTCGCTTTTATCAATGACCACTTCTACCGGGGTAAACGGAATATGGATAGCGCCCTTTGAGGAGCTATCCATAATGTTGGGGTATAGCATTTCTTCTATAGTTTCAGCGTCTCGGTTATAGACCCAGCCGCCCTGCCCGGAAAAAGAAGAGAAAATTTGATTAGAAGAACGGTGAAGTTCTTTTGGTATAAAACTCAGGTAGTTATCAGGATAGTCTCCCGCAAGTTCGTTCAGGTCAGTCGGGGGAACTCCCTTCTCAGTGATATGAGTATTCAGTGCTGTTCTGATGAGATTCGTGCTGATGTAGGTGTAGGAGTCAGGATCCTCAACTTCAGTTGGATTATTTAAAAATCGAATTTTGACAGGTTGATCGAGAGCAGAGTTATATTCGGCAATGACAAAGGCCTGCTCTTTAATTCCGTCGCTTTTCAGTGGCAGTGTTTCAAGTGAGAGGTCGGAATCCGTGGTGCTGACTCCATAAAGGAGCAGATTTTTATTAGAAAGCTGGCTGCCAAGAGAGATCGCTTCATTATAGAGAGATTTCTCTACTTCCTGCGGTGAACTGCTGGCAGGGAAATAAAATACGTAGGGAACATCTTCTGTTTCATAAACGACTTCCATATCAGTGCGCCAGCCTTTTAACTGAGAGGCAGCCAATCTGATTGAATCAGCTTTCCAGAACAGCATTCCAAGTATACAAAGATTTAGTAGAATAAGAGACGCGATGATAGTTTTCATGTAAAAAGGAACTGTGGTGGAGGGAGAAAGATCTGACTCTTCATGATTGGGCTCCATCAACTCCTCCAAAGACTTACAAGCCGCCTTCGCCTGATAATAATAGGGAGAGTCTGCCTGGGCCGCCTTTTGATAGTGAAGGTAAGCTTTCATCAACACGCCTTCCTCTTCCCATTTCTTCGCCAAATTGTAGTGAGCCTCTGGTGACTGTGGGTCTTTGTAGCGGAGAATCTTTTCGTAATACTCTGGATCGCTTTTTGACAGATACAAATTTCGATGCAGCTTCTCCAGATTCTTTTTAACATGGCTGTCAAATAAGCTCATGATTGTTCCTTCCTTTCTCTTAAAAATGTATTTTTATGAAAAGTAGACTTTAGGTGTGTTGTCCTTTATGAAGATGAAATTGTTCTATATTAAGAACTACATTTAAAATGAGTTTATAATATTAACTTTCTTATGTAAAGTGAAACCTTCTATTTTTCATTATTAAGAACACGGAGGTAGTTTAGTAGTGGACATTTTTTAAGGTGCTGTGCTTAAGAAGTGAGTTTAATGAGAGTGGAAACCCTGCAATTCGAAGTGTCCCTTTTATAAAAGAGTAGATTCCTTCTAGAACTTGGAATAAAATGAATGTATCTTAAAAGAAGGAGTGACTCTATTGATTATTAAAAAACGAGAACCATCTAAGGAATTAAGAAAGTTAAGAGCTTTAAGACCCAGGATTCGGTTCGGGAAAGAAACAGAAAGTTATTACCAATACAAAGAAAAAGGGTTTGAGGGTGAACTGATCTTCGATAAGCGGTCTGAACGGTTAACTGAAAAAATGCTATTTCTGAATGATTTATCTTTAATCCACAATAACAACGAGTGCCAGATAGACTCTATAGCTATTGCAGCAAACAAGCTTCATATGTTCGAAATCAAAAACTTTGAAGGCGATTATACGGTAAAAGACAACAAGTGGTTCTCTCCGAGTAATAAAATAGTCAAAAATCCCCTCCAGCAACTTGAACGGGCAGACACCATGCTAAATCAATTACTCCGTGAAAAAGGATTCTCCCATACAGTAGAATCTCATCTTATTTTTATCCACCCAGAATTTCATCTATTTAATATTCCATCCAATCTTCCTATCATTTACCCTGCACAAATCCACCGATTTATCGAAAAGAAGAATGAACTTCCTCTGAAAATAACTCAAAACGACATCAAGTTAGGTGAAAGGCTGCTTACCCTTCACAATGATGAGGACCCTCATCAGAAAACCAATCTGCCGTTATATAAATATGAAAATGTAAAAAAAGGTGTATTCTGTCCCCAGTGCCAGCGAATGTACGAGCCTCCGAAATATACTTCATTTCACTGTAAATCCTGTAACAAAAAAGAAGGAACCAAAGAAGCTGTCTTACGAAGTATAGAAGAGTTTCGATTATTGTTTCCTGATCGTAAAATAACAACCCATCAAATATTTGAATGGTGTGCGCTGTTTAAAGATCAGAGAAGGATAAGGAAGATTCTTATAGAGAATTTTAAACGGGAGGGTGAGAATTCAGGGACGTTTTTTGTTATTTGAGAAGGTTTTTGAAGTGGGGCTGACATTGGTCGGGAGAGCTGATTTGGTGGGGAGATGAGTAAGAAGTAGCGGCCGCATCGGTAGGGAGCGGCAGCTTTTGCGGGGAGATGTGTATGAAGTGGTGGCATCTTTGGTCTGGAGACTGCTTTCGCGGGAGATGTGTATGAAGAGGGGGCGTCTTCGGTCGGGAGAGGCAGCTTTTGCGGGGATATGTGTATGAAGAAGCGGCCGCATCGGTCGGGAGGGGCTGCTTTTGCGGGGATATGTGTATGAAGAAGCGGCCGCATCGGTCGTGAGAGGCAGCTTTCGCGGGGAGATGTGTATGAAGAGGGGGCGTCTTCGGTCGTGAGAGGCAGCTTTCGCGGGGAGGAGTGTATGAAGAGGCGGCCGCATCGGTCGTGAGAGGCAGCTTTTGCGGTGAGAAGTGTATGAAAAGGCGGCCGCATCGGTCGGGAGAGGCTGCTTTTGCGGGGAGATATGTATGAAGTGGTGGCATCTTCGGTCTGGAGAGACTGCTTTCGCGGGGAGATGTGTATGAAGAGGGGGCGTCTTCGGTCGTGAGAGGCAGCTTTCGCGGGGAGATGTGTATGAAGTAGCGGCCGCATCGGTAGGGAGAGGCAGCTTTTGCGGGGAGATGTGTATGAAGAAGCGGCCGCATCGGTCGGGAGAGACTGCTTTCGCGGGAGATGTGTATGAAGAGGGGGCTTCTTCGGTCGTGAGAGGCAGCTTTCACGGTGAGAAGTGTATGAAGTTGTGGCCACCTCGGTCAGGAGCGGGTGCTTAGGCGGTGAGAAGTGTATGAAGTGGTGGCCGCATCGGTCGGGAGCGCTGCTTAGGCGGTGAGAAGTGTATGAAGTTGTGGCCGCATCGGTCGGGAGCGCTGCTTAGGCGGTGAGAAGTGTATGAAGTTGTGGCCACCTCGGTCGGGAGCGGGTACTTAGGAGGGGAGAAGTGTATGAAAGGCATGATTTTCAGCATAATTGCTTAGGTTTTGTAAGCAAGATGTACAGGAAGCAGAGGCGAAGGTAATCCTGATACATATAAAAAGAGTCAGGGACCACCTGACTCTTTTACAAAACCTTCCCAAGGAAAGCCTTCGTCCGTTCGTGCTTAGGATTTCCGAATAACTCACTTGGAACGTCTTCTTCCACGATGTATCCGCCATCCATAAAGATGACGCGGTCCCCGACTTCACGGGCGAATCCCATTTCATGAGTGACAACAACCATTGTCATCCCTTCGCGGGCAAGGTCTTTCATGACTTCCAATACTTCGCCGATCATTTCTGGATCCAAAGCGGATGTAGGTTCATCGAATAGCATGACTTTTGGTTCCATGGCAAGAGCCCGGGCGATGGCGACACGCTGTTTTTGTCCGCCGGATAATTCTCCGGGGTAGCTTTCTGCTTTTTCTTCAAGCCCGACTTTTCGTAAAAGGTCGAGAGCGGTTTTTTTAGCCGATTCTTTATCGACACCTTTGGTTTTCATAGGTGCGAGTGTTATATTTTGCAGGACGGTCTTGTGTGGGAAGAGGTTGAAGTGCTGAAACACCATTCCGACTTCCTGCCGTATTTTATTAATGTTAATTTTCGGGTCGGTGATGTCATTTCCATTTACAATGACATGCCCGCCGGTGATTTCTTCGAGCTTATTTAGGCATCGAAGGAAGGTGCTTTTTCCAGAGCCGGATGGACCGACGACACAGACCACTTCTTGTTCTTTTACGTCTGTACTGATGTCTTTTAACACTTCAAGATCACCGAAGGATTTTTTGAGATTATTAACTTGAATGACACTCATCGCAGTTCATATCTCCTTTCTATGAAGTCGCCGAGTTTGGTAAGAAGGTAAATCAGGATGAAATAAATCAAAGCTACGACTCCCCATATTTTAAAGGCTTCAAAGGTTGAGGATACGGCAGTCTGACCTCTCTGTGTTAATTCAGCGATTCCAATAATAGAAAGAAGCGAGGTATCTTTAAGACTGATGATGGCCTGGTTGACAAAGGCGGGTAGCATTCTTCTTAAGGCCTGGGGGAGAACAATGTAACGCATTGTCTGTCCGCTGGTAAGACCGAGTGTCCGAGCTGCTTCGGTCTGTCCTTTGTCGATTGATTGTATTCCGGCACGGACAATTTCAGCGATATAAGCACCTGCATTAATTGTGATTCCTATTATACCGGCTGCTATCGGATCTAGTGATATGAAGTCAAGTGAATTTAAACCAAAGTAGATGAAGAATAATTGAACGAGGAAAGGAGTTCCCCGGACAAAGTTAATTAACCATATGGCAATCCATTTTAAAGGTGGAATGGGTGATAAGCGGAACAGTGCTATTATCAATCCGAGGATAAATCCTAACAATAACCCAACAACGGTTATGTATACTGTAAGCTGCAGTCCATCCCACAACATTGGGAGTATTTCTATTATGACATCCATCGCTTTTCTCCTTCCATGCTGTAAAATTTAAAAAGACAGCGCGCAAGAGGGGCGCGCTGTGAATTATTATTCATCCAGGTATGTGTTTAGGATTTCATCATATTCGCCGCTGTCTCTAAGTTTTTGAAGGCCGCTGTTGATTTTTTCAAGAAGTTCCTGATTCTCTCCTTTTAGTACAGCGATTCCATATTGATCGCCGTTTAGGCGGTCACCCACGGTTTTTAACCCAAGGTCTTTTGTTTTAATCTGATAAGCGATAACAGGATAGTCTTCAATCAGGACATCAGCATTTCCGTTGGCAACCTCTTGGAACATGGACGGACTGTCATTGAATTGACGGACTTCGGCTATGCCGACTTCATCTTTCAGCTCTTCAGCCTTATCGGCACCTGTTGTACCATTTTTAACGGCGACGGTTTTTCCCTCTAAATCCTCTACAGTTGTAATGTCGTTGTTATCTTCTGAAACAACAAGAGTCAAACCTGCATCAAAATAGGGATCGGAAAAATCCACTTTTTCTTTTCGGTCATCAGTAATACTCATACCTGCAATCGCAACATCAAGCTGATTTGCCTGCAGTGCAGGAATGATTCCCCCGAAATCCATTGGCTTCAGCTCTATTTCAAAGCCTTCTTCTTCCGCGATAGCATTGATAAGGTCAATATCAATTCCTTTATACTCGCCGCCTTCTTCAAACTCGAACGGAGGATAAGTTGTATCTGTGCCAACAGTGTATGTAGTACCACCGCCTTCACCAGAGCCGCTTTCATCATCGCCGTTGTTCGTTCCGCAAGCCGCCAGGACCAGCATAACTGCCATTAAGAAGCTCAATAGTCTTATTTTTTTCATCAAATCCCTCCAAATAAGTAATTATTAGATTATTCTGTACTGTTTTAATATTAGCAAAAGTTTACATTGTATTTCAAAAGATATGCATTCTTTAGTCCTTTACAGTGCTAAGAGGGACAGTCCCTTTTAGTGCTGTAAAGGGCTGAATCTCTGGCTCCTCACATTAACCTCTAAATGTTAAACTAAAAGCCATCCTGATTATGAGCATGTGGCTGGCTGGAGTGAAATGCAGGGTACAAAGCTTTGGATATAAAGGAGTTTAATCGGCGCCTTAAGAATTAGTAAAGGTGGAGACAGCGAACTTATCGCCGGGTCTTTGGAAGGAGAAGTAACATGTTTAATCTATTAAAAAAGCTATCACTTCAATTAAAATGCGCCATCTGTAAGCAGAAGCCCAAACAGGCAGCAACATATTTCGATGATAGAGGAGAGAAGGTAAAGGTTTGCGCCAAGTGTGTTTCTTATGCGGAGAGGCGGGCTTTTAGGAAACAATGATGGTCTATGTAATCCTTAGGTGTTTACTAGATGGAAATTGTAAGAAGGTGCTGAAGCAGAACTCGAGCAGCTTAAATTGTTGTGGAGATTTAGGATAGGTTCGGTGGGATGCTTGTGAAGTGCCTGGCTGTTTGGACATGAGTGGAAAGTTTGCTGTGGAGATGTGTATGAAGTGGCCGGCTCTTTGGACATGCGTGAAAGGTTTGCTGTGGAGATATGTATGAAGTGTTCAGTTCTTTGGACATGAGTTGCAGGGTTTTCTTATAGACATGTGTGAAGCGACCGGTTCTTTGAACATGAGTGGAAGATTTGCTGCGGAGATATGTATGAAGTGCCCGACTCTTTGAACATGAGTGGGAAAGTTTCCGTTGAGATATGTATGAAGTGGTCGTCTCTTTGGACATGAGTGGAAGGTTTGCTGCGGAGATATGTATGAAGTGCCCGGCTCTTTGTACATGAGTGGAAGGTTTGCTGCGGAGATATGTATGAAGTGGCCGTCTCTTTGTACATGAGTGGAAGGTTTGCTGCGGAGATATGTATGAAGTGCCCGGCTCTTTGAACATAAGATAATAATTTGCAGCAAAGATATGTATGAAGTAGCCACATCTTTCTAAAAAAGTAGATAGCTTGCCTCAGTGTTGTGTATAAAAACAACCAAACCTATCAATTAAAAAAAGAATCTAAGAAACACTCAATCCCAGCCCCGGTCTTAAGACCTACTATCCAACTCTCATCCAAGCACAAAAGCCCTATCTTTCCAAAAAAGATTGATTAGTTAAAATTTTCATAGTAACTTTATATATAAGTAGGATGATAGCGTTTGCACAAAGAAGTAACTATGTGTAGTTGCAATGAAATAAGGATGTTTGCGCAAATTTGTGCAAACGATTTCACAACTACACTTACTTTTACATGTTTGTGCAAACGGTTTCACTCCAAAACAATCTGAGGAGGAAAAGGGATGAGGAGGAACAAGTTTCAAAGACTAACAGCTATTTTTTTATCACTGATTCTTGTGGTTTCGATGTTTGCGGGGTACATACCGGCAGCAAGCGCGCAGACTGGGGACCGTTCTGTCAGCTTATCTTATGAGCGGGAAGATGGTAATTATGAAGGCTGGAACCTGTGGGTATGGGGCACGGGTGTCCAGAATGATCAGATAGATTACACAGAAGTGAAAGATGGCAAAGCGATTTTTAATATTGCTGTAGCGTCTGATGTGGATGAAATTGGCTTTGTTCTTCGCAAAGGCACTGATTGGGCGGTAAAAGAAGGTGATGCTGACCGCTTTATTACTATAAATAAGAACGACTCAATTACGAAGGTGCATGTGAAGAGCGGCGAAATGGATTTTTTCACTGTTCCGGACGGATCTGCACCGATAGTGGAGAACGGCAGCGCGACTTTCTTCTACCGTGATAAGGATTTATATGCAGAGGGTGCAATGAATTCGGTGGAAAAAGTCGAGCTTGAAATTCTCGGTGAACGTTACGAAATGCAGGCCGAGCCTGATAATGAGCGGTTTTCTTATACATTGGAGAATCTTCCTGAGGGAGAGCATTCATACAACTATTTTGTAACAGAGAACGGAACAACAACAGAGGTGACGGATCCTTACAATACGGTTGATGGACAATCTGTTGTTACGTATAGTGTGTCTGAATTCCAGGTTTCTGGAACTGTTCAGCCGGAAGCGGTGAGCTATAACGAAAATGCGGTTGTTTCAGTAGATCTTGGGACAGAGACTGAGAAGAATGTCCGTGAGATTTATATGGACCTGACAGCAATTGGCGGTGAAGAAAAAGTCACTGTTGATCCAAAGCTGAAGGAACTGACAGTCGCAGTGGATCAAAGTGTGACAGCAGGTGTGAAAACACTTCCGATCACAGTAGTGGACGAATATGGCAACACTCATCAGGGTGAAGCTTCTCTTGAAGTGAAGGCTCGTACTTTCACTGGTGAAGAAGCGGATTTCGATTGGGACGAATCTGTTATTTATTTCATGCTGACGGACCGTTTCTTTGATGGAGATAATTCAAACAATGATCCTTATGAAATCGGCTATGATACTTCCAAACCAGGAACCTATCAAGGCGGTGATTTTAAAGGAATCACGCAAAAGTTGGACTATCTTGATGAACTTGGCATCAATACGATTTGGATTAATCCGGTTGTTGATAATATTAATTATGATGTCAGATACGCTGATGACCCGGAAACTCCATACTATGCTTATCATGGGTATTGGGCTGAGAATTTTGGCGAGTTGAACTCTCATTATGGTTCTATGGCTGACTTTCATGAATTGATTGATGAAGCACATAGCCGCGGCATCAAGATAATGGTGGACGTCGTATTGAATCATACGGGTTATGGATTGAAAGAAAGTGACAGCGGTACAACGGGTGTCCCTAACTTCCCGACAGACGAAGACCGTGCGCGCTTTGACGGCATGCTCCGTGATGGCGGCAGTGATACGGTAAAAGGTGAATTAGCAGGACTGCCTGACTTTTTAACAGAAAAATCGGAAGTTCGCGACCAGATTGTTCAATGGCAGACAGACTGGATTGAAAAATCAACAACACCGAACGGAAACACAATCGATTACTTCCGTGTCGATACGGTAAAGCATGTGGAAGATACAACATGGATGAAGTTTAAAAATGAATTAACGAAAATCAAGCCGGACTTCAAGCTCATCGGTGAAGTTTGGGGAGCCGGAGTAGACAATGACGGCGGCTACCTGGATTCCGGTATGATGGATTCATTGCTTGATTTTGATTTCAAAAATATTGCCAGTAATTTGGTGAATGGACAGATTGATTCTGCCCAAACTGCGTTAGAAAGCCGAAACAGCAGTATTTCCAACGATGCTACAATGGGCCAATTCCTTGGAAGCCATGATGAGGACCGTTTCCTCGAAGCGGTCGACGGTGATCTTGGCAAGTATAGAGTGGCAGCTTCACTGCAAATGACGGCTAAAGGACAGCCTGTTATCTATTACGGAGAAGAGCTTGGTCTTCCAGGAGAGAACAATTACCCGTATTACGATAACCGTCCGAACATGCCTTGGGATGAAGTGGAAGGAAATGAAATCCTGACGCATTATCAAAAAGTATTGAAGTTCAGAAATGATAACAGGGATATTTTTGCAAAAGGAGAGCGCAGCAAAGTCGCGGGCTCTGACAGCGAGCAGTACCTCGTCTTTGAAAGAAGCTTTAACGATGAGGAAGTCTTTGTTGGCTTAAACACGGCTGCCGGTGTAAAAGAAGCAGCGGTCAACTTTGGAATTGCTGATGCGGTTGTAACCGACCACTACTCAGACAAAACGTACACTACTTCTTCTGATGGAACAGCAACAGTAACCATTCCAGCAATGGAAGACGGCGGTACAGCACTGTTCACGGTGGAAGAAGGAACTGTACCAGTTGAAGAGCCGGGTGACACTGGTGAAATTGCAGAAAACACACTTCGTATTCACTACCAAAGAACTGATAACAGCTATGAAAACCTTGGTGTTTGGCTGTGGGGAGACGTTGAAGCTCCCTCAGAAAACTGGCCGGCTGGCGGCACTCCGTTCGATGGAATGACAGAGTACGGTGTCTATGCAGATGTGAAAATTAATTCTGATTCCAAAGAGATTGGATTCCTCGTTCTTAACACTGCAAACGGTGAAAAAGAAGGCGGAGATAAATCAATTGAACTCTCTTCACCTGAAATGAATGAAATCTGGATAAAGCAAGGTTCTGACGAAGTATTTTTATATGAACCAGCTGATTTGCCAGATAATACGGTGAGGATCTACTATGACCGTGAGAATGATGACTACGAAGGCTGGGGCCTTTGGAATTGGGGCGATGTTGCCGCACCTTCTGATGGCTGGCCGAATGGAGCAGCTGATAGCGCTGGTATTGGCGCATTCGGTGCTTACTATGACATCGAACTGGCAGAGGATGCTTCACAAATCAACTTCCTTTTTGTCAATAAAGAAACAGGGCAGCAAACAAGCGATATGTCCTTTGAAATGCTGGATCAGTACAACACGCTATTTGTAAAAGAAGGCGAAGATAAGGTGTATACAAATCCTTATGGAACAGTGAAACCGGCTCTTTTATCAGGAGAAGTGCTATCAGATGAACTGATCTCCCTTCGTTTTTCAAAAACAGAAGGATTAACGGCAGAAGAGCTGGCAGAGCAAATCACGATTAAAGATAAAGACGATAATGAAGCAGCTATTTCAGAAGTGACAGTGGAAGGAGAAGAAAAAATCAATATCCACGGCACATTTGATATCGAAACACTTCCTTACACCGTGACGTACGGGGAGCGCTCTATTACAGTGAAATCAGGCTGGAAATTGATTGATGAGATGTACGGCTATGACGGTGAGCTGGGAGCCGAGCTGAATAAGAAAGGTACTGCCACATTGAAAGTATGGTCTCCATTGGCGGATAACGTTTCTGTTGTTCTCTATGATAAAAAAGACCAGAATAAAGTGGTGAAAACAGTAGATATGGAGAAAGGCGACCGTGGTGTCTGGTCCGTGACTCTTACGAAAAAGAATACGGGCGTTGCTAATCACAAGGGTTATTACTATCACTACAAAGTCACCCATGGTGATGAAACAAAATTAGCGCTGGATCCTTATGCGCAGTCCATGGCAGCTTGGAGCAGTGAATCGGGCGACCCTGTCGGCAAAGCGGCAATCGTTGATGTTTCTAGAGTATCGCCAAAGCTTGATTTTGCTGATATCCCGGGCTATGAAAAACGCGAAGATACAATTATTTATGAGGCACATGTACGTGACTTCACGTCCGACCCGAATATAGAAGATGAACTGAAATCCGAATTCGGCACATTCGCCGCTTTCGTGGAAAAATTGGATTACATCGAAGACCTCGGTGTTACTCACATTCAGCTATTGCCGGTAATGAGTTACTACTTCAGCAATGAGTTTGAAAAAGATGAAAGATTACTGGAGTATGAATCAACAGATACAAACTACAACTGGGGTTACGACCCGCAAAGTTACTTCTCTTTGACAGGCATGTATTCAGAGAAACCAGAAGACCCTGAAAAGAGAATCAAGGAATTTAAGAAACTGATTAAAGAGATTCATAAGCGCGACATGGGTGTTGTCCTTGATGTGGTCTACAACCATACCGCACAGGTTTCAATCTTTGAAGACCTTGTACCAAATTATTACCACTTCATGGACGCAGATGGCACGCCGAGAACAAGCTTCGGAGGCGGACGCTTAGGGACGACACATAAAATGTCCAGAAGAATTTTGGAAGATTCCATCATGCATTGGGTAAACGAGTACAAAGTCGACGGTTTCCGTTTTGATATGATGGGTGACCATGATGCGGAAAGTATTCAGAGAGCGTTTGATAAAGCGAAGAAGGTCAACCCGAACCTTGTGATGATCGGGGAAGGCTGGAGAACGTTTGCAGGAGATGAAGGCGAGCCGGTTCAAGCTGCCGACCAGGATTGGATGCAGCATACAGAAGCGGTTGGAAGTTTCTCCGACGAGTTCCGAAACGAATTGAAATCTGGTTTCGGAAGCGAAGGCCAACCGCGATTCCTTACTGGCGGCGCACGCAATATCAACCAGATTTTTGACAACATCAAAGCGCAGCCGCACAACTTTACAGCCGATCAGCCTGGTGATGTGGTGCAGTATATCGCTGCTCACGACAATCTGACGCTGTATGACGTAATTGCACAATCGATTAAAAAAGATCCGGACGTTCCGGAAAATAACGTGGAAATTCATAAACGCATTCGAATCGGAAATGCGATGGTACTGACTTCACAGGGTACAGCGTTCATCCATGCCGGCCAGGAATTCGGCCGCACCAAGCAGTGGAGGGCGGAAGCAGAAAGTGCTCCATACAAGTCAACGTATATGACGGACGAAAATGGAACACCGTTCAAGTATCCATATTTCATTCATGATTCCTACGATTCATCAGACATCATCAACCGAATCGATTGGGAAAAAGCAACAAACGAAGAGTTGTATCCGGTGAATAATGTAACAAGAGAATACACATCTGGATTGATCAAGCTGCGCCGCTCAACGGACGCTTTCCGTCTCGGTTCAAAAGAGCTGATTGATTCAAACGTCACTTTGCTTGACGCACCTGAAATAGGAGACCAGGATTTACTGATCGCCTACCAGGCAAAAGCAACGAATGGCGATGTGTATCACGTATTCATCAACGCAGATTCTAAAGCACGAACAGTGACCTTAGGAGAAGACTTGACCGGTGCATCGGTTCTTGTCGATGGAGATGAAGCAGGAGTAGAAGAAGTTTCTGAGAAGTCAGGCTTTGACTTAAAAGCAGACAGCATATCGCTCGATCCTCTTACGACGGTCGTCGTGAAAGTTGGAGAAGCTGAGGAAGAGAAGGAGAAGCCGGGCAAGGGTAATGACAAGCACCGCCCGTTTAAAAATTTCTTGATGTTTTTATGGAACAAATACTTCTCGAATTACTTTCCATTTCAACCTTGATGGTCATTATGGAATGCCGATGATAACTGATGAAAGACAAGATTAATGAGGAAAGAGCATCTCTTGACGAGGTGCTCTTTTTTCATGGCTCTATTCTTAAGGCTGTTTTCGCATATATTGTTGCTTTCGGAAAAATCCCAAGAGCCGGATTTTTCCCCGGATACTCGGTTATTTTTCTCTAATCGGGGATAGTAGCTCTTTTCTTTTCATGATTACCAGGTTATTCCGGTGTATTATTGTAGTTTTTTTTCGGAATTAGTATCAAATAGCAACAAAGTTTACGAAAAGAGCCATTCTTAAAGATAGTTGCTTTTGAAGGACATTTTACCCTCCTCTCCTTTTACGTTAGAGGATTGGAGCGGAAGGCGTGCGACCTCCTGCGGGACTAGCGGGACAGGTGAGACCCCACAGGCGAAACCGAGGAGGCTCAACGCCCGCCCCGCGGAGTCGTGCGCCTGGAGCGGAAATCCATTACTTTTCAATAGCCAAAAACTTTGCGAAAACAGCCTTAATTAGAGATGGCGGGGGAGGGATGGCAGACGATTTTGTCTTTTTTGTCATTTGGCCGATAAATAGCGGATTTGCGCCGATAAAAGAAAGTTACCGCCGATAAACCTGCCGATTCCGCCGAAAAAAATAGAAAACCGCTGATAAACCTGCTAATTACGCTGATAAATAATGCCCCTCCTGATAAGTGACAGAAATCAAGGCTTCGGTAGAATACAAGAATTTCCGTCACTTAAAAACAAAATAAAGCAAAATTCTTTATAAAGAACAAAGTGTGTACTATAATGGAAAATAACATAAAAAAATGACATTTTGATTCTTTAAAGGAGTGAGTGAGATTGAGGAAACGATTGGTTTTGATTCAACTTTCGAGGGCGCTTGTGCCGATTATGGTGATGCTGTTTCATGTTTCGGTAAACATGACGGGGTATTGGGATTATAATTTACTTGGGTTGTCATCTCTTCCGATTTCTGGCGGAGTTAATTACTTCTTTGCTCTGTCCGGTTTTATGCTTTTTTATATTTATCAAAAGAAATTAGGTCAGCCGAAACAAATTAAAGGATTTCTGCAGAGCAGATTCGTCCGGATTTATCCTGTCTATATTGTTTTGACTTTGATTGCGATTCCAGTTCTGACTTTCTTTCCATACTTAGGTGTCGGTCATGAGATCAATTATAATACAATTGTCCATTCTTTCCTGCTTATACCTGAGGTGGATGGAGTGAAACCGGTACTGGATGTAGCTTGGTCACTGGTCTATACGGTCTATTTTTATATGATTTTTTCAGTGTTGTTTTTTTCTAAGAAGGTATTTTCGACAATCTTCTTGACAACATGGACGATCATTTCTATAGCATTTGCATCCAATATTTTGTGGTCGGAGCAATTTATCCCTTACTTCTTTTTCTATCAGTATAACCTGATTTTTCTGGCAGGAATGCTTTGTGCTTATGCTGTGACGAGATTCCAGCCGCCGATGATTGTCTCGGTTGCCCTGGTCATTATCGGATTGGCGGGTTTCCCTTTAACTTGGATGAATTATATCAATCCGGTGCTGGATAACAGCTACTATGATCTTTATACAGGGATTGCCTCTGTGTTCATTATTTACGGCCTTGCTTCCATTGATATGAAGAAGGACATTAGGATTCCTAACGCCCTGAATTATCTGGGAAGCGCCTCGCTGTCTATCTATCTATCACATAACCTTGTGCTGAATACCTTCTCAGAGATTTTCAGCAGAACGGGGGTGTATTACTCGGCGGGACCGGTTGTGACAAGTATCAGCCTGCTCGTCATCATTACCTTCTTCGGCTGCCTGGTACATTCGTTTATTGAGAAGCCGTTGACTGCTAAGCTCAAAAAAGCAATCGCTAAAGACGAATCATCGGTTACTGAAACCCAGAAGCCGATTCCGGGAAGCGGAGTCTCACAGGTCGTATAGAGAACCCCAAGCAGGGACAGTCCCTCTCAGTGGAGTAACGCATTAAAGCGTTAACTCGCTAAGAGGGACTGTCCCTTTTAGTAGTTTAACGCACTGAAGCGCAGGGTCGGTTTCTTATTTCTTTCGGTTGAGTTAAAATAGGAACAGGATTTCCAGTTTAATTTTATTTTAGAGTGCAAGCTCTATGAAGCTATTAAGTGTCTCGAGGAAAGAATCAGGAGTGATTCTTACTCGGTTAACCTGTAAAATATACTAATTAGGGAGAGGGATAGAATGAAAATTTTAAAGGTGTTTCTTTTCGCGGTCATCCTCCTGGGGGTTGCCGGTTATGCCGTCTATCATTTCGGAACCAATATGGCTTCTGACAAGATAGGAGATTATGTGGATCAGGAGTCAGCCAACTCAGGTCAATTAGAGGGCGTGAAGCAGCAGATTGCAGCTAACCCGGAGCTGCAGCAGTTCCTGAATGACGGTGTAGAAAATGTCGATGAAAGTACGTTGGTTTATCAAACAAAAGAAGAGGCAATCAACGGTGTCATCAAAAAAGTGGGCATCAGCGAGTTAATGAATCTTCAGTCTAAAGTTTCAGATGGAGTGACAGAGGAAGAGCAAATGGAAATCCTGGCAATGCTGGAGGAGAAAATGAGTGAGGAAGAGATTCTTGCTCTTAAAGTTTTGGTTAATAAAGAGCTGGGTCTATAAAAAAAAGGAATTTTACACATTGGTTTAGTGACGGAATACTTTCAATTGAAGGTGAAATTTGACTGAAAGCACGTTCCTGATTTTGAAATGAATATGAATTGAAGGAGACTATCAGTTAAGGATAGTCTTCTTTGTGTTCATGAAAATTGGACAGAAGCTAAATAAGCTGCCTCTATTAACCTTTATAATCAATACAATAAACGATGCTTCTTTTCACTAGTTAATATCACTACACCTAAATATGTTAACTATTTTCCTTAAAATAGTTAACGCATTAGTGAAATTATATTCCTTTATAAGGAATTTTATATTAAAATAGTAAAAAAGGAGGGGTCCATGGTGTATGATTCGCTTGAAAATCTGGTTGAGAATAGTAGAGGTAAAATGATTTGTGCGATTAGAAACTATGGAATGACTTCAGAAGAAGCCATTCAAGCCAGTCAGGAGTTAGATGAACTTCTTATGAAAATCCAAAGTACGGTTCCTCTTCAGATTAATAAAAGAGAAATGAAATTCTTTTAGAAGAATATAGAAATGCTGTATATGACAAACAGCCTCTCACCACTCTCATGTGCTGGTGTAGAGTAGAACAAGAATACTTTATGAAAGAATATCCTGTCTAGTAATGTTGCTAATATAGAGGTTGAAGAAAATTTGGAAAAGAGAACGGGCAATCGAATGAAGATTGCCCGTTCTCTTGGTTTGTATAGATGATACTTAATCAGGTTTTATTATTCAGTAATCCCTACAGAATCAAATCCACCGGCAGCAGCAGCTACTTCCGGACTGCCTTCTCCATAAATGTCCACCGCTGACTGGATGATGGACTCTCTGGCATGGCTGAAGTCAGAGTCAGGTGTCAGGTAGACAGTAAGTGCCCTGTAATAGATTTTTCCGAGCTTTTCACGTCCGATGTCCTGCGCCGTTAAGTAGGCAGCATGGTTGATGATGGAGGAGTTGATGTGTACTCCACCGTTGTCCAAATTACGAGGCAGGTCATAGTATTCATCCATATGGGAAGGATACATCCCGTCACCGTTTCCGTACGGAACATAGTCAGCGCCGACTGGAAATCTGCTTGGATCGCTCAAACTTCTAAGGGCATCTCGGCCATTTTCTCTTGCTGCAGGAGCCATGATGTCTTCACCCATTTCCCAATCAGAATCATCGATAAGAGCTCCAAAGATATCTGAGAAAGCTTCATTTAACGCACCAGATTGGAAGCGATAAGCAAGGTTGGCCGAGTTGGAAGTTACTCCATGGGCCATTTCGTGGGCTGCTACGTCAAGGCCAGCTGATAAAGGCACCATGAATTCTCCATCTCCGTCCCCATAGACCATAAACGTTCCATTCCAAAATGCATTATTGTAATTTTCTCCGTAATGAACGACAGATTGAATCGGCATTCCATTATCATCAAGAGAGTTTCGGTCGTGTTCATGCAAATAGTACTCGTAAACTTGTTCAGAGTTATAATGGGCATCCACTGCCGCTCTGTCAAAGTCATCCTTAAAGGATGCGTCTTTTCCATGGAAAACTTCTAAATATCCTTTCGAGTAATCATATGTAATGATTCCCTCCAATCCCTCATGGCTGTAATCAGCCAGGTTGAAAACAGTTCCACCGTGATCGGGTTTGCTTCTTGAGATGTGTAATTGACGGTGCTCACCCCAGACACCGAGGCCGGCACCTTTTTGAGTCTTGATATCTTCAGCATGCATAATCGCATTGTATTGATCTATGACTTTACCTGTTTTAGCATCTACAAATACATACCAGTTGCCAGGCTCGTCACCGAGGAAGCTGAGGTTCACTTTGTGTGTGAGATGATTTTTTCCTTCGAAAGGATAGATGACAAGATCAGAAGAAGGAAGCTGGTCTAAGGTGGCCGGGGCATCAACGGAAGCTTTGGCAGTTACAAGGGCGGCTTTCACAGAGACAACTGGAGTGGTATCGAGATTACTTTCCTGGACCTGTTTATTAAGAGCACCGTTGACTGCAGTAATTTCGTTTTGGTCATTATAATGGACGAGCACCTCTGCTCCTTCCACAGGGACGCCATTTTTCGTCTGATTATAGCGGAAATGAGTCATGCCGAGTTCATCTTTTTCTTTCTTTTTTAACTTAAGGTCAGTATGAGGGTTTTTCATGTTGAGTTTTGCTTTATTTTCATTGAGGAAGCTGAGGGCGTCGCTTGATGTGGCTGCAGAACGCTTGGCTGCGTGTTTTTCTTTCACGAAAAGTGGGACATTGGCATTTTTGTTTTTGTTCCAGTTCTTTGTCTTTGCTGCGGCACGTTCTACCTGTGTTTCCGGCTCAACAGCCAGGACGTTGCTGTAAGGAAGTGATGCTGAGATAAGGGCAGTCGTGATCAGGATTGGGGCTAAAACTTTTTTCTTCAATAAAATTCCTCCTTCATTCAGGTTATGTACAAGTATAGAAGAAAGAGAGTCTAATAGCATGATTAGTTTGAATTATCTTACAATTATATAAAATAGTGACAATAGTATAGTTTTCTGACTTACTTCGAATGTCGAAATAGATACAAAGTCCTTTACTGCGTTAACGCGCTAAGAGGGACTGTCCCTCTTAGCGCGTTAATGCAGTAAAGAATATTGATTAAATAAAGGCTGCTGATCCATCGGAACAGCAGCCTTCATTCTTACTATTCTTTTTTGCCTTTTTTCTTACCTTTCTTATCCTTCGTAATGACTTCATATGAGAAGTCTACTGGATTTTTGTCGGTAGCAGGTGCTGCATAAGTTGTGATCATGTAGTTGTTGCCGTCTTTAAATAACTGGCGAAGCTTTAGGGCATCTTCTTCAGTAATATTGAACGGCTCAACATGGTGGACCTTATATTTCGGTTTAGCTCCTTTACCTTTGCCGACTGTGCGTTCATTGATGAAAGTAACTGTGTATTCCACAAACTTTCCAAGCAGTTCATTTTGAGATAAAAATTCGTCTGCTGAACTGCCATCATTAGAATAGCCAATCTCAGGGATTGCGATATTATCAATGAACCAACCGCTCTCAGTAGTACCCCAGTCAGTCAAATAACGGAAAGAAATGTGTACTTTTTGGCCTGCGTAGTCAGAAAGGTCGAAGCTTTCCTGCTGCCAATCTTCAGAATGACCTGTGAATCCAGGAACATTCTCTTTAATCTTAGGATAGCCTTCTTCAACAACATCTGAGCGGGTATTTTCGTTTTCAAGACTGTTCCAGCTTTGCCCGCCATCAGTAGAAACTTGAACAACTCCGAAGTCCCATTGCTCTTCAATATCTATGAAGTTGTCGAACTGAAGTGTAGCTGTGTCAACGTTTGAAAGATCCGCTTCAAAAATTAAAGCATTATCTGCTTCGTCTCCTTCATTGCCCCATAACACCTGGTTATCGCTTCCTAAAGGATCTGCAACACTTTCCCAAGGAATTGGCAGGAAGTCTACGCCATCAAAGGTAATTCTGTCGATTTTCTCTTGGAAATCAAGTTCTTTAAAATCACCGCCCCAAGCAGGTACGCCTTCTTTTTCAAATGTTAATGCTTTTTCATAGTCCACAGTCATTCCGCGTTTTGTTCCTTCACTATCAACCTCTAAATCTCTTAAATCAATGCTATCAAAATCATACTTGCCGCCGGTGCCGTCATCAAGGGCAAGAGCTGAAATGAATTGATTGTACAACTCTGTGAAATCCATATCAATTCCATTGTTAACAAGGGCAGCGTTTACGCCGTCCATTCCTGTTTCTTCACTCAGGGCAAGTTCTCGAACGAAATCTTGTCCGAATTTGTCGTATAGGTATAACGTGAACAGATATACCTGACCATAATCTGCAATAGTTTCTGGACCTGTTTCTGCAGAGCGGTGATCATCCCAGTTTACTAGAGAATTTTCCGGGTGATCAAGGTAGAAGTTGATAGATCCTTCTCCATGGCCATAACCTCCAAGGAATTCAGAGAACGTTGACATCCCTTCATTGATCCAAGTTTCCTCAGCAGCATCATTATCCGCATGAATCAAATGCTGAAGTTCATGAATCGTAGTGGCATAAAAAGTATCTTCCAGGCGGGTTTCCCAGCTGTTTGTATCGATTGTTATAATATTTCTATCCATATAGTTTTCCAGTGTCTGCCAGAAAAAACCTGCTACAAAGAATGGATAGGATGGATCATAGTACCCATCATCTTTAATGTTATCTACAAGCATGACGACCTTGTCGCTGCCCTCATAGTAATCTTCAGGAAGACCTACTAGTCCTGGAAGTGCAGCGTTTGAGCCATCAAGTTCATCAGGTGTGCCGAAAAAATCTGTTGCTACAGGATACATATTACTGTCGAATTCAGCAGTTAACTTATCAACTTGCTCTTGAGTCACCACATGGGCAGGACGAGTATCTCCTTCAGGGAAAGAAAGGTCATTTGCTACCCAGATCTCTACGTTCTCTCCAACACTGCGAAGAGTAAATTCTTTGAAAGCTAAGTCACGGTCAAGAAATAACTTTGTACCGCCATCGTATGTAAAAGTAGAGTCTGCTGAGCTGTCTTCTGAAGATTCCGTTTCATCGAGGTTAATTTGGCCAGCCTGGTCTTTGAGCTTTTGCTCAGCATTTTTAATAAAAGAATCACTTTCCGAAAGCTTATTCAATTGGCTGTCAATATCAATTCTGTCACCATAGCGTTCTGTATTCCAATTTGGCGAAGTTGCAGCTTCAGCAGTGCTTGTCCCCCCGACAGTGGGAATAGCTAGAGACAAAGCAAGAGTACTGGTAGTTAAGATGGAAAATAGCTTTTTCTTTTTCAATAGATGTTTCTCCTCTCTGTTTTTGGGATGTCCATTGAGCAATTTTATACAGCTGGAACAAAAATATCGTGCTGTAGAATTATTCCTCAAATATCATAATTCTGAATATATAGAAAATTAAAGAGAGATACAACCTTAAACCGACTAATTATATCGAAATTTGACAAAAGGGTACATTATAATTAGTTATCCTTTTATTCTCTTAGTCTAATAGACTTAGTCTGCGGGATAACCTAGGAGAATATCCCTGAACGATTTTGGAAAACGAGAAAATACGATACTCAGAACTTGAGAGGCTAACTTAATGACGCAGCGAGAGAAGGAGAATTATAAATACAAAAAAGAGAAGCATGGTTGTCGAATCGACTACCATGCTTCTCTTTTTTGCTCTAACACTTATCCCGTTACCCATAAAGTCATCTATAGGTTCCGAGTTATCAGCCGCTTTTATTTCTCTTTGTTTTGAAAGCTGACATTATTAATAGGTTTTTAGCCTGCTGTCCGGATTTCTCCAGACCTTCCATCAGCCTTTGAAGCATCAATCATCAGGAAAATCGCAGAAATGATATGCATGATCATTCCCACAAAAGGGATCCAGGCAATACAGGAAGTCACGATTCCTAGAATGCTTCCGGTGTATGCTCCATCATCCCGTTTGGTCAGTACTAAAGTAATAATATGTAATATTAACATGATACCTAGAGGGGCCCATAGAAATCCAATGACTATGCCTGCTCCTAAAAAAGGGACACCCAAAATTGCTTCAAATGCACCAGTTACCCATTTCATAACACGAGATGGAGACATAAGATGCAACCTCCTTTATTTACAATTTAAACCATTATAACACACCGAAAGACCTGTATGAGAGGTTTTCTATATTCAGGAGTGACAGTCACCCCCCGAAAAATCTCGTTTCACATCAATGTTTCACAGAGAAAGAGTTAATGCGAAGAATACTAAGAGAAATTCCACATAAATATACAAAGGGCAGTTTCACTAATTAATATTTATTAACTATATTGCATAATTATAGTATTGTGTTAAAATACATTTTATTGAATAAATATTAAATTTAATATTAGGGGGATGAAGCAGGATGAAAAAAATTATGACAGGTTTGATGGCGGTTGTGATGGCAGGTTCGCTGGCGGCATGCGGTACTTCAGATGAAACGAGCGGGGAAGGGAAACAAACGCTTGTGATGGGGACTTCGGCAGACTTCCCTCCATTTGAAACGCATGATAATAACGGAGAGATTGTCGGCTTCGACATTGACCTTGCCAAGCATATTACAGAAGAACTTGGCTATGAGCTTGAAATCAAGGATATGAATTTTGACGGACTGATCGGTGCACTTCAGGCTGACACGGTGGACTTTGTGGCTTCCGGGATGTCCGCAACAGATAAACGAAAAGAGAATGTGGATTTCTCGGTTGAATATCATCGTTCTGGGGAAATGTTCATCACTTTACCAGAGTCAGAGATTGAGAGCATGGATGATTTAGACGGCACGAAAATCGGCGTTCAGCTCGGAACAATCCAGGATGAGGCAGCGAAAAAACTAGCAGAGAGCATTGACGTTGAGGTAAAAGCATTGGATAAGGTGCCTGCTTTGATTCAAGAATTGAAATCAAAACGCATTGATGCGATTTACCTTGATAAAACGGTGGCTGAGGGTTATATCGAAGAGGTTGGCCTGAAAGGATTTGATGATGAAAGTTCCTTGTCTCCTGGAATGGCCATTGCCTTCCCAAAAGGAAGCGAACTGGCAGAAGATTTTTCGAAAGTTATAGAAGAAATGAAGGAAAACGGCGAGCTGGAGAAGCTGGAAGAGAAATGGCTGAAAGATGAATAAATATTAATAAGAAATGAGGTGCAGGCATGGATTTGGATTTTTTCCAGATCGTGCCTTCTATTCCTTTTATACTGAACGGCGTCTGGGTGACGTTACTTTTCGTTTTGGTGTCAGGAATCGTAGGCTTTATCATCGGAACAATTTTATCATTATTCAAGATTGGCAGAATCAGAGTGTTAAGGTGGTTTGCGGATGCGTATACGTCCATTTTCAGGGGAACCCCGTTGATTTTACAGCTGATGCTGATTTACTTTGCCACTCCCCAGCTGACAGGCTATGACATTCCGCCGTTCCTGGCCGGGATGCTTGCATTCGGACTGAATTCAGGAGCGTATATCTCCGAAATCATTCGTGCGGGGATACAGGCAGTGGACAAAGGGCAGAGGGAAGCAGCCGAAGCATTGGCGATTCCGTACCGGCCGATGATGAAGGATATCATTTTGCCGCAGGCGATGAAAAATATTCTTCCTGCCTTGATGAATGAATATATTACTTTAACAAAAGAATCCGCCATTGTTTCGACAATCGGGTTTTTAGATATCATGAGAAGATCGCAAATCGTCAGTGCCAATACGTATACTGCGTTTGAACCGCTGATTTTTGCCGGATTCATCTACTACGTGCTCGTGATGGGCTTGACGCTGCTTGGAAGAAGATTAGAAAGGAGGCTGCGACAGAGTGAATAAGGATTATATAAAAATTAACGATCTTCACAAAACATACGGCAAATTGGAGGTTTTAAAAGGGATCTCGACCACGATCGGCAAAGGGGAAGTGGTGGCGGTCATCGGTCCTTCGGGTTCAGGGAAGTCAACGATGCTGCGCTGTTTGAACCTTTTGGAAACACCGACAAGCGGCGAGGTCTGGATCGGGTCGGAGGAGATCACGAATCCTAAAACCGATATAATGAAAGTGCGGCAAAATGTGGGGATGGTGTTTCAGCATTTTAACCTTTTTCCTCATAAAACGGTCCTTCAGAATGTCATGTATGGTCCGATGGTCGTGAAGGGTGAATCCGAGGCAGAGGCAGAAGAAAACGCACAGCGGCTATTGAAGTCAGTGGGTTTGTCTGATAAGGCGAATGACTATCCAAACCGGCTGTCCGGCGGGCAAAAACAGCGTGTTGCAATAGCGCGCGCATTGGCAATGACGCCCGATGTCATGCTGTTTGATGAGCCAACATCCGCCCTGGATCCCGAGATGATCAAGGAAGTGCTGGATGTCGTCAAATCCCTGGCACACACAGGGATGACCATGGCGATCGTCACACACGAAATGGGCTTTGCCAAAGAAGTCGCAGACAGAATCCTTTTCCTAGACGGCGGAGTGCTCCTGGAAGACGTCCACCCTGAAGAATTCTTTCATAACCCAAAGAGCGAGCGTGCCAAAGAGCTCCTGGAAAAGGTGCTTTAGTGCTTTAAACCACTAAGAGGGACTGTCCCTGGTCGTGCTTTAAAGCATTAAAGCGCGGAGGTGAATTTATACTTTGTAAGGAGGTTGATTATATGAATCCATTAAAGCAGCGAGCGGCTGAAGAGATTGATAGTTTGAAGACAATTTTCGATGAAATCAGTATTTATATAGGAGAGAACCCGGAGCTGGGCCATGAGGAATTCAAGGCGAGCAAGGTTCTTTCGGAAACTCTGGAGGATTATGGTTTCGAGGTCGAGATGGGGACATGTGGATTGCCGACTGCTTTCCGGGCTGTGTTTGACAGTGGAAAGGAAGGTCCGGTCATTGGCTTCATGGCTGAATATGATGCGCTGCCTGAAGTCGGACACGCATGCGGTCATAACTTGATTGGCACGATGGGGATCGCAGCCGGAATCGGTCTGAGCAAGGTTCTTTCAGAGACAGGTGGAAAGGTGATTGTCTACGGAACGCCTGCAGAAGAAACCCGCGGAGGCAAAGTGACGATGGCAGATGAGGGCGTTTTCGACGAACTGGACGTCGCCTTGATGGTGCATCCTCTCAATCGTTATGTGAAGAGCGGTTCTTCACTGGCAATGGACGCCATTCAATTTGAATTTTTCGGAAAGCCGACCCATGCTGCCGCAAGCCCGGAGGATGGAATCAACGCCTTGGATGCTGTGATTCAAAACTTCAACAGCATCAATGCGCTGCGTCAGCATATCCTGCCGACCGCACGTATCCATGGAATCATCACAGAAGGTGGAAAGGCAGCGAACGTCACACCGGATTATGCGGTGGCACAGTTCTACGTGCGTGGCAAAACACGTGCGTACGTGAACGAATTGACGGAAAAAGTGAAGAGGTGTGCGGAAGGTGCAGCCCTTCAGACAGGCGCCACTATGAAACATTCTTTCTACGAATTTTCTTATGATGACATGATTACCAACGCTGGATTGTCTGATGCCTTTACTAAGGAACTTGTTTCGCTGGGTGTCGATCCCTCTGAGATTCTGGAACAGCGCGATGGCAGCGGCTCTCTTGATATGGGCAATGTCAGTCAAGTCGTACCGTCGATCCATCCTTATATCAAAATTACAGACGGAGCCTTTGCCTGCCACACTCATGAATTCCGGGAAGCGGCCATGACGGAGCAGGCAAGGGAAGCGATGATTCTGGGAGCGAAGGCTATGGCGTTAACAGGACTAGAAATTATAACGAATCGCAAGCTTCTGCACCAGATAAAAACAGACTTTGTCCTGCAGTAGGGAGTTTACGCCTGCAATTTGCCGATTGAAAATCTTGAAAATCCAAGCATAGGCTTGGATTTTTTTAATTCGGAAAGTTTTTAACATTCAAGGTTTATAAGCCGTAGAAGAAGTTGGAAAGAATACGGATAGTATAGTGAATGATTTTAAATGTTGAAAAAGATATCAGCATAATCAAGAAAATTTTAACTGCCACAATTAAAAATATGTCGAATCATTTGTCGATTCTTTTGTCATAAAAGTTATAGACTATTCAGTTATTTAGTCATAATATAGTAATAGTAAGTAAATGTAAAAGTTGTAAAAAAGGAGGAATCTTCTTGCCGGGTTATTACATGAGAGAGATTAAGACTCCGCTGAAACTTTTAGGCATTAAATTGTTTAAATGTGAAGAAAACAGATTGTATATTAAATTTCTTCAGCATCCTCGCAGACGTCTTTTTAGATAATCTTGAATCATTAATCCGTACGAGAAAGGCAAATCCATTGAAAAGTGGAGACGCAAAACTATAGGGGCTGCCCGTCTTATGCAATGCTCTTTTCTCATAAATTGTTGCTTTCAGAAAAATCCCTAGGCCGGATTTTTTCCATGATTACTAGGTTTTCTCTCTGAACAGGAAGAGCAGCTATTTTCTTTCTTGTTTACCAGGGAATTTCCAGTTGATATTGAAGGTATTCTTCTATTATTTATTTTCAGTAGCAGCAAAGTTTACGAAAAGAGCCTATGACAATGCTCGCCAGTTGCCGAATACTTCTTTCTTCGCTGTGCTAACCACTTCTATCTTCTAACCACACTCTACAAATCCAGCCGCTGGATATTTGTATATTTCCACGCGAGGCACTCTCTATTGAAGGTCTTATGCAGCTACCGGGTGGTCACGCTGTTTGGTCAAATCTATTAATTAAAACCCCCAAGCACCATGCCGGCTTGGGGGTTTTTCGCCTATCTATAAACAGCACTTCTTATATTTTTTCCCGCTTCCGCAAGGACAAGGTTCATTGCGGCCGGTTTTCTCCTCGTTAACAATAGGGGAAAAAGACTGTTGAACTTCTTTCTCCCTGTTAATCAAGTTCATCTTCATTTCCTGAAGAGCAGGGTGATCAATTTCATTGAGTACAAGATTGGCATATAAGGACTCTTCAAGATCAGCTATGACATTATCATAGCCGTCTGTCAGCTGTTTTTCGACAAGAGGAATGGCTTCAACGGATAAATGCTGACAAAGAGCATCCGCAATAACTGTTTTAATAGTGAAATCATCTGCTTCCCGCAAAAGCCTGAGCAGTGCTTGTTCCGCTTCTGCAGACTTGATTTTTGCCAAGACATCAATGCTGTATATGAAGGTGTCTTCATCTAGAGCGATTTTTTCTACCTCACGTACAACCTCATCCGTCCCGATTTTTATCAGAGCAGAAGAGATTTCTTCCAGGGCTTCGTCACCATCATCCCTTACAAGCAGTCGTACCAGGTCGGGAATGGTCGATTCTGTCCGCAGCTCCCCCGCCATATAAATTTGAAACAACCCGATGGCTGGCATGAAGGAATACTGCAGGATTTCCTTAATCGCGTTTTCAGCTTCCCAATCCTCAATAGCTTCTCTGTCAATCAACTCATTTATGATTCGTTTGCCCAATTGAACACGGGCGTGGTCATAATTGCCATTATCCAAATCGTTTGCAATGTCAGCGAGCTTTAAAAAAAGTGCCTCTTCGTCTAATTGCGGCAACTGTTTCAATTCTTCCAAAAACTTAGCTTCAAGAAATGGTCTAAGTTCACTCTCATACTGTAGAAGAACTGAAGTTTCAGCGTTCTTCAATAAGTTAAGATACCATTCCTTATTCTGCTTATCGTTCTCCAATCTTACAACGAGCTCCCGGACGCCTTCCTCATCCACCGGTAAAAAGTTAATGTGTGGCAGGATGGAGGAGGGAAAAATAGTAGGAAGCTGACGGTCATATGCCTCGAGAGCGACAAATAATGTATTAGAATCCGCAAGATAGCTCTCTTGTAAAATCGAAACAGCATAGTGCTGGATAAATGGATCTTCGCTTAGTAATGCGGATTGAATTTTTTCTAAAAAAGTCATATGTAACTTCCCTTCATAAACTTATGCGTTAGTGTTAAGTAAAGCAGTTGTGGATAAGGAGAAAGATTCTCTCAAATAGATAGGACAGCCTTGGTGAATTGAATGAAATCACTCAAGTGGGTCTCTACTATTTTTTGAAGGATCTGGAGGTTTAACTCCTGATAATCGTGTACTGCAATATTCCGGAAACCGATCATGCTCTTCATTCTCTCAGATAGGTCAAGCGAATTTACGCCTTCTTGTTCTATCAAAGAAAAGGCATCCCGGCTTGTCTGGGGAAGTCCAAGCTTTCTTTCAGCAACAACATGCATCGCTAAATCGATGCTCGCCTCACACGCACGCTGGATATTCAAGATGAAAGAGTCTTGTTTCGTGAAATTTTGAAGACTTTGAGGGTTATAATTATATTCTTCGTTAACTCTCTTAAGGCATCGTTCGATGATGTTGATTTTGTTTAAAATCAACATCATTTTTCATAAATGATCCCGCTTTCTTCTATTCTTTTAAGAATGGGCTCGCGTTCTTCATTAAGTTTGGCATACATCTTCAGTGCCTTCATTTCAAACTCCATTTTCTTTTGTATATCGGTGCAGAATAGTACTTTGCCTGAATGGATAACTTGAGCCTGGAAAACACTATTGGCTTCATTAAGATCAACCAAATCCACATCTTTGTTCAGGATTGATGCAAGCCTTTGAGCAGCCATAAAGACCGTGTATTGATCCAGCGTTCTATCGCTTAAAAAGGCTATATCAATGTCACTTTCATGAGTGGAGGTTCCATTTACTGTTGAACCAAAAAGAATGATGAGATAGGGAGAAATGACGTCTTTAAGATGATTGATAATTGTGTTTTCCCAGTTCAATAGCCCCGCCTCCTTTTTTGACTTGCTTATAATTCACAATGTCCTTGTTAACTATTCTATTCCCAATGAGCGGCATTCGCAACAGACGAAGGTGGAATATGTAAAATGCTGAATTGGTTTGAAAGGAAATCTAACTTCCTCTTCTTTGATGATTTCATCGGATGCCAGGCATGAAATGAACATTTCATTCATGTGAAATTCCTCATACCCGTGAGTGGCTGCTTGAATCTCAAAATTAGATCTGGTGAAGGGCAGGTACCTATAGACATGAGTGGAAGGAAAAGCGCGTGCTCGTGTATGAAGTGCTCGTACCTTCGAACATGAGTGGAGAGAAAAGTGCATGTTCATGTATGAAGAGCAGGTACCTTTAGACATGAGTGGAGAGAAAATGGCTGATTCATGTATGAAGAGTCGGTACCTTTAGACATGAGTGGAAGGAAAAGCGCATACTCGTGTATGAAGTGACGGTACCTTTAGACGTGAGTGGAGAGAAAAGCGCGTGCTCGTGTATGAAGTGACGGTACCTTTAGACATGAGTGGAGAGAAAATGGCTGATTCATGTATGAAGAGTCGGTACCTTTAGACATGAGTGGAGAGAAAAGCGCATGTTCATGTATGAAGTGCTCGTACCTTTGAACATGAGTGGAGGTAACAGCGCAAAGAAATGTCCAAAGAGAAGCTAACTTCAAACATAAGTGGTGAGAAGTACGGCAATTCACGTCAAAAAAATTAGTAACTTCTTATCTGAGTGAAACAGGAAACTAAAATCCCAGAAACTAAGCGTCGCCCTCATTTAGAAGAGATTACACTTTGTCGAAAATTCTCTAAACGTTATACTTTCAGCTTAAGCTAGATAAAGATTATAATAGAAACGATAAGGAGGTGTGCCTATCGACAGGAACCCTTATTAATCCCCATCATCCCCCTTGCCTCAAGAACTGCCCAACGCACTGACAAAATTATAAAAGAAAGGAAGAAACGAATTTGCCAAAAGCCTACCTCGTCAACACTAACAAATCCCAAAGTCCTCACAACGAAGCAGAGATGCTGGAAGAACAGAAAGTCGCTGCTTACTACTCTCCATGGAAATATCTCATCAATCACATCGAAGCCAATGACATGGTGTTTCTCTACAGCAACGGAAACGGAATCATTGCAAGAGGAATTGGATCTGGAATCATTGAAATAGCAGGAGAGGATGAGCTGGAACACTACATGCCTCTTGTTCAATTTGAAAAATTAGAAGAACCGCTTCCGCCTTCCGCCATTGTGCAGATAGCTCAAGAAATGACTGATGAAAATTACCGAATCAAGTGGAATCAGACAATGATTCACATACAAGGTTTTATCGGTGAAGAAATCTGGCGTTATATCACGAGAAATAATATGTAGTTGTCCGGGATATTTGCAATTCTCTTTTCTCTATCAGAAAATAAGAAGAGAAATGTAAAGGAGGACTGTCCATTGAAACTGAAAGATAAGAAAGTGCTGCAGCTGGTCAGCGATGATTTTGAAGATTTGGAACTGTGGTATCCTGTCCTGCGTTTAAGAGAAGAAGGTGCGACGGTTCATTTGGCGGGTGAAAACAAAGGCCATAGCTACACGGGAAAATATGGCGTGCCAGCTGTTTCGGATGTTTCTTTTAAAGATGTGAATCCGGATGATTACGACGCATTGCTTGTACCGGGCGGATGGTCTCCAGATAAGCTGAGAAGATATGAAGAAGTTCTTTCGATTGTAAAAAAAATGAATGAACAGAACAAGCCGATCGGACAAATCTGCCATGCCGGCTGGGTGCTGATTTCAGCAAAAATCCTCGAAGGCAAAAAGGTGACAAGTACACCTGGTATCAAAGATGATATGGAAAATGCGGGTGCCACTTGGGTAGACGAACCTTCCCTTATCGACGGAAACCTTGTGTCCAGCAGAAGGCCGCCTGATCTGCCAGATTATTTAAGAGATTTTATTTCTGTCATGGAAAAATAAGAAGAAAAAAGACGAGTCCCGCAAACTTTTGGGATTCGTCTTTTTTGTTAAGGAATTTATAAAATCCAAGATTGAGGAAAACTTTAACTAAGTTATCCACGTCCAGCATTTTCCTGTCGGGGCTGAACTAGGGGCTTGTGCTTTTGTTCTTGCTCTTTTCTAAAGGATCTTTTCTATAAGAATGTTGCTTTTGAATGCTTTTACCCTTCTTCCCTTATAGAATGGGAAGTCGTGCGGCTGTAGCGGAAAAGATCCATAGCCACAATCTTTACGAAAAGAGCTTTTTCTTTTTCTGTTATCTTTTCAACTTCTGAATGTCTGTCTCAGCCTGGAATAACCTTTTATTCAAAACCTCTGAACCTGAATCTATCTTCGTGTGAAAGGTTTTCAGCATGGCAATGACATCCTCGTTCTGGTTGGTCTCAATGCGCGTGGCTATCTCTATAATTTCATCCTGGCCAGTTTCGAGATTGGATAAGCGTTCAAAGATGGCTTCAGTCTTGCTTTCCTGCCTTGCGAATGACTTGTCATGCTTATCAAGGCGGGAACTGAATTTTTTATCTTGCTCATCCAGCCGGGTGTTCAATTGTACATATTGTTTATCAAGGCGGACGTTGAATTTCCTTTCATGCTCGTTTAAAAGAGAACTAAATTTTTGGTCTTGCTTCTCAAACGCAGCCTTAATTTCCCTGGCTTGTTCATCAAATTTTGAATCGAATTTCTTTTCTTGCTGAGCGAGTTGTGAGTTGAACTTCTCTTCCTGCTGATCAAAGCGAGAGTTGAACTTCTCATCCTGCTGATCAAAGCGAGAGTTGAACTTCTCTTCCTGCTCATCGAAGCGAGAGTTGAACTTCTCTTCCTGTTGATCAAAGCGAGAATTGAACTTCTCATCCTGCTCATCGAAGCGGGAGACGAATTTCTTTTCCTGGTCCTGGAATCTATCATCTATTTTATCGAGTTTAGTTAAAATTGCTTTTAATATTTCTTCCATTTTCTCCACCTCTTTTACAAAGAATATTTTTTTCCGGCATCTGTACCGAATTCGAAAATTTTGTAGGCCGTAAGAGTAAAACATTCGACAGTCACTTCATCAAATATACTTCCGGCATCTTCCGTCATTGCGTCCAGACGGGCTTTAACTCCTTGTGAAATTTCCTCTCGGAGATAGTCATTGAGCATATTAGCTTTGGAGTACAGAGAAAATAGGAATCCGTCCAGAAAGAGGTTCAGTCCATGGTTTTCGATAAATCTGTAGTGAAAAGGAGACTGAAATAATGGTTCGATATGAGGGATTTTCTTTTCAATCTGGGCAGTCACATATAGTACTTCCAGTATATCTGGGATGAGTTCGCTATAAAAGAACAAAACGTCTTCTTTTATCTTTTCCCTGTTTTTGGATAAATCATCATGCGAAAATGGTTCTTTTTTAATTGAAGATTTCAATGGGGACCTCCATAAAAGTTTTTTGGGGAATTGAGGGTGCTGTAAGCGGCGGGTTAGTAGTGAAGGATTTCCATATTTCACCTCCTTACTAGTATTTTAACATTAATTTATATTAAAATGAGAAAAGTTTTCCGAAAAGTCACTCTATAATTTGGTATGATTGAAGTAATTATGATTGTTAAGGGTGGGGTGGGACTCAAGTGACAACAACTTCTGAAAAGTTTACATTGTTTCTTGAAGAAAATTTCCAAGAATTTTTGACAACTTGGCGGGCAAAAGTGGAGATTTCGGAAAATGATAAATACAAGGAAGAAGTCGTTAATAATGGGGTAAGGATGTACGAGTTAGTGAAACGTGCTATCAGCAGTCGGCTCAGTGATGACGAGATCAAGGAGCTGGCGCAGAAGGTTGCCCGTGAACGTGTCGAAGCAGATGTTAACATTAGTGAATTTGTCTACAATGTTAACGTAGGGAGAAGCGAAATCATCAAATGGGTCGGCACTTCAGGGATTTGTATTGAAGAGCTGCATCCATTTTATGAGGAAATTAACAGAGTCTTTGATCGCTTCTCTTATTTTGCGGTAAAGTTCCATTCGGAAATTAAAGACAATCAGTTGAAGGAAAAAGAACTCTATATCGATCAGACACATAAAGAAAGATTGACGATTCTGGGGCAGATGAGCTCCAGCTTCGTTCATGAGTTCAGAAATCCTTTAACATCGATTATGGGTTTTACGAAGTTACTGAAAAATGACTACCCCGAGCTTCCTTACTTGGATGTGATGAGTCATGAACTGGATCAATTAAACTACAGAATCTCTCAATTTCTTCATGTTTCACGAAAAGAGATTATCGAAAGCAAGAAGGAAAAGTTCCTTGTTTTCACAATGCTGAGCGAGTTGATTGAATTTTTGTATCCCAGCTTGGTGGACGGAGATGTACAGGTGAAATCTCATCTTGATTCACAAGTGTATATTAAAGGAAATAGGGATGAACTGAGGCAGGTATTCCTGAATCTGATCATGAATTCGATTGATGCTTTGCAGCAAGTGCAAAGTGATAGACGGATTACGATCAGCTGTACATATGAAAATGATGAGATACAGATAAGAATCGCTAATAATGGGCCGGAAATCACTGAGGCTGCTTTAGATGCCATTTTTGAACCTTTTTATACGACAAAGGAATTGGGGACGGGGATTGGATTATACATCTGCCGCAAACTGGTTGAAAAGCATGAAGGCAGTATCAGCTGTACCTCTCATGCGAATGAAACAGCCTTTACCGTCGTGATCCCGGCAGCCAAAGAGGGAAAAGAATCTGGCATACTGCTTTAGTCCTTTAAAGCGCTAAGAGGGACTGTCCCTTTTAGTGCTTTAAAGCGTTAAGCAGCATAGAGCTATCAATGATTGGCAAGAATGGTGAACGAGGGAGGGAATCATCTTGCGGTTGTTGGTGTTTTTTTTGTATGTTGGATTTCTGTTTCTTTTGACCTGTACGGCGAGTTTGACAGATTTGATTCATAACCAGGAAATTAGATTCGTTTTGACACAACCTGATCTTCTGAGTTTCTTTGAATATCGGTTTGCTTATAGAGAACGGTCTTACATTGTGCAGAAGAGCGGCCACTTTGTAAGTTTCTTCATTTTGGCTTTGCTTGTAAGGGGTTGTTTTAATAGTGTAAAGTCTGTTATTAATTTTTCATGGACTACTGCTCTATTTACTGAAGCAGCTCAGTTGTTTTTCTCACGGACAGGGTGTTTAGTTGATGTGATATATGACTTGGCGGGTGCAGGTTTATTTTTGCTGTCCCACCTTCTATGGCAAATTTTCAGAAAGGATGTCAAGAATTATATAAGAGAGGCAGCCGGCTGATCGTTCTTAAAAAAGTTAAAAATTTTCTTGATAAAGCATAAAACGGAGAATATAGGGTAAATGAATTGAGTCTATCTTACTATTATTATATTTAGGAGGAAGCTCATGAAAAAATACTCTATTATTTCTTTTTTGCTGATAGGTGCCATCTTCATTTTTTTATATCCAGCACAGACAGAAGCGAAAGTGGATGAAAGGCCGGTATACATAACTATTGACGATGGACCGACTGTTTATACAGATGAGTTCCTGGATGTTTTTGAACAATATGATATGAAGGCAACCTTTTTTATGCTTGAACCAAGTATGGATCGCTATAGAGAAATAGTTCGCCGGATGAAGTCGGAGGGCCACGCTATAGGTTGTCATGGAGTTACGCATGAGAAAGGGAAATTCTATGAATCTCCCAGCAGTGCAGTGAAGGAAATGAATTTGTGCAACTCGACATTGGAAGACATTACGGGTGAAAAAACCAGTGTCGTAAGGGTTCCTTATGGAAGCATCCCTGGTATGGAAAAACCTTATCGTGAAGCGATGGCGGAAGCTGGCTATAAGATGTGGGATTGGAATGTGGACAGCCTGGATTGGGATTGGAGAGATAAGGATAAAATTATTTCTTACACGATAGAGAAAGTGGAAGAAGCTGAGCGAAATGGTGAAATCCCTGTCATTTTACTTCATGATTTGGAAGAAACAGTGAAAGCCCTTCCTGAAATCTTGGACTACTTAAAAAGCAAAGGGTATTACAGTGAAACAATCACCTCCTATCAAGATCGCTATAATTTTTTTCGTAAAATCAATTTGGAAGCAAAGGTGGCCAATCGATTTGGAGGCAGCACCCGCTACGATACAGCGATACAGATATCCAGGGATGGCTGGGATCAAGCTGATACGGTAGTGCTGACAAGAGGTGATGAATTTCCCGATGCCCTTGCTGGATCACCGCTTGCCTATAAATTGGATGCACCCATTCTCCTGAGTCAGCAGAATGAGTTGTTGCCTGTTGTAAAAGAGGAAATGGAAAGATTGAATGCCGGGAGAGTTGTCATTCTAGGTGGGAAAAATGCCATCTCGAATGAGACAGAAATAACGATTAAGAATTTGGGTTATGAAGTCGAAAGAATCAGTGGATCGGACCGTTATGAAACGGCGGCAAAAATAGCAGAGAGATTGGACAGCGATGCCAGAACTGCGGTTGTTGCCAATGGAAGAAAGTTCCCGGACGCCATTTCGATAGCCCCTTTTGCAGCGAGAAAAGGGTATCCAATCTTGCTGACGGAAGAGGACAAGCTGCCGAAATCATCGGGAGAAGCCTTGAAAGGAATTTCTGAAACATTGGTTATCGGAGGAGAAAGTGTAGTACAGGATTCAGTTTATTCCCAGTTAGTTAATCCAGAAAGATACTCAGGAGCTAATCGTTTTGGTACGGCAAGCGAGATTGCTGAGAGGCTGTTTCCATCAAACTTAGCTTTTGTGTCCACAGGCTATGATTTCGCCGATGCGCTGACTGGATCAGTATTGGCGGCTAAAAACGGAGCAACCATGCTGCTTGTTGAAAATAGTTATATAACAAGTGAGACAGCCAATGCGGTAGAGCGTGCAGGTATTAATAATTTCACCATTCTTGGCGGGGAAAGTGCAGTCGACTACAACGTGGAGAAATGGTTTAAGAACTATGACTTCGATTCGATCAGACCCGCAGGAAAGACTCAAATACAAACCAAATAAATAAAAAAAGTGTGCTTCCTTGAGGGTGGCACACCTTTTTTTATGGGTTCACTTTAACGCTTCACCGCACTAAGAGGGACTGTCCCTCTTAGTGCGGTGAAGCGTTAAAGCCATCAATCTCAATTAAAATTACAGTTATTGGTCGTATTATTCTATAAAAATGATAAAATAGTCATTATATTGAATCTTTTTAGCATTTTACTTTTGGGAGGATTACAGGATGAATTCACAGCTTAATAGGCCAAAGGGTTTTGGCGAAATCTTGGATCAGACGTTTCGTTTGAGCAAGAACAAATTTGTTGATTTTTTTATGATTTTACTTATTTTATTGGGACCGATTTACCTTCTCCAGGCATTGTTCGAGCTAATGGCGGGAACGAGCTTTTTCAGGCAGGTTGGCGAAGGAGATGACTGGTTCACCCAGATGGTATCGACTTTTGAAGGGAACGCCCCGGAAATGGTTGAACAAAATACAAATGTTTTGCTGGAACTGGGCACCAGCCTTTTGGGTCTCATAAGTATGGCACTATCTTTGGTGGCGTCTGCAGCCATTCTTTATAGCGTTAATCACATTCGCAAAGATGAAGAATTTTCAGTCGGGGGCGTTATTAAACAAGGATTTTCCCGTTTCTGGCCATTAGTGGGAAGCGGTATCGTCTACGGCCTTATCGTGGTCGGAATCATTATTTTACCTATAATATTCATCGGATTCAGCGGAGTATTTATGTTTGGATTCTCGGAAGCGTTCACTGCCGATTCACTTGCCGGTTCTATCACGAGCGTTATTATTTTTCTGCTTATCTTGCTTGCGGTTGCGGTTGGTATCGGTTATCTGCTGACGCGCTGGGGCTTTTATCTTGGAGTGGTTGCGATTGATAAGGAAGCACCGGGAATCGGAAAGAGCTGGAACCTGTCGAAAGGGCAAGGCTGGAAGGTTTTAGGTGTGTTCATAGTTCTGTTCCTTATCACAGGAGTGGTCACTATTGCGCTTGAATTTACACTGGGAGCCTTTTTAGGAAACAGTGTTCTGTTCAACCTTCTATATAATGTAATAACGTTAATCACCACTATTATCACATCTGTCGGATTTGCCGTTATGTTTTTTGACTTGAAAATCAGAAACGAAGCTGAAGATCTTCAAGATATGATTCAGGATTATAAGTAACAGCAGCGAGAGGAAGCCCGCCCTTGTAATACGGAGCACCCCTCTTCTTCTATGAAGGATTTTTGCAAGTTCCCCTTGGGATTCTTTTTCGGAAAAAAAATTTACCGAAACGCATATAAGATAGCAACAGAAAGTCAGGTGAGTCAGTTTGCTCAATGAAAATAATGCCAGAGACCAGTTGCAGGATATTCTCGATGACCGGGAGTACACCCAGTACCAAAGTGAAAACGAAGGGTTTCTCCAGAAACTGTGGGAATCGATCAAGGAAACCTTTATGGACTGGCTCAACAATCTGTTTCCTTCTTACCAGGCTTCACAAGGCGGAGGCACAATGATCACACTGGTTCTGGTCATCGCGGGACTGGCCGCTCTGCTCATCGTGCTCTTCCTCGTTTCACGAAAAGTGTACAACAACCGGAAGTTCTCAGGGCAAAAGCCTTTGCAGCACCTCGCTAAAAAGGACTGGTCCTACAGCGAGCACCTGGCTGAATCGGAAAAACAAGAAGAAGCAGAGAATTACTCACTTGCCGTCCGCCATCTGTTTCTTGCGCTACTGCTGAATTTTCATGAAAAAGAATGGCTGGTGGCACGAAAATGGAAGACGAATTGGGAGTACTACGAAGAATTGAAAAAAATTAATAAAAACTGGGCGGAACAGTTTTATTCGCTGGCGCTGAAATTCGACGAAGCCGCGTATGGCGAGCGGGAAATTCAGCGTGAAGAATACATTCCGTACAAAGAAACTGCAATGAAATGGCTGCAGAACAATCAGCAGGAAAAGGAAGCGTAAGGAGGAGAAGAGATGGCCAAAAACAAATCGAAACTCATATTATTAGCCGTGATTCTCCTCGTGTTCGCTGCCCTGAGCTATCTGATCGGTTCGCGTGCGCCAAAAGAGTATCCGAATTATCTTTCCGATTCTCCCGCGCCAATGGGAACCAAGGCTGTTTTTACATATCTGGAAAATGAACTCGGTCAGGTGGAAAGATGGAACTACTCTCCGAATTCATTGAATAAGGACGAGGAGAATCAGCTGCTGATCATGGTGGAACCCTTTTTTATACCTGAAAGCGAAGATACCGGACACTACCGGGAGTTTATGGAGGAGGGAAACACCATCCTTCTTTTTAAAACCAATCCACAAGGCATTTTCGACATGAAAGTGGTCGCTGGGGCGCTGGAGAATGAAGAAATCACCACCTTAACCAACAATCAGGGTGAGAAGAGGAATGCACTTCTTCCGGCGCCGATCCGCTTGGATACCGGTGACGAAGACGAAGCGCTGATTTCGGATGAAGCGGGTCCGGTCGCGTTGAAGCGTCCTGTCGGAGAAGGAAGCCTGATTGTCGCGACAGCTCCTCAGTGGATGACGAATAACTTTATTTTAGAAGAGGATCACCTGCCGCTGGTGCTGTCACTCATCAATGAAAGCAGTCCAGAAACAATCCTGTTTGACGAGTACATACACGGCGCCGCCAATGACTCGTCCTTCGTAAACCTGTACCCTAAATGGTTCCTGCTGCTGATGGTCCAAGGCGTCCTCCTGGCAATCTTGTGGCTATGGTATCAAGGCAAGCGGTTCGGTCCGGTGGAAGAGGTCCGCGAAGACTATGTCCGTTTCAGTGACGAACGAATCAAAGCCCTGGCCGCCTGGCATATACGAGGAAAGAGATTCACAGATTCATTGAACATCCAGGCTGATTATGTGAAATTGCTGCTTCAGGAAAAATGGGGAATTGCCTACTCCAGGGACTGGACGGACAGCACCGAGAGACTGGCACGGAAATGGACGTCAGCAGATGAAAAGGAAATTCAACGTTTTGTGACAGAATTGTCAGCTGTTTTGGAAAAAGAAACATTGAGAGAGAAAGAATACCTATTATGGTCTAAGAAATTGGATCAACTCAGGAAAGAGGTGGAGGAAGGATGAAGCCAGAATTAGCATCCTTACTAGAACAATATGAAAATCGGATCATAGGGCAGGAAACAAATCTGCGCCTGCTGCTATCTGCGATATTGGCTGGGGGCCACGTCCTAATCGAAGGAGTGCCTGGAACCGGAAAAACGCAGATGGTGCGCACGCTGGCTAGCCTTCTTGGCGGAAAGTTCAGCCGTATCCAATTCACGCCGGATCTTCTGCCGAGTGATATCACAGGAAGCACAATCTACAACATGAAAGACAGCTCGTTCCAAACCCTGAAAGGCCCGATTTTTACCAACATCCTTTTAGCGGACGAAATCAACCGGACACCGGCTAAAACGCAGGCGGCTCTTTTGGAAGCGATGGAAGAAAAGCAAGTGACCATCCAGGGTGAAACCTATGCCCTTCCTGACGTGTTCTTTGTGGTTGCGACACAAAACCCGATTGAATTTGAAGGAACCTATCCCCTGCCTGAAGCTCAGCAGGACCGCTTTCTTTTCAAATTGAACATTGAATTCCCAGAGCTTGAAGAGGAAAAAAGAGTGCTGAAGTCGGTCATCGAAGGAATTTTCAGCGGAGGTTCAGTAGAGTCTGCTCTCGATACAGAGACCTTTGCAAGCATCCGAAAAGAAGTGGAACAAATTACAATCAGCGAAAGCGTGCTCGACTATATTATGAAAATTGTCCGGAAAACAAGAGACACGGAGGCCATCCGTTTCGGTGCCTCCACAAGGGCGGCAATCTCCATCGGAAAAGCGGCGCAGGCCTGGGCTTACATGGCAGGCCGTGATTATGTCACTCCCGACGATATCAAGATCACCGCACGTCCGGCTTTGAGGCACAGAATCCAAATCTCGCCGCACATGGAATTGGAGGGAGCAACGGTTGATACAATCATTGAAGAACTTGTGGGGGCGGTTCCTGTTCCGCGATAAAGGCATCCTGCCGACCGGAAGATTAATCGCTTTCTGGTCCCTTTTTTCCGCCCTCTTGCTAGTTGGAGCATTTTTTGGCATTACATGGACACTGATTTTTACATTGAATCTTCTGTTTCTTCTTTTAAGCTTGAGTGATTTGTTGTTTTCTCCACGGAAACAGGAGATTTCCGTCTCAAGGGAAACTCCCGGAGAAATGGAAAGGGCGCAGGATTATGAGGTCTCGGTTGGAATCACAAGCCGGTCCGCCAATCGTTTTTCTTTTAAAATCACTGACGGCCTTCCCCAGTCCTTTCAAACCAGTTTCCCTTTAAAAGGAACTGCAGGGGAAGGGACTTCTTCGTTTTTCTATAAAACAAGCGCTCCTGTCAGAGGAAGGTACGATATCGAAAAGCTTTACCTGCGCTACCGAAGCAGGCTGGGTTTATGGGAAAAACAAAAAACGTTCTCGAGAGAAGAAAGCGTGAAAGTCATTCCGGATTTGACCGATACCAAACGGTTTTTGGAGAATGCACAGCAATTCCTCCTTTATGAAGGCTTGAAGATCCGCAAGATGAAAAGCGGAGCCGGGGAATTTTCCAAAATCAGAAGTTATGCAGTCGGAGATGATCCAAGGAAAATCAACTGGCGACAGACAGCCAAGCTTCAGGAAGTCATGACGAATGAATATGAACCGGAGCATGGAAAGTATATTACCGTGCTGATCGACTGCGGCCGGATGATGGGGGCAGAGCTGACGAAAGGAAACAGGCTGGAAAGAGCACTGGAAGCAGCCATGACTGTGAGCGCAGCTGCTTTGCAAAAAGGGGATTATGTATCGGTCCTTGCTTTTTCAAAGGATGTCAAAGTCTTCGTACCGCCGGCAAAAGGAATGGCTCATCTGCAGACAATCCTTCAAAGTATTTATAATCTGGAAGTCGACTCAGCGGAATCAAATTACGCGGCCGTACTGGGCTATCTGCAAACGGTTCAGAAAAAACGCAGCCTGTTGTTACTGTTTAGCGATGTCGGTTCCTTCCTTCACGAAGGAGGCGCTTTGACTTATCTGCAGCGCCTGCGGCAGCGCCACCTGTTTTTAATGCTGGGAATTGAAGACCGGACATTGTTAAATCGGGCGGGAGATGAACCTCAGTCTGTTAAGAATACGATGGTCAAAAGTATGGCACAGCAGCAGCTTCTAATCAAGAAGCGTGAGAAGGTAAAGTGGGAAAAAAGAGGCCTCCAAATGGCGGAGGCCCGGGAAGAGAAACTAGCAGCAAGTGCAGTCTCTCATTATATCGATATTATGAACCGAGGGCTGCTGTAGTTTTTTTCTTTAAAAGCAGCGCCCCAATCAGGACATAAAGGATCAAGCCGATCACGGTCAGGCCGGCAATCAGATACTTCGCCTCGAAAGACAGAGTGGACGGTGTAATGAAGCCTTCGATGATCCCTGCTATCACAAACAGTGGAATGGTTCCGAGAAGCAGCAGGACAGAACGCTTTGCCTGCTGCTTTAATACATATCCGCGAGAGTAAGGTCCCGGGACAAAGAGCTTGTAACCCATGAGAAGCCCGGCCCCTCCGGCAATGAAGATGGCGGTCAGTTCGATCATGCCATGCGGAACGATATAAGCCCAGAAATCATAACTTTTTCCATAATGCCAGAAAAGCGCGGCAATCGCGCCGACGAGGATGCCGTTATAAATCAGAACGTAAACCGTCAACAGGCCGAACGTGATTCCGCCGGCAAACGCCAGGAAAGCCACCTGAATATTATTCGTCATGATGGTGGCCGACATCATCGGTGAATCCACGGCTCCCTCATTTTCGCCAAGTCGGTCAGGATCGAAACCCTGCGCCAGATTTTCAGGCAGAACAGAGTAGATGTGCAGCGGGTCATCAGCTACGGCAAAGAAACTTCCCAATCCCCCGACGGTAAAAAGAATCATGGCTAAGGCAATCATCTTCCACTGCTGCAAAAACAGCCCGATGAACGTGACGCCGAAGAAATGACGGACCTGCTTGAAGCTGGAAACCTGGTCGCGGTATAGAAGATTGTGAGATTTAGAAACGAGCTCGTTTAAGTAAGGTGTGACTTCTTCTTGAGGAAAGTAGGTCTGGCTGTAGGATAGATTTTGTGCGGCTTTCTGGTAAAGGCGGCTGAAACGGTTGATCTCGGTTCCCTTGATTTTGCTTTTCCGCTTATGCATTGCAGTAATCAGATCCTCCAGCTCTTTCCAATCATCTCGATGCTGTTGGATGAATTGCCTTGAGTTCATGTGAAACACCTGCTTTTAAAAAGATTCATAGAGCTTCTTATCGACATATTTCGGGTGGTGACTGTCACTCTCTACTCTTATTATAGCAAAATTCAGGAAATGAGGAATCAGAAATGCAAGAAGAACAGATTGATATAAAAACTCCCGAGTATGTATCTCTTCAATTCCAGACAGCTGGGCTTGGAAGCAGGGCCGCTGCCTTCATGATTGATCAGGCGCTGCTCGGAATCATCAATTTTTTTATTATCATCGGACTCGTATTATTTTTGGATATACAAAACAGTTATTTCTTTTTGGAAGAGACGCCTTTCAGTTCCGGGGCAATCGCAATTGTGGTAGTGGCGATCTTTTTACTCAACTGGGGATACTTTTTCGCTTACGAGTTTTTTTCGGGAGGAAGGACACTCGGGAAAACGTTGATCGGAATTCGTGTCATCCAGGATAACGGCCAGAGTATCACTCTTTTATCGAGCTTTATCCGCAATCTTATGAGAGTGATTGATATGCTGCCGGCTTACTATATTGTCGGAATGTTCATGGTGTTTTTTCACGGAAAGCACAAACGCCTGGGCGATTTGACGGCCGGTACGGTGGTGGTTCATGAAAGGAAGAAGAAATCGAAGAAGAAGACGGCGATTGACAAAGTCGTAGCGTCCAGAGGATTGAGCCGAGACAGCTGCAACTTCGAGGAAGGGGCACTAAAGTCTTTGAGGGCGAAAGAATGGAAGCTTCTCAAAACCTACACCGAGCGCTTTTCAGGAGTCGAAGCGAACCAAAGGCTCATCCTGACGAACCAAGTAGCCGGAATCATCCTGCCGAAAATCGGAATTGAAATCGAAAGGCAGACAGAAGAAGAACTTGAAAACACCCTCCTCGTCATCTATCTCAACATGAAAGATGAGTGGGAGTTCGAACTGTAATACTACTCTAATGCCCTAAGAGGGATTGTCTCTCTTAGGGCTTTAGAGATTTGCCGTATTAAAAGGGACTGGTTCTCTTAACACACATCTTTTCTGACCGAAGCGGTACGCTCTTCATACATATCTCAGGGGAAATAGGGTTCCTCGTGACCGAAGCACCGCCAACTTCGTACATATCTTCGGTGAAAAAGGGCTGCTCGTGACCGAAGCACCGCCAACTTCATACATATCTCAGGAGAAATAAGGTTCCTCGTGACCGAAGTAAGTCCAACTTCATACATATCTTCGGGGAAATAAGGCTCCACGTGACCGAAGTAAGTCCAACTTTATACATATCTTCGGGGAAATAAGGCTCCACGTGACCGAAGTAAGTCCAACTTCATACATATCTTCGGGGAAATAAGGCTCCACGTGACCGAAGTAGCGTCAACTTCAAACATATCTCAGGGGAAATAAGGCTCCACGTGACCGAAGTAGCGCCAACTTCATACATGTCTCAGGGGAAATAAGGCTCCACGTGACCGAAGTAGCGCCAACTTCATACATATCTCAAGGGAAATAAGGCTCCACACGACCGAAGTAAGTCTAACTTCATACATATCTCAGGTGAAATGCGGCTCTTCCTGATCGAAGCATCCTGCTGTAAAAAAATATTTTGATGAATGCCCTGGGGCCGATACAGCCCGTACGCCGCTGAACGGGGCCTTTCCGCTTTTTATTCAATCCAGCTCAAAGGCCCCAGCGGCTAGCAGATTTCGGTCTCTCTCCTTGCGATAAGTGACCTAGTTCATTTCCTGATTCCATACAATGATGTTCTTAGAAAAAGTCGGCTATTGGACTTTTTCTTTGATTAAGCGTCTCCTCGTTCAGAATACTTTTAAAATCTTAGGGAAATGAACATCGAGTCACTCCCGCTCTTCGTGATTCCTTTATCTCATACGAGAGCCCAAAAATCCGTACGCCGCTGAACGGGGCCTTTCCGCTTTTTATTCAATCCAGCTCCAAGGCCCCAGCGGCTAGCAGATTTCGGTCTCTCTCCTTGCGATAAGTCATCATCGAATCACTCCGTTCTTCGTGATTCCTTTATCTCATACGAGAGCCCTAAAATCTGTACGCCGCTGAACGGGGCCTTTCCGCTTTTTATTGTTGAACGTAGTATTTGAAGGTGTCGAGGTCGATGCTATGGTAGATTTGGTATCTTGGAATTTCAAATAGGTGGTGGTCTCTTGTCGCGGTTTCCTCAACCACTGTGAAGGCCATTTTGAATCCGAGTTCTTTCAGGACGCTGATTGTGTCAGGCGAATATTCACCATAAGGGTAGGCAAAGCCCAAGTTTTCACCGTTCAGGTTATGGACGCTGGTTTTCAGGTCGTTATGGATGTCATCAAGAGGTTTGGAGACCAGATAGGAAGGGTGGTTGCCCCATTCGTCCACCGGCTTGTTCTCATCTCTTTTATGAAAGCCGTACGTATGGCTTTGAAAGTCGAACACATCGCAGCTCTTCTCCATCTCTTTCATGCTGAAATACTGTGAAAGCTCCGGAGTGAAGGAGTATCTTTTATTCGTGATAGCTCCTGTTACGATGAAATTCGCGGCCTTGAAGCCATATTTTTTTAGAATAGGATAAGCTTCCTCGTAGTTGTCTTTGAATCCGTCGTCAAAGGTGAGGACCACACTTTTATCAGGAATCTCTATCTCGTTATTTAGAAAAGCGTGAAGCTCTTTAAGAGTAAGAGTTTCATAGCCATTGTCATGCAGGTACTTCATCTGTTTTTCAAATTCCTCCGTAAACACGATCATCGAATTGATTTCTCCATCGATATAATGAACTTTTTCCACGTTTTCTTCACTGAGAATTCGATGATAGGTAAGAATAGGGATGGAGTCTGTTTCATTTCCGTCCACCGCAAAATCGCGTATCTCCATTTCGGACCCCTTTACACACGCTCCCATTTGCACCTGTTCTTCAGCAGGAAACAGGCCGTCATGCTCCTCTGCCAGCAGGGAATATTCGTCTATTGTTAGACTGAATCCTAAGGCAATCATACTTAATAAGGTAAAAAAACCAATGGCGAAGAGTGTTTTTCCAAACGTCTTCTTCATGCTCTTTCGACTCCTTTCCAAGTGATTTTTCCGGACCTTTCCAGCTTGTCCCACGCATGGGGACTGTGAAAGTAGGATAGTGTTCCGTAAACAACGAATGACAAGTTGATCAGCATTCGGAATACAATGATATCAACAGGCAGGAAGAGGAAAAATCTCAACAGATCTTTCGTTGAAAATTTTAAGCCATGCAGGCGGCTGACAAACATGGTGGTTAAACTTTGATAAATGAAAAGCAGGAAAGCACCTGACATCAGCATCAGCAGCAATGTGAGCTGGCCGCCGTTCATATAAAGCAGAAGGGGAGTCAGCAGCACCGGGAACGCACTGAGTGTCCCGATTGTAAACTGGTCGACCAGAAAGAAGACTGAGAATGTCTTGGGAAGCTTCCGGAAGTAGTCTTTCCGGTAATAAATCAGGCAGTCAATGAACGCTTTCTGCCAGCGGACTCTCTGTTTGAACATGTTCTTAAGCGTGCTTGGGCATTCTGTGTAGCAGAGGGCTGTCGGCACAAAGAGGATACTCTCCTTATTGCCTCGTTCTTTTATCCATTTATGAAGTTTCAAGGTGATATCCATGTCTTCCCCAACCGTTTTTCTAAAGCCTTTTATCCCAAAAAGTGTTTCCCGCCTGAAGGCCCCGAACGCTCCGGCGATAACGGTGATCGAATTCATCGCGGCCTGTGCTCTTTTATGTAAGTAAAAAGAAGACAGATACTGCAGGAACTGAAATTTAATTACATTATTGACCTTAAGGGTGGGTTTTAAATTTTCCAGGGTGCCATTGAATGCTTGTGATATCAATACATTGCCGCCGCAGGCTACGACGCTTTCTTTCTGAAAAGCGGCATTCATTTCATTCAGGGAATTTCTTTCTAAAATACTGTCGGCATCAAGAGTGATGACAAGTTCTTTTTCGCTAAAATTAATGCCGGCATTCAGAGAATCTGCTTTTCCGCCATTTTTCTTATTGATGACAAAGATGGAGGGATACTTCTGAGATTGATAAAAGGCAGTGACTCTTTCATGCTTCAGCCGGGTGTCGACCATCCGGCTTACCGGTTTTAACAGAAGAGCTTCGTTTAAAACCTCAAGCGTCCGGTCCGTCGATCCATCGTTGACAATAAGGAGCTCTGCCCCATCGTAGTTCACCCGGTTGAATCCCTGAATGCAGTTTTCAATGACTTTTTCCTCATTATAAGCAGGAACAATCACAGAAAAGCTATGATTTCTGGTAATCTTGTTTTTCTGTTTATTTTCATCCTTGAACAGGGGGATAAGCACATACAGAGTTTGAAATAAGACGAAAGATAAAAACACGGCAAACGTGATGTAAATCATGGTCATGGTTTTTGCTCCTTCCTACTGCTTTTGAAAAAACTGCTGCTGGTAGACGCGGACATGGTCGATCAGCAATTCTTTCGGATATTCTTCCTCAGGATCGGGATCACCTGGCCATTCGCCGCCAACTGCGGTATTAAGATAGAGATACATCGGCACGTCGGGAGAGTGCTCTTCCGATTGGAACACAACATTTCCATTCAGGGTCCAGGTTAGTTTGCCAGGCTCCCAAATCAGTCCAAAATCATTAAACTCCTCCGTGAAATCAATCTGTTCACTGATGTAGTGAGAATAATCTCTCTGCCGCTTACCATCTTTGTCTTCCCAATGAACGACTTGGACGTACTCATTTGGCTTCTGTCCCAAGAAATCCATAATATTGATTTCCGGCAGCCAGTCCTCATCACTTGGGACCATCCAGAAAGCCGGAAACAACCCTTGACCTTCAGGAAGCTTAGCTCTGATTTCTACCATCCCATAACGAAATTGAAATTTATTTTCTGTAGTAACAGCTCCTGACGTGTAATCACGGCCTCTATAGGTTTCTTTATTGGTTTCAAGTTTGAGCTGGCCGTCTAGTACTTCCACATTAGAAGGAGAATAATATTGCCACTCATCATTTTTTTCTGACGGCCAGTCCTGGGCATTCCAGTTGGAAAGAGAGTCAGCATCTGAAAACTCATCGTGCCAGACAAGCGTCCAGCCATCGACTTTCGTTTCTTTTTTCTCCCACTCTTCTTTGAGGTTTTTCTGCTCAACCTTATCCACTTCCTCAGCTTTTGCAGTAGTTTGTGATTGTTGGGTGAGATCTCTGAAGAAATCCTTTTGAGTACTGCATCCTGAGAGGAGGAGGGCAAGGACTATTATCACACTTAGGTTTCTCATCTTAGTAATACCTCCCTGATTTTATTCTTTATTAAGAACAATGAATTCAAAAAAATTAGACGAGCTCTGATAGGGTGTTTTAGTTCTGTATTAAGAACAACCGAATTAAAAAAATGACCCTTTCGTTTAATAAGGGTTTGTTGTTCTTTAATAAGAACACTATATGAGGAGTTTAACAAAATGAGGCAGCTCTGTCTACAAATATACTCAGGAAGTTTCAAAAAATCTCTAGGTATCTTAAAGTATATGTTGGAAAATGTCGGATCAATAAGGGGTTCACAGCTGTGAGGTGGTGTTCTTAATAATGGAATTACCCGGTTGAAAAGTTCCTAAACCTAAAGCTGGAGAAAATCCCTTCACCGCTTTAAAGCGCGAAAAGGGACAGTCCCTCTTCGTCCTTTAAAGCGTTACCATACTAAAAGGGACTGTCCCTTTTAGCGCGTTAATGCATTAAAAAAAGCTTGAGGGACCGGGCCCTCAAGCTTCATCTTTAAGGAGAGATTATGCATTCACCGCATGATCTTCTTCTTCAATTCTTTTTAGTCTTTCTGCTACTTCTTCTTGAGAAAGATTGTGCTCCATCACGTAGCGGTTCTCTTCATGAGTACGGCATTCGTGAGAGCAGCTTCTCATATATTTATGCTCATTTTCTTCAGAGCAGAGAATTTTTTTATTACATGGAGGGTAAGCACAGTTCACATAGCGCTCACAAGGCTCACCTGTATAGTAATCTTTACCGACAACCACGTGCTCTTTGCGGTTTACCGGCACAGCAATACGCTCATCAAATACATACAACTGTCCATCCCAAAGGTCGCCTTGAACCTCAGGGTCGTAACCGTACGTCACGATACCGCCGTGCAGCTGGGCTACATCCTCATATCCTTCACGCTTCAACCAGCCTGAGAATTTTTCGCAGCGGATACCGCCTGTGCAATAAGTAATGACTTTCTTGCCTTCCAGCATTTCTTTATTATCACGAACCCAGTCAGGAAGATCACGGAAATTCTCGATATCCGGTCTAATTGCTCCTCTGAAGTGTCCCAAATCATATTCGTAATCATTTCTTGCGTCAAGCAAGATTGTATCTTCACGTTGAATTTGCTCATAGAAATCTTTCGGGCTCAAGTATTCGCCTGTGATTTCATGAGGGTTAACATCGTCTTCAAGACGAAGAGTCACCAATTCCTGGCGATATTTCACTTTTAACTTCTTAAAAGCATGTTCATCCACTTCATCAATTTTGAAAATTGTATCATGAAAGCGATGATCATTTTTCATCATATCCATATATTGATCTGTCGCTTCAACTGTACCGGAAACGGTTCCGTTAATTCCTTCAGCTGCGATCAGAATTCTACCTTTAAGGCCCATTTCTTCACAACGTTTCTTGTGATACTTCGTGTAAGCCTCAGGATCTTCAATTGTTACATAGTTATAGTACAGAAGGACTCTGTACGGTTTTGTTTCTTCCATATTCAATTCCACCTATCGATTTATATTTGCAAGATATAAATGCAATATGCCATTTCTCTTACGATTGTCTATTATAGCAAAAAAACGTAAAAAATATTAGTGTAATTTTTAACATTGTATGTCCAACTTTTTAAAAGGCTGACTTCGCAAAGATTGTGGCTGTATAAAAGTAATGGATTTCCTCTCCAGGCGCACGACTTTGCGAGGCTGTGCGTCGGACCTAGACGACCGCTAGTCCCGCAGGAGGACCTACGACACCAGCTGCAAAAGGGTGGATCAATCATCAATCAGTTAAAGGGTACCGGGTCGCCATTTTCTTTCAAACAAGGAATAAGAGTCATAAGAATGGTATAAGCATGATATAAAAGGGATTTGAGATACTTAGATATGAAGCTTTATAAAGAGTTAAAATAGGAGTTTAAAGCCACGCAGTCCTTTAGCACATTAAAGCACTAAGAGGGACTGTCCCTTTTAGTGCTTTAATGTGCTAAAACAAAACTTATAGCTTGTATTCAATAAATTACAGGTGTAAAATATAGGTAATAAGGACTAGATAAAAATATTGGGCAAATCAGTCGAAAGGCTGGGACGCAAAACTACAGGGGCTATAATCCGCCAGGGATATGCCAGCCAGTTGCACAACACGTACGGCGCGCCCTTTTGAGTGCGTTTTTAATTTGCCTTATAACTGATAAGTTAGGGAGAGAAAAGCCATGACAAACGCCATGCCGTTGTCGTTACAAAAGTTAAAATTTCGTTTTTATGCCGTTTTGCTGCCTGTTTTTCTTTTGGTGGCTGGCATAGGCTTGTATGAAGAGGTTGGGAAAACTAACTCTGATCCAGTCAATATAATTATTATGCCCACTCTTATGATGCTCTATATAATTGCAATTTGCGCTCTCATTTTTAAAAGAGAATGGATTGAAACCGTTGAAAAATTCGTCATCATAGCGGTTTGTGTGGTAAGCGCAGTCAAATTCACATACCTGGTCACTGACGAGCTGGAGCGTACAATGAGCCTCGGCCCCTTTACCTTCTGGATGCCGATGTTTTATATGTTTCTTTTCTTTCTCCTGAACATCAGGTGGGCGCTAATCGTAACCGCCTTCACGTATTTGTGGTTCCTCAGTGTCGGAATTTATAAATTTCCCGACCTGGTCGGAACGCCGGGAGCTTCGATTTTGATTCACTATTTTTTCGCCAACCTTGTTTTTCTTATCACCCTATTCTTCCTTCATACCGTTAAGCAAAACTACATCAAGGCTGAAATCCTTGAAGAAATGGCCAACACGGACTATTTAACCGGCCTGCCAAATCGAAGGAGAATCGACAAAGAACTCATCAAAGGAATGGAAGCCGGGCAAAAACTATCAATAATCTATTTGGATCTCGACCACTTTAAACAAATTAATGATATCTATGGACATTCCGCAGGAGATTCTGTATTAAAGGAGTTCACTAGTAAAGCTCTGGAAGTACTGGATAATGGTGATCTGCTTGGCCGATGGGGCGGAGAAGAATTCATGCTGATTTTAAAAAATAAAGATATTCATGACGCCAGTTTTCTTGCCGAAAAAATCAGGAAGCATATTTCACAACATGACTACGAAAACATTAATGCATTAACTGCCAGCTTTGGAGTGGCTGAATTGCAGGGAGGAGACACGCTGGACAGCCTCTTGAACAGAGCGGACAAAGCCTTATACGAAGCTAAAAACAACGGCAGAAATCAAGTGGTTATGAATAACCGACTATAAAAAAGCAGCCTGGAATGCATATCCAGACTGCTTTTCTTTATTCTTGATGCTCTTTGACCGCTACATGTGTTACCTTATCCAGCACAATTCGATACAACACATCATTTTCTTTAAAATCAAAATGATTCGCGTTGTTCCCGAATACTTTATGAAGTACTGTTGCTTCTGTTCGTTCTTCTATAAAAAAAGTGACGGTGTTCTCGTTATCAAAATGGAATTCTACACGGTAAGTTTTCAAAGTCGTTTCTCCTTTCAAAATCGGTTAGTCAATCATTACTTTCCCGGTGAACCAATCAATAAACGTTTTGAAAGAAGATTGCTGCTGGTATTGCAAGGAAAAGTCTTGGTTCCGCTGCATATTTAAGATAACCTCTTTTTCATAAAGCCTATTATAAGAAATATTTCAAAAAATATAGTAAAGTAAAAGAAAATTCAGAAAGAAGGGATTTCACTGCTTACTATTCAAAAGGAAAATTTCTTTTATTCTTTCAGCAAGGGTATTAAAATATCAGAAAAAGTATCATCCGGCACGACTTTAACGATTGAAACTTATGATTGCTTCAAGGACCAAATCACTTCTGAAGAAACAGAACTGAAGGGACTGGATTGGAACCAGGTTAATCCGGCAACGGGTCCTGTCTATGTAGAGGGAGCAAGCCCCGGAGATATTTTAAAAGTGAAAATCGATAAAATTGAACTCTCCGATAGAGGAGTAATGATGGTCGAGCCTGGACTTGGCGTGATGGGGCACAGAATTGAGAAATCTCAAGTAAAGATGATTCCTATTGAAGGAAATGAAGCCATTTTTACCGATGAAGTAAGAATCCCGTTAAACCCAATGATCGGTGTGATTGGAGTGGCACCTGCAGAAGGGGAAATATCCAACGGAACTCCGGGAGCACATGGAGGGAACATGGATACCAAATTAATAGAAGAAGGAGGCACACTCTATCTGCCAGTATTCCAGGAAGGGGCGCTATTCGGATTAGGAGATCTTCATGCTGCCATGGGAGATGGGGAAATCAGCGTATCTGGAATCGAAATTGCCGGTGAAGTGACAGTAACTTTGGAGGTTCTAAAAGGAAATTCAATTCCATTTCCGTTTGTGGAAAACGATGAAGTATTAGCCGTAATCGTCTCAAAGGAAACAGTAGATGAAGCAGCCAAGAGTGGAGTCGAAATCATGATCGATACCATCTTGCCGAGGACAGACCTGACTCTTAGTGAACTGACTATGCTGTTCAGTGCAGCCGGACAATCGCAAATCTCTCAAATAGTGGACCCGCTCATGACAGCGAGATTTTTTGTGCCGCGATATCTGCTCGATAAAATAGGTAAGCCCGAATTTATGTTTTAAAAATAGATGGGTGCGAGAAAATCGAAGGTAATAAAAAGTATAACTAGGCCGGCCATTGACCAGAGAAAAAAGGAATTTCCTTAGGCACTTTGCTTCAAAATTGAACGCTGGCTTATCGCTTTTAAGATGAACATTTTGTCCTGCTGAGTAAGCATTCTCCAGCTTTTCACTTTAATCTTCATAAGAATCTCTCCTTTATTTAATAGTGTTATTTATGGAATTCTTGATGAAGAACTGTCTCTCTTTTGGCCTAGTTTATTTATTTATAACAATAATACCCGAGATTAAACATAGTATAAACAACAAAAATTCCTACAATTTCCGGGGAAATATGTCGAAGCAGAGTTGATTTGGCGGGAATTAGAAGAGTGAGTCGTATCTTGAGTGATGAGGTCGGTTGATGTAAGAGATTCTCTTAGAAAGTTCGGAAAAGATTTGTAGAGAGAGAGGTTTTGCTAAAAACTCCCAGGAAAAAAGCTGTAGTTTTCTGCTCCGGGTCCGCGGATTTTGAGAGGAGAGTGCCCGGCCTCCTCATTTACACATAAGAAACGGTGAATTCTTATGCCTCTATGGAAAGCGTGTAACTTCGTAGATATTTCGGGGTTAAACCACAAACACATGTCTAAAGAGCATGTACCTTCATACACATCTTCACGCTAAACCACTAACTCATGTCCAAAGAGCGCGCACCTTCGTACACATCTCCATGCCGTTCAGGCAACACATGTCCAAAGCGCGCCCAACTTCATACACATCTCAGCGTCAAACCACTAACTCATGTCCAAAAAGCCCGCACCTTCGTACACATCTCCATGCCGTTCAGGCAACACATGTCCAAAGCGCGCCCAACTTCATACACATCTCCATGCTAAACCACTAACTCATGTCCAAAGCGCCCGCACCTTCACACACATCTCCACGCCAACCCCTCAACTCATGCCCAAAAAGCCCAAACCTTCGCAAACATCCAATAAAAAAAGATGAAATCCAAAGAGATTTCATCCTTTCCTTATCAAAGATGGCGGCTTCCCCTCACCCCTTGAACCGCCTCTTATACATACAAGAGAGTATCAATTACTAATCATCTCGCTCTTTATGAAAAAACCGATAACTCGTCACCAAGCCGCCGAGATAAAGCGCTATCGCAAAATAAGCAGGAAGCAAGTGAACAAAACTGGTGTAGCCAATCGCAAAGTGAATATAAATTCCAGCAATGAAAGCAGGCAGTCCGCCTAAAAGAAAAGTGCGCCACATCCACTTATTTCCCTGCTGAAAACCCCATAATGCCAGCAACAGAACGAGAAGCCCGACACTTAACAAAGCACTTCCAAACCCTGCCCGGTCATGCGCAATCACCGGTATAAGCTTACTATTGAAATCCTCCAGCAGATCCGGTGTCATACATAAATAGAGCAGGTCAGTCGGGACGAAGACAGACGTGACGCCAAAAAAGGAAATAAGGATTCCTCCAAGAACGAAAGAAAACCCCAGCACCACAAATAAAAATTGCCCCACCAAAGAGATTTTCCAAATAGAATGGTTCCGCCGGTTTCCAGAAGACGGCGTCTCCGATATTCCTTTAGTTTTGATAAAGCCATATATATAAAAAGGCAGCAGCACCAACCAAAAAATCAAATGAAGCCAATCAAAATAACCGTATCCGATAAATAGAAAAATCCCCAGAAAGCCCAGAATGGCAGCTGAATCAATGGCCTGCTTTGCCCACTTCAACTGCTTCCTCACACCGTGTTTTGCCAGATTCATATAAACGATACCGCCGGAGATCATGGTTCCTGCAAGAGTCATCCTGTCATGAGCCATGAATAACATGATCCGTTCGTTATACGCCCATATGTCTTCCCGGTTCATGCCTAAGAAAAGTTCATCATAAGGCAACAGAATCGAAGTGAGGCTGAACAACAGAGCAAGAACTCCACCAATGAAAATAAACAAACCGAACAGCCAGTAGGCGAACCAGCCCTGCGGCGGGGGCGCAGGTTGTGCTCTCGAAACCAGGGCTTCTTTGATCCGTTTTGTCAGCCCGGGACCGGAAAAGACGTACCCTCCAGATAACATCACCAAATCGGCCCCCGCATCCAGAAGCTCCAAAGCATTTTGAGGTTCTAAGACTGGACCTGAGGTGATAATGGTGTTGGAATATCCCCTTCCCCGTAACAGTTTAACCTTTTCAACACTTTCGTCGCTGAACTTTTCACCCCGCTCTAGAACGATGCCGGAGTAGTGTCGTAGGTTCTCAAAATCTACATTACTAGGATCTCGCGTTGAAAAGTAAACTGGTTTTTCGGTCACAAGGCCAGTCGAGGGATGCTCCACTATAAACCCTTCAGCAACTTCATCCAGCTGATGGATCAAGGTCTGAAGTTCCGCAGAGCTTCCAGCCACCCTGATAAGAATCGGTTGTTTCTTCCTAATATCCAAAAGCTTATCCTTCACAAAATCCAGTCCTACAGAACCTTCCTCAGGAAAGCGTATGTGGTGGAGATCACTGTCCACTACAGGCGGTTTAAGGGACTTCGAACCGGTTAGCGAAACCGGTCCAACCTCCAAAAAACCAAAACCTAAATTGGTGAAGGCTTTGCTTCCGGAAAGCTCCGGATCCACCTTACCGGATAGTCCTACAGGATTTGAAAAGGACAAACCATCTCTACGTAGGGACAGCGCAGAGGAACTTTCTTCTCTTCCCAAAAAGTTAATCACATGAGAGCCGAATGGCAAAGATGCAATCCGATTCATTCCTCTATGTATAAACTCTCGCGAAGACACGGGTGACATTTTATTTAAAAAGGGTTTGAAAATTACATGATAAGACCAATCAGGCATCGAAGTACCTCGCAATCTATGTGTTGTCATAGATAGTTTACCATTTTTGCAGAAGGGATATGAGATAGGATTCAAGGAATGTTCCGGGAAAAGAGGCTGAAGCTTGCTGCTAAGGAATTCATTCTTGAGGTGCAATATTTACAATGCATTTTCAATTGATATCCCGGGATTTCACACAAGTTGAAGACTACTGAAATAGTTCAAAATTCACATTCATATCCAGTTTCAAGCAGCCTGCTTTTGTTATAATAAAAATAAAAAGCTCTTTTCGTAAACTTTGTTGCTATTTGATACTAATTCCGAAAAAAACTCCCATTATTCACCGGAATAAACTGGTAATCATGAAAAGAAGAGAGCCGGATTTTTCTGAAAGCAACAATATATACGAAAACAGCCTTTCTAAAAGATGGTTGCTTTTGAATGCTATTTTCCCCTCCTCCCCTTTTACGTAGAAGGAGCGGAAATCCATTACTTCTCAACAGCTACAATCTTTGCGAAAAAGCCAAATAAAAAGAGGTTCAGCAATGTATAAATTAATATTAAATATATCTGTTTTCACGCTAATATATTTCATAATCTGGGTGGGAGTAGACTCTATCCCTATAAAAGTTATGCTGGGTATGATTGGGCTGACTTTATTGCCAAAAGTAAGAAAGAAACTTTACCAAACTCAACTTGTGATTAGAAAAAGCAAAGTTGCGCTTTTTACTTCTGTATTATTAACCTTAGGGGTGATATTACCAGATATAGATTCATTGATAAAAGAACCGGGCATTTTACTCTCTGATTTCAGTATCGTTATTTTTATTTTTTCAACTAGCATGCTGGGAACCTTTTTATATGGAATACCTGTATCATTATTTTCAGATTTAATTACCGCCAATGGTAGGAAATATCGTTTCTATCTTTCTTTTTTAGTACATATCGGATTCGGTTTGCTATCTTTCTTATTTCTCGGTGCACTTATGAATATAGCGGTTTTATGTGCTCTGATATTTTTCCTTATAGATGAGTTTTTGAGGAAAAAAGAATATTCCCTGGGTGTATGATGATTTTATCTCAATCCGCATTTTATAAAGGGTTTACTTCAGAGATGCAAACGAGTAAATATCCAAGTGAAATGCACTGGATTTCACAATTTTGTTAGATTTTGCAGGCAAGCATAAAGGCCAATAGAAAAATATGTTGAAATAAATACAGGAGGTAAAAATGAATATTTTCACAGGGGAGTATTTTGACAATTATCGTTTAGAGGATTTATCAGGCGAGATAATCGAATCAGCAGAAAGGAAATTAAAGGTGAAACTTCCCACTGCGTATATTGATTTGATGAACGAGCAAAACGGTGGAGAACTCCAACTAAAAAAGTTTGTACATAATATTTTTGAAGGTGGTTTCATCGAAATTGATTACTTGTACGGTATAGGACAAAAGAGTGGAGAAGGTATATTAATAGATTCCTATACACGTAAAGAGTGGGGATTATCGAACAAGTTTATTTATATACACGGAGATAGTCATAATTGGATTGCCTTAGATTATCGTAGATATACAGGTGATAATCCACCAGTTGTTTATATTGATACGGATACAAATCATAAATTAAAAATTGCCGAGGATTTTACCGAGTTTATTAGTAATTTAGCAGAACTTGAAAGGGAAATACCACCATATGAAATGAGTAACGAATATGAAGAATTTTCAAGAGAAGACATTGAAAAAGCACTGTTAGGTGGATGGAATAAATACCATATGACAGCAGGCTTGCATTATTTTGGGTTACTTGATGAAGATTTGAATTGGTTTTTAACACAAATGCTTGGATCAATCAAACGGCTGATGGAAATACGATTTTTCGAAGACCATGCTACTATCGATAACTATTTAGATATTATAATTGATATCATACGAAAGAAGAAAGTGGACTTTAATCAATACTCACAAACCGAAGAATTGTTTGAAATCTTAACAGAATTCCCCAAAACAATGGATTACAACTCTATGATTCGAAATAAAAGTTTAAAGATTATACGCTACTTAGCAATGAAGCAAGAAAGTTAATTTCGTCAAGTAGACAAAACAAATTTATTCGCTTCTTATAAAATTTGTCTGTTTGGTTTTAGTTTGTGAAGAAGTGCATTTAAAGTATCGTTGGCGTTTGCTTAACAAGCAGCCGCTCTTTGTTCAACTATTGGGCAGGGTTAGTTAAATAAGAGAAATATTATTATATTTTGATCTGAGAGGAAGGAAAGATGTATGCCCACCGAAAAGGCAGATGTATTTACGTTGGCGTATTATGGAGATTTGAAAGCATTTCAGGAGAAATTTGTTGTAGAAGAAGTTAATAATAAAAGTGAATCAGGGTCAGGATTATTACATTTATCCATTATGGGGTTGCAATCTGAAATATCGTTATTTCTCATAAATAGTGGAATTGACGTGAACATGACAAACAATGACGGTCAAACAGCTTTACACCTAATTTGCGTGCATCCTTATATTGATGTAGCAAGAGAAATCCTTAATAATGGCGGGGATATTAACCTAAGAGACAAATATGGAAACAGTCCGTTATGGACAGCGGTTTTCAACTGTAAAGGCAGGTACTACGATATGGTAGAATTATTATTACAGTATAACCCTGATTCAGTAACCAAAAATAAAGCAGGCAGGTCACCATTGGACTTTGCAAAACAGTTAGGTGATGAAAAATTGATTAGTTGGTTAGATAGATAATTACTATTCAACAACCGGGGCTTTAATGGAATAAACATTATTTAACCTTATTCAAAACAAAAAAAACCACCTCTAATTTAGAGTTGGTCCCTTTGCGTGAGAATTATACTGTGGTTCACTCTGATAAATTCATGTGATTTACTATGAGATTTTATACGTTATTTACCTGTTTGCTCACAAGTAAACCCGTTACGCATTTTGTGCGGTTTTTTATTTATGAATCAACGAGAGATTTTATCACAAAAAAAACTGCGCACCCACTGGATACGCAGCTTTCCTTAGCTATTCCAAATCCTCACCAATAATCCGAACTTCACGCTCAAGCTCCACATCAAACTTCTCTTTCACAGTCTTCTGAACATGCTCGATCAATGAGATATAATCCTTGGCAGTCGCGTTGTCCTTGTTGACAATAAAACCGGCATGCTTTGTGGACACCTCGGCACCGCCGATATTGGTTCCTTGCAGCTGGCTGTCTTGAATCAATTTTCCGGCAAAATAGCCTGGAGGACGTTTGAATACAGATCCACATGAAGGAAACTCCAGCGGCTGTTTGGACTCACGCTTATGAGTGAGATCATCCATTACGGCTTTGATTTCTTCATACTGTGCAGGCTTCAGTTTAAAAGTGGCCTCCAGCACAATATCGCCATTATCCGGAATGTTGCTCGTTCTGTAATCCAGGTCCAGCTCAGATGCCGAACGCTTCACAAGGTTTCCGTCCTTATCGACGACATAAGCATAATCAAGGACATCCTTGATTTCTCCGCCATAGGCACCGGCGTTCATATAAAGAGCGCCGCCGACCGTCCCGGGAATTCCACAGGCAAACTCAAGACCGGATAAACTTTCGGCCAGGGCTCTCCGGGAAGCATCAATAATACGTGAACCGCTTTGCGCGACAAGAGTCTCACCCTCTGTTGAGATATCATCAAGATGCTTCAGGTTGATGACGATTCCGCGGATGCCTCCGTCTTTAATAATCAGGTTGGATCCATTGCCGAGCAGGGTAAAAGGGATGTTTTCTTCATTCGACAGCTTCACGACGTTTTGAATTTCTTCGTACGTAGTAGGTGTTATGAAGAAATCCGCTTTTCCGCCAAGCTTTGTATAAAGATGGTCTCTCAGCATTTCATCAACTTTAATATTTTCGGTTTTCACAACTTTTAATAATTTATCATGTATTTTCTTATTATCGATCATCAACATCATTCCCATTTCAAGTTTTATTTCCCCTGTAGGTATATGACTCTCTTCTCTCATTATATGCCTAAAACCGCCTAAAGTTAAACGTTTTGAGGCTAGGAAAGATAAATAGGGGGCCAGCTTCTTTCATCTTAATACATCCATTAAAGAAATCAAATGGAAATAAGTCCTTTTATGTATGAACACTTTACCGCTTTAAAGCACGAAGAGGGACAGTCCCTCTTCGTGCTTTAAAGCGGTAAAGGAATTTCAATCTCCTATAACTTTCATTCGATGGTATTCAATTTTGTTTCTGATCTTGGTTCTCAGGTTCTTATCCAAGCAGCCTTCCAGTATAGCCTTATTATACCCTACCATGAAGTTGTGCCAGAAACGTCGAATTGTGGTTAAGGTTTTCACGGAGATCGCCCTCCCGGAATTTTTCTTTTTACTATATATATACCTTCACAGAAATTTTAAACCAATTTATAGGCCGGGGCTCTTATTAGGAGTTGTTTTTCCAAAATTAAGAATTTTTGGTTTGAGCTGGAGTCTGGCGGGTAACGTTTTTATGTAAGTTGGCAAGTAACCAAAAGACCCTTACGTACATAATCACCATGACACGCATCTTCATGTGTAATGGTCTGCTCCTACTGCCATCAAAGTAGTTCCGATAGAAGGGAGGTCCTGTTTACCAAAACGGAGTATTCAGGAATCTGCAAATCAAAAATCCATCAGAAAAGAGGTAGAAGTAATTGAACAAAAAACAAGCAAAACCATTAGCCGTCCTGTTCTCTGTGTCTCTAATCCTTTTCAGCCTATTCGGAGCATCATCAGTCGCCGCAGATGGAAATAATGACAGTTCAACAGATTCTTCCATCGCTGATCGTGAAGAGAGCCATACAGCAGGTGATATGACAGCCGAATCTTTACAGTCGATGTTAGAAGACAATCTTGATGAACTGACTTTGCTTCTTGAAGACGGCAGTAAAGCTGATGCCGAATATGCCGATGGCGAATGGATGAGCCAAGAGGTCTCTGGAGTCGATGAAGTCGACGGCATTGAAATTGAAGCAGCAGGAGAAAGTTATACCTTTCACCTCTCAGAAGTAGATCCTGACATAGGCATAGAGATTTTTAACTGGCTAAACGAATACGTTACCTTTGATTCGGCAATAGATGAGGTTGGATTAGAGGTTCCGGAGAGAGCGGGGGAAATCGAGGAAGCAGAACTTGTGCTTAAAGATGGCAGTACAATTGAACTGGATCTCGGACCGCTGACAATTCTCGATGAAAGCTATGAACCTGAACAGTTCTCAGAATTAAGGCTGGTCGTGGATGGAACAGAAACGGTCACACCGCTTTCTGACTCCTCAAATTATAAAATCTTACTTGGTGTAATGATTATCTATCCTGAATTAGAAGGAGCAGAAGAGGTAGCGGGTGTTAAGCTTGAGATCTCAGAAGAAATAATGGTAGACGCTGCCAAGTTAATTATGACTGATCTTTCACCTTTGGAATTGGAAAAAGCCGAAGAAGGAGTTTTCATGGCAGGTGATGAGGAAGTCAGCTCATACGATTTGATGTTTCTGATATTGATGATAGATGGAGAAGAACACACAATCACTCTTGGAAATCGCGACTTCGAAATAGATGAGGAAGGTTTTCTAATCATTTCGTCAATTGACGAAGACCTTAATGGAGGAACAGTTTCTATGGAAACCCCAGAAGAAAGCGGGATGCTTCCTGATACCGGAGACAAGGGCGATGCAATGTACTACCTTGCTGGATTGCTGATCATCTCCTTTGGAATCTTCAACCTGAGAAACAGAAAGCTTCATAAAGAGTAAGACAGAGAAGGAGGGGAGGGTGCTCCTCTCCTATTCTATTAATGAGGTGTCTTATGAAAAAAATAATATCAATCTTTATCATACTTAGTGGATTAAGTGTCATGGTGTATCCAAAAGCAACTGATTATGTAGATGCTTATCAGCAGGACAAGCTTCTGAAGCAATGGGAATCTGAGGCTGCAACTGATGAGGAAGAACCCCTCAATCCTGAACCTGCAGCCGAAACGGCAGAGGAAACCTATATAAATCTAAATGACGTGTTTGATCCTTCTGCCAGGACTTCAGAAGAGGTGGCCAGTGAAAGAGAGAGAAGCGGCAGTGAAAACTCTTTGGGAAGCAACATGCTCGGAATCATCACGATAAATAAAATCGATGTAAAACTTCCTGTTCTGCGGGGTGCTTCCCAATTCAACCTGAAGTATGGAGCTGGTCACTTGCAAGGAACGGCTATGCCGGGAGAAACAGGAAACAGTGCCATCGCAGCCCATCGAAGCAGAGAGCAAGGGAAAATGTTCAATCGACTTGGAGAATTGCAATCTGGTGACACCATATCTGTGAAAACCAAGTCAGGGTCCTTCGACTACAAGGTGACGGATACCAAAATTGTTGAACCTACTGATCTTTCTGTGCTTGATGAGAGTGACGAGGGGATCTTAACGTTAATCACTTGTGATCCTATTGAGAACCCGGTGAACCGATTGATAGTTAGAGCGGAAATACTGTAGGAAAAGCAATTTCTTATGGGGAATTGCTTTTTTATTATTAAAGTAATTATAAAATCATCCTTGTGGAAAACTTTATCTAAGTTATCCGCATCCAGCTTAAGCGCCCGAGGATTCGTACCCACCGGAACGAACTTAGCCCCTCTGGATCAAAAGAAAGACCGACTTTTTATACTCAAAACAAGTGCCTGTCGGGTCTCATCAGGGCGCTTGCGCATTTGTTAATGGCCCTGCAAACCCCTGGATATGGACAGGTTCCATAGAGCATTTAGCGTGGTATGAAGAAATCTCCTTCATAACTGGATAAGCGGGTTTCCCTATCACCCCATTCCATTCTTGAAGGACATGAACAATCCTATCTAAAATAAGCGGAAATTTTCCGGTTAGCTGCGGGATAGAGTTCGATCTGGGGTATATAAGCGGAATATTTCCGTTTAAGCTCAGAGATGTGAATCATTTTCACATCTTTTAAGCCAATAAGGGGAATTTCTCCGCTTAATTTAGCTATTTTTAGTGCTATTTCTTAAATAAGCGGAATTTCTCCCCTTATTTCTCAGAAATTTTTACAGAGAATAAATTGCTAGTGAAAATCATTCAGTGGGCCTTATAGGCAGAACCCGGTAATAGAGGTTTCCAGCCTCAGAGCAAACCAACAGTTTACACTTGTGGATTCGATTATTTCCATGCACATAGATTTTTAAAACTTGAATCACTTTTCTAAATGATGAGAAAGAGCATTCCTGCAGCGGAACTCAAGACGCTTTATTTTTTCTCATAGCCTTCAAGAGGTTGTCATACTTATAGAGTAAGGCACTTTCAATGAAGGAGATTACCATGCGGAGAAGAAACTCACGTCTTCCTTTAATTGCGATAGGAATTATTCTAATCTTTATTATCATACTGTTGATCCGCTCCTGTGCTGGCGGGACCTCGCCCCCCACCTCACCGGAGACAGTTATTGAGCAATTTTATTCTTTAGAACAAGAAGCAGATTTCGGAAACTCTTGGGAACTGTTTCACTCTGAAATGAAAAACCGTTTTAAGAAATCGGCCTATATCCAGACAAAAAACCATGTGTTCCTCGGCCATATGGCTGTGGAAACATTTCAAGTGGAAATCGGGGAAATAAAGAAGTTGAAGGAATGGCAAATGTCTAAAGATGGTCCTGTCTTTAAAAATGTAACTACGGCTGAGATTACTATGACCTACAACAGCCAATTTGGTGTGCTGGAAGTTAAGCAAACCTGCTATGCGGCTTTGGAAAAAGGAGAGTGGAAGGTTCTATGGGACTATCATTTTTGATGAATAAAAAATCAAGAAAATAAGGTTTTAATTCTGTGTCACCGGGTAACTAGAAACTAACTTTTCAATAGGAGGGTGAGAGACTGTGACAATGTTATTTATGAAAGCGCGCGAAATGTTTGAACAAGACTCCAAGCGAGTGGAAAAGACAGGCGAAGATTTATCAGCCAACCGAGTGTATCGCAGCAAACCATCACCCATGGGCTTTAAAAACAAATAACCATCAACCACACTAAGAAAACCAGCCCAAAACCGGACTGGTTCTTTTTTTTTGTTTTTCAGCATCCAGTTTAATTTTGGAGTTAACGGAAAAATCTTCTCTTATTTTAGATATATTACTCAATTAAGAATAAAATTTCTTGCTACATCACAACTCTTCAAAAACACGAAATGTGTCATAAATTAAACTTTTTTGAAAATTCATGTTTTGGAGGAGCAGAAGCAGGGTAACTAGATAATTAAGTACCGGCAAGGGATGAGTGGATCTCATAAAAGAAGGATTCCTTACATAGAAATGAGCACATAGGAAAGGTCTGAAAGCTTGTCGGATGAAAGGGATAAAGGGGGGACTGCCTGGATCAATTGACTGAATGCTCAGTCATTTTTTCACCTCAAGATACATACTTCTTAGATTCTTAGCACAACTTCTCTACAAGCGATTTACTTTTATAGTACCCACAATAACTAACCATAAACAAAGGGGATGTCAAAATGAAAAAGCAAGTAACGTTACTACTGATGTTCATTCTGCTGATATCCAGCTTTCTTGCGGGATGCTCTTCTTCAGAGAGCGGATCTGGCAGTGGAGACAATGAAATCAGCTTTATTCATTGGCGCGGAGAAGATACAGAAGCCTTTGATGAATTAATCAGCCGTTTTGAAGATGAAAATCCGGATATTTCCGTTGAAATGACGGTCTATCCTTCTGAACAATATCAATCCACAGCGCAGACGCTTTTGCGAGATGGGTCAACAGGGGACGTGTTTACCGCATTCCCGGGTTCGCAATTTGAAATCATAAAAAAAGCGGGTTTGTTTGAAGACTTATCAGGCGAAGACCTGGTAGGGAACTTTAATGAAAGTTTGCTAGAAGCCGGCCAGTCAGATGGAGAACAGCTTGCGCTTCCACTGCAGCTCGTTTATAACCAGCCGGTCTATAATAAAACGCTTTTTGATGAGCTTGGCCTCGAGCCGGCGGATGACTGGGAAGGCTTCCTCGAGCTTTGCCAGGCCCTGAAAGATGAAGGGTATACACCTATCGCATTCCCGGGTGCGGACATCGGCCCTGGACAAATGATGAATCCGATGATGATGAATAATGCTCCTGAAGGGGTCTTCGGTGACATGATGAACGGAGAAACAGAATTGACGGACGAGTGGTGGATCAAAACTCTGGCTCAATTCCAGGAACTCATGGATAAGGGATATATCGGTGAAGACGCTCTTGGCATGAAGCATGAAGGGGCCATTGCACAGGTTGCCCAAGAAGAAGCGGCCATGCTCGCAACCGGTTCCTATGCCATGGCGAATATCATGGAATTGAATCCTGACCTTGAACTTGGTCTGCTGGCACCGATCACCGTACCTGCCGGTGAAGCCCAATTTGAAGGAATCCATACGACAACCTTTATGCTTGCCGTGAACAGCCAGTCGCAGAACAAAGAGGAAGCCAAGATGTTCATCGACTTCCTGTCACAGCCTGAGAATGCCGAGTACTATGCAAATGAAACAGGGCAAGCCCTTACCATCCCTAATTTAAATTATGAATCAGATTCTCTGAAGGCAACAGAAGATTGGATGGAAAGAAATACACGCTTCCAGCCTCGTTACCTGATTCCTGATGCAGACGTAGAGAAAGCGGTCATCGCGTCCATCCAGAATGTTCTGAGTGGTGAAGATCCAGAAACTGCAGCGCAGCAAGCACAGGAAATCGTAAACCAAAAGATACAATAATATCTTGTTGGGGAGAGAGGGGAAACTCTCTCTCTTCCTATTACTTTATGTTTCTTCAGTTAGAAGGAGGGGGTTCAATGGATCTCAAGAAAAATAAAGCCCTGTTTCTGTTTGTGTTACCGGGCCTCATACTTTACTCTATCTTTTTTATATACCCGACATTCAGCGCGCTGTTCTACTCGTTTACCGATTGGGACGGATTGACGCCGGATTATAATTTCGTTGGTGTGGAGAATTACATAAATATTTTTACCAATGATTCAATCTTTGCCAAATCAATGGGCAATAACTTAAAGTTCATGCTGTTCGTTGTTATCTTTCAAACATTATTTTCGCTGGTATTTGCTCTTTATCTTGTTAAAAACACGAAGACCAATGTATTTCTAAGAGCACTTTATTTTTTCCCAACTATCTTGTCATCCGTATCGGTTGCCTTCATCTGGTCATTTGTCTATGATCCGAGCCTGGGAATTCTAAATACCTTGCTAGAAAGTGTTAATTTAGGGGCATTGACCCATAATTGGCTGGGAGATCAGAATTTAGCCATCTTCTCCATTGCCGTTGTACAAGTCTGGATGCATACCGGCCAGATGCTGATCATTTTTGTCGCTGGACTTCAGAATATTCCGAACGATTTATATGAAGTGGCTAAAATTGAAGGAGCTTCCAAATGGCAGCGGTTCCGCTTTGTGACATGGCCGCTGGTGGCCCCTGCAGCAACCATAGTTGTGGCCTACACCACCATCCAGTCATTCAAGGCATTTGATTTAATTTTCACAATGACACGGGGAGGCCCTAACTACTCTACGGAAATCTTGGCAACGTTGATCTATTCCACGGCATTCCGAAGCTTTAAATTCGGATATGCATCTGCCATGTCTGTCATTTTTATGATTTTAATTGCCATCATCACAATCATTCAATTTAAAGTGCTCCGTTCCGATCGAGCGGCAAGCTGATAAGAGAATTACTTATAAAGGAGGGGAAGCTTTTGAAGTTTTCGAAAGGCTTTCTGAATATAATCTATGCCTTGCTGATCATCGTTCCGGTCATCTCCATCTTCTTTGCAACATTCAAAACAAGTTCAGAGATGTATCAAGATGTCCTTGGCCTTCCTGAAACCTTCAGCATTGGAAACTACACATCCATGTTTTCTGAGGAATCAATGGGCGTTTACTTTAGGAACAGCGTCATTGTTACCCTCTTTTCTGTAAGCATCACGTTATTCTTCTCAAGCATGATTGCCTTTGCCATCACACGCATGTCTGGCTGGCCGGGAAGAATTCTATTCGGTTTGTTTACATTGGGAATGATGGTGCCAGCACAGGTGAATATGATTCCGCTATATCAACTCGTGTACGACATGGGGCTGACAAACAGCTTAACAGGCCTGATCCTGGTCAACATAGCCGTAACCTCACCAGTCGCAGTATTCATCCTAACCGGATTTATGAAGTCACTTCCAGGCTCGCTGTTTGAAGCCAGCCGTATCGATGGTGCCTCCAACTGGCAAATGTACACAAAGGTGGCCATTCCGCTGTCCTTGCCGTCCATTTCCGCCACAGCCATCTTCCTGTTCGTCATGATTTGGAACGACTTATTATATCCGCTGCTTTTCATCACCAACAAAGATTACAAAACCTTGCCGCTTGCTCTGCTGGAATTCCAGGGAGAGTATATGACCAACTATCCGATGCTGTTCACAGGAGTCATTATTGCATCAGCACCAATGGTCATCGCCTATATCTTCCTACAGCGTTATTTTGTTGCCGGTATGACAGCTGGGTCGGTGAAAGGGTAGAAGCCTGGAGATTTTCCGGGCTTTTTTCTTTTTTTGTGGGATTCACCATGAAGAGCTCGTGGGAATATCCTGACTCGTTGATAGAAGGGACGAACTCGTGGATAGAGCGGCCAAACTCGTTGATAGAACGAGAAACGAGGTTAGTAGCCGTGGAAAATCCGTCGGAAGTTCCAAACTCGTTGATAGAAAGGGCGAACTCGTTGATAGATTGGGTAAAGTCGTCGATAGAACCCCAAAACTCGTTGATAGAAAAACCAAACTCGTTGATAGAATGTAAAAAGTGGTTGATAGCCAGGGAAAACCCGTCGATAGCCTGGAAACTCCAATTCGAAAAATACATCCAGGGAGTTAAACGCAGCTCACTTATATCCAACCCTGTCCATGATATTTTAAAAACAACAAAAAAACGATCACTTTTTACAGTGATCGCCCTGTATAAATCTCAATTTTTCCTTATAGGGAAACTAGTAACCGACACATCAATTAAGCCTGCCAAGATAGACAAGATAATGGGAAGTGTGCCCACAGAATGACAGTTTCTCCTGGAGTGAATTCAGCTCATGCGTTTTTGCCAAAAGAAATAAGAAATAGAAAACGTGCTGACAGCCAATGCTAAAAGAGCGATCCCGACTATTAAAGGAATGTACGTCCACGCACGAGTTAACTCATCCGAAACCATCCAAACATCTTCATTGCCCTGCCTGGATAAAGCGGATGCTATTCTTCCGCCGAAACCGGACAAGATGACCAACAGTAATCCAAATGCAAAACTCCAGGTAGGAACGGCAAAGGTTTTAAAAATGAGATTTTTCAAGGTGTTGTCTCCTTTTACTTAGATGAAATCATTATAGCTCTTCCTAGAAAAAAAGAGAATTAAATTTTGAAAATTATTATAATTCATAAAGCTGCCCTTCATTTATTATAATAAAGGCACAAAACCATTCTAAAGGGGGGTTGCATATGCCCATCATCGAACACCACCAATACATCGAAGCTCCTATTGAATTATGTTTCGACCTTGCTAGAAACGTGGAGGTTCATACTCAAACGACGTCCAAAACCAAGGAAAGAGCGGTCGGCGGAGTGACGGGAGGCCACCTAGAAAAAGGAGATATTGTGACATGGGAAGCCGTGCATCTTGGAGTGAAACAGAGGCTGACAGCTAAAATTACACAGATGGAAAAGCCTTCTCGATTCGTCGATATAATGGTCAATGGAGCCTTTCATTCTTTCGAGCACTCCCATCAATTTATCGAAAAAGATGGCGGAACCCTCATGATCGACCACTTTCAGTATAAGTCTCCATTAGGCCTTCTCGGCATTCTGGCAGACAAACTTTTTTTAGAAAAATATATGAGAACATTCATCGCATCCCGGGCCGAAGCCTTGAAAGAGATAGCAGAAGCGAGGTCTACTTAAAAATATGGCCAGCCATGTACGAAGTTCGGCCAATTTCATACATGAGTGTAGAGAAAAGAGAGCGGATGTGTACAAAGTTCGGCCGACTCCATACATGAGTGGAGGGAAAGTAGTGCAGACGTGTCCGAAGTTTGGCCGACTTCATACATGAGTAGACGAAAAAGGGCTAGAACATGTCCATAGCCAAGCCAACTTCATACATGAGTAGACGAAAAAGGGCTAGAACATGTCCATAGCCAAGCCAACTTCATACATGAGTAGACGAAAAAGGGCTAGAACATGTCCAAAGCCACCCCAACTTCATACATAAGTAGACGAAAAATCCCGAAACATGTCCAAAACCCATCCCCCTTCAGACACGAGTCAACGACCGAATGCCCACACATGTATCAAGTTTAAAAGCCTCCAGCCAAGGGTAAACAAAAAAAGCCTACACACGCGCAAAGTATACTCATCTTTGCACACATGTAAGCTCAAAATCCTCGACTCATATATAAAGCCCCAAATTCCAAATAGGACTAACTAAATACCTCACTCACAACTCAACTCAAAGCCTTACGCACCACATAAGCTTTCTCATATCGTGAATACATAACTCCCCCAAGCACAATAGCCGGAACAACCACAACAGCCATTCCCAGGAAAGCATAACCAGGAGAGTAATCATAAAGGAAGCCGCCGACAAATGTCAGGACAGCGGTGCTCAACCCTGTACCCAGTGCCGTATACACACCCTGCGCAGCCGGAACATCTTTGCTTTCCAGCTCCTCGTAGATCAGTCTCATGAAGGCATAGTGTGTCAGACCAAATGTGAAGGCGTGCAGCAGCTGTGTCGCGACAAACACGGACACACTTGGAAAGATAAACAACAATGTCCATCTCAGGACAGCGGCCGAGCCGGCGATCATGAACATAATCGAAATGGAACGGCCTTTTAAAAACTTATCAGATAGCGCGAAGAAAACAATTTCAGCAATAACTGCGACATTAAGCAGCACTCCGATATAAAGGTTGCTGACACCAAGTTCTTTCAGATACAACACACCATAGTTATAGTACGCTGCATGTGTTCCCATCAAGAAGACGACGATCACCATAGCCAGCACGAACTTTTTTGAATTCAATAGATTTCGGTAAGACATCCGTTCCTGTCCACGTGGAGCACTCATAGATCCAGGAAGTTTTTGAAAAGAAGAAATCAAGATAATGATAATTCCGGCAAACATCATGTAGATGACGGCGCCTTCGCTGAAAACGGATGTGAGCACACCGGCTAAAAGCAGTGCAACTGTATATCCGATGGAGCCCCACGATCTGCTTTTACCATAATCGATTTTATCTTTTTTCATCATGACAGCCGCCATACTTTCAACGAGCGGCATCACCATCGGATAGACGAGGCTGAAGAGCACCATTGCGGCCATCATCCCGATGTAGGAATTTAAAGGAAAGAATAGTAGTAGTGATAAACCTGACCCGATGACAATGATCCGGGCAAGCTTGCCAAGCGGAAACTTCTGACTTAGAGTCGGAAATAAATAAAAGCTGGAAAACGAACGGGCGATCATGCCGGCAGCGATAAGTGACGATGCGGTGGCAATGGAAAAGCCTTTGCTTTCAACGAGCCATGCCGTCCAATATGGAATGAAAATGCCCCAAGTGAAAAAGATTGCAAAGAACTGAACCGACAGCCAATTTTGTTTCTTCATATAAAGAAGGGATCCCCCTTATGTATTGGTAGAATGAATGTTTGCTAGTACAATCAAGAATTCATTATACGCTTGGTCAAAAGGGGATACAAGGGGGTGGCTGGGAATATTTATGAGTGGTTGCGCTTACATGCCCAGCCCATTAACCCTTAAAAATATTATATATTTTGCAATGAATTTCGCAGTTTTTCTTTAGCTCCTGCACGCCATTTCTTCACTGCGGAAGGAGATACATTTTCAACCTCAGCAATTTCCTTTATAGTCAAGCCATCCAGGCAGGTATAGATCACCCATTTGGTTTGATTTTCATTCAATTTAGTGCAGTAAGACAGCAGTAGCTCTGTTTCCAAGGGCTTTGCCTCATTCGGATCCTGCACGAGTTCCCAGTACCCTTCCTGAGGAGTGCTGTTACGTTCCTCATGTAAAATCCTTCGCTTCATCTCATCAAGGCATCTTCCTTTAATGTAAGAGTAAGCGTAGCTGGAAAAACTGCCTTTATCATGATCAAACCGGCTGGCGGCCTCCCAAAGAGCAATCAAGCCAAGCTGGTAAAATTCATCCTCGTTTCTGTAAATGTGCAAAGTCTTTATCACCTTGTAAATCATTGGCTCATACTGGACCGCAATCTCCTCAAAATTCATCATTTCTTTCCCTCTCAGGAAAGCGCGCCTTCACTCATGTATTCCCGGATAAGTTCATCATAAGTTTTCCGTCATTATCTGACGAATCGCCAAAAAGCCGTTTTCAACCTTCAGAAACGGCTTTTTGGCGTACCCAATTGGGAGTTTAAATAGAATAAAGAAACGAAAACACCATTATTTATCATTGTCAAAAAACTTTAGCCCTTTAAAGCACGAAGAGGGACTGTCCCTCTTCGTGCTTTAAAGGGCTAAAGCGTATCTGGATTTACTTCAAATTTTCTTTAAGGGATAATCAGAGATGAAAGAGGGTGGAAATGAATGATAACGGTTATTGGAAGTATCAATATGGATTTGGTGACGATCACGGGTAAGGATCCAGCGTGGGGGGAGACAGTCATTGGTGACCGGTTTCATACCAGCTTTGGCGGGAAGGGAGCCAACCAGGCGGTAGCCGCTGCAAGATTAGGAGCAGAAGTTAGAATGATCGGAGCGGTCGGGGATGATTTTTATGGAAAAGAATATATTAAGCATCTGGAAAAAGAGGGAATTCGCACAGAGTTCATCAAATTAATTACCGGAGAACAAACAGGGACCGCCGTCATTACCGTTCACAATAGTGAAAATAAAATCATAGTAGTACCGGGAGCCAATTCCCATATCACTCCACAGGTAGTGGAGGAGTATAAGAAAACGATCTGTAATAGCGAGTGGCTGCTCCTTCAACTAGAACTGCCCTTGGAAAGTGTAAAAAAGGCCATAGAAATAGCTCATTCAAATGGAGTGAAAATCATCCTTAACCCTGCGCCCTACAACAGTATTCCTTGGCAATGGATTAATAAAGTCCAATACCTAACACCTAATGAAATAGAAGCAGACCAATTACTGCAAGAAAACGCTGCCCACTCTGAACAGCTGTATCAAAAACTCATTATCACAAAGGGCAAGGATGGGGTTCTGCTTCATCCGGACGGAAAGAAAGTGGAGATACCTGCAAAAAAAGTGACCGCCATTGATACCACAGGTGCCGGTGACACCTTTAATGGAGCACTGGCTGCCGAGTTAGATAGAGGGTCCAGTCTTGAAGATGCTTGCATAATCGCATGTAAAGCAGCCACAGAATCGGTGATGATCCTGGGAGCACAAGAAGGAATGCCGAATAGGGAAGACCTTTTAAAATAAGAATGAATCCTTTTATATAAAGGTTGTATTGAAAATAATGGATTCCCGCACCATGCCCACGAATCCTGGGGGCTCTGCGCTGGAACTGGATTGGGGGTCTTACCTGTCCCGCTAGTCCCGCCGGAGGTCGCACGCCTTCCGCTCCAATCCTCTCTACAACAAAAAAACACTAGCTCAGCAGCTAGTGTTTTTAAATGAAACTATTCCGACTTTTTATAATAAAAACGTGAAAGAGCAATTCCCACACCGCCGAGAGCGATGAATAAAACAGCACGAACCAGTATGGAGATATATGCGATATCTATAAAAATAACTTTTACCAGAGTCAGGAAAATCAGGACGATTCCCAGCAATCGAATCTTTTTATCTTCTTTTTTCACCCCGATAATCAGGCCAATTATGGAGTAGGACACCCAGAGACCCGAAATGATCAAGCTTTGAATATCAGAAGAATACCCTTCAGTGGCTGCGAGCCCTAGTTGTGTAATAAATGCCAATAAAAGAACCGCCATTCCTCCAAATAATAACCACATTGTCGTTTTAAAATGAAAGAAGCTTTCGTAAAAGGCCTGGTTTCTTTTTAGAGTGAATTTCAGCCCCCAGCCTGAAAGTATTAAAATGAGCCAAGCGGCTGTTTGGTAAGAAAAAACAGCATCTATAGGATCGGTGACAATAGTGACCAGTCCGATAAAATAGAGGATTACAGCAAGCAGGGACTGTATTCTTCCTTGGGTTGTTAATCCGATATACAAGGCGATAACCCCTTGGATCACCAATAGAGCTCCCACTTTTTCGTAATTCATCAAATCAGCCAGAAGCAAAGCAAGGGAGTAGGTGGCAACTGGAAGAAGAGTGCGCAATTTATTCGCTCTTCTTTGCCAATAAGATAAAGAAAGATAAACAGCAACTGACAACATAAGGAATAAGGTATATTCGAAAGCATCAAGCCAAATTACCACCCATCCTTGAGTGAGAATGAAACTCGTAAACAAGGTGGCTCTTTGATAACTAGGAAAAATTTCTTTCGTGACAAACATCCCTAGCAGTGAAACATGCTGAATAATGATCCCAAGGACAATGATTCTAAAATCGCCCTCTTGGGTAACGGCGTAGACGAGCATCGCAGGGTGAAGCAGGATGAAACTGGTTAGATACAGCCATTTATATTTCTTGTACATAGCGTACAAAAGCAGGGTGATAAAAAACAGCACTTCATAGCCTGTAAACAGAAGTATGTTTGTTGAGGTCCCCTCTATCAAAAAAGGAACAAGGAAGCCGGCAATCGACGAAAGAACCGCAATTGGCTGGGAATTGTGCCTGTCAGATAAGTAAATCCCGAGTATCACCCAGATTACGTTCAATATAAAAGCAAGAGCTCCTGGAATGATTCCATAAAGGACATTAGCTGCAAATGTGGCTAATATCAGGATAGGAATACAACCCCCGGTGAGTATCTGCCCAAGTGCGTTCCTGCCTTTCTTGACTTGCCTTTCACCCAGCCAAACGAAAAAGCCGGCTAGTGCATATCCAAGCAGGATTCTGATTGACTCTGTTATAAGGCCGATATCCACCATTGCTTTATAGCCCCATAAAACACCAAGAATGAGCACGAGAATGAATACCCTCGGCAGCCAGACCTGGCCAATCAGTTTTTCATAATCCACGGTTTTATCTTCAATTTTAGGACCCACAGGATCTGCTGCCTTCTTTTCAGACTGTCTCAAAGGTTTCTGATCTTGTTTCTCCATCTTAGGTTTAGAGTCTAATGGCTTACTAGCTGCTGAATGGGAAGAAGTCTTAAGTTTCAAAACGTCAATTTGCCGCTCTAATTCTATAACTCTTGTTTCCAATTCTTCTACCTTTTTTTCTAAAGTCATACTGCACCAACTCTCTATATAACTTAATCTCATTATATCCTAAAATACGGAAAAAAGGGACGAAGGGCCAGTTCCTCGTCCCGGAACCCCTGGGGTGGGACGGAGGGACAGGTTCCTTGTCCCAGTTCTCTTCATACGGGACATCCGGCACGCCTCAATAATCCTAGTTTTCTGGAAATCGAACTGGGTAAAGGGTAAAGAATATCCTGGGTTAAGTGAATCATCACGCACCTCCCGGGTACAAAAGGAGGCAACGGATGCATCAATACATGTCTATTATGATGTCGATATCTTTATTACATAGCCCTTTAACGGAAGAACCGAAAGTACTCAGTGAACATAGTGATCGGCAGCTGGCCGTGTCAGATAAAAATACGCAAGAACTCTATAAAGAAGAAAAAGAGGAGAACAACTACAAAGTGCAGTTCAAAGAAAATGGATTTTACCAGGTGGAGCATGTCTTTTCTGAGAATCAATACGGCAGTATGAAGGAAACCCGGGTCTATTATGTTGATGGAAGTGATTACTACCTGGTGTCTCGAAATGAATTCTCAAAGCAAAACATTTTGCCGGAGAGCATAGAAACAGGCAGCCTTGAAAGAATTGAAGAGGTGCCTTTTGAGATTGAAGGATGAGGGAGAGGAAGGTACCTAAACTACTGTCTGTCTGAAAAACAAGGGGAAGGTTCTTGTGCCGCACTGCTACACGAGAACCGTCCCCGGGCTGTCTCACCCTTACTATCACTTATCTCTCTCATACTTGTTCCACATATAATACGTGTAATACAGCTGGATCAAATTTCCGACTAAACCGATGAGGGTGATAACTAAAGAAAAATAGAAGCCGTAGTCAAATACATATCTCAAGAGAATGAAAAGTACAGGAACCCACAGGGTCATCCAGATGGTGCGGATCATTTTCCTTCTGTAACTGAGAATAAAATAATTCAGCGCAAATCCTTTATCCACTTTTTCGGTATGTCTGGGGAGAGTGGTAAACATGGACAGACCTCCTCTTCTAATGGGGGGGAAGTGGTAACAAACACTTTTGTGAAAGGTGCCAAAATATTATAGTTGAATTCTTGAAAAAGTTTTTGGCAGCTAAAACAGCTTACTTCGCCTCTAATGGGATATAGAACTTTCAAAAGCACTGTGTTCTTTCGGATTCGGCCCCCAACTGTTAGAACCGTCTTCACTGTCGAATGTCATGAAAACCATCAGTATGATTTGCCCGATGAAAGGAATCAGGACGATGAGAGCCCACCAACCGGTTCGTCCGGTGTCATGTAAGCGTCGTACGACCAATCCAAGAAAAGGCAAGGCAATTAAAAGCCAGTAGAGATCAATGATCCAATTGTCCCCTGGAATGAACAATGACTCAGCAAGAGCAAGGAAAAAACCTAGAATCAAGTTAATGAAAAAGAATATCCAGAATTCCATCCGCCGGGCTCTGCCTCTAAAATTCACATAGTTTTTCAAGACCTTAAAGTACCATCGCATAAGCAATCCCTCTTTTGAAATAGGATATTAGCCCTTACTTCATTACCCCAGTTCACACCATAAAAACCAAAAAATTCAAAAAGTTAATGGGAGAATGCAGAAAGGGACGGTTCTCGTGTTGTACCGCACCACGAGAACCGTCCCTTTGCAGCAACAGCTTACTTCACTACCCACTTCAACGAAACTTGAGCGGGAACTTCTTGATCATATACATGCTCACCGTATTCTAATAATATAGGTGTTTGGGATTTATCAAAAGTAAATTCATACGTTTTTTGAACGCTCTCGCCTGGCTGAATCTTGTTGTAGTAATCATATTGATACACAGAATCGGTGTCTGAGTAATAAAGTCTGAAAGGAGCTTCATCGATAGCATTTTCTGTGTTGTTAGCCTGAGTATACGTAACCCGGAACTCGTTATACCAGTCCTGTGGAACCATTTCAATTTTGTCCACAGTAACAGTCATTCCATTGCCGGGAGAAATAGCAGGCTCACCGATCTTACTGAACATAGGGTTATCACGGTCTGAAACATCAGGAAACGGATTGTGGTAGAGGCTGATCGTTTGGATAACACCGTCACTGATAGCCGCTTTACCACCTAGAACAGTGTAGTCATGAAAGTCCTGAAATAAAGGAGAAACCCGTGATGGGACCTTATCCTGCTCAACCAAAATAATCGGTGCGTTATTTTTAGCAGCATAAATAGAACCAGATAGAGCATCAGCGAAATTTCTTCCTGTGGCAACGACCGCTTTACCGCTCCACCCTTCAAAAGGCTGCCACTTTTTCACGCTCATGTAATTGGTGTCAAAACGATCAGTACCTCCAAACCGGGCTGCGTACGGAAGCTGTCCGAGCGCCTTATCAGAGATGACCCCTTTCCCGCCTATAGCGAGGGCTGCACCGAAGTTATCCAATACATCTTCAGTAGCAGCAGGGACGCTGTCTTTTTCGGTCAAAAGAATCGGAATCTGGTGAATGGCTGCGTAGGAAGAAACCGAAAGCGCATCAGGGAAGTTCCTGCCGTTTACCACGTAAACCTGGCTGGAAGGCAGTTCATCCGATATACGGGCTGCCGTTGCAAAGCGGTCCGACCCGCTGATTCGTCTAAAAGAGACCCCTAAAGTTTTCAATTCCTTCTCAATACCGAGGGAAACAGCACTCTTTCCGCCTAAAATAATAACCTCTTTCGTTTTTAATCTGCTAATCTCATCTTTTGTCACCTGAGTCAGTACGCCAGGTGCGGTCAGCAGAATTGGTGCATCATATTTATAAGCTAACGGGCCACCTGCCAAAGAGTCGGGGAAATCTTTTCCCGTAGCAAGTACAACCGTCTCGGCATTGTCCCAGCCGAGCTGTGAAATCTCCACAGCTGTTTCATATCTGTCCTTCCCGCTTGTCCGCTCAAGGGCCGAGGCACCATTGGCAAGTAAAACAGAAAGACTGAGTCCAATTACTAAGGTAATTAAAGTTTTTACTCTAAAACGCATGAATCTTGTTCCTCCTAGCAATATGTAATTCTGATACTATTTTAGCATATTTTTCTAGTGAATTTCTGTTAAAAAATAGAAAGGAAGGGTTATTGAATTTAAATAGAATCCAATAACCCTTCTGATCTTACTGAATAGCTTCTGCAGGAATTTCGATTCCCTCAAACTCATTGAAGTTGGATTGAGTGCTGCTGAAATCATATTGAAGGAGGAAGTCTGTTTCGGAAGTTGAGATATTGAAACTCGAAAAGATAAACGTTTTTTCAGGATATAAAGTTTCTTTATCTATGTAGATTGTGACTTTATATTCATTGGCAGACACCTGCATATCTCCGCCTTCCTGATAGTTTGGCATCGCCAGTTGTATCAGATCGGCAGAAACATTCCCGAGGTCTTCCTCCTGCAGATCCAAGATGAGCTGGTAACGATCTTCTTGCTCCCCTAATATAAAGTCCTTCTCATAATCTTTTAAAAGGGCAAGCTGGAAGTGGTTGTCGAATACCTCGAATTGCAGGTCGCTTCCGGCCACTTGGTAACTATCCTTGTACTTGCCTTCTTCCATTTGAGCAGAAGCATCATCAAGAACAACCCACTCGCTGGTATGATTTGTTTTAGAATAAATAGTTCCATCCACAAAGTACATGTCCATGATGATGGGATTGGGAAGATCAGGGTCAGGCTCCAGCCTATCTTCTAAGGTCAAATAATGGTGCATATCAAGAGAACCGGTCAGGATTTCCGACTTTGAATTCCACTCGAGATTCCCGAATATGTATTCATCTTCAGTCAAAAAGGTTTGATTGGAAATAGCTTCAATCGAGTAACTGTCAACCGTTGATAAGTTCTTCTCCATTGATTGAACAAGGCTTGGAACAGAAACGGAATCCGCTTTCGTTTCGGATTTGACTGAAGCTGGTTCTGGTTCAGCAGTGCTGCAGCCGAACAAAGATAATATAAGGCAGTAACTAAATAAGGTCCTTCTCACTACATAATGCTCCTTTTGTTTGTAATGTGGTAAAAATTAGTCAGGGATTTCTAGAAGGGAGCCGGGTACTCTGTTCCGAGGGGAATTCAAAGGAGTAGGAAGAATGGGGCATCCCAGCATTTGAATATTCGACGAATTAACAATTAATTCCTTTATTATGATAGCTCTTTCTCTGAGGGTGGCACTGCTAATGAATGCAAAACGAGAACAGTCCCCTTGCTGTCCTTTTAAGGAAGAGCAGGAGATATGGGGAAGTCAGGAGTATAAAGTACCATTTATAACGGTTATTCGTAAAAGAATATGCGTCCATTGGGGAAGTGTTTTATAATAGAAGTAAGTAAAAGAGCACCTTCATTAAGAAAGTGCTCTGCTGGTTAGTAGAGTAGTTAAATTAATATACCGTTGGAAGTTCGTTTGTTTGAGGAGTTCCTTCTGCTGAAGCACTTCCCATAACACCGGCACCGAACAATAGGAATGAAGCAGCAAGCACAACCATGATTTTTTTCTTCATGAGTAAATCCTCCTTATAGTCAATTAGATAATTCTGTAAGAATATCTGTTACTAATATTAAACCACAATCTAAGAATCTGTGCATTTGCTGTAATAGGGCTTTATGACGCTTTTTTGCTATAATTTAATAGGTATTAGGCTTTTTTCTCATAAAATATAACTTTAGGAATATTTAGGGGAGATATTATGGACTTTTCGGCAGTAGGCAAAAAGATTAGAGAGCTCAGAAGAAATATAGGGCTTTCACAAGAAGAATTATCGGAAGGCATTTGTACCCAAGCCCAGATTAGCAAGATTGAAAAAGGTGATGTTTACCCATACGCCTCCACCCTGTATTTAATTTCGCAAAAGCTGGGGGTAGACGTTAATCACTTCTTTGATATCGGTATGACACCGAGACTTGATTATGTACAGGAAGTAAAGAGGCAGCTGGTTCTTTCACGGAGAAATTTAGATTATGCAGAAATGAAGCAAGTTGTGGAAACTGAAGTTTATAATCCCCTTTTTACCCAGAACAAAAAAAATCTGCAATTGTTATTGTGGCATAAAGGCATATATCAATACGAGCTGGACAAAGATACAGATACCGCACTTGAAACGCTCTCAGTAGCTGTTCAATTAACTCACATTTCAAACAAGTATTGGTCGGAGAGAGAAATAGAGATTATGCTTACTATGGGAGCGATTCATTTCGAGGAAGCCCAGCTTGATGAAGCACTCCAAGTGTATAAGAATATACAACAGTATATCAATACCATTCCCTATTTGACGGATTACACAATTAAGACCCGATTGTATTATAACCTGGCCCGTACCTTAACAAGGTTTAAAGAATACGGGGAGTCAAGCAAGTATTGCAGAGCAGGAATTAACTGGTGCATTGAAAAGGATAACCTTTATTTCCTAGGCGAACTCCACTATCACCTGGGCTATAACTATGAACTGCTTGGGGATGTTGAAAAGGGCATACAATACATGAAAAAAGCTCTAATCGTCTTCGAACTCCAACAAGACGAAAAATACAGCAAATATATCAAAGAAAAGATTGAACAGTTAGAAGGAAAACTTCTTAAATGAAAAACTGCTTTTGGCACCATGCCGAAAGCAGTTTTTTTGGCGTTTTTCCTTGAAGAGTCAAAAGGTCTTTTAACCTAGAATCTATGCCAATTTCCCTATCTGCCTGTTGATTGCAGACCAGATTCAATTTAAAATGGATAATAAGGAAAAAAGAAGGGGTTTTGTAATTTTTTGTAGAAACCGGGTTAATGGACGAAGTTAAATAGGTATTTTGATATAAATATTCGATTTATCTTTGGGTATCTTGAATATATTGGAAAAGTTAAATACATATAGTAGAAATAACCCAAAAGGAGGGTGAGGATATGGGAGCAGAGCAAAAGGCAAAGGCCGTTTTTTTGAGCCATTCATCTAAGAACTATGAGCAAGTCAAACAAATCGCTGACTACTTAGAGAATGAATACAACATACCATGCTGGTATGCTCCTCGGAACATTAAAAAAGGAGATCAATATTATGTGAGAATTGTTGAGGACATTGAGACTGTGGTGTCGGTGGTAGTGGTATTCATTACAGAGGAAGTGAGTACTTCAAAATTCGTTCCCAAAGAAATTGATAGGGCATTTTTCTATAATAAGCCTGTTGTTCCAATCATCTTGAACGGAGCACAAATTCCAAAAAACTTAGAGCTCCTTTTGTGTGACCATCAGTGGATTGATTATGATCAAGAAGGTATTGGCAAGCTGGTTGAGGCAGTAGAAGAAATGTATCAAGGATCTGAGAGGGATGGAACAGAAGCCGAAGGTATTTTTATGAATGAGCCAGTTGTTTTATCCAGCCAGAAAGAAGTTCATTTATATAAGATTAATCCGTATATTTTACATAGAACAGCTCAGGTGTTTGTTCCTTTTCCTAAAATGACTGAAGCGGTTAACTCCTTAAAAGCTGAACAAAACCTTGTACTCTATAATCCTCAAAATACGGGGAAATATACCGCGGCGATTGCTCTCCTCCAAGAACTGGACATTAAAGAAATCTACGAATGGTCAAATGAAATTTCAATGAGAGAAATATATAATCATCCAATTAAGAACCATACAGGCCTTATCTTGGAAGTAGAGGATGGTTCTTTCTTTGAGAAATTCCCCTCACATGGCTTTGAAGAGTTTGTACAGAGATTGAAAGAAAAGAATTGTTATATGATTATCATCTCTAAAACAGAACCGATGGTCCCTTGTCTCTCTACTTCTCAAGTGAAAGTCGATCCTCCGCAAGATATAAAGCAGATTATTAAAAATTATATGGATTATCAATTTGAAAGCGAGGTCATTCAAGAGAAGGTTGAAGAATGGCTGCTCACTGACCAAGCTGAAGCGGTTCTTCCAGATACATTTTACCCACAGGATATTAAAGGGATTTTGCACAATATCAAAAGGTATATTCAAGGAGAGCTGGATGCTGCACAATTTGAAAGCTCTCTAAATGAAAAGGTACAGCAGCGAGTGAAATCGTGGTTCAAAGAAAATAGGGAAACGCGGGATATCGCCTTTTATTTGACACTTGCTTTGTTTGAAGGGCGTTCATTTACCTTCCTTGAGGAAAAAGCGCAGCAGCTGACGGATTTGCTGAATAAGGAATTTCTTAGGGAGGAAAAGCCTGTCGTCCATGTTTCCCAAGAGGAATTCTTGCAAAACTTCGAAGCGGTCACAAAGCAGGTCTGGCACAATGATGACCTGGGAACAGACTTAAGAGAAGTTGTCTACTTTACCTATTCTGAAGATGCAAAATTCATTTGGGAATATGTATGGAAGCAAATGCACCACCTCAAAAAACCATTAATCCATTGGCTATTATTTCTAATAAAGAATGAATTTCTATCGAACAAAAAGATGAATCCGATTCTGGTTAACCTCCTCAAGACTAATTTCTCGGAGATTAGAAGAGAAATTCTACAGCCTCTTGCAAACTCTGAGCAAGTGAAGCAGCGTTCCTATGTTGTTCATCTACTGGAAGAGGCCCATAAGGAGGAACAAATTCAGCAAAGGGTTTACCGGCTTGCGAAAACGTGGGCTGCTCAAGCCAATAACGAAAAGCTCCAATCGACGGGTATTGTGTTGCTTGGCGGGGAAATCGGCTTGAAGAACTTCCCTAATAGCTTAGAATTGCTGGAGCCAGTAATACGAGCAGGAAGAAAGTCATTATTCTTTCCATTGCAAACCACGATTCAGAACTTGAGTCAAATAGTATTCAGGGGCGAAAAATATGAACATCTGTACTTCCAATTTTGGTTTAAACTATTCACAGGAACCGATGAATTGCAGCTGCAAAACGTCCTTCGGTTTGCGCAGGGGATTTACTTGAAGAATCCTAAGCTATTCTTCTACTCTATAGAACGATACGGACCCTATTGGTTTCAATTCTTTAACGCGCTATATAGGAGGCCAACCCAAAATATTTTGTTGGAAAAACTGGCCAAACGGGCATTGGGAAACCCGGAGCGAGAGAAGGCTGTGTCAGACATACTTCATCTGTTAAGGGAAAAAGGATACGAGGATAGTAGAAGCCGGATTCAAGTTTTTATTGAAGATGAGATGCAAAAAATTGACAGTCCTATTTTTCTAAATGATTACTTAGTAAAGGAGTAAGTAAATGAAAATTATACAAAATGAAGAAACAGTTAAATACAGCTTCTTTAATAAAGAACCCTATTCCAACCAAAGCAGCGTATTTGTATATAAAAACGACCGGGGCCAGTATAGAGTGGTAGAGAATGGAGAACAGCTTACAAATACGGAGTTAAAGGCACAAAGATACAACACGCGCTATACACTTGTGTATGAGACGGTTCATGGCCAAATAGCTCAAGAATTCTCTTCACCTGGTTCAGAAATAACTTATGATGTGAAGCTTCAATATCAATGTGAGGTTGCCGATCCTGTATTGTTGATTAGAAGCGGAATAGGAGAAGATGTTAAAGAGTATATCCATGGAGCGGTATATAATCAGATTCTCCAGCTGTCAAGAGACTGTTCTCTTGAAACATTACCAACTGTTCAAGAGCAATTCCCTCATAATCTGGATTTCTCCGAAGTTACTGAGAAAGGGCTGAAAATCCAATTAAAAGGTGAAATGGACCTTTCTCGCACATTAAGGGAAAGAGCAAATCAGCAGATTACGATAGACCTCCAGGATGAATTTCCTTCAGCTGATGTAAATGAGCACTTTGAATTTATTGCTTCCATAGATTGTAATGTGGCTGATCTGGCAGCATATTTAAAGAGTGGGATTTCTTCCATACAAGAGTACGTAACAAGAGACCTCAAGTTACAGTTCAGAAAGCTATCGGAAAAATATTTCATCTATCAACTGAATGAATTGCAAGGTGATTTTCCAAGCAGAGTGAATACAGCAAATATCGAGGCGAAGGGGATCGGGGTTAAGATAACCGGAGACGCAGACCTAAGCAGGACAGTGAAGCGGAAGTTAAGTCAGCAAGTGAACACTAAACTGGTGAAAGAGTATTCATCAGCCGATACGGGCAAAAATTTTGAGGTTATTACCAATATATATGTTAATATCCAAGATCGTATCAAGTACTTGAAAAGTAACATTCCTTCCTTAGAACAATTTGTGAGGGATGAGGTCGATATTCAGCTTAGACGGATTGCACAGCAATATACAACTCAACCGGCAGGGCTGGAAGAAATTCGAAATGATATAAACAAAAAGGTCGACTTATTCGAATTCGAAGTAAAGGGCCTGGATGTCAATATCAAAGCCAGTGTGGATTTAAGTGCAGAGTTAAAGAAGAGCAGAAGGTCGCATTCTGATGATAAAGAAAAGCTTGACCGGGATCAAGAATTGAAAAATATTGAAATGGAAGAGCTTCGTCAGGTTTTCAGGGGTACTCCGGTGGATATCTTAATCCCACTCCATAAGGACCCAGACGAATTAAGAAAGTATATCTTAGAAGAGTTTAAAAATTCCATGTCTTCGAGACAGGCATTGAAAACGAAATATACAAACGGCGATATTGATGATGTGCAGTATAGAAAAGCGATGTCGGTATTAGGCGACCATGTATTAATCGGGAACGAAACGAACAATATGAAGCTTGAGGAAGGAAAGGGCAATCAAGAAGTCAGCAGCAGAAGTACCGGGAACAGTTTCTCACAAAGTGCAACCATCTTAGCGGAAGATGAGGATTTTAGTTAATGGAGTTTATTGCGGATATATGGATGCTGCTTCCCATCTGGGGCAGAGGTGCTGTCGTATTGCTTATTCTGTTAACTATTGCGAAACCTGTTATCTTAAAAGTTCTTCCTGGTTTATTAAAAAGTTTAGTATATCTTATTGAAAAATTGGCCTATTTAATTTTTACTGTCATCATAACAGGAATGGGATTCTATGTTACGGCTTTACTAAAAAAAGGACGCAAGAATTTTCAACGCATTAGTAAGTTGGAAATGAGCATGCAGAATTCTGTCAGAAAACTTAAAGTCTACCATTCCAATCTTAGAGCAGCATCATTTAAGTACTACGGGCGGTCATCACTTTTTGCTGCGGCTGTTTTAGCATTCACACTGTTTTATTGGCCGCAGGCTGCTCTTTCTCAAAAGTGGGACAATATGGACAGCTGGATGATTGAAGAAAAGATGAAGCAGCCGCGAATGGGCCATAAAGTGGCTTTTGAAAATATGAAGAGTAAATGGTCAGAAAGAAAGCAAAAAACAACCACAGCTTCTGCTGAAAAACAATCTGTACGGATGCAATTGAAGAAAAGTGAAACAGGCGGAACTCTCAGAAGAGAGCCGGTTGAGAATTTATCCACTGAAAATGTCATCACTCAAATCGGACCTGGGGAAGAACTTCTTTTCCTGCAGGAAGAACAGGAACTCGGCGGTATCCTTTGGTATAAAGTCCAAATGGCGAATCAGCAAGTGGGCTGGATGTCGAGCAACATACTGGAACCAATCACCCAATAGTAAGGGAGGGGCTTTTGCTTTTTAAGGCAGCAAGCCTCTCTTTTTTATAGAAGACAGGATGACAGATAGAATAAAAAGTAAAATATACTATTGTTATAGATTTGATAATTTATAAGGTAAAGGTGTTTATAATGAAGCGGTTAAAAAATACTTATTTTAAGGAAGGCTGGCTACATCAGTACTTTGGCATTCTAGCTTTCTCTTATATATTCCTGTTCTGGATATATAGTGCTGCGGAAGTGGAGCCATCCCTTTTGTTGTTGGTCGCTTTATATATCTTGATCATCCCGGTGGCAGGCCAGATCTTCTTTGCTCAGCATAAATTCCAATTCTACACCTTTTCGTTGGCGTTCGTACTAGGTGTCTATGGGTTTTATACTGAGGCGGAGAAGCCTTACTCGATAGCCAATTCCATTTATTCCACTTTTCGTTTATTCATATTGGACGTGGATAATGTTTTTGATGTATCTGAAGGAAAGCTTATCCGATATCCTCTTGTCATTGAGGCGGCCCGCTGGATGGCTGCTCTTTATACAATCTCCACTTTGTTCAGCCTGATTTATTACAAGCTGGATTCTACTCTGAAGATGCTGCTTATAAAGATGAGAGGTAATCATATAGTGATCAGCGGCTATAATTCATTTAGTGAACTAGCTGCATTCAACTTGTCCAAAAGTGATTATCCGGTCGTACTTATTGCCGACCGCATTCCCGAGGATAAAGTAAAGCTATTGGAGCAGAGAGGTGTGCTCGTTCGTTTCAGCCAGGGAGATAGACAGTGGTCATTAGAGAAAACAGGAGTACAGAACGCTAAGTACTGCCTATTGTTTCATGAAGAGGAGGCCCGAAACCTGGATGACCTGATAGCGATTAAAAATCTTCTCCTAATGCGAAAGAATGAAACTCATACACCAGAAATCATTCTTCACCAGAAATCTTCTTCTTCGATTGATATCATTGAAGATATAGAAGAGGGAATCAGAATCGAGAAACAAGGCAAGCGCCAGGAAGAGGACGAACAAACGGAAGAGGAGTTTGTTCCGCCGTTTACGCTTCGAATCATCAATATCTATCGTATGCTGGCGGAACAGCTGTTCAACGATTATCCGCTTTACAAAGGGTATGAGGAGAGAGTTCGCAATAAAGCAGGAGATGCCCTTCACCTTCTTGTGGTGGGATTTGGGGATACAGGAAGGCATATTGTCCTTGAAGTGCTGGAGAGAGGGCACTTTATCAATCAGTCTGATTTGAGAGTGACCATTTTGGACCGTGATGCCGAGAATCTCGAAAAAGAATGGAAGCGTAATTACCCCCATGCTTCTAATATCGCAAATATCCAGTTCGTACCCTATGATTCATATTACCAAAGGTTTGACGAAGTGATTGGAGGAAATACCTTCACTCATGCTTTCATTTGTCTTGATGGTGATTATGCAGATATAAAAGAAGGGTTTGAAGTTGCAAAAAATTATAGGGACATTCCTGTATTTATTAAGGTCAATAAACAAGGAAGCGTAAGCAAATGGATTCATGAGAACAAAGAACCCTCTGCGTTTAAAGGCATCCACCAATTTGGGAACCTTGAAAATGTACTAAATGAAAAAAGTTTATTAAATGAAGATATGTCATATTTTGCTCGCAGAACTCATGAAAACTATCGAAAGCAGCAGAAGCAAAAAAGGGCTGAGGTGCCAGATGAGTGGGAGAGACTGAACTATTTTACCCAGTCCTCTAACCGCAGTACGTTTCATCACCTGCAAACAAAATTGATGCTTCTCGGCTTAAAGGCAGTTCCCGCTAATCAGGGATTTCAAAGTATAAATGAACAGGACTACCACTCAGTAGATTCTTCTATAATAGAGGACATCGCTGCCTCAGAGCATCATCGCTGGAATGCATTTCATTTCTTAAGGGGTTGGACGGTCATGCTGGACCAGGATCACCCCGACTATCCAAAGTCAGTCGAGAATAAACAGCATGCTGCTCTTGTTCGATGGGATGAGTTGAAGAAGCTTGAGGTAGAGATAGATAAGGAATACAGTACATACTGCAAGGAGTCGATAGTTGATCTGTATGAGATTGTAAAAGGCATTGACTATGTAATCGTTCCTTATGAGGAAGGGGAAGAAGTAAATGAGTAAAGAAATAAAGATAGGAATTACCGGCCACAGAAAAATCCTCGAGTCATCGATAGATCAGATTGAAGAGGAGCTAGACCGCTTCTTCAAAGAAATAAAAGCCGAACACCAAGACAAGAAATGGATATTGCAAACTCCTTTAGCAGAAGGAGCTGACCGAATGGCTGCAAGAATAGCCGTGAAAAACGATTTCGCTTTACACGTCCTGCTTCCTTTTGAGAAGGAAGAATATATGAAAGATTTTACAACTTCAGAGTCATTAGCTCAATTTGAAGAACTATGTCAAACAGCTGTCAGTCTGCTTGTACCCAAGTTATCCAGCTTTTCAATCGAGAAACGGGATGATGGATATCTTCGGGTTGGGAGTTACCTTGCTCAAACCAGTGACGTTCTTCTTGCATTATGGGATGGACGGAAAGACCTTGAACTCCCCGGAGGGACAGCACATATAATACGCATGCAGATGGAAGGATTTCCGGAGTACCTTCAAACTGACGAGGTTGTTTCATCAAGAAAAACGTATGTGATTCCTGCGCCACGAACCGAGGAGCAGGCTGACGGTATGATCATGGGAGATTACTTATCTGTGAAAGATTATATAAATAGATGAATTGGGATAGACCCAGTTTGCCGCTAACAGCGCCGAGTTGTGGAATACATTAACAATGGAGATTTGAAAACTGAATAGGAAAGAAGGATCTGTCTCCAAGAACTGCTTTTGGCACCAAGCCGAAAGCGGTTCTTTTTGTTATTTAGGAATTTTTAAAATCCCCCTTTGGGAAAACTCTAACTAATTTATCCGTGTCCAGCTTCAGCGCCCGAGGATTCGTACCCGCCGGAACGAACCTAGCCCCTCGGAGCATTTGCCTGTCGGGGCTGTTCAAGGCGCTTGCGCTTTTGTTGATGATCTTGAAAACCCCTGGCTATGCCGGGAGTTCCAGAGAGCTTATAGCATGGTGGAAAAATCTCCCTTCATGATAGGGTAAGGAGGTTTCCGTATCATCCCATTCCATTCTAGCAGGAGGTATGCCCTGGTGAAGGACATGTATAATCCTATCTAAAATAAACGGAAATTTTCCGGTTAAGCTGTGGAATAGAATTCATTTTGGGGTATATAAGCGGAATTTTTCCGCTTAAGCACAGTGAAAAGAACCATTTTCACAGCTTTTAAGAGAATAAGGGAAATTTCTCCGCTTAATTTAGCCATTTTCAGGTGCTATTTCAAAAATAAGCGGAATTTCTTCCCTTATTATCAAAGACTTTTCACAAGGAATACATGGCTAGAGAAAATCATTCAGTGGGCCTTATAGGCCGAGCCTAGTAAGAGAGGTTTCCAGCCGCGAGCAAACCACCAGTTCACAAACTTTAAGTTCATCGGCAATTCTGTAAAAGATCTCCTGGAACGGAGTGGGCATACCGCATATTCCACCACATAAATAAAACGTCCTCGGCATGGTGCCGAAGACGTTATTCATCTCGCTTGGGACAGTGCACTGTCCATATCCATCTTTCTATATATCTATATATCTAAATGATCCTTCAGCATCTGCTGTACTTCATCACGCTCTTCTTCCGGAACAATATAGTAGTATATATTGTCAATCGTCTGACCGCTTCCGGAAATCTGCGTCTGCTCGATATTGCCGACAGCAGCTTTATAGTTCTTCTGGATATCGGCCATTTCATCGAAGGTCAGGTTCGTTTTAACGTTACTACCGATGGCATCAAAAATATCTCCATAATTCCAAAGAGAGGAGATGCTCGCACCTTCCTTCATTACTGCCTCGATGATTTGGCGCTGGCGTTCCTGGCGCCCAAAGTCACCACGCGGGTCAACTTTTCTCATACGGGCATAATTCAGAGCTTCTTCTCCGTCCAGTTGAATCTCACCTGTGGCAAAGTCGTCCCCGCCATATGAGAATTCCAAATTATTATTCACCGTCACACCACCGACAGCATCAACAATATCCTTGAAGCCATCCATATTGATCTTGGCATAGTAGTCAATCGGGATATCGAGGAAATTCTCCACAGTATCCATTGCCATCTCCACGCCGCCGAATGCATAGGCATGATTGATTTTATCATCATAGCCTTCACCGATAATCTCAACTCGGGTGTCACGAGGGATGCTGATCATCTTGACGGATTCTTCGGTCGGGTTGACTGTCACGACAATCATCGTATCAGAGCGGCCGCGGTCACCATCGCGCTCATCTACACCCAGTAGCAGCACGGAGAATGGTTCTCTTTGGTCAACTGAAACTTTCTCGGGGCGTTTATCCGATTTTTCGCGGTCGATCTCCTCGTGCATATTTGAAGCAGTCTGGTTGATGGAGTTATAAATAGAGAATGCATAAGCGCCCCCACCAATCAGCAGAAGCAGGACGATGATTCCGAATATCTTTAAGCCTTTGCGGCTCTTCGTTTTATGATGTTTATCAGATCTCAATGAGTTTCCCACCTATTGTAAAATAATTTTCACGACATATAAGAGTACTATACTTGATTCTTGTCGAAAAGAAAATGATTTTGTAAAAAATGACAACCAATGTTCACTTATTCCTTCTATACCCGCTCTATGATGATTTACTCGAAACAGAGCCGTTTCTATACCATATTGTTGCTATAGAAATCGGGGGAAGAAGATTTCTGCTCCCTATGCGTGACTCTGAGCGAGCAATCTCTCAATATTCAGGGTTTATTGCAGTGGATACGGTCCGCCGAGCGCTGGAACTGGTGTGCAGAAGACCGTACTTTTCACGGGAATCAGTACCACAAGCATATTGTGTACAGCTTTCCATAAAAAAACGGAGCTGGAATCCTCCAGCTCCGCCGTTTATTTCTTATTTGAATTTCTTTTCAATCTCTGTTTTTACTTTATCAGATACTGCATTTGTGCCGCCGAGTACCATCGTCTTTGTAATGGATTCCGTATCAAGAATCGCAGAAGTCTCAGAAGTCAGCTCATTAGGGTGTGTCAATAGAATGGTTCCATTCCATTTGGCTGCCAGTACAGAACCCGTCAGGCCATCTGCAAAATCATAAGCCGTTGTGACCATTACCGCTTCCGGCATGATGTTCAACTTATCGATAATTTGCTGTGAAGTCTCGAAACGATTTTCTCCGCCAATTCTGGTCGTCTTCACAGAAAGTTCAGCTTCAACGTCTTTAGAGATGACCGTTTCACCGCCAATTACAAGGACTTCAGAGTATTTATCAAGTTCAGCTTTAGTTTCAGACGTCAGCTTCTTCGTATCAGTTAAGAAGACAGGGTAGCCATTTTGAGCGGCATAAGAAGCGATAGTGAGAGAATCAGCATAGCCTCTTCCATATACAAGGATTGCCTTTTCATTAGTTGTATCCATTTTTTCAGCGATGTTGACTGCAGTTTCAAAGCGGTCTTCACCGTCGATGCGCTCTACTTCTAAGCCTTGTGCTTTTAACTCCTTCACGACCTTTGGAGAAATGGCATTCTCGCCACCGATGACGATTACGTGTTTCGCTTCCAGTCTTTCAATTTCAGCCAGTGTACTTTCGTCCAGCTTTTTGTTATCTGTCAAAAGGATAGGGGCATCCATTTGATAGGAAAGCGGTGCTCCTGCCAATGCGTCAGGATAAGAATCTCCTCTGGCAATGATAACGGTATCTGACTTGTCCCAGCCCTCTGCAGAGATGGAAGCAGCCGTTTCATAACGTGTTTCGCCTGCAACCCTCTTAGGAAGTTCCACTTTGAAGTCAACGATATCTTCAGCCATGCGAGGCTTCACTTGGTAAGTTCCGTTGTACTCAGAAACCACACCTGCAACATCAACTCGATCACCATTTGCGAAATCAAAGTCACTGAACTTCATGCCGGCACGGTTATCAAAACGAACTGTAATTGCTTTTCCGCCTTTGTTCGCTTTGAATTCGAAAGTGCCGTAAGAGTTTACTTCAGTTAAATCAGAGATTTCGGCATTTTTAAGAAGAACAACTTCACCCTCATTATCTTCACCGATATGAGATGGCTGGACGATTTGCTTCTTAATCTCGCCGCTGCCTATTACCTCAAAATTTTTCACTTCAGCAAGCTGAAACTCGCCATTTTTGTCAGCTGTCATTCCGGTAAGTTTCACATGATCACCGATTTTGGCGCCAGTTTGTTCACTTGCGGCTATATATACGCCTCCAGTTGCATCCTGGATATAGAATCCATTTCCGCCCCAAGAACCAGGAGTCGTTGTGACAACACCTTCAACCGTTACAATAGCAGTGTCTTCTGCTGCACGTGCTTCAGCGATTGTCACTTCTCCAAGTTCGGTGGCAGGCGTTTCAACCTGGCTGATGCGTCCTTCTGCAATGTATGTGATAGGCTCATTAAAGCTTCTTACAAAATCAACCGTTGCATCTACATCGATTGGCCCGATTTCTTCATTTTCTCCTTGAGCTTGAAGGGTGGTGTACTTTTCACTAGTAGAAGTCCACATGTAGTTGTTCACAACAACAGAGTAACTGCCTTCAGGATCAATCTTGTCTCCGTTAGGGAGGAAGATGTCGACAACCCCGTTTACTGGCTCCCATGTATAGTTGAAACCACCGATGCTGTAGTCGGGACCATACTCAGCAGAAAGCTGGTCGTTCATGATGCCAAAAAGGTCGGCCCCTTTGATATCGACTTTTGTCAGGATATTGCTAAAAGGTTGAATGTTGTAAAGCTCACCCCACGTGATATCTCCGGCATTCAAATCGTCACGGATTCCGCCGCCGTTCATTAAAGCAAAGTCGGCATCCATCGCGGCTTTCATTCCGTCTGCGATCAGGTTTCCAAGCGCATTGTCGCCGACTGGACCTTTCACACCATAACCGCCATCCAATGCGATAGCAGCTTCACCGATTACTTCATTAATAATAGGCGCTACTTCTTCCTGGTATTTAGTTAAAATGGCATTCACTGCCGGGTCCGGTGTCATTCCGTCTTGAACGACATCTACGATTTCAGCTGTTTTACTAACAACCTGGCCTGTTTCATCCAATGTAAGATCCACATCAGCGAATGCTTTACCATAGTCCGATGCTTGTACAATCAGCTTATTATCAACGACATCGTTTGTTTTCTTGTGATCATGTCCAGCGTAGATAACATCGACTTCATCATCAACAGATTCTGCAAGTGCTTTGATTGCACCAGTTGACTCAAGGCTCTCATCCTGTCCACCGGGAACGTGGGCAAGAACAACGATGGCTTTGACGCCTTGGTCTTTCAGCTCAGCGGTGTATTTATTGACAGCAGCCGCTTCATCTGTGAACTTGATGGAATCAATGCCAGCCGGCATAACCATGTCTGGTGTCTGGGTCGTAACGACTCCAATGAAACCGATTTTCTTGCCATCAACTTCTTCAATATGATAAGGATCTAAAAGAAGATCTCCGCTGTCTTTATACTCAACATTCGCTGCCACCATTGGGAAGTCCTGACCCTTATAGCCGGCAGTGCCGTTCGGATGGTCTCCGCCATTAAGGATACGCATAAGCTCGGTGACACCTTCGTCAAATTCATGATTGCCGGCAGTTCCGACATCAAAGCCCATGGCATTCATCATTTCAATAACCGGCTCATCTTGTAAAAGAGCGGCAACCGGCGGGCTTCCGCCTATCATGTCACCAGTGTGGACAATCAGTGTATTAGGGTTTTGTGCTTCACGTTCTTTAAAATAGGCAGCAACATAATCCATACCGCCGACTTTCTCTGTCGTACCGTCTCCATCCACATCAATCTCGTACTCTTGATCAATTTTTCCATGAAGGTCATTGACGCTTAATAACTGAACCTCTGTCATACCCTTAGTTCCAGCCGCTTCTACAGATAAAACATTAGGGGCTGCAGCTGTACTTAAAATAACACCGGCAGCAACCAATTTAGTAATGATAGTCATCTTTCCCACTTCCATCTCCCTTTCCCTGAATAACTAGATTTCTAATTATAAGAATAATAGAATAATATGTTGCTAATGTTATAAAAATGTAAAAATTTGATGAATTATGGAAATGAACAATCGCTGGAGGTTTGACGGAAATAAATACCAGGCGTACTAAAGGATGTATTTGGTAGAATGGTAGTGACAATAAAAGGAAAGGGGAAGGTTCATGTTGAAGAACAAAGCGGCAATCGTGCTGCTTACACTCGTGTTGGTCATCAGTTTAATGCCAAAGGAAGCAGGTGCTTATCCGGAGCAGCGCCTTGGGGGAGAGAATCGATATGAAACGGCCAGTATCCTCTCGGAAATAGGCTGGGACGCAGCGGAACAAGTTGTACTGGCGAGGGGCGATGATTTCGCGGACGCACTGGCAAGTACACCTTTTGCTGCAAAGATAAACGGGCCTATCCTGTTAACAGGAGGGACCAAGCTGCCCATTGAAACAATCACTGAAATCCAGAGGCTTGGAGCAGAGAAAGTCTGGGTGATGGGAGGACAGAATGCGATATCAGAAAGTGTCATTGACAGACTGATCAACGAAGCGCATGTCGAAGTAGAGCGGATCGCAGGAGAGAATAGAGAGGAAACGTCTTTGAAGGTGGCCGATCTTCTGGGAACAGCTCATGAGGAAGCTATCGTCGTCAATAAGAATAAATTTCCGGATGCGATTGCTGTCGGGCCATATGCTGCTTTAAATCAAATTCCAATCATACTCAGCCATCACAGCAAGATGAACAGTGAGAGCGAAAGTCTGCTGCAAAAAGCCGGTAAGACTTATTTCATCGGAGGGGAAGCAGTATTGGCAGACAGTCTGATGAATGAAGTGAGAAACGGAGAACGAATCGCGGGAGACAACCGCTATACCACAGCAGTACGTATTGCTGACCGATTCTTTCCGACAGCGGATTACCCTGTAATCGCAACAGGAGAGGACTTTGCCGACGGACTTACAGGCTCGTTATTCGCAGCAAGGCTCAACCAGCCGATCCTGCTTGTACAGCAGAATAAGGTCGATGACTCTGTCAAAAGATTCTTCTATCATAGAGGTGTCAGCAACTATACTGTGCTTGGCGGGTATGATGCCGTCGATCAGTATATCTATTACAAGATTGTAGAAGGCAGATAGGGATAGGGAAGAGTTGACTGTAACCCGAATAATGGACACCACAAAAGTGGGGTACCATTATTCGGGTTTTTCTATTTCTAAAGTTAGACGGAGGCTCTAAAATTACAAAAAGAAGCTTTACCAAATAAAAAGTCAATTCTTCATCCATAAATAGGAAGAAAAGTTGACTTCTTTCTTTGAAAGCATTGAATATGCTGCTCTTTTTATCACTTTAGCTTTGAAATCCTTTTAGAGCTTTTTGTAACTTTTGACTGCCGGCCCTGAATAAGTACTTTCTCACCTAGTCGATGGAAAGAAGCTGATTACAAGATCTGGAATAGTGAACAGTGCTACTTATCAGCCAGGTTCAATGCTTCGGCTAGTCTTTTAGAGGGAAGAATTCCCCTTATTTACTAAAAAGCATACTAAAAAGCTTAAATAGAGGGAGAAATTCCCCTTATTTGACTTAAATCCATAGAAAATAGGTGCTATTTCTTCATATAAGGGGAAAAATTCCCTCTATTTACTCCCAAATGAGCTTGGAAATTGCCATTAACGGGAAAAACTCCCCTTATTTTTACCGCTGGATATCTTAATTAAGGTAAATGTTAGGCTGCTTTCACAATAAAGCCCACTCCACCGGATGCCTGACCAGCGGAATTGGGCATCTTGAACAGATTTATACGTATACAAAAAGGTCCCGGCAGAAGCCGGGACCTTTTGCTATTAATAAAACCTCTTAAACCCATCAAAGTGTTTCTTCCAATAAGAATTATCAAGGCTTGAGATCATCACGCCGTCATCACCCGCATGGATGAATTGATTGCCGCCCAGATAAATCCCTAAATGAGAGATGCCTTTCTTATATGTATTCTCAAAAAAGACGATATCTCCTACTTCTGGCTTATTCACGTAGTAGGAAATGTTGTAATACCCGCCGCTTGTTAATCGGTTGACCTTCATGCCTGCCTGGTTATACACGTGGTACATGAAGCCGCTGCAGTCGAAGCCGCCGATCTTGGCGCCGCCCCATACATAAGGAGTTCCGATATGGGACTTCGCTTCTTGAATCAGCTTGTCCACATTGTATGCCTTGCCGTCTGAAGGAGGTGTTGCAGTCGAGCCGGTATTAAGCTTGAGCTTCTGGCCCACATATATCATGTCGCTTCTTAAGGAGTTCCACTCTTTCAACTGAGTGACAGTTACCCGGTAGCTTCTTGCGATAGCCGATAGCGTATCTCCGGGCTGAACTTTATAAGTCGTTTCAGATGAATCGGCTTTGGGTGGAGCAGGACTTGGTGCAGGAGCCGGAGCAGGTGTAGATGCAGCCGGAGCGACTACAGTACCTCTCCCAACAACCAGCTTCTGTCCAGGAAAGATTAAATGTCCAGACAGATTATTATTCAATGCTTTCAATTCTGCTAGAGTAATAGAATGCTTGTTGGCAATCCCGATCAGCGTATCACCGGAAACGACCGTATGTTTCTTTTCAACAGTAGAAGGTGGTACGGTTTCTTGTACCGGAGTTGAAGTTTGTTTGTCGGCTGCACTAATCAGCAGCACTTGTCTCGGATGGATGACATCAGTAGGTAAGCTGTTTAATTCTTTAATGGCATTGACCGATGTGCCGTATTTCTTGGCAATCGACCAAAGCGAATCTCCACTGGCAACAGTATGGGAACTTGCCTCTGCAGCAGCACCATACGCAGTGGAAATAACAGCAGTAGCGGCGACAGTAAATAACACCTTTTTCACGATATTTCCCCTTTTGTCATAATGTAGTAGTTTTGAAGAATATTTTACCATGTTTATTGACAAAAAGGGAGGGAAAATAGTTTTATTCTTGTTTTCTTTGACTTCTTTAGTAGAAATGGGTGTTAAGGATGGTGGATTTCCTAGAGTGATAGATTACGGCTATAATCCTCCTTATGTAAAAGGGAAAAAAGAATTCAAAAGTAACAATCTTTTAGAAGGATGTTTTCGCATAGATAGTGGCGGTTGAAAAGTGATGGATTTCCGCTCCAGGCGCGCGACTCCGCGGGGCAGGCGTTGAGCCTCCTCGGCTTCGCCTGCGGGGTTACGTTCCAGTGGGTACGTAACCTTGGTCTCACCTGTCCTGCTAGTCCCGCAGGAGGTCGCGCGCCTTCCGCTCCAATCTACCTACGTTAAGGGGAAATTTGAATTAAAAAGCAACAATCCTCCAGAAAAGCTGCTTTCGACAAGTTTGTTGCAAGTTAAAGAAATAGGTTATTTCCTTTCCACGTACACGAACCCCAGGGTCTCGCCTTTCGCTCCAATCCCCCTAAGTAAAAGGAAAAATAAAATTCAAAAGCAACAATTTTTGAGGGAAACTCGCATTCCGGCCCTCCCTATTCTATCTAATAAACTAAATAAAAAATCTCAGCGCCAAAAGACACTGAGAGAACTCTTTATGAATTGGTGAAGAATCCTGCAACCTCATCCGCCCAGACTTTAGCGCCTTCAGCGTTAGGATAGGCATCATCATTAATATAATCCAGGAATTCGGGGTCAAAGTAATCCGGCCATGCTGACCAGTGATCGATGAAAGGAATCGTTTCTGCATCAGCATATTCCTTTAAGTCTTCCACCTGACGCGGATAGATGCTGGCCTCATAGATGGGGAGTGCAGGTGTAAAGAAGAAGACTGTATCTCCATTGAGATCAGTAAAGTGTTTCTGTACGGCTTCGATATTGCTGTGATTCTCTGGTACCCCTACTTCTCCATTATCAATCATCGTGAAAGGCTCAAGTAGAACAAAGTCATAAGGAGCAGCCAGTTCGGTCAATGTATCGATTTCTTCGACAAGCTCACGGGAATTCCCGTCATACGTATAGGTGTCGACCTCTAGGAATTTCTCTCCATATACGCTTTCGATACCCTCCTTCATAAGCTGGGCAGCACCTTCATCATCCCCGATTGCCGGAGATCCAAGAATCAGGAGGGAGACGGTTTCTCCATTTTCATAGGCAGTCATAAATGTTTCTTGAGCTTCTTGCGGCAGAAGTGAAGTGACGTCCTTCAACTTCTCTAATGAAAGATCAGAGAGAGGCATGTCCCCATCAATCTCATTCTCTTCCGATTCCCTATTATTCTCAACCGCTGCACTGACAGTCCTTGTGTCCACAACAGCATTCTGCTGCCAATGATACTGTCCATAACCAATGACGGCAATTCCAATAATTCCAAATATAAATGCAAAAACTCTATAGATCACGATCGCTTCTCCTTTCTATAAATAAGTATTGTTGGTAGGTCTATTATAATAGTAATTACTAAAAATTTCTAACGGATTTCGACGGAAAAACACAATTATTTACAAAATGAACTAATGAAATACAGATTTTCTATGCTATAATGTTACAAGATTTGTTCAAAAAAAGAAAAAGTGGGGGAAACAATGGAAGAAACCATCAGTCTACGAGAAATATTAGACACTCTGAAGAAGAGACTCAGTCTAATTGTGCTTATAACAGCCTTGGCCGTCATCACGAGTGGAATCGTCAGTTATTTTGTACTGACACCGATCTATCAGTCATCAACACAACTGCTGGTCAATCAGGCCAAAAGCGAGCAAGCAGGTTTTGATGCCAATGACATACGTACGAACCTTGAAATAATCAATACTTATAACGTCATTATGAAAAGTCCGGCGATTCTTGATAAGGTTTCAGAAAATCTTGATATGGAACCAGGAAGCCTGAGCGAAAAAATCACCGTTGGCAGTGAAAATCAGTCACAGGTTGTCAACGTTTCTGTGACCGACCCCGATCCGCAGCGTGCGGCATTGATCGCCAATGAAGTGGCTTCCGTATTTCAAGAAGAAATACCCTCCATCATGAACGTTGATAATGTCAGTATTCTTTCTCAAGCAGTGGTAGGCGACCGTGTCAGCCCGATTAAGCCGAATCCGATTTTGAATATCGCGATTGCCTTGGTGGTGGGCTTGATGGCCGGTGTGGGGCTGGCATTTCTATTAGAATACTTTGATAACACGTTAAAGAATGAGCAGGATATCGAAAGGGCACTGGAGCTGCCGGTCCTAGGAGCAGTTACAACCATAGACGATGTGAAAATGGAAAAGAATAGCCGAGCTGGAAGCAGAAGCGTGAGAGGTGAAACCAATGGCTAGAAAGAATAAAATGAATACAAATAATCACGGACGTAAGCTTGTCACAGATGCCAGCCCGAAGTCACCGATTTCTGAGCAGTTCAGAACCTTAAGAACTAATATTGAGTTTTCGGCTGTTGATCAGCCGTATCGTTCGTTGATGGTAACATCGACGGGGCCTGGTGAAGGAAAATCAACAACGGTTTCCAACTTGGCGGTTGTCTATGCTCAGCAAGGCAAGAAAGTATTGGCTATTGATGCCGATTTGCGAAAACCGACGATGCATTATACGTTTCAAAAGGGAAACGGAACGGGATTGACTAATGTCGTAACCAAGCAGGTGGATCTGCTTACTGCGATTCAGCGCACAGATATTGATAATCTGGACTGCCTGACGTCCGGACCGATCCCGCCTAATCCTGCTGAACTTCTCGGATCCAAAGGGATGGATCAACTGCTGGAAGATTGTTATGAGCAATATGACATCATTTTATTTGATACACCACCGGTATTAGCGGTAACCGATGCACAAATTCTTGCGAACAAATGCGATGGGACGATTCTTGTTGTTTCCAGCGGCACGACCGAAGTAGAAGGTGCCAAGAAAGCGAAAGACCTTTTGAGCAGTGCGAAAGCTAAGCTGCTTGGTGTTGTGCTGAATAACAAAGATATTAAATCGACAAGTTACTACTATTACTACGGCGGAAAATAATAGATTGGAAACAAAACCCTCTTACTGATATTGGAATCTATGGTAAAATAGCCATAGAATCTCTGTCGGAAAGAGGGTTTTTTTGTTGATTGATATACATAGTCATATATTGCCTGGTGTCGACGATGGGTCTCAAGACATGACACAAAGCATCGCCATGGCACAGAAGGCAGCAGAAGAAGGAATAAAATCAATTATTGCGACACCGCATCACCGTGATGGACGGTATTTAAACCCTGCCGGGAATGTTATAGATTTAGTTGAACAACTTAATGAGAGATTGAAAGAAGAAAGAATTCCTGTCACGATCCTGCCGGGACAGGAGATTCATATCTATGGTGAGCTGGCAGAAGAAATGCAGAAGAGTGAACTGTTGACACTGGGTGGAGACAGCCAATATGTCCTAGTTGAACTGCCCTCTTCACATGTTCCGCGTTATACGGAGCAGTTGTTATTTGATCTTCAACTAAAGGGATTCATACCAATTATCGCTCACCCGGAGCGTAATCAGGAAATTATCGAAAATCCGGAAAAGTTGTATTCGTTGGTGAAGAAAGGGTCCTGCTCACAAGTGACGGCTTTAAGTGTCTCAGGAGGATTCGGAAAGAAGATCCAGAAGTTTTCGCTCTCACTGATAGAACATAACCTCGCTCACTTTATTGCATCAGATGCCCACAATACGAGAACAAGGCCGCTTAAAATGAAGAAGGCTTTAGATGTGGTGGAAAAGAAATTCGGAAGTGGAATGGTGTATCAGTTGATGGAGAATGGTGAATTGCTGGTAGAAGGAAAGACAGCCTATATGGATGCACCGCAGCATATAAAGCAGAAGAAGATCTTGGGGTTGTTTTAAACTATTAAGAAATTGTAAATTTTATTCTTCAAAGAATAATTCATCCTGTATTCGACGCGTTTCGACAGTATCTCCTATTTCGGCTATCGACAAAATATGTTATATTTCTATAGGAAACTTGAAACGGAAAAGAAATAAGTGTAAAGCAGATATAGTCTTTTGGTTATAAATGAATTCCAGAAATTAGTATGTTAGTAGTTTAAAAGTCAGATTCAGCAAAAACTAGCCTAAAGCTAGTTTTTGTTGCTGTTCAGAGGAGATTTATGTAACATTTTCCAGTTTTCTGTAAGAGTACTATGCATTAAATGAACAAGGTATGCAACACGGCTATGTCTCCTACCCGCTATCGTCGGAGGCACTCGACCCTGCTGTGGGCTGGCAAGCTGCCAGACCTTAGACATCTATTGTCATTGGTATGGTGTGAGGATGGGTTCGATGCCTATTTTTATTTACCCAAACGTATAGGTTATAAAACAGATTAGGAGAATGAAAGTGAAAAAAATTCAGGAAATGCCAAAGACCATTAAGAAAACGGTTCGCTATATTTACCAGGATGCTCCGCTAGAAAAGCTTGAGGAAATCCAAAGAGTGATTGACAAGGCATTTCAAACAAGAATCCAAGAGAGTAATAACAATTAAATATGTAATGAAAGAACATTCCTTAGCATGTGTTTTTTCATTACATATTTATTTTTTAGGCCACATTCAAAAAATATTGAGAAAAGAAGGGGGATTTACTTTGAGTTATCAGAGAAGGTTATCGCTGCTGATGCTGCTGGACTCTATCATTGTGATCAGTGCTATTTTTGCTGGTTATTACATCTTGTATCCTAATTTCGGTTTTCAGCTGATGCCGATTCTTACCTTGAGTTCGATAACGTTGTTAGTCAGCCATCATATATTTGCTTTTAGTTATCGTCTTTATCATAAGGCATGGGAGTATGCGAGTATCGGTGAGATGATTGCAATCATTAAAGCGGTCACGATTTCGATTGCAGCTGCAGGTGCAGTTCAGTTCCTGATTCAAGGAGATGCCTACCTCAGGCTTCTTGGAATCACATGGATGATGCATATTATCTTTATCGGCGGTTCCCGTTTTGCGTGGAGAATGTACCGAGACAGCTTAATGAAATCGAAAGTGGCTAAGAAGAAAGCACTTATTATCGGAGCCGGTTCTGCAGGAACAATGCTGGTTCGCCAGCTCCAGAAAAGCAATGACACAGATTTAGAGCCTGCAGCCTTTGTTGATGACGATGCTGCGAAACAAAAGCTGCAAATCTTCGGAGTGACGGTAGAAGGAATCACTTCCGATATTCCTCAATTAGTACAAGAGCTGAAAATTGATAATATTATCATTGCCATCCCTTCATTGAGCAAAGCGGATATACAAAAGATTTACCAAGAATGCAGTAAAACAAAAGCGAAAACACAGATTATGCCGATGATTGAAGATATCGTCACGGGTAAAATATCAGTCAACCAATTCCGTGAAGTGCAGGTGGAAGACCTTCTTGGAAGAGATCCTGTGGAACTCGATATCAAGAGCATCGCGCAAAAAGTCACTGGGAAAACGATTCTCGTAACTGGTGCAGGAGGATCCATCGGTTCGGAAATCTGCCGTCAAGTGAGCAAGTTTCAGCCGAAGAAGCTGCTGTTATTGGGGCATGGTGAGAATTCTATCTATACAATTGATATGGAGCTGCGCAATCAGTATAAAAATGAGTTTGAAATCATTCCTGTTATTGCGGATATTCAAGACCGCACACGTATCTTTGATGTGATGGCAGAGAATGCGCCGGATGTGGTTTATCATGCTGCGGCGCATAAGCATGTGCCTCTCATGGAGTATAATCCGAAAGAAGCGGTGAAGAACAATGTCATCGGAACGAAGAATGTGGCGGAGGCTGCCGATACGTTCGGTGTGAATACGTTTGTGCTCGTGTCTTCCGATAAAGCGGTGAATCCGACGAATGTGATGGGATCGACGAAGCGGATTGCCGAGATGGTGATTCAGAATCTTGATAAGCAGAGCTCAACGAATTTTGTGGCGGTACGGTTCGGAAATGTACTGGGCAGCCGCGGCAGTGTGATTCCGTTGTTCAAGAAGCAGATTCAGGCAGGCGGGCCCGTGACGGTGACGCATCCTGATATGACGCGTTACTTTATGACGATTCCGGAAGCTTCCCGTTTGGTGATGCAGGCTGGCGCCTTGGCACGCGGAGGAGAGATTTTCGTCCTCGATATGGGTGAGCCGGTCAAGATTGTCGACTTGGCGAAGAACTTGATTCAGTTATCTGGCTATACAATTGAAGAAATCGGATTGAGGTATTCGGGGATCCGTCCTGGTGAGAAGATGTATGAGGAGCTTCTCGGGGAGAATGAAGTTCATGGTGAAGCGGTGTTTCCGAAGATCTTTATCGGAAAGACGGTCGGGTTTGATTATGAGAGAGTGTATAACTTGGTAGAGAACCATCCAAGCTTTGAGCCTCATTACCTGGCTCAGTATGTGCTGGATTTGGCGAATAAGAAAGAAGAAAATCTGTTAGTGAAGAGTGCGAATTAAGGAGTGGATGAGATGAAAAAGGTCAGAAAAGCGATTATTCCAGCGGCAGGATTAGGAACAAGGTTTTTGCCGGCAACAAAGGCGCAGCCGAAAGAGATGCTGCCGATAGTTGATAAACCAACCATTCAATATATCATCGAGGAAGCGGTAGCGTCCGGGATTGAAGATATAATTATTGTCAGTGGTCGGGGAAAAAGAGCGATCGAAGACCATTTTGATAAGTCGTATGAGCTGGAAGAAACGCTTGTCAAAAAAGAGAAGTTTGAACAGCTGAAAGAGATTCAAGAGATTTCTAACCTGGCGAATATCCATTATATCCGTCAGAAAGAACCGCTTGGACTGGGACATGCTATCGGAGTGGCCAGCCGCTTCATCGGAGACGAACCGTTTGCCGTCCTGCTTGGAGATGATATTGTCAATTCTCACGATAAACCGGGTCTGAAACAGTTGATCGATGTTTACGAAAGATATAACTCTTCTGTCATTGGTGTTCAGCAAGTAGCTGAAGAAGATGTCTCCAAATACGGAGTGATTTCCATCGGGGGCGGCGAGATGGAACCAGGTGTTTACGGAATTGATGATCTGGTAGAAAAGCCGAAGAAAGAAGACGCGCCTTCCAACTATGCGATCATGGGCCGTTATATTTTAAGACCTGAGATCTTTGAGATCCTTGAAAACCAAGCACCTGGAGCTGGCGGTGAGATTCAGCTGACAGATGCGATTAAGACGCTGAATGAGCAGCAGATGGTTGTTGGGTGTGAGTTCAAGGGTGAGCGTTATGATGTTGGGGATAAGTTTGGGTTTATTAGGGCTACTGTGGAGTTTGCGCTTGAGCGTGGGGATTTAAGGGAGAGTGTGTTGGAGTATTTAGAGGATGTTTTGGAGAAGGAGAGAGTTTGACTTTAGTAGTTCCTTATAGTCAGATGTCTTCTATAATATCCGGAGGAAAATGAGGTTGTTATTTAACAGCCTCATTCTCCATGTTTTAAAATTATAAGGATTAGTGGTTTGGTAGTTAGTTGGATGCAGGAATTCAACTAAGTCCTAAACTATTAATTAACTTCTCGAGGAGTGTTACCTAAATGTATTTAAAGGTTAAGAGGCTGATAGATTTAATTTTTTCTTTATTAGGTCTAATTGTGTTGTCACCGTTTTTTTTAATCCTTATTCTTGCTATCAAGTTTGATTCAAAAGGACCGGTGTTATTTAAGCAAAAACGGGTTGGAATAAATAAAAAACACTTTAATATATTGAAGTTTCGTACTATGAAAATAGATACGCCTAAAGACACCCCTACTCATTTATTAGAGAACCCGGATCAATATATTACTAAGATGGGTAAGTTTTTGAGAAAGACTTCACTTGATGAGCTTCCGCAAATATGGAATATCTTTGTTGGGCAGATGAGTATTATAGGTCCTCGTCCTGCATTATGGAATCAATACGATTTGATCGATGAACGGGATAAATATGGTGCCAATGATGTTCCACCTGGATTAACCGGATGGGCACAGATAAACGGGCGTGATGAACTTCCAATTGAGATCAAGTCCAAGTTGGATGGGGAGTACGTGGAAAGAATTAGTTTCTGGATGGATGTTAAGTGCTTCTTTGGAACCATTGTTAGTGTTTTGAAAAGTGACGGGGTTGTTGAAGGTGGAACTGGGGCCAAGAAGGAAGTTGCTAGTAGTAAGGAGAGAATTTCTAAATGAAAAAAATACTGATTACAGGCAAAAACAGTTATGTTGGTAAAAACCTTGAGAAGTGGCTTGGAAATTATCCTGATAGATACTCAATAGAAATGATCAGTCTAAGAGATGAGTTATGGAAGGAAAAAGACTTCTCGAGATATGATGTTGTATTTCATGTGGCAGGAATTGCTCATGTCTCTTCAGATCCCAAAATGGAAGATATGTATTATAAAGTTAATCGAGATCTTACAATAGAAACTGCAAAAAAGGCAAAATCTGAAGGTGTGAAGCAGTTTATCTTTATGAGTAGCATAATTGTATATGGCGATAGCAGTATAGGGAAAAGAATTATTGATAAAGATACGATTCCTACTCCGAGTAACTTTTATGGAGATAGTAAACTGCAGGCTGAAGAAGGGATAAAAACCCTAGAAAGTGATAACTTCAACGTAGTGATTATTAGACCTCCAATGATTTACGGTAAAGGCTCTAAAGGGAATTATCCTAAGCTTTCGAATTTAGCTCAAAAGTTACCGATTTTCCCTAATATTGATAATCAGCGCAGTATGATTCATATTGATAATCTTTGTGAGTTTATAAGGTTAGTAATTGATAACAAGGAATGTGGTATATTTTTCCCGCAAAATAGGGAGTATGTAAATACGAGCGACATGGTAAAAAGAATTGCTGATATATATGGAAAGAAGATTAAACTTACTAAATTTTTTAATCCTTTACTAATATCTATGAGTAGGAGAATAGGCATAATAAATAAAGTATTTGGTAATTTGGTTTACGAGAAAAACTTGAGTGAATATATAAAAGATTATCAAATTGTTGGATTCAATGAATCAATTATGAGGACAGAAAATAAAGTAACTAAATACAAAAAAGTAGATATTTTACTTATGTCTGATAATGGTTTGGAAACCGTTGGTGGAGAACAGGAGTCAACAAAAATAATAATCAATGGAGTAAAAGAGAAGTTTTCTTTAGGGGTTATACAACCTGGGGAGATAAAAAAAACTATAGTCGGTGCTGATTTTTACCAGTTGACTTCTCAAACTAGAATAAAGCATTTAGTAAAGCACCCTGTGTCTTTCCTCAAATACATCTTAATTGTAAGAAAAATAATTAATTCTGTAAATCCTTCGATTATTCATACACAAGCACAAGTGAGTTTCTTTATTGTTGCCTTATTAAGAAAGCTTAGATTAATCCCTGAAAACATAAAGTTAATTCACACAGAAAGGGGATTATATACTAAATATAATAATTTATTTAAGCGAGTATTTAAATTCTTTATCAAAGAACTTGATGTTCTAGTTACAACAACAGAGTTTAATTTAAAATATTGGAAAGCAGCTGTAGATAATAGACGAGGGTTATTAGACTTTAGAGTAATTGAAAATACAGCCGGAGAGTTATTTGAAACATATGATAATGATATTAGTAAAAGGAATGAAGAAAGTTTAGTTATAGGCTTTGCAGGTCGATATTGTGATTGGAAGAACTGGCCATTAGCAGTTGAAATCTCAAAAAAACTAAATGAGATATTAGGTGAAAAGCTAAATGTCAAAATGGCTGTAGGATGTTTAGATGCAAAAGCTGAGCTAGAGACGAAGAGGATGTTTGAAGAGTTATATAACCTTCTTGGTAATCGGTTTAAGGGGGAAATTAATATTGATATTAAATCTATGGAAAAATTTTATCATGAAATAGATGTTTTTGTATTAACTTCTAACTATAATACTGAGTCTTTCGGTAGAACTTTGGTGGAAGCTATGAGTAGAAAAACTATTGTATTAACAACTGATGCAGGAGGTTCTGTTGAGGTAGTTGGAAATAATTCTAACGTTTGTGGGTCTTTGCAGGAATTTATTGAGAGAATAATGTATTTTTACAAAAATAGTGAGTTAATGGAGATAGAGAAAAACAATAATTTATATAGAGTTAAACAAGTGTATTCACTTAAAAACAATATAAATAAACACTATGATCTGTATGAATTTTCAGGTGATGGGAATAATCACCTCGCTAAAAATAGTAGAGGGATAAAGGATGAAGGAAAAAATCATGAAAATCTTACATCTTAATTCTAACTATGATCAGTCTTCAATTTATCCAACGATGTTTAAAAGTATTAATGAAATTCCAAATGTCTCAGGAAGACTTTATTATCCTGTTCGCAAAATTGGAGAATCAAAAAGTCTTCATATTGACGGGCTAGATATATCTAAGTGTCTAAATCAATTTGACAGATATTTTTATTCCTATAGAAATAAAAAGCTTTTTAGAGATGTACAAAAAAACTATGAACTTAAGAGTTACGACTTTCTCTTAGCTTATTCTTTATTTTCTAACGGATACTTGGCATATACACTTAATAAAAAATTCAATATCCCATACGTTGTGATTGTACAAAATACAGATGTAAATATGTATTTCAAAAAGATGTTTCACTTAAGAGAAATAGGTAAGAAGATTTTAAGGAATGCGTTTAAGATCATTTTTATATCAGAATCTTATAGAGAACATGTGTTAAAAAAATATATTCCTCAAAATTATGTTGGTTATATAAGGGGAAAATCGGTAGTGATTCCATTTGGAATAGATGAATTTTGGTTTGAGAATTTAAACAAGCCCAAAACTAATTTGAAAGATAGTGAAATAAAACTGCTTTATGTAGGAAAGGTGAATTCAAATAAGAATCTCACTACTACTATTAAAGTGTGTAATTTCCTAATTAGTAAAGGGTACAATGTCTCTTACACTATCGTGGGGGATATAGAAGAAGATAGGATCGGCAAACAAGTCAGGGAGCAAAGCTTTATAAATTATTTGCCATTTATGAGTAAGGAATCATTATTACAAATTTATAGGGAAAACGATATATTTATTATGCCCTCCAAGAAAGAATCTTTTGGTCTAGTCTATGCAGAGGCAATGACCCAAGGGCTTCCAGTTATTTACACGAGAGGTCAAGGCTTTGATAACCACTTTAATAATGGGAAAATAGGTTATAGTGTTGACTGTTATGATGTTAAATATATAGCTAACTGTATAATTAGTATTAAAGAAAATTATATGTGTTTAAGTGAAAACTGTATAGATTTAGTAAGCAGGTTCAACTGGGTAGATATAACTAACGAACATGCGAGAATATTTAATGAGGTAATAGACTGAAAGTAAGTATAATATAATTTATAACTTTTATCCATTGGGTATATAAAGACCAAATCATAAAATAATGAATTGGTCTTTATCTCAATCCCCTAAAAATTAATTGTAATAAATTGTAAAAAAACTACATTTGAAAGTGTGAAGATATGAATAAAACAGTATGCTTTTTTATTCCTACGCTTGGTTTCGGGGGAATAGAGGCAAATACAATACGTCTTGCAAAAGCATTTGTAAATGATAATTACAATGTAGAAATAATAGTATCGAATTTAAAAAATGATGATTATTTACTCCGTGTACCTTCTGAAGTGAAAATTATCGATTTAAAATGTAGTAAGATTTTTAATTGCTTACCTAATCTTATTCGATATGTTAATAAAAGAAAACCCAAGGCATTAATATCTGCCAGTGAAGGAGCAAATATAGTTGCTGCTTTTGCGAAATTATTCATAAGAGAACATACAAAGGTAATAATTAGCATAAGAACCCACCTTTCTACTGAATATAAACATATATCAAACAAAAAGAAGAAATTATTCCCAATGCTCTCACGTCTTATTTACCCTAAGGTTGATAGTATAGTTGCTGTCTCAAATGGGGTAGCTAAGGATGCTTCAAGCTTTTTAAAGATCCCTTTTACTAAAATCAATGTTATATATAATCCAATCATTGATTATAGTATTAAAGAATTAATGCAAGAAAACCCTAATCATCCCTGGTTGGAGGAAAAAAAAGATCATTTCGTTATATTGGGAGCAGGAAGACTAACCAAACAAAAGGATTTTACAACGTTAATTAAAGCATTTTACGAAGTTAGGAAACATGTAAGCGTTAAGTTAATCATTGTTGGTGAAGGTGAAGAAAGGGAGAAATTAAAGCTGTTAGCACAAGAGTTAAATGTCTATGGGGATATTGATCTTGTTGGTTTTGTTCAAAATCCTTATTCCTATATGAAATGTTCCGATTTATTTGTTATGTCGTCAGCATGGGAAGGATTTGGAAATGTGTTAGTTGAAGCGATGGCTACCGGAACTAATGTGGTATCAACTGATTGTCCAAGTGGCCCGTCTGAAATTTTAGATAATGGAACATATGGACAATTAGTAGAAACAAAAGATATTGAAGGATTAAGTAAGAGTATTATTGATGCCTTACAAAATCCCCTGTCCAAGGAAGTGTTAATAGAAAGAGCCAACAGTTTTACCGTAAAAGCAACATTGGATAAATATAAAAGAATAATTGAAAGATAGAAAGAAGTTGAAGAGAGAAAAAAATGTGGTAATCAATACTGCCTTTATAAAGGAAGTGGTAAAGATAAAAAGGGCTCTAGATATTTTGTTTCTCATCGGGATATTATCAGCTTTAACTTATTTTGTGAATAGATCGTTTTTGATTTACATTATAGTAATAATGTGTGGCTTATTACTCACTGTGTATTATTTGATTTCTAAAATAAATAGATATATCCTTGCTATTTTATTTTTGTCTCTATTTACAATTCTATATCTTTTGAAATTCTTATTTTATCAATCTACCGGGGATTTGTCTTCTTATATACTATTATTTGCCCAAATAGGATTTGCGTTGTATATCTTAGAAAATAGTAATGGATTAAAAGTATATCGTATCACCTATTTAATTTTATCCTTTTGTTTGCTTTATTATTTTTTAAGTGGAACAAGTCCTCATCACATTTCGAAGGAATCAAGTGCCAACATAGTAAATTATATATATTTAGCTTTTAGTATATTAATGACAGGCATTAATTACCATAAAAATAGTATGATTCTTATTACCCCTGCAATACTATCTACTTTAGTTTCATTTTGGTCATATGGTAGAGCTGGTATTATTGCGTCTTTTATTTTTTTAATAGGTGTACTATTTTTAAAATATAAAAATAAAATTAATAAACTCGTGTTAGGATTAGTAATAATAATGACTTCTCTTATTAGCTATACTATATATAATTTCTTAATGGAGATGAGTTCAAAGATTCTATTTGATCAAGGAAATACTTTTATAAAAGGTAGCGAAAGGTCCAATATTATAGATGCTTATTTCCAGCAATTAAATATAGATAAAGTGTTATTTGGATTGGATTATAATCATCAACATTTCTTTGCAGGATATACAAACTTACACAATAGTTATTTGGATATACATGCGAAATTTGGCTTAGGTGGTATTTTAATTTTGATAGTCTTATTTACTGTATTAATTAGATTCCTAATTACCAAACAATATCTCTATTTTATTCTGACTTTTAGTTTGTTATTAAGGGGCGCAACAGATAGTGTAATGCTTGGCGAAATGTATGATTTTGTGTTGATTTTTCTAGTGTTAGTTTGTCTTGGTAGGATAACAAATAAGAAAGTTAGGGAAAGTAGAAGCAATACAGAATCACTCTATTGATTAAATATTTATAACTACTATTAATCAACTCTTCTAATGAAGGAGGCATCTATGAATAAAAGTGATATATCTATTAAATTGCTTTGCGAAAGATTGTGGAGTTTAGAAAATGAATATAATTTGTTAAATATTGATATAAACGGGGTAATGTTTTGGCAACTAATTCGGTTTAAAATTTTTGAAGAATTAGGTCAGAAACTAGGGTTGCATAAGCAAGCTCATACAAAAAAAATCAGTGCTAAAGAAAAAGTTAAAGTGTTGCCAAAAGTAGGTTTTAATGCTGTTTTAAAATCACCTATGAGAGGAGATTACACAAGAAAAATCTTGATTTTTGATCATCCAAGGAAAATAAAAATAAATGGGCGTTTTATTGATATTTATACTAATTTTTTTATAAAAAAATTAGAAGAAAAAGAATATGAAATAATAGAGTCACCTTACTTGTGGAGACATTTTACAAACCCTAAAGATAGTAGTAGAAAATATACTGATGCAATTACATTAAATGTATCTTTGAAAAGATTATTCTCAAAAAGCACCTTAAAAAAATCGGAAATAAATACTTTAGTTGAGTTAGAGAAAATTATATTGGAAAAGTTCAACGTAAAAGTTGAACTGGTTAATAGAACAAGAAAAGAAGTTTCACGATTTAAATATCAATACAATTATTATGATAGATTAATCAAGAAAAGGAATCCTATAAAGATTTACATGGTAGTATCATACGGACGTGAAGCTCTTGTAGCTGCAGCAAAAGTTAATAGTGTAGAAGTAATAGAATTCCAACATGGTGTTATTACTCCATACCATTTTGCATATAGCTTTTCCCATATTGACTTTGGACTGAATTATTTTCCAGATAAGATCTTAACTTTTGGTGAGTATTGGAGTTCTTCTGTTGACCTACCTAAAGGAACTAAAACTGAAGAGCTTGGATTTCCTTATCTAAATGAACAGTTACAAAAGTATGTAGGAGCTTCAAAGAAAAAAAAACAGGTCCTTTTTCTTTCACAGGGGACTATCGGAAAGGAATTATCCATTTTAGCATCTGAAGTTGCCAAAAGCTTGCCAGACTATCACTTTATTTATAAACTTCACCCGGGAGAATATGCTAGGTGGAAAAGTGAATATCCTGCTTTGTTAGAGGCGAAAGAATACGATAATTTCGAAGTAATAGATCATAATAGAAAAAATCTTTATAGTTATTTTTCAGAATCCGAATTTCAACTAGGAGTATATTCAACAGCTCTCTTTGAAGGCTTGGCACTAAACTGTAAGACTATACTGTTCAACTTGCCAGGTATAGAATACATGGGTGACTTAATTAATCAAAAAATAGTTGAATTTGCCAATGATGAGAAAGAAGCTATCCATTGTATTAAAAACTGTAATACAAAAGAGTTTCATAAAAATTATTTCTTCAAAGCTAATAAGTAGTGCTATATAAGTCAAAGACTTAATTGAAGAAATATATTTATTTATCTTTATGAATTTTAGAGGCGATTAATTATTATGTTTAAAAATACAATAATATACACAATAGGAACTATGTTACCCAAGTTAATCGTCTTCGTTATGTTACCTATATATATGAATTATTTAACACCAGAAGAATATGGACTGATTCAGACAATAAATGCTTTAGTCAGCGTGTTATCCATATTTTATTTGACATCTTTAAGAACTAGTATAACTCGATCTTATATAGACTATGATAGTAATAATGAGAAACAAGGGTTTGTATTTTCTGTTTTCATATTTTTAGTTTTATTCTCAATAGTACTAAGTGCTGTTTTACTTAACTTAGAGAATATAATAACACCATATATATTTAATAACATACCTTCTGACCCATATTTCAGATATATGGTTATACTCAGTTTTTTAACTATCTTCCCAATAATCCCATTAACCATGTTAAGGATTAGAGAACAAGCCTTAAAATTTGTCTTATTCAATGGACTAGAAACTTTATTAATTGTTATTTTGACGGTGTATTTATTAGTAATAAAAGATATGGGGGCAATAGGAAGTTTAAAAGCAATCATTTTTGCTAGATTATTTATGGGGATAATTTATTTTGTGTATGTATTAAATTTTACAAAATTAAAATTTAAAGAAACTAGAATTGTATATGTGACAAGTTCATTAGCCCTTGCAATACCCTTAGTTCCACACTTTTTAGCAGGATGGATAAATAGCGTTGGGGATAGGGTACTAATTGAACAATACCTCAACTTATTCGAGCTAGGTATTTACTCGTTAGGTGCACAATTTAACGTCGGACTTATGATGCTAGTTACTTCATTTAATATGGCATATGCGCCTCGTTTTTATAAAATGATGAAAAATGGGGAAGTAAGCCAGAAAGTATATTCCAAAATATTTAACGTGGCTGTTTTAATTGTATTAATGATGAGCTTTGTTGGATTAATAATTATACCTGTATTTATTAAATATTTTGGAAGTTCAACCTATCAATCTAGTTATTTATTCATCTGGCTATTATTTGGAGGAACTATTTGGCACCTAGGCTATATAATGTCTGTATCATCTTTAGTCTATTTTAAAAAAATGAAGCGAGTGGCCCTTGTTACTTTAATAACAGCTGGAATAAATATCGTTCTTAATCTTATACTCATTCCTGTTTTAGGTATATTCGGTGCAGCTGTCGCAACCTATTTATCCTACTATATTCAATTTTATTACGTGAAACGTTTGGCAGACAAAATGACAAAAGATAAATTTATAGTTGATGCTAAAGTCCTTTACATAGGGCAAATCATATTATTAGCTAACTTAACCTTTGTTTGGACTATGGATAATTATATCATTCCGACATTTACATTAATTGTTAGTTCAGGAGCTGTTTTAGCAAGATATACAACAAAATTATACTCTTTAAGTAAAACACCAAAATTGTAATTGAATTAATTATATTAATATTAAGCTATATAAGTGGAAAGGTTGTTAACTTTGAATCAGACAAAAAAACAATATTTTATAGCTCTAACAGGAGCAAAAAAAAATGTAGGAGACTACTTAATAACGAATAGAGCATTAGCCTTATTAGAAAAAATTGCACCGAATTATGATTATGTTATAAAGCCTCACTGGGAGGAACTAAATGATATGAGCCTTGTGAATAATAGTGAAGGCATTATTATTCTAGGAGGACCAGGGTTCCAAATGAATATGTATCCCGGAGTTTATAAATTGGTAAAGAGATTGGATGATATTAAAGTACCAATATATACACTGGGGACAGGATGGAAAGGGGTACCAGGAGATAAAACCACTGAAAAACTTTACAAGTTTACAGAATCTGCTGTACAAATGTTAGATAAAATGAATGAGACTGTCGTAGGAATGAGCTGCAGAGACTATCAAACTAAAAGAACTTTGAGAAATAATGGTTATGAAAATGTTACTATGACAGGGTGTCCTGTTTGGTATGATATAGATTCTATTGGAAAAAAATTTGATATTCCACAAAAAATCAGACGTATTGTTTACACTCCTGCACAGGACGAATTTTTTTCCGATCAAAGTATAGAAGTTTTAAAGTACTTGAAAAATAGGTATATTGATTCTGAAATAATAGTTTCTTTTCACAGAGGAATCGGTGAAGTAGATGAATTCACTCCTGAAAGTGATGCCAAAAACACTTTAAAAATAGCAAATGCTGCAGAAAAAATTGGAGCTAAAGTCGTTGATGTTTCTTCTGATGCAGCAAAGCTGAGTTTCTATGATGATTGTAATTTTCATGTAGGTTATAGAGTTCATGCTCATATTTACTTTTTAAGTAAACGTTTGCCAAGTATTCTTTTGCATGAAGATGGAAGAGGCAACGGTGTTTCAGACGCACTTAAATCACCAGGAATAAATGCTTATCGGGCTTCAAAGACATATTCTCAAATATTCGGTAAACTAAATAGAAATAGACGAGCTTTAGCATTATATAAAAAGTTAGGATTTAAACTTAATAATAATATCATTGATGAATTAAGAGAATTGATTACTAGGATTGAAAAGACAGAATATGTTTGCTTTAAAGAAATTTCTGAGCATATAGACAATCACTATAAAATTATGGAGAAGTATATTAAAGATATGACTAAACAGAACGGAGGTTAATATAAATTGAATATTTTAGTTATTATACCTGCACGCGGTGGTTCTAAAGGGATTCCACGAAAAAACGTTAGACTTATGTGCGGGAAACCTCTTATTAGTTACAGTATTGAAAATGCGTTAGGTAGTGAATTTAATCTAGATGTAGTTGTATCAACTGATGATGTGGAAATTGCAAGGATAGCTGAGATATATGGAGCAAGATCCATAAAAAGACCTGATTATTTAGCAACTGATCAGGTTACCTTAGACCCTGTAATTAATCATGCATTGTTAGAAATGGAGAAAGACAAAGAGGTATCTTATGATTATGTTGTTACTATGCAGCCCACTTCACCTTTATTAAAATCGCACACTTTGGATTCAGCAATTAAGTATTTTATTCATAGCAACTTTGATACTGTGTTAAGTGGTATTAATCGCCCCCATTTATCATGGACTGAGATAAACGGGGAATTCACACCAACTTATAAAGAACGACTAAATCGACAATATCTTCCGAAAAATTTGCTTGAAACGGGTGCCTTTGTTATTACGAAAAGAGAATTTGTTACAGAGTTAAGTAGATTAGGGCCAAGCGTAACAATATACGAGGTGCCTGAAAACGAATCAATTGATATTGATACCCCACAAGACTGGTGGGTAGCTGAAAAGGAGCTTTCTAAGAAAAGCATCTTAATTCGAACTGAAGGGTATGCAGAAATTGGATTAGGACATATTTATAGATGTATACTTTTAGCCCATAATTTAATAGACCATGATGTCATATTTGTTATTTCAAGCCGCTCGGATATAGGTATTAAAAAAATCCAAGAAAGCCACTTTAAGTACCATATTATAGAAGGTGATACTGACATCAAAGGTCTAATTAATGAATATCAGTGCGATATTTTAATCAATGATATTCTTGATACAACAAAAGAATATATTCAATACTGTAAAGGATTAGGTGTCAGGGTAGTAAACTTTGAAGATTTAGGGTCGGGTGCACCATTTGCAGACGCAGTAATAAATGACCTATATGAACAGAGGAATGACTATAAAAATCATTATTGGGGAAGTAGCTACTATTGTATTAGAGATGAATTTCTATTGGCGAAACCTGTTGAATTTAATGAAGAGGTTAAAGAAGTTTTAGTTATTTTTGGTGGGACTGACCCTAGTAATATGACTAATAGATTATTTCGAGTAATAAAGGCAATTGAAAATAAACATATTCATTATACTTTTATTGTTGGTATGGGCTATAAGCATACTGAAGAGTTAGCCACTGCTGCTAGTAACTCTGACTTAAATATTGAAGTTGTCAAAGATGTAAGACGTATGACTGAATTTATGAGTAATGCTGATATTGCAATATCTTCACAGGGTAGGACCATGCTTGAGTTAGCATCAATGGCCGTACCAACAATACTGTTAGCTCAAAATGAAAGAGAGCAACATCATGAATTTGGGTATCTAAAAAATGGATTTCTTAATTTAGGATTAGGAAATCAAGTTGAAGACCGAACTATCAAAGAAACATTACTTTGGTTGATTAACAGTCCACAGATAAGAAAACAAATGAATGATCAAATGCTTAAAAAGGATTTAAAGAGCGGTGTTAAAAGAGTCGTTAATTTAATACTTGGTGATAGCTTGTAACGGAGGGATAAAATGAAAAGCAGAATAATAGAAAGAGCAAATGAAGGGAAATTCGTACTAATTGCAGAAATCGGCGTAAATTACTATGATATAGCAAGCAAATTAAACATTACATCAATGGAAGCTGCAAAACTTATGGTTAAAAAAGCAAAAGAAGCTGGTGTTCATGCTGTTAAATTTCAGACGTATAAAGCTGAAACACTAGCAGCTAAAGAATCTCCGTCCTATTGGGATACAACAGAAGAGTCAACGACTTCGCAATATGAACTGTTTAAAAAATTCGATAGTTTCTCTTTCAATGAATATAAAGAGTTATTTAATTATTGTAATAGTCTTGATATTGAGTTTTTGTCAACTGCATTTGATATTGAATCTGCAGATTATCTATTCGACTTAATGGGTGTATATAAAATTTCATCTTCTGATTTGAATAATATTCCTTTTGTTGAGTATCAAGCGAAAAAAGGAAAGTCAATCTTATTATCAGTTGGAGCTTCAAACGCAGAAGAAATTGAAAGAACGATCGAGGTAATAAGAGAGCATAATAATGAACCTATCGTTTTATTACATTGTGTTCTTGAATACCCTACTCCATTTCCACACGCTAATCTAAATAGAATTGTTACTTTAAAAAACAAATATCCCAATGTAATCATCGGGTATTCAGATCATACCAAGCCTGATGAGCATGCTGATGTAATTAAAACAGCATTTAATTTAGGTGCTATTGTAGTAGAAAAGCATTTCACCTTAGACAAGTCTTTACCAGGTAATGACCATTATCATGCGATGGATAATGAAGATGCATGTAAGATTGTTCAAGGTATCGATTTTATTCAAAGCATAAGAGGTTCTTATGATATTAAGTGTTTAGATACAGAATTAACCTCAAGGCACAATGCACGAAGATCGTTAGTAGCTAACTGTGATATTGAAGAAGGGGATGTTATTACAAAAGAGATGCTTACTTTTAAAAGACCTGGTACTGGAATTTCACCTTCTGATATGAATAATGTTGTTGGGAAAGCTGCTAAACAAAGGATTCCTGAAGACTCTATATTGAAGTATGAAATGTTACGAAAATAATTTTCGGAAAAGCATTTTTATAAATAACTCTTATATTTTGGTGCTGATGAAGAAAAGTTAAAAACTAAATTATAGATAATCTGATAGTTGCTTACCACCCACTTGTTTATCGTGGGTGTTTTTAATGAGAAATATACTAGTAAATAACGCTCTCATAGAAAGTAAGGATGTGAAAAAATGAAAATCACAATAGCAGGAACAGGTTATGTTGGATTATCCAATGCTGTATTATTAGCACAACATAATGAAGTAGTTGCACTAGATATAATTCAAGAAAAAGTGAATATGATAAATAATAGAAGCTCTCCTATTGTCGATCATGAAATTGAAGAGTTCTTGGCAACAAAAGAATTGAATTTAACAGCTACGACAGATAAGCACAAAGCTTTTAAAGAAGCTGAATACGTTATTATCTCAACTCCGACAAACTATGATCCAGATAAGAATTACTTTAATACTAGAACTATAGAAGCTGTTATTGCTAATGTATTAGCTATTAATCCGGAAGCAGTAATGGTTATTAAATCAACTGTACCAGTAGGTTATACGGAAAAAGTACGGGAGAAATTCGATACGGAGAATATCATTTTCTCTCCAGAATTTTTGAGGGAGGGCAAGGCATTATATGATAACTTATATCCTTCCCGAATAATTATAGGAGAGCAATCAGAAAGAGCTAAAGTATTTGCTGATTTACTAGTGGAAGGTGCTCTAAAAGAAAACATCGAAATCTTGTTCACTGATTCTACTGAAGCAGAGGCTATTAAACTATTTGCTAACACTTACTTAGCAATGAGAGTAGCTTTCTTTAATGAGCTAGACTCTTATGCAGAAGTAAGAGGATTAGATGCTAAACAGATTATCGATGGTGTTGGACTAGATCCTCGAATAGGTACACAATACAATAATCCTTCATTCGGATATGGTGGTTATTGCCTTCCTAAAGATACAAAGCAATTACTGGCTAATTATGAAGATGTTCCAAATAATATCATGACAGCAATAGTAGATGCCAACAGAACAAGGAAAGATCATGTTGCTGAAATGATTATTAAAAGAAAGCCTAAAGTTGTAGGAATCTATCGTCTTACGATGAAAATGGATTCTGATAACTTTAGACAATCTGCTATCCAGGGGGTTATGAAACGCATAAAAGCAAAGGGAATTGGAGTCGTTGTGTATGAGCCGGCGCTTCAAGATGATACTTTTTATAATTCTAAAGTGGTAAATGACTTCGAAGAATTTAAGAGATTATCAGATGTAATTGTTGCGAATCGATTATCTGATGATTTAGGTGACGTAAAGGACAAAGTATACACAAGAGATTTGTTTAGTAGAGATTAATATTCTTACCCGCTGGGCCAGATTTGGCTTTGCGGGCTTATTTGTGTTTCGTACTTTCCCTCTAGAAATGCACTTCTTCATAATCAGTTCCTCATTGGGGTGGTCTTTTGTTTTTGTTGAAGGGTTTTTGTTTTTTTGTTGAAGTTTAGGTTATTTGTTTCTCTTCTGTTTTCTCCTCTTTTCTTCTTTTCTATTTTAATTTTCTATGTTTCTTAAAAGTTTAATGATGGAGTTTGGTGTATGGCGAGGAAGGTTACTGGTGTTGGGTTAAAGGGGGTGGAGGGTTACTGTGACTGCTAAACTAAAGTAGACAGTTTTTGCTAGATAAGATGAAACACTTATTTACCCTAATATACCAGTAAAATATATAGTTCCTCCATTGTATGATGATGGTTTGATTCTTAAATCATTGGAGGGCTAAGAAAAGGTGGATAAGTGGGAAATGTATATGGAAATTCAACAGTTACTCAAGAAAGGATTCAGTAAAACTAAAGTAGCAGATAAGCTGGGGGTGTCCAGGGCGACTGTATATCGTCACCTTAAGAGATCTCCTTCGGAGATGGCAGAATGGGTTGAATCGTTACAAACAAGAAAGAAAAAGTTGAATCCTTATAAAGAGTTAATCTTGAATTGGTTAAGGGAACATCCTGATCTTTCAGCAGCACAAGTAGAAGATTGGTTGATGGAAAGGTACAAGGAACAACTTGAAGTGGGTGAAAGCACAGTCCGTGCTTACGTAAGGGAGCTAAGAGTTGAATATAAAATAGCTAAGGAATCCACACCAAGGGATTATGAAGCAATTCCGGATTCACCCATGGGGGAACAGGTCCAAGTTGACTTTGGACACACCAAGCAAAAAACGTCTGATAATAAAGAAGTAAAGCTAAATTTTATTGCCTTTGTGCTATCTAACCCGAGATACAAATATAAAGAGTGGTTAGATCGCCCCTTTACAACACAAGATGTCATTCAGGCTCATGAAAACGCCTTTCAGTGGTTTAGTGGGATTCCAGGAGAACTCGTGTATGATCAGGATAGCTTAATTGTAGTGAGTGAGAATGGTGGTGATCTCATTTTGAGTATTGCGGACAGATTGAGCCATCAGTGCGGAGATTTGAGCCACTATTTGCGGTCAACTGAGCCATTTAGTGCGGGGGTGAGAGCCACTCTTATTAATGTAGCTAATAATATAAACAACCACTGGAACTACACTCGCTCCAATGGTTGTTTATATTATTATTTGAATATCTTATCTCTCAATTCCTGATCAATAATCTCAATAGCCCAACGAACTAATTCATCCTGATCTATATCCTCTTCATCGTTCCAAATTCAGGAGGGTAATAGTTTTTCCTCTACAGCCTGCTGTACCTTATCAGGTAAATACATATGCAGAAAATATCTAGCTATACGGTTTTCAACTGCTGGCGGAATCATTTAAATACCCTCAATCCATGGCGTTCCCTCATCGAAACTTCACCATCAACTAGAATCTTATATGAATCATGAACGATTCTGTCCAGAATCGCATCTGCTATTTGTGCCTGTCCCAGTTTGGAATGCCATCCCTCTGGTGAAAATTGAGAACAGAATATAGTAGAGGCTCTTTTGAGCCTTGCTTCAATAATCTCCAACACATGAAGTACACTTTCCTCTGACAGCTCTGTTAGTAGCCACTCATCTAGGATTAATAAATCAATCTTTTTGTACTTCTGAATTAACTTACGGAAGCTGCCATCTGCTTCATACTTTGCTACAGCTAATTCATCTAGTAATTCTGGTAACCTTATATATTTCACTTTATAAAATTGGCGACATGCATGTACCCCAAAGGCATTGGATATCCACGTCTTTCCGTTCCCAGAGGCGCCCATTAAAATGATGTTATGGTGATTTTGAAGGTAATTTCCTGTTGCTAACTCTAGTATTTGATTCTTATCTAAATTACGATCCAGATGATATTCGATATCTTCAATAGCTGCTGTTGGTTCGCTGAGTGTAGCCTGTTTAATTAGTCGTTCAAGTCGATTCGATTTACGTCTATCATACTCATAATCTACCAGGAGATTGAACCTATCATCAAAATCCATGTCCCTATTATCATTATTCTGCTTTTGCTGCTGATATAATTCCGCCATCGCACCCATTTTCATTTCTACTAGTTTACGTAAAGTTTCTTGGTTCATTATTTTGTATCCCTCCCAAAGTATTTAGCTCCACGGACAAATCCATAGTAGTCAGATGTAGTACGAGGTCTGTTAATATCCGTTTTTTTATTTTGTTTTTTCTTCTTATTTCTTTCTACTACACTTTTAAAGACAGAAACCGTGGGGTTTGTTGAAATTTCAAGTAAGGTTTCTGTTGCTTTCTCTATTTCTTCGTTTGGGTATTTCTTAGCTATATTCCTCAGTGTGCTAAGGCTATTTAATGCTTTTTTCTCTACATTCATTTCTAAGATATGAGAGACAAATTGAGTCATAGATGGTCCAATTGTTTCTGCCCACTTCCGGTTATTTTCTGGATTATGATCTAAAGATAATCGGTGATTGTCAGGCATATGGTCTGGATTGGTCTCTAACTGGCCAATTTCCCCATGTTGTCATTTATGGGATGCAATCCGGACTTCTTTGAAGTAAACTTCAATTAAATCCGTGGTCAGTCGAACATCGACATTCTCTCGGACATAATCATATGGAACGGAATAATACCTTCGATCAACTTGGATGTGGTAGTTCAGTTGAACTTTTGCTGTTTTCCATTCCGCAAGTTTATACCTTGTTTGAGGAAGCTGTTGAAGGTAGGATTTCTCTTCTTCCTCAAACACCTTTTTACGCGAACCTGGTCGCTTCTGAAATTCAGTGGTGTTGATTTCGTCTAACTTTTCAAAGATTTTCTGATTTAAATCTTGAAGATGAAAACACTGATAGTTTCTTAGTGGAGCGATAATCTGCCTGGAAATATATCCAACAGTGCCTTCGACACTTGCTTTGTCTTTTGGCCTTCGAACACGGCTTGGAATAATGACGGTACGGTAGTAATCTGCCATTTCACGATAGGCTTCATTTAGAAGAGGCTCTTCACGATGTGCTTTCGTAACCCCTGTTTTCAAATTATCGGGAACCATTGTTTCAGGAACTCCATCAAAATACTCCAATGCATGAATATGAGCGATAAGCCAATTAGCTGATTTCATATCTAAAAAGGCTTCAACATAACTGAACTGACTATAAGGTAAGGTCGCAATAAAAACATATGCCGGAATCGTTTCTCCTGTTGAACGATCATTAATCTTCAGTGTAGTTCCGGCCCAATCTACTTCCATGACTTCACCTGGTTTTCTTCGAATAGGCATTGTCAATTTATACTTTTTCGCATATTTCCCATAGTTCTAACAAAAAGTACGATAGGCATAGGGGATCTTTCACCTTCACGTGCCGCTGTCGAGTACTCGTGATGCAGTAGGGACAGGGTTACATTCTTCTTTTGTAGTTCCTTATGCACTCTTTCCCATTCAATCGGGAAGTACCCTTTCTCAACAGCCTGTTTCTCTGGGAAGAGAAACGCTTCTAGCCATGGATTGGTCATGGTGTCATTCAAGGTTTCTACACCCAGTTCTTTGGCGCGTTTAACGACATCTGAAACTGTATTCCTTGAATGCCCAGTGCTTGAACTAATCGTTCTTTGACTGACTTCTTCAAAGTGAAGTTCCAAAATCTTACGGTAATTAACCATAAAAAAGCCTCCTGTATAATAATGTCATGCTTGCTGGCATGCAAGATAATTATACAGGAGGCCTTTCTCTATTCTATTAATAGTGGCAACGCATTCCGCAAAGGGTGGCTCTCTTCTCCGCAATGACTGGCTCAAAACCCCGCATAAGTGGCTCATTTCAAGTGCAATAATCAGGCATCATGTTTTTAGAAAGGTAATGCCTCTAAAGTGTAGTCACAGTGACGCTCCGAGATATGTCGAATGTTTGGGGCGTTTTATGTTTAATGGAGTTTTAGGTTCTTAGATTAACCAGGTATAGGGTCAGAGGGACAGGTTCCTCTTAATTCAGGCACTTAGTGTTCCTGCTGTCGCCATCTTCATAACTAATGTTTGCCAAGAAATTTACCAGGCTACACCAATCAATGTATAAAAAAGCTCTAGAGGTTGTGGGACAGAGGGACAGATTCCTTGCTACACCAAATAATTATAATTAATAGTTTAATACACATAGTTAAGGCAAAGAAGAGTGAATGATTGTAAACGCTAAAATCAAAAAAGCAGCAGTTTTCTTCATTGAAAAAGAATTATCCTTTCGAATTGTCTCTTGCTGTATGCTTAGGTGGTTAGAGAAGGGGGCTTGTCTCTAGGTCACGAGAACTACTTCATGTAATCTGATCTAAGTAAACTTGTAAACCAGGTAGAGATATAGTCTTTGTCTGCCAATACTTTTCTGTCTATATGATGATTTAACAAGTAATAAAATGTGTTAAATATTCTATTTGAGTCTGGCTTAAAACCCTTACTAAAGAAAGAGATATACTCATCATGATCACGAACAATAATTCCCTTATCAAGAATACATATTATGTCTAGCGCAGGGTAATAAGGCATTGATTTTTTATCAACACATAAACTATCTTTTTTATTTAAGTAGTTAATAACCGTTTCAAGTTTTTTTTCATTACTAGAGTAAGCAAATAAGATACAGAGCGGTAGTTTCTTTTCCTCCTGTTGGTTTATTAATTGACTCTTTAGGTAAGGATAGTATCTTGAGTAACTTAAATACTCTTTATTTTTAATTTTTTCTTTTTTATCCCTAGTATTCATGAATTCAATGTGTTCCTCAGTTTCTAATCCCTTTAAGGCCATTCTCTTGATATTATTTGCGCTCCTTTGAGCTGTAGCTACAATTTCAGGTTTGTTGTAATATGTTAATTTTGTTTCTATCGTAGCAAATATTGAATCTATACTAATAACAGTATTTTCATAACCTTGAAATATTGGAGGAGTATTATAACCATCATATAGCATGATATCTAATTGATTGGTATGTTTGCCCTCGCTATTTAGAGCAAATCCAGTTCCAATAGATACTTTTTTTGGTAGCATTTCTTTTAAAAAGTTCTTAAGGACTCCTTCTGCTTCTCTTCCTTTTTCTCCATTATGTTCAAAGCCCTTAATTATATTAATTTCTGTAGTCATTTTAGATACATGATGTGCAAGGGCATCATTAGAAAAGTTAAACATATGTTTTCTCTCAACTCCAAAATCAAATTGCGTAGATCAGATGTATATATAGGTAAATATTAACATAAACACTAGCGAAAAAATACTTTTGAAAAATGATCGGGACATAAGTAGGGACAGAGGGACATGTTCCTGAAGGGACACAGAAGGGAAAAAGAGACAGGTTCCTCGTTCCACCAATTTATTTCAAAGAAAGGCAAATTCCTTTGACTTTATGGGTGACAATATAGAAGAAAGCCCCTCATTAGAAGTAGAGCAGCTGTTTTTCTTCACTACAAAAAAGAGATATGTCATTGTGACTTATCTCTTTTTTGAATGTTGATAATAGATATCAGATATTGAGGCCTTACCACCGGAGCGGAAGTAGATGTAATTAAAGCAACAATGGAACAACTCAATCAAAAACTGTATAAGGCTGTCTATGAAGAACTTAATCGATCGCGATAAGATAACAAGCGGGTAGAAGCGCTGACGAATGACATCATTAAATTTTAAAAAAGATTGATGCTTATGTAGAATGAAAGGCACTGAGCTGCAAATTATTGTGAGGAATACAAGTGGTTAGTGAATGAATTAAATGAAATTGATTTCAATACATTGAAACTACGTATTACTTTCAAGACTGACTTTATGTGGAGTGATTCATTCAGATGGCTAAATTGTATATCAATTAAGAGTTAGGTGTTGAATGGAAGAGATATTTGTAATAAAAATACTCCTACAAACTGATAGTGATAAGAAAATGAAGGTAAAAAAACTGGAAATAAGCACCACGACGAGTTGGTGTCGAGGTTTAGATCGTTATTTGGTGGGGTTATTTTAATTCAAAATTGGATTATAGTAGTATATGATAAAGTAAGAACATAATAAGGAAGGTGTTTGTTATTCCATTTTCAAATATAGATAAGGTAGTATATTTAATTGGTAGGCTACATGGAAATACAGTAATTCCTCTCGGAACATGTTTCTTGACTCAAAAACCAGGAGTGTTTGCTACCTGTGCTCATATAGTAAAGGGTAGTGATCAAAATCTAGTAATTGTAATACAGAATAATGTCAGTAATGGATACCAAGACACAACCAACACAGAAAACCTTCAATTATTACCGGTTAAGATTAATACAATTGATCCTTTAAGGGATTTATGTACCTTAAAAGGTGATACTCCAACTACATCCAATCTTAGGGTATCTAATACAGATATTATTAAGCCTGGAGAAATGGTCACAGTTTTTGGTTATCCACATGCGAATACGGGAAGAACTGTACTTACGCAACAAACCACTCAAGTAGGAGCAAAAATTATTTTAAGTTCGGGAGCGGTTAAGTCGAAGCATATCGTGCTAAATATTCAAGCAAGGCCCGGACAATCAGGAGGTCTAATAATCAGAAATTCAGACCTTTCTCTTGTAGGTATTTTAATTGGTGCTTATGTGCCAAAATTAGATGGTGGGATTTCATTAGGTGGGGTTGATCCACAAACTTTGCATCAAACTACCCATGCTATCTCAGCTGAGTATTTATTAAGGTTATTAGAAGATGAATGAAATTGTAAATATCCCAGAGGTTGAAGACCTAATAGACTGGCTAGAATCAATTCCGAAATATCAAAGAGAGATAGTAAGAGACCTATTGGAACAAACTAGCCCCGAAGAAGCTGCATCTATTTGGCTAGATTCTTCAACAGAAAATAATTCTCCTTTTAGTAGTGAAGGGACTAATAAAAAATATTCTGAGTATGTATTTAAAGAAATACATAAGTTGTTGTGTGGTAACCCTGCCTATAGCGAAGAACGGAATGAACTTAATACTATCCTCAAAAATAATGGTTCAAAGGAAGCTGTTATTGCATGTATATCTGCAGCAATAGGTTCACAACTTGGACTTGCAGCAGCATTTATTGCTCCAGCAGTAGTTTTGCTGTTAATGACAGTTGGTAAGGTATCAGTTAATGCTTGGTGTGAAATGCATCAGGAATCATAAAATCTCTAACAGTAACTATGTTAATATCACAGGGCTTGACCCCCGAGGGACAGAGGGACAGGTGGGACCGTTAAGTGGAATGACACAATTTTCGCTGATTAATTTGAGACACTTTGTTCACCAAAAATCGTTTTTCGATGTTTCATTCTCCAACTATCTTCATTGAAAGACACAGGGACAGGTTCCTCATCTCACCGGATACCGGGGCCTGACCCCCGGTGCGTTAAAGCGCTAAAGTGAGGCTTTGCTCTGGGTTTTTGGTTCTTGGCCCTGTTTTTGGTTTGTGGTTGTTTAGTTTGGAATCAGGGGGGAGACTGATCTACTTGTGTAAAATAATCTTTTTTGCCTCTTTGATAACAGCCTTCCTTTCCGTTCCTCTGAATACATATACGGTTTTGCTGCTGTCACTTATGTATATCTCGCCATAGCTGTTTTGCTTTTTTTGAAAACCCAAAATGGTGAAGTGATAGGTTACATTATCTCTAGTTAGTGAAAATTCCTTTTTCACAACCTTGCTCCTTTGTGATCATTTAAAAGAGTAACCTTGTTTGGTCATCTCTTGCCTTTTTTCTAATTCTGTTTTTACATCATCGCCTAATTGATCGATGCTTAGGGGCAGGCATGTAGTTATTTGCCTGATACATAGAATATGTATAGGACATATGCTGATATCTATATAATTTCTTATTATTGTTCCTCATGTAATTGAGCTTTTTCTTTAAGAAATTGCTTCCATAGTTCATCAAGGCTCATTTCTAATGCATCGGCTAGTTTTGCTATGGTGACAAATTGAGGTTCTACTTTTTTTCCTCTTAGTAATCTTCCTACATATTTTTCTTCTAGTTTTGCCTGTTCTGCTACATAAAAAATCGTCCATTTTGGATCCTGTGCTTTCTTTTTTTGTCGTGCTTTTCCTAGTAATCTGCCAAGTATTTGTCCATCTCTTTCTTCATTTTCCAAGACAATCGTCCCTTTTTCACCCATTATCTAGTTGAGGATAAGGAATCAAAACGCCCAGGTGGACACTTTCTGATGTTTTTACGACGCCTGACCCCCTGCGTGTTAAGGCGTTAAAGTGAAGCTTTGCTTTGGTACTTTGGCGTTTTTTTGTTGGTGGTTGCTGAGGGTGTAAAATTCTGGCCTGACGGTGCCTGGTTGATTGAGTATATTTTTAATTAAGGAGGGTTGTCCTGTCCTGGTAGAAGAGATGATAAGGAGGAGTTTATGTCAAGGAAGAGAAGAGTTTGGTATCCTGGTGCAATGTATCATATAACCGCACGGGGGAACCGTCGTATTGCCCTTTTTTACAGGGAGGAAGATTACCTCATGTATTTAGCGATCCTCGAAGATGTCCGCGTAATGTACCCTTTTGTTTTACATTCCTACTGCTTAATGACCAACCACCTTCACCTTCAAATTGAAACCAACCAGCATCACATCAAAGACATAATGAAAGAACTTCACTCACGTTATGCCATTTACCTTAATCGCCGTTTGCATATGGGTGGTCACCTGTTTCAAGGAAGATACAGGTCGGGATTGATTGAAACGGACCAATACTTTCTTGAAGTCAGCCGGTACAAAAGATAGCATGACCGATACGGGGAACAGATCTGTAACAGCAGGGTCACATATGACCGATTGATGAAAAACAGCTCTCTGTCAAACAGCCAGCACCAACTGATCCGGCAGTTGTCCTCTAAGAACCATCTAAGCAACCGGGCGCAGATCAAGATTCTCAGACTGGCACGGACAATAGCGGGTCTTGGGCTTTCTGAAGAAATTTAGGATGAGCATATTTGGGAGGGGGTTAAGTTGCAGAGAGGGGGGGGGGATGCTTTGAAGAGAACGGTGATGAGGTGAATGTCGTTCGGGACAAGGGGACGGGATTTATGTCTTAGGGACAATGAATCTGTCGCTCTGTTCCTTTTTGACCACATGAGTAGAGGGAATAACAATGCCTGCCCACAGTCGCTTTTGTAGGTGATTGTTTAGGACCACTGGGACAGGTTGAGACCACTGCTACTAGTACCGGTGATAGACCTATCCCAGATTAATTAAAACTGCTATAATAATTTCAAGAGATGGAGGTGTTAAAAATGGGTGAGAGAATGGAAAGAATGGAAGGAATGCTTTCTCAATTAATTTCGAGTGTTGGCAATTTGAATGTAATGGTCGGTCATATGAAAGTCGAGAACGAACAACGCCATAAAGTACTTGTTACTAAATTGGAGAACTTAGAATTAGATCAAGAGTATATCTGGGAAAAAGCAGTACGGAACGAAAGGGAGATCGCCCGGATTGTGAAACAGAGAAATTAGGAATTTCTTCGCGATGTCTGCTTTTTCTTACCATGCCTTCAAAACAGATACCTTCCAGCAGGGACACAGCAACAGATTCCTTGTCCCGCCAATTCCTTACAATTGGATAGACGCCCACCATTTTTTTGTAATTAATAGATCTTTTCCAAGATGCTTTAAATATAGAATTAGAAATATTCTTAGGTGTTTTTTATAAGGATTTATTAAAGATCGCCCAATTTGGAAACTTAGAGCTGCGAGTCTTATTCGAAAAAGAGAGACATGTCATAGCGACATGCCTCTCTTTTTGCTATGAGATAAATGGGAGTGGGACGAGAGACCTCCCTTCGTACCATGTGTCCTCCTAATTAATAACAAAACTTTCAAGGGAGAGGGACACAGAGGCAGCGTGTAATGGCCAATAAGTCAATCGGTGTTTCTTCTGAAGAAGGAGAGTGAAAGGTTTCACTTTCTTACCAGATTGTCACTGTGATTATCCGAGGCATCTTGAATAGCATTTTTGGTCGGATAAGGGGTAGGTATGACAGGATTTTCTCTTAATTCTGATGACCTAAGCAGGATGGTTAGCAGACTAGACAAATTTCCTATTCCTATTACAATAAATTACATAATCAATTATAATATTAGTAGATTAATAGTAGAAAAGAGAGAATTTGGATGAAGTGGAAAACTCGTTTTAAAGAAGGAATACATAATTGGATAGATTTGAGTTCTGTGGACGATCGATACAAGGATATTAAGAAGGAACTTTCGGCAATTGCAGAGGATATTGATGATGAACTCATGGTGATGATTGCCGGCGAATTCAACTCTGGCAAATCGACTTTTATAAACGCTCTGTTAGGGGAGAAGGTGCTGTCTTCAAATATAACGCCTGAAACAGCGATGATCACTAAATTAAAATATGGTAAAGAACGGCGGGTAATTGCGCATTTTGCTGATGGTACTAAAAAGGAATATGATCCATCCTGGCTGGAGGAACTGACAGCAGAAAGAGATGGGCGGGCAAAATTTATCCGCCGTAACTTGTCTTATGTCGAATACCAGCTATCCAGCCCTATTCTGAAACACTTTACTCTGATTGACACGCCAGGTCTTGAATCTCTTCACGAAGAACATACACAGGCTACAGAGCGCTTTATGAAGCGGGCGGATGTGGCCATTTGGATGTTCAACGCCTTGAATGTCGGTACCTCCAACGACGTAGAGTGGCTGAAGAAGCTCCAAGGATACGATATTAAGCCGGTTTGTATCGTCAACAAAATTGACCAATTGGATGAGGAAGAAGAAACTCTGGATGAATTCCTGGATTTTAATATCAGGCGCCTTCGTCCTTTGGTTGATCATCTGGAAGGTGTAGCAGCTAAAGAAGCACTTGACGGAAAATTGAATGCTGACAAGGAAAGCCTCGAGTTTAGTAACTGGCATAAGATTGAGGAACTGTTCGAGGGTTTTAAGCAACTGTCACAGCAAAAAGCGGAAAGGGTCTTTTCGAGATTAAAAGAGCCTCTTGAGAACCTAGACACTATCTTATTAGAAGAAAAGTCATCCTTCCGTTTTCACACTGAGATTCCGAGGTTAAAGAAATTTTATTCATCTACCTATCCGTTCCTTTTAAATCAAAGACAACCAGTGCTTGCAGCTTATGATGAGACACAGGAAGAAGTAAGGAAATGGGAAGAGTTCTTGAATTTGTTAAAAGAGACTGAAGAAGCTCCTTCCTTTTTTGAGATGATGCTGAAAGGGATTAAGAATCCGCGTAAAAAGGATCGGCTTCAGTTTCAATGGCGCAATAAGGTATTGCCGAAGCTCGATGAATACATGGAGTTGCTGCGCCTCTCTCAGGAGAAAAATAAAGTTTTGCACAGCGAGAGAAAACGTTTGGTTCAGGAATGGGAAAAGCTTGAATATGCAAAGTTTCCAACGATGCGTAAAGTCAAGGCTTATACAGAGCTGCAAGAGAGATTTAACAAAAAAGCAGCGGATTTGAAAAAGGAGAATAGAGAGGCATCCAGTAAGAGAACCGGGGCGCTTATAGCATTCCGCAGGCTGGAAACTGCTTTTGCAGCTGTTGCTGCTGATGAAATCTCAGAGCTTGAACTTCAAGTGAATGAAGGAGCAGCAAAATGCAATAACCAGTTGAGAGAAGCAAAACAGGAGGTGGCTGAATGGTCGGCTGACTATCTCCAAAGGATTTATGATTTCTTTAAGTGGCTGAATGAGTTTAATACAAAAGTCTATCCTTCTTTCAAGGATTTGAAATCTGATTTTCACCATTTGCCTTCCTGCAAGGCCATGCAGAACGGGTTGGAGAATGTCCATTCCTTGTTTGATAGCTTTCCTTTTGGCGACCTGCGCATGAAGTGGGAAGACCTTCAGTCATGGGAAGAACTGCCTGCCGTCAGCTATCATCTTTCCTTTGACAAGCTGGGGGAGCAGTTGATCCCACGTGTAGACATTCCGGCATTAGATCTGATGGATAAAGACACGGAGCGCCTGGTCAGATTCATCAGTGAACGCAGCAGGAAGTGGGGGATGATCGCTGGTGGAGCTGCGGTGGCGGTTATCTCAGCCATTTTCTTCTTAAACGGTGGAGAGGAAGGAGTCCCTTTGGATGAACCATCAGTCATGGAAGCGGCAGCTACTTCAGATGATAGAGAAGAACCTATTATTCTGGAGGATGACTTTGCGGAGGAACAGGTTGAACAGAATACAATTGAAGAGATCTTTTCTTTTTCAGAAATTGAGAGTTTCCTGGGTGCACTCCAAGAGTCCCTGCAGGATCCCTACAGCTCTCCTGACTATATCATGGATTCCTATTTTGCCTATGGTTCTTGGGGATACTTTGAGCCATATTATGCTGAATTCGCTGAGATGGAATTTACAGGAGGTTATATTGACAAGGTTGAGTATACAGAAGATGAACGTGCCTATGTGTATGTAGAGGAACAGTTTTCAGGAAGTGGTGTTGAGAAGGTTTATGATGTGACTTATACTTTTGGATCAGATGATGGAAGTGAAGAGAATATCCTGATTCAGGATGTTACCTACTCACTGGCCAGTGAAACGGAGGTAGATTTCCTCGTTCAGGATGGGACTGCAGAATTATTCTTTGAACAGTACCGGACTGCCTTCATGGAAGCGTTGAACTATGAGGAATTCTCCCTGGTCAGCCAATATTTTGCCGCTGATACAGAGGAATTCAGGGAAATGGCCGATTATTTTGAGGAGTTAAGCGGAAAAGGGTACTCTTTCCAATTTGATAAGAATGAGGTCTTGTCTGTCCAACATTCTGGTGTCAACGAATATAAGGTATCTACTCATGAAACCTTCCTTTTCACAGATGATGAAGGTGTGGAGACGTATTATGACCGCTCCAAGGACTATATGCTGCAAGCGGTAGGGGAGGACGAACTTTTGATAAAAGATGTAATCATCACCGATTCATCATCAGAAGTTGTATCAGCCCCTGAGGAACAGGAAGAATCGACAGTATCTTTAGCGACGCCAGACAACGTAACGAGGATGCTTGAGACATTCTATTCAAGGTTCGAAAAGGCATTCAATCAGAACGGCTTTCCTTATGTAGAAGATTATTATGTAGAGGGAAGCGTGCAATATGAAGCGGATAAGGCGTATCTTGCCAACGCATTCAATAAAAATATGCAAATGGTGAATCGGCAGTTTGGGGTGGAGGAAGTATCACCTTATGATGATTCCCATTATATCGCTTCCGTTTATATTGAGGACGAATACCGATATCAAGACGGAACGGCGGAGTATAAAAAGATCCGTGCTCAGTATCTTATCAACGTATCTGAGACTGGCGGTCTATATATAGAAGAAATGCCATCGCTAACTATTTTAGAAGAAACTGAACTGTAAAGGAAGGAAGCAGCTATGAGTTTTTCACTGGATACCTATCAATCAAACAGACAGTCACTATTAGGAACACTGGAAGAGTTTCACGATTTGCTGAATGAAATGATGCTTGACGTTGAAATGAGAAAGGTGAATGAATTGCAAGCCTCTATCCTGGAAGAACAGTTTCAAGTGGTCGTGGTTGGAGAGTTTTCAAGAGGGAAGTCAACGTTTATAAATGCATTGCTGGGTAAAAAGATTCTCCCATCGTCTGCTAAGCCAACAACTACGATTTTGAACAAGATCACTTATGGAAATGAACCTTCCATATCACTGCACTTTCATGACAGTATGCAAAAACCTGCAAAGATTTCGGAGGAGCAATTTGCCAAGCTGGTCGCTCCTAAGGAACCGATTCCGGGTGAAGCGGATTCCGAAAAGCAGTACGAGAAACAGGTGGAGTTCCTGCAGAAAATTTCACATGCAGAAATTGCCCACCCGCTTTCCTTTTCCCAGAACGGGGTGGAAATCATTGATACACCTGGAACGAATGACTTGGATCCGGCAAGGGAAGAAATCACAAACAATATCATTCCGAAATCGGATGCGGCCATTTTGATTTTATCCGCGATTAAAATTCTTTCTGAGTCCGAGCTGAGTTTTCTGCGTGACCGTCTGCTGGCTAATGATATCCAAAAGATTTTCATTGTCGTTAACTTCAAGGATCAGCTCGAAAGTGAAGAAGATGAAAGAAAAGTGCTGGATTTTGCCTACAAGCACTTGAAAGACGTTCTTCATGAGCCAAAGATTTATATGGTGGCTGCAAAGCATGCTCTCAATGCCCGCAGGAAAGAAAATGGGGAAGAGCTTGTCACGAAGAGAGGAAAGCCGATACCAGTTTGGAACCTGCAGGAAACGGGCTTTCTTGAGCTGGAACAAAGTCTGGCAGATTTCCTTCAGTTTGAAAGAGGAGCTGTAAAACTTCAGAAGCCGATTCAGCGGACCATCAAGAATATCAAAGATGTTAAGAAGAAGTATGTGGGCTTGGAAAAAAGCGCTTTATCACAAAGAATGGATGGCCTTCAAGAAAAAGTAGAGGCCTTCCGTCCCAAACTTAGGGAAGTCCAGGAAATTGGAAAAGACGCCCTCAAGAACATTGCGCTGGAATTGAGAAAACAGGAAGACGAGCTGGTTCGGTGGTACGAAAGAGAAGTCCAGGGAATTACTGCAAAAGGGCTTCAGACATTTGAAGAATACCGCCATCTCAGCGTCAATGATATCAGCAGGAAAGTTGAAAACAGCATCGCTCCCCTGGAAAGGGAGCTTCACCTTAAGAAAAAAGAAAAAATGACGGCGATTGCTAAGAACTGTGTGACGAAAATGACTCAAAAAGTGAATCAAGAATGGTTGAAGCTGGAGGATGAATTGCTGAACCTTGGAAAGGCTCAGACAGAAGATGGCCTCCTGCCTGCAGCTATCGAATATGAAGAAGAATACGAATACAGCTTATTCGATGAAATTTTCGAAGAACTTGATGATGCCTGGAGCAAAAGCAACAGCCTTCTTGGAAAAGTCGCGATTGGTGCAGGTTATGTTGCAACGGCGGTTGTTGGCGGATTAACGGCTCTCTTTAAGGCCGGTTGGTCATGGCTGACGGGGGAGAATGAGAAAACCAAATTCAAGCGTAATCTTGCTGACCAATTCGATTCGTCCAAGAAACGAAAAGTCTCGTCCTTCAAGCGTGAGTGGAAGGGCTTAATGGACGGTATTTATAAGCAATATAAAACAATCGTCGACCGAAATGTCGAGCAAATGGAAGAACAGCTGAATCACTTAATCAAGACGACTCAATTGGAAGAAAAAGAGATTCAAAGGATGTTCGAGATCCTTAATAGAAGGGAAACAAAACTCGAACGCCTGGAGTCGGAATTAAAAACTTTATCTGACAGAATACATCAACAGACGAAAGATAAGGTGGGAGTGCTATGAGGAATACCAGTGAACAAAAAGAACAGTTACTAAAGCTGATCGTAAACACTTCTGACAAGCTTACGGCCGTCCTTCCAGAAAGTTCCCAACTGAAGCCATTAAAGGAACTAAAGGAGGATATTGAACAGGATTATTATACAATCATGGTGGTGGGAGAGTTCAAGCATGGTAAATCCACGTTTGTCAACGCTCTTCTAGGCCAGGACATCATGCCGAGGGATGTGACACCTACTACCGCGACCATTAATGCTGTGTTTCAAGGTGACCAAGAGGTACATATTGTAAAAGCCAACGGAGAAGTGGAAAAGCATGCGGCAGATTTTGATATTCTCAATAACTACACTGCAGCTTCTGATTTTAATCCGGACGAAATTAAATATATTAAGTTATTTCTGAATTCGCCGTTGCTTCAGGAAAGGATGGTCCTGATTGATACACCGGGAGTTAATGACCTGAGTGAACAGCGTGCCGAGGTTACGCACAGCTTCCTTCCGAGAGCAGATGTAGTCATCTTTATGTCCTCTCTGACAGCCGCTTTAAAGAAATCGGAACAGAAGTTTATCGAAGAAAGGTTGAAGAAGATCGGCATGGACCGGGTCATCTTTGCCCTTAACTTTATGGACCGGATTGATGAAGATGAGCTGGATGAGGTGATCGACTTTGCTGAAAGAAGGATTCAGGGAATGGCAGGACAAATGGAGTCCGGAATATTTCCAATCTCCGCGAAAGAGGCACTTCAGGGCAAGTTGACGGGAGACACAGAACTGCTGGAGTATTCGGGTTTGAAGGAGATCGAAGCTGAAGTTCTGAAGCGCCTTTCTTCAGGGTCACGCAATGAGGAAAAGCTTGAGAGATTTCAGCAGCGCTTGTCCGGGATACAGGAAGGAATCTCCAAGGAAATTCTTACTGCAGAAAAGCTTGCTGAACAATCTGCAGAAGAGTTGAACACGCAGCTGGAATCAGTAAAAGAATGGCTTGCCGACCGGACGCAGTGGGAAGAAGGACTTCAAAATTATTTATATGAACGTGAAGATGAAATCAACTTTATGGTTAAGAAGTCTTTCTATCACTTTGGAGATCGTTTGAAGGTTGATATCGAAAACCGAATCCATCTCTTTCAAGGAGCGGATATCAAGGCGTTGGTCGAATCGCAAATTCCCATCACCATCCGTACCCAATTCAATCAGTGGGTGGACCAATACAGCGATCATATCACCCAGCTTTTCGTTAAGCTTGAAAAGGAAGTGTCTCAAGGACTATCCAGATCCTTTCAACAGAAGGTACAGCTGCAGTCCTATCGAGGAGAGAGTCTGAAATTCCAGGAAGAGATTCCAATATTGGATGCGAAAAGCGGAAATGCCAATGTAAAGGCAGGGATGCTTTTAGGAGGAGCAGGTTCATTGGCACTCCTGTTAGGCGGCCCTTTCTTCCTTCCAGTCATGGGGATGGCAGGTCTTCCCTATATTTCACAGAAAATTGCCGAAAAACAGTTGGAGAATATTAAGCCCGATCTCATTTCATCCGTTCATGTTCAGCTTGACCTGATAATTGACGATTTTCAGAATCAACTTCATTACTATGTCCGTAACGCGATTAACGAAATCAAACGACAATCGCTGGAAGAGTTTGGCCAGCTGATCTTCTCATTCAAAAGAATTGTCCAGGAACAGCTTTCCCTGCATGAATCTGAGATTTCTGCTATTGATGAACAGCGGGAGAGATTAAAGGACTTGAGAACCTTATTAGAAAATGAACGAAAGGAAGCGATGGTGTAATGACAGGATGGGAAAATAATCTGCCTGATGTATCTAACTCATTTGACCAGGATTATGGCACAACTCAAGAAATCAGTTTAAAGGATAACTATTTCTCAACAGTGGATTCCTTTCACTCTGATACTTTCAACAGTAACGGCAATGATGTTTTCCATTATTCAGATCCACTTAAATACTCTAGTCAGATGGAGTTCAAACCGCTCGTATTGGATTCAGGAAGCAATACACATTTTGTTAAGCCGCACTATGTGGATCCTTATATTAAGAAAGACGGAACCTTGGTGGACGGCTACTTCCGTGATGGAGATGGAAACACAAGCACCGACACCCCGCTTGAGCAAGGCGGCGGTTATTTTAGAAGCAACCCTGACGGCAATCCTTTCAATAATTTGAAGTAGGGGGAGAACAAGGGGACAGGAATTGCGGTGGAGCTCTAGTACTAATGAATGTTTTTTCAGGACTATGCTGCCAAGAGATGATCCCGGGTATTTTACCGGGGTCATCTTTTTTAATCTCCATTGACATAGATGATTGTTATATTCATCAATATATTGGCTAACTACACTTTCTAATTCACTTAAGCTATTACACGCTTTATACTCAACCCTTTAACCGTGCCTCAATTATCTCCACCAAAACTGGTAGCACATTTTCCTCTGAAATCTCTGTTAATAACCACACATCCGGCTGGAAAACAACAAACACGTTCCTTCTTTTCCAACTCCTGCTTAACGGTTTCAAATACCTGACACTGTAGCATTTTCAATCAAAGTATGAAGCAGATGGCAGCTTCCAAAAGTTAACTCAAAATTACAGAAGATTGATTTATTGACCCTTGATTTTTAATGGAATTTTATAGTAAGAGTAGTAATTATCAGTTAAGCAGGACTGAACTCCTTTGTTTAGATTACATCTTTGTATCTTGGATTTTTTCATTAATTTAGGAGAAATGTACAAACCCTATCTACCCTTTTTGAATAAGATAGTACAAACAGGTCGCTATTATCATCTTAAGGCGAAAATCTTTCAATAAGGAGTAGGTATTCATGGACAATTTCACCTCTCTATTAGAGAGTTTAATTGAAGTGAAAATTAAAAATTTACAAAAGCAACTTCAACTACAGAGCCAACATCAGCAGCAAGGGCAATCAGATGTGGATATCGATAATATTTCAAATGTCGGGAATCCTGTTATAAATATTAACTTAGATAAATTTTCTGAGAAAAAAAAGAAAGTAGAAAAGAAACAATCGGCTTTTAGGGCGGTTAAAAACACAGCAACCCTGATTCCGGTTGCTGACACAAATGTTAAAGTCTCCTTTGCTAATGAGCAGTTTGATTTAAACAACGAATATAACAGCAGCACATCAACATTTGTTGCAAAGACGCCGGGGATCTATCTGTTTACAAGTACCCTTATTTTTGACCCCAATGATGACGTTGATTATGAATTCGGGATAAACTTAGTAGTAAATGGCGGGGCAAGAGATGTGGACGCTGACTATACAGGGTTTAATGCAAGTTACTTTAACACCGTTGATCTTAGTGAAATAGTTAAACTGGAAGAGGGAGACACAGTTGAAATTTTCGCGTTCAGTTCTACACCAGGTACAATCATAGCTGAGCACCGAACCAGCTTTGCGGGTAGTAGATTAAATAGTTAAAGTTTGGTCACAGTCACGCCCCGAGATTTGTCAAAGGTTTGGGGTTTTTTTTGTTTTTGTTGGAGGGTTATCTATTTGTACAAAATCCTCTTTTTCGCCTCTTTAATAACCGCCTGCCTATCAATTCCTCTAAAGACATATGTAGTGTGGCTGCTGTCACTCATATTAACTTGGTGCTTCACGGGCAGTTAAACAGGGGGACAGTTCCCATGTTGCAGTATGAAGAGAAGTGCAGGGAAGAAACTGCCCCTTTGCTTCCCTCTACAATGAAAAGGTGCCCTTTGGCCAAAGCCTCGGGGCACCTTTTGAGATTACACTTCGTACTCAGTAACATTGCGCTCGATTACACGAGCTCCTTCAGCTGCTACTAGTGCGCCGCTGTTGCTTTGGATAACATTTGTAGCGATCAGTGTGTCCATTACCTGCTTCACTTGGTCAGTATCTACCGGCTCAACAGGCGCATCAATGGAAACACGTGCTGTTTTTCCGAATTGTGTTAGAAATTGCAATTCCAATGCTTTAGCCATTAAGTTTCACCTCCTTTCTTTTATTCTTTCAAACTAACTATTCATTGATGTCGAAACTGTCATTCTTCTCCACCAGCAAAAGCGGCTTGGAGCTAAGTCCCGCTAGAGCTTGGGCAGCTTGAAGAATTTCGTCTGGTGTTGAAGAGTAGTTGATGTTGGCGTACGTTTTGTTAGAGTACTTTGGTCTGCCGTTTTCGTCTACTCCGTTGTCAAAAACCAATTTCATCTTGATACTTTTTAAATCTGAAGTTGCCATTTGTCTCACCTCCTTTCACCTTCTATGTAGAGGTGGGGGAGGGAAAAGGACACCTTGGATTTATATTTTTTCCGAACATGGTCCGATAGAGTTTTTTGATTAAAGCAAAAAGGAATTCCCGGGGGATTACTGATTCCTGGGAATTCCTTCTTTTATTTAGGTGGCGTTCCTGCCTTGTCACTCAGTCCGGTGCAAAGCCTACTTTTCCATTTCGTCGATAATGCCGCCAGTCGGGTCAAACAGGATGGCTTTATCTCCAGAATTGTTCCAAATGTAGTTATTTGTCCAGAGCAGCTGAGCCGGCGGATTGTGGACGGCGCCAGGTCCCGCTGCCAAAGTGACGGACTGTCCTGGCTTCAACACGAAATCCCGAGGGAACTGGTAGGTATGGTTTCCTTCTTTACTGAACAGCCTCCAGCCTGCCATCAGGATGTCCACGCTATCACTATTTTTGATGGTAACCGTTTCTTCATCAAGATCCAGGCCGGTGATATCCAACTTGCCTGTGGAAGGGTAATCTCCCCCAGTATAGGGAGCCTCATTAATCGTGTAAGGGAAGGAACCATTTGTATACACAAAGAGGTTACCGTTACCGGAGTTGTCTGTGGAATACATCATCACTTTGTTATCTTTCAGCCGGTTTACGACCTCTTCGCTTAAGTCACTTTCGTCACCATGAGATAGGATTGCTGTGCTTGGTCTGACGGCATCCAGAAATGCCTGGGAAGTGGATTCATCAGAGCCATGATTTCCTACTTTTAAAATAGAAGATTGAAGTTCGCTTTTGCTGTATGTCTTTAAGATATCAGCTTCTGTTCCTTTAGTTGCGTCACTAGTTAACATGAAGCTTATATCACCATAGGTCAGCTGAAGCACAAGTGACCCATCATTTGTGGCACTTTTCTTTTCTCCATTATTCAAGACTTTGAACGTCATGTTGTCAATGCTGAACGTACTGCCTGCAGCCGGCTCTGCATAAGGAATGTTTTTTTGCTTGATGAGGTTCTTGTATTCTGTAAACGTGCTAGATGTATCTGTCAAACCGGAATCAAGAACTTTTGAAACTGGCAATTCCTTTAGAACCTCCGTTAATCCACCGAGATGTTCAGGAGCGGGATTGGTCGAGATCAGGTAATCTATTTTTTTGATACCCATGTGTTTAAGACGCGTAACGAAGTCTCCATTAGCGTTTCCGCCATCAATTAAGACTGTTTTATTATGCCGTATCAGGATGCTGTCACCTTGGCCGACATCAATAAAGTTAACGCTGTAGGTTTCTGGAATATAATAATAGCCATATCCCTTCATTACCTCATCCTTAATAGCACTCTGTCCGCCCAATACATACGTATCGAAATTTTTATTATTGATATACCAGTCAGTAATGCCGTAGTTCTTCGTCGGGTGTACCAATAAAATTTTCGCATTCAATTTATTGGCCAATCCTGAAGCTGCCACGGCATCCGGAAAGTCAGCCTTTGCGTTTACAGACTCGCCGCGGACCATGATGATTTTTCCTGATTCCACAAAATGCATATTTGCAAATATGCTGGTTTCATAACGGTTTTCCCCGCCATACCGATTGACGGTCAAGCCTTGGGATTTCAGATGCTCTTCAATCGAAGTAGAAATGGCTGTAGGACCACCGAAAATATCGACTTCCTTGATGTTCTTCGGAAGGTTGACACGCATCTTATCTTTCATAGTTAGATAGATAGGAATTTCATGGATGGACGAATAAGCGGAAGCGGATAAAGCATCAGCAACCGTTTCGCCGTTTGCTAAAATGGCTTTGGTGTTGGTGGAGGTGCCAGCGGCTTTGTTAATGTTAAAAGCCGTCTCGTATCGGTTGGCGCCTTCAATACGCTCTACGGTGAAGTGGTTGGTCTCTAGTGTCGTTTCTACGGTGTGGGATATAGCGGAAGTGCCGCCAAGCAAGTATACCTTCTTTGCTCCGAGTCTTTCTAACTCAATCAATACCGAGTCATCCAGTGATTTAGGATAGGTTAGAAGAATAGGAGAATCTTTCACGCCTGCAAGACTGGCAGCGGCAAGGGCATCAGCCGGCTTATCGGCACGTGCCAGAACCACAGCTTTTTCATCAGACGTCAAGCCATCCGGCCATCCAGTCTGTGAAGCATTAATCGCTGTACCCAGCCGGTTCTCCCCGGAAATGCGAGTGAAATCAAATTTCGTCCGCGCCTCCGTCTCAGAAGGAGAAAACATCAAGGAACTCAAGGCTAAAAGAAAAACTAAAAGAACACTGCAAATCTTTTTCATTACATACCTCCGTAAAATTAGAATCACTCTCATAGTATCATATTTCACTGGAAAATATTACTTGTAAGTGTCGGGCAGGGAAGAATTTTAGCGTGTGAGGGTACAAGGAATTTATTATCCTCCTTTCTTTCCATAAACAGAAACAGGGGAAATAGGACTGAAGGGCTTCTATGAATTCATTTACATACTAAAAAATCACCATTCCCTATAGAAAAGAAGAACTATTATAGAAGAAACGCAGCAGTACTGTCGTTCCGCAGTGTGCACTGAAGTGGAATGGACTGGGAATCAGCAATGGGTATGTGTTCGAAAATGGCAGGCGGAGCAGTATTTTCGGCAAAGAGACTATCTGAGGCGTTCTTAGAAGCAGCTCAGCGTCTTCATCAAGATGGGCATCCGATCGAAAATCCCGATCTTTTTGTCTATAACTTAAAGGAAGCCTTCTTTGCCGAAGTTAAAGAGGCTCCGTTTCATGCTGCTGGCGTATGAATTGTTAATGACACAAAGTAAGTTAGTTTTTTTGTCCGAAGCGGAAGGAGAAACCTGCCGTGAACTTGCCCCGGACAAAATTGAAATTCCTTAGTAGTAATTTGCTGAGGATAAATTGAAAACATAAGATGCAGCAACTACGCTCAAATTAACGATTGAATCGGTTAATGGCTGCTTCACAGTGCCTTTTTGTCCCTTATTTTTGAATATGAATGTCAGGACATCGTTTTTTTAGTTCGGTAATAAACTTTCTTTTATTCCTTGGTGAAATTTTGATACTCCCCATAAATGTTGTTTCATTGAAAATCTCAAATGCATCTTTGGATGACAGTATTCTATGTCCTGTAAAAATGGCATTTGTAGGTGATACCTTTGTTATTTTTTCGTATGGAATTCGACTTCTAAATGGTCCACCTCTTATATATAAGTAATCGTTACAGAAAATATATTTCACTGAAAACACTGTCCATAGCAGAAAACTTATCACAATAAGAAAGATTGAAGTTAGTATTATTACTGCTGGTAGTAGAACTTCTGAATCATTTCGAACTTCTTCGACGAATAATGGAAAAAAAGAGCCTAAAGCAATAATGAGTACCGCAATCAATATGATATTAAGAAAAAAAGCATCTATTTTTGAACGAAAAACCACCTGCAAACACACCTCCATTATAATGTTTATACGGGTTATTCTTTATAAATGTTTCAAGCAAAAAGGATTTTGCTGCCACTTATCTCACTATGAGTCTTTTAAATAATGGACAGTTTAAGGTGTACTCAATAAGATAAAAACATCTATACTTAGTCATTTCAAAATGTAAACCCGGAATTCGTTAAGTCGAATTCCGGGTTTACTAGTTATAATCTAATGTAGAATAACGGTGTGGAATTCAATATTTTAATTTATTAATTGTAATTGGTGATTACCGAATCCACGAATTCCTCTTTAACGAGTTGAGAAGATTCTGGATTGACGCTATCCGGTCCCCAAAAGTATTTTGCACCGTACACATAGAGATATGCTGCTACTGCCCCTCCAGCTGTTGCCAAGACAATATGAGTTACAGCAGCTCCAGTTGTAACTGCAGCACCTAAATACACAAGAACACCTACAGCTGCTACTGATTGCGTGCCTGCTCCATCATCTGGTGCAATCTGCTTCTCTATATTTAAATCTTTTCTTTTCATTAAATTTTTTATTGCTGTGTCAAGCAAGTCATTAAGCTCGGTGAAGTTCTTCTCTACTTCTACAAAATTCTCGGAGTGAATATTTTTCTCAAATCTCTCTAAGTATGTTGGGTCTATTTTGTCAATTTCTTTTACTAAAGCGTTCACTTGCTTTACTGCTGCCCTGCTATTATTTAATTTGTATTCTGCTTCTGTCCAGGTATTCAGTTCTTTAGCAGCATCGCCTACTCCAAAGACAATCCCTTTTAATAGTTCCTCCCCGGAGTATTGATGTACTTTAGTTGCATTTCCTTCGGCAAATACACCAACTTGTAAAACTGAAATTAATACCGTTAAAGAAATTAACACTGATAAGATTTTCTTCGCCAACCTAATCCTCTCCTTAAAAGTTTTTTTAGCCTACACTTTTTAAAGCAGGTATGTCTTTCTTCCTATAAGCATCCCCTCCCTTAAAAAGATTAAATGGTTGGTCAAGAGGTCTTAAATAAAGGATTATTGCACCAATCATTGTTATTGAAAAGCTTGTTAAACCAAGCATTAACGCAAAAATTTCATGCATGACAATAGCTGAAACTAAGTAATACTTCCAGGTGTTCTTGGAAGCGAACAATGCTGCAAATAATGCAAATTGCAGGATAATGGTTCCCCATGTTGGTAAAACGACTAAAGGACCTTCTAGTATTGGGTTTACAAAATATAGTAACTGGTTATTTAAACCTAACATGGGATCATTTAAATAATAGTAAACAGCGGTACCGTTTCTCCATTCTTCATTAAAAAGCTTGGCTATAGTGGAATGAAAATAGATAATAGCGACTTGCAGCCTAATAAAAAAGTATGGAACACTAGCAATCACTTTTTCTATCTCATTATTAAGCGATGCATTCTTCCAATGCCATTTTCTTCGGTCAACAAGAGTAATGGGAATTAACAGGAATGCAATTACCACTGCCACTTGATCTCCACCATCAAGAGTAGCCGCAGCAGTATGAAAGCTATAAGAAATGTACCAGTGCAATATCCCCGTGTACCGCGGTCTCCAGCCGGAAATGATTACTATCAAGCATGCAATGAAAATCCATTTAACTGCTGTTAAAAAAAGCATGTCGCTAGGTACAAGATTGAATAAGCTAATCGTCCCCACACCTGAAGGGTAATTATCCACCCCAGCAATTGGCCTGAACAAAGTATCTGTTGGGTTGAACAAAAGTGTTATGAGCGTTCCCAAAGCAACAAACGATCTAGCCAGACCATAAACATTCGTTAAAGGGTTGAAATTTTGAATTCTGCTATTGATCTCATTCTTCACTAGGAACATCCACATTTAACCTCACAATCTTTGATGGCATAGTTTCTTTATCCACTTTTTTCGACCACGCCCAAGGAACACTTTCTTGCTTAACGATTCCTACCTCCCCAATTATTGTTGGTGACGGGGAATCGTTAATGACATTTATAACATCATCTTGGTTCTTTAGGCATACCAGAGGGGTTTCTGTACATTCGATCATACTTTGTTCTCCGACTTGAGCGTACAATCTACCAAGTTCAATTCCTTGTGAACGGCCAAACCGCTTTAAACCAGCCCAATTACTTAATGTCATATTTGGCCATGATGCTCCTAATTTTTCTGATTGCAGGTCAATCACGTAGAAATACCCATCCCTGGGGTCTTTGCTAAAGAATCCCCACCCTTGAGGGAAATACTCCATAATTGAAGTTGATAATTTCTTTGGGATTTTCACTGGGTTTTCTGGTAAAACAGGATTAATAGAGACAAAAAAGAAAACTGCCCAGGCTGCAGAGTAAAAAACAAAAAAATAATGCCATTTTTTTTTCATGAAAACACCCCTATAGAAGAAAATTTAATAAATTCAGTCTTTTGTTTTCTTGGTGTTAGTAAAATATAGTAAGATGATATAAAAGGAGGTTGAGTATGGTGAAAATTGCAGAGTGGCCAAAGATGTTTTCATACTTTTCTTTTATTGCACTGTTGCTTAACTTAATGCATGTCATCATGGTTTGGACTGAAATTCCTAGCAGTATTTCGATCCATTTTATAAATGGAGAGCCGGATAGATGGGGTTCTAAACTATTCTTGCTAATAATGCCTCTAGTAGGTCTTTTGTTATGGTGGCTGTTAGGCAAATTAGCTAAACACCCCGAAAAATTTAATTACATCAATTTAACTGATAAGAATCGAGAAAAGCAATATAAGATGACAGGGAAGGTTATGGTTCTAATTCAAAACTTATCTCTTCTTGCATTTGTTCTTGCTAATGAAGAATTTCTAAGAAATGCTGCAGGTTCCAATAGTAGTAACATCTTCTTAGTTTTATCAATTGTATCTATGGGAATAATTCCACTCGCATTTTTTTATAATCTAGTATGGGCTGCGCGTTTAAAAGATTAATATATGAATGGTTGATGAATATTACATAAATTCGTTTAAAGCACACTACGGTCATAATTAATTGGTGCTGGAATGAATTGTAGATGAAAAGGTACAGGGTGAGCGGTCGGATGGGGGATATGCCCCTCCTGTCTTCACCTTCTAAAACCCCCGTGTTACCCACAGATTTAAAAGGACCACTCATAACTATCTCGACAATTGCTTCTTTATAGTAGTTTTTAAAACATTCGGGATCACTTTCTAAAATCAACCTTACATTGTACAATGCAATTTCCTGTAGGAATAATAATCCGTTGAGAAGCAATAGTCCTATACAGTTTATCTCCTGCTCCAATCCACTTGAAAAATTTCATTGGAACCCATAACCAACACAAAAGAGGGATTCTGCCAAATACAGCAGTGATGGAATCATATCCACTTAAGATCTTTCCATTAGGCATTTTGACATGCATCTCTGTTTCTAATTTCTCTAAGGGTATGTCTAATTCTCTTATATACTCAACATCTCTAATAGAAACAAAGATTATGGATTTAAGCATATCCAACTTTTCGATTCTCCTTTTAAATTTTCTGCACAGAGGACACCAGCCATCATAATAAACCACTATAGAATTTATATTCACCTTGATCCTCTCCCTCTATGACCTAGTGTTAACTCCATCGTGTAAACTTTTATACCAATCCCTTTGTCCTACCAATAATACAAAAAATGTGTTTATTTGTAATTCTTCCCAAATCCTTGAAATACAGGAATACCATTGGTTTAATACTTGAAAGTGAACAATTGCTTTAAAATTCTATATTTTTATAATTATAGGAATATCTTTTATTTCCCTAGGTATAAGATGTCCAATTAAGGAGAATTACTTATGAAAAAAGTAGCAAAAGTGCTGTCACAGTGACGCCCGGGTGGAACAGTGGGAAGGTTCTCCTGCTACGGTATGAAGAGAAGTGCAGTACAAGAACCGTCCCTTTAAACCAATAAGAATAATCATTTATAATGGTGACATAGAGAATGAGATGCTGCCTGACAATACTGCTGCACATCAATTTGTAAATGGAGGGCAATTTCAAATGAGAGCTTATATCTTAAGAATTGAATTGGAAGAATCAGACCCATTAATTTGGAGAAGAATTATTATGCCAGCAGGAGCGACATATAACAGGCTTCATGATGTTATCCAGAGAGTAACCAACTTTCGGAGTGGCTACCCTTTTGGAGGCTACCATCTATTTGAGTTCGACCTGACTGAGGATCAGAAGCTTGTCACAGATAATGAAGAGGCTTATCTGGAGCATAAGCATTTTAAGAAGAACAAAGCGATGTTTGAAGAACGGCTAAAATCGATGAAGCCGGAAATGCAGAAATTTGAGAAGCGGTATCAAGAAAGATTGAAGATTGAAGTGCGTAAACCTACTAGTCTAAAGATCGATGATTATCTGGAAAAGTATAAGGAAATAAGATATGCCTATGATTTTGGTGATAATTGGAACTTCATCGTAAAGCTTGAAGAGGTTGTCGATGACTACTATTTTGGTTATCCAACCCTTCTTGATGGAGCAGAGACCGCACCCCCTGAAGATGTAGGCGGGATGCATGGATTCTATGAATTTTTAGAGGCTTATCATGAGGAAAAACACCCCGAGCATAAGGACATGAAGTCGTGGGCTGAATCATTATATTTCCGTGAGTATGATCCTGCTTTTATCAATGAAATACTCAAAGGGCTTAATTATAAGAAGACGGAGTGGGATAAGATTAACCACGAAAGATATAAGATCATTGAGGATAAGTATCGGAAGAGTTAAAGGTGTTATAGAAGAGCCGAGGGTGGTCCCTTGGCGTTTTTGAACAACTGATCTGCCTTGAAAATCCGATGGCTCTTCTGAAGGATGAACCGAAGTAACCAATAAGCTAAATTATGAAAACTTGAAAAGAGGGTGCGGCATGCCATTATCGTATAAAAACTTTAAAGGTGATACCTATTATTTGCATAGTAAGTTAACCAAGAAAGGAAATACAGCCTATCATTTCTCTAAACAAGCAAAAGGGGCTGCGGAATTAAGGGAGCTTCCAGAGGGATTTGAAATATATGAAGAACCCAACGGAAAAGTATACTTGAGGAAGAAAACAAAAGAATATTTCCATGAGGATGAAATACGGGTCATTCAGAAAGGATTGGAAACACATTCTGAAATAAAGGATTTCAAACTGGATATTAAAAAGAACATGGTGTTTGTATTTACAGCCGATGAAGAATTGCCAATTCCACCCCTGCTTGTAGATAAATATAAACAATACGACACACAATTGCGTTTTGTTTTGATAGATGAAGAGGAACGCATATTTGAAGTGGAAAGGTTTTGTTACTTAGGAGATATCGAGGACTGGATTTATATAGATAATTCTGCGGATTTAGAATCATTAGTTCAAGAATACGCTCAACATCTGGGGCAGGATTCCTTTTATGATCTTGGGGTGTAGGGAACCGTCCCCTTGTTTACCTTAAAGAAGGGTGCCCCTTGGCCAAAGCCACGGGGCACCTGTTCATTTTTCAATTACACGTCGTATTCCGTAACATGGCGCTCGAATACACGAGCTCCTTCAGCGGCTACTAGGGCGCCGCTTTCATTAAAAGAGAGACAGGTCTTTGCGACATGTCTCTCTTGGTGTTTGGAGGATGAATTGGACAAGAGGCTTGTCCCTTTGTCTCTCGTCTTCAACAGTGAAGAAAGGGAATCTTGAAAGTCGAATTGTAAATGGGCTGCCATACCTAAACCACGACGGTACGTTTGGGAACTGTACAACGACTTCGCGGGTTTATCTTTCTAATGGACCGTTTTTTGATGCTCAAAACAATAGATTTTACTGTTGAATTTTTTGTTCGATAAGCAATATGCTCTAACTTTATCTGAAACAGACTTATTGCAGACTATACATGTAGATTCTGAGCTGGGCTTTTCTTCTGGCACCTCCGCCCCTAAAGCACGATTATGATCTTCTCTCACTTTCGGGTCAGTAATGTTAGCCTGGGAGAATGCGCTGTAAATGGTTGAGATATCAGTTTCAGTTAGGAGAGGTTTTTTGTGATGGATTTTCAATACTGATACCTTCCTATGGATAAACTCAGATAACTCGATATCATAAACAATCAATTCATTAGATGCTATTTTACGGTAATCTGAGTCTGCTTTAAAAGTGCAGCGTTTTGTAAAAGAAACCACCGAGATAAATAAATCATGGTACTTTTCATCAATAAATGATGTTAATGCTTTTACATGCCCATAGTTCTGTATAAAAGGATTCATCATTTTGAATTTTCCATTAACCAACCAGGTTTTTCGGTCTTTCCCACCATAAATGGTCCCCTGATAGTTTTTCGTTTCAATAGCAAAGATACTGTATGGAGTTAAAACAACATGATCAATTTGAGAGTACCCGGATTTTGCTTTTGGATTCTTTACTAGGAGATCACTTAAGTAGCGATAATTCTTTGGCAGCTGATCCAGCTGTATATCAATCTTGTATTCTCCGATTTCACCTTTTCTAATAGCAACCTGATCATTCGCCCTGTTGGGTTTTGACGTGGTCACATTAGCTTGTTTTGGTTTGTCCTCGTTCTTTTTTAAAAAATTTAGGAATAATAGCATGAACTTCTCCTTGCGCATTTGATATATTATTATTTTAACTTTTTCCGGGTAAGTTAACCACACCCTGCTAATATGCTAGCTAGGATATTATGGTCACAGTGACACCCTTGGGATTGGTCGAAGGACACATAGACGGGTTCCTTATCCCCCAAGATTAAAATTACTATAAGGAATTAAATGCAATCTGAAACATCAAGGAAAGCGGTTTCTTTTTTTATCAAAAAACTATTGCTATTTTCAAAATATAAAGATATAATCCATTTAGAAAACGTTTTCAATTGCATCTTAGTCATATTTTTTTAAGTATTTAGGAAACCGGTTTCCTAAACCGGTTTACAATTCTAAGGAACGAATAAAAGGGGGAGCTTCACATGAGAAACATGAAAAAACTAATGGGGATTGGTATTTCATCGATGATTGCACTTTCACTTGCTGCATGCAGCGGGAATGACGAGGCAGGTACTGATGGCGGGGAGAAAGTTACGCTCGATTTTTGGGCCTTTGGTGCAACAAACTATGAAGAACTAGTAAAAGAATATGAAGCGGAAAATCCAAATGTAGATATAAAATTCAGGGCAGCGGAAACAGCGGAGCACCATGATGCTTTGTTTACCGCATTATCTGCAGGTAATGGGGCCCCTGATATTGCAGCTCTTGAAGTGGATCAGATTGATCGTTTTAAAGAAGCGCAAGATCGCTTTGAGAATCTATATGACCTAGGAGCGGAAGATGTTCAAGATCAATACTTAGATTGGAAATGGAATACGGGGGAAAATCAAGCGGGCGATTTCTTGTTTGGGATGCCAACGGATATTGGTCCAAAAGCTTTGTACTACCGGGTTGACTTGTTCGAAGAAGCCGGGCTGCCTACTGACCCTGAAGAAGTATCTGCTCTAATTAATTCTCCTGAAGCCTTTAAGGAAGCGGGAGTTAAATTGAAAGAGTCAACGGGCAAGCCTTTTGTAGATAGTATGGAAATGGCGTACCGTGCTTATCTTGATGCTTCAGCTGAAACGTATTTAAATCCTGAAGGAGAGCTTATCTTAGATGAAAGCGGAAATTCGGCGAAGAAAGCTTATGACTATGCTGTTGAATTGAATGAAGCAGGAATAGTCGGCAAGTTAGATATGTGGACACCTGAGTGGGCAAATGCTGTAAATACAGGCGAGTTTGCCGCTGAGCTTGGTGCAGGCTGGTTGAAAGGCTGGATGGAAGGCAACGCACCTGATGCTGTGGGGAAATGGAGAGTAGCAACTTTACCGACGGATTTTGCAGCTAACTGGGGTGGGTCTTACATCTCAATTCCAAGTGAGACAGAACATGCTCAGGAAGCTTATGACTTTGTAGAATGGCTGGTATCTCCTGAGAATCAATTGGAGTCTTTCCAGAGCAAGGGATTATTCCCATCCGCTACATCTGTTTATGACATGGAAGAATTCAAGTCCAATGAAGATGAATTCTTTGGCGGCCAAGTAACTTCAACTGTGTTTGCTCAAGCTGCTCAGGAAATTGAGGGTTCGGTATACAAAGGGGTTAAATATTTCCCTGTACATCAGGAAATATTGAATGCGCTCCGCAACGTTCAAGAAGGTGCCGATCCTGAAGCTGAGTGGGAAGCAGCTGTGAAACGTGCTGAAGATTTAATTAGCCGATAATTGAGACAAATTGGGTATGGAGGCCTTTTATGGCACCCATACCCTACTTTATAAGTGAAGTGGGGGGGAATATGGGCACTTTAAATGGTAAGTCACACAATATAAAGAAGAAAACATACTTATCCGAAGAGAAGAAGGATATGATTTCAGGCTATTTATACATAGCGCCCTTCTTTATAATATTTGGGATTATAGGACTGTATCCTGCCGTCTTTAGTATTTATCTCGCGTTCCAGAAGTGGAATGGACTAAGTCCGATGTCTTTTGCAGGCTTGGATAACTTTAGAATTGTTTTAGAAGATCCGCTTTTTTGGAAATCAGTTTATAACACAATCATTATTGGATTGATGGGAACAGCGCCGCAAATCATAGTCGGTATCATTTTGGCTTTTTTATTAAACTTGACGTTTCTCCGATTCAAAAGCTTCTTCAGAATAACGATCTTTATGCCATATATAACCTCTATGGTAGCGGTAGCCCTGATTTTTAGTGTGCTATTCAGTAATCATGAATCCTCGCTGGCCAACTATGTATTGGGAGTATTTGGTTTTGATCCTGTTAACTGGGCGACCTCCGAGTGGGGTACTAAGATCGCTATTTCTATAATGGTCTTTTGGAGATGGATAGGCTATAACACTATTATTTATCTAGCGGGAATCCAAAGTATCCCAAATGACTTATATGAGGCTGCCACCATAGATGGAGCTAATAAGATGCAGCAGTTGATCTATATTACTATGCCGCTCTTGAAGCCATTTATCATTCTGACCGTGTTCTTCTCGACTGTTGGGGCACTTCAACTATTCTCGGAACCTACCGTATTTCTTGGAACTGGGGCATTTACAAGAGATGAAGCGATGACCGTCGTGATGTATTTGTATCGTGACGCCTTTAAACTTCAGTCTTTCGGTACTGCTTCAGCAACTGCGGTTATTCTGTTATTTATTATCATTATTTTTGCGGCCATTAATACTATGTTAACTTCGGGACTTGGCAGGAAAAAGAAGGGAGTCAGAAGATGAATAAAGAGAAAAGAAAGAAAAAAATTTCCTTAAGCAATATAGTAATCTATTCATTTCTATCACTGGCTTCTCTCTTTTCCTTGTTCCCTTTTTACTGGATGTTTGTTATGGCAACATCGCCCAGCGCCGCTTATAACACGATACCACCGACCATCACACCAGGGAGCCTGCTGGTCGACAATTTTCAAAAGGTGCTCGCTCAGATAGATTTCTTTCATGCTCTTTGGAACTCTTTTGTGATTTGTATTGTGGTTACACTGGTAGTATTGATGATCAGCTCACTGGCAGGATTTGCATTCGCCAAGTTTAAATTTCCGGGTAAAAACATTCTATTCTATGCCATCTTGCTGACGATGATCATACCTCCGCAGCTGGGTTTAATCCCGCAGTACTTTCTAATATCCGAAGCTGGTTTATTAGATACATTGGCGGGAGTCATGGTTGTGTTCTTCTTGAATCCGCTGGGAATCTTTCTGATGAGGCAATATGTCAGTGAGTCTGTACCGGACGAATTAATAGAAGCCGCCAAGCTTGATGGATGCTCAAATTTTAGAATATATCGGAGTATAGTACTGCCGATTATTCTTCCGGCATTTGCCACGTTAGGAATCATTGTTTTTACAGCAGTATGGGGAGAGTTCTTGTGGCAGTTCACCGTTTTGAGAGATCCTGAAAATTATACGATTCAAGTTGCCTTAGCTAACTTGAGCAACACATTCAATATAGACTTTGGAATGATTTTATCCGGAGTATTCTGGGCAACTGTTCCTTTGCTGGTGATTTTCCTGCTCTTCAACAGGCTGTTTATATCCAGTATCACGGAAGGTTCAGTTAAATAATTATATTTCCCCTGGATTGTGTTGGTGCAATTGATTCCCCTAACTTTTATTAGTAATCTAAAAGTAGGTAATTCTACTAAATGGCGATTGAGGGATAATAATGAATTTAACCATAAAAGATATAGCGCTACTGGCAGGAGTCTCTCCAGGCACAGTATCAAAAATTATCAATAATACCGGAAGCATAAGTGAAGCAACAAAGAAGAAGGTATTGAAAATCATTGCCGAAACGGGTTATCAGCCCAACTTCTCTGCAAAGTCACTGGCTACAAAAAAGTCGAATCTCATAGGGGTTATATATGCCGGCAGAATCAACGTAGAATTCACCCACCCCTTTTTCATTGAGGTCGTTACGTCCTTTAAAAAAACGATTGGTTTATTAGGGTATGACATATTAATGTTCTCCAATGAACAATTTTACCAAGATAATGGAAGTTACTTAGCGAGATGCCGCCACTTCCATGTCGATGGATGTTTAATCATCACGGGAGAAGAGATAGAGGATGCCATCTATGAGTTAGTGGAAAGCGATATCCCTTGCATAGGCATTGACCTTGAAATAAAGGGCCCGCGATCGAGCTATGTAATGACAGATAACATCAATCTCTCCAGAAAAGTTGTGGAGCACCTGTACTTGAATTCCATCAGGGAAATTGGGTTTATAGGCGGTAATCCAGATTCAGCGATCACCAAGCTGAGGGAGCAGGGATTCCTGACCGCTATGAATCAATTTGGGATTGATGTGAAAGAAAAATGGATACAATATGGAGATTTTCATGAAGAGAGCGGCTTTGCCGCGATGAAGAAAATATTACAAGAAACTCAACTTCCGCAGGCTGTTTATGCAGCTTCAGACATGATGGCATTCGGAGCGATGAGGGCTATAAAGGAAGCTGGACTCAGAATGCCGGAAGATATTCGTTTAATTGGGTGTGATGATATCGATGCCTGCCGCTATAGCGATCCAAAGCTGTCGACGGTCAGGCAGGATAAAGAAAAGCTTGGGAAGCTGGCTGCTCATATGCTGAACGACTTAATCAATAGTGAATGTGAATTGAAGCCGGTTTTTATTGATTCCGAATTAGTCGTCAGGGAATCTTGCGGAGGGAAATCCATCTAAAGCTTTTCTCTAAAATAATATAGGTTTTCGGTTTTCATAACTGTAAAACTGGTTTATTAGGTTGGGGCAGATGGGGGCAGGTTCCTGTGGGACTGGCGGGCCAGGTGAACCCTGGGGCAATAACACCTGCAACTGCTCTTTAAATAGCAACAATGTTTATGAAAACAGCATAAGAATAAAATTTAGCTTTGGTACACCAACAAGATAGGGAGGCACTTAAATGGCTATTATTGAATTTCCAAAAGATATAAAATGGGGAGCTGCAACGGCGGCCTATCAAATCGAGGGAGCTGCGTTTGAAGGTGGAAGAGGTCCTTCGATTTGGGATACGTTTTCACATACCCCTGGAAAAGTAGTAAATGGAGATAACGGTGACGTCGCTTGTGACAGCTATCACCGCTATGAGGAAGACATAGAGCTAATGAAAGAACTAGGCATAGACACCTACCGCTTTTCTGTATCCTGGCCGCGGATATTTCCTGAGGGAACAGGCGCTGTAAATAAAGAAGGTGTTCAATATTATCATAATTTCATAGATTCGCTGCTGGCAAGCGGAATTGAACCAATGTGTACACTATATCACTGGGATTTACCGCAAGCTCTTCAAGATAAGGGCGGCTGGGAAAACAGAGAAACGGTTGATGCGTTTGCTGAATATGCAGCATTCATGTTCCAGGAATTTGAAGGCAAAATTAAAAATTGGATTACGATCAATGAACCTTGGTGTGTTTCATTTTTATCTAATTTCATTGGAGTCCATGCTCCAGGATATCAGGACCTTCAATTGGCAACCACCATTTCCCACCACTTAATGCTGGCACACGGGAAAGCTGTTACCCGGTTCAGAGAATCTGGAATAGAGGGCGGAATCGGTTATGCTCCCAATACCGAATGGAATGAACCTTTCAGCGACAAACAGGAAGACATCGATGCCTCGAACAGAGCTACCGGATGGTTTATCGAATGGTTCTTCGATCCAATTTTCAAGGGAAGTTATCCAGAGTTTATGCTGAAGTGGTTCGAGCAAAAAGGCGTTACCCTTAAGATCGAAGAGGGAGATATGGAGACGATCAATCAGAAAATCGACTTCCTGGGCATCAACTACTATACCGGAAGTGTGGCAAGGTATAAGAAGGATCACGAATTATTTGATGTAGAGAAAGTAGATATTGGTTATGAAAAAACAGATATAGGCTGGAACATCTATCCTGAAGGGTTCTATAAAGTTCTATGCAAAATAAAAGATCAGTATGGCGATGTCCCTATTTATATAACAGAAAATGGAGCTTGCTATAATGATGGAGTTGAAGATGGCCGCGTCAAGGATGTTAGAAGAATTGAGTATCTAAAACAACACCTGACTTCCCTGCAGCGCAGTATTGACTCCGGAGTGAATATCAAGGGTTACTTAACATGGTCTCTTCTTGATAACTTTGAGTGGGCAGAAGGCTATGATAAACGCTTTGGTTTGATCCACATTGACTTTCATACATTAAAGAGGACTAAAAAAGACAGCTATTACTGGTATAAGCAGGTTGTGAGTAATGGCTGGTTTGATATGAAGTAGGGACAGGTCGCTTGTCCTGCTAAATTAGTACAAAAATAGATATATCGGCAGGAGAACCTTCCTGACTGATATATCTATTTTTGTATTTATTGATTTGTGAAAATGGACCAGGTAATCTCCGTATTTGTCTGAACTAAGAATAAGATATTACCGTTTTAGCATCTACCCGTAGTGGATGTTATAGTACACTTAAAGTACCAGCTGAAAAATGCGAAAAGTCTCTTAGCATTAAAAAAATAATATGGGAAAGGTTGAATGTTATGACTAGCACAAAAGAAAAGGTAGAGGAAAAGAAAGCGAAGTTACTAGAGTTATCAATGGGGTTTTGTGAAGAATTTTTAAATGAGGAATATGAGGAAGTAACAGAAAAATTAATAAACAAGCTGGCAAGGAAAAGGGATGTTCCCTTTGTGTCAGGCCGTATCGAAATCTGGGCCGGAGCAGTAATTCATGCGCTGGGTACAATAAATTTTCTTTTTGATAAATCTAATCAGCCATATGTGCCGGCCGCAGACATTTTTGAGTATTTTGGTACAAAGCAGAGTACCACTGTGCAAAAATCGAAGAAAATTAGAGATATGTTGGATTTGGGTTATTTTGATAGTGATTTCTCGATCAAGTCAGTTAGTCAGGAAAGCCCTTTTAATAATATGACTAAGGTAAATGGATTTTTCGTTCCTCAAGATATAGTGAAAGATAGGTAGATTCCTGGGACATTGAGACATAGGGACAGGTTCCTTGTCCCACCATTTATTTACAAATAGTTAATGAAGCAGGGGGACGGTTCTCTTGCTGCATTCGAAGAGGAGTGCAGCATAAGAACCGTCCCTTTACGTTCTCTATTACTGATGATTCTTCATCTCATGCGGCAGCGTTCTGATTGAGTCAATGACAGCTTCAAGCTTCGTTTCTATTCTATGAAGCAGATACATGGTTACGACTATCGGAAAGCCTACCTCAGATATGAACGAGATCCCTTGTTCCAACGTGCTCACCTCCTTTCGTTTTAATGAAACAGAGGAACGGTTCTTTTGCTGCAGTTGAACCGCCCCCCATGCGTCCCCCAATAAAAAGGTGCCCATTAGCCAAAGCCGCCGGGCACCTTTTCATAGATTACACTTCGTATTCCGTGACGTTTCGCTCGATGACACGAGCTCCTTCAGCAGCTACTAGTGCGCCGCTGTTACTTTGGATGACATTTGTGGCAATCAATGTGTCCATAACCTGCTTCACTTGATCCGTATCCACTGGCTCAACAGGTGCATCAATTGATACACGCGCTGTTTTTCCAAACTGTGTAAGAAATTGCAGTTCCAATGCTTTAGCCATTATCGTTTCCCCTCCTTTCTATTAGTTTTTCAGAATTACTTACTCGTTGATGTCGTAGCTGTCATTCTTCTCTACCAGCAAAAGCGGCTTGGAGCTTAGTCCCGCTAGAGCTTGAGCAGCTTGAAGAATTTCGTCTGGTGTTGAAGTGTAGTTGATGTTGGCATAAGTTTTGTTAGAGTATTTTGGCTTGCCGTTTTCGTCTACACCGTTATCAAAAACCATTTTCAGCTTGATACTTTTTAAATCCGAAGTTGCCATTTGTCTCACCTCCTTTCACCTTCTATATAGAGAGGTGGGAGGGAAAAGGACACCATGGATTCTGATTTTTTAGTCTAGGAAAATACTTACTCATTAAAAGGGGATGAATGAGTGTCCGCTTCTGCTTCAGATAAGGAAGTACCCTGGAGAGTGATTTATGGAAAATAGACAACTCATTTTGCCTTTTTACTAGGCTAGTCTCGTAAACTTTGTTGCTGTTTGATACTAATTTTGCTGCGGGATAAGTCAGCGGTTTAGGTGTTTTTTCATGAGGTTCTATGAAAAAGAGACTGAAGTCGAGCAACTGATTGTAAATATATGGTGGGACGAGGAACCTGTCCCTCCGTCCCTATTGACAATATCTGCAACTTTCACTATGCTAAAGATAACTGAATACGGAAGAAATAGGTTTGATTTACTGATTGAATCACAGATTTATAGAGTAAATCATTAAAAGGGAAGCCGGTGAGATTCCGGCGCGGTCCCGCCACTGTATATGGGAGTTTTCTATTAAAATACCACTGTCTAATGATGGGAAGGTGATAGAAAGCGATGATCATGAGCCAGGAGACCTGCCTATTTTTGACGCCATTCGACCTACGCGGATAGGGAGGTGTACAATGTTTTCTGACATTATGCTGTCTTGTGCGTAATGAATGGAACAGACTGTGTACACACATCTCTTGGAAAAGGGGTGTATTTTTTTTGCGCAAATACCATATGGGGGAGAGATTTCGATGACCAAAGGAATTATGCAGCGTTTGACGGTTCTGTTTGCCGTTCTTATGCTGATTGTTGGCAATCTGGCGTTTGTTCAGCCGGCCGCAAATGCGGCTGCACTTGATAACGCGGTGACCATCAAAGCAATTGATGAAAATGGTGAGGTTGTTTTACCTTTGAGTGCCGTAGAGATAGAAGAAGGGGATACGGCTTATGAGGCATTGCAGGAAGCCGTTGAGAAAAACGATGCTGAAATTGAAGCAACCATGGGTGAGTATGGAGCTTTTATTACTAGCATCGGAGGAGCTTCTCCAACAGGAGATGCTTACTGGTCCTTCAATATTAACGGAATAGGTGCAGAGGTAGGTGCTTCTTCGCATGAGGCTGTCAACGGAGATCATTACCTGTTTGCTATTACAGAATGGCCAAGCCCTTCTGTTGCGGCCAAAGTTTCTGTTATCGGGAAAGATGGAGCTGAAATTTTTTCTGAAGAACCAGTGGAATTGATGCAGGGAGCCAGTGCATACGGCGCCTTGATCCAGGCAGCTTCAAAACATGATGTATCTGTACAAGCTACAGTGGATAACACATTTTTTACGTTTATCAATAATATTGGAGATACAGAATTGGGTGCCAATGATTATTGGAGTGTGAGTGTTAACGGCAGCGGTTTAAACAGCAGTATCGTAGATTATACGATCCAGGCCGATGATCACGTGCAATTGACACTTCAAACCTATGAAGCGCCGTCTGAACCTGATCCAAAGGAGCCGGGTGAACCGGACCCAGAAGAGCCTTCTGAGCCGGAAGAGCCGGTAGAGGAAGAAAATCCTGTTACAGATGAAGTAATCACTGAAAATATTGCAAATATCTTATCTTATATTGAAGCCAATAAAGTTTCTGTTACATATGGACAGGAGTGGTGGGTTTGGGGACTGGCGAATGCCGGCGCAGAAATCCCATCTTCTTATGTAACGAGTGTGGAAGACAGAATAGAATCGGTAGAAGGAAACTTCCGTAATGTTTATGATTTAGAGAAAGTTATCATGGGACTATCGGCCTCGGGCAAGGATGCAGCCTATATAGAAGGTTATGACCTGGTAGACGCATTAGTTAACCACGCCAGTTTTGACAATTCAGTGATCAATATGAATATTTATGCACTGCTGGCAGTCGACAGTGGACAATATGAAATACAGGAAGGTTTCCGAGAGGAGCAAGTGGAAGCTATTCTGGCGCATGAACTGGATGGCGGCGGCTGGAGCTTCGTCGGTTCGACTCCGAGTCCCGATATTACTGGGATGGCATTGGCTGCATTAGCTCCTTACAAAGAACAGACTGACGTAAAAGCAGCGATTGACCGGGCTGTTGCGTACCTTTCTGAAGCTCAAGGAGAGACTGGGGGATATAACATCGAATCGAATGGAGGAGACGCCAGCGAATCGATTTCACAGGCAATCATAGGTCTTGCTTCAGTAGGAGTGAATCCTGCTGGGGAAGCATTCACTAAAGCTGGTGGAAATCTTGTTCAGCATTTAATGAAGTTCAAACAGGCTGACGGCGGCTTCAGTCATTTGCAAGATGATGAAGCTTCCAGTTCAATGGCGACTCAACAAGCGTTATTGGCTTTGACTGCTTATCAAAACTTCGTGGATGGAAGCGGACTGGTTTATCAGTTTGAACTGGAAAACGTTGAAACTCCTGAAGATTCAGAGCAGCCATTAACACAACAGCCGGATGAAAATGAACCAGAGCAGCCTGAACAGCCAAGTAATCAGGAAGATGCCGAAGATTCCGGGGAAGCTAAAACAGAGCAGCCTTCACAGTCAAATGATGGTGAAACTGCAGAAGAAACAACAGCAGATAAGAAAGCAGAAGGAGAGAAACTGCCTGAAACAGGAACAAACACAATGGCTATTTTGACAGCTGGTCTTGGTTTACTGCTGATCGGTTTCATTCTTTTCTATATTAACCGCAGAAGAACAGCATAATTAATAATTGGGTAATTTATCCTGATGGATGAATTACCCTCATTCATTGTAAGGAAAGGAGGATGAAGGGTGAAACGATTGATTTTTGCAACGCTGATGCTGCTCTGGTTATTACTGGCCGGATGTGCGAAAGATGAGGTTGGAGCACCAGGAGATAATGCGAGTGAACCACAGTCTGAAGAGCTGGCAGAAAAAGATGATTCCAATGCTTCAATAGATGAGAAGGAAGATACCGAAACAGAGAAAGAAGCCTCAACCGGCGATAAGCAAACAGAAGAAAAAGCTTCCCAGAAAGAAGTCAGCAGTCAGTCTTCTCAAGAGAATTCTGCCACCACTAATACTCCTGATCAGCCGAAACAGACCGAACAGACGGCTGAAAAAGAGCAAGCTGAATCATCTCCATCAGAAAGCAGCCAGGCAAAGAAGTCTCAGGGAGAAACGGCCTCTTCCAGTCGGCCAAAGGAAGAAGAGGAGAAGCCTGTTAAGCAGGAAGAAAAAAGCTCTCCTCCAAAGCAGGAAGAAAAAACATCACCGCCAAAGCAGGAGCCTCCAAAACAGGACCCTCCCAAAGAGCCTGAGAAGCCAAAACAAACCGTCACGATCACCATTGCAGCTCCGGATGTGAAAGGGACGATCGTTCCGGTGACAACGGTGGAGATATCTGAAGGTGATACGGTTTTGTCTGTAACGCAGAAGATCACTAAAGCCAAAGGCATTCAATTGAGTGTCCGGGGGTCAAATTCCACTGCCTACGTTGAAGGAATTGATAATTTATTTGAAATGGACCACGGGCCGTTGAGCGGATGGGAAGTCTATGTCGATGGAAAACAACTAGATAAAAGTACTGGCATATACGAAGTGGAGCCGGGACAGGCTATCAAGTGGCATTACACGAAGAATTACACAGATTAGCAAAATCAGAGGATTGAGTTGAGTCAAAATGATACGGGGATTTCGATCGTTTCATCCTGTTATACTGCTTCTATATTATCTCTTGGCGATAGCCGGAATCATGCTGTATCAGCATCCGGTGTTCCTGGCAGCAGCCGTCTTGATGATCATCCTCATCAATTGGATGCTTGACGGAGGCAGGGAATTGAAAAAATGGCGGATTCCGATTTTTTTTATGGGTGTCATTACTTTGCTTCTGACGCCCTTTTTTAATCGCCGCGGCAATTATATTTTATTTTATTTATTTGAAAATCAAGTCTTTCTAGAGGCGGTATGGCAGGGAGTGATGATTGCATTGACCCTTGTCGGAATCCTCACCCTGTTCATCACCTTCAATTTAGTCATCACACCGGATAAATTTGTATTTCTATTTTCAAGGATCCTGCCGCAGTGGGCGCTGCTGATCATGTTGTCCATGCGGTTTGTGCCGCTGCTGAGGAAAAGGCTCCATGAAATCAGTGATGTACAAGGTGTGAAGGGTATGTCAATCAAGAGCGGATCATGGAAGAGCCGGGCACGGACCGGAATGCTGCTTTTGCAAATCCTTCTGACATGGTCGCTGGAAGAGTCCATTCAAACGGCGGATTCCATGACAGCGAGGGGTTATGGCATAGGAAAGCGCAGTAAATATCAGCCATTTTATATGAAAAACAGAGATTGGATTGCACTTGCATTTCTTCTGTTAAGCGGTTCAATCGTCCTTTTCGGCTGGTGGCTGGGTGACGGGGTGATGACATTGCTCCCGATCCTTGAACCAGTGTGGTTATACGGAAGGGAATGGTTTTACTTAGCGATCTGGTGTCTGTTTATTGGATTTCCGGTCTGGACGGAAGGAAAGGAGATGGTCAAATGGAGATACTTTCGGCACATGGTTTAAGTTTCGCTTACCCCGAAGCAGCAGAAAAAGCATTGAACAATATCAGCATTAGTGTGCAGCAAGGGGAATTTGTGGTTCTTTGCGGGCCTTCCGGAAGCGGTAAATCCACCCTGCTCCGCCTTTTTAAACCTGAAATAGCCCCGCATGGGAAAGTAGAGGGCTCTCTCTTCTTTCAAGAAAGGCCGCTGAAAGATCTCGATTTGCGGACTAAAGCGAAGGATTTGGGAATGGTTTTTCAAGATCCGGAGAACCAGATCGCCATGGACAATGTGATGGAAGAACTTATTTTTGGTATGGAGAATCTAGGATTTACCACCGAACAAATGCGGAAAAAAGTTGCTGAAATGGTTAATTTTTTCGGATTGAATCATCTTTTGGACAAACGGACAGATGAGCTGTCAGGAGGTCAAAAGCAATTGGTCAACTTAGCTGCTGTTTTGCTGCTCGAGCCCAAGGTTTTGCTGCTGGATGAGCCGACTGCCCAGCTTGATCCCATTGCCGCAAAAGAGTTCATTCATATGCTGCAGCGCCTGAATGACGAGTTCGGTATTACGATTGTCATCGTGGAGCATCGTCTCGATGAGCTGTTTACGGTCGCGAACAGAGTGATCATGCTAGAAAATGGAGAACTGCTGCATGACATGACCCCCGCGGAAATTGTGCAGGCTCTCCGAAACCATGAAATCATGAGAAACTTCTTGCCGAGCACTGCGCTCCTATACCTGGATTTTCACAAAGGCCGGCCTGCAGAAAATGTTCCTCTCAATGTAAAAGAAACAAGACAGTGGCTGCAACAACAGAATATCCAGTGCAGTGAACCTGTTAAGAAAACTCCTGAATTGAATTCAGCCATCCTTGAACTGAACGAAATTGATTTTCAGTATGACAAACATACTCCGCCTGTGCTTCACAACTTAAATCTTACTATTTTCGAAGGAGAATGGCTCGCCATCGTCGGCGCGAACGGCACCGGCAAATCCACCCTGCTGAAGGTAATCGGGGGCATTCTGAAATCCCGCCATGGCTGGATGAAGTTCAACGGAAAAAAGGTGAAAAAACGCTTCCCGGAAAGAGTGAGCTATCTTCCGCAAAATCCAAAGGTGTTTTTTATCCAGGATACAATCAAAAAAGAATATGACCACATAGCGGAGCAGCATGGCCTGACGGATGCTGAAGATCGAATCCAGCGCCTCCTGGAAAGGTTGAATATCCAGCATCTGCAAGACCGCCATCCGTATGACCTGAGCGGAGGAGAATTGCAGAAGGCAGCTTTGATTGGCAGCTTGCTGGCGGACCCGAAAATTTTGCTGATCGATGAGCCGACCAAGGGACTTGATCCTCAATCGAAAAAAGCATTCGGGGAAATTGTGTCTGCTCTGGTAAAAGAAGGACTTACTGTCGTGATGGTCACCCATGACATCGAATTTGCCGCAAACCATGCAACAAGGTGCAGCATGCTCTTTCAAGGAGAGATTACCGTAACGGAAAACACGAGGGAATTCTTTCATGAAAATACCTATTATACGACCGTCGTGAACAGGGTGACGCGAAACAGCAATGTCAGCCCGGTCGTGACATTAGAGGAGGCGAAACGCCTATGGCACGTTCAAAGCCAGTTTTAATCGGCACTGCCATTTTGATTTTCGTCATTCTCACTGCTTTTCCACTAGTTAACCAGCAGCATTACCTGGCACTAAGTCTGTTGATCATGGCGGCTTCCTTTCTCCCATTCATGATCAGTTTCTCTGCGAGACAGGTGATGAGCCGAGAACTCGTCGTTATAGCCATACTGGCCGCGATAGCCGCTGTCAGCCGGGTCCCTTTTGCATCGATTCCAAGTGTTCAGCCGACAACCTTTGTCATCATCATGGCCGCCATGGTATTGGGACCGCAAAGCGGATTCGCCGTCGGCACCTTGGCTGCGATCGTCTCCAACCTGTTTCTTGGACACGGCCCGTGGACGCCATGGCAGATGTATGCTTGGGGCATGATCGGCCTGGCTGCAGGACTTCTCGGAAACACCAGGTTCATGCAGAATAAAATAGGGCGCTGTATATTTGGATTCATTGCCGGAATTGGATTCGGTTGGATAATGAATCTGTGGTTCGTTGTCGGTGTCATCAAGGAATTCAACTGGCCTGCCATCTTCTTATACTACAGCACCAGCTTTTATTTTGACCTTGCCCATGCTGTCTGCAATGTACTTTTCATATGGGTGTTCAGTGCTAGCTGGATGAAGATTATTGGCAGGTTTAAGGTGAAGTATGGGTTGTTTCAGAATGTCGGGGTTTGACCCACGGCTCGTGGGGGGGCAGGTCACTGAAAGACGCTTCCTAAAAAATGAAAAATATGAAAAATAAAAAAACACTCCTGCAATTTGGCATATTGCCTGATACGCTGTCAAGAAAACGGACATTTTAAATTGAGTGATTTTCTCTTTTTCCGCGCTAACGCTTGGTGGCCTTCTGTAAGAGAGCAGGGGGGAGAACTGTTCTTACAAGAGGGCAGATTGGGCCTCATAATACTTTTTCTCAAAGTTCAGCGGTTAAAGATAATCGCAAGCAGAATGAATACGTTCTGCATTACGAAAATGTACAAACAAAATATTTAAAGATTCCCCTTTTGGCTTCTTTACGTGTTGTGAGTTTTCGCTGGAAGATAAGTCCACGATTATTGACACTATGGAATGACTCTCTACAAGATTGTCGAAACAGTTTCCTTTACGGCTAATACTTGTGAACATTCCATTAGCTGGCAGTAGAGCCTTGCGAGGAGATATGTATCCAGGAGTGACGGGAGGTACATGAGTGGGGGTTTTTAGGAGGAGATGTGTATCCAAGGGCGTCGTGTGGATACATGAGTTGAGCTTTTTAGGCGGAGATGTGTACCCAGGAGTGACGGGTGGGTACATGAGTTGAGCTTTTTAGGCGGAGATGTGTACCCAGGAGTGACGGGTGGGTACATGAGTTGGTAGGTTTGCGAGGAGATGTGTATCCAAGGGCGTCGTGTGAATACATGAGTTGAGCATTTTAGGAGGAGAAGTGCATCCAAGGACGTCGTGTGGATACATGAGTTGAGCTTTTTAGGAGGAGAAGTGCATCCAAGGACGTCGTGTGGATACATGAGTTGAGCTTTTTAGGAGGAGAAGTGTATCCAGGAGTGAGGGGTGGGTACATGAGTTGGTAGGTTTGCGAGGAGATGTGTATCCAAGGGCGTCGTGTGAATACATGAGTTGAGCTTTTTAGGCGGAGATGTGTACCCAGGAGTGACGGGTGGGTACATGAGTGGGGGTTTTTAGGAGGAGATGTGTATCCAAGGGCGTCGTGTGGATACATGAGTTGAGCATTTTAGGCGGAGATGTGTACCCAGGAGTGACGGGTGGGTACATGAGTGGTTAGATTTACGAGGAGAAGTGTATCCAGGAGTGACGTGTGGATACATGAGTTGAGCTTTTTAGGCGGAGATGTGTATCCAGGAGTGACGTGTGGATACATGAGTGGCTAGATTAGCGAGGAGATGTGTATCCAGGAGCGTCTGGTGGGTACATAAGTTGGTAGATTTGCGAGGAGAAATGTATCCAGGGGCGTTTGGTGGGTACATGAGTTGAGCTTTTTAGGCGGAGATGTGTACCCAGGAGTGACGTGTGGATACATGAGCTTCTGCCTCGATCAAAATCCACAAGGTTAACGGTAATAATGTGGTGATCCCTTACATTTTGTTACGCAGTTCCACTTTTTACGGGCCTTTTAAATGATAAAATAGAGTTGTATCAAAAAGTGGATTTTTCCTTTGTATTTGTACTTTTAATTGAAGATGACTTTCAAAGGACGATAGAAGTTAAAAGAATCATAGGGCGGGAATTTAAGTGAAATTAAGATTGGAGGGGTTGTATGAAGAAAGTGGTCTTAGCGGGAGGAACGGGCTTTATTGGAGAATATCTGAAAAGCAAATTCATTGAAATGGATTACGAAGTGGTAATTATATCAAGGCAAAAGCAACATGTTTCATGGGATGATCCTATAGCAATGCAGGATGCGTTAGAAGGGGCTGAACTTCTGATTAATCTTGCGGGCAAATCCGTGAACTGCCGGTACAATGATGATAACAAGCGAGAAATTATGGGTTCCCGCATAAGGACGACCAACTTGTTAGGAGAAGCAGTCCAATCCTGCAGTAATCCGCCAAAGACTTGGATGAATTCCAGTACAGCAACCATTTACAGACATGCAGAAGACCGGCCAATGACTGAGGAAACAGGAGAAATTGGTTCAGGGTTCTCAGTCGAGGTTGCAACAAAATGGGAGGAAAGTTTCTTTTCCTTTGATATCCCGGCAACAAGGCAGATTGCATTGCGCATAGCTATTGTCCTAGGCGAGGCAGGAGGAGTAATGACACCCTATCGAAATTTAGTAAGGCTCGGACTTGGAGGCATACAAGGGAATGGAAACCAGATGTTCAGTTGGATTCACATTGAAGATTTGTTTCAAATTATAAAATTTTTGAATGATAAAAAAGAACTGAATGGCATTTTTAATTGTTCATCGCCGCATCCCGTGAGTAATCGAGAGTTAATGGCGGAATTAAGAAAAACTATGAATATCCCATTTGGCATGCCTTCTCCTAAATGGATATTGGAAATCGGCTCTATTTTAATAAGGACAGAAACAGAGCTCGTCCTTAAAAGCCGCTGGGTACTTCCGGAACGATTAGAACGAGCAGGGTATGTATTTAAGTTCAAGACAATTGATGAAACTTTACATAGTATTCTTAAGTAATCCGAGGAGTAAGGGATTGGATTCTAAAGTCATACGCAGGGACACAGGGACAGGTTTCTTGTTTGGGAATTTGTCTCCCCTTCGTCAGTACCATGAGAAGTAAGGTAATGGCAAAACCGGCATAAATATAAGATGCGAAATTCAAAGAGTAGCCTACAATGAAATGCGTGCCGATAAAACAAGCCACCAAGATAACAATCCCCGCTATGAAGCTGGAGACATGTCACTATGACATGTCTCTTTTAGGTATAATTAGTTAATCGAGAGTGGGATAAGGTGTACTCTGTTCCGGTGCCTATGCCTCTAGATTTGCGAAGAGATATGTATCCAGGAGTGACTGGTGGATACATGAGTTGTCTTTTTAGGAAGAGATGTGTACCCAGAAGTGGGTTGTGGGTACATGAGTTGAGGTTTTAAGGAAGTGATGTGTATCCAGAGCTGGGTTGTGGGTACATGAGTTGAGGTTTTAAGGAAGAGATGTGTATCCAGGAGCGAGGTGTGGATACATGAGTTGAGGTTTTAAGGAAGAGATGTGTATCCAGAGCTGGGTTGTGGATACACGAGTTGAGGTTTTAAGGAAGAGATGTGTACCCAGAGCTGGGTTGTGGGTACATGAGTTGAGGTTTTAAGGAAGAGATGTGTATCCAGAGCTGGGTTGTGGGTACATGAGTTGAGGTTTTAAGGAAGAGATGTGTATCCAGGAGCGAGGTGTGGATACATGAGTTGTGTTTTTTAGGAGGAGATGTGTATCCAGAGCTGGGTTGTGGATACATGAGTTGAGGTTTTAAGGAAGAGATGTGTATCCAGAGCTGGGTTGTGGGTACATGAGTTGAGGTTTTAAGGAAGAGATGTGTATCCAGGAGCGAGGTGTGGATACATGAGTTGAGGTTTTAAGGAAGAGATGTGTACCCAGAATCGAGGTGGAGCTGAATAAGTAGAGATTCATTCTATCACTTTTTTATGGAGGGAGCAGAGGACAACTGTCCCTTGAACCCGTGTTATACTCAACCTGTAGAGGAAGTCATTTTTTTATCGTGCCGGGCAGCCTGATGGATATTCTCCCGCACGGAGAATGAGACGATTAGCGGTATGATTCAGAAAGGTTAACTAACTAAAATACTAAAGGAGTGAATGCAACAATGAACGAGAAAACAATAAAATGGGGCATTTTGGGTACAGGCGGCATTGCTGGTGTGTTTGCGAAAGACTTGGCATTCACTGAAAATACAGAACGGACTGCTGTTGGTTCTCGTACAAAGGAGAATGCCGAAAAGTTTGCAGAAGAATATGGCGTTTCCCGTGCCTACGGAAGTTACGAGGAACTCTTGCAGGATTCGGAGGTAGATGCGGTTTATATCGCTACGCCGCACCCTTTTCATAAAGAGAATGCATTAGCATGTCTTCGTGCTGGTAAGGCTGTTCTGTGTGAAAAGCCGTTTACCGTAAATAGCAAAGAACTGGAGGAAGTCATTGAATTTGCCCGGGATCAAAAGCTTTTCTTAATGGAGGCGATGTGGACTCGTTTTCTTCCTCCTATAGTGAAGGTTAGAGAATGGATAGCGAACGGAGAAATCGGTGAAGTTCTGTTAATGAAAGCGGACTTAGGTTTCCGCGCGCCTTGGGATCCCCAGTGGAGATTGCTTAATCCGGATCTTGGAGGAGGAGCGCTGCTGGATGTAGGCATTTATCCTGTATCTTTAGCCGCTATGATTTTTGGTGCAAAACCTGAGAAGATTCTGAGTACAGCTCATATTGGTGAAACAGGGGTGGACGAACAGTTTTCAATTATTCTGTCCTATCCTTCTGGAAAAACTGCAACACTGAATGGAGCCTTACGAGTGGAATTAGGCAAGGATGCTTCAATTCATGGAACCAAAGGGTCTATTAGCATTCCTTCTTTTTTAAGTGCAAAATCAGCCATCTTATATAAGGACGGAAAGGAAGCAGAGACCTTCACGGATGACCGGAAGTCGAAGGGCTATGCGTTTGAAATCGAAGAGGTAGGAAGATGCATAAGGCAAGGGCTCGTTGAAAGTTCAGTAATGCCGCTGGACGAATCGCTGGAAATCATGAAGCTGATGGACAGCATTCGAGGGCAGTGGGGTTTGAAGTATCCATGTGAATAAAAGAGAAGAGGGACGGTTCTTATGGTGCATTATGCAGCAGAAGAAACGTCCCTTTGCTTTCAGATGTCCATTTCAGCTCATTCCTTCTATATAGTAAGTGAGTAGATTCATAGGAGGTTGGAGGATATGAATAATGGAAGTGTTTTTGTAGAGCAAAAGGTTTTGGATAGAATCTGGTGTGAGCCATTCACAATGCGGCTGTATCTGCTGCTTGCTGCGAGGGCTGTAGAAAAGGAATGTGTTTTGAGCAATGAGGTAAAAGTGGAGAGAGGGCAGTACCTGCGATCCTATTCATTGCTCGCCGAGGACTTGGTTTATGTCGCGAACGGCAATTTGCAGGTGCCATCAACCAACACAGTCAAGCGCAGTGCCGACCGCCTTGTAGATTTAGGGTTTATTAAAACAGAGGAGACGAAGTATGGCACCCTTTTCACGATTATACAGGACAGTCGTGATGAAATTTTTTTCCATGAAAACGACAGAACAGCCTCCAATCAGCAGGAGAAACCTGGGAACCCCACTGAGGTACAACAAGAAGAACTTAAGAAAGATAAAAAAGAAAAAGAGATAAAAGATCAAGAGCCGATGGAAAGGTCCCTGGAACTAGCCAACCCCTTGCAAAAGAAAATCCAGGAAGTCACGAATGCGTTCTTAAAGCTGCGGCAATCCAGTTCATCGATTTGCCAAAAACAAATCAGCGGCATTAAAAGGGTATGTCTTCTTGATGTTAATTGTGCGTTGATCATTGAGTGGATGAAGGAAATTCTGGATCAGTACCACAAGAAGAACCCGGGCAAGAAAATTCATTCGTTCCTGTATTTTGAAAAAGCGGTCCTGACCAGGTACAGGGCAAGGGCTGGTGTACCAGCGGCGGCACATTCTAGTGCTCACCGTGACAAACTTGACGAGTCAGATGAATTTTTGAAAAAGCTTGAGAAATGGAAGCAGGAAGGGGAGAAACACCTTGCCAACAAGAGAAGAATCCCGAGCCCTTTGTTTCTTGGCGGTATGGGAGCAGTTTCGCCGCAGTATGGCTGAATTTGTGTATGCAGAAAAGAGGGGAGTTTCTTGATGGTCTTAGTCGAGTATGGTTTGGAGGATATGAGTGCTGCAGGCTGCCAGTTTTTATTGTTCATTCTCTATCTGTTTACGAAAAAATCCCCCGGCATAAACCGAAGTTATATGTCGGGGAATTCAGGATGTTTTCTTAAGTTTAAGGTAACCCGTATTATCAAGGACGCTCCAGTACTTTTGTAAGCATACGGTGAACGACTTCATGGTCACGCGGGTCATGGAGCTGGTAGTCTTCACCCGGCAGTGTATACCATTCTTCGGCACCAACATAAGTAATGGCGAGTGTGAGAGTGCCATTGTCATCACAGGCGGTTCTCAGTTGAAGTTCTCCGCTGATGACGCCGACTTCAGCGGTCATAACTCCATGGGTTGCGGTAAAGGTTGAAGACTTTTGATCCATACGAATAACCCCCTTTGGAAATTGATTAGGCTTCCAGGACTGCTAGTGGCACAGGGCAGCCCTGGGAATAAAGGCAATAGCTTAGTAGTGGCAGGTGTTCAGCATGGTTTGCAGCGCAGATTTCTCAGACGACTGCAGGCTCAGCTTCCATTCGTACTTTGTATTGATCCACCACTTTGCGTATCCGCAATGTGCGCTGTAGCGGGTCGGCTTCCATGTTGATGGATCCTGGTCACCCTTTGAACGGTTGGAGCTGGCTGTCACGGCAATCAGGTGAGGGCCGCTGAGGTCGTTCGCGAAATCCTCGCGTTTCTCCGTTGTCCAGCTGCTGGCACCGGAACGCCACGCTTCTGCTAATGGGACCAAGTGATCAATGTCGAGGTCAGACGGAGAATATACGGTAACTCCATCGTAGTAGCTGTACCATTTGCCGGATGTTACGGGGCAATTGCCGCTGTAGTAATCAGCGTCTCGCTGCAGGACTAACTGGCGGGTGTCGCAGCCGCTGCCCTGGCCGATCCAGTGCGGGAATTTTTCGCGGGAGTAACCGGACATGGAGCTTTCGGACTTCACAGTTAGCGAGTTCAGCTGAGATTGAGCGGCTGACTTGGATGGTGTTCCCGGCAGAAATGCAGAAGCAGTCTGCAAGTCAAATTGTAAAGCGGCAAACGAAATAATCAAAGCAAACACAAACATTATCGATTTCTTCAACATAGAAATGCCTCCTGTATGTAATTTTATATATCAACATCTCTGTCATTGTTAAAATGAAGAAATGTTAATACCGGGATATGGTGAATCTTTTTTTCAGCCGGCTGCCGCTTTAGCGGAGCGAGACATTTCTGAGGTGTGAAAGATAGATTGTGTGTAAGGCCTCTCTACTGGAAATCATAGTACATTGTAGAATTTTTTAACAAGTTAATAGTTTGTAAACTAGTTGCTTTTGAAAGGTGCCGCCAGGGTATAAAAGCTGCGTTCTGATCAAGTCAAATCTTTTATAATGTTTCAATGGACTCTTGATTTTTGTGAAGATAGATAGAATGGCAGGAGGGGTGTGCAGAGGTTGATGACTTTGTTGTGAACTTCTGCCTGGTTCAATAGGCCAGCGGGCGTGTGACATTCTTTTACTAAATCTTCATAACCTTTTTGCGTTTCAGGTGGCGCTTTGGAAGAACTGTTACCAAACTTTATCTTAAAATTAACTTATTTTTAATCATTCTTTAGTATTGTAGATTGAAAGACTAAGAAAATAGAAGGTGACATATGTTGGCAGAAGAGAAAACAATCAAGGCTGTCGTATTTGACTTGGACGGCACCCTGTATGAGGATACTCACCATTTTGATTTCTATGCGGAGCGCCTGAAAGCCCGGACGGCGGTGGAGCATCAAGGAAGCTTTGAAGACGATTATCAGAAAATCGTAAAGGGAGTGCATCCTCTCCGGATCGGCCGGGTCTATGATGTTTCCCGTGATTTGATTTTGATACATAAGAACGGCATTGTTTCAGAGGCTTTCACCTGGGACGGTGAAAAGCTGGATGAGGAGGGAGTAAGAGGGTTATATTGTGAAAAGCTGACGTTTGATATGGATACCATGTTAAATGTCGGGGATTTATGGTGGGTTCCGAATTCCATCGGCCGGCACTATGGACTGTCAAGCAGTGACTCTGCTGAGGCTTTTATGGAGACACGGGCATTTATGACCACACCTGATTTCCAGATGAACACTATCCAGGCTTTTAATGAAATTTTGGCAGAGTTACAAGAGGATGTGCAGCTTGTTCTCCTGACGAACAGTCCGGAAGAAGACAGTGAGATCATACTGGAGAAGCTAGGGCTGAAAGATTCGTTTCACCTGAAGATTTTTAATGGAAGCAAGCCTTTAAGAACAAAGGAAAGATTCGCGATGATCAAGGAGAAGATTGGTGCAGAATACAAGGAAATGATGAGTGTCGGTGACAATCTCATTAATGAAATTCAACCGGCAAAAGAGCTGGGGTGCTCTACAGTCTTGATTGATCCCCATGAGATTGGTGAACCTGATGACGCTGATTATATCGTGAGTAATATACACGGAGTCGTCCCAATTCTGGCTGATCTTGTCGTTGGGAAAACGGTGGGGAAATAAAAATGGCCGGGATTTACCTTTAATATTCTGGAGTAAACCGAAAGAGTGACTTTCTGCAGACCCGAGGGTGCAGTTACGCTCTTTTTTTATTCTTTTTTTAGTAAGGTGAGTGGACTACCATAAGAAATATGGTAAAATTAACCTTAAAAGGAGTGATGACATAATGATAATTAAAGATCGAGAACCCTCTCAGGAATTAATGAAGTTAAGAGCTTTGAAACAAAGGCTTCATTTTACTAATGAAGAGAAGAGTTATCATGATTACAAGGAGAAAGGGTACGAAGGTGAGCTTGCCTTTGATAAGCTGGCAGAGCCGCTAACAGAAAAGATGGTATTCTTAAACGATGTAACGGTAGAGCAAAATAATACCGAGTGTCAAATTGATTCCATGGCCATTACCTCGAATAAGCTTCATACTTTTGAAGTCAAAAACTTTGAAGGCGACTATATTATAAAAGAAAATAAGTGGTACTCTCCCAACAATATCCTAGTAAAAAATCCCCTGCTTCAAGTCCAGCGAACAGATACACTGCTGACTCAATTACTCCGTGAAAAAGGCTTCCGCCATACAGTACAATCCCACCTGATTTTCATCAATCCCGAATTTCACCTATACGATATCCCTTCCCGGCTTCCCATTGTATATCCCGCTCAACTTAACCGCTTTATAGAAAAGCTAAACAATGAACCTGTAAAAATTACCCCATCCGACAAAAAGTTAGCAGAGACCCTCCTTGCGCTTCATAAGAATGAATCTTCGTATTCCAAGCTCCCGCACTATGACTACCACACACTTCAAAAAGGGACTGCCTGCCCGGTCTGCCTCAAATCATATAAGCCGCCAATATACAATTCATTTTATTGTGAATCATGCCAACTGAAAGAAACAACGGAGCAAGCAGTATTAAGAAATATGGAAGAGTTTCAATTACTGTTTCCTTCTGAAAAATTAACCACTAATCAACTTTTTGAGTGGTGTGGAGTTTTTAAAGATAAACGAACGATCCGAAAGGTGTTAAAGAGTAACTTCCAGCGGCAGGGGCATGGGGTGAGTTCATATTTTTTTAAGTAGGTTGGAGGCTGGGGTGTTTTTTGATAGGCGATGAGGTGGGGAGAGGTTTGTTGGTTTTGGGTGGATTCAGGAGCTTGGTGTGGGTACATGAGTTGAGGTTTTTAGGCGTAGATGTGTATCCAGGAACGACGTGTGGATACATGAGTTGAGGTTTTTGGTCGGAGACGTGTATCCAGGGGCGTGGTGTGGGTACATGAGTTGGTAGATTTTAGAGGAGATGTGTATCCAGGAGCGACGTGTAGGTACATGAGTTGAGGTTTTTGGGCGGAGACGTGTATTCAGGGGCGTGGTGTGGGTACATGAGTTGCAAAATTTGATGGGAGATATGTATCCAAGGGCGCCGTGTGGATACATGAGTTGAGGTTTTCAGCCGGAGATGTGTACCCAGAAGTGCCGTGTGGATACATGAGTTGCAAAATTTGATGGGAGATATGTATCCAAGGGCGCCGTGTGGGTACATGAGTTGAGGTTTTCAGCCGGAGATGTGTACCCAGAAGTGCCGTGTGGATACATGAGTTGGTAGATTTGCGAGGAGATGTGTATCCAGGGGCGCCGTGTGGGTACAAGAGTTGAGGTTTCTGGGCGGAGACATGTACCCAGAAGCGTCGTGTGGGTACATGAGTTGGTAGATTTGCGAGGAGATGTGTATCCAGGGGCGTCGTGTGGGTACACGAGTGGGGGTTTTTAGGCGGAGATGTGTATCTAAGGGCGTCGTGTGGATACATGAGTTGGAAGATTTTCGAAGAAATGTGTATCCAGGAGCGTCGTATGGATACATGAGTTGAGGTTTTCAGCCGGAGATTTGTATCCAGGGGCGTCGTGTGGGTACATGAGTTGGTAGATTTGAGTGGACATGTGTATCCAGGAGCGTCGTATGGATACATGAGTTGAGGTTTTCAGCCGGAGATGTGTACCCAGAAGTGCCGTGTGGATACATGAGTTGCAAGATTTGATGGGAGATATGTATCCAAGGGCGCCGTGTGGATACATGAGTTGAGGTTTTCAGCCGGAGATGTGTACCCAGAAGTGCCGTGTGGATACATGAGTTGCAAAATTTGAAGGGAGATATGTATCCAAGGGCGCCGTGTGGGTACATGAGTTGAGGTTTTCAGCCGGAGATGTGTACCCAGAAGCGTCGTGTGGGTACATGAGTTGAGGTTTTTGGGCGGAGACGTGTATCCAGGAGCGTCGTATGGATACATGAGTTGAGGTTTTCAGCCGGAGATGTGTACCCAGAAGTGCCGTGTGGATACATGAGTTGCAAGATTTGATGGGAGATATGTATCCAAGGGCGCCGTGTGGATACATGAGTTGGTAGATTTGATGGGAGATATATATCCAAGGGCGACGCGTGGATACAAGAGTTGCAGGATTTGCGAGGAGATATGTACCCAGAAGCGACGGGTTAGTACAGGAGTTGTAGCCTTTGGGTGGAGATGTGTATAATAAATAGGTTATAATTTGAGGGTGCAACTTGCCAATTCCTTTTTAGGAAGTGGGTGTGCAGTAACGGTTCAGTGTGTGGATTATTATATAAAGGCTGTTTTTGCTTAGATTGTTGCTTTTAAGAATCCCAAGGGCCTGATTTGCCCCTTGATACTAGTTTCTAACGTTTTTCTGGTTTTTTGAAATTCACATTATATAGCAGCAAAGTTTACGAAATGAGCCTGCATATAACACTTTTACAATTAGCTCATTTCTATATAAAGATAGTATAATACTCAACTTGGAAGCGGGGATGTTCAGATGAAAATTACAATTGCCGGTACGGGCTATGTAGGGTTATCCAATGCTGTATTACTGGCTCAGCACAATGAAGTAATTGCGTTAGATATTATTCAGGAAAAAGTAGATATGATTAACAATAAAAAATCTCCGATAAAAGATCGTGAAATTGAAGAATTTCTGGAAACAAAAGACTTAAACTTAACAGCAACAACGGACAATAGAAAAGCGCTAAAAGATGCAGATTATGTAGTTATTTCTACACCGACTAATTATGATCCAGAAACAAACTACTTTAATACAAAAACTGTTGAAGCGGTTATTGCCAGTGTGTTATCTATTAATCCTAATGCCATAATGGTAATCAAATCTACAGTTCCAGTAGGTTACACGAAATCAGTACAAGAAAAATTCGAAACTGAAAATATTATTTTTTGTCCGGAATTTTTAAGAGAAGGCCAGGCATTATATGACAACTTGTATCCTTCCAGAATAATTGTTGGAGAACAATCTGAAAGAGCTAAGGTTTTCGCGGATTTGTTAGTAGAAGGAGCAGTTAAAGAAAATATCGACGTCTTATATACAAATTCGACAGAAGCGGAAGCTATTAAATTATTTGCAAACACTTATCTGGCAATGAGAGTGGCTTTCTTTAATGAACTGGACTCCTATGCTGAAGTAAAAGGGTTGGATACTAAACAGATCGTCGATGGTGTTGGTCTGGATCCGCGAATAGGTACTCACTATAATAATCCTTCCTTCGGTTACGGCGGTTACTGCCTTCCTAAAGATTCAAAGCAGCTGCTGGCTAATTATGAAGATGTTCCAAATAATATCATGGCAGCAATCGTAGATGCGAATAAAACAAGAAAAGATCATGTTGCAGATATGATTATTAAAAGAAATCCTAAAATCGTAGGTATTTACCGTCTTACAATGAAAATGGATTCAGATAACTTTAGGCAGTCTGCCATTCAGGGTGTTATGAAGCGGATTAAAGCTAAGGGGATCGAAGTCGTTGTATATGAGCCGGCACTTCATGAGGAGACCTTTTATAATTCTAGAGTGATTAATGATTTTGAAGAATTTAAGAGAGTGTCAGATGTGATTGTTGCAAATCGCTTGTCTGATGATTTACGTGAAGTAGAGGGTAAGGTGTACACAAGAGATTTGTTTAGTAGAGATTGAGGGATCAGAGGGATACATCCCTTGTCTCATCAAATGTTTACAGATGGGGTGTTCAGGGGGCGTGGTTTGTTCCACTGATGCCCTGATGACATGTCTCTTTTTCTGTCCAGCTGGCCGCAGTGGCAAAGGTGGAAGTTGAAAAAGATTGGTTGGAGAATCTGGCTCAGGAGCTAGGTTGGTTTGCTCCATTATATTCTCTAAAGACTTACAGGCCGCCTTCGCCCGGTAATAGTACTAGAGACAACACCCATACAGCATCATGAGCGTTGTCTCTTTGTTACGTTAGTATGCAGCAGACCTGAAGTTTTCAGCGATATGAGTTGTCACTGGCCCATATATACTCTGCTTGGATGCAGGGTAAGATACCCTAAAGGAATTGAACGTGCTTTCGTCGAAGAAGAATTTGTTGTAGTAAATAGTGCCTGCTGATTCATAAGATACCACATACCAATCGTCTCCAAGTCTTTGATAGGCTATCTCTGCTTCAATGCCTTCCAACTCTGTTTCGTAATAAGTTTCTATTGTTTCACCTTGCTGAACTATATTAGTATGTCCGCCATAAGCGATCAGTGTAGCTTCACCATTTTTGAATGTAGCTCCATCTCCATTCGTTGGCGGCGGCTCCATTACCCATCCCTCAGGGTATTGCAGGGAGAATCCGAACCTTTCATTATGGTACGTCTGATAAGAGATAGCTTCTTTAGGTGGAGGATCTTCCCTCGTTTGTGAAGTTTCTTCTTTTTTTGTGACTTCAGATTTATCTTTCTCTTCGTTTTGCTCTTTCTTTGGTTGTTCCTCATTAACCTCAGTTTCCATGGCTCTCAACCCCTTGTCTGCATCCTCCAAAAATTGCTGCACCTTTGGTTGATAGACAGCTAAACCTTCATCTTGTTCAAGCTTAGCTTGCAGCTCTTTCAATTTGTCTTGTGCCGTATTAAAGCTTTCATTGGCCAATAGGCTTTTTATCAGGGTTATTTCCTCTTCTATTTCACTCGTTTGGTTTAAGGTGTCCATTATGCGGGAAGTCAGCTGAACAGCTTCTTGTTCGATGGTTTTTAGTCCGTTTTTCCTTGCAATCACAGCTTCAAGTGATTCGAGAGCAGAGTCGTAATCCTTCTGCCTGTATTCCTCCAACGCATTGTCCATTTGATTGGCTTGATGATAGTAAGCAGCAGCAGTTCTGTCTCCTTCTTGCAATTGAAGTGCTCTTTCAAATTGCACTGCGGCCTGATGATATTCCTTCTCCCCAAGATGATCCAGGCCTTTCTCGATATAACGATCATATTCCTGGTTTGAACAGGCAGCCGTCAAAGTTATAACTAAGAATATTAAGCTGAATTTGAGTGTTTGTGCTTTCATTTAATTTCTCCCATTCTATTCACTGATAAGAAGAGTTTATCAGACTTATGGGAAGAAGCCACTAAAAAAAGGAATGGAGTCACAGGTGCAGTATCGCTATCTAAAATGGAAACCCTTCTTACTATTAGAAATTCAGCTTTTTACTGTCTACAATCAAAATATGATGAGGCAAGGAAGGGATATAATCCACGTTATTTCCATACTAGTGGCATATATGAGAGTATAATAGAATTGAAGATATCGTATAATCTATTGAAAGGGTGTCCTGAATATGAAGACTATTGAAACGCAGATTTTGTCAGAACGGTTTGAAGCTGCTTTTAATCAAATACATGACCAATTAAAGAAGCTTGTATCAGCTAAGACTGACCGTTTTACTTCCTTGGTTCGTTACGGGAGGCGGCACAAGGCAATAGAAACTTTTGAAGATGAGTTGATTCAGTTTGCTAAGCTTAGAAATGCCATTGTTCATGAGAAAGTGTCCCCTGGTTACTATATTGCGGAACCTCATCAAGAGGTAGTTGAAAGAATTGAAGAAATTGCTGAAATTCTTCTAAAGCCTAATTATGCTATGAGTATAGCTACTAAAAAAGTCATATGGTTTAGTGCCGAAGATAGCCTAGAAGGTGTCATACATAAAATGAAGCAGTGTACATACTCGCAATTTCCTGTTTATGAGGGTGGGCTATGTGTGGGGCTTTTAACGACTAGAGGAATTGTCAATTGGATGGCAGAACACATTGCGGGCAATGTTGTCAGCCTGCACACTTTTAAAGTAAAGGATATCCTTGATTATGAGATAGCTCATCCTATAGCCTATGCTTCAAAAAGTATTAACATATTCGAAGTAGAGGAGATCTTTGAAGAACATCATCAGAAAAAAATCCAACTAGAAGCAGTAATTATCACTGAAAACGGATTACCTCATGAAACACCAATAGGTATCGTGTCAGCTTGGGACTTAATTGAGATTGATTATACTGTGGATTGAGAGGGAGGGAGATGAGATGTGTGCCCCCGGGTGCCGCCATCAAGGGCAGACTCAACGGAGTTAACCAAACGTTTGATTAAGATGGAAAATCCAATTGGGTATGCAGCAGAACAAGTGGAAAGTCCCCGCGTTCCGATAGAAAACACCTATACTATGAAAACCCTCGTTCAGCCGATAGGCTGAACGAGGGTTTTTCATAGTATTAGTGTTTCAATTTTTCATGACTTCTAAAGGATCTGCTAATCAGCCCGAACTGCAATAGCCATAAGGGGTCAACTGCAGAATAAATGATAGACTTTTTTGGAGAGAGAAGGCTTATCATAAGCCTTATTGCACCGCTCAAATTCAAGCAATCGATAACGAGGGACAGGCACTGTGTCCCCTAAATTACTAAATCGGACATAGAACCTATCAACTACTTAAAATCCAGAGCCAGTTTCTCTAATGAAGAGAAATGGGCCTTTACTTTATCTGGGTAAATTGGGATAACGAGTAATTACGCTCTATTCACTTTAAGGGTATAACACTTTTACCTATTTTTAATAAAAAGTATGAAACATTTACATTTTTTGTACACAACATTTAAGATTTTTGTAGAATTATGTATTATACTAGTGATTGTTGAAAGAATATTCATAGATGATCTATTTAATCAGGAGGAATAATATGAATTTAAAAGTGGTTAAGCGCAAAACTCTTAATGTCGCCCTTGCTTCGAGTATGGTAGTAAGTTTCTTTGCGCCCGGAGTGATTCAGAAAGCATCAGCAGCGGTAACAACTGACGATTTAATTATTTCTGAGTATATAGAAGGAAGCAGTTATAACAAAGCAATAGAAATTTTTAATGGTACGGGTACAGCTGTTGATCTATCAAACTATTCATTAGAGATCCACACAAATGGAGCCTCCAGCAATAAGACTTTCGGTTTAACCGGCACGTTGAACTCCGGTGAAGTTTACGTTATTGCCCATCCAAGTTCCTCAACTGAAATTCTTGCTAAGGCAGATATAGAAAATGGGACAATTGCTAATTTTAGTGGTAATGACCCTCTTACTTTACTAAAAGGACAAGACGTCATCGATTCGATCGGCCAGCTTGGTGAAAGTGCAGACTTCGGAAAAGACGTAACACTTGTTAGAAAGGCATCTGTTACTACTGGAGATAAGGATGCTTCTGATTTATTCGATCCTGCTGTGGAGTGGAATTCTCTTACGGCAAATGATATCAGCAACCTCGGCATCCATGGCGAAGAAGCACCTCCGGCAGAACCGGTAACTTTATCAACGATTGCAGAGGCAAGAAAAGGTGAAAAAGGTTCTGCAGTCAAAGTTGAAGGAATTGCAACTGCGGCATTCGTTGTAGGTGGTTCAACGAATCTTTTCATCCAGGATGAAACGGCTGGTATCGTCGTACGTGCTGCAGGTATTACTGCAGAACCTGGAGATGAAGTGGTGGTTGAGGGTACACTCGATGACTACTTTGGGCTTGCCCAAGTGACAACAAGTTCCTCTGACGTAAAAGTAAAAACGAAGGCAGCGGGAGTTCCTGCAGCTGAAGTATTGACAGGTTCAGCTTTCAAGTCAGATGGGGAAAAATATGAAGGAACGTTTGTCGAATTTAACAATATTACTGTTGTTTCAGTGAGCAGTTACGGTGACTTTACGGTTACTGATGGAACAGAAGAATTAATGATTACACCAAAAGAAAAGACTCTTTTGGAAGCAGGCAAAACATACGATGTCATTCGCGGGGTTATAGATTACAGTTACAGCAATTATAAGCTGGTTCCGAGAGCAGCTGCAGATGTGGTTGCTGATGCGTTTTCGGTTGCTGCTAGTCCTGGAAGCGGAACTGTTGTAGAAGGAACAGAAGTCGTTCTTCAAACAGAAACGGAAGGAGGAACGATTCACTATACAACTGATGGATCGGAACCGACTGCAGCAAGCCCTGTTTATTCTTCACCAATTCAGCTTACTTCAGATATAACAATTAAGGCGATTGTGGCGAAAGAGGAAAAAGTCAGTGAAGTTTCCACATTTGTATATGATGTTGTAAAACCTGCTGATAATCTGGAGATACATGATATTCAAGGAGAATCCCATGCCTCGCCGTACAAAGACATGACGGTTTCTGGTGTGGAGGGAATCGTGACAGCGAAAAACGGTTCCAATGGTTTTTATATGCAAACAGAGACTCCGGATGATAATGATAAGACATCAGAAGGTATATATGTTTATAGTAAAGGCAACTCTGTTTCAATTGGTGATAAAGTCTCAGTTGATGGAATGGTAGCAGAGTATAGAGAAGGCGGTTATTCAGATGCCAAAGACCTTCTGACCACTCAAATTTCTGCTTCAGCGGTAAGCGAAGTTTCTTCTGGAAACACTTTACCTGAAGCTGTCGTAATTGGAATGGACCGTACTCCTCCAACCGAAAATATCGAAGATGATAATATGACCAAGTTTGAACCAGAAACAGACGGATTGGATTTCTATGAAAGCCTGGAAGGAATGCTGATTGAAATTCCTGATGCTACTATTACAGGTCCAGTCAAATATGATGAGCTTCCGGTTATAGTCAATACAAGTGAGGATCAGCTGCGTTCTAAAGCAAATGGTTTGCTTATCACTCCTGCTGATTATAATCCTGAACGCATGTTGATTGATGTCGATGGCCTCAATATCGATGCAAAAACGGGTGACACTCTGGATGGTTCTGTAACAGGAGTTGTCAGCTATGATTACAGCAATTTCAAAATACGCCCAACTGGTTCATTCCCTCAACTGGTAGATGGTGGAATGGAACGTGAAGTAACAACTATTGATGCGGCAGAAGAAGAGTTGACTGTTGCTACTTACAATGTTGAAAACTTCCATAAAGGCGTCGGTAAAGAAAAAATTGAAAGAATAGCCGAGTCAATTGTAGTTAATATGAAAACTCCGGATATCGTAGGACTAGTGGAAGTACAAGATAATGATGGTCCTGCAGATAACGGAGTCACCAGCGCTAGTGAATCTTACCAGGCAATTATCGATGCTATTGAAGCGGCTGGGGGACCGACATATGAATTTACTGAAGTCGCTCCTGAAGACAAAGTGGATGGAGGCCAGCCGGGCGGTAATATCCGTGTAGGATTCATCTATAATCCTGAACGCGTTGAGCTCACGGACAAAGACGCGGGAGATGCTGCTACAGCTGTTGGTGTAACCAAGGACGGACTTACACATAATCCAGGACGTGTCGCTCCAACGGATAGTGCATTCGAAGATTCCCGCAAGCCTCTTGCTGCCGAATTTATGTTCAATGGCGAGAAAGTTATTGTCGTTAATAATCACATGAACTCCAAGGGTGGAGATGGTGCCTTGTTCGGCGCTGAGCATCCTGTTGTACTTGGAAGTGAAGTGCAGCGAATGGAGCAGGCTGCTATCCTGAATGAGTTTGTCAACGATATCGTAACCAATGTGGAAGATGCAAACGTAGTTATGATGGGAGACTTAAACGACTTTGAATTCTCAGCTCCTATTAAAACTCTCAAAGGTGACATCATGACTAACATGATGGAAAAGCTGCCGGTTGAAGAAAGATATACTTATAATTACCAAGGTAACTCTCAAATTCTTGATCATATTCTTGTAACGAATAATCTTGCAGATAACACTGAGATTGACAGTATCAATATCAACTCTGACTTCAGCGAAGCCCACGGCCGTGCAAGTGACCATGATCCTGTCCTTGCCAGCATCAGTTTCGAAGAGGAAGCAGCAGCTCCAGGGGTTGGAGTGGACCGCATTTCAGGAGAAGATCGTTACCAAACAGCAATTGAAGTATCGAAAAAAGGATGGGACTCTGCAGAAACAGTTGTGATTGCAAGAGGAGATGAGTTCCCTGATGCACTTGCAGGAGCACCGCTTGCATATAAGCTTGATGCTCCAATCCTTTTGACAGATAAGAACTATATGAGTAAAGAAGTAATGGACGAGATTAAACGATTAGGCGCTAAGAAGGCAGTCGTCCTTGGCGGGAATTCAGCCGTATCGAAGTATGTGGATTACCAAATCAAAGGTATTGGTCTAGAGACAGAGCGGATTACTGGAGAAAATCGATTTGAAACAGCTGCTAATATTGCTGCCCGACTTGGAGGATCTCCAGAAAAAGCAGTTATAGCAAATGCACATACATTTGCTGATGCCCTTTCTGTAGCTTCATTCGCTGCCCAGAACGGTTATCCGATTGTCCTTGCTGAGCATGATTTAATGCCTGAAGCTTCAACTAAAGCAATCAAGAATATCGGTGGACAAATCGTCGTCGGAGGCGAGAATGCTATTGGAACTAAAGTATTTAACAGCCTAAGCGATGCTGAACGATATAGTGGGGAAAACCGCTATGAAACATCAGCCCAAATTGCTAAGTCACTGACTCCCGTTACTGATAAAGCCATCATTGCAACAGGCTATGATTTTGCAGATGCCTTGACTGGTTCTGTTCTTGCTGCCAAAGCAGGTGCGGAAATTTTACTTGTAAAACCTACAGAAGTACCAGCATCCATCTTGGAAGTTATCGAAGCAGATCAAATCAGGGATTTCCAAATCGTTGGTGGTGAGACAGCTATTGGTAATGAAGTTATACAACAGCTTAAAGGTAAAGAGTGATTTTATTGTGGAAGATTAAAAAACTTCATTCTTCCACTTGTTTAATGAATTAACTATTGTTAGTTTACTGATTGAAAGAAAAAAACCACTTTACGGAGTATTGACTACAGCAGCAATTGCAGTTGGAACAATTTCCTTAGCGGAGGAAATGCTCTCAGGCCAATCAGTTGCAGAACAATTTAAAAAGGAATAAATTCAAACTCAGGGTGCCGGGCAATTTCGGCACCTTTTCTATTTGGTGTAAGATTTAGGGTGAGGGACAGCATCTTTTCCCAATGAGAATACCGTACCTGTCATCAGATTGAAACGATTTCTTAATGGGTATATGGAATGAAAGTTCCATTTTTGGACGGATAATAGTGTATAATACACGAGACGTAAAATTATTATTTTTATATAAATCAAGTTGGAGGGTTTTGAATGTCGTCAATTTTGGTAACTGGAGGCACGGGATATATCGGCAGCCATACATGCATTGAATTGATTGAAGCTGGCTACGATGTCATCATTTTGGACAATTATGCAAACAGCAGCCCGGTTGTGTTAGAGCGAATTACAGCCATTACAGATAAAAGTCCTAAGTTTTATGAAGTCGATTTGCTGGATAAAGAAGCAGTAAATCGTGTTTTCTTAGAAAATAATATTGAAGCAGTCGTTCATTTCGCTGGATTAAAGGCGGTGGGTGAATCTGTTGAAAAGCCTTTGTATTACTATCACAACAATATCACTGGCACCTTGGTTCTCGCTGAGGTGATGCAGAAGCATGATGTGAAGAAAATAGTATTCAGTTCTTCTGCCACTGTTTATGGTATGCCCAAAGAAGTGCCAATTTCAGAGGAATTCCCCCTCGGTGCTACAAATCCGTATGGTCAGACGAAACTGATGATTGAACAAATATTGCGTGATGTCTTTGTGTCAGATCCTGACTGGAGTGTTGCTCTGTTGCGTTATTTCAATCCGATAGGTGCCCATATAACTGGAACAATCGGTGAAGACCCAAATGGTATTCCAAACAATTTAATGCCTTATATCACTCAAGTGGCTGTGGGTAAGCTGGAGGAACTGAATGTTTTCGGTAATGATTACCCGACTGGTGATGGAACGGGTGTGAGGGATTATATCCATGTGGTTGATCTGGCGAAAGGCCATTTGAAAGCCCTGGACAAGGTTTTAACTAATCCAGGAGTGGAAGCTTACAATCTTGGTACGGGAAATGGATACAGTGTCCTTCAAATGGTAGAAGCTTTTGAAAAGGCAAGTGGAGAGAAGGTTCCTTATCGCATCACGGACCGCAGACCTGGTGATGTTGCTGAATGCTACGCAGATCCAACAAAGGCAGAGAAAGAACTAGGATGGAAAGCAGAGAAAGGCTTGGAAGAAATGTGTGAAGACTCATGGAGATGGCAGTCTCAGAATCCACAAGGGTATAAAAACTAACAACGTAACCCTCATCCTACATGGATGGGGGTTATGTTTGTTTAGTAACTGTTCAATTTTCCTAGATCCTAAAGGTGGTATCCATATTTTTCACGAGCTCCTAGTTATATCTAATAGATACTCACCAACAATCCGAGTGGGCAAAGTTCGTCCACGCCTGCGTCTCAAGTGCAGCGTGAAGCCCTCTTATAGTTTTAGTAAATATAACAATAATAGAGTGGTTCATATTTAGAAGGTATGTAGTGATGCAGTTTAGTCTACCAAGTATACTTCCTGCTTCCGACTTCTATGGGGGAAAACTAATCCGCTCTTCCACTGTTTGACCATATATATGAAAGAGGAACCTTCTCAGGGTTCCAAAAATTTCTATAATTAGATATTATGGGAACGTTATATAAATAGTATAATAGTAAATAGGAAAAAAATACTAGACTATATAGGAAACAGGTGGAGAAATGAGAAGAATACTTTCAGGTTTAATAGTTTTCATTTTGTTTGTTACATTGTTGCCGGTTGGCAGTACTTCAGTGGCAGCTGCATCGGATTATTATCCGAAATTGTATGATGTATATTTTGGTAACGATCGAGAAGTATCTTATGGTGATACACTCACTGCTTATGCCAGAGTTGATAATAGAGGTTATGAGGTGAGTGAAATCAGATTACAAATGAAAAATACTACTTCAATGGCTGCGTTTGTCATTACAATGCGGTATGATTCTGGTGCCGGGCAATGGGTGGGCCAGAGAGAGATTGACGAGCATTCATGGATTGATTCCAGCTGGGTCGCCGAATATATCACTGTAGAAGACAGTGCTGGCCATTCCAGAACTTATTCTCAATATGATCGATATTTAATTGGTGAATTTTTCAATTGGAATAAACTAATGGTCGATATCACGCCTCCAACTGATAGTGGCCAGGTCGAAGAGAAGACCTATAAGGGAACCGTATGGAAAAACAGGGTAGTAGATTTAACAAGTGATTTGACCAATAACGATACACTGATTATTGAAAACTCTACCATCAACTCCAACGGTTTTGATTTAATCAATAACGGTACCATTATTCTTAAAGGTGACAATACGTTAAATGTAAAAGATGGCTGGGACGGCTACCGCGGATATGGCGAGGTAATTTTGCATGGCCCATGGTTCCACGAGGTTGGTACCGAAGCAGCTGCTAAGCCTAGAATTAACCGTGTCACGAACGACAATAGTGATGTCATAACTGGATATGGCGAAGTTGGTGCGGCCATTACCATTTATGATACGAATCAAAATCAGGTATATGGAACAGGCGTAGTTGGCGAGGATATGCGCTTTAGTGTCCAGCTGGACGATAAGTTAGAGGGTGGAAGCTTTGCGAGCGGCCTGTATATTAACATGAAGGGGCAAGCTCCTGCAAAAGGGTACACCTATGCGGAGGTTTGGGATGTTTTTGCACCAAGCGCCCCTGAGCTTTATACAGTGAATGAGTTAACAACCAAGGTGAAGGGGTCTACGAATGAGTCTTCCACCATCTTTATAAAAAGAAATTATAATTCCAAGCCAATTGCTCAAGGGTATACAGATGACAATTACAAATTTTCGATTGATATCCCTAAACAAGAGGCGGGCAGCCAATTAATTGTGACGGCTGTCGACTTTGATGGAAATGAGAGTGAGTTAAAGGATGTGACGGTCGCACCCAAGGGAGATCCCACAGAGCTGTCTGGTACGTATTCACATGGAGTCATCTATGCAGAAGACAGTCCCTATCTAATTAATGGCGAGGTTGCCTTTGCCAGTCAGGTCCAAGTGGAACCCGGGGTTGAATTTATTGCCAAAGACAGCAGCGGCCCTCGTATGAAAATCAACTATATGTACGCCGTTGGTCGTGAGGATGCCCCCATTACCTTCCGGGAAGTTCCGGTAACGGGTGTCAAAGGCCACTTTGGCCATGTTCAATTTGAAAACCTTAATAGAAATAAAAACATGGTATATATACAAATCGAGGATTTGAGCATTTATGATTCACGTGTCAATAACACCAGCTTCCTTGCGGCAACAGGCAAAGTCGAGCGCAGTTTATTTTTAAACTCACCACTCTATTTTTCTCAGACCCTTAATTACATACAAAAAGGAACTTGGTTTGCACCTGGGATAAAGAATAATACCTTTGTGATGGATTCTCAACAGTATGAGCAGGCGGCCCTTGATTATGACCCTGTTCTTAAAATACACGGCTATAGAGAGGTTCCGGTGTATGCGGTAAAGAATAACAATTTTATCACCCCGGAAAGTCTTCCAAACATTATCTCTTATAGAAACCCAGATGGGTCTAAATTGGACCTGACCAATAATTACTGGGGAACGGCCAGTTTAGACACGATTAAACAGGTCAAACTGGGCGGCGATACGAATATCCTGGTTGAGCCAATATTACAAGTAGAAGCTGAAGGTACAATTGGCTACAGCCTTCCTGCTAAGCCGGTGGTTGAAAAGATCAATAATGATGACCGAGTGGTGAACGGAAAGGCTGCACCAGGAAATACAGTGAGAATAATTATGGATGAAACGTATTACTATACTGTGCAGGCAGGTGCTGATGGAACTTTTTCTTATCAGATTCCTCGCACTCTGATAAAAGGCAGTGATATTCAAGTTTACCAACTTGACCAAAACGTAATTGCAAGTAATTATGTGACAGTGGAAGTTATCGATATCACTTCGCCAGCAGCACCTGTTGTAAGTGAAGTCACCGAATTATCGGAAGCAGTAATCGGTACAGCAGAGGCCTTGTCAACAATTGAGGTTCGTGCTAATGGATCGTTGGTTGGAACGGGTTACACAGCAAAAGAAGGCTCCTTTGCGGTTGCTATTCCGAAGCAAAAGGGAGGAACCGTTCTCGAAGTAAAGGCAACCGACACTTCAGGGAATGTTAGTGAAAAGACAATTGTCGTGGTTAAGGATGTAACTGCGCCAGTTCCACCCGAGGTGCATGAAGTAACGGATAAAGAAACAAATGTTACTGGAATAACAGAACCGAGTGCAGTAGTCGAAGTTCGAAAGAGTGGGTCTGTTATCGGTTCTAGAGAAGCTGACAAGGATGGAAAATTCTCTGTAATTATTCCTGTCCAAAAGGCAGGACAGGAATTAGCAGTCACTGCGTTGGACAAGGCAGGGAATGCTAGTGAGGCAGTGATTATCGTTGTTAAAGATGTCACTGCACCAGAAATACCGACTGTATTTCCTGTTTCAGAATGGGATACATCGATTGCGGGTGAGGCAGAACCAGACTCCTTTGTGGAGGTCAGTGCGGCCGGAAATGTGGTTGGTACTGCGACAACGGATGCAGATGGCTACTTTGACATAAGCATCCACCAACAGAAAGCGGGAACGAGATTAACATTTACTGCAAGAGATAAAGCTGGAAACGTCAGCGGCGAAGCCACCATAACAGTGATAGATGAACCTCTATATGTAGAACGGATAGCAGGAGCCAATCGAATGGAAACAGCAGTGGAAATTGCGAAAAGAGGCTGGCAGTCCGCGGATACCGTTGTGATTGCAACAGGGGATGATTTTCCAGACGCATTAGCAGGTTCGCCCCTGGCGTATAAGTTAGATGCTCCCATCCTTTTAACAAATCGCAAAGGTTTATCTGACTCTACCAAACAAGAAATTACCAACCTTGGTGCCAAACGCGCTATTATTTTGGGCGGAACCAGCGCAGTTCCATACCTTGTTGAAGAGCAATTGAAATCTATTGGAATGACCAAGATTGAAAGGTTGGCGGGATTTAATCGTTTTGAAACAGCTGGTATGATTGCAGATAAACTTGGAGGTTATCCAAGTACAGCTATCTTAGCGGATGGTTATAATTATCCCGATGCACTTTCAGTAGCATCTTATGCTGCACAAAACGGCTTTCCAATTCTTTTAACAAAGACAAGTGTGCTTCCTTCTGAAACCAAGAGTCAATTGGCCGGAAAAACCAAAACCATTGTGGTTGGAGGAGAAGCAGCGGTAAGTAAGAATGTGCTTGACAGTGTTCCAGGACCGGAACGGATCGGTGGAGCCAACCGATTTGAAACAGCGGCAAATATTACTACAAAGCTTCAACTTTCTACACATAAAGCATTTATTGCAACAGGACGAAACTTTGCAGATGCGTTAACAGGATCTGTATTGGCAGCAAAAGAAAAAGCTCCTGTGCTGTTAGTTGAACAAAACTCTATTCCAGATCCAATCAATAACTTGATTGTCACAAAAAATATCCCGGCGGTAGATATACTTGGCGGTTCAACTGCAGTATCAGAATTTGTGGAGAAAGAATTTAAAAAATATTGAGGGATACTAAAAGAGCACAGGTCAAGTACCCATCCTGAATAAGCAGATCAACTAGAGTATCACCAAAGAAAAAAGGATCAGTTCCGTCGGGATGATCCTTTTTTCTTTATATAGGGAGGACAGAACTGATCTGCTATTCAATGTGCTCAAGATGAATATTGTCGTTTTCGGCATTTACTTTAAAGAGTCCCTCTAAGTCATCTATTTCTGTATAAGATGAAAGACATTTGCTATTATCGTTAGACAGCACTACCAAGAACTGCGCTTTTTTTAATTCTGAGTTGAGTGTGTCAGCATCTTCCGGAGTCTCACAAGTTGAAATGATTTTATAGTTGTGAGAGAGCTGTTCAAAAAGCGTTATAAAAGAGAGGTATCCCCCATCATGTTTGCTTTCCGGGCTGTAATATAATACGCGTGGATCCTCTTTGTCTTTATAAATAATCTTTTTGACAGCAGGTACCACTTTTGCTCTTACAGAATCATTGATATCAGGTTTGCTGGCAATTACACTGCCATTTTCAAAAGTTGGGTAAGAAATCGTCAAGGCCAGCGACACCGCTAAACCCAGCTTCCAGTTTTGGCTGGACTCTTTGCTCCATTCCAATAAAGCTGCTCCCGTACCGACTGCACCTAAGTAGATGACGATGGTGGTTAAATATCTATCATACGAGGCAAGTCTAACAGCTTCAGGCTCGGGCATAAGATATAGATACATTAAGAACAAGGAACCGATATAAACGGCGAAAGAGAAGTTGCAGAACAGGAAAGCATATATAAGAAGTTTGGAAGCTTTCTTGTATATTAGCCATGATCCTATAAAGCTAATTATCATTGCAACATTGATCATGATATAAACAAGGAATAATTGTGAATCTAAATCGATTAGGTTTTGCATCATGTTTGGGAATAGTGATTGTATAAACTCCTCGCTCTTATTAGGAGAGGTAACTTTTGATCCGGTCACGGCATATTTATTTTCTTCGTATGAAACTGTATAAGCCTTCTCCGTATATTTCATCCATAAATAGTTGATTAAGATCGGTATCCCGAAGAGGATAGCAGATACCTTTCCAAGGAACTTAACCTTCATGAAGCTTAAGCTTATTCCTTTCTGACTGCGCACAATAATGCCCAAAATCAGAAGGCCATTAAGAATAACAAACAACTTCCCGCTGTCTTTTAGCAAGATTAGTAAGACGAGGATGGGTACATTCACCACAATATTCTTCTTCCAGTCGTGTCGGTAATACCATGCTATGAATACGGATGTGAAAGCGACCATTCCCAAGGTCTTATCCACAATCAGGTTGAAAATGCTGGACAGCTCTAAAGAAACTAGGCAAACAACAGCCAGCAAACTTAGAATTATATATAATGGGTTTTTCCAGGAGGTCCAAGTAAACAGTACAGTCAAACTTGCAGCCGTGAGGAAACTTTGTGCCATCAATGCATAGCTTTCCGCATATCCCGTACTTGCCAAGATAAAATAGATGAATAAGGCTGAACCAGGTGGATAATTTCGAAAAGTAATCACTGTGCTGTCATCTGGAAGTCCACCCATCAGGTACATTTCTTTTACAATTAATGCCCAATGACTGAAGTTGTCATAATGGGTAAAGTAGACACCATCCAATAAGAACATAAAAGCTGCGGTAGCTGTGATAAAAAAGATGAGAGCAGGTGTGAGCAGCTTCTTTAGATGGATCTGCTGTTTTCGTTTTACAATTCTGTAAAGCAAGACCGGCCATACAAACAAGCCGGCATAATAAATGATGTTCGCCGCTAGCGGCAAGATATTGAGAATACCTGCAAAAAATAGTAAGAAGGTAATTAAGGAATAAAGAAAAATCGGTATAAACGCCTTATGAATTCTCAGCTTGTGATAGATGGCCGCACCTAACCCGCCAAGTGACAAAAAGAGAAGGAAAAAGTGGAATAGAGGTTCCATATTAGCTCACCTGTCTCTTATGCTGGCTGGCTTTAAATACCCAATCTCTCTGAATTACATAGCTGATTAAAAAGAGTATGGAGTCTAACACGATTTTGATTGCAACTTCCCCGTCACCGATAAATTGATATACAGAGAAAACTAGAAAAGCAGAAGTTAACATCTGAACTATACTTAGCGTGTAATATTTTATCATTGTATTACGGGAGTCTGTATTAAACACCACTTTTTTGTTTACAAAGTAGTTAAACATTGAGGATAAAATCCTCGCTGCCACGGTTGCCAGTAAAATAAATTCAACAGGATAGATTTCTTTAAACAGTATGGAAAATACCGTAAACAATAGAATGTCGACTCCAAAAGATAATAAGGAGGATGAAATGAACTTTAAGAACACTGAGTAGATCTTTATTGAATCGACAATAGGATTGAAGTGAGATGATTCATTTTCCTCAATATAGATTGTTTCAATAGGAACTTCTTTAATAGAGGTTTCTTGATTTTTACATTCAAGGATCATATTCATTTCATACTCATAGCGCTCGCCTTTTACTCTTAATAGACTATCGACCATGTCATATGGTATACCACGAAGCCCTGTTTGTGTATCAGTGATGGAAATCCCTAGAGTGAATTTAACCACAACCTTCGTTAGATTATTCCCGAACCGGCTTCTTGCTGGAATATCATTGCTTGAGAAATCCCGGACTCCCAAAACTAGGCTTTCCTGAGAATTGTACAATTCCAAAGCCACTTTACAAATATCTTTCACCGCGTGCTGGCCGTCCGCATCAACTGTAACTGTTCCAAAATTATTGAAATGCGTCTTAATATAGTCTAACCCTGTTTTTAAGGCCCTGCCTTTTCCTTGATTGACATTGTGAGTTATCAATGTGACTTCTTTAAATCCAGAGATTGTATTAAATATTTCTCGTGTCCCCGAAGCACTCCCGTCATTGATGACGACTATATTAGAGAACTTTTCACTGATAATTTCATTTATTAATTTTTCGAGTTTATCATCTGGGTTATAAGATGGAATCAAAATGACTGTATTATCTTTGAAGCTCATGAATTTCCTCCTGAGAATGTAATAGTTCAGCAATTATATAGTTTACCAGTCTTTCGGGTAGAAATGGGGGTATTTACAACCTTTTTGAGCGAAATTAAATAGATTGCAATTGGACTTGTCCTGACTATCGGACAGAGCGACAAGTCCCTTCCCCAGTAACCGGTTAGTACTATCAGCTCGACAAACATTTCTCAGAGTATGTGTCTCAGCACTTTAAATATAGAAATGAAAGGTATCTTTTACACTTATTTGAGCTATTGGGTGAAGAGTTTGCTGTAAACGGGATAATTGTTCATCTGATGTGTCTCAGCTTCCTGAGAAGGCATCATCGATTATTTAGACAATGGAATGCATAAGTGAACCCTATAATCATGGGCTAACCCAAGAATTGGGGGGAGAGCTGTACTGGATACTTACGGGATAGATATATATGTATGACATGTAGATACCCATTGAAGATGATATGCTCGAGTCGACAGTTTAGGATTTATCTGAAGACAAGCGGCAGAAAATTCAAGAACAGTCTATAATGATTAAAGAACTGTTAGCAGAAACCAACAGACATTTTCAGCAAGAGGATTAAAGAATCAATCAAGCCGAATGGTATTTAGAGAAAAGTCTTTTAAGGCAGTCATTTTACAAATTTTTCAAAAAGGACAATTTTATTCGACAAAGCCATTAAGTAGTAATAAAATGACAGAGAAAGATAACTAGCAATTCCAGTAAAATATCCGTAAAATGTTTACTTGTATAGAAAATAAGAAAAACTATGAATATCACCTTCATTAAGGAGCGACTTATAAATGGATTTGTTCACTAAAATACAAAACAAAGAAGAAAAAATTTCTATCATCGGATTGGGCTATGTCGGCCTGCCGTTAGCAATTGAGTTTGCCAAAAAGTATGATGTGGTTGGGTTCGACTTGAACACCAAAAAATTAGAGCAGTATAAGAACGGCATCGATGTTACTAATGAAGTTGGTAATGAGGAAATTCAAAAAACAACTATGCTTTTCACGGATGAGAATGCGGAGTTAAGAAACTGCAAATTTCATGTGGTGGCTGTTCCAACCCCGATTAACAGTGATAAAACACCTGACTTAACACCGGTTATCGGTGCGAGTGAAATAGTTGGAAGAAATCTGACGAAGGGGTCAATCGTCGTATTTGAATCAACAGTGTACCCTGGAACGACTGAAGAAATCTGTATCCCTATCCTCGAAAAAGAATCAGGCTTGAAGTTCGGCGAAGATTTCAAAGTAGGATATTCCCCTGAACGTATTAATCCTGGTGACAAAGTCAACACCTTGACGAAGATCATCAAAATCGTTTCCGGTTCTGATGAGGAATCTCTTGGAGTGATTTCTGATGTGTACAGCTCCATTATTGAGGCAGGAGTGTATCCTGCGGAATCAATTAAAGTAGCAGAGGCAGCGAAAGTCATCGAAAACTCCCAACGTGACATCAACATTGCTTTCATGAATGAACTTGCAATGGTTTTCAACAAGATGGATATCGATACAAGGGCTGTTCTGGAAGCGGCAGGTACAAAGTGGAACTTCCTTAAATTCACGCCCGGACTGGTTGGCGGACACTGCATTGGAGTTGATCCTTACTACTTTACCTACAAGGCTGAGCAGTTGGGCTACCACTCCCAGATCATCCTCTCCGGCCGTAAAATCAATGACGACATGGGTAAATATGTGGCGAGCAATGTCATTAAAAAGCTGATTAAAGCTGGACACCCTGTAAATGGAAGCCGGGTGGCTATCATGGGATTGACTTTTAAAGAGAATTGCCCGGATGTACGAAACACTAAGGTGATTGATATCGTTGACGAGCTAAAGGAATTCGGCGTAGAGGTCCTTGTTCATGATCCTGTAGCGAACCAAGAAGAAGTACGAGCGGAGTATGGTATTCAATTAGTGGCAAAAGAGGAGCTTAACGACTTAAATGCTGTCGTGCTTGCGGTTTCCCACAAAGAGTTCAATGACGATTACGGCCTGGATTTCTTCGACACTACTTTTGCGAATGAAAACAAAGTGCTGGTCGATGTGAAAAGCGTGATGAGCAGAAAAGAATGTGAATCACGCGGCTATATCTACTGGAGTTTATAATATCTTTTTCGGAGCGGTTCAAAAAACCGCTCCGTCTATTTTATATTTGAGGTGTTTTATATGAGACTGTTACATATATCTTCTTATTATATAACCAATAAGCTATATATGAACCTTTATAAACAATTGTCACACGAAGGGCTGCATCAGGAAGTATTTATTCCCATTAGGCAAGAAAGTTTGACCGGAGTTAATCAGCTGCCTGAGGTGTATACCGATGTAAACTATTATTATAGAAATATCATAAAGAAGCATGATAAATTTCTTTATCACAATAAGATTAATAAACAAATGAAACACATTGAGAAATCCATTTGGTCTAATACACAGATCGATTTTATCCATGCTCATACGGTTTTTAGTGACGGTGGGACTGCCTACAAGCTTCATAAGAAGTATGGAACAGAATATATAGTGAATGTCAGAAGGGCTGATATTATTTCTTTCTTTAAATATGCCATCCACTTAAGGCCGTTCATGTACAAAGTCTTACGTAATGCCAAAGCTATTGTCTTTATTTCACAGGCGTATAAAGGTAAAACCTTTGAATTGCTGCCTAAAGAGGTTCTCGCCGATATTGAACATAAGTGCCATATTATACCGAATGGAATTGATGATTATTGGCACCAGCATACCCCTAGTGAACGGAATGAAATCTGTAAAGACGAAATAAGGTTACTCTTTATCGGTTTGATTGATGAAAACAAGAATCTGGGCTCTGTCCTGTCTGCGTGTGCCAAACTTAAGGAACAAGGCAAGAATATTTCCCTGCAAGTTGTGGGAAGCGGTCCACTTGAAGAGAAAAATAAGCAGCTTTGTAAAGAGTTGAACATAGAGGATCAAGTAACATTTCACGGCTATGTGAAAGACCAGAAAAAAATTGCGGAAATCATGACAAACACTGATATCTTCGTTATGCCATCATTTACGGAGACCTTCGGATTGGTGTATATTGAAGCCATGTCACAAGGTGTACCTGTTATCTTTTCTGAAGGACAAGGAATCGATGGGGTCTTTAATGAAGGTGAAGTGGGATATCCTGTTAACCCTAATGATCCGGATACCATCGTGGAGGCAATTGGAAAAATTATAAACCACTACCCTGAGATGTCAGCCAACGGTATCAGGGAGTCCAAGGCATTTAAATGGGCTAATGTTGCGGAGCGATATATAGAGCTATATCAACAATAAAAGCATGGGGCCAACCCGAGGGCACTTACCTAATTCTCTTTAACAAAGAAGAAGTCAACTCTCCTTCCTTAAATAGGAAGGAAAGTTGACTTCTTTCTTTGAAAGCAATGAATATGCTGCTCTTTTTATCACATTAACTTTGAAACCCTTTTAGAAATTTTTGTAACTTTTGGCTGCCGGTCCTGGTAAAGTACTTCTCACATAGTCAATGGAAAGAAGCTAATTCAAGGTCCTGGTAAAGTGACCAGTGGTACTTATCAGCCAGGTTCAGTGCTTGGGCAAGTCATTTAGAGGGAAGAATTCCCCTTATTTTACTTAAATCCCTAGAAAATAGGTGCTATTTTTTCATATAAGGGGAAAAACTCCCTCTATTTACTCCCGAATGAGCTTGAAAATTGCCATTAACGGGAAAAACTCCCCTTATTTTTACCGCTAGATATCTTAATTAAGCAAATGATAGGCTGCTTTCGATATAAAGCCAACTCCACCGGATGCCTGACTAGCGGAATTGCGTATCTTGAACAGACCTCAACACTCTTTTTAATATTTGAAGCGAAAAAGTCAGAATCGGTCTTTGAATTAAATGGTTCTGCCAATTTTTGTTGGAATTTTTCAGTACCTCGGCCAATCCCATGCTTTTTCTATTTCTCCCGGAGAAATCCTACATAGAACCAGACTTTGGGGCGGTAATTCTATTTTGCCGGGTATCTTACCAGCTGATGCGTTATTCCATCTAGCTTATGAGTTCTCTTAGTTCCTTCACTTTAGATCGCTCCTGATAACAAGCATATCAATCAAGTTTCCCCACACTGATCTTAATACCACATTCCTTAAAATAGCAAAATGACTGCATCTGAATCTCTCCGTTTTACCTTGCATTTACAGGGTATGTGATTAATAACAGATAAATAGGAGGGGTATGCTTGAATCGAGCAGCTTTTATTATTTGTACAATTGCTTTTATGACTTTGTTCATTATTTCTCCTGACCGGGCGAATGCCTTTACAATCGACCGAATAGCAGGGGAAGACCGCTATAAAACAGCGGTTGAGATTGCTAAACAGGGCTGGGAAAGCGGAGCGCCTGCTGTTTTGCTTGCCCAGGGAAAAGAGTTTCCCGATGCCCTGGCAGGAGCGCCGCTTGCCTACCAAAAGGGAGGTCCGCTGCTGTTAACGGAGGGAAATGAGCTCCCTGAAGTAACCGCTCAGGAAATTGAAAGGTTGGATCCTTCAGAGATCATTATTTTAGGAGGTTTCAATGCAGTTTCTGAAGAGGTTTCGAAGGAATTAGAGAGAAGGTTTACAGCTGATGTAACAAGAATCGGAGGAGAAGACCGGTATGAAACTGCTTCTATTATTGCGGGGATGCTTCCAAATGAAAGTGAGGCCATTGTTGTTAGCGGAGAGAAGTTTCCCGATGCTATGACGATTGCTCCATATGCTTCGAGGAAGGGGATCCCCTTGCTGCTGACTAAAAGTGCTTCACTGCCACAATCGACAGTGGCTGCTTTAAGCAGCAGAAATAATACCATTCTTGTAGGCGGCCATGCCGTCATAAGTGAGCAGGTGGAAGCTGATCTTCCAAGCTCCTGGCGTATTTCAGGAGAAGATCGGTATGAAACATCGGCTGAAGTGGCAACAGGTTTGCCAATGGGCAGTGCTGATGAGGCGTTTGTAGCGACAGGGTTAGATTTTGCTGATGGTCTAAGCGGTGCTGTCTGGGCTGCCGCCGGCAATGATCCGATCCTGCTGACAGAACGGGACTATGTTTCCAACGCGGTAAAAATAGCAGTAGATGAAAGAGGACTGAAGAATTTCCATATTCTTGGCGGTTACAATGCCATTGATCAATATGTAGACACAGAACTATCTATACCGATTAGTATGCTTCTGGTAAATAAAGAAAGAGCTCTGCCATCAACTTACAAACCAGATAGTTTAGTAGAACCGGATGTTCCATTTCCCTTTTCAGATGACCGTCCTAAACGCTACATTAGCAGTATTGCGGCCGCTCAATTGGAAAACATGTTTGATCGAGCCTTGGACCAGGGGCTGGACCTTTATGCTCAATCAGGTTACAGATCTTATGAAAGGCAAGAAGAATTGCACGACTACTTTACCCGCACCTATGGGGAAGAATATGCAGACCTGATCAGTGCAGAGCCCGGCCACAGTGAACACCAGTCGGGACTTGCTATGGATGTGACCAGTCCTGCAGTAGACTATGAGCTGGTCGATGAGTTTGCCAATACCGAGGAAGGTCAGTGGGTAGCCGAAAATGCAGCCGACTATGGATTCATTATCCGTTATCCTGAAGGAAAAGAGCATATCACGGGTTACAAATATGAACCATGGCATTTAAGGTACGTCGGAGTCGATGCAGCCCAATACATTGACCGGCAAAACTGGACACTGGAAACCTATTTAAGATAGAACTGGAAAAAGCTGGCTTCTTGTTGTTAAGAAGCCAGCTTTTTCAAAGGTTTATTATTTTGGGAGAGATGGTTTTGCTAAAGTTTCTAGGATAATAGATAGAAGTTCCTGCTGTAATAGATAAAGCAAGAGGGGAAGTGCTGCTAAACCCAGAGTTTTGGTTGAACTGCTGAATCGTTTTGATACAATGTTTAAATTGAATTTGAGCTTCATGCAAATTTTCCCACTTTTTTTCGAAATTATTTTATTGTAATTTTAATTTATTCTCATTTGAATTTTTGAGATTATAAGTGAAAGGGTGATAGAAGCTGGAAAGTAGTTGTTAGAATGCCTGAAATATTATTATTAGATTTACATCAAAAGTTTAATGAATGCTGAGACATGGTTGTTAGAATTAGTTACCTGAAATACTATTTATACCAAACAAAAACCCCGGCAAAGAGCCGGGGTCTAACAAGTCATTCCACATCTTTTAGTGCGATTACCATGCTTCCTTTGCACTTTCAGCCAACGACTGAGCTGTCTGGTCTGTTACAGCACTCGAGCCGCCAATCAGCGTTAACTGGGTGAAGCGGGATTGTACTAACTCGCTTATTACTGGAGGAACTGTCGCTGGTTTCGTCAGGATAATCGGATCATGAAATTTAGCGGCCAGCACTGCTCCTGTAAGGGCGTCGGCATAATTCTCACCAGTAGCAGCGTAGCCGTGGTGATAGCCGATGTTTAGTTGCCTGATGATCTTTTCGGCAGTTTCATAGCGGTTGTCGCCAAAGATCCTGCTATCATCATTAATGCGGTTGGTTACAGCAGAACTTATAGCATTCTCTCCGCCAACGACTATAACATTTGACTTCGAATTTAATAAATTGATCATATTTTGATTGAGTTTTCTGCCATTCTGGTCAGTCAGCAAAATAGGGATGCCGTTTTGAGCTGCATATGGTGCAATCGCCAATGCGTCTGGGAAAGATTCGCCTGTAGCTAAGATCATTGTATTGGATTCCTGCTTAGAAAGAATATGATTGGCAATAGAATAAGCAGTCTCATAACGGTCATCGCCAGAGATTCTTTCTTTGATCGTGATAAAGCTCTTTAGTGTGTTTTCTGCAGATTGAGGAATGCTGGTATTCCCGCCTAGGATAATGGCGTTTTTTGCGCCTAATCTTTCAACTTCTTCTCTTATGACAGCAATGGATGAATCAATTTTCTCCTGTTTTGAACTATCAAGTAACAGGATGGGTGCATTATAAAAGCTTGCAAGGGTGGTCCCTGATAATGCATCGGGATAATTAGTGCCGCTTGCAATGATGACGGTTTCTGCTCCTTCATACCATCCTTTTGTTGAAATCTCGGCTGCTGTTGTATATCTGGAATCGCCTGAGATTCTCGAGGTGACAGGTTGAAGGTAGGCTGAAGCTGTATAACCTCTTTTCCCTTTTTGCGGTCCATTTAAGACTTCGGTCCTATACAATACCCAATGTCTGTATTGGTCAAAAGGGTTTGAATTGGTATGGCGGACATACTGAGTTTCTTCGGTTATCTGGACTAGAGACCCTTTAGGAAGCCTGGCCATCTCGGTTACCCCATAGTCGGAATAGAATTTCACTTCAGATGTAGTAATCGCTATATCATTTGTCTCGAAGTTTAAGGATGAGCTGGTTAACTGTCTGTTGTCCTTAACTTGGTCTACGGTAAATGTAAGGCTTGCATCATCATTGTTCGGGTCTGTATCATATTCGAAATAGGAAGTATCAAAGGGCAGTTCCTTTAGAGCTATATTATCATCACCTACAAAGCTGAAACGGTTGATTTTATTTAACACTTCTTCTTGGTAGGCATCTCTATTTCGTTCTCCAGTTTCGTGATAAAGAGGACTGTTGCTTGATACCAGCCCATTATATGCAAGGACAGGGAAATACCAATTTTCGATGATATTGCGATCACCTTGATTGATTTTTGGAATGATTCCCGAGTTCGACCATTGCCATTTTGCATTTAAAATTTGTAAGCCTCGGTCGACATTATAACAAATGTTATTCAGCAATTCGCTTGTATCGCCAGCCTCATCTGTGACCTGCATGATTCCGTATCCTTTTGTTCCTCCAGGGTCAGAGGATACCAGGTTTTGGTTCCAGCTGCTTTCCTGTAAAGCCATACCCTTAACTACTTCAGGTGGAATATCATATTCTTTAGCTTTATCTGTCAATAATTGATTAACCTGCTGCTTGTTAGTCGGGTCTATTTCACAAGTTCCAGCTGCCTCTGTTTTATCCATAGGTAACATAGGAAGCAGAAGTGATAGTGATAATATTAGTGGTACTTTTATTGATTTCAATATTCATCCTCCTAATCTAGTATGTTATCAGTATACCATTATTTAGGAGTAAAAAGGGATTAGAATGTCCTTTAAATAGAAAAACCATGCAAATAAGGCTGCATGGTTTTTTACTCTTTATTCAAATAGAGACCAAATTTCATCTTCAACACTTTCATTTACAGCGCTGTATCCTCCCAGGATGGTAATACCCAATGTGCCATTATCAACAAGCAGCTTTTTCACCGAAGAGTCAAGTTTGTGTGGAGGAGTTAACAGGATCGGTTCGTTCCAGCTTGCGGCCAATACAGAACCTGTTAAAGCATCGGCAAAGTCGTTACCAGTTGAAAGTACGGCATATTCAGTATTCAATCCAAGACGTTTGACAATTTGAACCGAAGTGTCATAGCGATTCAATCCGCCGATTCGAGACGGCACTTTTAATTTATTGTAAACGGTATTACTTACTACGCTTGTTCCGCCAATGACCAGCGTATCTGAATACGTGTTGGCTTGAGTTAAAGACACGTTTGGAATTGTATCCTTTTTTGTTAAAAGAATAGGGAATCCATTTTGTGCAGCATAAGGTGCAATAGAAAGGGCATCTGGATAATTTGTTCCGTTGACTACGACAGATGTTCCGTTATTAGGGATTTTCTTTGCGATGGCAGCTGCTGTAGCATAGCGGTCATCACCACTGATGCGTGTTGTGGTGAGCCCCATATTTTTTAACTTGGTTTCTACTGTTTGAGAGATAGCGCTTGGACCTCCAAGGATAGTCACTTTCGTTACACCAAGCATATCTATAGCCTCTTCAACAGTCGGATGCAGAGTATTTTTTCCTGTTAACAGGATAGGTGCATCTTTATGGTAAGCCAGTGGTCCTCCAGCAAGTGCATCAGGGTAATCCGTACCAGTTGCAAGAATGATTTCATCAGCTTCCATCCAGCCGTTGTATGCCACTTCTAATGCTGTTTCATAGCGATTGGCACCGGAAATTCGATAGACATAATTCTCCTCATAGATACCTTGATAAGTAAAGAAGTAGTATTCTTCATTGATACCTGCGTTATTTGCATCAGTAAGTTCAATATAATAAGTACCAGGCGTCAGTTGATATTCTGCTTCTAATCCATAGTCAGCAGAGCTTTCATAAGCTGTGCTTGCTACTAACTTCTTGGAACTGTTATATATTTTGGCGGTAAGATCCATACTTGGAAATTCTTCATAAGAACCTCCAGATAAGTAGAATGGATCATCAGAAGTAACGGTAATTTTATAGAAGTCTTGATCATTTTTACTAAAAGATCCTTCGCCAATATAATCCTCGCTGAATACGTTGGCAGTTTCCATCGTATTGTTAGGTTCGTCTTCAGTGAAAACACCGGTTTCAGGGTCATAACCAAGAGGGCTCACCGTATGGCTTAATGGCTTGACTTTGGTCGTTTCTTCAGCGGATACCACAGACGCACCAAGCAGGGTGCCAGACAATAACAAGGTTGTTAAAGCAGAATTAACGATTATTTTTTTCAACATTCATTCCTCCGAATAATTAAAATAAGATTGCGAATTCTCATCAACAATGTAACGGTCCCCCGTTCTGGTCACTCCCCCTGCAATCGATCAATTTACAATTTCTAGAATATTATAATGTAATGAAATCTAAAATACTACTAAAATTTTCGCAATATTTTATAGGGAAAAATAGGTAATTAGACTAATTAAAAACCGGGTTAAAATGTCTACTTTTGTCGAAAAAATTAGTTATTACATATATTACTAAATTGCTATAATTAGCTGGAATAATTGAAAATTACTGGAGGAGTACACTTGGGTAAAATCAAAAAAACTGTTTTGTCACTTTCTTTAGCTGCAGTTTTAATAGGGAATTCACATGGTTCTGTTGCTATCGGTAAAGTGGACGGGCTCGTGCCTGTTCAAACCCTTGTTAAAGATCAACTGAAAGCTGGTGACAAGGTAAACCTGCAATCTTTTCAGAGAAGCAAGCAGTCAGATGAACACTCTCTAGTCATCAAGTATGAAGATAGTCTTCCTGCCTCTCTTCATCAAAAAGCCGGAGTAACATTAAAGAAACGGCTGGCCAGCTTAAACTATGATATTGTCACCTATTCTTCCAAAGCTGATATCAGTAAGATTATTAAAACTTATGAAAGTAACAAAAATGTACTATCCATCCAGAAGTCGATTCCATATAAAAAACTAGAAATGACAAACGATCCGAAACTGTCTAAAATGAGTTATCTCAACCAGATACATGCTGATTCTCTATCAATTTCAACCGGGAAGAATGCGGTGACTATTGCTGTCATTGACAGTGGAATAGACATGAATCACCCAGACTTAAAGCCGAACTTATTACCCGGCATCAACATTGTTGACCCTGCGCGAAATCCTATAGCAGACCTCCACGGCACACATGTAGCCGGGATTATAGCAGCGGCAGAAAACAACGGCATTGGCGGTAAGGGAGTAAATCCGCATGCAAAAATCCTGCCAATCGATGTATTTAATGGAAGTGAGCTTGCTTACGACTATGCAATAGCTGAGGGCATTCTACATGCAATTGAGAATAATGCCAAAGTGATTAATATGAGTCTTGGCAGCTATTATCCGTCGCCTATCATCGAAGAAGCTGTTCAAGATGCGATTGAATACGGAATTACGGTGGTCGCAGCTGCGGGCAATTCAGGGACCATCCAACCGGAATATCCAGGAGCTTTTGATGGTGTCATCAGTGTCGGTGCTGTCGACAGCAGCAACCAGCTGACGGCATTTTCAACGTATGGGCCTTCTGTGGATGTGGTTGCACCAGGAGAGAATATTTACAGTACTGCCTATACTGGTGAAAAGAAGTCGACATTTAGACAGCTGAGTGGTACTTCAATGGCTTCCCCTATGGTAGCGGGCGCTGCTTCATTGTTATTGGCAAAAGATCCTGATTTGACTCCTTTTCAGGTTGAAATGATGCTCGAATTGACTACAAAGGACTTAGGCGCTAAAGGGTATGATACGAGTTATGGATATGGTTTGGTAAATATTGAATCTGCCTTAGCTTTTAATAAATCAGACCTGCCTGAACAATCCATCATCCATCAGAACAGCCTTCTGTCAGTGGCAAAAGAAATCCATTTAACAGGTGCAAAGTATGAAGACTCTTCTTCAATTGTTAAACCTTACGACGGACATTGGAGAAAGTTTGAAGTGGATACAGGGGACTTCGTGCAGTTTACTCTCAGCGGTTCTGAGAATTATGATTATCAAATGGATCTTCTGTTTTACCCTGAAGGTTCCAGGCAGCCACTTGAGACTCTGACAGTCAATGATGTACCGAATGGCGCTGCAGAGGGTTATTTATATGAAGTGCCTGAAAAGGGAACTTTTGTGATAGGGGTGAAGGATACATTCGGTCACTATGGCACTCGGAACCAATCTACTTATACATTAAAAATCGAAACGTCTGATAAGCCGCTGACCGACAATAATGATGAACATACTCCAGTACATATCGGGCTGCCGTTTCAACTACAGTCCGCTCATTATCTCGCAAATACTGGGGATGAAGGTGACAAAGATTTTTATGTTTTTAAGGTAGATAAGGCGCAAGTAGTAAACGTTGACTTGTCTGCTTTGCCGGGAGTGGATACAAGTGTCCGTGTATATATGCATTCTGATGCTGATTGGGCAGAGGGAGATCTCCTCTTGGAAAGCAATCTAAAAGGGACAGGCTATGGGGAGACATTTTCTTATGAGGCGGTCCCTGGGGTGTCGTATACTGTAGAAGTCACGAATGAGTCTTTCTTTGATGAGGAAGAGTGGCTCTTTAATGAATATGAATCTATTTCGTTTGGTGGAGTATCTTCCGCTCACATACCTTATCAATTATCTGTGGAAGGGAAGGTTCTGCCGGAAGATAAAGACGGTTTTCCTAAGAATATGTGGGAGACAGGGAATGAAATCTCTGAATCTGAGATAGAAGCCTATAGAGAAACTGTTCGCCAGAAGGCTTTGAACCGGACTGAAACATTAACGGAGGAAGAAGATATACCTGAAATCGACACTCTTTCAGCTCTTTCTATACTTCTGACATTGGGCGAGAAAGAGACAGAGTACATTCAATATATGGAAGATATCGACTTATTTCAATTTTCACCGGAGTTCTCAGGTATTTACAATCTAAATGTTTCACAAGCGGGAGATTTCCAGCCTGCGATGGAAGTTTATATTCAAGATGTCATGACCGGAGAGTGGCTGCTGGCTGCTTCAAATTACTTCGAGGGCAGTGGGAAGGGTGAACTTCAGCTGGGTTTAACCGAGGGAGAAAGTTACTTGATGATGGTAGGAAACCAATATTATCAGCCAAGTATTGAAGCATATGAGGTATTAATAGACGTAGAGTATCTCTTTACAGAATCAGGTGATGTCTATGAACCGAATGATGACCCGAACTTTCCGGCTGCTCTTAATGCTGAAACACTCACAGGAGACTTCAGCAAGTTAAACGATACTGACTTTTATTATGCTGAGCCTGGTCAAACAGGATTATTCAGTATTGGTGTTGTTCCTGCACCTGAAAGACTGCCATCTGACACTCCAGCTTCTCTAAAATCGGCCATCGACCCTGTCTTGCTGGTTTTTGAAGATTCTAATGGTGATGGCTATTTAGACTATACGGAATATGAAAAGGTATTAGTTTATGATAAAGGGTATGGAAACGAAGCAGAAATTGCATCCATCAAACGTAAAGCGGATAGTGGTTACTTCATTGCTCTATTCAACTATGAAGGCGGGGCAACACTCACACCCTATAATCTTCATTTTAAGAAATTAAAAACGCTGGATGAAGATAGAGATTCTCAAGTAGTTGAAAATGTCCCGAAGAAACCTTTGCCATTGAAACAGCAGGGAGACAGATATCAAGGTGAAGGATATTTTCAATACTTATCAGGTAGTCAAACAGATATTGACTGGTTTTCATTGAACACTTGGAAAGAAACAATGGCATCCATCACACTTGAGGCATCCTATGGAACGGATGGAGTCATAAAAGTGTTTAATAAACAAGGAAAACTAGTGAAGGAAAGTGATTTATACGGGGAAGGCGATGCAGAGAAGCTCGAATTGATTCTGGCTGAAAGCGGGCCATATTATATTGCTGTTCAAGATTCTGCTGGCAATCCGAGTGCCGAACCATATCAGCTGAAAATTAATACAGAAACTCTTAAAGGAATAGAAAGGATAGGCGGGAAAGACCGCTATGATACTTCTTTCCAATTTTCATCCAGGATTCCAGACCATTCTCTTCATACGGTCATTCTGGCATCCGGCAGCAATTACCCTGATGCTCTTACGGGGAATGTACTGAATAAAACACGGAACGGTACAACATTATTAATCAGTGATGATAAATCTGTCATTGCCAAAGCTGTACAAGAAGCAAAGAGGTTATTAAGTATTAATGGAAAGGTTGTTATACTAGGCGGTAAGCAGGCGGTTTCGCCAAATATTGAAAAAGAGTTCAAGAAACATTTTGAAGTTTTAAGGATTGCAGGTGCAAACCGGACTGAAACTTCCATCGAGGTTGCCAAGAAGATCACAGCTAAGCCAACAGAAGTATTCTTAGCTTCTGGAACAAACTTTGCAGATGCACTAAGTATAGGAGGACATGCCACTGAAAAACAGATTCCCATAGTACTCACCAATTCAGTTGATGTACCGTCCGCCTCTTTTGTAAGTTATCTCAAGGAGACCGGCATTAAGAAAGTGACCATCATCGGCGGAGAGAAGGTTGTGTCTCCTAAATTTGTATCTGCTTTAAAAGCAAAAGGAGTAACGGAAATAAAGAGGATTGCAGGGAATGACCGGTATGAGACTTCTGTCAAAGTGGCTGAAAGCTTTTATCCTGGCGGGAAAGGAGCTGCGCTGGCAAGTGGTAAGGTGTTCCCTGATGCCTTGAGTGGAAGCCATCTTGCTTACCACAAAGGAGTACCTGTCATCCTTACAGACGGAAAATCAGTAGGAAATGCAGCCAGTGCCTATTTATCAAAATCGCCAAAAGAATTCTACTATATATATGGCGGCACGAATGTCATGGCAGCATCGATAGAGAATGGTTTATCTAAATAAGGTAGTACAAATAAGAAGGGCCCATCTGTGGTCCTTCTTATTTATTACTAGAAACTCCATGTGAATTGTTGCTCTTAATGGAAATGCAGGGAGAAGGGAGGTGTAGTTAACTCCTCCAGTTTTAAGTGCGTTTCAGTGAAACATACCCGCAACAAATGTTATGCCAAAGGCTGTTTTTGCATAAATTGTTGCTTTCGGATATCCCAGGATACTAAGGGTTTTCTCTCAAATTTGGGAGAGCAGCTCTTTTATTTTCATGTTTACCAGGTTATTCCGGTGAATTATGGTTGTTTTTTTCGGAATTGGCATCAAATAGCAGCAAGTTTACGAAAAGAGCCTATGCAATAGGGACTCTATTTGAGAAAAAAACAATAAATATGTTTGGTTAAGAAAAGTATGGGTACATAAAAAATAACCCCCACTTCCACTAGAGTGAAAATAGGGGTTACTATTAAAGCGCTTATTTTCCGACCCTTACTGATCCCAAATATCTGGGTTTCCAATAACTGTTTGACATACTTGTAATTTCCACGCCTCTATTGCCGCTGTGAATGAATTCATTGTTTCCGATGTACATTCCAACATGTGAAGGCCCTGGCTTATATGTCTCAAATACTACAATGTCTCCGACTGCAGGCTGGCTTACTCTTGTACCCTGATTCCAGATGTCGGTAGTTGTTCTTGCGACATTAATGCCATGCTGTCCATACACATACCTAAGGTAACCGCTGCAGTCAAACCCGCTCGGCGTTGTGCCTCCCCACTTGTAAGGAGTACCTAAATATTTCTTAGCGGTTTGGACAATTCCATCTGAATTGGAGACCAGCTTGCTTTGTGCGTAGCTTGAAACTGCAGACTCTCCACCAATTATTGTGATGTTTGAAATGTTCGCATTTTCTATTGTATTAAGGACCACATCTGGAATGTTATTTTGCTGTACAAGCATTACTGGTGCGTTTCGTTTTGCAGCATATACAGAACCTGTTAAAGCATCTGCGAAGCTGTCCCCTGTTGCCACAACTGTGGAACTAACCGTTGAAGGATATAGCTCGTTTACTATAGTAGCTGCAGTATCGTAACGGCTGTTTCCTGCGATTCTCGTGGCATCCGGCAGCTGATTTACTACTGAATCGCTAATCACGCTTTTCCCTCCAACTACAAGAGTGGACTGATACTTTTTAAGAGATTCCTTTGTTTCAGCCGGTACACTGTTTTTCTCTGTTAAAAGGATGGGCATTTTGTTGTTGGCTGCATAAGAAGCAATCGCAAGGCTGTCAGGAAAGTTATGGGCATAGGTTACAACAGCTTTGGAAGCATCAAGGAAATTAGCAATCTTTGCAGCTGTTTGGTAGCGGTTTTTCCCTGCTATCCGTTCCGAAGCGATCCCGAGGCCTGTCAAAGTCTGGTCAACATTTGATTGAATGGCAGATTCTCCGCCTAGTATGTATGCTTTGCTTGGGCTCAGACGTCTTAATTCGGCTTGGACATCTGAAGGAATATTATTTTTGGAAACTAGTAGTATAGGAGCGTTATATTTTTTTGCCAATGGCACTCCTGCCAAGGCATCAGGAAAATTGTCTCCGACTGCGATGATTACATATTTCGCACCGCCTGGCCACCCCTGCTTCGAAACTTTAATAGCTGTATCATAGCGGCTGTCTCCGCTAACCCTTTCGACTGTTTTTCCAGATGCAGCTGCAGGTGAAGTAACAATCAGGGAGATAAGCAAGAATAATGTAGAGATTATTGAAACAAGTATAGGTTTTCGACAATTTGGCAGTACGTTAGTCATATAATTTTCCTCCGTTTTGCAAATTCTACTCATATTCTATCATCTAAATCTACTAAATTAGGTTACAGTTATGTAACAAAATTTCTGAATATTCTACATAGTTAATGTTGGATTGTTTAAAATTCAATTCGATGCAGGAAAAACGACAGGGTTTTTAAGAGAGCGGTAAGAAGGTTTTTTATTAACTTTAAAAGGGTTAGTCCTCTGAGAGAAGATTTGCAGAAATTTTTTTACTGATCAAAAAACCTGACAGCTGAATTAACTTTGTTCCAATGCTTAAAATCCGTGAAATTCTTAAAAGAAGCATATATGAATACGTAATAACAAAAAAAGAAAAGGGCGAAATCGGAAATGATTTCGCCCTTTTCTTTTTGCGCTATTCTGGCATTGCTTATCAAGAATCTCGTTAGCTGATAATTAGAATGAGGTTCTTTTATACTGTATCTGCTGTCTGCTTTTTAAATTTCACTTTATCTAACAGCATAAGTGCATACATACTGCTGTATTTTTTTACGACTTTATCGACTTCTTCTGGAGGACAGTCAAAAAGAGGAGCGAAAATTTCTTTGTTTTTCTCTTCAGCAAAAGCTTTCATGAAAATTATGGTAAGGTCCTGTTCTATCTTACTGGCAGTAAAAGTGGTTTCGACTTTTTTAACTGCTTCATTATGAGCCATATCATTTTTAATTAGTTTACTAGAATACAAAGAGTATAGCTGCTCCATTGCTTCTTCTATCCGGTCCTGTGCCTCATTTGTTACCTTGAAAATGCCTGGCAAATAAGGGAATTGCTTTTTTTCTATTAAAGATCGCAAAAGAGAATAAACGACTTTTGTTGATTCTGCGTTAAATGCAATATTGGTAACAAGAAGTTTGAGATATTCTTCTTCAGTCTCACAATTTTTATGTTTTTCAGATAGTATCCGATGTGCTTCAGTTTGAATAGCTTCCTTGTCGATTGTTGATGTAAGGCTTTGAAAGATAGATCCTACTGTAATGCTTAAAGTTTCCATATGTATGATTCCTTTCTATGCAGGTATTGTAAGTATATTTATACTTTATCATATATTTCAGAAGATTTGTAATAAATTTAATATTTCTTATTTACTGGTGGTCTTTAGTCAGCTTTGTCAATCAATTTATATAGTCAAGGATTTACAGGGAACTGCATAAATGCAGGAATTCGTATAATCAAATATCACCTTAACTATGTTAAGGTGATATTTTAAATTTTATAGACTTTATCGCAGCAGTTATATAAATTTAGTAACTGTTGTAGCGGCTGTGAGGATAGAAAAAAAGCTGCCATGCTTTTTGTGATTACCGAATTTAACGGGGTACTAAGCTTGATTGGTAGAAAGAAATAAAAGCTGAGTACAAGCCTAAGATAATTCTTTGTCTACCTAATTATGACCCGGAAGCACCCTTGCTATAGATTACTGTATTGAATGGTTTTTTAAAAGCTGGTCTATTAGATTCAGCATGCTGGTAGTTTGCATGTTTTTCAATTTTTGGAAATCTATGAATTGTTTGGACATTCGTGTTCTATTTTAGCTATACTTTTACATATGGTATTAATTGCTTTAGAAAGAGGTGCTAGCTTTGAAGAGTTTCAGACTATACATAACAACAATCTTTATGATGATATTTCTCGCTGTTTTTTTTGTTCAACCTGCTTTTGCAGAGGAAGAAGTTCAACTATTAATTAAATATAATGAAGGCTCTGTCCAGACTTTATCCTCTGCAACGCATGAGTCATCCTCTGTTGGGGTTATCAAAGTACCTCGAAGTGAAGTAGGATCTACACTTAAGGGGTTAAATGAAAAAGATTATATACAATATGCTGAAATTGATGCTCCAGTTTATACACAATCAATTGATGCTCCTAATGACCCAAGATATGCCCAACAGAAACCAGTATTCGATATAATGAAAGTTAAAGAAGCTTGGGGAAAATATGATCCTAAACAAGAAGTGACGGTGGCTGTCATTGATTCGGGAATCGACTTAGATCACCCGGACCTTGCACTATCAATCATAGAAGGAAAAAATATCCTCAACCCAATGGAGCCTCCAACAGATAATAATGGTCATGGCACACATGTTGCCGGTTTGGTTGGTGCTGTTACAAACAATGAAGAAGGTATTTCTTCATTAGCCCGCAGTGTCAAAATTATGCCTATAAAGGTAGTTGAGCAGAATGAAGGAATGATTTCTTCTGTCATTTCAGGAATTGAATATGCGATGACGCAGGACGTTGATATTATTAATATTAGTTTAGGGAGCTATACTAATTCTTTAGCATTACGAGACACTGTTCAGCAAGCAATAGAACAAGGGATTATCATTGTTGCTGCTGCAGGCAACCATGATAGAAACGATGTCATGTATCCTGCCAAGTATCCGGATGTCCTTTCTGTGGGAAGTATGAATGGAAGTTCTTTTGAAAAGGCAGAGTTCTCTAATCATGGAATGTACATCGACGTAGTAACTCCAGGCACCAATGTTTTGAGCACATGGGTTAATGGTGATTATCATGTAATGGAAGGAACAAGTATGTCAGCCGGTATGGTTAGTTCCTTAGCTGCAATGATTCTGCAGCAAAGTCCATATCTATCAAACAGACAAGTGAAGGGTGTTATAGAAAGTTCAACTTCTGAATTATTAAGTACTTATTCTTTAGGAAGTGGGATAATTGATGCGAGTGCCTCCTTAGATAAGATAAAAACCAATAATCGCATATTTGGACCTGACTCTGTTCAAACTGCAGTTGAAATATCAAAGTATGGCTGGAATGAATTAGAAACTAACAGTGTAACCGTAAAAGATGAAGAAGTTACTGGTAAGTTCGTTGTGCTTGCAACGGGAGATACATTTGCTGACAGTCTTGCTGCTTCTCCGCTTGGTACTCATTTGAACTCGCCGATTCACCTGGTGAAAAAATCTAAATTGACAGAAGAAGTGAAAGATGAAATGGCCAGGCTGGGTGCCAGTCATGTAGTAATAATAGGCGGGGAGAAGGCTATATCATCTAATGTTGAATCAGAACTGAAAGATTCAGGTTATGAAACCGTTCGTATTTTCGGTGATAACCGCTATGAAACTGCAATTGCAGTAAATAAAGCTGTTCCCTATGAAACGAACAAGACATTTGTCGTTTCAGGAGAGGACTATCCCGACGCGCTATCGATTGCACCGTATAGCGGAATCAGGCAATATCCAATATTGTTCGTGCGTAAGAATAGCATCGATCAAGCCGTACTAGATTATATAGAAGAAGAGGAAATAACCAAATCTTATATAATTGGTGGAGAAACCCCGGTATCTGCTGAAGTAGAAGAAATGCTTCCTGCTCCATTCAGAATTGCCGGTGATAATCGCTATGAAACCAATTATGCAGTTCAGAATACTTTCGGGGACGGTAAAGCAGCCAGACTATTTTTCACAACTGGGATAAATTTCCCTGATGCTTTAACGGCAGCCCCGTTGGCAGCTCAAACTAAGAGCCCGGTTATTTTAACACCACCCGCCTTCTCTGAAAAAACAAAGAAAAGTATTTTACTATATCCTCTTAGAAGCCAATATACGATCTTAGGAGGAAAACAGGCTATTGATCAGCAAGTTGGATGGGAACTGGATAGATATGTTATAGGGAACTGAAAAAATAAGTCTGGCAGAATAGAAATCTGCCAGACTTATTTTATTTTTCGAAATATATTGAAGGTGAAAATTACCTAGCTGATTTAGTTAATACTTAGTGCTCTAAGGGATTAATGGTCTTTTTGGTCTAGAAATTCGACTAAATTCACTTGTCTGACAACCACGAATATTCTAAAAACTATTTGACTCTAACTAACTTTTCCATTAAAATGAAAATTGTGAAAAATATAATAACTAGAGGGAGGATTTTACTACTCTACCAATTATACTTTTCAATAATTTTTCAAAGGGGAGGAACAAAATTGAAGAAGCAGAAAAACTTAGGTAAAAAAGCGCTTTCAGTTTTGGCGAGTGCTACTATCGTCGCATCATCATTTGCTGGTGTAACTACATACAACCCACCGAGTGCAAGTGCTGAAGTAGGTACGACTGCACAAAAGAAAATCGAGTCGCAATTATTAAATATCAAAGAAGTTCAAACACTTGCAAACAGTGAAGATGCTGTTCAGCAGCTTATCGTTGTTGGTACTGGAACTGATGCAACATCAGCTTTAAAGAAGCTGGGTGTAAAAATCCATGTTAACTACAAAAACTTCGCCTATTTAGCAGAAGTTCCAACAGACAAAATCTATGATGTTATCGGTCTTGATTCTGTAAGAACAGTTGGTAAAAATGCTGAAGAAAAATTAGGGCAGGTAGACCTTGATGAATTGGGTGTCACTCCACAGTCAGAAGTTGATGAGGGTGCAGTTGTTACACCTGATCAATTAGAAACTCATCCTTCTACTGGGGTAACTGACTTCCATGACAAGTTCAATGGTGAAGGTACTCGTGTAGGTATTATCGACTCCGGTCCAGATCCAGGTCATGAATCTTTCACTAATCAATCAGCAGACTTTGAAACTACCCGTAAATATGGAAGCTCAAATATCGTAGCTGTTCGTGACTATACTGTTACATCTTATACTGGTGAAACATTGGCAGAGCGCTATTCCGAGTATTTGCCAGCAGATTTTGCAGCCTACTATAAGAACGATAGAGTTGCAGAGGGAGACGTTCTTTTCTTTGGTGAATACCCTGAAGGTGACTCAATCATGGACGGGGCTTTCAACACTGAAGGTATCGATGCTGATAGTGACACATTCTACTATGGTGAAACAATGTTCTTCAACTCTAGAGTTGACTTTAATGCTGATGGTTCTCTAGTGGACAACGACTTATTCTCAGTACTATTAGTCGATGACCAAGTTTATATCGATACTGACCAGGACGGGGATTTCACTGATGAAACTCCTTATGCCAATAACGAAACTGGTACATTTGATGTTGACGTTACTGATGCAAAAGTAGGAGTTAACTTCCGTGTGAACGACATGGGAATTAATGATCACTACGGAGTGCCGCAACTTAACTTATTCACTGACTTAAATGGTCACGGTTCCCACGTTGCCGGTATCACTGCAGCAAACGGTCCGTTAAGAGGAAATGCTTATGGCGCTGGAGCAGGTGAAGGCGTGGCACCAGGGGCTGAAGTCGTAGGATTGCGTGTATTCCAAGAAACTGGTGGAGCTTCTACATTCAGTATCATGAAAGCAATGATCGATGCTGCTTTGCCTGAATCTCTTGGCGGTTTTGATACTGACGTAGCCAACCTCAGCTTAGGTTCACTGCCTGACTTGAACGATGGTTCAGGTGCGTACGGAGTGTTAATGGATGTACTAAGTGACCAATATGATATCGTATTTGTTAACTCTGCAGGAAACAATGGTCCTGGTGTTGATTCAGTTGGCTCTCCTGGTGATGTTGGAAGTGCAATTTCTGTAGGTGCTTATATTGATTCTGAAATGTGGGCTACTGAATATAATGCATATCCGTATGGTAAAGACGCAGACGGCAACCCGCTTCCTGGTGAAGGATTGTGGTACTTCTCATCTGTAGGTCCTAACCAAAAAGCGGACATGAAGCCTGACTTAGTTGCTCCGGGTTCTGCATACGCTGCTAGACCAGTTCACATGCATGGTTCTCTTGAATCAGCATACAATGTGCTTCAAGGTACGAGTATGTCAGCTCCATATGTAGCTGGTGCGGTAGCTCTACTTAAATCTGCTGCATTAAAAGATCGTCTTCCATTTGACTATGAAATTGCCAAAGAAGCATTGAAAGTAACCGCTAAACCACTTGAAGGTTATAACTATGCTCAAGTTGGTTCTGGTTTAATTGATGTTCCGGCTGCATACGAATGGATGCGTGCCAACACGGTTCAAGAAGTAAAAGATGTTGATGTTACAGTGTATCATGGTGAAAAAGTTTCAGGCGGTCCTGGACTATATGTTCGTAACAAGGAAATTCCTGAAACTGTCGAAGTATTAATTGAAAACAATACTGACGAAGATAAGAACTTAACAATCGGAGCTTCAGATGAGTGGTTTACTCCATCTGTATCCAGCCTTTCTCTAGACGCCGGGGAACATGCGTATATCACTGTTTCCTATGATGCTTCTAAACTTGCAGAAGGAACTAACTCCGGAATGCTATTAATTGACGATGAGTCTACTCCATATGTAGAAGCTAGATCATCTCAAACAATCATGACTGGCCATGAGTTCACTGTAGAAAATAACAACCGTTTCAGAGATACCAATGAAGTTACTTCTTCTCAAACAAAAGGTTATACCTTTGATGTGAAATCTGGAGTTGAAGAGTTACGCTTCTCATTGAATGCTGTAAAAGAAAATGATGATTATCAAGGTATCGTCCGTATGCTTGTATTCGATCCAGACGGATTCCAGGTAAATGAATACATTGGATATGCGGGAAGAGAACTTGATGTAGAAGATTTCGTGGTGGATGCTCCTAAAGAAGGTGTTTGGGAAGTCCATGTATATGGTCTGATTTCTCCAGAACCAGGTGAGGAAATGGCCAAGTATACATTCGAAGCTGTTGCTCAAGATATCGTAAGCTCTCCTGGAAGAATTGATCTTGGAAAAGTAAATGGCGCAGAAACTTTTGAAGAAGAAGTTACATTTACCAACTACTTGAAAGACACTGCCAATGTAGAGTTTGCGACTGTTGGATTCAGCGGTCCAATTAAAGATACAATCACAGGTACTGTAACTGAAGGTACTGATGATGATACTCTTGATGGCGAGAACATTGAAATCAGCATAAGAAACAATGTTGCTTTAAGCGCAGAAGCTACAACACCAGATACTGGAGCAGATTTGGATCTATTCTTATATAATAAGAATGACCTATCCACGCCAGTAGCTTCTAGTGCAACTGGTTCTGACAACGAAGCATTCTCTGTTTCCAGCTTGCCGGATGGCGAATACATCATCGCCGTTGATAACTTCGGTGCAGGTGGCGAAACAAATGATTTCACTCTTAACATTACAGAAGAAAAAGTTCTTTCTCCTGGTGAAGAAGGAGCAATTGGTTCAGTTGAAACAACTGCAACTACAGCTACTGTGGGTGTAGGTGAGTCTGTAACTGTTCCATTATCAATTACTACTCCTGATGAAGCAGTAAATGCTTATGCAGCTGTTTACATGCTTGACGCTAACACTGGTGAAACTCTAGGGTTAGTTCCAATCACTACAAATGGTGAAGTAGTAACTGAAATCGCTGGTGAAAACCGCATTGCGACAAGTATTGAAATCTCCAAAAATCTGCATCCTGACGGATATGCAGCGGATCATGATAACAAAGCGGTTGTTTTGGCAACTGGACTTGACTTCCCAGATGCACTAGCTGCTGGACCATTGGCAACAGCAATGGATGCTCCAATCCTGACTGTGGGTAAAGGCGGAACGCTTTCAGATGAAGTACTTGCTGAAATCGCACGTCTTGGTGCTGAAAATGTATACATTGTCGGTGGTGAGACAGTAATATCTGACGCTGTTGTAAATCAGCTTGGCACTGTAGGCGTTAATCCATCTGCCATTGAGCGTTTAGCTGGTGACAATCGTTATGAAACTAACCTTGCTATCGTTGCCGAGCTTCAAGAACGTGGATTCTCTGGTAACGGAGTATTCCTTGCAACAGGCACTAACTTTGCGGATGCTTTAAGTGCCGCTTCAGTAGCCGGTGCAAATGACATGCCGATTGTATTGACAGATGGAAAAACTTTATCTGATGAAGCAAAAGCTATCCTTGAAGATGAAGATGTGTACGTGCTTGGCGGTACTATGGCTGTACCTGCAGCAATCGAAGCTGAAGCTAAGAGCAAAGCACTATCTGTAAAACGTCTGGAAGGTGTTAACCGTTACGGTACATTAGCTGCAATTCTTGGCGAATTCGCTACTGGTACTAGCCAACTTTATGTAGCCAGCGGTACTAATTTCCCAGATGCATTATCAGCTGCTCCATTAGTAGTAGATAACGATGGATTACTATTATTAGTTGATCCTGATGCTCTACCAAGAGAAGTTGATTCATTCTTAACTAAGTTTGTATACCAGAACGAAATCAATTCTGTAACAGTACTTGGTGGTCCAAATGCTGTTGGTCATGATGTACGTGAAGCATTACAAACTAAAGTTACTGAATAAGAATTAAGCAACTTAAGGAAACTGCCTGCTTTTGCAGGTAGTTTCCTTTTTTATTGTATAGGAAATTTACGACTCCATCCCTGCTGAAAACTTTAACTATGTTATCCACGTCCAGCTTCAGCCCCAGCTCCTCAGGATCGGAGGAGCAACTCCATCCCGCGAATTTGTCCCTATAAGCAGGTTAAATAGGCTTCATTTAAACATTTATATAATCCTACCGTCAAAAAAATATGACTATTGAAATTAATAACCATAATTTACTAGTTTGACAATCGAATAATGAGGGAAAATGCCGAATTTTATCTTAAGAAATAATGTTATAATATATTTTAGGTTTAGATATTAAGAGAGAGGAAGTTATGAATGAGGAAAGTCTATCAAGTTGCAGTACTATTATTTTCTGTCCTTTTGATTTTTGGTTCTTTTCCGCAGTCAAGTGAAGCAGCAACATCTCAAAATACGGTCGTTATCGATCCAGGACATGGAGGAAAGTTCTCGGGAACTTGCGGTTATTCTGGAAACACAACAGGGTACTGTGAGAAACATGCAAATCTTGATGTTGCCTTAAAAGTTAGAGAAATATTGAAGAATACAGACATTCAAGTGTTAATGACCAGAGATACCGACGAACACTTCTCACAATACATCTCAGGAAATGGTGGAGACTTGGATGTGAGAACTCAAGTTGCCAATAATCTTGTAAAAGGAAATAACGATAATAGTATATTCATTTCAATTCATCATAACGCGTCCCCTTATACTCCGTATGTAAAAGGAATAGACACTTTTTATTATGATGGTATTAAACATTTTGATTCAAGATGGCCTCATGACCCATTACAAATCGAATACCTTCCAGAAAGTAAACGATTGGCAGAGGATATTCATCCCCGACTTGTAAATAATTTAGGCTACATAGACCGAGGTGTACATAGTGATGAAGCCTTTTACGTTATTCGTAACGCTCAAATGCCTTCAGTTCTATTGGAGTTAGGCTTTATGACAAATAAGGAAGAAGAACAAAATATCAAATCCCCGGTAAATCAGCAGAAAGCAGCTAATGCTATTGCCGATGCGGTGATTAATTACTTTAAAGTCTTTGAGGTTCATGACAGCAAAGGCAATAGACTTGGAGTATATTCAACCAAAGAGGAAGCGATTCAACAAGCAAAGAAGGAAACAAAATATTATAGAGCTGTAATAGATAAGGATAAGCAAGCCTATATTTATGAAAACTATCGTTATGAAGTACATCATAAATACGGGAAAAGGATAAGCGATTATGTCACTGAACAGGATGCTGTGAATAAAGCTCAAAGTGCAGGCAGTGCCAGAGTGATAGAAAAAGCTACCGGGTTTACAGTTTGGTCAGACTACTTGACAAAGAACTATAAAGTGATTTCAGGCTCCTCTACTGTAGGCAGCTACTATGATATCAATAAGGCGGAGTCGGTAGCAAAATCTAAATCTAATGCTAAAGTTATTAATAACACAACACAGGAAGTGGAATGGACAAATGATCCTAAGGTAACACTAGCAGGTTCTGCCAATGTGAAAACCTTGTCAGGCAGCAATCGATATGAAACAGCTGTCAAGATATCAGAGGAAATGTATCCTGCAGGTTTTCCCGCTAACAAACCAGCAAAAGCAGTCATTGTAACCACAGGGGAAAATTTCGCGGATGCACTTTCAGCCTCTCCGCTTGCAGAGCAATACGGCCAAGCTCCTATTCTTCTTACAAGGCCGGGTGCTATCCCGGAATCGGTAGTAACTGAGCTAAAAAGACTAGGTGCAAAAGAAGTTATTATTATAGGGGGGAACTTGGCTGTTTCTCCTGGAGTTCAGTCGAAAATTGCATCACAAGGAATGAAAACAACTCGTATTAGTGGAAGCAACCGCTATGAAACAAATAGATTGATTCTAGGAAAGCTTACTAATGTCAAAGGCGCCTTTGTAGCCGCAGGCGGTAATTATGCAGATGCACTAGGAGCAGCTCCGGTTGCTTCGGCTAAGAATTGGTCTATTGTACTTACAAAAACCGATTCTATTGATGATGAATCACTCTCTTTATTAAAAAATAAACCAGTCGCTATCCTAGGTGGCACTGCGGCCATCTCAAGCAGGGTTGAAAATTCTATTGAAAGAATAAATCAGGATGTTGACCGATTCGGCGGACAAGACCGTTATGAAACACTTGCGAGATTGCTTTGGCATAACAAACACGTAGTGGATCCTTCCTCGGTGTTAGTGTCTACTGGAAATAACTTCCCTGACGCTTTAGCTGCGGCACCATTATCGTTCAGCAAACACTCTCCATTGATATTAGTGGGCAAGCAAATTGACAGTGCAACAGAATCTCTCCTTATGAAATTCGCAGAAGAGAATTCTGTAAATGAAATTACGGTTATTGGCGGGGTTGTTCACGGATCCCTGGTCGAAGAAGCCAAAAATACATTGAAATAAATAAACAGAGGCTCGAGTCTTCTCTCGAGTCTCTTCTTTCAGGAGGAGACAAACATGAAAAAATGGGTGATTTTAATCCTTATTGCAGCATTACTTGCAGGATGCTCTAGTGTGGAAAATGAAAATGCAAATGAAGAGACGACTACTGGAGATACAGCTGAAGATACCGGTGAGGGACTAAATAATGATGAGGAGAAGCAGCCTGTTTCTGAATCAAACGAAACAGCTGCAGAAGATGTAGAGGAAAAAGAGAGTGAAGAACCCAAGGAGGTAGAAAATGGTGATCCTGACGCAGGACTGAAAAACTATCGACCTGAAGTGGGCAAAGAATATGTTTTCACAGATGGGACTTCTGAAGTTTTTACAGAAACAGTAATTGCAGAAAATGATCAATACATTCAAGTAGTGAGAACCTTAAGGGGAAATCAAACACTGCAGATATTTGATTGGACCGCTGATGAAATGATTTTAGTATATGAAGACATAGAAGTGGAAGACCCATTCCAAAATGTTTTGGATAGTTTTGACTCCAACATCTCTGAATCTATTATGGGATCCGGTCAAGTTGAATGGGAATTGGTGGAAGATGGAGTTGTGTTAGCGACTGAAGCAGGGGAGTTCAAGGATGTAACAGTTGTCCGTAAAGTTACTAACGAAGTAGAAGATGCCGAGACGATTTACACAAGGTACTATGCACCTGGAGCAGGATTAGTAAAAGAAGTGTTTGAGTTAACAGGAGAACAGGGCTACAAGGGTGAAGCTATTTTGGCAGAAATTAAGATAAGAGATTAAAAAAGTAACTGCTGCCTCTAAACAAATTGGAAGATTAGCCGAAATCAAAAGTAAGAGAATCATATTAGATATTTATTAATGAGGGGGAGAATCTTGAAAAAGAAAGTAGTCATTCTGCTGTTGTCAATGCTTGTGGCGCTAACACCATTATTCACTACAGGAAATGTGCAGGCTGGTTCTGCTGATAATACAGTTTCAGTGGGACTGAAGTATTACACGGGAAATCCTACAAGTGTAAAGGTGACAGTGAAAGGGAAATATAAGATTTCGGAAAATCCTAATGTTCTGCTGGAGGAAGGTTATGATTATACTGTTAAGTATGATTCTTCCGGGAGTATCACACTTTATCGTGGAAGTAAAAAGTTGATAGCTTCATCAAGCATCAACACACAACCCGTTAAGTACGGGCTGGATAATTACATCCGCATTAATGGACGTGCTTATTTAGGAGATATGAGTTTTAAGTCTGAGAGCTCAAAATATGTGCGCCCCGTCAATACGTTGCCAATGGAAGACTACCTTAAAGGTGTTGTTCCTGGTGAAATGCCTCCCTCATGGAATGTCGAGGCATTGAAAGCACAGGCAGTTGCTGCCCGCACCTATGCTTTAAGCAAGATTGACCAGACAATTGATGATACGGTCAGTTATCAGCGTTACGAAGGCTATTCCTGGTGGGAAAGTAAACTGACCAACTCCAACCAAGCAGTAAACCAGACAAAGGGACATGTTTTAAGATCAAACGGAAAGTTGATAACCACATTTTACAGCTCCAGCAATGGGGGTTATACCGAGAACAATGCAAACCTATGGGGAGGTCAAGCTCTTTCTTATCTTCCTGCAAAGAAAGATAGCTATGACCCAGTGAGATTATGGGATTTAGACTTCAATCAGCAGCAGATTGATATTTCTTCTTTAGATCTTTCCAAGCCGGAAAGCTGGTGGAACACTGTTAGAGAGACTGACAGAGAAGTAGCTGACAACGTTAAAAGATGGCTGAAATCAAACGGATTTAGCAATAAAGAGATTAAAATAGTAAAATTTGATCATCTATCTGTCAATCCCCAAAAAACATCCGGAGACCGCAGAATCTCAGGAAACTATCAATTAAAAGTTTTTGTCAAAAACGAAAACGGGAGTTTCCGCACCACCAAAGATGGCAAGATTGAATTGGTTACAATAGGTAAAAGTGATATTGGTATTAGCACATTGCGTTATATGTTTGGAACAATGGCCTTCAAGAGCCATCTCGTTGACTACATTACGCTTGCGGATGGGCGATATGAAATAGCAGGCCGTGGATTTGGCCACGGTATCGGTATGAGTCAATATGGCGCCTATGCAATGGGGAAAGCTGGTAAAGGATATCAAGAAATTCTTGATTTCTATTATCCTACTACCGAGAATGATAACTATATATATAATACTATCCAAAATATCGAAGGGTTAAACCGATATGACACAAGTGCAGCGATTGCCGAATACGGATGGTCATATGCAGACACGGTGGTGATAGGAAGAGGAGACAACCCTGTTGATGCACTGACTGGAAGTGTCCTTGCAAAAAAAGAGAATGCACCGATGCTGTTGACTAGGACCAATGAGATCCCGTCAGAAGTAAAGCAGTCCCTTGATCGGTATAAACCTAAAAAGATTTATTTATTAGGGGGAGCGTCTGCTATTTCCGCTGATGTAGAAAAGCAGTTAAAAGAAAAGTATACAACCAATGTGATTCGCATAAGCGGTTCAAACAGGCATGATACATCAGTTAAAGTTGCACAGCATGTCAACAAACCGCAGCATATTATAATAACCTCTAATAAATCGGATTCACCTGATGCCCTTTCGATTGCATCTTATGCGGGAATCAAACAAATGCCGATTCTTTATACGAGTCAGGATAAGCTTGAACCAGCAATCAAGAAGTATATCCAAGAAGAAGGAGTTCAAAAGGTAACGATTATTGGAGGAGTGTCAGCTGTAAGTTCTGAGGTTGAAAATGAAATTTCATCACTTGCAGGCACAGGGAACGTTGACCGTATTGCAGGTGACAATCGTTATGAAACCAGCATAGAAATTGTAAAGTCACTCGACATTGATCCGAGAAATCTGTTCTTTGCAAGAGGAGAAGAATTCATTGATGCTCTTCCGGGATCCGTCTTGGCAGCTGCAATGGAAGCACCAATCATACTAACGGGTAAAGATACTGTTCCAGATAGTGTTGAGCAGTATATCAATACTACGTATTCTTACATTCCTGTCGTCCATTTCCTTGGTGGTGAAAGTGCAATCAGCAAAGAAACGAGAAATCGTATCATTTCTGAGATTATTGATTAATGATATAGGAGGCTTGCCTGATAAGTATCGGGCAAGCCTTTTGACTTGGAAAATAGGAAAATATAACTTAGATACTGATTTAGACGGAGATATGTTCACCTGAATCCCCAAGGCATTTCCCATCCCATCATTGATCGCTTCCTGTTTCCTATTTTTATGCAGCAGACCTCTTGCAGAGCTGAATGGAGAAGACGTTCCCTTGAAAAGACAGATTGGCTTGTTGAAAACTAGCGTAATGCCTGCGCTTTTTTTTATTGCTTTACGGGTCAGCTTGATTCAATTACAATTAGTTACAGTGTAAAACAGTCCTCAGCGGGGTAAAGTGCAGAACTGCCTCATGGCAGGGCCGCCTGCTGGGTTACAGACTATAAGAAAAAAGAGGAATGAATTCATGATTTCAAAACACGCTTTTTCATATCTTTTATCGCACGGTGTACCAGCGCTGGTCAGTTTTTTGAGTATTGCTATCTTTTCAAGAATGCTGGCACCTGAACAATATGGAACCTATGCTGTTGTTTTTGCGATAGCAGCTATTCTTAATGCAGTTGTGTTTGATTGGCTGAAGATCAGCTTGCTGCGCTTTTATCCTAAGTTCGAAGAAGAGCCGAATTTCCTGGAAACCATCAAGGTTACTTTTGTCTCTCTTGCTTTACTTACCTTAACAGGAGGCGCGATTTTTTCCTTCTTTAATGAAGATCAGGAACTGACTACTATTTATATCTTTTTGGCAGTCATACTGTCATGGACTCAATCATGGCAGGGGTTGAACTTATCCTTGGTAAGAGCTCAGCTGGCGCCGAAGAAGTATGGCTATCTGGCATTCAGCAGGGCAACCGGAGGACTATTGTTCGGATCTCTGTTTATATATCTTGGGTTTGGAGCAAAAGGACTTTTGTTTGGAATATTAACAGGTTTTTGGCTTACTCTCATCTATCCCACAATTAAATATTGGAAGATCCAATTTAATGTCAAAGCATTTAACAAAGAGTATATTCAAACCTTCTTTAAGTATGGGATGCCGCTTACGGTCACACTGATGCTAAGTATTATCATTCACAATTCTGATAGGTTGATCATTTCCTATTTAATTGGTAAAGATGCGACTGGAGTTTACTCTGTTTCCTATGATTTGTCTGAACAAACTATCTTCACTTTGATGATGGTCATCAATTTAGCTGCATTTCCAATTGTTATAAAAACACATGAGAATCATGGGTTACAGGCAGCTTATGAACAAGTGAAGAAGAATACCTCTTTGCTCCTGCTAATTGCTTTACCTGCCGCAACAGGATTTGTTTTGTTATCGCCTAATATTGTAAATATCGTTTTAGGTGAGGCTTATCGCGAGGCTGCGTTAATATTAATTCCATATATTGCAGCCGGGGCTGTACTCAAAGGGTTCAAATTATACTCAATTGATATTATGTTTCATTTAAGCCAGAAAACATCTGTCCAAATGATTCCAGTTGCGATTTCTGCGGTGATCAATATCGCCTTGAACTTTATTCTGATTCCACGCATGGGAATTGAGGGTGCTGCGGTTGCCACTATTGTTGCCTATCTAGTTGCAGTCATACTCAGCTGGATATTGGTTAAAATCAAAATGGAAGTGCCATTTCCATTCGTAAACTTTGTGAAGATTATTGTAGCTGTTCTTGTTATGTCTGCCGTCTTGTGGCCAGTAAAAGATGCTGTCGGTATCGGAATGGCAATAATCCAGGTATTACTTGGAGGAGTGGTGTATGTATTGATGGCCCTTCTTTTGAATATTGAGGGAATCCGGAATATTGTTGCAGGCAGGCTTTTGAAGAGAAAGCAATCCAATTAATAATCTATAAAAAGAGTCTCTCTGTTTATATACAGGGAGACTCTTTTTTATGATCTTTTCTAACTTTGTTGCTATATACTGCTTTTAATCTGGAATTATTTCCTTACGATACCTATATTAAAATGTCATCACGAGCAAAGGAATCCTCATAATCTGGAGGTATGTTAAAAACAATAGTCATTTAAATTGGAATCTTGCTTTCCAACAATTCGGTTTTGCTTATTCATATGGGCCTAGTTGGCGGTTGGAGTGCCTATGGATACCTAATCTCTTGTGCTAATGGACAAAGTAAAAAGCTATAGCCTTATATACCATTTCAGCTTGTGCAGCATAGCAGCAACCATTGTCCAGAATAGTAGGAACAGCCCTGCAAAAGTAAGAGCAGGATATGCGCTCCAAGCTTCCACCCAATGTAAAAGGGTGTAATAGAGTGAAGTGTCCTCACTTATACCTGCGTCAATGGAAATGTTGACAAGCCCTGCTACTAATATAAACTTCCCAAAATAGATTAATAAACTGTTGCGACCGAAGGCCTCAATTAGCCAAATAGGTTTGTTCACCAGCTTTTGTATGGAAGGGTGTTTCGATTCATCAAACAATAAATACATAAGAGCAAGAAACCCTATAGTTACTGCTGCGGAAGTTAGAGTAAAGCTGCCCGTCCAAAGCCGCTTATTAATTGGAAGATAAAGAGAAGTAATATATCCTATTGCCCCCAAAGTAACAGCCAGTCCGCCGAGCATTAACGAGGTCTTATTTCTTCTGTGCCGCATGATGAGCATTCCAGCTGCGTAACCAAGCAGCACATTGCTAAAAGCACCGGGAATGGTGAGGATTCCTTCAGGGTCATATCCCCGCTGGCCATCCCAGTAAAGATGATCATTCCCGACAATCGACTTGTCGAATGTGATGCCAATATTACACTCGGGTTGAGGCAGTCCGCTTTGACATTCCTGACTGGTACCTAATAACAGGCCGGTGTGAAGGCTGGTGATTATTATAGCCGCCAGCATCGCTCCCTGCCAGGAATGTAAGATTCTCGTAAGGAGAACGAGAAGCAGCCCGGTGACAGCAAATAATTGCAGCACGCCTGTAAATCGAAGTGTGGTCAGGTCAATATTCCAACCTACAATCATATTGAAAATTAGGCCAAGTAAAATAAAACTGATTGTTCTTTTAATTAATTTCTTCCATTTCACTCTAGTAAAATAAGCAATGGCCATTCCAGTGCCAAATAATGTCATGAATGCGGGGAAAATTAAATCGGTCATCGTCATACCATACCAATCCGCATGATGAAGGAACTTGTAGCTTCCAGATGGCAGGGTCCCCAGAAAGAGGGAAAGAAGGACTATTATTCCTCGGGTTAAGTCAACTGATTCGATTCTTCTATTAACTTTATGGGATTGTTCTATATGTATAGGTTCTGCTTCGCAGCGCTTTGATAGCATTACTCTTTCCTCCAGACCGGATGGGCGTTTCTCTCTCCTATTGTAATATATTTATAAATTAATATGTTGAAATAATGAGAAGTTGGAAGGTTGCTTTGGACAAGAGTTAGTGGTTTGACGCTGGGATGTGTATGAAGATGGGGTCTCTTTGGACATGAGTTAGTGGTTTGAGGCTGAGATGTGTATGAAGATGGGGTCTCTATGGACATGAGTTAGTGGTTTGACGCTGAGATGTGTATGAAGTTGCGGTCTCTTTGGATATGAGTCAGTGGTTTGACGCTGAGATGTGTATGAAGATGCGGGCCCTTTGGACAAGAGTTAGTGGTTTTGTGTTGAGATGTGTATGAAGTTGTGTGCCCTTTGGACAAGAGTTAGTGGTTTGACGCTGAGATGTGTATGAAGATGGGGTCTCTTTGGACATGAGTTAGTGGTTTGAAGCTGAGATGTGTATGAAGTTGCGTTCTCTTTGGACAAGAGTTAGTGGTTTTGTGTTGAGATGTGTATGAAGTTGCGTTCTCTATGGACATGAGTTAGTGGTTTTGTGTTGAGATGTGTATGAAGTTACGGGCCCTTTGGACAAGAGTTAGTGGTTTTGTGTTGAGATGTGTATGAAGTTGTGGGCCTTTTGGACAAGAGTTAGTGGTTTGACGCTGAGATGTGTATGAAGATGGGGTCTCTTTGGACATGAGTTAGTGGTTTTCCGCTGAGATGTGTATGAAGTTGCGTTCTCTTTGGTCAAGAGTTAGTGGTTTGACGCTGAGATGTGTATGAAGATGCGGGCCCATTGGACATGAGTTAGTGGTTTGACGCTGAGATGTGTATGAAGTTGCGGGCCTTTTGAACAAGAGTTAGTGGTTTGACGCTGAGATATGTATGAAGTTACGGTCTCTTTGGACAAGAGTTAGTGGTTTGACGCTGAGATGTGTATGAAGTTGCGTTCTCTTTGGACAAGAGTTAGTGGTTTGACGCTGAGATGTGTATGAAGATGGGGTCTCTTTGGACAAGAGTTAGTGGTTTTGTGCTGAGATGTGTATGAAGTTGCGTTCTCTTTGGACAAGAGTTAGTGGTTTTGTGCTGAGATGTGTATGAAGATGCGGGCCCTTTGGACAAGAGTTAGTGGTTTGGTGCTGAGATGTGTATGAAGATGTGGGCCCTATGGACAAGAGTTAGTGGTTTGACGCTGAGATATGTATGAAGTTGCGGGCCCTTTGGACAAGAGTTAGTGGTTTGACGCTGAGATATGTATGAAGTTTGAGGCGCTTTGTCAAGCTGTACTGCTCTATCATTTTCCCGTTTCTTCTAAGTATATAGTCATATTTCTGACTGGTACGGAACATCAATATGAGCTCTTTGTTTGTAACGTTCTGGACTGCAGAGAAGGACTCATTTCCAAGACTCTCTTCACTGTCCACTTTTTTAATGAGACTGAGCCCCCTTGCTGTTGAGTTTCCTCCACCGAAAGTTCCCATACTTGTGAATTCCCCTCATTCTGCCGTGATACACTTCACTTTTCCGCTCTTTCATTAGCTCTTGGTCGGATTTAGCATCACTTTCTTGCAGTACTACTATGCTTGAAACTCCCAAGGCTGTTATTGTAATTATTGCTAAAGGCCATCTTTCTTGATGTTTTTGCTGCTGAAATTAGTAGAAGTTAGCAGTATCTATTTAATTCTATGTTCTTATGGTAAGTAAATCAGTTTATTAACATAAGTTTTGCTTTGGTTAAGCAGGGTAGTATCTAAAATAAGAAAGAGATTATGATAAAACCAAGGGTTGTCCTACGGATAAGTAACAAAGTGAGATTTCAAATATAGATATGCTATAATAACAATTGTTTTGAAATGTTTGGAAATATATAAGGAAGAGGTGTTGGTTATGAAAGTAAAAAAGGCGATAATTCCTGCTGCCGGGTTAGGAACCAGGTTCTTACCTGCTACTAAAGCACAACCGAAGGAAATGCTTCCCATTGTTGATACACCTACTATACAGTACATAATTGAAGAAGCGGTGGCTTCGGGCATTGAGGATATATTGATTGTAACTGGAAGAGGAAAGCGTGCCATCGAAGATCATTTCGATAAATCGCTACTATTGGAAGATATGCTGGAGTCAAAAGGGAAGTACGAAGAACTCGAACAAATAAAGAGGATATCCGATCTCGCTGATATCCATTATATCCGCCAGAAAGAGCCTAAGGGATTGGGTCATGCCATCTGGTGTGCACGTAAATTCATCGGGAACGATCCATTTGCTGTCATGCTTGGGGATGATATCGTTGTATCTGAAAAACCATGCTTAAAGCAGTTGATTGAAAGGTTCGAGGAAAAACAAAGTTCCATCATCGGTGTGCAGGAAGTCCCTGACGAGGATATATCCAAGTATGGTGTGATATCCCCAGCTGGGTCAGTCGATGGAGATCTCGTCAAAATAAAAGATCTGGTTGAAAAGCCTAAATTAGAGGATGCTCCCTCACGACTTGCGATTATGGGCCGTTATGTGTTAACACCCGAAATACTTGATATCCTTGAAACAGTTGAACCGGGAAGCGGTAATGAAATTCAATTGACTGATGCCTTGAAAGAGTTGAATCATACACAAGATATGTATGGGTATCTATTTAATGGCAGAAGATATGATATAGGTAATAAATATGGATTTGTTCAAGCTACCCTTGAATTTGCTTTAATGAGGGATGACTTAAGAGAGCCATTGACCAAATGGCTTAAAGAAATCATTAACGATTGATTAAGGAGTAATTACACATGAATGTTAGTGTTATTGGAACAGGATATGTTGGCCTGGTGTCGGGAGTGTGCTTTAGTGATATCGGCAATAAAGTAACCTGTGTGGATTTAGATGCAACCAAAATTAATAATCTGAAAAAGGGTATTGTACCTATCTATGAACCGGGATTGAAAGAACTGGTTATTAAAAACACCGGTGAAGAAAGGCTTTTCTTCACCACTGACCTATCTCAAGCCATGGAAGATGCAGATGTAGTATTTATTGCGGTAGGAACTCCCGAAAAAGAGACTGGAGAAGCGGATTTAAGGTATGTTGAAGCTGTGGCAAAATCTATAGGGGAAAACCTTAAAGACTATAAGGTCATTGTAACAAAAAGTACTGTTCCGGTTGGGACTAACCGTTATGTGAAATCGATTATTTCAGAGTACTGCGGACATGAGAACTTTGATGTTGCTTCCAACCCGGAATTCCTAAGGGAAGGGTCAGCCATTTATGACACCATGAACATGGAAAGAGCAATCATTGGTGTGGAATCTCAAAGAGCTGGAGCTATCTTGTCTGAATTACATAAGCCATTCAATACAGAAATTATGATTTCAGATATTGAAACAGCAGAAATGATCAAATATGCTTCCAATGCGTTTCTAGCCACTAAAATCAGCTTCATTAACGAGATAGCTAATATTTGCGAGAAACTTGGTGCCAATGTAACTGATGTTGCTAAAGGTATGGGATTGGATCCCCGCATTGGGGCGAAGTTTCTGCAGGCTGGTATCGGTTATGGCGGCTCTTGTTTTCCGAAGGATACAAAAGCTCTCATACAAATATCTGGTGAAGTGGAACACGATTTCCAATTGCTGAAATCTGTTATAGAAGTGAATAACAGGCAGCAAAAAGTATTAATTGATAAAGCGGTGGAACGGTTTGGAAATTTGTCAGGTAAAAAAGTAGGATTGTTAGGATTAGCTTTCAAACCAAATACAGATGATATGAGAGAAGCAGCATCCATTGTTATTTCTGAAGAACTTGTAAAACTGGGAGCTAGTGTAAAAGGATATGATCCTATTGCTAGAGAAACAGCTGAAAAAGTGCTGCCACAAGAAGTTCAGATAGTGTCTTCCGTAAACGAGGCTATAGAAGATGCGGACATTATAATGATTTTGACAGAGTGGGATGAGATTAAAAATATGGATCTTGGAATGATTTCAAACCTGCCGTCAAAACCTGTATTGTTTGATGGAAGAAATTGCTTCTCGCTGGATGAAGTTGCTAACTACCACCTGGAATACCATTCAATTGGGCGTCCTTCACTGATTTAAAGCATTAACTTGTTTATTTTTGAAGAAAAATGTCGTAAAATTGAATAGTCGTAAAACGTAAACTTAGGATGGAATCATACAGATGATTCCATCCTGAGTTTTTAATGTTCAATAGAGAAAACATGGAGTATCCTAGCTTGTGATTAGTCCAATACTAGGAGGATAACTCCCCAAAAATAAACTGTTATTAACAGCTGTTTGCATACATAACAAAGTCAATCAGAAATTAGTGGAGGGTTATGATGGAGAGGAAAATGAATAGGTTGTATTGGTTTGTGCAAGTTTTACTAGTTACTCTCCCTGTATTATTTGTTTATTTTATTTTGAAAATGGGATATGTAACATCCATTAAAGCAACCTTTTTACTAGTTGTTGCCTATTTAGGTTTAATAGGGATTGTTTTATGGAAGAAGAAGGCTGCGGAGAGTCTCAATTTAGAAACCGCTTTGCTGTACTTGTTGATTGCATCAGCATTCTTACAGGCTGCTTTTTTTGTAATAGAGTTAGGGCCATTCAGTGTATTTCCATACCGGTTGTTATTTCTATCGGTGTTTGCCTTGCTTGTACTGACACTCTTATTTAATCGTGGTTTCATCTATGGAAGTGATATTCAAGTCAAGGGATACTTAGCATTTTTAGTATTTTGGTTATTATATGCATTATTGTCATTTTCTTGGGTAAAGAATATTGTAGATGCCATTAAATACTCTGTGGTCATAGGGATTGGAATAATGGTTATTCTCTTGGTGGTTCTCCTCTTTAAGAGATTCTCTAACTACATACTTTTCTACTATACATGGTTATTCATGTTGGTGATTGTAACAGCTATTGGTGTTTGGAACCATGTTACAGAGCAACATCTGTTGACTTCGGCTATCATCAATGAGCCGCCCCACAAGCAGCATATTCCTACATCAGTGTTTAAGAACCAGAATGACTTTGCCAGCTATCTGGCGATTAGTGTGTTTTTCCTGACAGCATCAGTTAAATACATTAAGAATTTTGTGTATCGCTTATCTTGCATTGGATTACTTGGAATTGTGCTTTACATTATCTATATTACAGAGTCTAGAGCAAGTATTTTAGCCATCATTATCGGGGCATTCGGTTTGTTTTTCTTATGGTTATCCACTAGAAATAAAAAACGGCTTATAATCGCAGGATCTGTTGTTGCAGCTTTGTTGTTCATCGTAAAGTTCGATACTTTTTATAATATCTATAATGAAGCGACTGAATTTAATCCGTCCGTCCAGGTAACGGATTCCAATTCTATGAGAAGGAACTTGTGGCTGAATTCCACCAATTTCATTATCGATACATATGGAGTTGGTGTCGGGTCGGGGAATGCCGAGCATTATATGGAGTATTATAAGGACTATCCGACAGGCGGCATCTTAAATGTTCATAATTGGTGGCTTGAGATTTTTGTCAATTTTGGTGCCGTTATATTTATAGGCTATGTACTGTTGTTTGTTGGTCTCATTTATCATATTTATCGCTTCTCAAAAGTAACCGAAAGTCGTTTTGAAAAGATGATTTGTCATGCTCTTTTAGGGGGAATGATAACGCTGGCTGTGGCAAGTATAAGCCCGAGCTCCATGTCAAACCTGAATTATTACTGGATCCTTCTTGCTTTTGCGCTGGGATTTGTGAACTGGAGCAGGTTAAAGTATTCAAATAAGGAGTTAACACGATGAAAGTGCTGGTACTCTCCCATTTATACCCTTCAACGGGGAATGAGACTAATGGCGTGTTTGTGAATGAACAAGTAAAGGAATTGGCAGCCCAAGGGTGTGAGATAACGGTTGTTTCTCCTGTTAAATATGCCCCTTTTCCATTAAGCAAAGTAAGTTCTAAATGGAAAGCATATGCTGATTGCCCTTATGAGGAGAGAAGGGATGGAATCAAAGTTTATTATCCACGATATATCTCTCCGCCTAAAATGATATTGTTTAAACATACTGGGCAGTTTATGTTTAAGGCTGTCGAAGATCTTGTTGGTAATCTTCACAAGGAAAAGGGATTTGATTTAATTCATGCTCACGTAGCTCTGCCGGCTGGTGCCGCTGCATACCGCCTATCAAAGAAATTAAATCTCCCTTATGTTTTAACCATTCATGGACAGGATCTGCAAAAAACAGTTCATAAAAACGAAGACTGCAGAAAAGAAATTGGATCAGCTATTGCAAATGCGGAAGAACTTATCCTTGTGAGCAATAAACTGGCAAGGCTGAAAGATGAATTCTATCCGGAAATAGATACTCGTGTTTCGGTTATTTTCAATGGTGTCAATAAATTCTTTTTGAAAAAGGATGAGGCAGAAAGCAAGGAAGACTCCTATTTTACAACTGATGGTCCTAGATTGCTGAGTGTTTCCAACTTATACCCAGAAAAAGGTATAGAGGATAATATCCGTGCAGTAAAAGAATTAGTTAAGGACTATCAAACCCTTGAATATATAATTGTTGGAAAAGGTCATGAAGAGGAAAAATTAAAAAATCTTGTATCAGAACTAGGTCTCAATGCTCATATTAAATTCATTGGTGCGAAAAAGAATTCTGAAGTTAAACAGATTATGCAGCAATGTGATATATTTACAATGCCAAGTACAAATGAATCTTTTGGTGTAGTGTATATTGAAGCGATGGCCTGCGGGAAGCCTGTTATCGGTTGTTACGGACAAGGCATAGAAGACATAGTAGAGCAGGGGAAGACAGGCTTTATGGTAAACCCTCATAGCCCTGGTGAAATCGCAAGGGTGTGTGAAGAATTACTGGCAGATCCTGAACGTCGGAAAGAAATTGGCAATGAGGCTTATAATGTTGTGCTGGAGAAGTTCACCTGGGAGAAAGCAGCTAATGAAATTATTACCGTCTATCAAAACTCGTTATAGTATGGAGGCATTATGAACGAATTAAAAAGCCTGTTTAAAAGTATTGGGTATAGAGCAAAGAAATACATTTGGGTTGTACTTTTGATTCCTGTCCTGGCAACTGTGTTGTCGCTTTTTGCAGAACCTCAACTAACTGTCCAAAAGAAGTCAGAGTCCTATCTTGCAACTGCAGGAATTCAACTAGGCCAATTTGGTGATGATCAGGTCAACAATCCGGAGCAAAGTATGTATTACCTTAAAAGCACAAATTTTTTAGCAGAGGTTGCTGAAGAGAACGGTATTCAAACAGACGTGGAAGAAATTAAGCTAAGGCTGGATGTTATTAAGGAAACGAACCGCCACATAACACTTACCTATCTAGGTGAAGACAATGGAGCGAAGGAGACTCTCGAAGCAATCGTGGACGGCTTTATGGGTCTTAGTGAGACGCGCTATTCTGAACGGGTGGAAGTCGTACAGACATCAATTGAAGGGTTGCAGGACAAACAAGTGGCCCCAGAAGAAGAAGTAGAGAAAGACAAATTTCTATTTCAACTAAAGTCTGATTTAACAGCTTGGAATGATGCTCAACTTACAGAGCCTGTGCAAATGTTGGGAGAAGCAGAAGAGGAAGTTATTCAAGCTGAACTGCCAACTGCTGATCCGGTGAACCGGGCTGTCCTTGGTTTGCTTGTTGGTATAATGTTAGTTTTGGTAATTATTGTCACGCCTGAGATTTTTGTAACGAAACAAGAACGTTTATAAATCATTGAACGAAAAACAAAAAAAGAAATCTGCATAAAGCGGCAGATTCTTTTTTTGTTGTATAGGGATATATACATCCATTCTCCGCAGGACTCCTTAATTATGTTCCCCTCGTCGGGCTATACCCACACCCACTGGAATGGATAGACTTTGTTCTTTTGCATCCCCAAAAAAATTTCCAAATAATAAAACAGTGAATTCTGCCCATTTCTAAAATGTTTTGACCTAAAGAAGGCGGGAATAATATTAGTGAGACAAGTTAAGTTGAACATTATATGAGAATGCATGTAACTTTTGCAATGGGTTACTCGTCAAAGTATTAGGCCAGAAAAACTGGGGTAAAAATCACTTTTTACAAGTAAGTAGAATTCTGTCATCAACTTGATATATGCAAGAAAGCAAAATTGTAGTATATTGTTAATTGGTTGAAAGGAGCATATCATCCATGAACAAAACAGATAAACCATTAATATCAATCATAACCCCAGTATATAAAGCTGAGAAGTACTTAGCTGAAACCATTCTATCAGTCAAAGATCAAACTTATGAAAACTGGGAATTGATCTTGGTTAATGATCAATCACCTGATAACAGCAGGGATATAATCTTATCTTTTGCTGAAAGTGACCCGAGGATACGTTTGATTGATTTGGAAGAAAACAGCGGTGCCGCAGTGGCGCGAAACACGGCTATCAATGCTGCAAAGGGTCGGTATTTGGCATTCCTTGACAGCGATGATCAATGGCATGCTGAGAAGCTTGAAAAGCAGCTGAAGTTTATGCAGGAGAAAAATATAAGTTTTTCTTTTACAGGGTATGAAATCATTGAGCAGGATGGACATAAAACAGGTAAAATTATTCAAGTCCCTGAAAAAATTAATTATAATCAATTGTTAAGAAATACCATCATTGGGTGTCTAACTGTAATGCTGGATCGAGACAAGATCGAAAGAGTTCAGATGGTCAACATAAGAACCAGGCAGGATTTAGTGCTATGGCTTGATATCCTCAAGCAAGGTCATGTAGCATATGGCATTAATGAAAGCTTAGCCTATTATCGAAAAGTGGAGGGATCGATATCCAGTAATAAGCTGAAAGCTGCACAACAGAACTGGAAGGTGTACCGCGATATCGAAAAACTGACGCTGCCTAAAGCTCTTTTAGCCTTTGCAGGATATGCCTATAATGGTTACAAAAAAAACTAATGTAAATAATATTTCAACTGATACTAAGGAATAAGGACTCGAAATATTATCTTGACAAAAATCAGTATTAAGTAGAGAATATAGACGAATATAGACAATAACTGATATATTCATCCAAAATTTGAGGTGAAATCGAAATGGCAATTGATCGTGCAGAAATTTACTATAAGAATTATTCCAAGTATAGAGAAAACTATGCAGACAAACAAATAAATTTAGATGATAAAAAGATGTACCTTGCCCTGAAACGGTTTGTGGACATTATAATTACAGCTGTGGCATGTGTAGTCGCTTTGCCGATTATCTTGCTTGCAGTAATTGCAATTCGTGTAGAATCCAAGGGGAACCCTTTCTTCATACAAGAGAGAAGCGGTCTACATGGCAAAAAGTTTAAAATAATGAAGCTAAGGTCCATGAGAGTGGATGCAGAAAAAAATGGCCCTCAATGGGCACAAAAGAATGATAATCGTGTTACTCAGGTAGGAAAGTTTATACGCAAAACAAGAATTGATGAACTTCCCCAACTATATAACGTATTGAAAGGTGATATGAGTATCTTTGGTCCAAGACCAGAGAGACCTATGTTTGTTGAACAGTTCAATAAGGAAATTCCTGGATTTGATAAGAGGCTGTTAGTGAAACCGGGACTTACTGGCTGGGCTCAGGTTAACGGAGGATATGACATCACACCAGAAGAGAAGTTAAAGCTCGATTTGTATTATATTGAAAATATGTCTCCTTCTCTTGATACTAAAATTATCCTGAAAACAATAAGAGTCCTTCTTACTGGCGAAGGAGCAAGATAATTTGTGAAAAACACCTCCCACATCCGATCAGGATGCGGGAGGTGTTTTTCTTCTTTGTTATTTTTTAGATTACCAAAGCAAACTAACCCCGCCAAATAAAAAAACCGCCTTAAATATAGGCGGTTGGAAATTTACTGACCCAAGTGCTGATTTAGTTCGGATTGTAATTCCAATAGCTGGGCTTCGTCAGGACGGAAATAATAAATTCCTCCTATATAGTCATCCGTACCCCCTAAAGTGAGCTTTTCTATATTTTCGGAATTGAATCCTGGATACTTCCTTTGGATTGCAAGAGCTGTTGTAACTCTCATGTTTGTCTGAATGTTATCCCCGACGTGCTCTGCTACATCATCCAGCTTAGAGATCGAAGAGGGGGAAAGAAGTCTGTCAATAACAGCCGTCATAACTTGCTTTTGTCTGTCATTACGTCCGAAATCTCCTCGTGGATCCTGTTTTCTCATCCTTGCATAGGCTAAAGCTTCTTCTCCATTAAGTGTCATTTGACCCTCGGTAAAATAAATTAGCTGCTTATCTTCATCACTTTTCTCATTAAAGTCGAATGGTACATCTATTGTTACTCCGCCGACTTCATCTATAATATCTTTAAAACCACTGAACCCAACTGTCATGTAATAATCTATTGGGATGTCTAGTAGTGTTTCTACCGAGTCAATTGTTGCTTCCTTCCCGCCAAAAGCGTAGGCGTGGTTAATTTTATCCTTCTCGGCCTGTCCTGGAATCTCAGCAAGTGTATCCCTAGGAATGCTCAGTAATTTTACTGTTTGTGTATCAGGATTGAAGGTAGCGACCATCAAAGAATCCGTCCGGCCATTTTCTCCACCTGTTGAGTAATCTTCTACACCCATTATCAATACTGAAAATGGGTCCTTACTAACCTCTACTGCTTCTTCGCGCAGATTGGATTTGTCGCCTCTTTCAAGTTCATTGAATGACTGATTCGCTGCGTCATATGCACTGTATAATATATAGCCACCGAAGGCGACTAAGACAGTTAAGAGAAGTCCGATTAGCATGATGATTCTTTTAACACGAAGCCTTCTTCTCTTTTTGGTCTTATTTTGATATCTATCCAATTCTAATCACTCCTGAGTAAGTATGACCATCAGTAGTATATAACTATTTAGTATATACAGCAATGAACATTTGATTAAAATAGTTACACTTCTGTTTCTAAATAGTCCGTATCATGTTCGGAGATGCTACCCTGCCCATTCGTCAACTCCGTCATCCATTCCACAAATTCCTCTTTCTGATCCTCTTGGACATAAGTCTCAATTTCGACAGTATCCAAGTAATGAATTTCTTTCAGAGGATATTTCGACGAACGTACTTCGTTTTCGACTTTCCCCAGCAGGGTATATTCAATTTTTGTTTTCATGACGCGCATGAGGGTCCGTTCGACAATTCCGACAGCATTCAGGCCCTCTGAGACCGATTTTCCGTACGCTCTGATTAATCCGCCTGCACCAAGCTTAATTCCGCCGAAATAGCGCGTGACGACGACGACAGTGTCTTTCAGGTCTCGCTTCTTCAGAACTTCCAGCATAGGGACTCCAGCGGTTCCGCTCGGTTCGCCGTCATCGTTGGCTTTCTGGATGAGGTTATGCTCGCCAATCATGTAGGCAGAGCAGTTATGGTTGGCGTTCCAGTGTTCTTTTTTGATAGTGTTGATGAATTCCTGGGCTTCTTCTTCAGATTCAGCCCTTTTTATATGAGCAATGAAGCGGGAGCGCTCGATGTTGATTTCATGCTGCCCAGCCTCTTTAACAGTCAGATATTTCTGAAGCAAGATCATTCTCCTCTCGTGGGGGTTTATCTATGGTATATTCCGGGTAATTATCATAATTCGACAAAACAACTTATTCTCTATTCTACTATATGAGAAGAGACAAAGCATTAATATTGTGCAGGTGCTTTAGCACTTTAAAGCGCGAAGAGGGACAGTCCCTCTTAGTGCGTTAATGCGCTAAAGCGCAGGGAGGCATTATGTAACGAAATTTTAATATGCGACAAAATATGACATGGTATAATGGGTGTGGGTTAAATGCTATTCACTCGAAAATATGCCTAGATGAATAAAGGATTTTAGTGATCACTGTGGAATTTTAAAAATAACCGATAAAACGGGGCAAGCTATATAGGGATTTAGATTCACGAGCCATCTTTATAGCTGTAACTTTTCACCTAATTTCGGCTCTCGAGCCTACATTTAATTATTTTGCAATAGTGATGAAATAAATTCCATGTACAATAGGCTTGGTATTAAGGAGGGTCCCCGTGTCTATTAGAAAGGTGAACACCGAGATGCTGGATAATATCTTAGAGCAGATGATCGACACGGTCGGCCGCAGTAAAGGTGATGTTTTTGAAATCGGCGAACAGTGTCGGAAGGATTATGAATCGATAACTGAAGAATTAAAAGTGATAAGAGAATCGGTAACCAAGGTCATTGAAGAAGGTGATGAACTTGAGAGGAAATCCAGGTTTGCCAGGAAAAGGCTGTCGGAAGTCAGTCAGCATTTTCAAAAGTTCTCTGAAGAGCAGGTAAGGGAAGCATATGAACAGGCTCATGATTTGCAGATGAAGCTTTCCATGAACAGGCAGACAGAGGCGAGGCTCCGGGAACGGCGGGATGACATCGAGCGCCGTATCAAGAATTTACAGGAGACCATCGACCGTGCGGAGCAGCTCAATTCGCAAATCTCAGTGGTGTTGAATTATCTGAGCAGTGACCTTAAACAGATGGGCGCTGCTTTGGAGGATGCCAAAGAAAAGCATGACTTTGGACTGCAAATCATTGAAGCTCAGGAAGAAGAGCGGAAGAAGCTGTCCCGGGAAATTCACGACGGTCCCGCCCAGATGATGGCCAACGTGCTTCTGAGATCAGATTTGATTGACAGGGTTTACCGGGAGAGTGGTCCTGAAGCTGCATTAGTGGAGATCAAGGATTTGAAGACCATGGTCCGCTCTGCACTCTATGAAGTCCGCAGAATCATCTATGACTTAAGGCCGATGGCGCTGGATGATTTAGGGTTGGTTCCGACCCTCACAAAATACTTAAGTACCATCGAAGAGTATCATAAGAGTACTTCTATCAATTTTGTTAACGTGGGGCAGGTCAAAAGACTTCCATCACAATATGAAGTCGCGCTCTTCAGACTCATCCAGGAATCTGTACAAAATGCACTGAAGCATTCGGAAGCCAAGGAGATTAGAGTAAAGCTGGAGATTTCTAAAAGTAAAGTAACAGTAATCATCAAAGATAATGGCAAAGGATTCAATACTAAAGAAAAGAAAAATGGATCCTTTGGAATCATGGGCATGAGGGAAAGAGTAGAGCTCCTTGAAGGGGAGATGAGCATTGATTCAAAAGTCGGCTCAGGTACTGTCATTCTTGTTCAGGTTCCTTTAACAGCATAAATTTTTTCTCGTACATTTAGGGGGGCGAAAACATGGCAACGAACATTGTCATTATAGACGATCATCAATTATTTCGAGAAGGGGTAAAACGCATCTTAGAATTCGAACCATCTTTTAACGTACTTGCAGAGGGAGATGACGGTTCAGAAGCCATTCCACTGGTAGAAAAACATAATCCTGACGTCGTGTTAATGGATATTAATATGCCTGATATCAATGGTGTGGAAGCAACTGCTCAGCTTGTGAAAAGGCATCCCGATACAAAGGTCATCATTCTTTCTATCCATGATGATGAAAATTATGTGAGTCATGCGCTAAAAACAGGTGCACTGGGATATCTTTTAAAAGAAATGGATTCTGAAGCGCTGATTGAAGCTGTAAAAGTAGTGGCAGCAGGCGGTTCTTATATCCACCCTAAAGTTACTCACAAATTGATCAACGACTACCGCCGTCTGGCAAATTCCCAGGATACTGGCGGCTTCAAACAAACGGAAGTAAGGCGTCCGCTTCATTTGCTGACGCGCCGTGAGTGCGAAGTGCTGCAGATGCTGGCAGACGGCAAGAGCAACCGGGGAATCGGTGAGGCGCTGTTTATCAGTGAGAAGACAGTTAAGAACCATGTCAGCAACATTCTTCAAAAAATGAGTGTGAATGACCGTACACAGGCAGTTGTGACGGGCATTAAGAATGGCTGGGTGGAAGTTAGATAGTTGATGAGCGAGTCCTTTTGCGGGGCTCGTTTTTTGTTTTGTCTTGTCTAGGGTCGTGCGTGACAGTCACCACCCGAAATTTGTCGAACCGTTTCAGTTTCTCTTTGCAGGGAAGAGGTGGAGAATTATGTGTTGCTTGCTGTCACAGTAACGCCAGCGGAGAGTTATGTGGCTGGAGAACATGAGTAAACCCCAAAAGCACCTACCCATGTGCGAAGTGATCCTTACATCCCTATCTAAAGCAAAAAAACGCCCACTAATGTTAACTATCTTTTCAACTCCATCTTCAGCGTCCGTCCCACCGGAGTTAGCCTTAAAAAGCCAAATCCAGATGATAATAGGGCAACTAAGGATTAAATAGCCTGCTAAAAATTCTGAACGCGGCCTATTATACATAAAAGAGAGCCAAAATTAGAGATTACGAGCAAGTAAACGGAGTTCAAAGTCCTTTGTGAGCGGGTTATTCATATATACGAGCGCTTTATTCATTTTTATGAGCGGGATATACAGTTATACGATCGCATTATGCATAAATGCGATCGAAAATCAGGGAATACGAGCGACCAATCAAATCATAGTAGGGTGTTAAGGGCTGCTTAAACAGAAAATAAGCCAGGACTCGCTCCCTAGAGAGGCGGCTCCTGGCTTATAAGTCATTTATATGCTGAGGGCACTTCAAAACAGAACTTTAAAACCTAAATCTCCCAACCTGATCCTGCAAATCTTGAGCCAATTTGCTCAATGTTTCTGCGGAAGCGGTGATCTCTTCCATGGAAGCGGATTGTTCTTCGGCTAATCCAGCTACTGTTTGAGTACGGGCTGAAGCATTTTCTGAGATAGAGCTGAAGGCTTCAAATGATGCTGAAACTTGTTGAGCGCTTGCAGCCATCTGCTCGGATACGCCGGTTACTTCTTGCACCTGGCTGGCAACATTTTGAGCAGATTCCAGGATTTCTTTAAAAGTGCTGCCGGTATGTTCAATAAGGCCTACGCCGGTGTTCACGTCTTCTGTAACCTGGTTCATCTGGTCGACTGTGGTAAGGGTGTCAGCTTGGATGGATTGAATCAAGCTTGTGATTTGCTGTGCTGAACTGTTGGATTCTTCCGCAAGCTTTCTGACTTCATCGGCTACGACGGCAAAGCCTTTGCCATGTTCACCTGCGCGTGCAGCTTCGATGGCGGCATTGAGTGCAAGCAGGTTGGTTTGTGAAGAGATGTTGGTAATGGCCGAGACGATATTTTCGATTTCTTTTGAACGGTCGTCCAATTTTTTTATGGCGTGAGCGGTTTTGCTTACGTTCTCTTCAATGGTTCTCATTTGAGTAAGTGCTTTTGTAATGTTTTCCTCACCTGTTAGTGATTTTTGAGAGGTTTCATCGGATGATTTTGCAACAGACGCAGATGTATCAGCAATCAGCTGGATACCCCCAGCGACTTCTGTGATGGCCTGTGTGCTTTCCTGAACTTGTCTGAGCTGCTCTTCTCCTCCAGAAGCGATTTCGTCAACGGAAGCGGAAACCTGTTGTGTTGCAGTATTGGTTTGTGCGGCACTCGCCAGTAATTGTTCTGAGGATGCCGCGACATTTTCACTTGCCTGGTGAACGGAATGAAGAAGAGATTTCAGGTTGCTCGACATTTTATTGAAGGATTTAGTCAGCACGGCTACTTCATCCTTTGATTTTGTCTGCAGTTCTTCCACATCCAGATTTCCATCGGCAATTTCTTGTGCCATGTAGGAAAGTTTTGCTAAAGGTTTGATTTTACGGAACAAGATGACAAATGTAGTGATTACAGAAGCTAGAACGAGTACAGCTGTAACGATCATAATGATATAACTCGTCATGACATCCGCAGCTGCTTGGTCCACTTTGTTTCCTGTCCATTTTTCCAAATCAGTAGTAAATTGAGCTAATGGTTTGGAGATCATTTCTTTTCCATTATCATACTGGCTGCCGAAAACAAGGGACCTTGCAAGTGTCAGCTCTCCATTTTGGACATACTCCATTGCTTGTTCTTCCAGAGCGACAAGGGTATTGGAGTTTTGCTGAGCTTCCTCTACTAGCTTCAACAAGCTCGCTGGAACGTTCAATTGTTCGAATTCCGCCACAACTTTATCTCTTGTTTTGGTCTCGTTGACTTCTTCCCAATAATTATCGTAGTATTTCATTTCGCCGTATTGACTGTAGGCGCGGACCTGATTTGTTAAATAGTCAGACGCAGCCAGAAGCTCTACGGATAATTCGGCCGATCTCTTTTCAATTTTCACTGCTTCGGTCTGATTCTCCAGACTTGTATCCAGAGAATAGATACTCCATGCCAGTAAAATGAATAGGACTGTAATCCCGATGGCGGTGCTTTTTAATAACGTGTTTATCTTCATTTTCCGTCTCCTTTTCTAAGTTGCAAAATAGCCACAATTTTAATATCGGTTTAGGAGCAGGAAAGTTAATGAGTTGTGTTTTTTTCTTAGAAGGTGTTTAGGGAAGAGGTGTTGGTGCGCCGGAATCTTCGCCTTCATAAAAAGCGAATGCGCGTCAGTCATGTCCATAGTGGAGTATCCAGCGGAAAAATAAAGGGAGAATTTCCCGTTATTTGCAAATTTAAGCTCATTTTGTGATAAATAGAGGGATTTTTTCCCCTTATATTAAGAAAAAGCAGCTAGTTTCTAGTGTTAAGAGTCAAATAAGGGGAATTTATTCCTCTATTTAAACTATTTTGAGTGCTATTTAGTCAATAAGGGGAATTTTTCCTTCTATTTTATTGCCAAAGTATTCAACCTTGCTGATAATTCTGCCCGCTTACTGTATATAAGAAAATCTCCTGAAAAAAACAGGCTGCTCCTAATCTAGGGGCAGCCTGTTGATTAATGCTTCCTCCGGGCAAAATCGACAAACCGGAACTTATCGAGTCTGTGCCGCGATTCTGTGTATTGAAAAAGTGTCGTATCTTCAAGGTGCACGTAGTTTTTCACAACCACCACATGGTCATAGCCAGACAGGTCAAGGTATGAGCGGTCTTCTTCGGTGCAATTTTCGACGACGATTTCTTTTTTTGCATAAGAGATGGGAAGCTTCAGTTCGTTTTCCAGGTATTCATAGATTGATTGCTCACAGATTTCCTTGGTGAGGAGAGGGACGTTCTTTTTCAAAAAGAAGTCTTTGTCCAGAATGATTCGCTCTCCTTTAATATTGCGGGCCCGCACGACCTTCCATACCTCTTCATCCTGCTGGCAGCCGAGCTGGTGGGCGAGGGTCTGGTCAGGTTGAATGAGTCCGAAATCATAGACGATAGTTTGTGATTCGCCTCCGAGCGAGCTTTGCAGTTCCTTGAAGCTGACAAGGCCTGATATAGGGAAACTCATTTTTGACACGTCTAATACAAGCGACCCTTTTCCGCGGAGTTTTTGGATGAACCCGCGCTGTGAAAGAAGGGTGAGTGCTTTTCGTATCGTTTCACGCGAAGTCTCGTAGACTTCAGAGAGTTCATTTTCCGACGGAAGAGTTTCGTTTGCCGGATAGGTACCGTCTTGGATTTTATCTGCGAGTTCTTGGTAAATTTGCATATATTTATTGTTTTTTGTCATAATATCACCATATTTATTTTACCATACTACGGTAATTTCAATAAGAGGTTGAGAGTTATGGGATTTTTCAGGTAAAATGGAGTTATCGCATATTTTAGAAAAGGGTGAAGGATTTGACTAAACAGCTTTGGAAAAAATTCATGATAGGTCTTGGGGTCAGCAGTCTCCTGCTTGCAGGATGCAGCAATAATGAGCAGGGTGCGGACGAAACGGACAAGCCTGAAGAGAATGCACAAGAGCAGACAGAAGAAAACCCTCCTGTCGATCAAAAAACGGTTTTGTTAGAAGAAGCTTCAAAGCTTGAGGAAGCTGAAGATATACCTGAAGAAGAAGAGCAGGCCATTCTGGATGCGTTTAATGAATATATTGAATCGTTCAATGACGAAGATGTTGAGAGATACATGGCTACACTCTCCGAAACACCGGTGAACTTTGAGTTGGAAAAAGAAGAAGAGGCTGTAAACAATGTCTTTTCTAAGCTGGATGTAAGAAGAGAAGCTTCCAATGTGAAAATTGTAAACTACTCTGGTAAAAAAGCGGATGTCTACGCTGATCTGGAAGTTGTGACGAAAGATCAAGAAGGCGATAGAGAAGCCACAACGACTGGAAAGCAGCTGACGATTTTCCAAAAGACGGATGATGGCTGGAAGGTTTCGATGATTCATGTGAAGCAGAATCTTGATGAGGCTGCGGAGGAATAATAGGTTTTTGAAGTGTTATTAGTGCAAAGAGACGCGTCAATTGGCGGGTCTTTTTGTTTTGTATATTTATCGGCTGGGAGGAGGTGCGAGGGTGAGTTAGTACTAATGTATGCAGGTTTATAGGCGCCAAGGGATTCTACTGGTGCCCTTTATCGGCGTACGTATCTTCAGGTTTTTGGTCGTCAAGGAGCTTTCTAGGTGCCCTTAATCGTCTCATCTAGGGGTTAAAGGTCGTCATGGAGGTCTCTAGGTGCCCTTAATGGTGTTAGTTAAAGCTGCTTCGGCTACCTTTAGGCGCTAGAACTAGAATGGGGGCTAGTCCTTTCAACACTGGAGGTTGAATTCTTCACGTTTTCATGGTGTATAAACCGCGTTTATCCCACATCAATTTTCCTTTTGACAAGATTTCATGCTGTATAAACCGCGTTTATCCCACATCAATTTTCCTTTTAACAAGATTTCATGCTGTTTAAACCACGTTTATCCCACATCAATTTTCCTTTTGACAAGATTTCATGCTGTATAAACCGCGTTTATATCACATCAATTTTTCTTTTGACAAGATTTCATGCTATATAAACCGCGTTTATACCACATCAATTTTCCTTTTACAAGATTTCATGCTGTATAAACCACGTTTATACCACATCAATTTTCCTTTTAACAAGATTTCATGTTGTTTAAACCACGTTTATACCACATCAATTTTCTTTTTAAGACGATTTCATGCTGTATAAGCCGCTTTCATACCACATCAATTTTCCTTAGAGAAGATTTCAAGCTATATAAGCCGCTTGCGAATCGTACTTCTATTCGCGATATTACTTTTCAGTCCCCAATACCATTTGGAGGTAAGACAAAATAGAGGGTGTTGTTAAAATTCATGAGACATCAAAAAAACCCGCCTATTACAGCGGGCATCTCAATTTATTTCGTCAAACGATAAACCACAGATTCATAAGGCCGCAGCTTAATCAGCTCAAGGTCCGTCTGGCTGTCTTCGTAGTTGGAGAGCAGGATTTCGCTGTTCCAGCCGTCGACATTCAGTTCGTTGTTCGGCAGGTCAAAGACGGTTTTGTTGCCGTAGAAATTATTGACGACGAGCAGTTTCTCGTTTTCGCCGTTGCGTACGTAAGCAAAGATATCGGCGTGTTCCGGAGTCAGCAGTTGATAGTCGCCATCCGTGATGATGTCGTACTCTTTTCGTAGTGAAATTAATTTTTGATAGTGATAGAACACAGAGTCTTTGTCCTGCAGGGCCTTTTCGGCGTTGATTTCCGGATAGTTGCGTGCTGCTGGAATCCAAGGAGTACCGGTCGTGAAGCCTGCGTGTTCGCTGTCATTCCACTGTACTGGTGTTCTTGAATTGTCACGGGATTTGTGACGAAGAATCTCCAGGATTTCTTCTTCGGATTTTCCTTGTTCTTTTAATATATTGAAGATGTTGATCGATTCGACATCACGGTACTCATCGATGCTGTTGAATTTCGGGTTGGTCATTCCGAATTCTTCGCCCTGGTAGATATACGGTGTACCCTGCATCATGTGAATCGTTGTTGCGAGCATTTTCGCTGACAGGTTGCGGTACTCCCCGTCATTTCCGTAACGAGATACGATGCGGGGCTGGTCATGATTGCACCAGAACAGGGCATTCCAGCCGCCGCCTTTATGCATCTCGCTCTGCCAAGTTGACAGGATATCCTTCAACTGCAGAAAATCGAAGTCTGCTACGGTCCATTTTTCGCCGTTCGGGTAATCGACTTTGAGATGATGAAAATTGAATGTCATGCTGAGCTCGTCACGTTCAGGGTTAGAGTACTTGATACAGTTCTCGATGGTGGTCGAGCTCATTTCGCCGACGGTCATGATGTCGTAGTTCGAGAAGACCTCTTTGTTCATTTCGTTCATGAACTCGTGCACACGAGGGCCGTCTGTGTAAAATTTGCGCCCGTCTCCGGGTGCCACTGAGCCATCATCATCCGGGAAGTCCTGGTTCTTGGAAACAAGATTGATAACATCAAGACGGAATCCGTCGACACCTTTGTCCAGCCAGAATTTCATCATGTCATATACTTTTGTACGGAGTTCTTCGTTTTCCCAGTTAAGGTCAGCCTGCGTGACATCGAACAGGTGAAGATAGTATTGGCCGGTTGCCTCGTCATACTGCCAAGCGTTTCCTCCGAATTTGGACTGCCAGTTGGTCGGCTCTGATCCATCTTCCTTACCGTCCTTCCAGATGTAGTAGTCACGGTACGGGTTGTCCTTCGATTTGCGGGATTCGATGAACCATTCGTGTTCAGTGGATGTATGGTTGACGACGATGTCCATGATGATCTTGATTCCTCTGTCGTGGGCTTGAGATAAAAGCTCATCAAAGTCTTCCATCGTGCCGTATTCTTCATGGATATTGAAGTAGTCGGCGATGTCATAGCCGTTATCGCGCTGAGGCGACTTGTAAATCGGTGTCAGCCAGACGACGTCAACGCCAAGCTCTTTCAAGTAATCCAGTTTCTCCGTGATTCCCTTAATATCACCAACACCATTGCCTGATGTATCGTTAAAGCTTTTCGGGTAAATTTGATAAACAACCGACTTCTTCCACCAAGGTTGCTGTTTCTTCATATATAAACACCTGCCTATTCAGAATTTGTGTAGTAGTGTGTGCTTTAGTCCTTCACCGCGCTAAGAGGGACAGTCCCTCTTCGTGCTTTAACGCGTCAACGCGGGATAGGGGACAGTCCCTTTTAGCACTGTAACGCGTCACTTCGCTAAGAGGGACTGTCCCTTTCAGTGCTGTGGTGCGTTAAAGTTTGTATACGATGGCTTCGTATGGCTGCAGTTTCATCTGTTTTGCCAGCTTGGCGCCGCCTTGGTAGTTGGTGATGAGGGTACTGGCGTTTTCGCTTACGACTTCTTCCGGAAGATCAATTTCCAGGTCTTCACCGTAGAAGTTGCATAGAACAAGCAGCTTTTCATCTCCCAGTGTTCTTGTGTAAGCGTACAGTTTTTCATGATCACCCAAGATCAGTTCGTATCTTCCGTACACGATGACTTCATGCTGTTTGCGCAGCTCTATCAATTTTTTATAATAGCTGAAGATAGAATCTTCCTCGTTCACCTGGGCTTCTGCATTGATTTCCGTGTGATTCGGATTGACCGCAAGCCACGGTTCGCCGTCAGTGAAGCCTGCATTTCTGGAAGAATCCCACTGCATCGGTGTGCGCGCATTGTCACGGCCTTTTACATAGATGCTTTCCATCGTCTTCTCAACCGGCTCGCCGGCTTCCATCTGCTCGTTGTAGAAATTCAGCGTTTCGATATCCTCATACTCCTCAATGGAAGAGAAGCGGACATTCGTCATGCCGATTTCTTCGCCTTGATAGACATATGGCGTTCCTTTCATCATGTGAAGGACGGTCGCCAGCATCTTAGCAGATTCGTGGTGGTACTTGCCGTCATCACCGAAACGTGAAACAACGCGAGGCTGGTCATGGTTGTTGAAGTAAAGTGAGTTCCAGCCGTCTTCTTCGAGTGCTGTCTGCCAGTGTGTCAGATTATCTTTTAAATCCGGTAAATAGAGGGGCTTTAAATCCCATTTCCCGTTTTTGCCGTTATCCAAGCTCATATGTGAAAATTGGAATACCATATTCAGTTCATCGCGGTCCTTACCAGTGTAGAGGCGGGCCTGTTCCGGGTTAACACCAGGCATTTCCCCAACCGTCATCACATCGTAGTGAGAAAGGACTTCTTGATTCATTTCTTTAAAATAATCATGAATTTTCGGGCCGTTACGGTAATACTTGCTGCCAGAAGCATATTTTTTCCCGGGCTTCACTTCATCATCAGGAAGGCCTTCTACCTTAGAAATGAAGTTCACGACATCCATGCGGAATCCGTCGATCCCCTTATCCAGCCACCATTTCATCATGCTGTATACATCTTCGCGCAGCTTCGGATTTTCCCAGTTTAGATCAGGCTGTTTTTTTGAAAAAAGATGAAGGAAGTACTCGCCCGTTTCCTCGTCGTACTCCCAGGCAGATCCTCCGAAATTGGACCCCCAGTTGTTCGGTTCCTTGCCATCTTTCGGCTTCCGCCATATGTAGTAGTCACGGTACGGGTTGTCTTTTGACTTGCGAGACTCGACAAACCATTTATGCTCATCAGAACTGTGGTTCACAACCAAGTCCATGATCAGCTTCATGCCGCGGTTGTGCATCTCTTTTAAAAGTTGATCCCAGTCATCCATTGTCCCGAATTCATCCATGATGTCTTGGTAATCGCTGATATCATAGCCGTTATCATCATTGGGTGATTTGTAGACAGGGGAGAGCCAGATGACATCGATCCCAAGTTCCTTCAGATAATCCAGCTTGGAGATGATTCCCGGGATGTCCCCGATTCCGTCTCCGTTTGAGTCCATAAAGCTGCGTGGGTATATTTGATAAACGACGCTTTCTTTCCACCATTGTTTTTCCATTTTTCTCATCTCCTGTTCTTCATAGTGATAGTATGTATTGTTTAGTGGTTTTTAAAGATTGTTTTCAGGTTAAAAATGGGTGTTTTTTAAACTGAGATGTTGATTTCCGCTACAGGCGTTCGACTCCGCGGGGCAGACGGTGAGCCTCCTCGGCTTCATAAAAAGCGGAAGCGGCCGTTCAGCACCGTACGGATTGTAGGGCTCCTGCATGAGATAAAGGAATCACGAAGAGCGATAGCGATTCGATGATGACTTATCGCAAGGAAGGAGACCGAAATCCGCTAGGTGCTGGCCGCAGAAGCTAGAAGCGCCTGCGGGGTCTCACCTGCCTGCTAGTCCCGCAGGAGGTCGCACGCCTTCCGCTTCAATCCTCCTAAGTAAAGGGGTAAGTAGGTAAGTCACCTTGCAAAGCAACTAACTTTTAGAAAAGAGCCGAATAAAAAAATTTCATTTCAATTAGATTGTTGATTAGCGCTTCAATCAACTAGTTTATTAAACACAAGATGAACATACCTTTCATAATCCATCGACAAAGCCAGGTCAGTCAGTTAGATTCCAGTGATTAATTCACTTATATATATCTATTTGGCAGTCAGTATGATATCGGCAACACCTTTTCGGATATACCGGTATACTAGGTTTTATCTTTCGAAAAGGAGATAGTAGCTCTTTTCTTTCTGGTCTACTAGGATATTTACGTAGAATTAAGGCGTTGATTTTCGAAATTCATATTAAATAACACAAAGTTTACGAAAAGAGCATTATAAAAACAAAAGAGAAGAGCCGGCGCTGAGGTTAAATCAGCACCGATTCTTCTTCATTAAGATGTCTTATTTCGCTTTTCCTTTTGAGAATTTGGAGAAAACCAAAGTTAACAAGATTGGAACGACGATTGCAACGGCCATACCTATAAAGAAGACTCCCCAATAGTTAGTTTCAATAGAGAAGAATGCTGGAATACCGCCTACTCCGATGGATGGCGCAATAACATCTCCAAGAGTGATGATCAAGCCGGCTATGGCTGAACCAATGATAGCTGCGATGAAAGGATATCTGTATCGAAGGTTTACCCCGAACATGGCAGGCTCTGTAACTCCAAGCCAAGCAGAAACACCAGAAGATACGGCAAGTCCTTTCACTTTTTCGTTATTTCTCTCCACAAACATCATTGCGAAAGCGGCTGCCCCCTGTGCAATATTAGAAAGTGCAACCATAGGCCATAAGAAGGTTCCGCCAAGTTGAGATCCGATTAACTGCAGATCGACTGCAAGGAATGTATGGTGCATACCTGTGATAACCAATGGTGCATAAAGTCCGCCATAGATAAGACCTCCGATAGCAGGAACAGTATCAAAGATACCTTGAACGCCATTGACAAGCCATTCGCCGATTGTGAATGTAACAGGACCGATGATTGTAAATGCTAAGAAACCAGTAATCAATAGTGAAATTGGCGCGACTGTAAGCAACTGGAATGCGTCCGGAATTCGTTTGCGAAGCCAAATTTCGATTTTAGCTAATACCCAAGATGCTACAAGGATAGGAAGGACCTGTCCTTGATATCCTACTTTTTCAACCGTCAATCCAAGAAGGTTCCAGGTTGGAACGTCATCTGTGCTTCCATAACCCCAAGCATTAAGGAGGTCTGGATGCACTAACATCAAACCAAGAACCATACCGAACAGCGGACTGCCGCCGAATCGTGTAAGGGCACTCCAGCCGATCAATCCAGGAAGGAATACGAAGGCTGTGTTGGCTATCAAGTTTATGATGGCAGCAATATCCGCCCATTGCGGGTAAGCTTCGACGACACTTTGATCTTCCATGAAGATTCCCGGCTGAGTCATGATATTGTTGATACCCATTAATAGACCAGCTGTTACGATCGCAGGCAAAATTGGAATGAAAATATCTGCCAGCGTTTTAACCGCGCGCTGAAGCGGATTCATTTTATCTGCAGCTGCATTTTTGACATCCTGCTTGGATGCTTCCTGCACACCAGTTTCTTCAGCAAGAATTTTGTAAACTTTATCAACCGTTCCCTGGCCGATAACGATCTGGAATTGTCCGTTGGTCGAGAATGAACCTCTGACAAGGTCAATATCCTCTAACCTTTCTTTATCTACCAGGCCTTCATCATTCAATACAAGACGAAGACGGGTAACACAGTGCGTGGCAGTATTAATGTTCTCTTTACCGCCGATTGCTTCAATAATTTCGAGTACAGATTCTCTGTTTACACTCATGCTTGTTCCCTCCCGTGCGGGGCTAGTGTTCCCCTTATTTTAAGCAGGCATTTTTTAAAAACGTGATTGTCCGTCAGCAGGTCACCATAAAAAATATAATTTCAATAACTATTGTGTGAAAAACGGAAGAATCTATCCACTTTTCAAATATTCCCCTGTGGCTGCACTTCAAACAAAATAACGCTTACAAATAACCGCTTACATTTGGTTTTTAAATATTGCTTGTTGTATATACAAGTTATGAGTACATTGTATTCCTGTATATACAAGTTGTCAACACTTTCGTGACAGTCACGCCCCGGTTTTTGTCGAATGCTGTGTTCCTCAAAGAAAAAATCCCCTGCAAATCCTTATTCCAAAGGATTTGCAGGGGATTAGATTATAAAAAATTTCCAGTTGTAATCGACATATTTCGGGGCGTGACTGTCACGGAGCTGGAAAAGAGAAAAGGGGCAGGCAAAACTAAATCCTCTTCACAGAAATCGCGTTCCGCATCTTTTTCAGTGCGTTTTGTCCTTCTTTATCGCGCTTCAGCATGATGCTGACGTACAGAGCATCAAATAGGGAGAGCTGGGCAATCCGTGAGGAGAGTGCTTCGGATCGGTAGTCGGTTTCTTCTGAAACAGTATATAAGGAGATATCCGATTTTTCGCTGAGCGGCGATTTCGCGAAGTTGGTGATGGCGATGGTCTTCGCTCCGCTTTCTTTTAGAACCTTCATGACCTGAAGCATGTCTTTTGTCGATCCTGAATGAGAGATAAGGACCGCGCAGTCTTTTTCTGTCATTTGTGATGCGGTCATCAACTGAATGTGACTGTCGGTTGAAGCATGTACTCTTAAGCCGGTGCGGATGAATTTGTGATAAGCATCCATAGCAACAATGCCGGATCCTCCGCTTCCGAAAAATTCGATGCTATCAGCAGAAAGCATAGTATTGACTGCATCCTGAAACTGATTCTCTTTTAACACCATTAACGTATCTTCAATTGTTTTCATATTTGAACGAAAGACCTTGGAGGCGATAGTTTGCGGTGAATCATTTTCTTCAATATTTTCATGAATATCCCTCATGGGCGTAACGATTTCTGCGGCCAGAGCAATTTTCATGGATTGATAGCCCTTGAACCCGATTCTTTTGCAGAAACGGAAAACGGTTGAATCGGCAACACCAAGGGTATCGGCTAGTCCATTAATAGTGGAATGTATAATGTCAGTCGGGTTGTTCAAGATATAATTTGCAATTTTTTTCTCTGTGTCACTGAATAGGGAGTAATGTGATCGAATGCTCGCCAAACAGTGCTGATGGTCTTTCTTCATGTCTCACTCTCCTGAAAGGGTTTTCATATATCTATTATACTAGAAAAATTAAAAAGAAAAATATTTTTCTGAAATCGCTTGCAAAAAGAAAAATATTTTTTATAATAGGGATATCTAGAAAATAATTTTCGTAAAAAATTCACAACTGAGGTGTTACAATATGCAAATTGGCATGATTGGGTTAGGAAAAATGGGATATCAGCTATCCTTAAACCTTTCAGTACATAAACATGAAGTTATTGCTTTCGATCTAAATGAAGAAACAATGAAAAAAATTTCCGCAGAAGGTGTAAATACAGCTTCTACGATTGAAGAACTGGTTGGTAGATTAGAGAGACCAAGAACAATTTGGATGATGGTTCCGGCAGGAGATGCAACAGAATCCGTCTTCGGCCAGGTCCTTCCCCACTTAGAAGAAGGCGACCGTGTGATTGACGGTGGAAATGCTCATTATAAAGATTCATTGAGAAGAGACGAGCTCTCTGCTGAAAAAGGCGTATACTTTTTCGACTGCGGAACGAGCGGCGGAGTAGATGGGGCACGCCATGGTGCCTGCACGATGATTGGCGGAAATGCCGAAGTATTCAAGGAAATCGAGCCAATCTTCTCTGATATCTCTGTGGAAAATGGTTACCTTTACACAGGCAGAGCCGGCAGCGGCCACTTCTTGAAAATGGTCCACAATGGCGTGGAGTACGGTATGATGCAGGCGATTGCCGAAGGATTCGATATCTTGGAAAAAAGTCCATTTGACTACGAGTACGAAAAGGTTGCCCGCGTTTGGAACAACGGCTCTGTCATCCGCTCTTGGCTGATGGAACTGACAGAGAACGCGTTTTCTAAAGATGAAAAACTCGAAGGCATAAAAGGAGTCATGCATTCTTCAGGTGAAGGAAAGTGGACGGTCGAAACGGCCCTTGACCTGCAAACCGCAGCTCCGGTTATTGCGCTGTCACTGATGATGCGTTACCGCTCATTGGAAGATGATACGTTCACAGGTAAAGTGGTTGCCGCTCTGCGTAATGAGTTTGGCGGACATGCTGTGGAGAAGAGTGAGAAGTAAGTTCCCAACGATGTTTTAAAGGGGTTTGGTTGGATTTCCGCTGCAGGTGCACGACTCCGCGGGGCGGGCGGTGAGCCTCCTCGGCTGCGCCTGCGGGGTTACGTTCCAGTGGGTACGTAACCTTGGTCTCACCTGTCCCGCTAGTCCCGCAGGAGATCGTGCACCCTCCGCTCCAATCAATATAAATTTACGCTATAGTCCTCTTTAATCTTTTCTGAGGAGATATATATTTACAAAATTGCCTGGTACAAGACACAGTGTTGTACCAGGCTACAAAATAAGGGATTAAGCAAGCGTTTTCAAACTACTAATCTATTAATCTCATAAACGAAAGGCTGGTATACACCATGTCAGATTCAATGTTAATTCTTATTGCAGTAGCAGGTATCTTTCTTCTATTATTCTTAGTTATCAAGACTAAGCTTCATGCTTTCGTAGCTTTATTACTTGTCAGTTTGGTAGTTGGTGTCGCGGCAGGAATGCCTCTGGGTGAAGTTGTTGCTTCTATACAAAGCGGTATGGGAGGGACCCTCGGATTTGTTGCGGTCGTAGTTGGTTTAGGTGCAATGTTCGGCCGTATGCTTGAGGTTTCCGGCGGTGCTGAGCGTCTGGCGCAGACGATGATCAAGAAGTTTGGTGAGGACAAAGCACAGTGGGGACTGGGAATTACAGGTTTCCTTGTAGCGATTCCGGTATTCTTTGATGTTGGATTCATCATTTTGGTTCCAATCGTTTACGGTTTGGCAAAGAAAACAGGAAAATCTCTTCTATACTATGGAATTCCATTGCTCGCGGGTCTTGCGGTTACGCATAGTTTCATCCCGCCAACACCAGGTCCGATTGCAGTAGCAGATTTGATCGGCGCAGATCTTGGATGGGTTATCCTGTTCGGTTTCCTTGCGGGTATTCCATCGATGATTATTGCGGGACCTCTTTTTGCAAAATATATTTCTAAGAAAATTCATGTTGTTGTTCCTGATTACATGAATCTTGAAGAAAAAGAGTATGATAAAGATCTTCCAAGCTTTGCACTTGTTGCATCTCTAATCTTCATTCCTTTAGGCTTGATTCTTTTGAACACGGTTTCTGGCGTTCTTTTAGATGAAGGAAACACTGTCCGTGAGATCCTGACATTCCTCGGGCATCCGTTCGTTGCTTTGACGATCGCGACATTAATGACATTCACATTCCTTGGAACAAAACGCGGGTATACTCGCCAGGAAGTAGCTGAGATTGCTACAAAAGCTCTTGAACCTGCGGGGATTATCATTCTTGTAACGGGTGCCGGTGGAGTATTCAAGCAAGTCTTGATAGACTCAGGTGTAGGACAAGTTCTTGGAGATATGATGGCTGGATCAGCTCTTCCTCCGCTTGTATTGGCCTTCTTGATCGCAATGGTTGTCCGTGTGGCTCAGGGTTCTGCGACAGTATCCATGGTTACGGCAGCGGGTCTGATGGCACCGCTTATCGCTATACTAGGACTGGAAGGACCGATCCTTGGCTTGATGGTAATTTCAATCGCAGCCGGTGCAACAGTCTTCTCTCACGTTAACGACTCAGGCTTCTGGCTTGTGAACCGTTACTTCGGTTTGGATGTTAAGGACACCTTGAAAACATGGACGGTGATGGAGACGCTGATTGGTTTTGTTGGATTCGGAGTAGCGATTATTCTATCATTCTTTGTGGCATAATATATTCTATTAGAGTAAAAGGAAGGGCGAGCGATCGCCTCTTCCTTTTCTTCGTACAGGAGGATTTTTAACATGACAAACTATTATATTGGCGTCGATATAGGAACAACAAGCACAAAAGCGGTGGTTTTTGATGGAAAAGGGAAAGCGGTCAGCCGTTTCGGAGTCGAATATCCATTACATACACCGGTTCCTGGCACAGCCGAGCAGAACCCGGAAGAAATTTTCCAGGCGGTGCTCACGGTCATCAAAGAAAGTATGGAGACGGGCGGTGTCAAAGGTGAGGACATCCGCTTCGTTTCTTTCAGTTCGGCGATGCACAGCTTGATCGTGGTGGACGGCGAAGGCCAGCCCCTGACGAATTCAATCACCTGGGCAGATAACCGAAGTGCTCCCTGGGCGGAAAAAATTAAGAATGAAATGAACGGACACGATATTTACTCTCGGACGGGTACACCAATCCATCCGATGTCACCTCTTGTTAAACTGGCTTGGTTAAAAGAAGAGAGGCCGGATCTATTTGCAGCAGACAACAAAATGATCGGGATCAAGGAATTTGTTTTTCACCGCCTGTTCGGCGAATATGTCGTGGATTACTCGATCGCTTCTGCCATGGGAATGTTTCATCTGAAAAATTTGGACTGGGACAAAGAGGCCCTTGAGATTGCAGGAGTTACCACGGCGCAGCTTTCCAAACCGGTTCCGACAACACACTCAATTTCTGGGCTGAAAAAAGAATTTTCACAAATGATGGGTCTTCCGGAAGAGGTTCCATTCATAGTTGGGGCCAGTGATGGTGTATTATCTAACCTCGGAGTGAATGCGATAGAGCCAGGTGTTGTGGCCGTAACTATCGGAACGAGCGGAGCCATCCGTGCTGTTACAGATCGTCCGGTGACAGATCCGAAAGGCCGGATTTTCTGCTATGCCCTGACGGAAAATCACTGGGTGATCGGCGGTCCGGTTAATAACGGAGGAATGATCTTCCGCTGGCTGCGAGATGAACTTGCCTGGGCAGAGGTGGAAGTAGCGAAACGCCTGGGCAAAGATCCGTATGAAGTGCTGACGGATATTGCTGAAAAAATACCTGCAGGATCGAACGGATTGTTGTTTCATCCATATATGGCGGGTGAAAGGGCTCCCCTTTGGAACGCCAATGCCCGTGGATCATTCTTCGGTCTCGGCATGCATCACAAGAAAGAGCATATGGTCCGGGCAGTTCTTGAAGGAATCGTGCTGAACCTGTACAGCGTTCTTCTTGCGCTGGAGGAACTGATCGGGACGCCAACGAAGATACAGGCAACAGGCGGGTTTGCGCGCTCCACCCTGTGGAGACAGATGCTCGCAGACATTTTCGACGGAGAAGTCAGCGTGCCGGAAAGCTTCGAAAGCTCCTGCCTTGGTGCCGTCGTGCTCGGAATGTACGGCCAGGGTGAAGTAGATTCTTTGAATGTCGTCGGCGAAATGGTCGGGTCCGTCCACTCTCACCAGCCCAACCGCCAAGCATCAGAAATCTATCGCGAACTCATGCCGATCTTCATCCGTATCCCGCGCCTGCTCGAAAGCGAATACGAAGCCATCAGCGAATTTCAGCGAAAACACTCATAAAAAATAAAAGGGACTGTCGCTCTAGTGCACCACCGCACTAAAAGGGACAGTCCCTTTTAGCGCTTTAAAGCAGTGCAAGGGACAGTCCCTCTTCGTGCTTTAAAGCGTTGAAGCGTTTATGCAAAATAGTTTAAGAAATTTCGTAAATCTTATGTAAATTCTGTGAAAGTTGTCGAAATAATTAGTAAGACATATTCGTTAAGTATCCTCATTGTTGTGGAGGATCTCTTTTTCGCACTGATACTAGTTCTATTTTCACAGTCTTAATTACATAAGTGAGGGGTCGGAAGATGAAGAAACTGGGGAGTAAATTCAAGCAAAAGTTTAAGCAAGGGGCCGAGAGACCGGATAAACCAAAGAAAACGAAGAAAAATATGGGCCAAGGGAATAATATAAATCTTTGGAAAAACATGAAAATCGGACAAAAATACATCGCTGCTTTAGGTGTCACCATCGTTCTCTTTTTAATTTCTTCTGTCATTATTTTTATGCAGTACAACAAAATCCAAGATAATATTGATAGCGTAGATGTCAGCAACGTCCGTGCCGTTCAGCTGACGGAAATGGGAAGCATTTTCAGGGACAAGGCATTGCTGCTGCAGCGTTACGCAAATGAAAAAAGCCCGCAGATAGTAGAGGATTTTAATCTGCAAGCTGAGCAATTCGATACATTTGAAAAAGATCTAACCGCACAAATGAACACGAAACAGGAAAAAGAACTTTTTACTTTCATCTCCGAAAGTGACAAAGAAATCAATACCTTATTCCTTAACGAAGTCGTTCCAAGCGTAGACAAAAACTCGACTGTCATGCTTGAGACTACACTAAAAAAAGCAGGCATCATTGCTCCCAATACTGTCAAAAAACTTGATGAACTTCGGACCATCGTGATGGCGGATAAGGACGAGGCACTTCAACAGGCGTATAAAGGGATTGCTGAAAGCAAAATCATCATGTTTGCCGCGATCATCATTTCATCCATACTAGGAATTGCCATTCTTTTAATCATAAATCGCATGATTTCCAGTAATCTTAACCGTCTCGTGAAGACAGCAAATTTAATCTCAGAAGGTAAGCTGAACGCTGACGAACTAACCTATTTAGGAAAAGATGAAGTCGGCCAGCTGAGCTTGGCGATTAACAATATGAAAAATAACCTGGCATCTATGGTCAGGGATATGCGTAAAGTATCCGAAACGGTCACAGAGCAAAGCGCCACACTGTCTCAATCTTCCCTCGAAGTCAGAGAAGGAAGTTCACAAATCGCCGTCACAATGCAGGACCTTTCCGCAGGAAGTGACCAGCAGGCAAACTCAGCTTCTGAATTGAATGAAATGATGATGAGTTTTACAAAAGCCGTCGAAGAATCCAACCGCTTCGGACAGGAAGTCAGCGAATCTTCTAAAGTGGTTCTGTCAAAAGCAGAAGAGGGCTCACTGCTGATGTCTCAATCGGTAGAACAAATGAAGAAAATCTACTCAGTCGTAGAAACTTCTGTTGAAAGAGTAGAATCGCTGAAAACCCGCTCTAACGAGATCTCAAGTCTGGTCAATGTCATCCAAGGGATCGCCGACCAAACGAACCTGCTGGCACTTAACGCAGCGATTGAAGCGGCGCGTGCCGGTGAAAGCGGAAAAGGTTTCGCGGTAGTAGCGGAGGAAGTAAGAAAGCTCGCCGTTCAAGTTTCACAGTCACTAGGAGGAATCTCCAAAGTCGTCCACGGCATTCAAAGTGAATCAAATACAATTGCCGCTTCATTGAATGACGGTTACACAGAAGTTCGAAGCGGAACGGAAAGTATTGAAAAAACCAAGGACAGCCTGACAGCCCTTGGCGACCAGATCTCATCCATGGTACACAACATCGACAGAATCTCTCACAACCTGGTAGAAATCAACAGCAAAGGCTCAGAAATGAATGAGTCCATCGAAAATATTGCATCCATTTCCGAAGAATCAGCTGCAGGCGTTGAAGAAACTTCAGCAACCGTACAGCAGTCCACAAGTGTCATGGAAGAGGTCGCGCGCAACGCAGAAAGCCTTAATGACCTTGCCGACAAACTAGATGTGCTGATTCGTAAGTTTGAAGTTTAATAGATTGATATGAAAATCCGGTGGGGGGACCTTGCCGGATTTTTTTACTTTGGTGACAGTCACCACCCGGGTTTTGTTGGTTTTTGTCGAGCGGAAGAGTGGAGCCAGAAACGGAGTCATTCTCTGCAAAATATTGTATGATGAGAGGTATTCATATGTGGTAATCAGGTTTTAATGGTTTGAGTGGGATTTATATATGAAGCGAGTGAAACTTTAGACATGAGTTAGTGATTTTAGCAGGAGATATGTATGAAGATGGTGCAACTTCATACATGAGTGTGGAATTTGAGCTAGAGATATGTAGGAAGATGGTAGAACTTCGTACATAAGTGAGGCTGTGTCGAACAAGATATGTGCGAAAGACCGAGAACTTCAAACATGAGTGAGTTGATAGAACAGTAGATATGTATGAAAAAGGTGCCACTTCTTACATAAGTGTGAACTTCGAGCTAGAGATATGTACGAACAGCGGGGAACTTTATACATGAGTAAGTGACTGGAGCAGGAGATATGTATGAAGGTTAAATTCGAGCCAAACACATGTACAAACGGCAGCAAAAGCCACACAAGTGCTAGTACCTGAAGCATAAGATACGCAACAAAGTAGAGAAACATCCTAAACACTAGAGCTGAAAGTACAACCAACAAGAAATGGCCTAACCAAACGAAAACACCCCTCTAACAACCCAATTCTGCGTACACTTGAGGAAAGAGAGTCAAAAGAAAGAAGGAATACATATGGCAAAACTATACGGTGCCCTCATCACCCTAAGCTTGATATGGGGCCTTTCATTTGTGTTTATCAAAGTCATCGTCGACCCTGCCGGTGTCTGGGGCACGACTTTTCTGAGATGCTTAGCAGGACTGCTGATCTTGCTGCCGCTATTTATAAGAAACCGGATGAAAAAGCAAAAGGCTCCGCTTCCGATTGGCAAGCTGATCATCGTCGGTCTCGTCAATGCAGGCATTCCCTGGTCACTGATAGCGTGGAGTGAAACGCAAATCAACAGCAGCACGGCGTCCATCCTCAATGCCACGACTCCTTTATGGACCGCGCTTATTGGATTTGCGATCTTTTCTGTAGTTTTAACTCTATATCAGTGGGTCGGAATTTTGGTCGGATTCCTAGGTATTCTCGTACTGATGGATTTCCAGGTTGCCGGATTGTTCACTTCTAATTTTATCGGAATCGGCACGATGCTACTGGCCACCATCTGCTATGGATTTGCCGGACAGTACACGAGGAGGGCATTGCAAGGAGTGAGCATGATCGCGATGTCCACTTTCCAGCTGCTAGTCGGAATGGCGACTGGCCTGGTCGGGATGTTGTTCACAAGAGGCATTGAGTGGGGAGCGCTCTTGGATCCAAAAATCTTCCTGTCCATTATCGGGCTGGGTTGCTTTGGATCAGGAGTTGCGGCGTTACTCTACTTCTATGTACTGACGAATGGAAGCCCGGAGTTCGCTTCAACGGTCACCTATTTGATACCGGCCTCAGCGATGGTGTGGGGGTTCGTCCTCTTGGGAGAGTCCATCACGTCCAATCTTATCCTTGGATTGATCATCATCTTTACTGGTGTCTATCTTTCCTCAAGAAAAAGCAAGAAACAGAGGGAAGTGGACAAAACGTTGGTACAACAACGATAGCTAGCTGTTAATCAAACGTTTGATTAATAAAAAAGGGGCACTTCCAATAGGGAAGCAGTCCCTTTTTGGGTTAGAGGATATGTGTGGTTCTGCAAGTTAAAAAGTTCTGGCTGCAGACCGCGGTACATGAGAGTATTACTCTATCTTTATATCCTGACAGACTAACGGAAAGTTGGAAGTCGTTTCCTGCTTCACCATGGTTGAAGTCTTCCTACTCCAACCTCCTCCGCAGATTACTCAATATCTACTCGGTCTTCTACCAGTCCTTATTAAAAATAAAAAAACAGAAAAACCACGTTAACTCAACGTTAAAACATGTTAATCAAACGTTTGATTAACAGAAACTTCACCACATTACCCCACTAAAAGGGACAGTCCCCTATCACGCGTTAAAGCGCGAAAGGGGACTGTCCCTTTCACTGCTTTAGAGCGCTAAAGAGGTTTTTTTGCAGATAGTAATGCAATCCAGTCCTTTTTCATATAAAATGGGTTTTATACATAGATTGAAGGAAGACAAGTTATCGGCCTCGCCCGATAAAATAAAAGTTAAGGCAGGTAATTTAATGAAAACAGCAATTGTTACGGATAGTACCGCCTACATCCCCAAAGAATTGCGTGACCGATATAATATAAAAATGATTCCGCTGAGTGTGATTCTCGGAGGTGAAACGTACCGCGAAGAAATTGATATTTCCGCAAGCGATTTTTATGAAGAAGTAAGGAATGAAGAGAAGCTCCCGACCACTTCACAGCCTTCGCTAGGAAGTTTCGTCGAGCTGTATGAAGACCTGGCCAAGGACTATGATGCCGTCATTTCCATCCATCTCTCAAGCGGCATCAGCGGAACCTACCAAGGCGCCATCCAGGCCGGTGACATGGTGGAAGGAATTAAAGTGTATCCTTTCGATTCCGAAATCAGCTGCATGATCCAGGGGTTCTACCCGATTTATGCCTCCCAGCTCGCAGCCGAGGGAATGGATCCTGAAAAAATCATGGAAAAACTGCATGAAATGAAGACCACCGTTCACGCGTATTTCATGGTCGACGACTTGGCGCACCTGCAGCGCGGTGGAAGGTTATCTGCTGCACAAGCCATCATCGGCAGCCTGCTGCAAGTCAAGCCGCTGCTTCATTTCCAAAATAAAGTCATTGTCCCATTCGAAAAAATCCGCACACGCAAAAAGGCAATGAAAAGGATCGTCGAAATGCTAGGAAAAGAAGTCGAAAAAGGCTATCCCATGCAGGCCGTCATCATCCATGCCAACCGTGAAGAAGAAGCGCATCAGTGGAAAGAAGAACTGCAGCAGCAGTATCCTGACGTTGAGTTTTCAGTAAGCTACTTCGGCCCTGTCATCGGAACCCACCTCGGAGAAGGATCAATGGGGATGGGCTGGTCAAGAAGAATGTAATATTAACGAGTATACATGCGAGGTTCAAATTGGTAAATCGCAGATCGAATTAACTAATATAAAATTAAAAGGGCTTAGAGATGCAAATATCTCTAAGCCCTTTTCAGTAAATACACATAAGTGTACATGTTCATTAGACGACAAAAAAGTTTGATAAATAAGTGAAGAACATCACTATGTCATCAAGATATATATGAAGAGGGATCAACTTCGGTCACGAGGGCGCACATATGCACCAAGATATGTATGAAGGTAGAGCAACTTCGGTCACGAAGGCGCACCTATGCAACCAGAAATGTATGAAGAGGGAGCAACTTCGGTCACGAGGGCGCACATATACAACAAGATATGCATGAAGCTAAGGCCGCTTCGGTCACGAAGACCTCAATTGCAACAAGATATGTATGAAGAGGGATCAACTTCGGTCACGAGGCACACCTATGCAACAAGAAATGTATGAAGGTGGATCAACTTCGGTCACGAAGACGCACACATGCACCAAGATATGTATGAAGAGGGATCAACATCGGTCACGAAGGCGCACCTATGCACCAAGATATGTATGAAGCTAAGGCCGCTTCGGTCACGTAGACCTCAATTGCAACAAGATATGTATAAAGACGAAGCAACTTAGGCCACGAAAACCGCATTTGCATCAACACCTGATCACCCATAACGCCTCTTGATCTCCTCAAAGATAAAAACAACGAGAAAGCCAATAAGGCTTGCTGCTGTAACAAACAATCCAGTAGTATTGTCAACAATCCCTGCCCAGCCTTTTGAAAAATTTGTTCCAAGAACCAACATTCCAGATCCAATGCCAAAAGCAATAATGGGTAACAAGTAACCACCATTCCTTTCGATTAATAATCGTCCTTTAGTGGCTAACCAAATCAATGAAACTGATAAATATATAATGGTTACGATTGTGTGGCCTGTCACCATTATCCTCTCCTTGCTGCTTACGATAATAGAATTTTTTGTTCCAATGACCTATTCCGTAAAGATTTAGACGATATCAAAATAAAAATAGTTTCACGAAAGGTATAGCCTGTCGAGAACAACCCTCACGATAAAATTTACACCTTAAATTGCATAAAAGCAGGCAGGAAATCCTTCCACAAAATAGAATATGAATAAGGAAAGGAGTGATCTCTGTGCGATTTCACTATTATAACGAAATAATCACGCCAGAAAACCTCACAAGCAATAAACCTTCTCAACGTATCTCAGACTTACCCGACAATCTGCCAAAACCGACGACAAACCCCTCATTCACCTTCAACCCAGACCTCCAAACTCTCCTGGAAGGCAAAGCCCTTCTCCCGGACGAAATCCCCCACTCATTAGAAGATATCCAAAACCACTACGAAAACGGCTATATCTCCTTTTCAAAAGGAACTCAGTCGGTAAAAACTAAACCACAGTGCAACCGCTGCGGCAATAGAGACTCATCACTATTCGCGGGCTTCCCTTGCAGCCGCTGCAACGAGGAGTGCCTCTACTGCCGAAAATGCATCATGATGGGCAGGGTCTCCGAGTGCTCCCCGCTCATCGAATGGACCGGACCTTCGCGAAAAAACCTTATCGACTCACTAGAATGGAAGGGCACACTATCTCAAGGCCAGCAAACCGCATCTGAAAAAGTAGTCCAAGCCATCAAGGAAAACACCAACCTCCTCGTCTGGGCAGTATGCGGTGCCGGAAAAACAGAGGTACTGTTCCAAGGTATTCATCAGGCTTTAAAAACCGGAAAAAGAGTCTGCCTCGCCACACCAAGAACCGACGTCATTTTAGAACTCGCTCCCCGCCTGCAAAAAGTGTTTCCACATGCAGAACCGATCGCCCTTTACGGAGGAAGCGAAGACCGGCACAAATACTCCCAGCTCGTCCTGTCCACCACCCACCAGCTTTACCGGTATAAAGACGCCTTCGATGCAATCATTGTCGATGAAGTCGACGCCTTTCCTTACTCATTCGATAAAACGCTGCAATTCGCCGTCGAAAAAGCAAGAAAACCAATATCAGCGCTCATCTACCTCACCGCAACCCCTAACAGCTCCCTTCAAAGAGAATGCCGCCAAGGAAAAAGAAACCACGTCACCATTCCGGCAAGATACCACAGACATCCGCTGCCCGTTCCTTCATTAAAGTGGTGCGGCAACTGGAAATCCATTTTAAACAAAGGACACTTGGCAACCCCCATCAAGCAATGGACAGAAACCAGAATCACAACAAACAAAAAAGCCCTCATCTTCCTGCCATCCGTCAAAACAATGGGAAAAGCACTTCCTCTTTTTCAAAAACTGCATCCCGATATCCTGTCCGTTCACGCCGAAGACCCTCAGCGAAAAGAAAAAGTCCAAAAAATGAGAGACGGCGAGATTCCAATCCTGCTAACCACCACGATTCTTGAAAGAGGAGTGACGATCCCGGATATCGATGTCGCTGTCATGGGCGCAGAAGAAGAAATTTTCACAGAAAGCGCCCTTGTTCAAATTGCCGGCCGTGTCGGCAGAAGCGCTGACCACCCAACCGGGAACATCACATTCTTTCACTATGGAAAAACCCACGGCATGATTCAATCACTTCATCATATAAAAGAAATGAACCGCCAAGGAGCAAAAAGGGGGCTGTTAACCAAATGAATTCCCACTGTCTCGACTGCCACAGTGAAATCGAGTATCTCGTCTCATGGAATTCCTTCCTGTTTCCTCCCGAAGAACGCTGGCTCTGCAGTAAATGCGAATCACAGCTTCAACCAATAACCGGAGAAAAATGCCACATCTGTTCCCGCCCGCTGTCACTTTTACAACCTCACCATATAAAAGAAGGAACCTGCCTCGACTGCACTCGCTGGGAACAGGATCCCCAATGGACAGGAGTTCTTTCAAAAAACACCTCGCTCTATCTATACAATGACTACCTGAAAGCCTACCTTGCAAAATACAAATACCGCGGAGATTACATCCTGGCAAAAGCCTTCGCGACATCAATCAGCCAAGCCGTCTCACCGCTCAACGCCAACCTCATCGTGTCCATCCCGCTAAGCCCAGAAAGGCTCCAAGAACGAGGCTTCAACCAAGCAGAAGCACTAGCAAGCGTTGCAGGCCTTCCAACTCAACACCTGCTCATCCGCAAACACTCTGAAAAACAATCCAAAAAATCGCGCCAAGAACGAATCAGCAGCGAGACCGTTTTCGCCATTGGCCCCCAACAACCAAACATCTCAAACAAATCCATCCTCCTCATCGACGACCTCTACACCACCGGCACCACACTCCGCCATGCAGCACAATGCTTAAAACAAGCCGGTGCAAGTGAAGTGTGCTCGCTAACTCTCGCAAGGGGCTGATAAAACTAAACAGTCTTGCAACCCTGCCGATATAAAGGGAAGAGAGCGCTAACGAGAGGTGGAAATACCATGTCAGAACTGTTAAACTGTCCAGAATGCAACGGACTATATGTGAAAAATATATTTAAAGATACTTGTGATAAATGCTTTAGAGAAGAAGAGAAAAAGTTTGAAGAGGTATATAGCTTCCTAAGAAAGCGTGAAAACCGCGCCGCTTCAATCACACGTGTAGTGGAGATTACAGGAGTTAAAGAAAAACTAATTCATAAATGGGTGAGAAAAAAACGCCTGCAGCCAGCTCATTTCCCAAATATGGGTTATCCATGTGATAATTGCGGGAAGATTATACCGAAGGCGAAGTTATGTGATGAGTGTACGAATGTTTTAACACTAGATTTGCAAAAGCTTGCCGCTGAAGATGCCTTCCAAGAAAAGAAAAATAAAGCGCAGCAATCTACCTATTATTCAAAATAGGAAAAAACACCCACTGGGTAATACTAAACAAATTGAAACCGTATCCGATATAATGAGTATGAATATCTGAGCGGAAAAAAGAAAGCGAGGGAATCCTCATGAAAATTAATAATATAAATAATTCAGGAATCAATCCTTATAAGCGTCAGCAGAATAACGTTGAACAGGCAGCTAAAACCAACCTGCAAAAAGCGGATAAGCTCGAAATCTCTTCCGCTGCTAAGGAAATGCAGGGAACATCCAAGCTAGTCAAAGAAAGACAAGCAAAGGTAGAAGAACTGAAAATCAATGTCGAGAACGGTAACTACAAACCAGATCCGCAAAAGATCGCCAAAGGGCTGATCAATTTTTACAGAAGTTAACGAAAAGGAGAGGGTATCATGCAAGCTCAACAGCTTTTAAATACATTAGAAAAATTAACAGCATTACACCGCAGCCTGTATGACCTCTCCTTGGAAAAAACAGACTTCATCAAAAAGGGCGACACTGAAGCCTTAAATGAGTTCATAAAAAAAGAACAAAATCATATTTCTGCAATCCATACACTGGAGATTCAGCGCCAGAGACTTGCAACGGAATTTCTACAGAATAAAGGAATCCATACGGAGTCACCAAGCCTGGCACAGGTCATTGAACACGCAGATGAATACCATCAAAATGAATTCAACACTAAAAAACAAGAACTTCTGGACCTGACAGTGAAACTGAAAGAGCAGAACGAACTGAACCAGAAGCTTGTATATCAATCTCTGCAGTTCGTCAACATGAACCTGTCTATGCTGCAGCCGCAGACCGAACAAACCAACTACACCCGTCCAGCCGGCAACAAAGGACAAGCTGCCGGAAAGTCCATGTTTGACTCAAAAGCATAATAGAAGAAAAAGATTTGAAACGGAGGCCACACCATGCGTTCCACTTTTATGGGGCTTGAAACCGCCAAGCGGGGGATGTACACCCAGCAGGGAGCCCTGCACACAACAGGACACAATATTGCCAACGCCAATACACCGGGATTCACTCGCCAGCGGGTAAACTTCGAACAGACCGAACCATATCCTTCACCAGCCATCAACCGCCCGCAAATTCCGGGGCAGATGGGAACGGGGGTGGAAGCGGGTTCTATTCAGCGTGTCCGCGAAAAGTTCCTGGATGTCCAGTACCGCGGAGAAAACAACAAACTCGGTTATTGGGAAAACAAAATGGAAGCGATGAAAAAGATGGAAGAAGTCATGAACGAACCATCTGATTCCGGTTTGTCCAAAACAATGGACATGTTCTGGCAGTCGCTTCAGGATCTTGCCGTCAACCCAACCAACTCAGGTGCGCGTTCGGTTGTGCGCCAGCGTGGTGTCGCAGTGGCTGAAACCTTCAACTATGTATCTTCATCTTTATCAAGCATCAGGACAGATCTGAAAAATGAGATAGATGTTACTGGGAAACAAATCAATTCCATAACAAAACAAATTGACAATCTTAACAAAAGAATCGGAGACGTCGAACCGCATGGCTACCTTCCCAATGACTTGTACGATGAACGCGATCGCTTGATTGATGAGCTTTCCAAAATTGTCGATATCCAGGTTACATACAAATCAAGCGGCGGCGGTGCACTTGATATCGCAGACGGACAAGCGACTGTAAAACTGATGAATGAAAACGGCTCGGCATCTGCAATCCTTGTGGGAGCCGGCGGTGCCAACACGCTCAAACTATCAGGGGATGGACCGAATGGTACCATCAGTAAAGTGGAAATCGGCAGCATGGAAGTCAGCCCTGAAAAATTTACTTCTCCAGGTAAACTGAAAGGCCTTATTGAAATGTACGGTTACCAAGATTCAACTGGAAATCCTCCAGGTGAAGTAAAAGGCGTTTATACCGACATGCTTTCAGAACTAGACAACCTTGCCTATACATTCGCAAAGGAATTTAATGAGATTCATGCAAATGGAATGGGGATCAATGAAATTGAAGCAGAAGAAAACGTGAAGAATGTTTTCTTTGTAGATCCGAAACAAGGCACAAACGGAGAACCTCTCCCTAATGACGAAGATCCGCTGACAAACCACCTTGGTTCAAGAAAAGGCTTTGCCAGTAGAATCGGAATCTCTCAAGTTATAAAGAATGATCTTGATCAAATAGCATCTGCAGATGGAACAGACCCTGCTAAGGCAACAGCCGGCGACTCTTCTGTCGTCCTAAAGCTAGCTGACGTAATCAACACTGCCTTCGAATATAAAACAGGAAGCGGCGAAAAAGCAGATTTCCGCAACTACTATGAAGGTGTCATCGGCGAAATGGCTGTTACTTCTCAGGAAGCAGTCCGGCTGACAAATAACAGCGACACCCTCAGACAGGCAGTAGAAGAACGAAGGATGTCTGTCAGCGGCGTCTCGCTGGATGAAGAAATGACGAACATGATTAAATTTCAGCACGCATACAATGCCTCTGCAAGGATGATCACCCTGCAGGATGAGATGCTCGATAAAATCATCAACGGCATGGTAAGATAAGGATGGTGAACTAATATGCGCGTAACACAAAGTATGCTGACTTCAAACTCAATGAGAAACTTGAGCTCTTCTTATAATAGAATGGGCAAGATGCAGGACCAGCTCGCAACAGGCAAAAAAATCACAAACCCATCCGACGACCCGGTTGTTGCGATGAAAGGGATGTTTTACCGTTCCAACTTAACAGGAATCGAGCAGTATAAACGAAACCTTTCCGAGCTGTACCTGTGGATGGAAAACTCGGAAGCAGGTATCGATCAAGCAAACCAAGGCTTGCAGCGTGTACGTGAGCTGACGATTCAAGGTAAGAATGGAATACTAAGCCCAGAGGATCGTAAAGCGGTTGCCAAAGAGATCGAGCAGATTAAACAAGACCTTGTAAGTACAGCGGATACCCAAGTGGCAGGGCGCTACATTTTCCACGGAACGGATGTCAGCAGGTCACCGGTTGCTGACAAAGGAACTGGTAGCGAAAACGCTCCTCAAGTAGCTGCCAATCTCGCTGACGGTGCTATCGATAACTATAATATTGAAGTATCCCGCGGTGTATCTCTAAAAGCAAACGTGAATCCGAACAATGTGTTCAGTCAGGACATGTTTGATACGGTTCACAACATTCAAAAAGCTTTGGAAAGCGGAGACACTTCAACCCTAGATGAGGAACTTGGAAATCTGGATGGGGTCATGGACAATCTTTCTGCAGAACGTTCTGAACTGGGGGCGCGATACAACCGCCTTGAAATGGTGGATGACCGGTTGATGCAACAGGAAATCACCGCAAGCCGGGTACTATCCGACAATGAAGACGCAGACATCGAAAGAGTAATTACTGACCTGAAAACCCAGGAAAGTGTGCACAGAGCAGCACTTGGAGTGGGAGCAAGAATCATTCAGCCCACACTCATGGATTTCTTAAGATAAATCACGCTGAGGGACTGACCCTTTAAGGTGTACTGTCACCTTGGGATCAGTCCTTTTTATTTTGGAGGTGAAAGCATGAACTTTCCACAAATCCGCTTGCAGTCCTCACCCGCAAGCATCTCTATACAAACAACTCCCGGCAGAATAGAAATACAGCAGCCTCCTGCTGAACTTGATATCCAGCAGCCCAAAGCTATACTGGACATAGAAACGACACCCGGCAGATTAACGATTGACCAGACAGAAGCCTGGGCGGATATGAATATCAAAAGTGTTTATCGAATGGCTGAAGAGTATGCTCAGGAAGGCCAGCAGGCTGCATTGGATGCAACCGGCTCTTCCTCTCAAGATGGTGATGAACTGATGATGATTGAAAACGGCGGCGGAGCGATTGCTTCTCAAGCCAAACGAAATGGAGAACCGCCGATTTATGAATTCAATATCGGCTGGATACCGAGACATGGCAGCGTCAAGATTCAATATGACCCTGCCTCAGTGAAAATTAATGCATATCCTCAAGAGGTAATTAATAATACGAAAGTTCAAAAACCAACTATAGAACATGTGAGCTCGCAAATTGATGTCAGCTTAAAACAACATCAAACCCTGGATATCGGTTTTGAAGGCCTAAAATTTGTCGGCATCAATTATGAACAAGAAATCTAATAGAAGGAATGTGTGTTATGAAAATATTTACGAAGTATCATGGGGAAATAGACATAAGCCAAGACGATATCTGGACTTTTGAAGGAGGAATCCCTGGATTTCTTGATGAAAAACAATATGTTCTCCTGCCTCTGCCGCAAGTAGATGGCTTTTCAGTTTTGCAATCTATCAAAACTCAAGAACTTGGGTTTGTTGTCAGTGATCCTTTTCAGTTCTTCGATGACTATGACTTTACATTAAGTAACTCAACCCTGGAACGTTTGGATTTAAAAGAAGAAAAAAACGTAAAGGTTTTGTCTATCTTAACAGTTAGAGATCCAATAACAGACACGACGGCAAATCTGCAGGCGCCATTGATCTTAAACACCGAGAACCAAAAAGGAAAGCAAGTCATCCTCAACGAAACAGGTTACAAAACAAAGCATTTCATCTTCGCAGCAGAACAACCGGTGAAGGGGTGAGACGATGCTCGTACTGACAAGGAAAACAGGAGAAGCCATTAAAATCGATGACGCCATTGAAATTACGGTCCTCAGCATTAAAGGCGACCAAATCAAGCTGGGCATTGAAGCTCCTAAAAATATCGACATCCACCGAAAAGAAATCTACCTATCAATCCAAGCCGAAAACGCAGAAGCATCACAAGGAATCGATAACCTGCTTTCACTGCTATCGAAAAAACAATAAAAATATTTTTAAAAGACTATTAAAACTCCAAACCTCCAGACGATATAATCAATGTAAAGAGAAAGAAAGGGCGGCCGACCTTTTACTCTCTAAAACAAAGCAGTCCACAAGGAAGTGGACCCTACATTCAAGGAGGAAACTATACAATGAGAATTAATCATAATATTGCAGCACTTAACACTTATCGTCAGTTGGGCAATGCAAACAAAGGTATGGAAAGCTCAATGGAAAAATTATCTTCAGGTCTACGAATTAACAATGCTGCAGATGACGCAGCAGGCCTTGCGATTTCTGAAAAAATGCGTGGTCAGATTCGTGGTTTAGACCAAGCGTCAGCAAATGCCCAAGACGGTATTTCTATGATACAAACAGCTGAAGGTGCATTAAATGAAACACATGATATCCTTCAACGCATGCGTGAGTTATCAGTTCAGGCATCTAATGATACTAATACACTAGATGATAGAAAAGAAATTCAAAAAGAAGTTGAACAGTTGAAATCTGAAATTGACCGTATTTCAGAAACTACTGAGTTTAACACTCAAAAATTATTAAATGGTAGTTTAGGAGTCTCTGGTTCTTCTACAGACTCAGCTGTTGTTGATATCACATCAGCTACAGGGTTAAAACAAGGAGACTATGATGTTACCATTGATACAGCAGCAACAAAGGCAAGTGCTACATTAGGAACGGGTGACTTCGTAGCTGCTACTGATGTTAGTAATAAAGAATTAGTTATTAATGGTACAAAAATTGACTTTTCAGGCATGACAGCTGCAACAGGTACAGATATAGCAAATAAAATTAATGAATATAAAGATGTGACTGGTATAGAGGCTACTGTTGATACTGTAACTAATGCTGGTGAAGAAAATATTCAACTAACTCAAACTGAATTTGGTTCCACAAATAAAATTACTACTGGTGGAGCAGATGCTGCTGAGTTTGGTGCAGCTACAGGTGTCGTTGGAGATGATGCAGTAGTTACAATTGAAGGACCAGATGGTGCGACTCAACAAGTAACTGGTTTAGGGCAAAATGTAGGATTTAAAGGTGCTGAATTTGTTGCAAAAGGCGCATCAGGTACAGAAACTATTACAGTAGCTGGCGGTGGAGCTACCCTACAAATTGGTGCTAATAAAGGTCAGAATATGACTGTTGATATTAATGAAATTAGTACTAATACTCTCGGAGACAGAGCAAATAGTGATTTTGTTAAAGATCTAAATGTAACAACACAAGAAGGTGCGGATGAAGCAGTTAAAGTATTAGACGATGCTATACAACAAGTTTCAGGTGAACGTTCGAAGCTTGGCTCATTCCAAAACCGTCTAGATCACACAATCAACAACCTTGGAACATCTTCTGAAAACCTAACTGCTGCGGAATCTCGTATCCGTGACGTAGATTATGCTCTAGCTGCCTAAGTAGCAACGAGCACAGTCGTCCTGACTGGTAACGGTCAGAGAGCATTATCGGGTGAATTGCTGGAAACCCCTGAAGCTTTTCTTGCCACAACGCAACTGGAAACAGTAAACGTGAGGGCTTGAAAAAAGAAAAGATTGGGCAATCAGCAGCCAAGCTCCTGTCTTGAAAAAGTGGAGAAGGTTCAACGACTAGGATAGACCATCTAAGGCGAATGCTATGGTGATGAAATCCGTAGGTGAAACAATGTACATCAGCATTGTGAATCCGAAGTGCCCGGCCCCTACCAATCTGGAGGGTGAAGATATAGTCTGGTCATTTATGAAAGTAAATGTTCGCACGATGGCGAAAGAAATGATGAACCAAACAAAAGAAAGTATCCTTGCTCAAGCTTCTCAAGCTATGCTTGCAAAAGCTAACCAAAACCCACAAGGTGTACTTCAACTTCTACGTTAATCCTAACGAAGATTCAAGAGACTCTAGTTTCACTGGGGTCTCTTTTTCTATTATTGAAGCTCCAAGTCTACTAATTACTAAATATCAAGAACAATACGAATACCTGTATAGACTAATGAGTTTGAGTCTATTTAAGACAGGAGTCTGAAATTGAGAGTTCAAAAAAGTGCTTTCCTGATTTATACTAATTTATACTAACTTCTAATATCCTCAAAACCTATCGAAATTACACTATTTCCAAATTCCTAATATTTCTTTGAATGAATTTTAAATAATACCTCAATTACATTAACTTTTTTGATATAATTCAAGTCAGTTTGGCTTAGTGTGTACGTTCAAGTGTTGTGACCAAGATAATTGAGCAATCCTCATAAATATGAGTGAGTGAGAGAGAATATTAAATCACTAATATTAGTGGTACATTTAAAACCAAAGACTTACAGATTAGGAAGTGAAAATATGTCATCCCAAGAAAAAGATCAATTAGGTCAGTTCATCCCCTTACACTACCATTATCAAATGTTGTCAGACAGCGATAGGCTGCGATCATTTAAATTGGCGATTGAACGAATTGTTAAACCAGGACATAGAGTTGTTGAGTTAGGAAGCGGTACTGGAGTATTATCTTTTTTCGCAGCTAAACAAGGTGCGCATGTCCAATCTATTGAATACAACCCTGCTTTAGTAGAAAGAAGCCGGATCTTAATTAAACAGAATGGAATGGAAGATAACGTGGAGGTTATCGAAGGTGATGCCTCCCAATGGGTGCCAGCAGAGCCGGTGGATGTCGTTGTTTGTGAAATGCTGCATAGTGCTCTTTTGCGTGAAAAGCAAGTCGGGGTAATTGAAGCATTCCGGGAAAATCATAAGGAAAGGTTCGGTGAAATACCCATCATGATTCCTTCTGCAACCCTGCTTGGTGTCCAGCCGGTCAAGCAAGAGTACCTTTTTGAAGGTTTTCAGGCACCGGTGCCGCTCTTCCAATCTCCATATACTCTTTCACCGGAGACCGAGGATGTGCATAACCCTGAGGTGTATCACATTGTTGATTATGATCATGCTGAAGTGGAAACTTATTCTTGTCATGCTTCTTTTTCCTTTCAACAAGAGGGAGAGTTAAATGCTTTCCGGTTCATTACAAAGAACCTGCTAGCCAGTGATCCGGAGGGTGAGGATATGGTTGATTGGCATAATCAATATCTGATTCTTCCTACTGAAAAGAACATATCGGTTAAGGCAGGACAAATAGTTTCAATCTCCTTTTCGTACACCCCAGGCGACTCAATTGACGTTTTATCTCAATCTCTTAAGGTTTCTGTTAATTAGAGGCCATTAAGCAGCTCTGCTCAATCTCTAGAGCATGTTAGCAAAACGATCCCAACTAAAGTGTAACGAACCTACAAGAGACTCCAGTTTCGCTGGAGTCTTTGTTGTTCGCAAAATGCTGCACTAAACGCTCTCTATAACTAAACAATTCTGTTTCTCCGGCCGATATAACCCATATAACCCATAGGAGGATCAGGACATGATCGAAAAAGTGACAGGTGGTTCATCGGCTTTTCAATCAATATCTACTCATCAAAGCAGTGAAACGAAAGAAATAGAAAAAATACATAGAGTGCAGGACAAACAACAAGAATCTCCTCTCCCAAGGCCTGTCACAAAAGAAAAGGTAGAAGAAGTCGTAAATGAGATGAATGAATTCTTGAATGGCTCTAATACTTCTATTCAATTTCAGTTTCATGAAAAACTAAAAGAGTACTATGTAACAATCGTGGATAACAATTCAAAAGAAGTCGTCCGTGAAATACCGGCGAAGAAGATGCTGGATATGTATGCGGCGATGACTGAATATATCGGATTAATGGTAGATAAGAAGATTTAGGAATGAGGTGTTACTATGAGTGACATGCGTATTGGTGGTTTGGCGACGGGAATGGATACGGACCAAATCGTAAAAGACTTGATGAAGGCAGAAAAATTGCCTTTGGATAAAATGGAACAGAAAAAGACTTATATGGAATGGCAGCGGGATGATTACCGGGAGATCAATAAAGAGTTGTTTGATTTCAGTAACTCAATTTTTGACGGTGTCATGAAGCAGAGTACGTTTACTCAGAAGACGATGAATATATCGGATCCTAATGCTGTTTCTGTTAAAAATATTAGTTCCACTTCTGATTTCACCGGGAGCATTAAGGTTAACCGGCTGGCAACTGCTGCAACGATGTTTGGTTCTGGTCAAATCACAGACCCGGAAGACACTACAAAGCCGGCAAGTATTTCCACGAAGCTTAGTGATATATTTGGAATAGAGGATGATCAGTCCATCACCATAAAAGCTGTCAACAAGGAAGGTGTACTGGAAGGGAAAACATTAACCATTACAAAAGATATGACGCTGCAGGGCATGATTAATAAGATCAACTCTGAAACGGGAGTATCTATGTTTTATGATCCTCATAAAAAGGTTATGTCGGTAACGGCTAAAAATACTGGTAGCAATGAGAACGGACCGGAGATTGAGTTTTCGGAAGGTTTCCTGACTACCCATTTGAAGCTGGATACTACTAATGTGATAGCAGCTGCAGCTGATGCGGATGGTGATCCACTAACCGATGGCAAAAGGGGTGCACTTGGTGAAAATGCATCTTTCATGTATAACGGCTTAACTACAGAAAGAACCTCAAATACATTTCAGATTAACGGTTTTGAACTCTCGCTTAAAGAAGCGGATCCTGATAAATCAATCACCTTCAGTTCTAAACCAGACACAGATAAAATTCTAGAAAAAATCGTCAAATTCGTCGACGATTACAACAAGCTGATCGAAAAAGTTAATGGGGAACTTGGGGAGAAAAAGTTCCGTGACTTCCAACCGTTAACGGCTGAACAAAAAGAAGCGATGGAAGAAAAGGAAATAGAGTTATGGGAAGAGAAGGCCCGCAGCGGCACCCTTCGTAATGACTCTGTGCTTTCTTCTGCTATGAATAAAATGCGGACAGACTTGTATACTCCGATTTCAGGGGGAGCATCAGAGACGAATCAACTCGCTCAAATCGGTATTAAAACATCAAGCAATTACCTTGATAGAGGCAAATTGATCATCGATGAAAACAAGCTGAAAGAAGCTATTTCAAAAGACTCAAATGCGATCTATGAGCTTTTTGCCAAGAATGGAGAAACGACAGGTGAAAAAGGGATCGCCCGCCGATTAAGAGAAACGATCGGCAACACAATGGACAGCATTGAACAGAAAGCGGGTAAACTGACAAGCACAAATTCAACTTTTACATTGGGAAGAAATCTCGACAGTATTGATAAGCAGATGACTCGTTTCCAAGATCGTCTAGGACAAATCGAAGACCGCTACTGGCGCCAATTCACAGCCATGGAGAAGGCAATTCAGCAGGCCAATTCTCAATCTTCTTACTTAATGCAGCAATTCAGTATGTAAAACAATCAAAGGAGTGTCATTATGGCAATCAACAATCCTTATAAAGCCTATCAAAATAATTCCGTAACTACAGCATCACCAGGTGAATTGACACTGATGCTTTATAACGGAAGCTTAAAGTTCATTCACATCGCCAAGAAAGCCATCCAAGAGAAAAATGTTGAAGTGAAAAACACTAATATCCAAAAGGCACAAGCTATTGTTCAGGAACTGATGGTGACACTGAATATGGATATAAGCATGTCCAAAAACATCCTGTCTCTTTATGACTACATCAACCGCCGCCTGATGGAAGCGAACATCAAAGGTGACATCGCTATCCTTGATGAAGCGGAAGGCATGCTGACAGAACTGCGTGACACATGGAAGCAGGTCATCCAAATCAACCGTCAACAGCAGCACGGCGGCCAGCGTGACCAAGCATAATGAGCAAGGTTCAAGAGTGCTATACCATCACAGAAAATTTGGTCAAACTAGTGGAAAATCCATCTGTGACGCAGCGCGATAATGTTATTGACGAAATCGAATCTCTGTTGGTACAGCGGCAATCAGTGATGGCCGATATGAAAGGCCCTTACTCAGAAGAAGAAAAAGAACTGGGTAAACAAATAGTGGCCTGGAATTCGGAAATTGAAAGAGGCTTTGCGAATTTGCGTAACGATATCAAGCGGAACATGAACAATGTGGAGAAGAAGAAAACATCAGCCCAAAAGTACACCAATCCATATGAGTCCATGCAGTTTGACGGGATGTTTTACGATAAAAAGAAATGAGGGATTTTTTGACTTCCAAGATTGAGCTAGACGAACAGCACATCACATTTATCAACGAATACACCGAAATGCTTTCCACTATCGATGAAGCCTTTCACTATGTAATCGCAAGCTTTGAGGATTACGAAAAAACAGAAGGCGACACGGTCCTGACTGATATTTTCCAGGCCTTTGCTCAAATCGCTGAAAGCAACGAAGTTTTGAAAGGTGTCTTCGCAGAGAGTGCTGCTGTTAGAGCGGCTATCGATCAATATGAAGGCGTAACTGATCAAGCGATGAAACTAGACGGCAGCTTTGCTGATCAGAACAAAAAAGAAACTGTTATAAAACAACACTTATATCCAGCGTTCGCTGCTTGGCACGGGGAAATCAGCAAGGTGCTTGATCAATATACGAACAGTTAAAGATGCAGATTTCTGTGTCTTTTTTTTATGTGAAAAGCCGGAATCTATATTGGATTCCGGCTTCTTTCTATTATTTCATGGACCCCATACATTTAAATAACAACACACAAAGAACTGCTAACTTTTTCATAAGCCTTAATAAGGTTTTTTAAGCACTCTTCCCGAAAGGCTTCACTGCATATGAAGACATGTGCAATATCATCTTTGATAGCTGAATAGGTGGTATCCAATCTCTGACTAGTAGACATATGCTTTAACTTTTCATTGTTTAAATAATCATTTAACTCTCTTTCAAAATATTCGACAGATCCGAATAACACCTTCATATTTAACATTCTCCCTTTTATATGAATATAGCAGGTACAGCCTATACATGTTGTAATTCTTGGGGCAAATATTCAGCCGCTGATTCTGCATTCCTTTTAATTAGGCTCTTTTCTAGAAAATTGTTGCTTTTGAATGCTATCTTTTCTTCCTCCACTTTTCAACAGCCACAACCTTTGCGAAAACAGCCTTTAATTAACCTGCACTTTATTATAAGATACCAACCATATCTAGCAATATTGGTAAAAAATGTAGCAAAACAGCACCAACTTTATTGCTTATAGAGTTCCCTCCCTCTTTTTTGAAAATAAAAAAATCCACCAAAAAGAAGGTGGATAAATAGAAGGAAATGGGAACATAACGGTCCATTACATATATTTATCACAAAACTTTTTGGCAGCCCGGCTGTCATAGTTCATAGAACCTTAGACCCGTGGCTTTGCGTCCTTACCTTTGGATAAGTTTGCCTTTTTCGATTTTGTCAATAGACTTATCAAACTATTTTAATAATATAATAATAGGGATATATATTCAATAAGTTTCAGCAAATAAATACAAAAATCCCTATAAAATGACTAAGTTCTTGGGGGTTTACTGAGTGCTTGCTGTGCCTTTCATACTAGGATGGTTTATGGTGACTGTCACGCCCCGGAATATGTCGAATGGGTGGGGGATGATCATCACAACCAGCGTTGAATGAATGTCCAATTCGGGGCGTGACAGTCACCACCCGGAAATTGTCGAATAATGTAAAATAGGGACGGTTCCGGTGTTCGCTAAATGAACCGGAAGCGTCCCTATGTAATATCTTAGTGTTTCCTATCCTTCTCAATCAAACTAGTGTTTTCGGGAGTGATATCTCTCTCGAACGCTAGCGAGAGCGTGTTTAAAGTCTTAGTCAGGGCTTCTCTTTGCTCATCGGAAAGTTGAAATTCCACTCCATAACGGCAGCATTTTTCGTCCACTTCCACTTTCCAAACAATCTTGCCTGTGTGCAAGATATCTTTTCCTACTATTTTCAGAGAGAAATGCAGCAGGATGTCCCTGTTTTCAGGAAACTGGATATGAGAGGTGAACGCCAATCCCCCCGGGCCTATATCTGTGATAGGAATGACGTTAGTACCGGTGGTGACTGTTTTTTGATTCATACTGGAGATTGTCACATAACCCTTAAGTGGAACCGGCGGCTGTATTCTGAAGTAACGGCGCCGTTCTGTTTTGAAGCAAGGGTCTTCTGAAGAGAGGGGTTTGATGATCCTGCCCTTCAGCAATGATTGAAATTTGGTTGGGGGCACTGGCTTGCTGTAGATGTACCCTTGTATAGAGTGACACTTAATTTCATTGAGAAATTCTAGTTGTTCTTTTGTTTCGATTCCCTCGATTGTGGCTGACATATTTAAGTCAGCTGATAGGTTCGCGAGGTTTTTTATGATGGCTCTGCTTTTCGAGTCATGCGCCAGTTCTTTCGTGTAGGAACGGTCAATTTTGATACCGTCAATGGTCAGGTCCTTCAGGTAAGCAAATGATGTGTATCCTGTTCCGAAATCGTCTATCAGGATGCGGATTCCGCTTTCTCTCAGTTCATCTATGGTTTGTTTGACAACTTCGGCTTGTTGAAGAAAGACCGCCTCTGTAATTTCCAGTTGAATCAGCTCTGGGGATACCTTATATTTTTCCAGAACGGAGAGCATGCTGGTTTTTAAGTCTTTAACAAGAAAGTGCTGAGGAGACAGGTTGATGGAAATCGGTACAAGGGGAATCCCTCGCCCTCTCCATTCCTGCAGGGTCTGACAGGCTTTTTCCAGCACCCAATCGCCGACTTGTATGATAAACCCGTTTTCTTCCGCATAAGGAATGAATTCATTGGGTGAAACAATTCCCCATTCGGGATGCTCCCAGCGTAGAAGTGCCTCAGCTCCGACTATTTGATTGAGGCGGGAATCTACTTGCGGTTGAAAGTAGAGTTGAAGTTCTTCCTTTTTCAGAGCAAGCCGGAAGTCTTTTTCCAAGATGAAACGCTTGTAAGCATCGATGCTGTTTTCAGGAGAAAAGATTTGGAAAGAGTTCCTGCCGGTTTCTTTCGCTCTGTTCATGGCCGCAATACTATTTTGAAAAAGCTCAGTGATTCCATTTGAATCGGAAGGATAGAGGGAGACGCCGATCGAGATGGTCAGAAGAAGCTCGAATTCCCTGATCTTATAAGGTTTTTTCAAACACTCAATAATCTCATTGCACAGAGAGGTTACATTGAGCAAAGTTCCAAAACCCCTGAACAGCAGCACAAAGTCATCGTTGCTGACTCTGGAGACGAAAACTCCTCTTTCCTGAAACGTTTTCAGTCTGCGTGCGGCCTCTTCCAGAATTTCATCTCCAATAACTGGACCCAGTGTTTCGTTCATATATTTAAAACGATATAGGTCCACGTAAATCATTGAGAATTCTGTTTTATTTTTTATGAGAGAGGTCATTTGGCTTTCAAGCGTCTTTCGGTTAGGCAAGGCGGTCAGTGGGTCATGGTGAAGGAGGTGCTCTACGCGGTCTCCCAGCTCTTTATCCTTGGTTATGTCCGTGATGATCCCGTGATATCGAACGATTGTATTATGTTCATCTTTAATCGGGATAATCTTGTCATTCAGCCATTTTACTTTTCCCGAGGGTGTGATAATGCGATAACGATGACTAACCGTTTCTCCGTCTTTAAGAGGCGCCCGGTCCTTATCAAACTTGTCGAGATCATCTTTGTAAACTAAATCTCTCCATTGAGTTTTTCCTTTCGAAATCTCCTCTGCGTCCATTTCGGCAATGAATTTGATACCCTGGGTGCAAAAGTTTAGGGATTTCCTCACATTATCATAAGACCAATAGGCTGACTCGAGAGCTTGCGATACCTCTTCCATTTCCTGCTCTTTCGTCTGGAGAGCCGACTGAAGGGCAACTTTATCCGATATTTCATGAATGATGGCATATACTCCTATAGTCTTCCTGTTCTCTTTGATGGGGATATAAGTAATATCTAAGTTTAAAAGACTTCCATTATTATGGTAAGCCTGGGAAGTGAACTTCACTATGTTTCCTTTTAGGGCAGTTTGGAAGTGTCTCCATACTTCGTCTTTCAATTCCTGAGGAGTAAAGTCAGTAATAGATGGATTTGTTTCCGGAAAATGATGCCCAGTTATACAGGTAGTGGCTTTATTGGTATTCAGTAAAATTCCCTTAGAATTAAAATGTAAAACGATATCGGGGGAGTGTTCAAAAAGCAGTTTAAAATAGTCCTGTTCTATAAGGTCAGGATCCTTTATGATTCCGGACTTGTGGTTCTTTCGAAGAAACTTTAGCAAAGGTGACAAGAGACCACTCCTTTTGTAAAACATGTTGTATATATAGTATAAAAGTACCAGCTCAGGACAGCAATAGAAAATTAGACAAAAAATTCAAAAAAACATGGTAATTCTTTCTTTTTATGACGAAACACGTCGTTTCGTGACTGTCACGCCCCGGAATTTGTCGAATCGGAACAGGTATTTGTCTGGGATTTAAGCGGTGATGTCTGTACTAAATCGGGGCGTGACAGTCACCACCCGATATATGTCGAATTCACTTCATGTGAAAACATTCACAATAAATTCACGATTATATAGTTTGATGTCAGTATAATTATGGGAAAATAAGAATAGAAATATATTTCTCTCACCCCTGTCATATCGCCTTCTACAAGAGATTCATCAATTCGTCAAAATTTTTAGAAAGATTAAGAAGGAATAATGAAGGGAATAGAGAAATATATAAACATAGCTTTATCTAAAAGGAGGAGTTTTCATGTTGAACTACAACATTCGAGGCGAGAACATTGAGGTAACTCCAGCGATACGCGAACACGTGGAGAATAAGATTGGTAAGTTGAATCGTTACTTCAATGAAACTCCTGATGCCGACGTACATGTTAATTTGAAGGTGTACCCTGATAAGAAGACAAAGGTCGAAGTGACAATCCCGATGCCGCATTTGGTACTGCGCGCCGAGGAACGCCATGAGGATATGTACGCTGCCATCGACCTGATCGTAGATAAATTGGAGCGTCAAATCCGAAAACACAAAACAAAAGTGAACCGCAAAATGCGTGAAAAAGGAAGCCCGAAAGAGTTCTTCGCCGCTCAGGAAGGCTTGACAACAAGCCAGCTGGATGCAAAAGCGCAGGAAGATGAAACGGATATTCCGGATGAAGTCGTAAGAACAAAGCAATTCAACCTGAAGCCGATGGACAGCGAAGAAGCGATTCTTCAAATGGACCTTCTCGGCCATAATTTCTTCATCTTCACAGATGCTGAAACAAACGCGACTAACATTGTTTACAAACGTAAAGACGGTAAATACGGTTTAATTGAAACAACATAATGATGAAATCAGCGCCCTGCAGGTTAACTGCAGGGTGTTTTTTACATAGTCCTGCAAACTTCTGGATATGTCGGGACTTCCAGAGAGCTTATACCGTGGTTTAAAAGAATTTCTCTTCAGTATAGGATAAGCTGGTTTCCGTATCACTTCCTTCCTTTCTGGGCGAAGGGATGCTCTGTAAAGGATATGAATCATCCATCCTATCTAAAATAAGCGGAATTTTTCCGGTTAAGCTTCGGAATAGAACTCGATTAGAGGTAAATAAGCGGAATTTTTCCGCTTAAGCACATCGAAATGAACCAATACCTCATTTTTTAAGCAAATAAGCGGAATTTCTCCGCTTAATTTAGCTATTTTTTGTTCTTTTTCTTAAATAAGCGGAATTTCTCCCCTTATTTCTTAAAATTTTCAATGGGCCTCTGTTAGGCAGAGCCCGGTTAAAGAATCTTTCAGACGCAGATCAAACCATTAGTTCACACTGGTGGTTTTGAGATGAATTACCTGACTCTCGGAGTTCACACTGCGCAATTGGCATTAAGGTTCATGGAGAGAAAGTGTATGAAGGTTGTTTCTTAATGAAAAGGGTTGGCTTATTTACATGCCCGGTTGAATGGAGTCAATACTTGAAGAAGAAATCTAACAATACCTTGTGCGAAGGAAAAAAGGAATTATCCTTCGTCTGTCGAAATTACACTAATAGAATAATATCAGGGAGGAAACCAGCATGACATTCAGTATCGTCGGATTTGATCCAAAAGAGAAAGAGTGGGGAATCGCTGTTCAATCGAAGTTCATCGGAGTTGGCGCAGTGGTGCCATTCGCTCGTGCAGGTGCGGGAGCGGTAGCGACACAATCTTATGCAAACACAGCCTACGGACCGCAAGCTCTGAAGCTCATGGAAGAAGGGAAAACTGCAGAAGAAGCATTGGAGATCATTATGAAGGATGATCCGGAAAGGCATCTGCGTCAGGTTGGTTTGATAGATGCCCAGGGCAATGCGGCCACTTTTACAGGAGAAGGCTGCTACGATTGGGCTGGCGGTATGACGGGGGAACATTTTGCCGCACAGGGGAATATCCTCGTTGACCAGCGGACGGTTGAAGCCATGGCGGAAACTTTTGCATCTGCTGAAGGAACCCTGGCCGAACGGCTGCTGAAAGCGTTGGATGCCGGTCAGGAAGCAGGCGGTGACTCACGCGGTAAGCAGTCGGCTGCCATCTATGTTGTGAAAGAAGCAGGCGGTTACGGCGGATTTAATGACCGCTTGATTGATCTGCGTGTAGATGATCATGGGGATCCGATCAAAGAGCTAATCCGAATTTTCAACCTGCATCAACTGTACTTTGCCGCTTCGAAGCTGGAGAGAATTGTACCGGTGGACGGGCTTGTTCATGAAGAACTGAAGACTGAATTGGAGCGCCACGGATATATGAAGGGCGATAAGACAGTGAGCCAGGCGTTACGGGATTATCTGCATACCGAGAACTTCGAGATGAGAGAGCATGAGGGAAGCATCGACCTCGATGTGCTGGAGTTCATGAAGCAGCAGGGGAGAGAGTAGAAAGAGTTCACTATAACTATAGAATTCAATGATCGATCAATGAAAAAATAAGAAGAGGATGAAATCGCTAATGATTTCGTCCTCTTCTTTTGCTTAATGCAGGAGGGCTGCTGTTCATTTTAGGATATGATCCGTGGTTGAAATAGGCCGCTTTAATGACCAAAAGAATGTTGCCTCTAGACTCTGAAGCAGTGTGATTCTCGCCAAAACACTCTATTAAAACGGAAAACTCTCTCTGTATTGAGGTGTTTATTGACTAAAAAAACCTATTAAAACTAGGAGGATATTAAAAATCTACCGAATTCTAGAATCTAAAAGGTTGTAACATTGGAAACCAATCAAATTATACTAATATTTTTTATAAAGTAAGGGTTTGTTAGTGGATAGTTTTCCTTTTTCTCCACGTTGATTGGAGTCGCTCACATGGAACGGAAATCAACATTTTTATCATAGAACATAAAGTGAAAAAGGCAGAATCGTTCTTTGAAGTGAACGATTCTGCCTTTTAAATCTTTGTTAGACATTTTCAGTGGTCTCTCTAACTAGCAAAGTGATTCTAGTCCAATCCCTCACTACACCTCCACCAGCTCCATTTAACCTCTCCTGCGATACCATCCCATCTGCAATCCAGCGTCAAAGTCCTTAACGCCTAGTGAAATAACCCAGCTGCTTTCTTGGGATAATTACTATGTTTGCCGTGTTTTCGTTTAAAGCCGGCCAATCCTTAGGCCAACAATGGCAGCTTCCGTTTTGTAATCAGCCGGGCCAACTTCCTTTCAACCCCGCCTTACAACTCCCTAAGCATCTTCATGAAATTTTCAGCGTAAATTTCCGGAGTGAAGTTTTGTTTGATGTATTGCTGTGCGTTCTGCCTGATTTGGGCTTTCAGTGGTGAATTGTGGATGAAATCGACAGCTTCTTGTAGAGCATGTTTGATGTCTCCCTGCCGATAGATTTTGCCTGTCGAGTTGTGGAAGATAAAGCTTTTGATGCCGTCGGAGTCTGTGGTCAGCACCGGGCATAGGCAGCACATTGCTTCTACCAGTGCATAGCCGAATCCTTCATATTTTGATGTGGAACAGAGCATTCCGCCGGAGTTTCCGATTCTGGAGTAGTAGGCCGGCATTTGGTTGTGCGGGATGTTGGAGTAGATGGTGATATATTTATTCAGCTTGAGTGCGCGGGCCATCCTTTTGAAGGCTCTGACTTCTGCAGGTGCGTTCAAGTCGGAATCGGTGAATATCCAGATCCGGAAGTTGGGATAATAGGATACTAGTTTTGCGGACAGTTGCAGAAACTCTCTCCAGTTTTTATTCTCTTCCAAACGCCCGACCCAGCCAAGCAGCATGTAAGGCTCGCTGGCAAGTCCTTCTGAGACATAGGTGAAATTATCCGTGTTGATGCAATTATGGAATGAAAATTTCTTCTTAGAAGGATAATGCTTTTCAATGATTGTGTTCAAGTGAGGCGTTTTTGGATAAAGAATGGCGTCGGCATGCTGGTCGACATAAGGCTGGGCAAACTCCAGGTTGGTCTCTGCCATCTCGAGAAGGCCCATTCCCTGCACCTCGTATATCAGCTTTCCGGTGTAACCGAGTTTTCGTGCTCTTTCAAGAAAAAAATAATCAGAACCTACAATGATGACATCGAATTTTTCAGCGGCAAAGATTTTCTGTATCTGAGTGTCATCGTCTGTGATCCATGTTTTTTCCTTGATATTCTGCATTCCAGCTCCTTGTGAAAAGAACAGGAATTGAAACTCTACTCCTTTTGGTGCCAATGCTGCGGTCCGCTGTCTGGCCAACGTTTCGACACCTCCGCTCGGGACATAATAGACAAATAGAATTTTCATGAAATCAAACTCCTTTTTCTCTGTTCTTTGTTCGACTATTACTTTCAACTCTCATTTATATCTAATGAAATCAACAGATTGCCTTCCTGGAACATCCTCTCCTTCTCCAGACTTTGAGGTTCCACTTTTGGCGGTACAGGATTTTTCCGAATTCACAATTTGGAGCATGTTCTCGGTGATCTCCTTCTGATGTCATGTTCAGTTCTTGCAGAACATCTCTGAGGCGGCCGGCAAGTCGGAATATGGTATACCGGTGGTTTCCTCTTCTCTTACAAGAGTGCGAATTTCACCGGGCACGCATGTTTTTTTCATTTCATGAAGTCAATCGACTAGCTCTGGATGTTCTGGATAATGATCAGTCCAGAGAAATCGTCATATGGTGAAAATTTTCGAACTTCGTGGGAAATGCAGGGTTGCCGTATTGATTTCGCTGGCTGAAGGGCACGAGTGAGATAACCTTGTCACGAGAGTTCTTATATGATTTTCAGCTCATCTGCTGTGAGGATGTTGTACCGCCTCGTGTATTGTTTCCTATATAAATGTGAAAGATTTTCTCCAACTTTCCGCTTTTTCATCCCTTCAATATGCTAAAGCATTAAATGCTCTCCGTTTTTTTGGATGGAAGTGACTATACATTCAACCTCCATCCCCTGATGTGAAAGGGTAGGTGAGCTACTTCTGAACCCATCTGGTTTCGGTTGGCGCAGAAATAATCTAAACCTATCAATATAGTATGTCCGAAAGTTTTTTTGGTATAGGCAGCTGCATCCTTTCTTGACCCGTCGGTTCTAGAGGGCATGTCCTTGTTGTTCAACTGTCCAAATTGATAGAAGGTCTGGGGAAAATTAGGAGATATAACCAGTACACTTTTTCTTTGCGAGAATAGGTTATTTATAGGAAGCAAAGGAGGGACAACATGAAAGTATTGACCATTTTGGGTACAAGGCCTGAGATCATCAGGTTGAGCATCATTATGAAGAAGCTGGATGAGCTGGCGGACTCTCATATCATCGTTCATACAGGGCAGAACTTTACCCATTCATTAAATGACATTTTTTTTGAGGAATTGGGATTGAGGGCACCTGACTATATTCTTTCTTCTTCGCAGCGGTCGCTTGGAGAACAGATGTCGATTTTGTTCCGGGAGCTTGAGACCATCCTTTTAAAAGAAAAGCCGGACAAAGTGCTGGTCCTTGGCGACACCAACAGCGGTTTGAGCGCAATATTGGCGGAAAGGCTGATGATTCCTGTCATCCATATGGAAGCGGGAAATCGCTGCTTTGATCTCAATGTGCCGGAAGAAAAGAACAGGAAGATTATCGATGCGGTTTCCTCTTTTAATCTGCCGTATACCTATTACAGCAAGCAGAATTTGCTGAGAGAGGGAGTTTCGCCAGGCAGGATCATGGTATGCGGTAACCCGATTTATGAGGTGTTGACGCATTATCAAGAAAAAATTGACAGCAGCAAGGTGTTGGAAACTTTGCAGCTGAAGGAACAAGACTATTTTCTGGTAACGATTCACCGAGCTGAAAATGTAGATAATCCAATTCATTTAAAAAGTATTGCTTCCGCATTGAACAAGTTGGCAGAACTCTATCAAAAGCGGGTTATCTTCAGTACTCACCCAAGGACGAGATCGAAACTGCAAGGAGATCCTTCTATTAAGATGCATCCATTGGTAGAAAACATGGAGCCTTTTGGTTTTTTTGATTTTGTGAAACTGGAGCAGAAGGCGCTTTGTGTGTTGACAGACAGCGGCACAGTTCAGGAAGAGTGCTGTCTTTTTCATGTGCCGGCAGTGACGGTCAGGAAAACAACGGAAAGGCCGGAAACTGTTGACTGCGGCAGCAATCTGGTGAGCGGGCTGGAGGAAGCGGCGATCCTTACTGGTGTGAAAACAATGTTGAATGAGCCGGCAGACTGGGAGTGTCCGGAAGAATATTTAAAGCTGAATGTCTCTGCGACTGTGCTGAAAATTATTTTGGGAGGTAATGAAATTGTTTACTGATAAGACGATTCTTGTTACAGGAGGGACTGGTTCCTGGGGATATGAACTGGTGCGGCAATTGCTGGAAAAGAACCCTCGTGAGATCAGAGTGTTTTCTAGAAATGAGTCCAGCCAGGTAAGTATGTCGCAGAAATTTGACCATGATTCCAGGCTGAAATTCATTATTGGCGACATCCGCGATAAGGAAGCAATGCTGGAGGCTTGCCGCAAAGTTAACTTTGTTTTTCACTTGGCGGCATTGAAACACGTCCCGGTTTGTGAGTACCAGCCCATTGAAGCGCTGAAAACGAATGTGATGGGTACTCAGAATGTCATTGATGCAAGTATGGCGAACAAGGTGGAAAAAGTGGTGTATATCTCAACGGATAAAGCAGCAAATCCTTCTAACTTCTATGGCTTCACGAAAGCCCTCGGAGAAAAATTGATCATCAATGCCAATGCGCTGACTGATGACACAACGTTTGTTTGTGTAAGGGGAGGCAATGTCCTCGGAACGAATGGAAGTGTCATTCATGTCTTCAGGCATGGAATTGAGAAACATTCAAAAATCGGGATCACGGACAATGAGATGACTCGTTTCTTCCTTACGATCAAGGATGCGATCAAATTGCTTTTTAAAGCAACTTATGAAAGTTATGGCGGGGAAATCTTCGTTATGAAGATGCCGACCTGCAAGATTATAGATTTGGCTCAAGTATTGATTGATGAATATGAGGACAAGGAAATTGAAATAGAAGAATTGGGCATCAGACCTGGGGAAAAACTGCACGAAATTCTTTTAACGGATTTTGAAAGCAATAATACGATCATCTATGATGAAGAGTATTTCGTCATCCTGCCGACCATCGAAATAGAAGGTTTGAATGAGTATTACCAGTCTTATCCAAAAGTGAACCTTGAAACGTATTGTTCGAGCGACAATACGATCAACAAGGATGAAATCAAGAAAATGCTGAAAGACGGAGGCTTCTTGTAATGAAAGTTCTCGTACTCGGCGGCCAAGGCATGGCGGGACATATGATTGTGGACTATTTGAAGAAGCAGGAGGGTTACAAAGTTCTTTTTACAACAAGGACAGGGGAAGGGGACTCCATCAAACTGGATGTCCGCGATCTGCGTTCGGTTTCCAGGGTGATCGAGGAAGTCGGACCCCATGCTGTGATCAATGCGGTGGGACTGCTGAATGAATCGGCAGAAACGAATCTTAAAGACGCCTTATTGGTCAACGGCCTGCTTCCGCATCATATCACCGAGGTGTTGGAGAAGCTTGGAACCGGCGGCAAGCTGATTCATATCAGTACAGACTGTGTTTTCTCGGGAAAAGCCGGGGAGTATGATGAGCAGGCTGAAAAGGACGGGACGAGTGTCTATGCTAAATCGAAATCTCTTGGTGAGGTGGCGGAAAGTCCTCACCTTACCATCAGAACGTCCATTATCGGACCGGAATTGAAGGAAGATGGATGCGGCTTATTTCTTTGGTTCATGAAGCAGGCAGGAGAAATCAAAGGGTACGAACGGGTTTACTGGAACGGCGTCACGACTTTGGAATTGGCGAAAGCGATCAACCACTGTCTCCACGAGGGCGTGACAGGACTGTACCATCTTTGTCAGGAAGATAAAGTCTCCAAGTACCAGCTGTTGACGATGATCAAGGTGGTTTTTGAAAAAAAAGATGTCACGATCCTGAGTGATACGGAGCACTACAGTGACAAAAGCCTGGTCAATACAAGAAAGGAAATTGAGTACCGGGTCCCGGGCTATCCCGTCATGCTGCAGGAACTGAGAAACTGGATGGAGGAAAAGTGAAGGCGGGTTTGTTGATTACTGGTGCTTCTGGTTTTACCGGAACAGAAGCCTGCCGTTATTTTGCCTCAAAAGGATTTTCCGTTACAGGGATGGTCCGGAAACTCAGGGGGGCTGCGGTAGAGGGAGTGCAATATGCGGAATGCGACTTGCTCTGCAAGGAAGAAGTAGAGAGGCTGATTGAAGCTCTTAAGCCGGACTATATCCTTCATCTTGCGGGAGATAATCATGCAGGGGAATCGTGGAAGCGGCCTCTCGCTGCACTTGAAACGAATGTGAATGGAACTCTGAATCTGCTGGAAGCCATTAGACTGTACTCTCCTTCATCCAGAGTCCTTGTTGCTGGATCAATGATCGATTATGACCCTTGTAAAAAAGAGAGCCCGAATCATCCTTATGGAGTGACAAAATATCTTCAGACATTGACCGCAAAATGCTGGGGCCGCTTATACAATCTGGATGTCATCATTGTCCGTCCCTCCAATCTGATCGGTCCGGGCAAATCCTCAGGCATCTGTGCGCTGCTGGCATCCAGGCTCGCTGAAATTGAGCGGGGACCGGGCAAAGGCAAATTTGAGATTCATAATTTGCAGACTCAGAGGGATTTCCTTGACATCAGGGATGCCGTGAAGGCCTACGAAATCCTGCTGTTAAAAGGAGAATCGCTGCAGGAGTATTCCATAGGTTCCGGAGTGAGCAGGACGCTGGGGGAAGCTGCTGAAGTTCTTTTGAAAATTACGGATGCTGAGGTGGAAGTGAGTCATTCGCTGGATGAGGGAGAAGAGCCGTTCATCGTTGATTGTGCCAAAATAAAAAGCCTCGGCTGGACTCCTGCCATACCCTTTCAGCAATCGCTGAAGGATATTCTGGAATACTATCGCAGCCTTTCTTCTTTGTAAAAGATAGAAGCTTATGAAGACCGCCGAAGAGACAGCATTGTCTTGCGGGGAGACTTCATAAGCTTACATAGTGTTTTATTTTTATATCATTTTATTTGTTGCGCTGGATTGCGCGGGGAATGCGGAACGTGCGGCGGCTGCTGAGCATGTGAAAATGGCTGTTACCGCCGATAAAGCCGTATTATTCGCCGATAACCCTGCAATGTCTACTTCATTCTCGTTCCGCACCTCAAGCGTGAGTTGTTCATCAATGTAATGGAAGACAGACAGGCGCTGCACCGATCCAGTTGGTTTGCGCCGAGAAATGAATAAGACTCATATCCGATTCTTAAAACCGCAGGTCCTCATTAAAAATCGCTCTTTTCGTAAAGATTGTGGTTGCTTTGAAAGTAAGGGATTTCCGCTCCAGGCGCACGACTCCGCGGGGCGTGCGGTGAGCCTCCTCGGCTTTGCCTGCGGGGTCTCACCTGCCCGCTAGTCCCGCAGGAGATCGTACGCCTTCCACTCCAATCCTCCTACGTAAATGGGTGAGGTGTGCAAAAAAGTATTCAAAAGCAACAATCTTTTAGAAAAGAGCCTTAAAAATTAATCGAAAATTTCTTGAAAAACTGATCATCCGAGACAACCCTCTTACTCATATACTCAGCTCTCTTAGATTGCACTCCATCTCCAAGTACCTTTCCTTCCACCTGTTTGACCGAACTGGTCCGGATCATTTTCCTCAGCTTTGCAATTCTCTCCTCACTAAAGTGGAGGTAGGCCATCCGCAGCTGGTTGTAATTGATGTCGTCATAATTCACTTTGTAAGGGTGTGAAGTTCTGAATAAATGAAGAATCTTCACATTAGGTTCGCAATGGCATCGGTAGCCGAACAGCCAAATTTTAATGGAAATCTCCACATCTTCATGGCCCCAGCTGGAAAAACCGGTTTCGAAACCGCCCGCGTCCATGAACACTTTTTTCGGAATGATGAAGCACCCTCCTGGGATAATGGCTGTTTCAAACAAGTGCTTTCTGCGCCTGTTCCAAGTGACTTTCAAGTTTTGTGAAAGAGACTGTCCATAGCCGACTATATGGGGGTCGTCCATGGAGGCGATGGCGGGGCAGACGACATCTGAATGCCCTGACAGCAGATGAAATAACAGCTGGTCGATCCAGAAATTCTCGAACGTCAGATGAGCGTCACAAAAGATCAGATAGTCATGAGAGGCCTCTTGCGCACCAAGGTTCCGGGCGTTGGCTGGTCCAATTCCTTGTGTATTGATTTTTCTGATTTGCCCTTTTTGCGGGTATGTGTTGAGAAAATCACAGCACTTGTCCTCTGACGCATCATCAATAATAATCGTTTCAAATTCTATATTTGTTTTCACCTTGAATAATGAATCACATGTATTTTTCACGTTTATTCCTTCATTCTTCACGGGGAAGATAATGGATACCTTCGGGGGAGTGTTCGGCATCAAAACCCTTCCTTTCCAAACTATTCTCCACACAGTGTATGATTACCGCCTTGATTTGTGACGTGTCATGGAGGACGGGTTTTACGAAGGGTTCGTTCAGCAGAGTGAATTCGTGAGTTGGTTTAAAGTGTTACAAAGCCTTCCCCTATCTTATCTTAGTACTCTAGCAATTGAGGGAAGGTGGGTGATAAGCGAGTTTCATAGTACAGAGGGTGAATGATAGATTCTGCTGTTCGAAACTCTATCAGAGGATATAAAGAAACGGCGGTAACCTTAACCATCTTCCTATAGAGTGAACCCCCTCGAGAAGTCCATCTTCCTCAGAGTTCTTATCAGCTTTGAAAACTTCGATGCTGCTCTGATAATGTTTTTTTACTGTGCTCTTCACCTTCATTTTCTCTTTTATAGCAGCACCCTGCCCTCAGTAATTTGTGGCTTGACGGGACAACAGCTCTTTTAACAGAGTTCATATCTCAGGAGACTGTTGGGCATATCGGGAAAAGCGTCCCCATATAATGGATACTATGAACATATAGACATCGAAGGGGTGAAAGGATGAAAGTGAACCTTTTGTATAATGGAATGCCAGTAGGAGTCATTTCGTTTACGTCTCTTCCTGCCGTCATGATTTATTTGGAGGAAAACGGATATAGTACCAAGTGGGACAGCGGCAGCCGCACACTAGAAGTTGAGCAGTTCCTTTTTGATAAAAAAGTCTTCTTGCAAGTGAGCGCAGAGGACGAAAAGTTGGAAGCAGAAATGGCAAGGGGGCTTACTCCGTTCCTCAAACATATGGGGATCAATGCAGCAGTGATAAAGGAAGGGCATGCAGCAGAAGATCTTCGAGGCGATCTGTTGATCCGTCTGGTTCTCGCAAAAGAGACAAAAGGAGAAGATAACACTGTCTCTATCTCTACGACATCAGGGATTGACAGAAGACTTCTGAAGGCAAAAATCATTCCACTATTTCAACAGCAGGATCATAAATGCAAGCATCTTCATGATGCGGTCAAAACCTCGATTCCAACCGTCAATTTCAAAATGGAGTTCGGTGAGTATGATCAAGACGATCTCTCTTTAAGGCTGGCAAGGGCGATTTACCATCTCCTCAGCGCAGATCTCGGGAAACTGACTCTTTTCGATTTGCTTTGGGATTTGCAGAGCGGTACAGCCAAGAAGCCTGTACGGGAACGGGAAGAAGTTAAGAGAGAAGCAAGTAGAGCTGCAAAAGCACCTGTTGACGAACCAGCAGAGGAAAGAGTGGAGAGAGAGCAATCGGCTCAGTGTGATCTATTCTTTGATTATTCCGTTTCGGCGGGGCGCAAGACGGAAAAGTATACCGCCCTTGCTTCCATCCATTTGCGGAACACCGGTGAGAAAGTATTGAAAAACCCTGTACTCTGCTTGAAAGTGGAGCCTGTGGACAGTGTGGATATTGGGGGGCAGATTCTTCCTCCAGGCATGAGCGAGCTATTTGCCGTCCAGGGGGAAGCGGGTGCTCAGGGGTGGGAGTATGTTGGAGAAGATTGGCTGGAAAAAGCCTATACAACCGGTGAGTACTGGATTAAACCGATTCAGGAATTAACGATTCCCGCCTCGGAAAGCGTTGTGCTCGAAGGAGTGCAATTCTCCTTTCAGCCGCCTGAATCAGCAGGCAGAATATCGATTGCGGGTTTTGTTTATTTTCAGGAACAGAGCCTTCAGTTTAAATCGTTGAATACGATTGCGTTTTCTTTTTAAAAAGTCTGTTTTCAGATTGTTGCTTTTGAATACTTTTTTCCATACGTCACCCGTTTACGTATGAGGATTGGAGTGGAAGGCGTACGATCTCCTGCGGGACTAGCGGGCAGGTGAGACCAAGGTTACGTACCCACTGGAACGTAACCCCGCAGGCAAAGCCGAGGAGGCTCACCGCACGCCCCGCGGAGTCGTGCGCCTGGAGCGGAGATCCCTTACTTTTAAAGCAGCCACATCTTTACGAAAAGAGCGTTTTAATAAAGTTTAGAGTTCCTATGGTGGGACGGGAAAAATTCAGCACGCGGGGCAGTAAAGGAAATATAGGAGTTGGGCAAAAGAAAAGGCCTGCATGTTTAAAACAGCATGCAGGCCTTTGATTCTCTAGATAATTTTCTTAATAATAGAATGAGAAAACTCTTTTTGTTTCTTTATCCATTCTTTAATCATATTTAAGTTGGAGGACAGGAGGTCATTCTGCTTCTTCAATTCCTGCATTCCTTCATCAAACTGGTCAAGCCTGTTTTCGTGATTTTGGAGCCCGAATAAGAAGGAGCGCTTAGTGTCTTTGACTTTTTCTTGGAGAGCAGAGTTTTTTTCCTCAACCTGCTGCAGTCTTTCACTGTACGCCTTCATGATTTGTTCGATATCCTCGAGCTGGTTCTCGATCCAACCCTCTTTTTCTTTATATTCTTCTTTGTAGGCTTCAAAGGTTTCCTTCAGAGACTGCATTTTCATCTTTTCAGTATCTATGAGCTGCTGTTTAGCTTCCTGCAGCTGTTTAAGGAGCTGATCCCTTTCTGCTGTGAGGCATTCCGTGGCGGCAGTGCCGGCGATGACTTTTTCAAAAAGCTCTTTTTTAGTGTTTTCCGAAGAGTTAAGCGCTGCTGCAAGATCATGGATATGTTCCTTGCTGATCCTGGCTTCCCTATTCAGGGTTTCAATCAGTTGGTGAGCGTGCTGGTTTTCCTGATCAAGCGTTTCGCGGGCTTCTGCCAGCTCTTGGTTTGAATTTTTCAGTCCATTCAGTTCTTCCCTCAGCAGGTGGTTTTCCTCCATGACCTTCTTTTTCTCAATTTGTTCTTGCTGAAGTTCTTGTTCTGTACTTTCAAGGATTTCTTCGGCTGTTTCGAGAAGGGAGGTTTTTTCGGCAAGTATTTCTATTTGTTGATGAAGTTTTGCTTGAAGCTCCCGCTGCTTCGTTTGCAGCTCATGTTTTTCTGCTGTCAGACCGGTTTGCTTCTTTTGAAACTCATCCATCTTTTTCAAAGCAGAAGAAAGGGATTTCTGCAGCTGCTTCAGGTGTGATTCATATTCCCTGTTTGTTTGAGCCAGGGAGGAGGCTTCATCCTTATGAAGTAAGATTGACTGATGGGCATCAGCAAGGCTTTCTTCCAGTTTCTTGATGGCCTGTTTGAATTGATCCGCTTCTTTCAGCAGGTGTCCTTGTTTATTGCGAAGGTCTTCTGACTCTGCCTCCGCATGAGAGAGCTGCTTCTCAAGTGCTTGGATTCTTTGCGCTGCCTGTTTCTTTTCCATAATCAGCCTGGTCTCGTTCTCTCTGGACCGGTTTATTTTCTCATCCGCCTTGCACAGGCTTTGCTCCAGTGTCATAACGCTTTCTTTATACTGTTTATTTTCAATGAACAGGTAGGTGCGGGACATCTTTTTGATTTGCTTCTCATATTCCTGCAGCCTGGATTTGTAGAAGATGCTTTCTTGATTCGACAAATGATAAAGAGGTTTTTCGGAACTATCCACAACTTGTCAACTCGCTTTCTGGTCGTATTCCTTATGTTAAAATATGTGCTCAATTTCTTTGCCGTTACAAGTGCCCGCGCCCAAATGCGAAGTAGTCATACAACTCAAAAAGGATATCTTCCCGTACCGGGGAAGATATCCTTTCATAATTTGATTAGGGAACTGCAGCTTCATGGCTTCACTTGCAGTCAGCGGGCAGTTCCCGCTCAGTGTTAAGAAAGGTTGGATTTCCATTTATACGATAAGAATTCCCAGTATTCTTATCGATTCATTTTTACTATTTTGCGCTTCTTTTATATTTCCGTTCGGCATATTCATTTGAATCTGAGCTGCGCTCTATTTAACGTTTATTTTTATAGTCAATTTTATAAACTTATATTTTTTAAGAAAGGCGCCTTTGCCTTTCGATACTAGTATATGCAAGCGTGAATTCAAGTGAACTGATAGACGTCTATTATTCTGCCTATTTTATACCTTTTTTTAAGAGGCTCTTTCATAAAATTTGCAGCTATTTTAGTATAAATTTTTAGAAGTATTCCCAAAATCACCTGGGGCACTGAAAAAGTGTTGATTTCCGTTCCAGGTGCGCGACTCCGCGGGGCGGGCGGTGAACTAAAAAGCGGAAGCGGCCGTTCAGCGACGTACAGATTTTAGGGCTTTCGTATGAGATAAAGGAATCACGGAGAGCGATAGCGATTCGATGATGACTTATCTATATAAAGTGGAAAGGCCCCGCTCAGCGGCGTACGGACTGGACTGACTCCGCATGAGATAAAGGAAACACAACGAACGCAGTGAGTTGATGTTGACTTATCGCAAGGAGGAGTCGGGAAGTCCGCTAGCCGCTGGAGCCTTGTAGCTAGATTAGCAAGGAGAGAGACCGAAATCTGCTAGTCGCTGGCCGCTGTAGCTGGATTGAGCCTCCTCCGCTTCGCCTGTGGGGTTACGTTCCAGTGGGTACGTAACCTTGGTCTTACCTGTCCCGCTAGTTCCGCAGGAGTCCGCACGCCTTCCGCTGCAATCCCTCTACGTAAAAGGGGAAGAAGGGTAAATAGCATTCAAGAGCAACAATTCTCTTAGAAAAGAGCCTTTAATTATATCTAAATATGGCTCCAGAAGAATCTGTTATTGATTCAAGTTCTTTAACGAAGTTCTGTAAACACAGGTTAAAGAACATGAACATATTAGACATGCATGTCAACAAAAGTTAAAAAACAGCTTAATCTCTTGAAAGAGACAGTTGCCGATAGTATTGAGCAGTTCTCTTCATTTTAAAAGAAAAATTTTAGTGTGCAGGGGAACATCCGGCTTCTTGGATTTTCCGCAAGTAACATTCATCCGAAAAACTCACATAACGGCATCCCCGTTACTATTTGCATTTTTAATAAAAATAAGGATCTATACTGTGGCTAGGGCTTCGGCGCCGATATGGTTTATATGCAGTCCGTTATCTCAGTGGATTTGCAACCTCAACGATCCGTAAGTTCAAAATGCGGTCCGTTATCTAACCCCCCAATTTCTACCCCACGAAAACTCATCAGCAGACAGTAGTAATCCGGAATCTTCACAACCAAAGCTTTTTGCATTTCTTTTTCTTTCAAGGCACCTCCGATTCTTATGCTGCAGATCGGATTATCTTTTCACTTAATAGAAGAAGAGGAGATTTCTTCTCAATATCCTTGGAAGCATAGGCCGGAGAACGAGATAGGTTTCCTCGGTCTCTAGCAGGCGCGCGACTGAAGCGGACACGATCTATTTTTAAATGAACAGAATACTTAGGAAAACAATGTCGCAGGAAAAGACTTGAAATCTTCTTAATAGAGGGCGGTATATTCTCTCTACTTTCAGGATGAATGTCCAATTATAGATTTTTTTACAAATATAGGTTATTTATCTATACCAAAATCCTCTTTGGAAATAGGATAAAGTGTACCGAAAATATTCATTTGAAAGAAAGGAAGGATTTCATGAAGAAACGTCAACCAATTAGGGGTTCCCAGACTCCTACTCCATCACCATCACCGATTCCGTTGGATCAGAATGACCTGGCTCCGGAATGTATTAGGGTGGATAAAGTGTATGATTGGGTATTCTTTGCCAACCGATATACAAACAAGAACTTCATACCATGTGAAGAGGCACGTGAAGCAGTAAGTGCGGCACTTGCAGCAGGGCAGCGTATCGAAGTTCAGTGCAACACAGGAGATGCTGCTGATGTAGCGTGCAATGCAACGATTCAGGAGAACGGCAATCCAGGACGCGTCTTGATTGTTTGGACTGTTCCGGTAGAGGTGACCATCCTTGTAGATGGAGAAGCTATTACTACTTTTACAGTAAGAACACAATTCACAGATGAAATCATGCTTTGTGTACCTGCTGGCATCACCAATGCGAACATCAACTGCCGCGCTACTCAAGTGATTTGCCAAACAGGCGGTGTATTGATGGGGCCGGATCCATTTGGGCCGATGATTCCATTGACAGTCGTACTTTGTAAGGATGTTCAAGTAGAGTTCCCAGTTAAGCTGGAAGTTTTAGCGAAGTTCTGCTTCCCGCGACCTAACAACATTCCGGTGCCGGCCGCTAAGATCAAGTGTGACTTGAATCTATTGGAATTTCCAAGACAATGTCCTGGATTATTCCCAGTAGCCAACTGTGAGTGCCAAGCAACAGCATTGGCTCGGAATGAAGACACTACAGCAGTATTCGGATCAGGAACAGATGCACTGGAAGTAACAGGTCTATCCAGCCTGCGCGCTGAAATTTGTCAAGAATGCTCGCTGGGTGACAGCACGTTCAAATACTCATTCACTGACACTGATGCGGGTCCAACACCAACACCAACCGCAACTGGACTGCAAGGAGATCTCAGCTTTACATTCAATCCATCATCTATCGACAACGTCACTTGCGGAACAGATTCTCTGACTGCAACTGGTGTAGGGGTAAGATACTTCGATGGCATCCCTGAGCAGTTAACCTATGAACTTCAAATCTTCACAGACTTGCTTGGTGAAATCGAAGAAGGATTCCGTCTGATTTTAAGAAATACTTCTAATACAGTTGTATTTGACAGCGGTGTAGTAGAAGCTCTGGTTGAATTCGATGAGTGTGATACTTTCGCAGACCTGCTTGACAGCATTGATGATGACGACAACGGCGATGATTAATGAGGAATGCAGGAGGAGAGTTCATTCTCCTCCTTATTTTTTGCTATAGGGATTCTTTTGCAATAAAGATCTGTAAACAAGATTGAGGAGGGTGCTTTATATGTTATGGAAACTTTTTTTTGGCAAAAGCAGAGAGGAGTATTTTCAAGAAGTTATGGACCGGTTAGCCGGCATGGACAGTCATTATACTGAGCTTACTTCAGGAATGGAAGATGTTAGAGGATTGCTCCAGGATTCCCGGCGCAATGGGGGCCTGCAAGAGGAAAAATTGGATCGGCTTCTCACCATAATGGAAGATTGGATGAATACTTATGAAGAAAAAATGAGTCAATTAGGAGGGGAAGATGGGCAGGAATTAAAGCGGGAAAGAGAAATGTATGCCTTGGAAGAGACGAAAGAAAGAGAATATCAGCAGGAAATAGAGCTTTTGCGTGATCAGGCAGAAGAGTATAAACGAAAAAATGAAGAAGCAGAGAAAAACGTCTGGACCATGCAAAAGGAAGTTCAGTCATTAAAAAAACAGATTAGCAGCATGCAGAATAATCAGTTAAATTCCATTTCCAAGAAGAGAAGTGCACCGTCGGGAAGACAGGCGAGGAGCGGCGGACATGGAATTTCCAAAGAGGACCAGTCCATTGCCAAAGAACGTTATGATTATTTTCCAGTTAGTAAGAACTCGAAAACGACTATTTTTAACCCTATGCGCTACAGCAAGTAAAGGGGGTGAACTACATGAGACGTGAAGACGTGCAGAAAATGTACAAAGAAGCTTCAAGAACAAAGATTTCTCCTGCGAGAAGAAAAAAACCAAAAGCAACGCCCCAAAAGTCATCTTTCAAATTTAAAGGATGCGGATGTGGAGCGCGCTAATTCGGCCCCAGCCTGTTTTTTGTTGAAAGAAGCTTATGATGAAATGATTCTTCACTGTATCCAGGCATCGCCGTTTGAGGCATGCGGGCTATTGTCCGGCAGGGGGAAGAACTGTGAAACCGTTTGGAAAATGAAAAACGTGGAAAGAAGTGTAGACTCATTTGCGATGGATCTGGATGAAATGGATAGGACATTCTCGGCAATGAAGGAAGCCAACCACACCTTTAATGGAATCTACCACTCACATCCTTCCGCCCCTCCGATCCCTTCAGCAGAAGACATTCAGTATGCGGTGTATCCGCACGCGTTCTATTTCATCGTTTCGTTGAAGGAGCCTAAGCCGGAAGCGGCCTGTTATTTGATTGACCAGGCGGGTGTCTTAGAAGTGGAGATCGTCATTCTATAGTTTTACCTGCAGCTGCTGTCATGGATGGCGGCTGCACCTTCCCGGTTGATGCCGGCAGCCGATTCACTGTAAGAGTAAGAATACTCACTGGCAAGGAATTATAATAAATTTTTTTTATGAGGTGATGAAATGAAGGTATCTATCATTATTCCATTCTATAACTGCCCATATGTTGATCAGGCTGTCCAAAGTGCCCTTGATCAGACCTATCCTAATACAGAAGTCATTGTCGTAAATGATGGTTCTACCAAGCATACAGAAAAACTGGCTCCGTTTCTTCATAAAATTAAATATATTGAAAAACCAAATGGAGGAACCGCTACAGCACTGAATGCAGGGATTGATGCGGCGACAGGTGACTATTTTGCGTGGCTGAGCTCCGATGATCATTTTTTGCCGGATAAGACTGCTGACCAACTGGCTTTTATGGAGAGAGAGAAAGCTAGAGTATCCTATACTGGGTTCAGGTTCATGGATTCAAATAGTACGGTATCAAGGGAGGTACGCTACAAATCTTTGAGTTGGCGGGAGACCAATGACACATTGGCTGCCAGGTGCCCGATTAATGGGTGTACCGTTATGGCAGAAATGGACCTGATCAGACAAGCTGGAAAATTTGATGAAAGTTTATTGTATACCCATGATTACGACATGTGGTGCAAGCTTTCCTTGAAGGTTCATCTCGTATACTTCGATCAACTGACAGTACATTACAGAATCCATGAAGAAATGGGATCGAAGAAGTTTTATGGCAAACAACAGCAGGAAGTGGTGCAGGTTCAAAACAGATATAGGAAGCTTTTCGAAGAATTCAATGAGAATAAAAAGACAGCATTAAAAACGAATATCATTCCGTTAAGAAAAAGACGTAAGCCTCTGTGATTACCAATTTTAAAAGGCTGTTTTCGCATATATTGTTGCTTCCGGAAAAATCCTAAGAGCTGGATTTTTCCCCGGATACTAGGGGATTTCTCTCTAATCGGTGAAAGCAGCTCTTTTCTTTTCATGATTACCCGGTTATTCCGGTAAATTATAGTAGTTTTTTTCGGAATTAGTATCAAACAGCAGCAAAGTTTACGAAAAGAGCCTTTCTAAAAGAATGTTGCTTTTGTATGCTTTTTAACCTTTCTTCCCTTATAGGATGGGGATTTGAGCGGAGTCGTGCGGCTGTAGCGGAAATCCATTTGTTTTCATAGCCACAATCTTTGCGAAAAGAGCGTTTAAAAAAGATCAAAAACAGTTGAATATTAGAGAATACGGGAAGTGTCTGCTGACAGACGGTATGTAAGGCTGAGAACAGAAGACAGCGCTGACTGTAGAGGAGAGGAATTAAACAGGATGATCTCCTCAGGCACCGAGGCCAAGAAAACGTATCAGGATTTATGGGGATTGGAGACTTGTTCTGAAAACCCTGGAGTGCCGGTGATTAGCAAAGAACGTACCTTGAACCTCTATATTGCGCTGTCGAAAGTACAATGAAAGATTAAAAGGCTGAAAGACTATTGAGAGCAGAATCTTTGCACTGCCAATTGAGAGGAATGAAAGTGATGAAAATATTATTGGCCACTGTTTATCCACTTCCAGGCGGCGGGGGCATCTGGTCGTTTGTTTCCAACTTACGAGATAAATTGGAGCGAAAAGGTCATACGGTGGATATCTTATGCACAGATAAAAGGAATACGAAAGTTCAACTATTGAATAGCAGTGTCGAAGTTAAGTTCGATCCGTATCTGGAAGATATAAATCTTCAGGTTCAAAATGCTTATCCAGACATCCTGCCAGGTTCTTTCATATCTTTTTGGGAGACGCAATGTTGTCTGTTTCACAGGGCTGCCTCAGAGCTGCCATTGGAGACATATGATATCATCCATGCACAGGATATCACGGCGGCCCTCGCGCTAAGCACTCTCAAGCCCCCTGCAGTCCCGCTGGTCACATCCGTAAACGGCTATTTTTCAGGCGAGATTTTCTTCCTATGGAAATCCGGCAATCCCAGTAAGACTGATGAGCAGCTATGGAACACACCAGAATTAGTTTATTGCCAGGAATTTGAGCGTCAGGGCTGCCTCGCAAGTGACAAACTACACGCTGCCTCCGATTGGCTGACCACCCTGATCTCAGACAAGTACGGTGTCCCGCCCTCCAAGATCACAACCTTTCCTTATGGAATCGATATAGAAAAAATGAGAAAGGAAGGTTTGCAAACACCTTTTAAAAAAGAGGGAGATAAAAAGATCATCCTCTGTATGGGCAGGCTGGTATACCTTAAAGGGATTCAGCACTTGATCAGCGCATTGTCTCTGCTCTACAAGGAAAGGAATGACTGGGAATGCTGGATTCTTGGAGAGGGAGAAATGGAAGGAACCCTTAAGAAACAGTGCCGAGAACTTGGAGTCAGGGAAAAGGTGAAATTCAAAGGGTACTTAAAAAATGCAGTGCCATTCTTACAGAAAGCGGATATCCTTGTTCATCCAAGTCTTCAAGAGACATTGCCGCATACTGTCATTGAAGCACAGGTTGCCGGAATTCCGGTGATTGTAAGTGACGCTGCCGCTATGCCTGAAATGGTCGTCCACGGAGAAACAGGGCTCGTCTTCCCGCAAGGAAACAGCCTCGCTTTGTATACCGGGATCTCGGAACTCTTGAAAGATGCACAGTTAAGAGAGAGGCTTAAGAACAAAGCATTGGAGCGTGGAAAACAATACTGGGATTCAGACAGGATGATTGTCAGTATGGAAACATTCTACCGGGAGGCCATCGAGGAGAAAAAGGGAGGATAAGTTGCCCGCTGAGTGGAACACCTGTACTCGAAGTCAAGTACTTTTAACAGCATCAAAGTCTTTGAAGCTCCCATGTTCTTTCAGATACCTTAATGGAAAATGGTGCAGCATATCTATAGATTAGGTGGGAGCTGACTCTTATTATTCTTCGTCCTCTTTTTGAATTAGAAAGTTTTACAAGAGAGATCTTTACCACAAACAGTTTAATGTTTGTGTCAAGTAGATTATAATAGTAGATTGTGAGCTTTATTCTAGGTAGGAAAAGAGCATCAGGAGGTACGACTTATGAAAACAATCGGCCGGAACGATCCGTGTGAATGCGGAAGCGGCAAGAAGTATAAAAAATGCTGTGGAAATCATGCAGCTGTCAATATTGCTGACTTGGTCCTCGGGGAGCTTGAGATTCTTCAGGCCCAGGCTTATGACTATATTGCCGTACATAATAGTGACAAGCTCGAAAGTGATTATCAAGATTATTTTTCTGAAATGAACGTGATGAAGAAAGATCAGGATATCTTTGAAATGGCCTTTCTCAGCTGGTATGGAGTAACGGAAAAGCTTGAAAAGGGGCTTACGCTTGCAGAGCAGTTTATCGAAAAACAAAGTAAGTTTGTGACGAGGCCGCAAACTCTGGAGAACTTGGAGAAGTGGAAAACTCCGCGACTTGCCGCCGGGATCGTGACATCGGCAAAGGGCTCGGAGCTTGTGATAGAAGATACGGTTGAAGGTGAAACTTTTCATGTCAAAGGAGCGAATTCGGAAATCGTCGAAGGCTGTTTCTTTATCGGTATCCTTCTGCAGAATGGAAGCAGTTATCTCCCGTTTGCGCAGTACTTTGTGTACCCGGGGATTGCTGAGGTTTGCAAAGATGCGATGGTTGAGAAGATGAGAAGAGCCGGAAAAGATTCTGTGGAAGAGTACTTAGCTTCCCATTATTTATATCTTGCGGACCATTGCTTCTATTTGTTCACAGGCCAGGGTCAAGGTGGTCAGGAGGAGACGGAGGCAGCTCCGGTTGAGAAGGAGAGCGTTGACAATCCTGCATATACAGAGGCGGTCGACTCTATGAAATCTTTCTTGAACGAACAGGGAGAATCTTTGACAAGTATTGAAAAGGCAGCGACACTTCTTGCTCAATACTTTGAGAGTGAGTCTCCGAAGATCCGTAATCCACAAATCTATTCAGCTTCGATTGTGGAAGTCATCAAGGCAGATACAGAATTGAAAAAAGATTATCTGCAGAAAGACTTGGCCGAAGCGTTCGGCGTATCTGCCAACAGCATATCCAGGCGAGCAAAGGAGATGAAGAAACTCCTGCTGGCTGGAGCGGTTTAACGCGTCACCGCGTCACCACGTGAAGAGGGACAGTCCCTTTTAGTGCTTTACAGCATTGAAAGGGACTGTCCCTCTTCGTGCTTTAAAGCGTTAAAGTGTCTTATTTTCTCCATAAAGTGTATCTAAAGAATTCCATGGTACTAACCGATATATGTAGTAAGTAAGAATTTAACAGATGAAAGAAGGTATTCATTTATGAACGCAGTAGAGCAGCTCAGATTAGGCGATGTGAAAAAGAAGAACCTCCTCATGTTCATTACGTTTTTGATTTCATTAATCGCGGCGGGAAGTTCGTCAGCACTTTCCGGGGAAACTTCTAAGACCCTTTTGTATTTGACTGAATCAATAGTTTTCGCACTAATTTTTATCACTTTTCAATTTGTTTTAAAGAAGCACAAACTATTTCCCTTGGTAAGCATCATAGTCATTCAGGCCTTTACTTTCTCTGCGCTATTTCTTCTGGCGCCGTCTTTAGATCTTGTACCCGTCTTATTTGTAATCGGGCTGATCTCTGCGCTGCATTTTAATAAGCTGGTTTTCGGTTTAGGGTACTTGCTGGGCGCGGGCATATTGATCACCAATTTCACTCTTATGGAAAAATCAGCATTATTGGAAAGTTTTATCCCAACTGCTGTATTGGCATATGTTCTATGTGGAGTCATACTCGGTGTGATGATTTTCCTTAACAGAAAGCAGGACGAAAAGCTGCAGGAAATGATGCTGTCGGCAGAAGCAGAGGCTGAGAAGCAAAGAGAGCTCAAGCTTAACCTTGAAGAAAAGGTGAGTGGAATCATCAGCGATTTATCTCTTGTGAACCAGCAGGTGCAAACAAACCTTGCGTCTCAGGAAGAAATGAAAACAGCCATCACTGAAGTTGCTTCCGGAAGTCAGGTTCAAACAGAGCAAATTACGGATATCACAGAGAACGCCCTCAATACGAAGGGTTCTATGGATCATTTATACTCCGTTTCTGCTCAGCTGCAAGAAGAAACGACGAAAGCGAACCAGCATATCACAGAAAGTGAGCAGCAAACCAGTGAGTTGAACGAAGATATTCAGGAACTCTCTGTACTGGTAAAAGAATTAAATCAAACGTTCTCGGTTCTTACCGATACCATCAAAGAAACCAACACGTTCACAGGAACGATTAAAGAAATAACCGATCAGACCAATCTTCTGGCCCTTAACGCTTCCATCGAGGCTGCGCGTGCAGGTGAAGCCGGGAAAGGCTTTGCGGTTGTGGCGGATGAGATTCGAAAGCTTGCGGAGAACAGCAGCCGGACAACGGATCGAATTAATGATAATTTGGTAAAATTGAATCAAAACAATGATGAAGCTCTTAAGAAAGTGAAAACAAGCAGCGAGTTCATTGCAAAAGGCATCCAGTCCACGGAGCATGTCACAAATTCATTCGGCCAGACTTCGGTCGTGTTTAGCAAACTGCAAGGACATGTAGCTACCCTTCTTCAGCTGGCGGAAGAAGTAAGCGGTCAATCAGAAAAGACTCAGGGATCCACTGCTGAATTGGCAGCGATTATCGAACAGTCATCAGCCAGCCTCGAAGAAATGAGTGCGACTGTCGAAACCTTAACAAACGATAACCATTCCATCGCAGAACTGATGGGACAAACCAGCCAGAAAGCCAATTCCATCATCAACAACTAAATGCTAAAGTCAATGGGCGTGCGGAAATCCGCACGCCCGTTTTCAGGCTTTGTGCTCTGTTGCTTTAAAGCGCTGAAAGGGACAGTCCCTCTTCGTGCTTTAAAGCGCTAAAGCTCCACGTCCTGTCAGTTGTTGTCACTCTTTCTCGATAGTGGTAATATTAATAGGGAATATTGCGTTTTTTTAAAGAAGGATTTTTTACAATAAATAGAGAACATTTACTAATGCAGATTTATCTAGTTTGTGAAGGCGGTATGCTCCGCCTGTTAATATGACTACTAATTTACATGCTGCGGCTCAATGCAGCTTTTCTTACACTACTATTTCGACTAGAAGGAGCGCTCATAGATGATTGGAATTTTAAATAAAGTGTTTGACCCCAATAAACGCGAGCTGAAGAAGCTGGAGAAGTATGCTGACCAGATCGAGGCACTTGGTCCTGATATGGCAAAGCTTTCGGACGACGGCATCCGCCAAAAGACGGAAGAATTCAAGAAACGCTACAAGGATGGCGAGTCCCTGGACAAGATGCTTGTCGAGGCGTTTGCGGTTGTCCGTGAAGCGGCAAAGCGTGTTCTTGGTCTTTATCCATACCGCGTACAGCTTATGGGTGGTGCTTCCCTTCACGAAGGTAACATCTCTGAGATGAAGACAGGTGAAGGTAAAACGTTGACGTCTACAATGCCTGTTTACCTGAACGCTCTGACAGGAAAAGGCGTACACGTTGTGACTGTCAATGAATACCTTGCAAGCCGTGACGCAGAAGAAATGGGGAAACTATACAACTTCCTTGGCCTTTCTGTCGGCCTTAACCTGAACTCCTTGTCGAAAGAAGAAAAGCGTGAAGCTTACGAGGCAGATGTGACGTATAGCACGAACAATGAACTTGGCTTTGATTATCTGCGTGATAATATGGTGCTTTACAAAAATCAAATGGTGCAGCGTCCGCTTCATTTTGCTGTAATTGATGAAGTCGACTCCATCCTGATCGATGAAGCCCGGACACCACTGATCATTTCCGGCCAGGCGCAAAAATCAACTCAGCTCTACATGCAGGCAAATGCTGTTGTTCGTTTGCTCAGCAAAGAAACAGATTTTACTTACGATGAAAAAACAAAAGGAGTTCAATTGACAGAGGAAGGGATCACGAAGGTGGAGAAAGCCTTTAATATCGAAAACCTCTTCGATTTGTCTCATGTCACGCTGAACCACCACATTATCCAAGGATTGAAGGCACATGTCAGCATGCATAAGGATGTGGACTATGTTGTTCAAGATGAAGAAATTGTCATTGTCGATTCCTTCACAGGCCGGTTGATGAAAGGCCGCCGTTACAGTGATGGTCTTCACCAGGCGATTGAAGCCAAGGAAGGCGTAGAGATTCAAAACGAAAGTATGACGATGGCAACGATTACGTTCCAGAACTTCTTCCGTATGTATGACAAGCTTTCCGGAATGACTGGTACAGCGAAAACGGAAGAAGAGGAATTCCGCAATATCTATAACATGAATGTTGTCGTGATTCCGACAAACAGACAAATCGCCCGAGATGACCGACCGGATTTGATCTATGCATCCATGGAAGGCAAATACCGTGCAGTGGTGGAGGAAATCGCAGAACGCTATCAGAAAGGCCAGCCTGTGCTGGTTGGTACGGTTGCGGTTGAAACATCAGAGCTGATCTCAAGGCTTTTAACAAAAAAAGGTGTGCGTCACGCCGTATTGAACGCGAAAAACCATGAACGTGAAGCGGAAATCATCCTGGAAGCGGGCCAAAGAGGCTCCGTGACCATTGCGACAAACATGGCCGGCCGTGGTACCGATATCAAATTGGGAGAGGGTGTCATTGACCTTGGCGGATTAGCCGTTATCGGTACAGAGCGTCATGAATCCCGCCGTATTGATAATCAGCTTCGTGGTCGTTCCGGACGTCAAGGTGACCCAGGTGTGACTCAATTTTATCTTTCAATGGAAGATGAATTGATGCGCCGCTTTGGTTCAGATAACATGAAATCGATGATGGAACGCCTTGGAATGGCAGATGATCAGCCAATTCAGAGCAAGATGGTCAGCAGAGCGGTTGAATCTGCACAGAAACGTGTTGAGGGTAACAACTTTGATGCACGTAAACAGCTTCTGTCGTACGATGATGTTCTTCGCCAGCAGCGTGAAATCATTTACAAGCAGCGTTTTGAAGTGCTTGATTCCGAGAATCTGCGTGAAATCGTCGAGTCTATGATCAAGTCTGTCATCACCCGCTCTGTAGAGGCGCATGCACCGATTATTGAAGAAGAAACGAAGTGGAACATCAAAGGAATCATTGATTACGTCAATGCAACTCTCCTGCAAGAGGGCGACATTACCGAGAGTGACTTGAGTGGCAAAGAGCCTGAACAAATGATTGAACTGATCTATGCCAAGGTTCTGGAAAGATATAACCAAAAAGAAGAAGAGCTGACATCAGAGCAGATGCGTGAGTTTGAAAAAGTAGTTCTTCTTCGTGCCGTCGATACAAAATGGATCGACCATATCGATGCGATGGATCATCTTCGCCAAGGAATCCACCTGCGTGCATATGGCCAGACAGATCCTCTGCGCGAGTATCAGCATGAAGGATTCGCAATGTTTGAAACCATGGTCGTGGCGATCGAGGAAGACGCCGCCCGCTATGTGATGAAAGCAGAAATCCGCAATAACCTTGAGCGCCAGGAAGTCGCCAAAGGCCAAGCGGTCAATCCGAAAGAGGATACGAGCGGAAAAACCAAGAAAAAACAGCCAGTACGCAAAGCAGAAGATATCGGCCGAAACGACCCATGTCCATGCGGAAGCGGCCAGAAATTCAAGAATTGTCATGGGAAAGTGGAGTAAAGTAAATTACCTTTTACATTGCTGGTTTTTTGCAGAAAGTTTTTGATAATGGTGAGTTCCTTTGTCTGTCAGGATGAACGGGGTTCCTAACTGATTCAGCCTATGTCATTTCAGAATCAGTGGTGATAAGAACCTAATTCTGCTGGGGTGAGAGAAAAAACGGATACTTCTTTAAAAAGGTTTTAATCTCTCATTTTTCCTTCCGTTTATTTATATAGGACGGATTGGAGCGAAAGGCGTACGACCTCCTGCGGGATTAGCGGGCAGGTGAGACCCCGCGGAGTCGTACGCCTGGAGCGGAGATCCTAATTTTTATAACTAGAATAATACCTGCATTAAGAACCTAAAAAACTACCTGATGCCTCTAAAGCCAAAAGAGTGTCAGGTAGTTTTTTTCAGGGTAAAGAACTATGAAACTTTGCTAATAGCATAAAACAACCGTTATAATAAAACTTATGCTTACTAATTAAACAAGAGGTGAATTTGATGGAACTTTTTGAAGTGAAATCACAATTGGAAAATACAGCGGGAAAACTTGCGGACTTCAGGGGGTCTCTTTGACCTCGAAAACAAAGAAGCAAGAATAGCGGAATTGGACGAAGTCATGCTGCAGCCGGACTTTTGGAATGACCAGCAGTCAGCTCAGGGTGTCATCAACGAAGCGAATGGATTGAAAGAGCTTGTCAATGAATTTAAGGAAATGCAGGAAATGCAAGAAAACCTGGAACTGACATTGGAATTAGTCAAAGAAGAGAACGATGCAGAGCTTCAGGCAGATCTTGTGGAAGAGATGAAGGAGTTAAACAAACGTTTGAATGAATATGAACTTCAGCTTCTTCTAAGTGAACCTCATGATAAAAACAACGCTATCCTGGAACTTCACCCGGGTGCAGGGGGAACCGAATCGCAGGACTGGGGTTCGATGCTGCTGCGTATGTATCAGCGCTGGGGAGAGAAAAAAGGATTCAAGGTCGAAACGCTTGATTACCTTCCGGGAGATGAAGCGGGAATCAAAAGTGTGACCCTTCTGATCAAAGGCCATAATGCTTACGGATATCTGAAAGCTGAAAAAGGCGTTCACCGCCTCGTCAGGATTTCACCTTTCGATTCATCAGGCCGCCGCCATACTTCATTTGTATCATGTGAAGTCATGCCGGAGTTCAATGAAGAAATCGAGATTGAAATCCGTACGGAAGATCTCAAGGTTGACACATACCGTGCGAGCGGTGCCGGCGGTCAGCATATCAATACGACCGACTCTGCGGTTCGTATTACTCACCAGCCGACAGGTGTTGTGGTGACATGCCAATCTGAACGTTCTCAGATCAAGAACCGCGAGCAGGCGATGAAGATGCTGAAAGCGAAGCTCTATCAGAGACGTATTGAAGAGCAAGAGCAGGAGCTATTAGAAATCCGCGGCGAGCAAAAAGAAATCGGCTGGGGAAGCCAAATCCGGTCATACGTCTTTCACCCTTACTCAATGGTCAAGGACCATCGTACAAACACAGAGATGGGGAACGTGCAGGCAGTCATGGACGGAGATATCAGCGGCTTCATCAATGCCTACCTTCGCTCTCGTATCAACTAAATCAGCAGCAATCAAATGCAGAAACCTTCCTTATAATAAGGAAGGTTTTTTGTGTTTAGATTCCATTACCACGTTAAAGGGGACTGTCCCTCTTCGCGCGGTGATGCATTAACACGTTAAAGTGGCAATATTTACAGCCTTCATCCCTCATGCTATACTCTCAAAGGCTGTAACATAAAGTGACAAAAGCTGAGACCCGGATTCTGTAACGAAAGAGCACTTTAACGCTTTAAAGTGCTAAGAGGGACAGTCCCTCTTCGTGCTTTAAAGTGCTAAAGCACACGCGGCCATAGTGAATTCGGTGTTGTTGGCTATACTAACATTACTACATCAAAGGAGAATGACTGCGATGGGAAAAAAAGAGAAAAGACGCCGCGGGAATCATTATAATCCCAGGCTTGAGAAGTTTTTGGAATATGTATATGTACTCGTTGGATCGGCTATAGTCGGAATTGCCTTCAACGTATTTTTACTTCCGAATGAAGTTGCTTCAGGCGGTGTGAGCGGGATTTCCACCATTACTAAAACGGTATTTGAATGGAGGCCGGCTTATGTTCAGTGGGCCTTCAATGTTCCGTTGTTCATTGCCGGTCTGATTTTTCTTGGTTATCAGTTCGGTTTCAAAACGGCTTTAGGCACGATTTTCCTTCCATTTGTCGTGTATTTGACAGAGGACTGGGAAGCATGGTCGATGGACCCTCTGCTTGGTGCCCTGTTCGGCGGGATCGGAGTCGGTCTGGGACTTGGAACTGTTTTTAGAGGAAAAGCTTCAACAGGCGGAACTGATTTAGCTGCTCAGATTATCAACAAATATTCCGGCTTATCACTCGGTACATGCGTCGCAATTATCGATGGCATGATCGTGTTAGCTGCTGCGATTGTTTTCGATATTGAAAGAGGATTGTATGCCCTGATTGGATTGTACGTTACAAGTAAAACCATCGATCTTGTGCAGGTCGGCTTTGGGCGTTCCAAGATGGCGTTGATCATATCCAACCGTCAAGAGGAAATCCGCGAAGGTATTCTGAATAAAATTGACCGTGGTGTGACAAAACTATCTGCATACGGCGGATACACGGATGATGAGCGTCCCATCTTAATGGTGGTTGTCGATCAGAGAGAGTTCACAAGATTGAAACAACTGGTCAAAAGCATTGACCCATCTGCATTCGTCGTCACTACGGACGCTTCCGAGGTTCTCGGAGAAGGTTTCAAACGGGTGTAATCCTGGTATAATAAGGAATGAGAGGATGAATTAATTCTCATTCGGGAGGAATTACAATGAAAAAAACATTAATGGTATTTTTACTAGGTTCAACTCTAATTTTAGGTGCTTGCGGAGACAATACTTCAGAAGAAGCCAGTGAGGCGAACAACCCGCAGCAAGCTGCAGAAAGTGCATTGGGAACTGATATTGATCCAGAAAAAATTGTTAACCAGAAATGTTCCAGCTGCCATGGCGGCAACCTGGAAGGCGGAATGGCTCCCGCTTTGAATAACATCGGATCTCAGTTAAGTGAAGACGAGATTCATTCCATCATTGTAAATGGCAAAGGCGCGATGCCGAAGAATATCATTGAAGGTGATGAAGCAGAAGCCGTTGCTGAATGGTTGGCGAATAGAGAGTAATTAAGAGAGAGTCTTCGGACTTTCTTTTTTTTGTAGAATAATAAGGTTTTTATTAGGATGTGCGGTGAAGTGATGGCCGTTATTTTTCTCAAGTATTGGCAGCAAAAACGTATTGTTGAAAAATTATAGGGCTTCCCAAAGAAAGCAAGGCAAAAAAATGTGGGAGCTGAAGACGGCGTTTTGTGAAGACTGGATTCTGAGTGACTGTTAAAAGTTGCTGGAGGAAGTTAAACTTCTTTATCATTTGATTAAGCTTTTATTAACCGGCTTCTTCCGTAATGCAGCTCTGATTTGATTAATTCCAATTAACCTGCGAATCTACGAGTAAGGAGCCTTTTTTTGATGGAACTGTCATCTCGATATAAAAAGGGTGAAATTATAAGCGTCTGTGATCGATAAAACAAGCGACTGATGAACAGCGGTCGCATCAAAACCGAGAAATTCAAAGATGATGTACCTCGCGTCGTGAGCGAGATACATCAAAGTCGAGAAACACAAAGATGATGTACCTCGCGTCGTGAGCGAGATACATCAAAACCGAGAAATTCAAAGAAGATGTACCTCGCGTCGAGAGCGAGATACATCAAAACCGAGAAAACCAAAGATGATGTACCTCGCATCGAGAGCGAGATACATTAAAGCCGAGAAACTCAAAGATGATGTACTTCGCGTCGAGAGCGAGATACATCAAAACCGAGAAATTCAAAGATGATGTACCTCGTATTGTGAGCGAGATACATCAAAACCTAGAAAACCAAAGAAGGTGTACCTCGCGCCGTGAGCGAGATACATCAAATCCGGGAAACTCAAAGATGATGTACCTCGTATCGTGAGCGAGATAGATCAAAGCCGAGAAAATCAACGATGATGCACTTCGCGTCAAGAGCGAGATACATTAAAACCGAGAAAATCAAAGATGATGTACCTCGCGTCAAGAGCGAGATACATTAAAGCCGAGAAAACCAAAGATGATGTACCTCGCGTCGAGAGCGAGATACATTAAAGCCGAGAAACTCAAAGATGATGTACCTCGCGTCGAGAGCGAGATACATCAAAGTCGAGAAAATCAAAGATGATGTACCTCGCGTCGAGAGCGAGATGCATCAAAATCGAGAAAAACAAAGATGATGTACCTCGCGTCGTGAGCGAGATACAACAAATCCGGGAAAAACAAAGAAGATGTACCTCGCGTCGAGAGCGAGATACATCAAAGTCGAGAAAACCAAAGATGATGTACCTCGCGCCGTGAGCGAGATGCATCAAAACCAAGAAAACTAAAGATGATGTACCTCGCGCCGTGAGCGAGATGCATCAAAACCGAGAAAACCAAAGATGGTGTACCTCGCGCCGTGAGCGAGATACATTAAATCCGGGAAAATCAAAGATGATGTACCTCGCGTCGAGAGCGAGATACATTAAAACCGAGAAAACTAAAGATGATGTACCTCGCGCCGTGAGCGAGATGCATCAAAACCGAGAAAACCAAAGATGGTGTACCTCGCGCCAGTAGTAGAATATATGCCGGCTTTATGAATATGTTCTGTATCAATATTGATTGAATGGAAAATGGGGAATCTTTCTTGGGAAGCACCGGGGATTGTTTCTTTCAGATTAGCGGGCAACTTCTTTTGCGAGGTATACTCTAAGTTTAATCTCCAGGCGTATAGAATTAAAATTTTTTACAATTTCTGTTTAAATAAGTTTGCAAATGTTTTCTATTGGGTAAAGGTAGATAGTTATCCTCCTTGGACACTCTTTATAGTAATAAAATTTCTCTCTTATAATCCGACACAATAACCCTCCATTCAAAGCCCTGTACATCTTCTTTAAACTTACAAATTTTTCATATAGTAATATTCTCCTATAATAAAACTCCCTGATTCTCTTAATTTCGTTAAGATTTCCCATTGTAATTTCTGCCAGGAAACGCCCTCTTTTACGCTTTGATACCAAACTGTAATATAAATTATCCTTAAATTCCTAGGCAATGATGTTATAATACTTTTAGAAAGTTATTAATTCGAGTTTTTTCTACATTATATTTTTACTTTATATCTTAATCCTTGTGACTATTAACATCTTCGCTAGAACACTATAAATGTTTAACTTGGGTGGTTGAAAAATGATCAAAATGAAAGACGTATATAAGCAATACCCCAATGGAATCATGGCTGCCAACGGATTCGATGTACATATTAAACAGGGCGAATTCGTTTATGTAGTAGGACCGAGCGGCGCTGGTAAGTCGACCTTCATTAAAATGATGTACAGGGAAGAAAGAGCGACAAAGGGTGAAATCACTGTTAACGAAATCGATCTGGTTAAACTTAAAAACAATCGGGTTCCATATTTAAGAAGAAATATCGGTGTGGTTTTCCAGGATTTCAAACTTCTGCCTTCACTGACAGTCTTTGAAAATATCGCTTTTGCTCTTGAAGTTATAGAAGAAACGCCAAAAAACATTCAGAAACGGGTCATGGAAGTTCTGGATCTTGTCAGGCTGAAACATAAAGCCAGAATGTTTCCGGATGAATTGTCTGGAGGAGAACAGCAAAGAGTCTCGCTTGCCCGTTCAATCGTCAATAAGCCGCACTTAATTATTGCGGATGAACCGACTGGTAACCTTGATCCTGAAACTTCTTGGGAAATCATGAATGTTTTTGAGGAAATCAATACACAGGGCACTACTGTAGTAATGGCCACACATAACCGTGAGATTGTAAACACGATCAAGCACCGGGTAATCGCCATTGAAAATGGGCGTATCGTCCGTGACGAACAGCGAGGTGACTACGGTTATGAAGCCTAGAACAATCTTAAGGCACTTTCGCGAAAGCTTAAAGAGCCTGGGGCGTAATGGCTGGATGACCTTTGCATCGGTCAGTGCCGTGACAGTCACGCTGCTTCTTGTCGGTGTATTCGTTGTCCTCATGCTGAATATGAATAAGATTGCTACTGATATCGAAAAAGATGTTGAGGTACGAGTGCTGGTGGAATTAGGCACCGAACCAGCCGAGAGAGAAGAACTGGAATCAAGAATTCAACAGTTGAATGGAATAGACAGTATTGAATTTTCCTCTAAAGAAGATGAGTTAAGAAACTTGATGGAAGATATGGGGGAAGATTTTCGCCTGTTTGAACAGGATAATCCTTTATATGACGTTTATATTGTAAAAGCTGTGAATCCGGTGGAAACACAAAGAGTTGCCAATGAAATTAAAAGTTTTGAAAATGTAAATGATGCCTTGTATGGGGAAGCGAAGATTGAAAGACTTTTCAGCTTTCTGCAAATGAGCCGAAATGTTGGTCTGGTATTGATAATCGGACTGCTTTTCACAGCGATGTTCCTTATCTCCAATACAATTAAGATTACGATCGTTGCAAGACGCAAAGAAATTGAAATCATGAAACTTGTTGGTGCTACAAACTGGTTTGTGCGCTGGCCGTTTATACTGGAAGGTTTATGGCTTGGGATTCTCGGCTCGATTGTCCCGATTGCGGTGATATCTTCTGGATACTACTACGCATATCAGTTCATTGAACCAAGACTGCGAACACACTTTATACAGATACTTGAATATACCCCGTTCATCTATCAGGTAAACCTCCTGATTATCCTTATGGGATGTTTGATTGGCGCTTGGGGAAGCTTTATGTCCGTCAGAAAGTTTTTAAGAGTTTAATAGGTTGAGAGAACCGAAAGGAGCATGTCGCTTGAAAAGGAAAACACTAGTCACTTTATCAATTGCTGCAACACTAACAATCGGGGGTCTTCAAACTACTGGAACTACTGCCAGTGCTCATTCTTCAGTATCTGATTTGAAGAATAAACAAGAGGATGTAAAAAAAGAAAAAGAGAACGTTAACCAAGAGATTGATCAAAAGTCGAGTGAAATTAATGATAATATTTCCCGGCAGGATAAAATTCAAAAAGAAATAGCTGAAATAGATTCTAAAATTCGTGATACCGAAGATCGGATAAAAGAAAAGACTGCTGAAATTGCCAAGACGAACGAAGAGATTGAAATGTTGAATGCAGAAATAGAAGAACTAAAGAAGAAAATTGCCGAAAGAAATGAACTTCTAAAAGAACGCGCCCGTTCTATTCAGGAAAAAGGCGGTTCTGCAAGCTACATGGACGTCTTGCTTGGGGCAGAAAGCTTTGGAGATTTCATTAACCGCATCACTGCGGTCAATACTATTGTAAGTGCTGATAAAAAAATCATCGACGAACAAAAGGCTGACCAGGCTTCTCTTGAAAAGAAGCAGGCAGAAGTTGTGGACAAGCTGGAAAAACTGGAAGATGCAAAGGCGAGTTTGGTCTCTTTAAAGAAAGATCTTGACAGCCAAAAAGGGCAGAAAAATGAATTATTTAAGCAATTAGAAAAAGAGCAGGAAAAGCTCGAGGTGGAAAAAACTCAACTTGTAGCACATGCAAGTGAATTGGAAGAAATAGAAAAAGAAATCGGCGGTGAAATCCAAGCTGAGCAGGCACGTTTGGCTGAACTTGCACGACAGAAAGAAATCGAGCGACAAAAGGAGTTGGAAGCCCAGCGTAAAGCTGAAGCTGAAAGATTGGCAGCCCAGCAAGCTGCTCAACAAGCAGCTCAAAGTAGTTCTGGAAGCAGCAGTAATAGTGGTTCAACAGTGGCTACACCTGCACCAGTACAGTCTACTCCTGTGTCAGAAGGCAGATGGACAAGACCTTCTGCAGGCTATATCTCAACAGAATTTGGTTATGATGTATTGAATGGCAAGCCTCGCTTCCACTATGGTACAGATATTGCTGCCGGCGGAAATGTTGCAGTTGTTGCTGCGGCAGATGGCTACGTAATCAAAAGTCATTACAGTGCTAGTTATGGAAATGTTGTATACATTACTCATTCCATCAACGGCAAAACATTCACTACGGTTTATGCTCATTTATCAGGATCGGGAGTAAGCAGCGGTACCTATGTGGAAAAAGGCCAAAGAATCGGCACAATGGGTAACACTGGTTTCTCTTTCGGTCAGCATCTTCATTTCGAATTACATGAAGGACCATGGAATAACAGTAAATCCAATGCAGTTAACCCGCGTAAATATATCAATATGTAATGATAAAACGGTGAAAAGGGACAGCCCTTTTCACCGTTTTTTAGTGACTAGGAAATTTTACAATAACCTGTGTGGCTCACTCTTTGCCATCCACGTCCAGTTCAACGTCCCAGGTTGCGTACTAATTGGACCAGACTTATCCCATCAGATTCAACATAACAAGAAGAATTAACGACAAGACCACCTTTTTGTCTCTTTAAGAAATTTTCTTTAAAGGTCTGACCAGGCCGCTTTCATTTTTATCCTTCATTTATCCAAAAACAGCCAGAAGTTAAGAAATGGCATTATGAATAATATTACGGCCAATAATCCGACCATGGAAGCTCCCAGTTTATTTTTATTCTTCCAGACCAGTCTTGCGTATCGGAGTGAGTAATAGCTCAAATAGGAGCACAGTAGCAGGGTTACCCAGAACAAGATATCACTCCCTTTTAATCAATGATCTCCTCTTTTGAACGCGGTCGGAGTATTTTGCCGAAACTTTCAATGTTTGTGTGAACCTTGATTGTCACCTTGGCATCCGGATAAGCGTGCATCCAATCATATTCCTGGTATTCTTTCAGTGTGAAGAACTTTTTGCGCACGGCGAGCGACCAGTTGAATGCCTCTGCTTTTAATTCAGTTTGCGTTTTTTCTACCAGTTCGTCTGCCCGTTCTTTAAACCTTTTTTCAAGTGAATCGTCGAGGACCTCTTGTTTTTGTAAATCCTCAACGTAGTTGATCATGCTGGGGATTCCGAGTATCTTTACACTCAGCCATACGTCCACTGTTATATCTGGTGCTGGTTTGCTGACATCGACTTTAACTTTGGTTTTTGTATTGGTTAATTTTCCTGTAACACGAAATTCCTCATTCAATGGGTCAGGAAAGGTAAAGGTTACTTCCTTTGGCTGAAGGTGTTCAGTCAGCATGGCTCTGGCTCTGACAGCCTCGCCAGTCAGTGCCCCCACCATTTTTCCGTCTCTGAAGGCAGCTGCACCGATGATTTGGACAGGTGTACCCCCTTTTTTAAGTATTTCACCGGGAAAGTAGTTGTCTTCATTTGTTTTTAAATTCACATCTTCTTCAGTAGTTGCATAAATAGCCAGTGCCAGTCCTGCATCCGCTTCTGTATCATGTATGATTGTATGAAGGGTGGCCCTTGGAACCAAAGAGTTATTTTCCCACCTCCTGGTAACAAAGGCATAAAATTTATGAGGACTTGCTTCGAAAGCCGGGTCATTATTATTCAGGAACTTATTCGCCCTTTCCTTGGATATCAGGAGGTGCATATCCCTTCTTGACTGAGTATCACGGGCAATAGTGGATAGGACCTCAAGGAATTGATCTGATCTGGCCAGGTCTTCACTAATTATCATTGCTTTCGTATGGTAAAAATTGATGTTCCTTGTTTCAGAGACATTTAACATATCCCGGGCGGCGATAAGGTCAGGTACTCGGATCATGACAGTCTTGAACTCTGTAGATCCAGGCTGGCTGCCCGGATTGCCGGCCTGGGGATCCGCCATTTGAAAGGTAATGTCATACCCTGTTCCTCCTTCCTCAGGGAGGTCCACTCCAATTACCAGTACGAATCCTTCCTCCTCCACTTCTATCTTGTCTGCACATCCAGCCAATATTAGTATAGATAAACAAAGTGCAACCCATAATTTCATCTGTTTAATTCCCCCTTAAGCTTGGCAGTCAACAATAATGCCACTGGAATGGTGAATATGATTATGGAGGTTACCATTAAGAGGGCCTGGCTTCTTAAAATAAGGACGTTCTGGACGACATTTTCCGGTATGAGGCCAAGCATGATTGTCAATCCCGCAAATGGCAGGATCAATGGTTCAAACTCTTTGATTTTCACAGTATATGAAAAAATCGCAGTAGAGATATACAGATAAAGAGCGAACCGTATCAAACTGGCAACGCTCCAAAATGCGAAAAATAAGGCTTCTATATTAGAGACGTACCTTCCGAAAGTGACCATACGGGTAATTTCGTGAAATGGGTAGGCGATATATTTGATCAATGGGTAGTCAAAAAAGCTAATGAATACGGCAAAAAAGACCGCCAATTCTATACTGGCCACAATAATTCCTAGAATGGTCGCTTTTTTAAATGATTTATAACTTTTGAAGAATGGATAAAGGACAGTCAGAAAAAGCAAGTCACTTGTAATCGATGCATAGCTTACCCCGTGGTAGGCGATCTCCTTCAAACCATATCCTCCTAAAGGAAAAAGGTAGCCGAAAAATAGCTCATTCCAAATCAATACTATGATAAAGAAAAGGGAGGCCTTTATATATGGAAGCGATATCCAGGCAGTCCTGCCGATAGCGAGCAGCCCCCTGTTGGCAAGGAAGTAGCTTGCTCCCACCAAGATGAAGTAAATCTGAGTCTTACTAGTGGAAGTGAAATACATCGTATTGATGATATCGATGTAACTTCTGCTGTCTATGACAGTTGCAGAAAAAGCTATATAAAAGAGGGTCATGCCAATTATAAAACCAATATACTTGCCAGTGATCTGGTAAGTAATATCGATAATATTTTTATCCTTGAAGTTTTTTACTAGGATGAGCAGGCAAATCAATGGGATGATCATGACGGCTCCTGAAAAAATAGGGATCATCCAAGCAGCCTGGGCTGTCTCTTTAAATAGGAGGGTGGCTGTCATGTCTGTAAACTTGATACCTAGCGTAATGGTCACCAGGGCAAAGATCTCCCGGGTTCCAAGTCTTCTGTCTGCAGGAGAAATCATTCGTTGTTATCTCCTTCCGGCTCTTGCATCTTTTCCTTCTCTATTGGAAAGATATTCATTGGTCGCAGCCACTGCTTCCATATTGGCGGCCTGACTATCAAATCTTTTGAAGAAGGATAGTGAGGGGCCATTGGTGAAAGGAAGGGTACGTCAAAGGATGTGACTGTAGACAGATAGCCAATGCATAATGTGATACAAATACCCAAGCCCAGAAATCCCCACAAACTGCCGAACAAAAGAAAAATATACGTCGCTAATCTGATCATGTAATTGAAGGACAGATTGGGAACTGCAAACGAGGCTAAGCCCGTCACAGCAATGACAATGACAAGGATCGGGCTGATGATATTGGCTTCCACTGCAGCCTGACCGAGGATTAAAGCTCCTACAATTCCGATTGTCGGACCGATGGGATTAGGCACCCTCACGCCTCCTTCTCTTATCAGTTCAAAAGCCAGCAGGAGCATGATCACTTCAAAAATAGCTGGGAAAGGAACCTCTTCCCTTGTAGCCGCGATAGCCAGGACCAAATCGGTTGGCAGCATTTCAATATGATAATTGGTTACGGCGATATAAATCGCAGGAGTCAGGATAGTGATGAAGATAGCTACAATTCTTAGCAGTCTTGTGAAGTTTCCATAAACCCATCTTGAATAGTAATCTTCTGAAGTATGGAAAAAAGACCAGAATGTCACAGGTGCAATCAAACTGCTGGGTGAACTGTCCATTAATAAAACGACATGCCCTTCATTAATGAAACTGACAGCTCTATCCGGCCTTTCGGTGTACAAGATAGTGGGAACCAGCGAGTAAGGGCGTTCCTCAATATGCTGTTCGAGGAGGCCTAAATTCTGCACTTCATCAGCTTTAATTTCCTTTAATCTTTTTTTCATTTTTTCAATAAGCGCAGGTGTTGCTACATCTTTTAAATATAGAATGGCTATTTGGCTCAAGCCTTTTTCCCCAACGGTTACATACTCTGTAGTCAGTTGTGAGGAACGAAGCTGCTTGCGGACAAGGGATATATTAACGGCAATCGACTCGACGAATGCTTCTTTAGGTCCTTTTAAAATGTTTTCATCTTCTGCTTTTTCAACACCGCGTTTTTCAAATCCTGATGTTCCGAAGATATATGCTTCCTTTTTTCCATCTATAAATAGAATGGCATTCCCCATTAATAGTTGGTTGATTACCATGCTGTATGTATATTCTTCTTTAATGTCACCTAGAGGGACATGATTTGAAATGTATTCTAAATTTAATTCGGAATCAGTTGCATTGAGTGAGAGCAGGTTAGGAATCAGTACTTTTTCAATGATGTCACCCTCACACATACCGTTAAGAGAATATAAGATTGCTTTTTGGTTACAACCGGAAAGTGTTAGTTTCCTTACTGAAAAGTCCTGATTAAGAGGAAAGTTGAAAACACCTTGAATCTTTTTTGCTTTCTCCTCCAATGAAACTGGAATCTCTGTTCCATCTTGTTGTTTTCCTTCTTGAATCTGGCGCCGTTTTGATTTAAACATGCTTCCACCTCCTCTAGTCCTTAGAATGTACAATAACTTCATAGTTATGTAATTATTGGGACAGGAATGTTTTTGCTTTGTTCAAAAAATAATGGCCGAATCAGATACTCCGGGTGGTATGATGGAGGAAAGCTTTTTATCATTAGGGTGGTGTAAGTTTGAAGTGGTTTAGTATTGGTGCGTTCACGTTCCCTTCGACATGGGGGGCGCTGGTGGCAGCGTTTATTGTCACAGGAATATTCCTATGGCTTTATTATGGAAAAGATAAAGTTGATTGGTTTGGTAATAGTGTGTTTTGGTTTATCATTACCTGGAAGTTCAGTGTGATTTTGTTCGACTTTTCAGGATTTATCAATCAGCCTTTGACCGCTCTCTATTTTAACGGAGGCTATAAGGGTTTTTGGCTTGGTGTGGCAGTGGCTTTAAGTTACATATATTTCAAAGGTACGAAACAGCAATTAATCAGTGCATGGATGCTGGTTGTCCTTGTGTATGAGGGTGCTGCTGAATTTCTGGCCGAAAGCGGATCAATTCTGAGTGCGGTCAATGTATTGGTCGGATTCTCGCTGTTTTATCTTCTTCTGAAAAAAGGGAAGGAGGCAATGTGGCTGTTGCTATTCATAGGCATTCAGCTGCTCGTCAATCTTATTGAAGGAAACATAGCAGAAACTGAAAGTATCTCGTATATTGTGGTCACTATAGCAGTGCTGGCCATCAGCAGGTTTAGGAGGGATTCTCATGAGTAAAAAAGTTTTAGGAATAGGTTTGGTTGCTGTTCTGGTGGGTCTATTTGTCGCGAATATCATACAAAATCAAGCTTCCGAGAACAAGATGGAAGAGCAGGTTGCTCAGCAATTGGAGTCAGGACTTGATGTGGAATTTGGAAGTGAAGGACCAGGTAAAGGTGACGCTGCACCGGATTTCACCTTGACGACTTTAGACGGCGAGGAAGTGTCGCTGTCAGATTACCAGGGACAAAAGGTGATCCTGAACTTCTGGGCGACATGGTGCCCTCCATGCAAAGCAGAAATGCCGCATATGCAGGAGTACTATGAGCAATACAATGAGAGAGCCAATGTAGAGATGCTGGCTGTGAATCTGACGACGATCGATGAAGGAAAAGCAGCGATTGAAAAATTTGTCGAGGATTACGGGCTGACCTTTCCGATTCCGTTAGATGAGGACGGAGTGCAGGGAACTGTCTATCAGGCCCAAACCATCCCCACCTCCTATATGATAGACACAAGCGGAATCATTCAGCACAAAATCCTCGGCCCCATGAACAAAGAAATGATGATTCAAATGGTAGAATCCATGGACTAAGCAGGATTGACTTTAGTACAATGAAGCGCTAAAAGGGACAGTCCCCTGTGTTACTTTAAAGTAACACAGGGGACTGTCCCTCTTCGTGCGCTAATGCGTTAATGTGATAAAGACTGACAGGCTCAATTCATTGTCGTATAATGAGGGAAAATGCGTTTTTACTGAAAAAGGGGTTTTTACAGATGAAGTTTGACACAAAAGTTGTTCACAGCACATTGCATAACCGCACCATCAAAAGCAAGTCCACACCGATTTATCAAACCTCTGCTTTCACCTTTTCTTCTTTGGAAGAACTAGAAGGCTTCTACGAAGGAAAATCTCCCTATCTTTACTCACGGTCGGGCAATCCGAATACAGATGAATTAGGAGGGATTGTGGCCGCACTTGAAGGAGCGCCGGCAGGAGTGGCTGCAGCATCGGGCCTTGGTGCGATTCTTGCAGGAATTCTGGCGGTTGCTCAAAATGGAGACCACATTATCGCAGCTGAAGATATCTACGGAGGAACTTACCAACTTTTAAAAGAAGAGTTGAAGGACTTCGGGATTTCCACTTCTTTTGTAAACTTCAGCAAAACAGAAGAAATCGAGAACAGCATCACATCGCAAACAAAGCTCCTGTATAGTGAAAGCATTACCAACCCATTCTTAAGGGTGGAGGATATCAAGGGAATGGTTGCCATTGCAAAAAAACATGAAATTCATACCATGATCGATAACACCTTTGCGACGCCGTATTTAATGAATCCATACAGTGACGGAGTGGATATTGTCGCCCACAGTGCAACTAAATATATCGGCGGGCACAGTGATGTGACGGCAGGTGTGACCGTCGGCAGCGAAGAAATCATCGCTAAAGCGAGAAATAAGGTCATTAATCTTGGCGCGAATCTCAGTCCCCACGAAGCATGGCTGACGGTCAGAGGCTGTAAAACCTTATCACTCAGAATGAAACAGCAATGCGATAATGCCTCCCAACTTGCGGCAACGTTGGACGGTTATCCAGGCGTGAAAACAGTTTATTATCCGAAAAGTGCCTCGGCCAAAGGAAATGGCGCCATCGTGACAATTGAGCTTTCGGAAAAAAATGATATCCACAGGTTTTTCACAAGTTTGAGCTGGGTTAAAATCGTTCCGACACTTGCCGGCGTAGAAACGACTGTTTCTTATCCGCAAGGAACGTCTCACCGCGCCTTGTCACCGGAAGCAAGAGAAAAAATCGGTGTGAATCAGCAGGTTGTCCGCATATCTGTTGGTATTGAAGACTCAGGGGATATTATCCAGGCGTTTAAAGATGCTGTGGATAAATCCGGGTGCTAAAGTCTGTGAGTACATAAGACAGACTTTTTGTGTGATGATATGTATCCAATCCACTTAAGCCGTGGGGAAACATGAGATATTTGTTTAGTGAAGATCTATGTATCCATGCAAGCTGTGTGAGTACATGAGTAGCCAGTATAGTGAGGAGATATGTATCCACTCAAGCCGTGTGAAAACAAGAGTTGTCTGTATAGTGAGGAGATATGTATCTACGCATGGCGTGTGGAAACAAGAATTGAACTTTTACATCAATCATTTTGCTTCATCAGAGTGTTAACTCCGATTTAGCCTCTTTCAGCAAAATACTTAATAATTCAAAATGAAATAAGTTAATATAAAATTCAGAAAAATCATTGACCACAAGAAAATAGTGAGATATAATCCAATTCATACCCATATATATTCATATATAATTCGATACTCTTATCGAGAGCGGCGGAGGGAATAGGCCCGATGAAGCCCGGCAACCATCAAGCAGTCACTGCTTGGAAAGGTGCTACATCCTACAGGCTCACGCAGTCTGGAAGATAAGAGGAGGAGCATTGACCTTTCAAGCCCTCTTCTTAGCGGAGAGGGCTTTTTATATGTGAAAAAATCCTCTTCGCGTCCAGCATAAGGCAATTAAATTTGAGGAGGAAACAATTATGACAAACCATCAATTCGACCCTGAAACTTTATTATTACACGGAGGTCAGGAGCCCGACCCAGTCACTGGTTCCAGGGCTGTTCCGATTTACCAGACCACTTCCTATGTTTTTAATGACACAGAGCACGCACAGAATCTATTTTCATTAAGTGAGCCGGGGAACATCTACACCCGGATCGGCAACCCGACCGTGGATGTTTTTGAAAAAAGAATCGCGCTTCTTGAAAAAGGGGTGGCGGCAGTGGCAGTGTCTTCTGGGATGGCGGCGATTTCCCTGGCGATTTTAAACATAGCGGGAGCAGGTGATGAGATTGTTGCCTCTTCCAAACTCTACGGAGGTACGTATAATTTATTCGCAGTCACTCTGCCGCGTTATGGCATCAAAGTGAAATTCGTCGACAGCACGAATCCGGAAAATCTCCAGGACGCCATAACAGAAAAAACAAAAGCGGTGTTTGCTGAAACCATAGGAAATCCCAGTTTGAATGTGCTGGATATTGAAAAAGTAGCGGACATCGCCCACGCCAACGGCATTCCATTGATTATCGATAATACATTCCCGAGTCCGTATGGCTGCCAGCCGATTCAATATGGAGCTGATATCGTCATTCACTCGGCCACCAAGTGGATCGGCGGACATGGAACAGCGATTGGCGGGGTGATCGTAGATGGCGGCCAATTTGATTGGGACAGTCCGAAGTTCAAGGATTTTACTGAACCGGATCCAAGCTATAACGGCCTTCGCTATGTGGAGGTTGGAGAAGCAGCTTATGCCGTCAAACTGCGGGTCCAGCTTCTGCGCGATTTGGGTGCTTGCATAAGTCCGCACAACGCTTTTCTTCTACTGCAGGGCCTTGAAACACTGCATTTGAGAGTTCCCAAACATAACAGCAACGCACTGGAAATTGCCCGCTACCTGGAAAATCATCCATCAGTCGACTGGGTCAGCTATCCTGGCCTGGAAAATCACCCGGCCAATACCCTTGCGGAAAAGTACCTGTCTCACGGTCATGGATCCATCGTCAACTTTGGCATCAAAGGCGGAAGAGAAGCAGGCAGAAAGTTGATCGACAATATTACGCTGTGGTCTCATGTCGCCAATGTCGGAGATGCCAAGTCATTGATCATCCATCCGGCTTCCACCACCCATCAGCAGCTAAACAGTGAAGACCTGAAAACGACGGGAGTGACAGAAGAATTGATTCGGTTGTCGATAGGGCTTGAGTCTGTGAAGGACCTGCAGGCAGATCTCGATCAAGCTATCGCAAAAGCGACGGCAGCGGCGGCTTCTGTTTGAAAAAATGAGTGACACTATCTATCAAACAGGGACTGTTCCTATAGGAGATATAGAGCTGGAAAGCGGCGAGTTTTTGCACAAAGCTCAGCTTCATTATGAACTGTGCGGAAGAAAGGATGCTCCTGTAATCCTTGTGTGCCATGCGTTGACAGGCAGCCATCTCAGTGTCGGAACAAAGGAAAATCCCGGGTGGTGGAGGGGGTTGATCGGCCCTTCCGCCTATTTGGATACGAGTAAATACCCCATTATTACTTTTAATATCTTGGGAGGCTGTGATGGTTCGACAGGTCCTGCTTCGCTCAATGCGGAAACAGGGGAAGCGTACAGAACTTCTTTTCCGGAACTCACTGTCAGGGACATTGTTCATGCTCAATACAAGGCTTTGGTGGAACTTGGCATTTCCTCTTTGAAAGCAGTCATCGGCGGTTCGCTGGGAGGGATGCAGGCGCTTGAATGGGGGCTGCTTTATCCTTCTTTCGTTCGAAAGGTGTTTCTGCTGGCAGCCACACCTTACTTTACAGATTATGGTATCGCGTTTAACACCATCGGAAAAACAGCGATAACGTTTGACCCTGACTGGCGAAACGGCCATTATGAAAGTGCTGAAGAGGTGTCGGGGTTAAAAATCGCAAGAATGGCCGGGATGGTCACCTACCGTTCGCCGGATCTTTTTGAAAAAAGATTTAACCGCAGTAAGACAGACGAAGGAATATTTCAGGTAGAATCTTACTTGACATATCAAGGAGAAAAACTGGCAAACAGATTTGATCCCAACAGCTACCTGTATCTCATGGCAGCCATGAACAGCCATGATATCGGCAGGGAGCGGGGCGGTTGGAAAGAGGCTGCATCGGGATTTCGGCCAGAGCTGATTGCCATTGGCTATACCGGCGACCTGATTTACCCTCCTTCTCTGATCAGGGAATTTGCCGGTCTGGTCCCTGACTCTTCCTACTATGAAATTCAGACGCTGTTCGGTCATGATGGTTTTTTAACAGAATTTGAAAAATGGGGAAATTATATTTCTACTCATTTAGAAAATTAGTTAAAATACGTGTTCCGAGAAGTTCGAGGCGGTGCAGCTTTGAGTACCGAAACGTATGCTATTAATACGTAAGGAACTAAAGTGGCAAGCCAACGAAGAAATTCGGATTGTCATTTTCACCCGACTTTTTGAACATTCTCATAAAGAGATTCATAACTTGTCCTCCAACCGCATATAGTTTCAATAGCAAAGGCATCGCACCGCTCTCTAGCGTTTTTTGTGTGGTGTCTTTTTTATCCGGAAAATCACATGGATGCTGTGAAGCTTAATTATAGGAGGGAACCTAATGGAGCAGCGGAAGGGCCTGATCGTAATTGCCGCCGCCTCCCTATTGGCAGGGGCAGGGGGGATGTACGGGGGGATGAATTTGCTGGATTCATTCCAGCGTGATACAGAGGAAGGAACTGCTTATGAAGGCGGTCCATTGAGTGATAGACTGCATAAAGTGGAAGTCGCATATGATCTCATCGCTGATAAATATGTGGAAGAAGTGGACAAGGGCGAGCTAGTTGAAGGAGCAATTCAGGGGATGCTTGATACACTGGAAGATCCTTATTCAGTGTACATGGATGCAAGTACAGCATCACAATTCAATGATTCTCTTGGATCCTCTTTTGAAGGCATTGGAGCAGAAGTCACCGTAATGGACGGAAAGCTGGTAATCGTGGCGCCTTTCAAAGATTCCCCGGCTGAAAAAGCAGGATTGCGGCCTAATGACCAAATCCTGAAAGTGGATGGAGAAACTATTATCGGGCTCGACTTGTATGAAGCTACATTGAAAATCCGCGGTGAAAAAGGCTCTAAAGTAGAGTTGGAGATTATGAGAGAAGGGCTGTCCAACCCAGTCAAAGTCAGTGTGGAGAGAGATGAAATTCCTCTTGAAACGGTCCATTCAGATGTGAAAAATGAGAATGGAAAACACTATGGCATCATTGAAGTTTCTTCATTTTCGGAAAACACTTCCAAAGATTTTAAAAAGCAGCTGGGAGAACTAGAGAAGCAAGGGCTTGCCGGGCTGGTAATCGATGTGCGCGGCAATCCGGGCGGCCTGCTGTCGAGTGTCAATGAAATGCTCGCTGAACTGGTGACAGAAGAGAAACCATACGTGCAGGTTCAGGAGCGGAACGGCGAGACGATTAAATATTTCTCTGAAAATAAAGAGAAGAAGTCTTATCCAATCACCGTTCTGGTGGATGAGGGAAGTGCATCAGCTTCGGAAATCCTTGCAGGAGCATTAAAAGAAGCCGGAGACTATCCATTAATCGGAACGAAAACATTTGGAAAAGGAACGGTGCAGCAGCCGGTGCCGATGGGAGATGGAAGCAACATCAAACTGACAATGTTTAAGTGGCTGACGCCTGAAGGAAACTGGATTCACAAAAAAGGCATCCAGCCGGACATCCCTGTGAAACAGCCCTCTTACTTCTATGCTCATCCTCTACAAGCTGAAAAGCCGCTCGTCCGGGAAATGAACAATGAACAAGTGAAAAACGCACAGCAAATGCTTGAAGGCCTCGGCTATAAGCCCGGCCGCAGCGACGGCTACTTCAATGGAACGACGGAAATGGCTGTAAAGAGTTTTCAAAAGAAGCATGAACTGACAGTCAGCGGGGAAATTGACAGTACAACCGCCTCTAAGCTTCAGGAAGAAATATATAGTGCGGTCAAAGATGAGAAGAATGATGTTCAGTTGAAGACGGCTTTGGATTATTTGAAGAGGTTGAACTGAAAAGAAACCCGGAGATCTTAAGCCTCCGGGTTTCTTTCATAGTACTTCTGTTTTAACTCCTCGATATGAGGCAGCGGAAATGCCTTATTATTGAGTTGGCTGAGAATAAAGGAGAGAGCTTTTAAGCTATGATTCACTCGTTCATCCGAAAGGGCTCCCAACCGATACGCCTCGTGAAATTCATCCATACCGATCACCTGGTAGCTTCCATCCTCAAACACCCGTATATCAATCAATAAATCATGCACACAGAGGAGGCCGCTGGTTCTTTTCTCATATTGAACGATATCAATCAGCCAGCCGTGATGAGAGTTCTTGAACCCCCAAGAAAATTGCAGTCCACGATCTAGTAAATAAATGATGATGAAATTTTTGTTGGAATTTACAGGGGGAAGCTCGATGATTAGCGAATCCTCCAAAACCAGGAAGCGATTGCTGTTCTCTTTTTTCAAGGCGTTTTGTTCTTTTAAGAAGATAGCTCTATCAATCACTTCTGCACTGTTTTTTCTGATATCTTCTGTGTATGTTAATTCTCCATGCTCTCTTCCGACATGGTTCCAGTAAACAACGACATTCATTTTAATATTCCTCCTGACAACATTCACATAACCTTTCGCCAGTTCCTTGCAATTTCCTCTATATTTCCCGGGAAAATGTATAATTGTCGAGCGCTGGAAAATTTAGTAGTGTATGAATGACAGAATTCAATAGGTTTTATGTTGTTCATTTGTTAAAATGATAGAAAAGGTAAACAAGTTGAGGATGTGAATACCATTGGTACAGCTTTGGCTTATGGAGGTTTTAGAAGCAGGAGGAAAACTGTTTTTGAATCCGCTGCTCTACTTTTCTATTATTATCGCTTTGATCATCGGCTTTTTTCGTATAAAACGGGAAAGACGAGAGCTTAAAACCAGGATTTTTGATATGTATCATGAGTTGCGCTTTTTATTTCCAATGGGAATCCTGCTTGGACTGGGATTTTCATTGCTGACTGTCGGTGCTGGGCTTGTCATCCCATTCAGCGGATTGTTAGTAATAGGAGCAGTAACAGTCCTGCTTGCACTGACCCTGCAAATCAGGATGCTTACCCCGGCGCTCACTGTCGGAATCGGGTATTTCCTGCTGCTGGGGATTCATTATTTCAAGGTTGAAATGCCGTTATTCACTACATATTTCGAGCAGCTGAATCAAGGCTTGCTGAATGCTGTTGTCGTTTTGCTGGGAACCCTGCTTTTAATCGAGGGAGTCCTGATCAGTCTAAATGGCTGGAAGAAAACTTCTCCCAGATTGATTAAAAGTTCCCGAGGTCTTAAAGTAGGTGCCCAGGAAGGAAAAAGGCTTTGGGTAGTACCTATGTTCCTCCTCATTCCCATGGGATCATTGGATCTGCCTTGGGATTGGTGGCCAGTCTTCACACTAGGATCGCACACCTACTCTCTGATTCTGTTTCCCTTTCTGATCGGATTTCGGCAGTTGGTCAGCAGCACCCTTCCGAAAATCAGCATCCAAGAAACCGGAAACCGTGTTTTCTGGCTTGGCGGCCTTGTTTTGACGGTTGCTGCAGCTGGTTATTTTGCTCCATACGTCTCTATTGCCGGAGCCTTGATGGCCATTGCCGGCCGGGAGTGGATTTCTTACAGACAGCGCACGCAGGACAGTGAGAAGTCGTATTACTTTTCAAGGAAGTCCCAGGGGATCATGATATTAGCAATTCTTCCTGGTTCTCCTGCTGAAAAAATGTCGCTGCTTTCCGGAGAAATGATTACCAAGGTGAACGGCTTCCAGGTTCAGTCAGAGGAGGATTTTTACGAAGCTCTTCAGCAGAACCGCGCTTATTGTAAGTTGGAAGTGATTGATACGAACGGACAGATCCGCTTCTCGCAAGGAGCGCTTTACGAGGGAGATCATCATGAATTGGGAATCATTTTTGTGGAAGAAGACCGTGAATGGTCCTCTGAAGTGGGATATCATTTTGTTTAAAAGAAAGGTCTTATGGGAGATATACTTCTATAAGGCTTTTGCTTTATAAATGTCTATTTTCAAAATTGTATGTAACTTTATTGAATGGATAGCGTCCACTACAATAATAAGTTTTTTTGATAGAAAGCTCTGTTAGTCAATGGTGTTGTTATTTAAAAGCTGTTTTCGCAAAGAATTTGTCCTGTGAAAAGTAATGGATTTTCGCTCCAGGCGCACGGCTCCGCGGGGCGGGCGGTGAGCCTCCTCGGCTGCGCCTGTGGGGTTACGTTCCAGTGGGTACGTAACCTTGGTCTCACCTGTCCCGCTAGTCCCGCAGGAGGCCGCACGCCTTCCGCTACAATCCGCTTACGTAAAAGTGGAGGAAGGGTAAATAGCATTCAAAAGCTACAATCTCTTAGAAAAGAGCCTTTTTGAAAGAAAGCTCTGTTAGTCAATGGTGTTGTATTTTAAAGCTGTTTTCGCAAAGATATTGTCTGTTGAAAAAGTAATGGATTTCCGCTCCAGGCAAACGAACCCGAGGGCGGGGCGCTGGAACTAAACGTCGCGCTAGTCTCTCAGGAGGTCGTGAACCTGCAGTGAAGATCCCCTAAGTAAAAGAGGGAGTTCACTCGATCTTTGGCTTATCCGCGGGATTGAGTGGATTCGCACACCTGAAATGGAAGTAAACATATTCGTTTAAAAAACAAAAAAGTTCTTTAACAGAGCCTAAATGAAAGGAGTGAATACTATATGATAAAGCGTTTACTTATTTACTTGATGGTGCTTTTCATGATTTCTATGACCGCAGCGTGCGGTATGGGCGCTGAGCAGGGTGAAGATTCCGGAGCGGAAGAAGTGACTACCGGTGCTGAGGATGAAGGAGAAGAGGTTGAAGAAGAGACAGAAGAAGAAGTAGAAGATGAGATTAAAGATGGGGAGGAAGACGAAATGTCAGGTGAAATCAAACCAAGCATTGCTAAAAATGAAAACGGCCAATTTGTATACACAGTGAGGAACGAGACTGAAAATGAAGTGACTTTCGAGTTTTCAAGTTCACAGCGTTATGACTATGCGGTCAAAGATGCTTCGGGTGCAACGGTGTTTCTATACTCAAGCGCTGCTGCCTTTATGCAGGTTTTAGGAACTGAAACATTGGCACCGGGAGAAGAGCTTTCCTATACAATTGAACTTCCCCCGGGTGAAGAAGTCAAAGGCGGAGGCGTCCTGGAGGTGTGGCTGACACCTAGAGGCGGCAAAAAAGCTCAGATTTCTACAAAATTGAATTAAAGCGAAAACTGCAGCCTTTTTAAAGGGCTGCGGTTTTTTTATGGCAGGATCTTTTGGATTTAACGCACTGACGCACTAAAAGGGACAGTCCCCTACAGTGCAGTAAAGCGCTAAAGTTTTACCAAGTAATTAATGAATAACCTGAATGGGGAGAACAGAAATGAGAGGTTACACGTTCGTCAAAGGATACAGGGGGAGTTTTAATTCATTGGCTTTTCAAACTTTTAGTATTAACTTTGAAAAGTGGTATGAGCTGGGATTTTTGAAGAACAAGTATGATCCTTATTCCCTTGTTGACGGAAAAAAGGTGATTGCCAATGTCTTGGTGAATAAGATTCACATGATTATTGAAGGCAAAAGGAAAATGGTCCAGTAAAGAGGTAAATGTGCAGGGTATTACCGCAAATAGTGCTCCCCCTGATGTAAAGAATGTGGAATTTCACTTCAGCGTCCCTCCCGCACCCCTGATAATGACAAAGCCCTTTCAAGGAGGAGAAGTGTGATTCGTGAAACCCGAAAAAAGGTATAGAGCTTCCCCAAAGCTTCAAGCATCCCATTACTTCACAAGCCTGACAGAAACATAATCGAATCTGAAACTCCTTATTCCAGGATAGGGAGTTCTTTATTAAGTGTACACTTTAGTACTTTAAAGCGCGAAGAGTGACTGTCCCTTGTAGTGCTTTAAAGTATTAAAGTTTGTATGTTCTTCCAGGGTTCTGCCCAAGCTAGTGGTAATACCAGGACAGGAGGAGATTAACATGGGGTATTGTGACTTCCGAGATAGAAAGCTTTATTTTGAAGATTATGGGGAAGGGACCCCGATTGTAATGATTCATCCGCCTGGACTTGGGAGGAAATCATTTATATATCAAAACCCCCTGAAGGAACAGTTTCGTTTGGTAATCCCCGATCTTAGCGGGCACGGAGACTCTTATAATAGAGAAGACTATGTCAGTATAGATACATATGTGGAAGAAGTGAAAGCCATCCTCGATCACCTCGCCATTTCTAAGTGCGTGCTTCTCGGGTATTCAGCTGGGGGAGTGGTCGCTCAGGAATTCACCTATAAATATATGGATAGAGTTCAGCTTCTTATCCTCGCAGGCGGCTATCCCAAAGTGCAGACGGTCCGGCTGAAACTGATGCACCTTCTCGGCATGAAAACGATTAAAGAGCGTCCGCAGCTCATGATCAATATCCTTTCGAAAGCCCACGCAAAAACGCCGGAAGCGGAGCAGCAACTTCATGAGCATATGGAAAAAGCCAACCGCAGCATTTGGTATCACTTTTATAAACAATCACTATATTATAACTGTACGGACCGCATTCTCGATCTGAAAGTGCCGCTTCTGCTCATTTATGGAGGGAAATCGGACTGGATCAACCATCAATGCAAGTTATACAAGGACCATCCCCTGCACGAGCTCGTCATTATTGAAAAAGCGAAGCACCAGCTGCCGACACTCTTTTCTAATTCCTTCAACGAAGCCGTCTTTTACTATGTTAAAAAAATGTTAAATAGGGAATGAAAAGGAGTATGATAACTAACATACAGATAAATTTTACAGAGAGGAGATCAGTATGGGAATTCATCACTATTTTAAAAGTCTTTCAGACGTGGAAAAACTTGTCCGCTGTCCGGGAAGATTTAAATTTCAAGATCATAATGTCGCAAGTCACTCATTCAAAGTGACCAAAATTGCTCAATTTCTAGGAACAGTTGAGGAGCAGAAAGGAAATGCTGTCGACTGGAAGACATTATATGAAAAAGCATTGAACCATGATTATGCGGAACTTTTTACAGGAGATATCAAAACTCCCGTGAAATACGCATCAGAAGAGCTGCGCAGGCTGTTCAACGAGGTAGAGGAAGAAATGATCGGCAAGTTCATCGACCAGGAGTTTCCTGAAGAATATCAAGATGTATACCGAAACCGGTTTAAAGAAGGAAAAGACTCCAGCATGGAAGGTAAAATTCTTTCCGTAGCCGACAAAATTGACTTGCTGTATGAATCGTTCGGCGAAATTCAAAAAGGAAACCCCGAACCTCAATTTCTTGAAATTTACGAAGGAGCCCTTGCCACCATCTTAAAATTTCATGAAATGGATAGTGTGCAGTATTTTCTTAACGATATCCTTCCTGATATGCTTTCCGAAAAAAACATTCCTCATGATCAGCTCAGTGAGATGACGAAGAAAATTGTCGAAGGTTTCAGCTCTCCGAAAGAATAACTATCTCTTTTAATTTCATTTCTGATAAGATGACAGTAACGGATTTTCTGAGGAGAGAGTAAAATGATTTCGAAATTTATATTGGCCATTTTTCTTCCAGGGCTTCTTGTTGTCCTGTTTACGAGAGTGACTTATAACCACATTGTCGGTTTACTGCTGACTGTTGCCCTGATAGCGGCATCTGTCCATAAAGGATATACCGATTCATGGGCCTTGATTGTTGTGGATGCTGCATCCCTGACGGCAGGCTTTTGGTACAGTAAACGAATGAGAAATAAAGCAAGAACTCGTCGCTGAAGCCCTGATTACATCAGGTGCTTTTTATTTTGGCTTCTTTTAAGATAAATTGCTGTTTATAATCCCTTTTAACACTCACACCAGGATTAATGTTCTAGCATTAAATAGGAATTTTATTTGAAGCTGGGGATAACCTTGGTGTTTTTGTGGATAAGCACTAGTTATAAACAGCTAGTTCATAACTCAAAAAAGTTAACCACAAGTTATGAACAATAACATAAAGTTATTAACAACTTGTCCACATAATCCACAATCTATCAACAAAGTTATTAACAAGGTTTGGGGATTTCTTTCTAGAACTCAATTAGTATCGTAAAAAAGGGGAGATTCACAATGTACGAGAAACTTATTTCATGGGTTGAAAATATCAAAGAGAGAAATCACAGTTCGGGTGCTGCATTGTTCATAATTAAAAACAACAAGACTGTGCTTGAGCATTACAGTGGTTTTCAATCCAATTATCCGGGTGCTAAGCCAATCACCCAAGAGAGTAGATTTAATATCGCTTCTGCCCGTAAAAGCTACCTGGGGCTTGCAGCCGCTTATGCTGTATATGAAGGGAAAATCAGAAGTCTAGATGACTATGCCCTGGCTTATTTTCCAGAATGGGATCCTCACATACTGGACAAGACGACAATCCGGCATCTTATTACTCATTCCCATGGTCTGCATACCACAGCGGAAGGCGAGCTTTACCGAGAATTTCCCCCTGGAGAAGGCTGGGCATACAGGGGCATCAATATTCACATGATGACAGAGTTGGTAAATAGGTTGTATAGAAAAGGTTTTCCTCAGCTTCTTAAAGAAAGGGTTTTTGATCCGCTGGGATTCACAGAGACAGCTTGGGAAACAGTCTCCCAGGAGAGTATGGCAGAAGTAATTGCTAACCCGGGAGAAAGAGCCATAGCCAGTCTTGGCTCAACAAACGATGGAACGGACAAGAATTTGTTTGTATCTGCAAGGGAGCTAGCATTGTGGGGGAATTTGCACTTGAACCTGGGGAAGGCAGGGGGAAAACAGATTGTTCCAGAAGAAGTGATCAGGCTCGCCACAACCATTCAAAGTCCTGTGTATAAAAATAAAGAACTGCCGCAAAACGGATTTTTTTGGTATGTACAAGGAGAACCTGCTCTGCAGAGTGAACTCGGTGACCGGGTGCCAAGAGGCTCCTGTCAGATCATCGGTGTAACAGGTCCCACCGTCCTGGTTATCCCACAACAAAACATGGTGATTGTTAAGATGTATAACAAACGTTTCAACTATGGAGGAGAAAATTATCTTCATTATCTAAGAGAATTCAGCAATCTGGCAGCGTCACTTTAAAAGTGGCCATAAGGAGGAAGTTGCATGAAGAAGTGGGAAAGAGATCTTATTCACACCGATAGAGGATTATTCGAAATTTTCAGCGCTGGAGAGGGAGAAGCGTTGTGTGTCACTCATCATTATTCCATATTTAATGAGACAGGAGATTATTTCGCCGAGGAATTCACACGGACTCATAAGGTAATTTTAGTCAATTTGCGGGAAGCGGGACGCTCGGAAAAGGCCCATGAACCTTACCAGCTAAGCATGCTGGAGACCATATATGACCTGGAGGCAGTTAGGGAGGCGCTTGGCTTCGATAACTGGGTGTTCGCAGGCCACTCGACAGGCGGCATGCTCGGTATCATGTACGGAATCTATTTTTCAAGAAGTCTCAAAGGGTTGGTGATTGTCGGTGGAGCTGCACGGGATTACTTCACGTTTTCAGAGAAGTGCATCTATCATTCCTCCCACCCCCAGTTTCACATCATGCAGAACTATAATGAGGCACTTAAACAAAAGAATCTATCATCAGAGAAGAGAAAAGAAATCTCGGTCAACAGGACGAGGCTTTCCCTATTCTATCCAAAGAAATATGAGGAATACTTCAACAAAAACATACATAAAACGCTTTCCCCGATCCGTATGAATTTCATGAACAGGGAACTACAGGTATTTGATGTAACGAGGAAACTTCCGTTGATCAGCGCACCTGTTATGGTGATGTGCGGAAGGCATGATATTCAATGCCCATTAAAATACTCTATGGAAATAGCTGAGGGAGCTGAGGATGCAGAATTGGCGATTTTTGAGAAAAGCAGCCACTATCCTTTTTTAGAAGAAAAAGAGCTCTTTCATAAGAAAGTGTTTTCGTTTTTAAAAAGAATCTGAAGCTGCGAGAATGCTATTTTTTCTATATATTAGCCTCTTTGCTAAAGGCTGTTTTCGCAAAGATTGTGGCTGTAGAAAAGTAATGGATTTCCGCTCCAGTCGCACGACTCCGCGGGGCGGGCGGTGAGCCTCCTCGGCTTCGCCTGCGGGGTTACGTTCCAGCGGGTACGTAACCTTGGTCTCACCTGTCCCGCTAGTCCCGCAGGAGGTCGCACACCTTCCGCTCCAATCCCTCTATTCAAGAGGGGTTGAAAGGGAAATAGGTGTCGAAAGTGAAATAGATTAGACCTGCTGTGTGAACATGAAATGTTGCTTTCGGAAAAAAAACGGATTTTCCCCTCTGATACGAAGAATTTCTCTCTAATTGGAGAGAGTAGCTCTTTTATATTTTACTTACCAGGATATTCTTCGATTAATTATGGCAATTTTTCTCGAATTTCAAATAAAATAGCAACAAAGTTTACGAAAAGAGCCTTGCTAAAAGAATGTTGCTTCCTCTCCTTTTGGATTGGTGCTAAAGAGCAATGTAAAAAGAGCCTCCCTGGCAACTGGGATAAAACACGAACTTTTGTTCGCTTATTGTTGGTTTTTTCCACAGAGCTTGTGGTAAAATGAGAATAATCAGAAGTAGTCATTTTTCAGATAGATTACCTTAACTACCTTGAACGGAACAGCAGACCAACTTTTTAACATAAAACATCCCAAAATATATTCAAAAAGAGCTTAAATTTAAAACAAGGCTTTAGAGTATGAGCTTACAGGGTATATTTGATATATATAAGTTTAATTGAACGGGAGGCAGCATGGTGAAAGATCAATTTCAGTTAAAATCTCATTATGAGCCGCAGGGAGACCAGCCCGCAGCAATCAAAGAAATTGCCCAGGGCATCCGAGATGGAAAAAGGCATCAGACCCTGCTTGGTGCAACTGGAACAGGAAAAACCTTTACTGTTTCCAACGTCATTAAAGAAGTCAATAAACCGACTCTGGTCATCGCGCACAACAAAACGCTTGCAGGACAGCTTTACAGCGAGTTCAAAGAGTTTTTTCCTGACAATGCGGTAGAGTACTTTGTCAGTTACTATGATTATTATCAGCCGGAAGCATATGTTCCGCAGACAGATACTTTTATAGAAAAGGATGCAAGCATTAACGATGAAATCGATAAGCTGCGTCACTCGGCCACTTCTTCTTTATTTGAGCGGAAAGATGTTATCATCATTGCCAGTGTTTCCTGTATTTATGGTCTCGGTTCTCCTGAGGAATACAGAGATCTAGTTGTCTCATTAAGAGTAGGCATGGAAATTGAACGCAATCAGCTTCTTCGAAAACTTGTAGATGTTCAATATGCAAGGAATGATATCGACTTTAAGCGAGGTACCTTCAGGGTCCGCGGTGATGTTGTTGAAATTTTTCCCGCTTCAAAAGATGAACACTGTATGCGGATCGAATTTTTTGGAGACGAAATAGACCGCATCAGGGAAGTGGATTCACTGACAGGCGAAATCATCGGAGAAAGAGATCATGTCGCGATTTTCCCGGCATCCCACTTCGTCACCCGTGAAGAAAAAATGAAGATTGCGATCGGAAATATCGAGCAGGAGCTGGAGGAACAGCTGAAAGTGATGAGGGAAGAGAATAAACTTCTTGAAGCACAGCGTCTGGAACAGAGAACGAGATATGATCTGGAAATGATGAGAGAAATGGGCTTTTGTTCCGGAATCGAGAACTATTCCCGTCACTTGACTCTTCGTCCGGCTGGCGCTACACCATACACACTGCTGGATTATTTCCCTGATGACTTCATGATTGTCATTGATGAATCACACGTGACGCTCCCGCAGATCAGGGGGATGTTCAATGGTGACCAGGCACGAAAAAAAGTATTGGTCGACCATGGATTCAGGCTGCCATCTGCCATGGATAACCGTCCGTTGAGGTTTGAAGAGTTCGAAAAGAAAGTGGATCAGCTTATTTATGTCTCCGCAACACCAGGGCCATATGAAGAAGAACACAGCCCTGAGATGATTCAACAGATCATCCGGCCGACAGGGTTGCTTGATCCGACCATCGAAGTCCGCCCGATTGAGGGGCAGATTGATGACCTTATTGGAGAAATTAATGAACGGATTGAGAAGAATGAACGTGTTCTTGTTACAACACTGACAAAGAAAATGTCTGAAGATTTGTCAGCTTACCTGAAAGAAATTGGAATAAAGGTACAGTATCTTCACTCAGAAATCAAAACACTCGAGCGGATAGAAATTCTCCGAGATCTTCGAGTAGGTAAGTATGACGTTCTTGTCGGAATCAACCTGTTAAGAGAAGGGCTTGATATTCCGGAAGTATCTCTTGTCACGATTTTGGACGCTGACAAAGAAGGCTTCCTGCGTTCAGAGCGTTCCCTAATCCAGACCATCGGAAGAGCTGCCCGTAACTCGAACGGACACGTAATTATGTATGCAAATAAAATCACTGACTCAATGCAAAAAGCGCTGGACGAGACAAACCGGCGCCGTGATATTCAAATTGCCCATAATGAGAAGCATGGAATCACTCCGCAGACGATCAAGAAGAACATCCCGAATCTTATCCGCGCCACTCATGCGGCAGAAGATCAGGCGGAGTATGAAGGAATGCCGAAGAAAACGGCAAAGCTTACTAAACCAGAGAGAGAAAAGCTTATTGCAAGCTTAGAAGGAGAAATGAAGGAAGCAGCGAGAGCGTTGGACTTCGAACGTGCCGCAGAGCTGCGTGACACGATATTAGAGTTAAAAGCGGAAGGATGACCAGTAATGGCTAAGGATCAAATTGTAGTACAAGGAGCTAGAGCTCACAACTTGAAAAATATAGATATTACCATTCCCAGAGATAAACTTGTCGTATTGACGGGTTTGTCGGGCTCAGGTAAGTCCTCCTTGGCCTTCGATACTATTTACGCCGAAGGTCAGAGAAGATATGTCGAGTCTCTGTCTGCTTATGCCAGGCAGTTCCTCGGCCAAATGGACAAGCCGGATGTGGACGCGATCGAAGGATTGTCCCCGGCGATTTCGATTGACCAGAAAACAACCAGCCGAAACCCGCGTTCAACCGTCGGGACGGTGACAGAAATATATGATTATCTTCGTTTGCTGTACGCCCGCGTCGGCAGACCAATCTGTCCGATTCACGGAATTGAAATCAGTTCCCAGACCATCCAGCAAATGGTTGACAGAATCATGGAATATCCTGAGCGTACTAAGCTGCAGGTGCTGGCACCGATTGTTTCCGGCAGAAAAGGGACACATGTCAAAGCGCTTGAGGATATCAAAAAGCAGGGTTATGTAAGGGTCCGTGTAAACGGAGAAGTCCTTGATCTTGGAGAGGATATCGAACTTGAGAAAAATAAAAAACATGACATAGAAGTTATCATCGACCGTGTAGTTGTAAAGGAGGGTGTGGAGGCACGTCTGTCAGACTCCCTTGAATCTGCATTACGACTTGCTGATGGAAGGGTCCTCATCGATGTCATCGGTGAAGAGGAGCTTCTGTTCAGTGAGCACCACGCCTGCCCTCAATGTGGATTCTCCATTGGCGAACTGGAGCCACGGATGTTTTCGTTCAACAGTCCTTTTGGCGCCTGTCAAAGCTGTGACGGGTTAGGTTTGAAATTAGAAGTCGATGAGGATTTGATTATTCCGATTTGGGACAAAAGCCTAAATGAACATGCGATTGCCCCTTGGGAACCGACAAGCTCGCAATACTACCCTCAGCTGTTAAAAGCGGTCTGCAATCATTTTGGCATCGATATGGATGTCCCGGTGAAAGACTTGCCGAAACATCAGCTGGATAAGGTGCTTTATGGCTCAAAAGGCGATGAGGTTTATTTCCGCTATGAAAACGACTGGGGACAGGTACGTGAAAATTATATCGAATTCGAAGGTGTTGTAAGTAACGTTGAACGCCGTTACAAAGAGACCAGTTCGGACTATATCCGTGAGCAAATGGAAAAGTATATGGCTCAAAGACCTTGTCCAAAGTGTAAAGGACATCGTTTGAAAACAGAAAGTCTGTCTGTAAAAGTCGACTCCCTTCATATAGGAGAAGTGACGTCGTTTTCAATTCAAGAAGCAGAAAGCTTTTTCGCTGGATTGGAACTGACAGAAAAAGAAATGCAGATCGCTAAGTTGATTCTGCGGGAAATCCGCGAACGGCTCGGCTTCCTAAATAATGTCGGACTTGATTACCTGACGCTCAGCAGGGCAGCCGGAACCCTTTCAGGTGGAGAAGCTCAGCGTATCAGACTCGCTACCCAGATTGGTTCGCGATTAACAGGCGTCCTCTATATTCTTGATGAGCCGTCCATCGGCCTTCATCAGCGAGATAACGACCGCCTGATTTCCACTCTGCAGAATATGCGCGACATCGGAAATACCTTGATTGTCGTCGAACATGATGAAGATACCATGCTTGCGGCAGATTACCTGATTGATGTTGGTCCGGGAGCGGGAATTCATGGCGGAGAAATCGTTTCTGCCGGTACGCCTCAGGAAGTTATGGATGATCCCAATTCACTGACTGGCCAATATCTCAGCGGCAAAAAGTTCATTCCGCTTCCAGTCGAACGAAGAAAGCCTGATGGCCGTTTCATTGAAATAATGGGCGCAAAAGAAAACAATCTTCGAAACGTTAAAGTGAAAATTCCCTTGGGTATCTTCACTTCTGTAACGGGCGTATCCGGTTCGGGGAAAAGTACACTGATCAATGAGATTCTTCACAAATCTCTTGCTCAGCAGCTTCATAAAGCAAAATCAAAACCGGGTGCGCATAAGCAAATCAAAGGTATCGAGCACCTTGAAAAGGTCATCGATATCGACCAGTCTCCTATCGGGAGAACTCCAAGGTCTAATCCAGCAACTTACACTGGGGTGTTTGATGATATTCGTGATGTGTATGCGACTACCAATGAAGCCAAGGTGCGCGGTTATAAGAAAGGGCGTTTCAGCTTCAACGTAAAAGGCGGACGCTGTGAAGCCTGCCGCGGAGATGGAATTATCAAAATTGAAATGCACTTCCTTCCAGATGTGTACGTTCCATGTGAAGTATGCCACGGTAAGCGATATAACCGTGAAACACTGGAAGTGAAATACAAAGGCAAGAATATTGCAGATGTGCTGGAAATGACCATTGAAGATGCTCTGCAATTCTTTGAAAATATTCCAAAGATCAGACGAAAACTGCAGACAATTTCTGATGTGGGACTTGGCTACATCAAGCTGGGGCAGCCTGCGACAACATTGTCGGGAGGCGAAGCTCAGCGTGTGAAGCTGGCATCTGAACTCCACCGCCGTTCAACTGGACGATCGCTCTATATCCTTGACGAGCCGACAACGGGTTTGCATGTGGATGACATTTCCCGCCTGCTCGTCGTTCTGCAGCGCCTTGTGGAAAATGGCGATTCTGTCCTGGTCATTGAACATAACCTTGATGTTATTAAAGCTTCGGACTATCTCATCGACCTTGGTCCAGAAGGCGGAGATAAAGGAGGAAGCATCGTCGCTTCAGGAACTCCTGAAAAAGTGGCTGAAGTGCCTGAATCCTATACAGGCAAATACCTGAAGCCAGTCCTTGAACGTGACAGGGCTCGTATGGAAAAGCGAATCAAAGAAAAAGAAGAAGTCGGCAGCAGCCGATAAGCAAAGAAACAAGCCCTCGAGAAAAGCGAGGGCTTGTTTTTTTAACCTTTTTCTTTAACGCTTTAAAGCACTAAGAGGGACAGTCCCTTTTCGCGCATTAACGCTTTAACGTGTAAAGAGGGACAGTCCCTTTTAGCACTTTACCTCACTAAAGCGAGCGATTCGTATAGAAAAACACATCCTGGTGCGTATGATTTATCAGCCTGTAGATGGAGGAAGGATTGGTGTAAATATGGGATGATAATTATAAGGAAACGATCTATTCTAAAAGATTATTGATGCTTTGTGATGCTTACCCTACCCCCTTTTTGTATGAGGACTGGAGCGGATATCAGCTTTTTCAACAGCCAAAATCTTTACGAAAACAGTGTTGCAAAAAGAGCGTTAAAAACCAAGGAAAACAAAATTCCCTCTAATTGTGAAACCTTTAGGAAGTCACATCGTAAATAATAGTAACAGAGAGAGGAGTGACTTCCGTGGAGACAAACAAACTGCTGTCATCTCTTAGTTATTTCAGCATCTTTTTTGCAGGCTTTATATTTCCGATCATTGTCTATTTCTTGTCGGAGGACCCTGAAACAAAAAAACATGCGAAATCAGCTTTTCTATCTCACCTGCTTCCGTTGATTGCGCTTCCGCTGGTGATTGCCGGAGTTTTCTTTGACATCGGAATTCTATCGGCTGGCAGCGGCGTTCCGGTTTTCATGTTTTTTGCTATAGGCTTATCGCTGCTCATTTCAATAATTGTAGTTATATGGAATGTCTATAAGGGAATAAAAGTATTGTTATAACATAGAAGGAGTGAAGAGGTATGAATGAAGAACGCAAACGAATTTTAGAATTGGTTGAAAAAGGACATCTGTCTACAAAGGAAGCCCTGACTCTGCTTGAAGCTTTAGACAAGGAAGGTACTTCTCAAACGGAAAAACAACCTAATCACGAGAAGGAAGCGGATCTTCTGGATGAGCTTGCCAGTCTGTTTACGGGAGACAAAACCGAATATAAAGGTGAGAAATCAACTTACTCCAGCAACAATGGGAAGGATAAGCTGGTTGACTTTTTCCAGTCTGCTTTGAACAAAGTGAAAAATTTCGATTTGGATTTCGAATTTAATAAATCAATTGAGCTTTCACATGTATTTCAAGAAACAGAGGTAGGGACACTCAAAGAAGTAGCCCTGGATGTGGCAAACGGAAAGGTCGATGTTCTTCCTTGGGACCAGGATGAGGTAAGAGTCGAGTGCCAGGTTAAGGTGTATAGAACGGATGATATCGAAGAGGCACGCAGGTCTTTCCTTGCCAATACGGATTTCTATATTGAAAATGAGAAGCTGCGCTTGTCTACCGAGTTGAAGTGGATGAAAGTAAATACGAAAGTCTATATTCCTGCATCACAATACGAAAAAATTTCCATCAAAGTGCTGAATGGAGCTGTCAAATCAGAAAGATTAAAGGCAGACTCTTTTAAAGTACGGTCAGGAAATGGGAAAGTTGAACTGAAAGATATGACCACTAAGAAGATAGAAGTGGATACATCAAATGGGGCGATCCATCTGGCCAACATTTATTCTGACAATGTGGAAGCAGAGTCCATCAACGGAAAAGTATACTTGGAAGGCGATGTGAAGGTTACCGATCTGCAGTCGCTGAATGGAACGATTGTCTGCAGTTTGAGGGGCGATAGAGCAGACACCCTTCATGCTAAAGCATTAACCGGCGGTATTGATTTGTATGTACCGGATTCCATCGGACTGAAGGGTGAGGCCAAGTCCAACCTCGGTAGTTTTAAGATCGAGATGGAGGGTATAAATGTAGTAGAAGAAAAAAATGAAGTGGTACAAAAGCATGTTCACTTTTCAAAAGAAAGTGATTCAGATAAGAAGCTTCATATCTTTGCTCACACAAAGACAGGATCTGTCCTCATAAAAAAATCAGAAGAGAAGAATGATATGGAGGACAGAACATAAGTTTAAAGAGAGGATGATGATGAATGGCATTGGCTCGTTCACGAACAAATAAGGTCTTGGCAGGAGTGCTTGGCGGAATTGCCGAACAGACTGGCATGAGTGCTAACCTATTGAGGATCATCTTCGTCATTTTGCTTTTCCCGACAGGATTTTTCCCGTTAGGTCTTGCATACATCATCGCTGCGTTTGTACTCCCTAAAAGATAAGAAGGAGTAAAACTTGAATGAGATGGCTGATTGGTATTTTAATCAACGCGGTGGTCTTTGTCAGTCTAGCCGGATACTTTGAAGGTTTTGAAGTATCCAGTTTCGGAGCGGCTGTTATTGCCAGTTTCATTTTAGCGATTCTGAATGTGCTGGTGAGGCCGATCCTGATTCTGCTGACATTGCCCGCCACCATTTTAACACTGGGGCTGTTCCTGTTTGTCATTAACGCAATCACATTGTGGCTGACGGATGGCATCATGGGCGACAGCTTCGAAATGGATGGATTCGGTATGGCTCTACTGGCCGCCGTCATCCTGTCGATTGTCAATATTGCAATTCAAAAGGCAATTATTGAACCGATGAAAAAGAAAAAAGAGTGAGAGGCATAATCTGCTTCTCACTCTTTTTTTGAATAAATTTTCAGGCTGCGTTTTGGAATACAGCCCGGCGCCCGAGGTTCTGTATCCGCTGGAACGGACTTAGGCGGTAACCGCCCTTCATACATATCTGGATAAAAATGGGCCCCTCGTGACCGAAGTAGCGGCAACTTCATACATATCTTGAAGAAAATACGTCTCTCGTGACCGAAGTGCCCCCTACGTCATGCACATCTTGATTAAAATGGTCCCCTCGCGGCCGAAGTAGCACCAACTTCAAACGTATCTTGATGAAAATTCATCCCTCGCGACCGAAGCAGCGTCAACTTCAAACATATCTTGAGGAAAAAGCATCCCTCGCGACCGAAGCAGCGCCAACTTCAAACATATCTTGAGGAAAATGATTTACTCGTGTACCCAAGGGGCGAGGGTTGAATACATATTTCAGCGAAAATCCATCTACTCATGTATCCAGAGGAGAGAGGTGGATACATATCTCATCTCAAATCGAGTCACTCATGTATCCGGGAGCCAAGGGTGGATACATATCTCATCTCAAATCGTGCCACTCATGTATCCAGAAGAGAGAGGTGGATACATATCTCACCTCAAATCGAGTCACTCGTGTATCCAGAAGAGAGAGGTGGATACATATCTCATCTCAAATCGAGTCACTCATGTATCCAGAAGCCAGGGGTGAATACATATCTCAGCGAAAATCCATCTACTCATGTATCCAGAGGAGAGAGGTGGATACATATCTCATCTTAAATCGAGTCACTCATGTATCCAGGAGCCAAGGGTGGTTACATATCTCATCTCATTTCTTAACACATGATTTGTGGGTCGGCATGGATATCATTCTCGAGAAATAAATCCATCAAACCCAGCCTCTTTTAACTTACTTAAAAGAGTTTCGGCATTTTCCCTTTCTGAAAAAGCTCCGGCCTGAACCTTGTATAATCTGCTCTCTTTTTTTACAAGCCCATAGTGATCAGCCAGTGCAAGTGCAATTGCCTGTCCGCAGGCTGCTCGAAATGAAGATGTCTTCAGCAGGTCTGCCTCTTTTCTGTTGGTCATAAACCCGCATTCCACCAAGACCGCCGTCATTTCTGTTTCCCGGAGAACATGAAAGTCGGCTGCTTTCACTCCTCTGTTCACAAGCCCCGTGCTGGCTGTAAGCCTTGTCTGTATGCTGGTGGCAAGACTTAGTGCCGCCGCAGGTTTCGTTGCATGAACATAGGTTTCCACTCCGTTTGCATCGTTCCAGCCGTTTCCAAAGGCATTGGCGTGAATAGAGATGAAGACATCCCCTTTCATTCTATTGGCATAATTCGTTCTTCTTTTTAAACTCACATCCTCCTTATCTGAATGGGTGAAATAGACTTCTGTTTTCTCATAAAAAAGCAGTGTCTCTCTTGCCGCCAAAGCAGCCGCTCTGTTGAATTCATACTCTCTCATCCCAGACGGACTCCGCTTACCGGGTGTGCTATAACCATGTCCTGCATCAATTATGATTCTCATTATTTCCACCTCTTCTTTAAGTTTTCATTCTTTATATAGGATTAGATAGCAACTATGGACACCTCCTTCGTAAAAGAAGGTCTGCCAAGGTGGTAGTTCTCCGTAAAAAAGTGCTAAAATGGGTAAGAATGAAATCTATACACTTGTCTCTGCTGAAAATTGGTTGAAGCCACGGTATTTGGTAAAAATAAACTTGAGTAAAAACGTTCGTTACATATAAACGTTTGAAGAAAAAAAGGAGGGCTTCTTTTTGGCAAAAGTACGTACAAAAGATATTGTTGAGAAGTTTAATCTTGAATTGGTAAGCGGCGAGGAAGGTCTTCACCGCCCGATCGTCACAACGGATATCTCACGGCCTGGATTGGAAATGGCCGGTTATTTCACCTACTATCCCGCAGAAAGAATTCAGCTTCTTGGGAAAACCGAATTGAGTTTCCTTGAAAAGTTGGATGATACAGAGCGCAAATCGAGGATGGATCAGTTGTGCACGGATGTCACTCCTGGCATAATTATCAGCCGTGATATGGCAATCCCGCAGGAGCTCGTCGACGCGGCCAACCGGAGTGATGTGCCTGTAATGAGAACACCGATGAAAACGACGAGATTTTCGAGCAGGCTGACGAATTATCTAGAAAGCAAGCTTGCACCGACGACGGCAATTCATGGCGTTTTGGTCGATATTTATGGTGTGGGAGTCATGATTACAGGTAAAAGCGGTGTTGGTAAAAGTGAGACAGCGCTGGAGCTTGTAAAAAGAGGACACCGCCTCGTTGCCGATGATTGCGTGGAAATTCGTCAGGAAGATGCTGATACGCTTGTCGGCAGTTCCCCTGAGCTGATTGAACATCTGCTGGAAATCCGAGGTCTTGGCATTATAAATGTCATGACTCTGTTCGGAGCAGGAGCAGTCCGGAGCTACAAACGGATCACTCTCTGCATCGATCTGGAGATTTGGGATAAAACGAAGCAGTATGACAGACTAGGGCTCGAAGAAGAAAAAATGAGAATCATTGATACGGATATCACGAAATTGACGGTGCCTGTCCGTCCAGGACGTAACCTTGCTGTCATCATCGAAGTGGCCGCCATGAACTTCCGCCTTAAAAGAATGGGAGTCAACGCTGCGGAACAATTCACAAACAGACTGAGTGATGTCATCGAAGACGGAGACCAGGAAGATTTCTAGAAACCATTTGAACCCATCCAGCGCGGTGACGCGTTAAAGCACTGAAAGGGACTGTCCCTTTCAGTGCTTCACCGCGGTAAAGGGTGGGAAAGTAAATAGATTATGATTTGATATATAGAATGGGAGTGTTTGGGTATGGAGTCAACGATAACACCGATTAATCCGGTTGCGCTGGATCTTGGTCCGCTGCAGGTACATTGGTACGGGCTGATCATTGGATTAGGCATTGCATTAGCTTTATATTTTGCTGTGAAGGAAAGCGACCGTATGGGGTTGCCGAAAGATACATTCATTGATTTGATTGTCTGGGCGATTCCGATTGCGATTATTTGTGCGCGTCTTTACTATGTCGCCTTTGAATGGGAGCATTATTCGCAAAATCCTGGGGACATCTTCAAGATTTGGAACGGCGGAATCGCCATTCACGGTGCTTTAATTGGTTCCGTTGCAACAGCTTACTTTTTTGCAAAAGCGAAAGGGCTGTCATTTTGGAAGCTTGCCGATATCGCGGCACCGAGCATCATCCTTGGCCAGGCAATTGGCCGCTGGGGTAACTTTGTGAACCAGGAAGCCCACGGAAGGGAAGTGAGCCGCCAGTTTCTGGAGAATCTAATGCTGCCGGACTTTATCGTGGATCAAATGTACATCAACGGTGCTTACTATCACCCTACTTTTTTATATGAATCACTATGGAACATTGCCGGCTTCATTTTGCTTGTGGTCATCCGCCGGAAACTGAATCTGCGAGTCGGGGAACTCTTCCTGTCTTATGTCATTTGGTATTCCATCGGCCGCTTCTTCATCGAAGGAATGCGCACAGACAGTTTGATGCTGACAGAAATGCTCCGGATTGCTCAAGTAATTTCGATCGTCTTGATTTTGCTTGCCATCGGTTTATGGATATTCAGAAGAATGAAAGGCTATGCAGCCAAGCCTTATAATGATGTAGAAGCCTAGAGAATTTTGACAAAGACTGTTCTTGTATAGCTCGTCAGCTCAAAGCCTTTTACAATAGACATCGAGCAGACTTGCTTAAGTACAGTTTTAAGGGGAGTAAGGAGTATGCTTGGAACATCTGTAAAAAATGGTTCACTTGCCGGTTTAAAGACAACTTGGTCACTCGGAAAAGTCATCTTTCCGATCACCATGATCGTCGTGCTGCTGCAGCATACGCCGATTTTACCGTGGATCATTGATAAAATCTCTCCATTTATGAATGTATTTGGCCTTTCAGGTGATGCGGCGATTCCGCTCGTCCTCGGTAACTTTCTGAACCTTTATGCTGCCATTGGAGGGATTCTGTCCCTTGATCTCACTGTAAAAGAAGTATTTATCATTGCAGTGATGCTCAGTTTTTCTCACAACCTGCTGATTGAATCAACGGTCGCCGCTAAAGTCGGTGTGAAAATTTGGATCATTTTAACGGTCAGGCTTGGGCTGGCGATCATTTCAGGTATCGTAATCAACCTGGTGTGGAAAGGCGGCGGAGAGATGGCTCAGTACGGAATGGTTCCTCCTCAAGGAGCAGATCCAGAAGGCTGGGGGCAAATAGTTCTTCTCGCGTTTGAAAAAGCAGGCTACGGCATCCTGCAGCTGGCACTGATTGTCATTCCGCTGATGATCGCGCTTCAAATCATGAAGGATAAAAAATGGCTGGCAGCTTTCTCAAAATGGATGTCGCCGTTCACAAGAGCCATGGGAATGAAAGAAAATACATCGACCACACTGGCAGCCGGATTATTGATCGGCCTTGCTTATGGAGCAGGAGTCATGATCCAGGCGGTCCAAGAGGAAGGGGTAAGCAAGAAAGACGCAACTCTGGCGTTCATTTTCCTGGTAGCCTGCCATGCCGTCGTTGAAGATACTCTCATTTTTATCCCGCTCGGCATCCCGGTACTGCCGCTCTTAATCATCCGGGTGGTGACCGCAATACTGCTTACGCTTGCCGTCGCCTATATTTGGAGACGCGCAGAAGTGACAAAAGCTAAAGGAAAGGAAGCAACTTTATGAACAAAAAAATCACAACCGTGCTGTTTGACTTGGACGGAACACTAATCAATACAAACGAGCTGATAATCTCTTCGTTTTTGCATACAATGAACACCTATTTTCCTAACCAGTACAAACGGGAAGATGTCCTGCAATTCATGGGGCCGCCGCTCGAAGAATCTTTTTTAAAAGTAAATCCGGATGCGGCAGCAGATATGGTCAAGACCTACAGAACCTACAACCTTGAAAAACATGATTCGCTGGTGACAGAATTCGAAGGGGTATTTGAAACAGTTCAGACTTTGAGCCAGAATGGATACAAACTGGCCATCGTTTCCACGAAAGTCCGCGATGTTGTTATCAAAGGCTTAAAGCTTACAAATTTAGATAGATTCTTTGATGTCATCGTCACGCTCGATGAAGTGGAAAAAGCCAAGCCTGATCCTGAACCGGTTCTTAAAGCACTGGAAGCCCTAGATTCAACACCAGAAGAATCCATCATGGTTGGAGATAACCACCATGACGTTCTAGCTGGAAAAAATGCCGGAACACTTTCTGCCGGAGTAGCCTGGAGTGCGAAAGGCCGTGAATATCTGGATCAGTATGAGCCTGATGTCATGCTGGAAACGATGGCTGATCTTTTAGATGTTGTCGGGTTGGAAAGACGATGAGACGAACGACCCGTTATCGAGTTGACGGGGCTAATTCTCTCTGGCACGTGTATAAGACGGTTCCCTTCTTCAAGGTAGTCAAGAACTTCGCCGTCATCCAGCTGGCAAGATACACTCCATTCTTAGGGATGAAAAACTGGCTTTACAAAAATTTTCTGCGTATGGAAATCGGCAAAGAAACATCGTTTGCTCTCATGGTCATGCTGGACGTCATGTTTCCTGAAAAAATATCCGTCGGCCGCAACACCGTGATCGGCTACAACACCACCATCCTCGCGCACGAATATTTGATAAAAGAGTATCGCCTCGGTGATGTAAAAATCGGCAGCGAAGTTATGATCGGTGCTAACACGACGATTCTGCCTGGTGTGCAGATCGGCGACGGTGCCATCGTATCTGCTGGCACGCTCGTCCACAAAGATGTACCGGCTGGCGCCTTCGTCGGGGGCAACCCCATGAAGGTCATCTATACGAAAGAAGAACTTGCGGAGCGCTGGAAAGATGATGAGATATACGGAAGTAATGAATGACTGGAAGCCCCTTGTGAGGTACGAATTCACATCGATTTTCCAGAACTATTCACAAGGTAAAAAGGGCCTAGAGAAGTTCCCATCTCTAAGCCCTTTTTCATATTATCTTATTAATGCTAAATTCACCCGTTAGTATAAGTATATTTTCACAATCTTGCTATTGAAGATGAAACAAAGGAGACTACATTAAAAGTTCATCAACAATCACAATCTTTCTATTAACTTCAAATTCATTTTAAATAAATCTCTTTAAATACCCGCCAAATATTTTGTTCATAACTTTTGGGGTGTTTTCTATATAAACATTCATTTGTTCAATGTTCGATTCGAATTTATCAGAGTTACTTTCTTCTGTTGGAAAATCAGATATTCCTTTTATAATAATGCACTCAACATCATTTTTCTTACAGATATAAGCAATTGCACCCGCTTCTGTATCAGCTATTATTATTTTGTTTTCTTTAAGTTCTAAATAGTCCTTCCACATCACGACTGCTTTATCAGCGGTGCCAATTGTTCCGGTATGAAAATCATTTCCATATCTTGATAGATCAATATCAACTATGAAGGATTGTTTAATAAAAGGCTCAATTTCTTTTACTGTGCAATCATATTGAACGGCTTTATCGGGTACAAAAATATCCAAATTACTGAACTTATCATCTATTCCTGCACATGTTCCAGCAACGATTACTTTAGTTAAGTTAAATTTAGAAATCATATACTGATTACCACCAACACCATTTACTTTTCTTACACCGGTACTATAAAAAACAAGCTCAGCATCATCAATTGTTCTCATAAAATACTCGCCATAAGGATAACCGAAACGTTCGTTATCTTTTATGCTAAAGTATTTCAACGTCGCTTCGTATTCCCACTTTGTCGCTATACTTATCCCTATCAATGACTTATCACCCTGTTTTTTGTATTTGAAAAAATTTAATATCCATTAACGCCGACTTCGTGAAAGCCAAACGGATTGTTATTGATTTAAAAAAGCGAAAGAACGATAACAATAATAATGATTAAACTTATGGCGAATATAACACCGCTACTGACTTTTTTGCCTTCCTGATATGCCTCTAGCCCTCTAAGGATACCCATTATAAAAAAGGCTGACATGATTACTATGCTAGAAATGATCACTTCAGTTAACCATACTACTAACAGATATATTAATAATGTGATAGAAACTAATGTACCAATATTATCTGTAGTGATAAGTTTTTTCATAAATTCCCCCACTCGCATTTGAATTATTACATAACTATTGTAATAGAATGTTTTAAACTTTTAAACCTGTCTTTCTAGTATTCAAGGGTGAATGAAGCTGAAGGTGTGCGGCCGCCCGCCCCGCGGAGTCGTGCACCTGGAGCGGAAGTCATCCTGTTTAGGAGATAAAGTTAGATTAAATAGTAGTAGAAACAATCTTTTAAACAGTCCTGCTTTAGAATATCTACGAATTACTAATTCTGGCATGGGGAGGACATTGATTCTCTTTCATAATTAGCCAAAATTTTCATCGAACATCTCTAATTAAACTTAGCAATCCACAAATTCCTTTCCCGTATTAAGTGCAAACTACAAAGAGTTTTTCGGTTGACGGAACAGGGGTAACGAGTTACACTACATATAACTTTAACTCATTAGCACATTAGCGAACTAAAGGATTCTAACTATTTCCAATAAAGCGATCACAGTGGGATAATAAATAGATACAAAAAAATACATAGCTGTTTTCTCAAGGATTGCTGTTATTCACGGCCGCGCAAGGTTGATTGAAGTGGTACACCTGTGTGGATTTCAGCAGAATCCATAAAAAAGCCAAATAAATAAAAGGTGGTTGTCATGTCAAAGCTGTTCATGTTTGAAAAACCGTTGGGAATGAGAGATACATTTCCGAACCTCTATCAAGCGAAAGCATCATTGAAAACGAAGATGGAAGAGACGATAAAAGGCTGGGGCTATCAGTTTATTGAAACACCTACCTTGGAATACTTTGAAACTGTCGGCGAGGCATCGGCTATCCTGGACAGGCAGCTGTTCAAGCTTCTGGATCAGCAGGGCCACACACTTGTGCTGCGTCCCGATATGACGGCGCCGATTGCACGGGTTGCCGCTTCTAAATTGCTGCAGAATAAACAGCCGTTGAGGCTTGCGTACTGTGCGAATGTCTTCCGAGCACAGCAGCGAGAAGGCGGCCGGCCTGCAGAATTCGAGCAGTTTGGAATCGAATGCATCGGGGATGAAACGATTTCAGCGGACGGAGAAGTGATTTCCTTGATGATTTCTTCATTGAAGACTGCCGGTCTGAAGAATTTCACGATTTCCATCGGACATATCGGATTCGTTCGGGAACTCTTCAAAGAAATTTTAGGCACAGAAGAGCGGGCCAATATCTTAAGCCGCTTTCTATATGAAAAAAATTATGTAGGCTTCCGTGACCACGTTAATGGGCTGCCTCTTTCTTCAATCGATAAACAGCGCCTGCTTTCTTTTTTGAAAATTAGAGGGGGAAAAGAAGTGCTGGAGGAAGCGTATCCCTTAATGGAAGGGCAGGCTGGGAGAGAAGCGATCGTGCAGCTGGAAGAGTTATCGGAGCTTCTTGAAGATTACGGTCTGGCTCAGTATGTGAAGTTTGATCTTAGTCTTGTCAGCCATATGAGCTACTATTCGGGAATTCTGTTTGAAACGTACGCTGAGAATGTTGGTTTTCCAATAGGGAACGGCGGACGATACAATAAATTGATGGAAAAGTTCGGCAAGGAATCGGGCGCGACAGGTTTCGCCCTGAAGCTGGATCATGTTTTGGAAGGTTTAGGTTTTCCTGAAAGTCCTGTCACTGATCATTGCGTGCTCTTCAGCAGAGAACGCAGAGGCGAAGCGATTTCTTTTGCACAGGAATTGAGAAGCGAGGGGAAAAGTGTGGTGCTTCAGGATTGGAAAGGCATTACGGATGTTGATGAGTTTTCCAAGGAGTTCACAGAGGTTAGTTATTTTATCGGAAAGAATGGCAAAGGCGGTGATGACGAATGACAGACTTGACGATTGCGATGCCAAAGGGACGGATTTTTGACGAAGCACTTGAACTGATGAGGCGCGCAGGGTACAGTCTTCCCCCGGAATTTGATGACAGCAGAAAATTGATTATCGAGGTGCCTGAGGAAAAGCTGACATTCATTCTCGCTAAACCGATGGACGTTCCTACATATGTGGAGCATGGGGTGGCGGATCTTGGCATCGCCGGGAAAGATGTTATGCTCGAGGAAGAAAGAGATGTTTATGAACTTCTCGATTTGAAAATTTCTGCGTGCTATCTGGCAGTTGCCGGGCTGCCGGGAACGAAGATGAATGAAGTGGCACCGAAAATCGCGACAAAATATCCGGCCATAGCTTCAGGATATTTTCGTGAACAGGGTGAGCAGGTTGAAATTATTAAATTGAACGGTTCCATCGAACTTGCGCCGATCATCAGGCTGGCGGACAGGATCGTTGATATTGTATCGACTGGCAGGACGCTGAAAGAAAATGGGCTTGTCGAGTATGAAAAAATCGTCGATATTACATCCAGACTGATTGTGAACCCGGTCAGCTACCGGATGAAGGATGAACGAATCGATGAACTGGCTGAGAGATTAAGAGAAGTCGTCAGCAGCATCAATGGCTAAAGGAGGGGACAGTAATGAAAATCATTGAGGCGAAAGGAAACTTATCGATTAAGCGCTCAATCGACAGTGGAACTGAAGAACAGCGGAAATCGGTGCAGGAAATTTTGCGTGGTGTGAAATCGGGCGGAGATAGAGCGCTGCTGGATTTTACCGAAAAATTTGATCGGGTGCGCCTGAAGAATTACCGGGTTTCGTCAGAAGAAATTGAGGCGGCGGTAAAAGAAGTGGGTCTTGAAATGATGGCTATTATCGAAGAGGCAGCGGAAAACATTTCGCGTTTTCATGGCATGCAGCGGAGAAACTCCTGGTTTGACACCGATGAAAATGGAACGCTGCTCGGGCAGAAGATCACCCCGCTTGATTCTGTTGGTGTCTACGTACCGGGCGGCACAGCAGCTTATCCTTCTTCCGTGTTAATGAACGTTCTTCCTGCCAAAGTTGCAGGGGTGGAACGGATTGTCATGGTGACCCCTCCAGGTCAAGACGGACGGATACCTTCGGCGGTTCTGGCGGCTGCAAGTATAGCCGGAGTAACGGAGATTTGGAAGGCCGGCGGTGCGCAGGCGATCGGGGCCCTTGCCTATGGAACAGAGAGTCTGGCGCCCGTTGATAAAATTGTCGGGCCGGGTAATATTTATGTGGCGCTTGCCAAGCGTGAGGTGTTCGGCGATGTGGCCATAGATATGATCGCCGGGCCAAGTGAGATTGTCGTGCTGGCTGATGAAACGGCGAGAGCGGATGAGATTGCGGCTGACCTGCTTTCACAGGCAGAGCATGACACCAATGCATCTGCGGTCCTGGTCACGGCTTCATCCCGGCTCGCAGAAGAGGTTTCAGCTGCGGTTAAAGAGCAATTGAGAGATCTGCCTCGGAAAGAAATTGCCGAAGAGTCCATACAACGATTCGGAGCGATTTATCTCGCGGCAGATATGGAAAAAGCGGTGGAAGTGGTCAATGACCTTGCGCCAGAGCATCTGGAAATCATGACAAGCGATCCGATGGTGACGATGGCGAAAATCCGCCATGCCGGAGCAATCTTCTTAGGAAGATACAGTTCAGAGCCTGTCGGCGATTACTTTGCGGGACCCAATCATGTCCTTCCGACAAACGGGACAGCAAGATTTTCTTCACCATTAAATGTGGATGACTTCACAAAAAAGTCATCCGTTATTTCATACAGTGAGAAGGCTTTACAAGATAACTACTGCAAAATCGCCAAATTAGCCCGTCTGGAAGGACTCGAAGCCCACGCCAGAGCGGTGGAATCACGATTCAAAAAATAAATAGATAACGCTTTAGTACGTTAAAGCAGCGAAAGGGACAGTCCCTCTTCGTGCTGTAACGCGTTAAAGCGCTAAGAGGGACTGTCCCTTTTAATACGGTGAAGGAGTGAAGTGCATGGGAAACGTCAGGAGAGCGGAGTTGGTCCGCAAGACGAATGAAACGGAAATTGAGCTGGAGTTTACGATAGATGGCAGTGGAAGTGGAAAGATTGAGACAGGTGTGCCATTCATGTCGCATATGCTGGATCTGTTCACAAAACACGGCCAGTTTGATCTTAATGTAAATGCCAATGGAGATACCGAAGTGGATGATCACCATACAACAGAGGATATCGGAATTTGTCTCGGGCAGGCGCTACAGAAAGCACTTGGAGATAAAAAAGGCATCAAGCGCTATGGAAATGCTTTTGTACCGATGGATGAAGCGCTGGCGCAGGTAGTCGTTGATTTGAGCAACAGGCCGCATCTTGAAATGCGCGCCGAATTTCCCAGCCAGAAAGTAGGGACATTCGATACGGAACTTGTTCACGAATTTCTTTGGAAGCTTGCACTGGAAGCAAGGATGAATCTTCATGTTATCGTGCATTACGGCCACAACACACATCACATAATCGAAGCGGTGTTCAAGGCGTTGGGCCGCGCCCTGGATGAGGCGACGACCATTGATCCGAGAATTCAAGGAGTGCCATCTACGAAAGGAATGTTATAAAATGATCGGAATCGTCGATTATGGGATGGGCAATCTGTTCAGTGTAGGAAAGGCTCTGGAGCGGTTGGATGTTCCTTATTTTATCAGTGAGGACAGAAGTGAGCTGGAAAAAGCGGACGGTCTTCTTCTTCCCGGCGTAGGTTCCTTCCGTGATGCCATGACTCTTCTGGCAAGGCAGGAGCTTGTTGATTTTATAAAAGAGTATGCTGCGAGCGGTAAGCCGCTGCTGGGCATCTGCTTAGGTATGCAGCTTCTATATGAAGAGAGTGAAGAGAATGGCTCCACAGAAGGACTGGGCCTGTTAAAAGGGCGTGTCATCCGCATTCCAAGGGGACCTGAAAAGTTAAAAATTCCCCATATGGGCTGGAATAAGCTTCGATTTCTTCAGGATTCACCGCTGCTGGAGGGGCTGAATGAGGATCATGTCTACTTTGTTCACTCATACTATGTTTCTGATGCGGATTCTCAGCATGTTGTAGCTGCGGCTGATTATGGTGTTGAGGTTCCGGCGGTTGCAGGAAAAGAGAATATTTTCGGCATGCAGTTTCATCCGGAAAAAAGCAGTGAGCTTGGCATGAAGCTGCTTCGCAATTTTACAAAATTGGCGTTAGAACGGGAGGAAGTTCAATGAGTTTCACTATCTATCCGGCAATCGATATGCGGGGCGGCAAATGTGTCCGTCTTCTGCAGGGAGATTACAGCAAGGAAACCGTATACGGAGATTCTCCTTTTGAAATGGCGAAACGGTTTGTGGAAGAAGGGTCAGAGTGGATTCACATGGTCGACCTGGACGGAGCGAAGGAAGGCAGCCGTGTGAATGATGAGTTTGTTCTTGCTGTCGCAAATGATCTTGGCGCGAAAGTACAAGTCGGCGGAGGGATCCGCACAGAAGAGGATATTGAATATTACCTGAATAACGGCGTTCAGCGGGTTATCATTGGCAGTCTTGCTGTTTCACAGACAGAACTGGTGAAGAGCTGGCTCGCAAAGTATGGCAGCAGAATAGCCATCGGACTTGATGCGAAAGACGGGTATGTGGCGACGCATGGGTGGATTGAAACGTCAGAGCTGAAAGCTGTTGATTTAGGCGTTGAGCTTGCCCGTGCAGGTGCGGAAACGTTCATTTTCACGGACATCGCAACAGACGGGATGCTCTCCGGGCCTAATGTTAAAGCTGTCGTCGAACTCGCTGAGGCTACTGGAAAAGAAGTAATCGCATCCGGCGGAGTCAGTTCAATGGAAGATCTTCGTCTTTTAAAAGAAAGCGGTGTGGCTGGCGCTATTGTCGGTAAAGCGATTTACACTGGAAAGTTTTCAGTGAAAGAAGCTGTGAAAGAGGTGTCGTCATGCTGACCAAACGAATTATTCCTTGTCTTGATGTAAAAGAGGGCAGAGTTGTGAAAGGAATCAGCTTTGTTGGACTGCGCGATGCTGGAGATCCTGTCGAGCTCGCGAAATTTTACGATGAACAGGGAGCGGATGAATTGGTGTTTCTCGATATTTCCGCATCCCACGAAGGACGTAAAACGATGATCGATGTGGTCAAAGAAGTCGCTTCGGAGCTGGCCATTCCTTTCACGGTAGGGGGCGGCATCAACTCTGTGGAGGATATGAAAAACATCCTGCGCTCAGGTGCAGATAAGGTTTCCTTAAATACGGCAGCCGTCTTGAGACCAGAATTGATTGCCGAAGGAGCGGCTTATTTCGGTTCGCAGTGCATCGTAGTTGCGATTGATGCCAAGTATGACGAAGAGAGTGATACTTGGAAAGTGTTCACGCACGGCGGCAGGAAAGTCACTGAGAAGGACGCTGTTTCCTGGGCTAGAGAAGCCGAGAAGCTCGGGGCAGGGGAGATCCTTTTGACAAGCATGGACAGTGATGGCGTGAAGAACGGCTTTAACCTTCCGCTGACGAAAGCTGTAAGTGAAGCGGTATCCATTCCGGTTATTGCGTCAGGCGGGGCCGGCAATGCGGAACACTTTGAAGATATTTTTAAAAATGGAAAAGCGGACGCCGCTCTAGCCGCTTCTATTTTTCACTATAAAGAAACCAGTGTCGGGCAGGTAAAAGAGTTCCTGCGCGGGAAGGAGGTAGTGGTAAGATGAGCGATATCATAGAAAAAATAAAATTTGATGAAAATGGACTGGTTCCGGCCATCGTTCAGGATGCCTCCACGAAGAAGGTGCTGACGCTTGCCTATATGAATGCAGAATCGATAAGGCTGTCGATAGAGAAAGGCGAGACCTGGTTTTACTCCCGGTCGCGCCAGGAGTTATGGCATAAAGGGGAAACCAGCGGAAATACCCAGAGAATCATTGAAATGAAATATGACTGCGATCAGGATGCTCTCTTGGTGGAAGTGGAGCCGAAAGGGCCCGCCTGCCACAAAGGAAGTGAAAGCTGTTTCGAAGAGAGCATTTACAGGGCGGAAGCTGGAACTTCGAACGCTGAAATTGAAGGCAGTTCCATACTGACAACCTTGGAAAAGCTGATTTCTGAGCGTTTCGATGAAAGACCAGAGGGCGCTTACACCACCTATCTATTTGAAGAGGGTGTTGACAAGATCTTGAAAAAGGTCGGAGAAGAAGCCTCCGAGGTCATCATTGCCGCCAAGAACCGCGACCAAGAAGAGCTGAAATGGGAAAGCGCAGATCTGCTGTATCATCTGCTTGTCCTGTTGAGAGAGCAGGATCTTCCGTTGAATGACGTATTTCAAACGCTGAAAGAGCGGCACAACAAATAAGGGCTTCACCGCTTTAAAGCACTAAGAGGGACAGTCCCCTTTTGCACGTTAACGTGTCAAAGGGGACTGTCCCTCTTAGTTTCTCTCCGGAGCATTTGCCTGTCGGGCCTAATCAGGGCGCTTACGCTTTTGTTCCGTCCAGCTTCAGCGCCCAGCCCCTCGGGGTCAAATGTCCTAAGCGAATAAAAGGAAAGACCGCCTTTTTTTCTCTTAGGAGCATTTGCCTGTCGGGCCTGATCAGGGCGCTTACGCTTTTGTTTCAGGCTAAAGGACGTTTTTCCAGCAAATATCCTTCAGCGGTGGTTTAGCAACTGAAATTTGTGTGTTATACTACTGTAGTTAATCTATACGTTTCGGAGGACTTTCATGAGAAAAGGTTCAAATGCAAGAAACGATAAAACCAAAATTTTATCATTTGTCCCTACGGGTGAGTACTATTTCAACAAAGGAATCAAGGCTTACAATCGCCGGGAATTAAATAAATCAAAAAAATATCTTAACCGCGCCCTGCAGCTTGAGCCGCTTGAGCCGATGATCGCCTGCCAGCTTTCGATTGTATACACGGAAATGGGCGAATATACACAATCCAACCAGCTTCTGCACCTTATCGTCGACAGCCTTGACCCGCACATGACAGAATGCCAGTATTTCTTGGCCAATAACTATGCGCATCTCGGTCTGTTCAAGGAAGCTTATACTCACGTGACGAACTATCTGGAGAAGGAAGAATACGGCGAATTCAGTGAGGATGCTGAAGAACTGCTGGAAATTCTCGAGCTGGATTCAGATGAGGCACTGGATACCCTCTATGAACATGACGAACTGATTGCCAACCAGGATAAAGCCAGAAATCTGCTGGAATCAGGCAATTTTCAGAAAGCGGTCGACCTTCTGCAGCAAGTCATTGAAGACTTCCCTGAATATTGGTCAGCTTATAATAATCTAGCACTTGCCTATTTCTACCTTGGCGATACGGAAAAAGCAGCTGCCACGCTAGAGGAAGTCATGGAGAAGAACCCAGGCAACCTTCATGCGCTGTGCAACACGGCTGTTTTTTATTTTTACCAGCAAAGGCATGAAGAACTGCAGGAATTGATCGAAGGGCTGGAAAAAATCCGTCCGATCCATTATGAGCAGCGTTACAAGCTTGGAGCGACATTCGCTTTAATCGGCCGCAATGAAAAGGCGTACGAGTGGCTGAAATCCCTGCAAAAGCTAGGATTTCAGGGAGACCCCAGCTTTAACTACTGGCTGTCACATTCGGCTTATCATACAGGCCATGAGCAGACAGCTCAACAGGCATGGAAAAGGGTACTGGAAGAAAATCCGGAAAAAGCCGGTATGGAGCCATGGAATCATAAAAATCCTCCAGGCCAGGGATTTGAAAATCATATTTCATCCATCCTGAAAAAGCTGAAAAGCGAATACGCAGAAGAGAGGATGTTCGGGCTGTTCCTGATTTCTGTGTCGGAACATCAGAAAGAAATCCTGACACATACAGATTTTGGTGCAGTCGATGATTTCACTCTTTCTGAAAAGCTTTATCTCGCTGAAATTTTGAATGCAGATTCCAGAAAAGCGATCAAAAGCAGCAAGGAAATTCAGCATATTCATGAAACAGCGCTGGAACTTTATAAGCATCACCAGCCGATTAGTGCTGTAGATTCCGGATTGTTCCTGACATGGTTCAGCATCGCCTGCAATTTGCTGGAGGGTGGAATGTCTCTGAAGAACGCCAAAGCATGTGCTGCGGCAACGGAATATATCTGGCACAGGTTAAGAGGAGAAAAGAAAACCAAAACCTTGATTTCAGGTAAATATGGAATAACGGCCGGTACTCTGAATAAATATTTGGAGACAGTAGAAGTCTACTTGCCTTAAAGTGTTTGAATGAGCATATTCGTAGACGAATATGCTCTTCTTTTATAGGATATGAGTAGATAGGAAATACTACAAAATATCTTAAATTACAGAGATGAGTACAATGAAAGGGTAGAGTGATCAGGTTGCTCTTTCTTTTTTTTAGGAAAAAAACCAAACGTCTCTGTGATCAAGACCTCGATTATTAAAGGAGTGTTCATTGTGTCAGAAGAGAAAATTTATGATGTTATTATCGTCGGAGCCGGACCAGCCGGTATGACCGCCGCTGTATATACTTCCCGTGCTGCGCTTTCCACATTAATGCTGGAACGCGGTATTCCCGGCGGCCAAATGGCTAACACGGAGGAAGTGGAGAACTATCCGGGCTTCGATCATATTCTAGGACCGGACCTTTCCAACAAAATGTTCGAGCATGCTAAGGCGTTCGGTGCCGAATACGCTTATGGCGATATCAAAGAAATCGTCGACGGTGAAGAATACAAGACGATCAAAGCAGGAGCTAAGGAATACAAGGCCCGTGCTGTGATCATCTCCACTGGAGCGGAATGGAAAAAGATTGGTGTTCCAGGCGAGAATGAACTTGGCGGCCGCGGTGTATCCTACTGCGCCGTTTGTGATGGTGCATTCTTTAAAGGAAAAGATCTTGTAGTAATCGGTGGAGGAGACTCTGCAGTTGAAGAAGGTGTGTATCTTACACGTTTTGCCAACAAGGTAACGATCGTTCACCGCCGTGACGAGCTTCGTGCACAGAAGATTCTGCAGGAACGTGCGTTTAACAATGAAAAAGTTGATTTTATCTGGAACCATACGGTAAAAGAAATCAATGAAAAAGATGGAAAAGTGGGAAGCGTCACATTGGTTTCCACTGAAAATGGTGAAGAAAAACCATTCGATGCAGACGGTGTGTTCATTTATATCGGCATGCTGCCATTAACAAAGCCATTCAGGGAACTGGGCATCACAAACGATGAGGGCTATATCGAAACAAACGACAGAATGGAAACAAAAGTTCCTGGTATTTTCGCTGCCGGAGACGTTCGTGAGAAAATGCTGCGTCAAATCGTTACAGCGACTGGTGACGGAAGTATTGCTGCTCAAGCGGCACAGCACTACGTTGAAGAACTTGTTGAAAAACTGGAAGGAAAGTAAGAGACTTCTATAAGTGCGTGTTCAAAAAGGAGGAAAGAGGACCGAGAAGTTCGAGGCTGCGCAGCTTTGAGTACCGAAACGTATACTACTAATACGTGAGGAACTAAAAAAGCAAGCCAGCGAAGAAATTCACAGTATCATTTTTACCGAATTTTTGAACATCCTCTTTAAGAACAGCTTGTCGAAAGAATCTGTATATCGACAAATCTAAATAGGTGAAAAGCCCATTATAGACAAGGTTCTTCTTCCTCTGACAGTGGTTGTCTGATATTACGGAAACTTGTTTAGAAATAATTAACAATCCGTAATCGCGTCTTAAACCTCCTGTAACACTAGTGCAACACATTGCGGGTAATATAGATAATAAGAAATTGACCCCCTTTTAAGAATAAATCCCTTTAGGACACAGGAATCGCCTGTGTCCCCTTTTTTTGTTAAATCACTTTAACACACTGACGTACTAAAAGGGACAGTCCCTTTTAGTGCTTTAAAGCTAGAAAGGGGACTGTCCCTCTCAGTGCTTTTTAATCAATCCACTTCCAGCGCCCAGCTCCTCGGGGTCAAACAACCTTCAGCGAATAAAAGGAAAGCCCGCCTTTTTTTCGCTGAGGCCCATTTGCCTGTCGGAGCTGAGCGGGC
>JBNJJI010000002.1:0-506215 GCA_051750065.1 Bacillota bacterium
ACAGGCGAATCTAGTTTCTGCGGCCAGCGACTAGCAGATTTCGGTCTCTCTCCTTGCGATAAGTCATCATCGAATCGCTAACGCTCTTCGTGATTCCTTTATCTCATACGAGAGCCCTAAAATCTGTACGTCGCTGAACGGCCGCTTCCGCTTTTTATGAAGCCGAGGAGGCTCACCGCCCGCCCCGCGGAGCCGTGCGCCTGGAGCGGAAATCCTTTACTTTTAAACAGCCACAACTTTTGCGAAAAGAGCGTTGTTTAATTAGAAGTTTGTACTTCAAAACAGAATCCATTACTCACAGGGCTGCCCTTTTTGTGATTTCAAATAACTAGCTTACAATAATTCCTCTATTATGAGTGCTGAGTACTATTTAATTTGTTTCTTGATAACGCAAAGGATTAGTGTCAAACGTATGTTAATATATCCTTGTCACAAATTAATAATGAATCCTTTTTACAGCTGATTCGTATATTAATTAGGAAACAAAATGAGTGTTTTTCACGGAGGATTAGTATGGCTAATAGATCAAAGGGGTTCGTCCTTGTTTTAAGCGGGTTGATATTTCTGCTGCTAGCAGTAACTATGACGTTAGGAATTGTATTCAAGCTTATTCTACTTGGTGTAAGTTTGGTTTTGAATTTGTCGGGCACTGTCATCTTAATAAAGTACATAAGAACTACTAAAGAGAGTGGATGAGGTGTGGAAGTAGGTAGTTATATTGCAAACAGCAACCAATTAAAGGTTGTTGTTTTTGAGTTCTCATGAAGCAGCCTTTAGTCCACAGAAGAACCAAGCCTCTTAACTTCATAAGTAAGACGAGGCAGGGCTCAACGCCTGCTCAGCAGAGTCACACATTGGGGGATTTAGATGAAATTCTTTAGAGATATGAAAGAGCTAGAAAAGATTCATTGGAAAAAGGGAGCTATATTTGGCTTTTATGTATTGCTGCTTTTGTTGTTAATTGACCATCTTTACTTGTTAATATTCGGTATGAATTTAATATCGTCTTTCATTATATTTTGGATTGGGCTTGCTGCAGCTTGGGTTTATTCATTGATTTTAGACAGAAGACAGAGCAAGAAGAAGGAAACAGATATTAAATAAACTTATGAAAATACATTCATAGGGGACTCTGTTAAAACACGGAGAAGAAATTTTATGTTTTCAAGAACTAGGATAAAAGGAATAGCGTATACAGCGTTATTCCTTTTTAGTAGCCCTTTTCTAGTCATTAAGCAAATGGATGATTTTCTTTTGAAATTCTTGAGCTTCATAAGAAAGCTCTTTGTTTTTATTATAAATGACCCAAAAGTAATTGAGTATTTTCCCAGGATTCATGAAAGGGATGATCGCCATGTTTCCTTTCTTTACGTCCATATGGTTTTTAAAGGTGAAATTGTAAACAAGGGATGATGCATGTCCATCAAAAATGGCACTCTTCAGCACCCCGATGTTATTAGTAGTAAATAGAAGGGATGCGCTGGGCAAATAAGCATTAACAAAATGGTTAGAACGCTTTGAATTGTACATGACCATTTTTTCTCCTTTTAAGTCTTGTGGAGTGACAAAGTCTTTTAAGAAGAGAGGAGAATTTTTACCAGCACAAACGCAGGCATAGCCGGTATAGATTAGCTGGTATTGAAGGAAATCACTTATTCTCAGTCCACTCAATTCTTCATCACTAAAAGGGGAAAAGGCTAAATCTATATCTCCATGAATCAACCTGCTCAAAATCTCGTCTTGATCGAGTTCAATGATTTCTACTTTTACATTACTGTGATCTTCGTGAAAAAGGACAAAGGCGTCATACACAAGATAAGTTATGGAAGGAGAACAGCCGATTTTTAAAAGTTTTTCCTCTTTATCAATAGAAATATCTTTATACATCTTTTCTAAACTATGAATAATTTCATGTCCTCGATTTAAGACCTTTTTTCCTTCTGAGGTTGGGATGGTTCCTTTTCGTGAGCGTGTAAAAATTGTAATCTCCAGCTCTTTTTCTAATTGAGTAATAGACTGACTCAGTGCGGATGGAGATAAGTGCAGACCTTCAGCTGCTTTGGTGATGGACCCCTCTTTGCTAACTTCTAAAATGTATTTAATCTGTTCTATATTCACAATGAAATCAACACCATCTTCCCGTTCGTTAAGTATTGCTTAAATAAAGTTTAACATGATTAAATTTACATTAATAGGAATTAATTTTATAATTTTTAGGAGGGTGAAAAAATACCAAATTTTGTTTATCTAAATTTCTCTGGAGGAGATTCTTTTGAGAGAGTGTGATCTACGAAGACAAATAGAAGAAACCAGAGCAAGATTATTCAAGTCGGCTGCTCAGAATGGTCTGGATAGTCAGGAGACCATTAAAATCAGTCAAAAACTTGATGTTCTGATAAACTGTGTACAAAGAAAGCAACTTAATGAAAACCAAACTTCTTCATGAAAAGTGAGTAGAGGTACAGTTAGAGACCGGCATCTTAATAGGCTGTATACCTGTCAACTCTGTTCACTTACAGACATGCTTTGTCTATAGAAGACTATTAAATTTTCAGGCTGCATCATATCGATTTATTGAGTGTTATTTTGGTATGACTGTTTACTGATGCAGGTTAACATCCGACCTATGACTGCATAAAAAATTCCCCGCAAGCATACCCTTTCTTTTCATATTTCCTTTGTAGTTGAAAGTTTAGTTCTGATTGAAGTTGAAAAAACACAGCCTTGCATAGCAGTAACCCGTTCGGTTGATGAGGAGAAAAAAGTAATTCACAAATGAAATAGTGTTCTTTTTAGCACATCAAATAATATAAAGAATAGCAGACCTGAAATTTTGGGTCTGCTATTCCCCTATATTGTAAGGTCAAATCAACGAAAATGTTAGCGGGTGTCGCCATGATAGTGGTCTTATGATAAAATTTCGCCAAAATAATTATTGATTGATGTTCAGTTAACGGTGCAGGTTAATGGAATAATTCGCAACTTAAATTATTATGTTATCGTCTAACAAATATAATAAATTGCTTTGTGTCATGGAGGGGGAGTTGAATTGAAAAACAAGTTAAAAAAATCGCGTACAGATAAGTCCATCAGCGGTGTTTGTGGAGGGGTAGCGGAATATTTTGGTATTTCTTCTTTGGGAGTAAGGCTAATATTTCTTTTTTTACCTGCTAATATACTTATATATTTAATTCTTGTTAATACAATGCCTGACAGTCCGAGGTCATTATAATACGATAAGTACTTTATTCAAGTATAGTGGACTTTTATGGAATACCACAGGATCATCCTAATTGGATGGTCCTATTTTTATCTTTAGCATTGACTGGTTTCTAAAAGATTGTGGTTATTAGTCTTTTTTACCACTTGTTTGATTGGAGCGGAAATCATTACTAAGAACGTGTTCAATAGCCATAATATTTACGAATACAGCCTTAATATTTTATTAAACACTGTAATTAACACCCCTTTTAGCGGCTATGAATAAATTTATTCATCCCTGCTAAAAGTGGTGTTAAAACGGTTGATAATTTGCATGTTAAAACACTCGATTCATATTATAGACCTTGTAGTATTACAAAAAGAAGGATGTACGAATTAGTATGCTAATTCGTACATCCAAAACCTATGTTATTGTATGTTCTCTCCCGCGCAACCGAACGGGTTAGCATAGCGGAGGCCGTGTTTTTTTTGTATTCGAAACTATTGCTTTTTCCCGTTCTTGTCGACATAAACGGATTTCACGATTGTTCTTTCGAAATTGTTTCCAGCTTTGGTCTTTCCTTTCACATCGAGAGTGATAGTATAGACACCTTCTTCTTTGAAAGAGAAGGGTACTTTTCCTTTTTGCTTCAACATCAGCAAGGAAGCTTTCTTCTTTTTTCCATCTTTATGAATATTGACATTGACGTGAAAGTCTTTTACCTTGCCGCCTTTGTTTTTCAATTCGAGAGTGGTATTGTCGAGCACGATTTCTTCATTCAAATCTGAATGAAACCCGACAGTCATCAAGTAGGCTGCTTTGTTTCTGTTAACTTTCACACTCCACTGCCCGGCTTCTGGATTTTGGATTTGAAAACTGTGGTGATGTCCGCCTTTGAATATGCCTTGGTCTACTGATTGAGTGAAATTATTGTATACAGTACCAGAAGGGCTGATTACTGTAATATCTTTCATCTTTTTGTCGCTGAGCCAGTCAAGGTCAAGTGCAGTCACGTCTTCTTCCACTTGGAAGGTTTCCAATGCACTGCTTGTAAATTCCCCTCCCCGGTGAAGGACGCTGATATTAACAGCTTCTTGGTCCGCCGGCTGCTCCTGGGTCATCGCTTGTGCAGCAGCCACCGGCTGATCGTTAAGGGTTAAGTAAGGACGAAAATATTGGAATGTTCCGCCTTCCCTGACTGTCGTATGGTTCCAGCTGCTGACACGGACCTCCCTGCTGTAAGCCAGCCGGGAATTAGCAACAGTCACGGCACCGTCATTAGAACCGTAAGAGCGTAAGTAAAGTCCTCCCCAATATAGAGAAGAGCCAAAACTTCCCCATTTGGTACCGGCTAAAGTGTAAATTGGATTTTTAGAGCGGTTGATGTGTGAGTCAATTTGAGAACGGTAATTTCTCATGTAACCCGTCTGAAGTGAGTAAGTAGCATCATTTTTGCTGCCTAAGATTCCAGCAAGCCATCCAGCCCATCCACTATACGCAAGGTCAGCAAGCTGTGAGCCGTGATGAGGTGTGGACAGAGTGATGAGATTGGAAACGTAAGGGTATGCGCCATAGTGGACCAGTGCGTTTTGAGCATCAATCCCGCCTTTACTGTGGGCGACTATGACAAGTTTCTTTTGGCCAAAATAGTTGTAGATGTCACGAATCCTGTTGTTGATAATCGTTCCGTTATCCCACATATTCTTGTTTGGATGAACGTCGATGAATGCAGTTTGATACCCGTTATTAAGGGCGGTTTGGTACATGTTGTTACTTTCCCACCATGTTTTGGAAGAGCTGTTGATTCCGTGGATAAATACAAGCACTGGCTTATTGGGGTCAGAATAACCCGGGGCATCTCCGGCATACCATTGACCGGGAGTGCCTCCTGGATTATCTTTCCCGCCGATTGTCCCGGCGTGAGCACTGACAGGCAGCACCAAAAGCAGCATGAGCAAAATCAATCCCAACCTTTTCATTTTCCCACTCCATTTCATCTGAAATAGGGGAAGTCCTCCCCATCTATCCTATCTGAAAATCTATGGTATTCAGAAGCGTTTTTTGGAAAATGAGCTGAATGGCATGTGATAGATAGGAGAATGGTCTTGTAGCGATAGCGGTATGTATTCATTTATTCTAGAAAAAGAGCATTTAATTCTAGCAGAATAAAAAGGGAATTTTGAGAAAGAAAAAGAAGTGGTGAACTATAGGAGCTGCCACAAAAAATGTGGTTGATATATAACATAATTAAAAGAAAGAAGGGATCTTAATGAAAAAGATTTTCGTTTATTTTTTGTTTGTAATGGTGATGATCTTAGCAGCTTGTGGCTCAGATAACCAAGAAGAAACGGGGAATACAGGTTCTGAAAATCATGAAAGTCATCAGGAAAGTGAGGATGATAGCCATGGTGATCATGCCGGAATGGACCACTCTGCTTCTGGAGAAATTCCAGAGGATATGAAAGAAGCGGAAAATCCCAAATATGAAAAGGGCAGCAAAGTGATCATTGAAGAAGGCCATATGCCTGGCATGAAAGGGGCCGAAGCAACGATTAAAGAAGCGTTTGACACCACTGTTTACAGTATTTCTTATGATCCTGTTACAGGCGGTGAAAGAGTAGAGAATCATAAGTGGGTCGTCCATGAGGAATTACAGGAAGCAGACCAGGATCCATTTCAGCCAGGCAGCGAAGTAACGCTGGAAGCTGAGCATATGGAAGGGATGCAAGGTGCAGAGGCGGTAGTGGATACGGCTGAGCAAAAAACAGTGTATGTCATTGATTTTACAACCTTGGACGGCAGTGAAAAAATAGAAAATCATTTATGGGTCACAGAAGAAGAATTGTCTCCTGTGGAATAAGTTAAAAGCATCTGTCTCTTGGCAGATGCTTTTATAATGAATGATTCTCTGTAGGTTCATCTTCGAGTGGACTTACGAACTCTGATAATGAAAGAGACGATTAACACAATGGCAGTGAGAGTTAAAATGAATTTCCCTGTTCCACTCATCAGAAGCACTTCCTGAACAGAATAGGCTTCTATAAGAATGGCAGGGATCTTACCGAGTGTACTTGCGGTTGCAAAATTGAGGATGCCCATCGTACTGAAAGCGCCAGCGAGCGTGACCAAACCGGATGGTGCAAAAGGAAACAATCGAAGACCCAAAACCAGGAGAAATGCCTCTCGTCCCTTTGAGTGAAGCAGCTTTTGCAAATACTTCTGTTGAACGCTCTTTTTACTAGCGAGTTTTCTAAGTCCTTTTCGATAAAGAATGAAACTTATGACGGCACCGAGCACTTCTCCGATGAAAGAGAGGAACAATCCATATTCGAAACCGAAAATCTTGATATTTGCAGCTGTCAAAAAAACACTTGGAATTACACCGAGAGTGCTGATAATAATGTTTAACAGGATGCTTAATCCTATTGCAGCTGGTTCACTAATGGATCCCAGCCATTCTGTTAGTACATTTTCCACGTTACCTCACCTTACCTAGGAAGCTCTTTTTTTAGGTAACCATACCCTTTAACTCTTTTTTCGTCAATCTGTGACAGAATTTTTTAACCAGTAAACCTTGTTTTAGATTATGGAGGGCTGACATGATTTCACTCTGTTAGAGGCTGGAACTAGAAGTCACGCTAATTCCGCAGGAGGTCGCACGTCTTCTACTCACCCCCTTTACGTAAAAGGAGGTGAAAATAGCATTTTAATGAACCATTCTTTTAGGAGAAAACTTGAGAAAGCCCACCTAGGTAATAGTGAAAGCCTAATATAACGGAGATAAGGTAATTGAGATACCTAAATATGCCTCTTTATATACGAAGCTCAAGGAATATATCTCAAAAAAGAAAATAGTACGATTCAGCGGGAAACGTACCAATAAAATTAAATCACTCAAAAAATATTACAAGGTCTATAATATGAATCGAGTGTTTTAACATGCAAATTACAGTCTTTTAATATAATGTTAAGGCTGTATTTGTAACCATAATGGTTAATGAACACGTGTTCTTAGTAATGATTTCCGCTCCAGGCGTGCGACTCCGCGGGGCGTGCGGTGAGCCTCCTCAGCTTCGCCTGCGGGGTCTCACCTGTCACGCTAATCCCGCAGGAGGTCGCACGCCTTCCGCTCCAATCATACAAGTGGTAAAAAAGACTAAAAACCACAATCTTTTAGAAAACAGTCAATGCTAAAGATAAAAATAAGACCATCCAATTAGGATGATCCTGTGGTTTCCCATAAAGCCTCCTTTAGCGGAAGATAGAATTTAAATCCTATGCAAAATATCATCAACAAACTGTTTCTTTTCATCTGTATAAGAACGTTCATCGTTAGGGTATTTTGCTGCTAAAGACGTCTTGAGTGACTCGTATTCTTTAGCAACTGACGGATTTGTATTTAAATAATCTCTGAATGAGGTATGTTCGTTCCACCACCTACCATCATACTCAACCACATGAAGAATATGTGTTTTGGTGAGATTTTCAAAGTCAGTAAACTTTGCAAAAACCTCTTTCCCATCAATCTGTACCCTGGGTAAATGATAGTATTCAGCTTCTTTTAATTTTTCCTTATTAAACTTTTCAACATCTTCTAATGACTCTACACCAACCAATATATCTATAATAGGTTTTGCTTCAATTCCCCCGATTGCTGTACTGCCAAAATGTTGAATTTCTCTTGCCTTGTCCCCAATAATTGTCTCCAATAAAGATTTTTCTTTATCATATAGACTCTTCCAATTGTCCGTATGGGCAACTAAAAAAACTTCACCTTTGTTAACGCCTAACATTTAATGCCTCCTATTGTGAAACTTTTCATGTTCATTTAACCTGCTCCGTTAACTGAACATCAATCAATAATTAGTTTGGAAAATTCTGATAACAAAATTGTATCATAAGACCACTATCATGGCGACACCCGATAACATTTCCGTTGATTTGGCCTTAAAATAAAAGAGAATAGCAGACCCCAAATTTCACCATTTGGTCTGCTATTCTTTATGTTATTTGATGTGCTAAAAGGATTCTATTTCATTTGTTAATTACTCTTTTCTCCTCATAAACCGAACGGGTTAATATTATAGTGCATGCTGACTCATAAAGAAACTAAATTTCCGAGAAAGAAGTGGGCTGTAAAAACACTGTATGAAAGGGTGCCCATCGTTAATAGCCTAAATACTTGTTGTAAAATAACAGCCATTCATCATTGTGAAAGCTCTAAGGAGAAAGGCAGCTACTATTTTTGAAAATATTTGAATTATTTGAAACTAAAACATTGATTGGGCGTATATGTAGTAGCTGAGAGTAAAATCCAAATTATATGGACTTTCTTTGGATATACTTTCCATTTTCTCTTACTCATTTGAAGTGCATAAAGAGAACCGTATGTTAAATAGAAGAATCGAAGAGTTGAAAGACAAGGTATATTAATAATCATTTCTTTTTCAGATTTGCCAGGTTTCTAATGAGATGCTCCAATATTCTATGGGTGGACCGGAAGTATTTTTAAAAAACTTACAAAATAAAACCCTAATTACGTCATCTTCTTCATAGTTTATTAGAGGGGTAAAAAAAACGATAAAGTATTGGGTAAGGGGGAGAGAGTGTTGGAGAACGTCATTACAGTTGAAAATTTATCTAAAAACTTCGGCAGCATCCAAGCGGTAAAGAACATATCATTTTCAGTGAGAAGAGGAGAAATTTTCGGGATTATCGGACCGAATGGAGCGGGGAAGACGACAACGCTGGAAATGCTTGAAGGAATCAGTAAGCCGACACAAGGAACAATCGATGTACTGGGATTGGTTCCCAGCCAGCAGCTAAGAGACTTGAATAAACGAATCGGTGTGCAGTTTCAAGCTACTTCGATTCAGAGAAAGATGAAAGTAAAGGAGGCTATTGATCTGTTTGCCTCTTTTTATAGTGATTCCACGAAGAAAGAGTATCTGATTGACTTATTGAATCTGAACGAGAAAATGAATGTACGTTTTGAGGATTTGTCCGGCGGCTGGAAGCAAAGGGTCACCCTTGCACTCGCCACTCTACACAGCCCTGAAATCGTATTTCTTGATGAGCCGAGTATGGGGTTAGATCCGCATGCCAGGAGAGAAATGTGGTCCATGATCAGGATGTTAAGGAACGAGGGATGTACGATTGTCGTTACGACCCATTATATGGAGGAAGCAGAAAAACTTTGCGATCGTGTTGCAATGATTTACAGTGGGGAGCTGAAAGCGTTAAATACACCTGAAGAGTTACTAGATAATCCGTCAGGACAATATATCGCATTTGAGAGCGACCAGATTGATCAGAGTTTTTTAGAGGCGCTGCCTGAAGTAGTCAGGGTGGAAAAAGAGGGTAAGCAATTTAAGGTGTTCAGCGAGGACCAGCAGGAAACGGCCTATCATATTTTTACATACTGCCGAGACCATGGAATAATACTTTCTGATTTTAAATTTGAAAAAGGCTCTCTTGATGACTTGTTTGTTCACTATCTTGAAAAGGAGGAGGCTGCAGGATGACGTCTATCGCAATGCTTGCAACGTTAGAAACGAAGATGTTCTTCAGAGACCGGCTCAGTGTGTTTTGGACCTTTTTATTTCCAGTGGCAATGATATGGCTGTTCGGGTCCATGTTTGTCGGTCAGGAAATGGATGAAAGAATGTTCGCCGAATTGTTCGTTCCTGCCTGGATTGGTGTCAATATTGTCACCACCTCTTTCTTTACCTTGGGAACAGTGTTAACCGGGTATCGTGAAACAGGAGTGCTGAGAAGATACCAATCGACTCCGCTGCAGCCTTGGAAAATTCTTGCCGCCCATACATTTCAAGGTGCCGTTATTTTCGCCATTTCGGCTGTGCTGTTAATGGTATTCGGCATGCTGATGTATGATTTGTCCATGCCGGCTTATTTAGGTAGTACATTGTTGGCGCTGCTGATCAGCATCCTGGCCTTTTTTCCTTTTGCGCTTTTTCTGACATCACTTGCCAAGAATACGCAAAGTGCAGCTGCGATCAGTTCTTTATTTCTGAACCTAATGCTGTTTCTGTCAGGGGCGACCTTTCCGCTTGAAATGATGCCGACTGTGCTGCAATATGTAGCCAAAATTCTTCCATTGTATTATGTGATTGAAATGCTGCGCGGAACCTGGAGTGAAGCGCCGATTACAGACTTCGGTCTTGAAGTGAGTGTGCTGCTCGGCATAGCTGTTGTTTCCACATTTCTTGCTTCCCGATTCTTTCGCTGGAGTGATAAATAGTAATAAAACCAGAGTGATTGTCCATAATATGGAAATCACTCTTTTATTGTTAGGCTCGGTTATAGAACATTATTGTTTTTTATGAATTGGTGACTTCTATTCCAGGTGGGCGACTCCAATTAACCCCGCGGATAAGCCCAAAGAACCATACTAAAACCAAAGAAATGAGTATTTCTTAATGGCCTGCATCGAGAGTACTCCCCATTTACGTAAGGGGATTGGAGTGAAAGGTGCACGACCTCCTGCGGGACTAGCGGGACAGGTGAGACCCCACAGGCGAAGCCGAGGAGGCTCACCGCCCGCCCCGCGGAGTCGTGCGCCTGGAACGGAAATCCATCACTTTTATACAGACGCAATCTTTGATAATACAGCCTGCCGCAAAGATTGCGCTATTTTAAAAATTTTAGAAAAGAGCCTTTTAAAAATTTTCGGTAGGTGATCAAATCTTCAGGTGTCATCAAATTCAGCCACATTGTTTCGGACAATACAGATTGAATCGTGATGCATGTTGGAGAAAAGGATGAAGGGCAGCTATAAAAAACGCAGAAAAAGAAGGTCCGGGAGTTTAAACTCTCAGACCTTCTTCTCTCAACAATTCTTAGAATCGAAACAAATCGCTGGACAGGTATCTTTCTCCAGTATCACAAGCGATGCATACCACAATATCATCCGGTGAAAGCTTTTTTGCTACCTGGATTGCGGCATAGCACGCTGCACCTGAGGATGGGCCGACCAGTATTCCTTCTTCGCTTGCCATTCGTCTTGTAATATCATACGCGTCTTCATCCTCAATTTTATGGATTTCATCATAGACATCCTGATTCAAAATTGTGGGGATAAATCCCGGGCTTGTACCGACCAGTTTATGTTTGCCTGGCTGTCCGCCTGAAAGGACAGGAGAACCTGCGGGCTCGACAACATGGACTTTGAGGTCTTTGTAGTGTTCTCTTAATACTTCCCCAGTTCCTGTGATTGTTCCACCGGTACCTGCTGTAGCAACAAATGCGGATAGTGGTTTGCCTAGTTCCTCCATTGCCTCAATGATTTCCACAGCTGTTGTTTTTCGGTGTGCATTTGGGTTGGATTCATTTTCGAACTGCATCGGCATGAAACTGTTCTCAATCTCATCCGTGAGCTCTTTTGCCTTTTGAATCGCTCCAGGCATTTTATCGTCACCAGGAGTGAGGAACACTTCAGCGCCATAAGCCTTCAGCAGGTTGATTCTTTCTTGAGTCATTGTATCAGGCATGACAAGAATTGCTTTATACCCTCTTGCGGCTGCATTCATCGCAAGCCCGATTCCCGTGTTCCCGCTTGTCGGCTCAATGATGGTGGAGCCTTTCTTCAAGAGCCCTGCATTCTCAGCCTCCACGATCATTTGAAACGCAGCCCGGTCTTTTACACTCTTGCTGGGATTGTAGAATTCCAGCTTTACATAAATCTCCGCTCCGCCTTCCGGATTCAAACGATTTAATTTGACCAGCGGTGTATCTCCAATTAGATCTGCTATATTTTGAACGACTTTCATATTATTACGTCCTTTCATTTGAAATCAATAAGTTGACGGAAGACAAAATTCGTCTTCATTATTAGTTCAGTAGTTATATTATTATGTTACTAATTCTAACAAATCTTATCAAATATATAAGATTTATTGTTGAATATTTAACGAATTCCAGCCCTACGCTGGTTTCCCCGGTTTCAATAAACTAATTCAGCTTTTTTACATAGGGTTGTGCGCTTGGAAGGAAATCAATAACTCTTTAAATTACAACAATATTTATGAAAACAGACTAATTTAAATTTTGTCGAGGTTACCGCAGAAAAATGATCTGACACTTGATATTGAAAATGTTCCTCTGGTACCTTTGTCTTCCTCTTGTTTAATTACCAGGCGTAAAGGCTATTAAAGATGGCAATAATTGTGAAGAAATCAAGTATGCATTTGCTGATTTAGATATCTGTTGCATGCTTACTCTGATAAAATAAAACTAATGTAAAACCGGAAAGGTGTGTATGATGAAACAACACCACTATTTTTACGCTGTTTCGCTGCCTCAGGATACCAAGAAACACATGGAGAAGTGGGCTTCAAAGGTAAAGGGCGCTTTGCCGTTTCAACGCTGGGTCCATCCACAGGATTTTCATATCACTTTGGCCTTCTTAGGTGGAACGGATGAGGGACGCTTAAAGAGAACCATTGAGGGAATGCATACATTGAAGGGTGAGATATCTCCTTTTTCATTATCGGTCCATAACCTGGGAACATTCGGCAATCCGTCATCACCCCGTATTCTATGGAGTGATGTAAGCACATCTTCTTCCTTATCTTCTTTAAGAGAAGCAGTGTACTCTGCATGCCTGCAGGAAGGGTTTGAACTTGATAAACGGCCTTTCAATCCACACATTACTCTAGCAAGAAAGTGGGCAGGAGATGAGAAGTTTGGAGGAGGCGGTATGCTGGAACCTCTTTCACTAAAGGAGCCTTTAGAATTCCTGGTAGAGGATTTCGTACTCTACCGGACGCATCTCGACCGTACACCAAAGTATGAGGCAGTAGAGAAATTCACATTGATTTCATGATAATAATTTATCCGTAAGAAAAGGGAAATACAAACATATAATGCAAGAGGGGAAAAACTTATGGCGCAACTAATTAAGCTTCAAGATTATATTTCACGGTATGAATTGGATCCGTATCGTTATCCTTCCCAATTTGTTCGATTAAAAAAACAGCAGTGGACAAAATGGAAGGAAAGCTGGGATCAAGGAGAATTGCTTTTTCAGCAGGAGCCTGAAGAGGTAGAAGAAATTCTTGAGAAAACAAGTTTGGTTTCCAGGTTTGGAGGCCTGTTCAAAAGGCGGGAGAAAGAAGAGGAAGCCGAATGGCAGGAACTTGAAATCCAGCGGTATTCTTCAGAAGAAGATCCGGAAATGGATTTGAGCATTACGGAGCTTCCTTCAACAGAAGAAGAACTGAAGCATAAATTCCTTGATCAGCTGTTTCATTTTCAGTTAAGGTGGGCGAGCTCAACCATTACGGAAAAATCTTATGTGGATAAAAGTTATATGTCCGATGAACGCCTTATGTACTTCCTTAAAAGGTTTCCGGATAATATTTTTCTGATGTATTTTCCAATTTTCAAGTTCAAGAATGCACCAATGGAAATGGACATTCTTTTACTGACTCCCACCGGAATCTGGTGTTTGACTTTTATGGAGGACGAAGACGACGCGGCTTATATAGGATCTCAGGAACGTTTCTGGTTGAAGAAGTCTGGAGAGAAGGATTCGAAGGTTCTTAATCCGGTGATTTCTCTCAATCGGATGGAATCGGTGATTTCCACTCTCATGAAACATCTGGAGATAGACCTTCCTATTAAGAAAGGCATTATCAGCCGAAATGGGTATATTGATTATGGATTGGCCCCTCATAACCTTCATATCATTGATAAGAGAGCACATGAAGGCTGGTTTGAAAAAATGAGATCTTCTCATTCACCTATAAAAAATGTCCAGCTGAAACTGGCAAAAGGACTTCTGGATTTCTGTCAAAGCACGTCTTTCAAAAGGCAGGGATGGCAATCAGACAATGTGCATCCTGCACGAGAAGAAAACGATGATTTATGAGGACTATATATATTATCAATATCAATGCCAAAAACAACTATTCAATTTCTGTTTGGGAAAGACTTCAGAAACAGTTGAGCGTTCATAAAGAAGATATTTATTTTACTGCAACGATTGACGAGATGAAGGAGGCCATTTCGAGTGCTGTCAATGCTGCCCCGGAAGAAAAGCTTTTTATTGTCGGGGTAGGCGGTGACGGTACCATCAGTGCCCTGATTAATCAATGCATTACTTATAAGAATGTGACAGTCGGTCACTTCCCTGCTGGAAGTGGCAATGATTTTGCGAAAGGATACTTCTGGCCGGCAAAAGCAGAAGATGGAGCAAAAGTCATTAAGCTGCTTCAAAAAAATCAGATTCCGGAAAAGTTTCACGACACGGGATACTATGTAGTAAATGGAAATCTTCATGGGTATTTTGTGAATACTATGGGTGCCGGGTTCGACGCTAAAATAACCCAGAGGGCACAGCATTCTCCGGTGAAAAAATGGTTAAACAGGTTTTCTGCTGGCAAACTTATATATGCTGTTCTAGTCCTTTCAGAAGCTATGAAGTTCAAACCTCTGTATCTTGAAGCAGAGATTGATGGGGAAAAGAAAAACTTCCACCATACATGGTTTATCACGGTTTCAAATCAGCAATTTTTCGGCGGAGGCATGAGAATTTCTCCAAAGGCGGATTCTGCTGACGGCCTCCTGGATCTAACGGTTGTCCACAATCTATCCAGGGTAAAGCTGCTTGTGGTCTTTCTTTCTGTATTCTGGGGCAAGCATACTTCGTTTAAAGAGGTAGAAACCTTTAGAGTGAAAGAAGTCCTCATTACTTCACCGAATTCGGTACCTGTTCAAGCTGACGGTGATTATATCGGGCTCATTGAGGAAAATAAAAAGCTGCATATCGAAGTACAGCATCATAACTGGAGAACAGCCGATATGAATAGCGAAGTTCAATAGAGGAGGTGTGAAGATTTGCTGATCATTCAAAGAAGTTTCTTTGCTTATTTAGATGAAATGAAAACGGTAACAATCCTGCTTCCCCACTCATACTATGAGGGGCAGTCTTCTGCCTTTTATATAAAAGAGGAGAACAAGGAAAAGATGCCTCTTTCCATTAGAACGAGACATACATTGCAAGAACAGAATAAATATATATGTTCCGTTGATTTTGAACCCCAGCTGGACAGGACGTATTATATTGAAGATCAACATGGAAATGAAACGGATCTGCAAATTGGAGCATTGATCAGAACGAAGGAGTTCGATGAAAAGTTTTTCTATGAAGGAAATGACTTAGGTGTGAGCTTTGACGAAGAGAGGACCACTTTTAAAGTATGGTCGCCGACTGCAACGAAGGTTGTAGTGAAAATCACCGATTCCAATATGAGTTCAATCAAGCAATATGATATGACAAGAGGGGAGAAAGGGGTTTGGACCTTTTCACTTGATGAAAAAGCTGAGGGGTGTTTTTACACGTACCTGACCTGCATTAACTTGCATTGGCAGGAAGCGGTGGATCCTTATGCGAAATCTTTATCCCTTCATAGTGAATGGGGCGCTATAGTCGATTTGGGAAAAACCACTCCGGCAATTGAGTCGCTTCCTCCCCTGGAATCCAAGACAGACAGCATTATCTATGAACTTCATATCAGGGATTTCTCAATGCACGGAGAAAGCGGCATGAAACACAAGGGGAGATACCGGGCGTTTACGGAAACTGGAACGAAAACCTCTACCGGCCTCAGTACCGGGATTGATTATTTGAATGAGCTCGGAATAACTCATGTAGAACTTCTTCCCGTAAATGACTTTGAAGGTGTTTCAGATCTCAGGGACGATGAAAGATATAACTGGGGCTACAATCCTTTAAATTTTAATGCTCCTGAAGGAAGTTACTCGACCCGTCCAGAAGATCCCTATTCCAGAATAAATGAGCTCAAAGAGGTAATCCACTCTCTTCACAGCAGAGGAATCAGAGTCCTCCTGGATGTTGTGTACAATCATGTTTATATCAAAGAAGAATCTTCTTTTGAAAAAATAGTTCCCGGCTATTATTTCCGCTATGATGAAAATGGCATGCCTTCCAATGGCACCGGGGTAGGAAATGACATGGCCTCGGAAAGAAAAATGGTTAGAAAGTTCATTGTGGATTCCGTGCGTTACTGGCTGAAAGAATTCAAGGTGGACGGACTCCGCTTTGATTTAATGGGCATTCTTGATGTGGAAACCATGAATCTTGTTCAAGAAGAAGCAGAGAAAATCCTGCCCAATGTCCTGATCATCGGGGAGGGCTGGGACTTGAATACACCGCTGCCTCAAAATATGAAAGCTAACATTCGCAATGCAGGAAAAATGCCAGGAATCAGCCAGTTTAACGACTCCTTCCGTGACGGTATCAAAGGAAGTACCTTTAACTTGTATGACAGGGGCTTTGCACTGGGACATAGCGGACTTGAAAAAAAAGCCGCCGAAGTACTTACAGGCAGTATTGGATTAACAGAAGAAACCGGACTGGTTGTACATCCGGCCCAAACTGTGAACTATGTTGAATCACATGATAATCATACGTTATGGGATAAGATTTCAGCTTGCTGCCCTGATGAAGCAGAGAGACAAAATAGACATAAACTCGCGACCTCGATGGTGCTGCTTTCCCAGGGAGTCGTGTTCCTGCATGCAGGACAGGAATTTTTCCGAACCAAGGAGGGTGTCGAAAACAGTTACAAATCTCCAGATGCAATCAATCAGCTCGATTGGCAAAGACGAGTGTTATATAAGGATGAAGTTGAGTATATTAAAGGTTTAATTGCCATCCGCAAAGCGCACGGAGCTTTACGGTTCAGCACTCCTCAATTAATCCGGAAGCACATAGAAACTGATCATAGTGTACCTGGGATGGTCAAACTGCATTTAAGGAATATAAAGGCATATGGCCCTTGGAATGAACTCTATCTCCTATTTACCGCAGGTGAGGGTGAAAGGGAAGTTTCCCTGCCTTCAGGCGACGTACCTTGGAAACTCATAGCGGACGGAGAGCGTGCGGGGCTTGAAACGCTGAAAATACTTCAAAATGACGTGCTGACTGCAGAACCTGTAAAATGTTATGTTTGCTGCCGGTAGATCTCTTTAGTGAGAGTGGGTCTTCCAGGAGCGACAATTTATACAATGCAGAAATTGAAGGTGTTTTTAACAGCTCGAATCTTCAAGAATTGAATGCGCTGATGCAGAAGGTATATTATATAATTTGGATTCGCTCTACTCTTGCCTCTTTCAATAGGACTTGACGAAAAGGGGCAAGAGACGATAATATTGAGAAAGATGGCTATTGAACTTTTTGCCCAATAGCTGTCTTTTTTATTTTTTATAGTATTTTTAACTCTTCCTATGGCCGATGAAGGCTGAAGAGGAAGGTAAATAAAGTGTCTCTAACAACAGCCAAAATATTTTACGAGGCTTTTACGGCTCGTAGGAATTGATTACTTCTTAACATTAAGCAAAACAGAAAATCGACTTTAAAATTATATTAATATAAATAAAGCGAACCAATAGAAGGTGAATGTTATTGGAACACTTATTTGATCAAGATTGGGAAATTATACCAGCGGGAGGAGCAACCGGAGAAGCATTTTTCGCTCGTTATCAGGAGCAAAGGCTTTTTCTGAAAAGAAACTCTTCTCCTTTTTTGGCTGTTCTTTCAGCGGAAGGGATCGTCCCAAAACTTGTTTGGACTAAAAGAATAGAGAGTGGCGATGTTATTACAGCACAGCATTGGCTGAACGGGAGAGAACTGGATCCTGTAGAAATGGAAGAGGAGAGGGCGGCCAAGCTCTTAAAGAAAATCCATTCTTCCAGACCTTTGTTGACGATGCTGGAAAGACTGGGGAAAGAGCGTTTCCAGCCGGAGCATATGCTGGCGGAACTGGAGGCAGGGCTTGATTTTGAGTTGCTTTCACATCCTAAGGTTAGAGAAGCTTTGCAGTTTCTTCAAACAGATCTGCCCAAAATCTCTCATGACGAATATGTTGTCTGCCATGGTGATGTTAACCATAACAACTGGCTGCTTTCTGATAACAACCAGTTGTATCTGATTGACTGGGACGGAGCGATGATTGCCGATCCGGCTATTGATATCGGCCTTCTCCTTTATTGGTATATTCCTGAGAAGGACTGGGAAACGTGGCTTTCACAGTATGGTATGCCTTTAACTGAAAATCTTGAGCTTAGAATGAAATGGTATGTGGTTTCCCAAACCCTTTTGTCCATTCAATGGCATAAAGGAAAAGCAAGATTTCATGAAATGAACCACTGGCTGGAATATCTCCACACCATTGTCTAGCCTTTAAGATAAAGTCTCCATATCATGAACCCATTGAGAAAGGTTCTGTTTTTGGGAAGTGATGTGCAGATCAAGATTGGATGAATTGATACCATTCTGGCTGTAATTGTAAACTTCCTGCAGTATCGGTCTGATATCTTCTCCGATGTTGGTATTGATCATCAGCGACTTTACCAGACGCTCCAGCTGTTCACACTCTGCTACCGATCCGCAGCAATCATCAGAGTGATTCATTAATATATCTTTTAATAAGTCCATTTGATTTTGATGTCCAAGTGGCATAATAACACCCTTTCCGATTCTAATATAAAAAGAATTCACATGTAGTTTGTGGATTCTTTTTTTTGTTTATGCATGAAGCGGGCGGAGAGATGGAAAAGGTCGATAGGTTTCTTTAGGTGCTTTTTTGAACTTTGTTGCTCTTTATCATGAATTTCAAAAAGAATCGCCATAGTTCACCGGCAATTATGAAGGAAAAAAGGAAAGAGCTGTTTTCTCTATTGGAAGGGAAAAACTGAGTACTCGCGTGGTAAATACAGGCTGAGATTTTTTCGAAAGCAAAACATAATTATATGGAGATGACTTTCACTCTAGAAAGGTAATGAATATGTCCTTATGATTTGATGAGCAGAGTCGGGCAAAAGGAGTAAAAATCGCAGGCTTGTTTTAAGGTTGAAGATTCAGGGTAAATATAAAAGCCGCCACATAATGTGGCGGCTTTAGATGTTTTATATAGAAAAAGAGCGCTGAGTCAGTTTTTCGAAAGGATACACCATCAAACTGTAACCTACAAACATAACAGCCATTCCTGCCAGAACAGACACTTCAGCAACCATATTCATTAATTTACTCATCAACATTCATCCCCTTTAGTTTTTTCAAGACCGTGCAAATAATCTACAATAATAACCTTAACAGATGGCCACTCTTATCCAAATCGGCGTAGATAAGCGTAAACCACTCCTGTCAGGGATAAACATTTATGTATACGCTTACATGATGTTGGTTTATATAAATACTTGGATATCCTCATTGATACTTCATATTACTATTTCACTTCTCATATACTGATGTAATCCGACATAGCTTGCAGAGAAAGGGATGTCATGGTATTGTTTTGTCGATGAGAAATTATATTTCCACTCTTTTAAAAAGGCTGTTTTCGTATAAATTGCTGCTTTCTGAAAATCCCAAGGGCCGGATTTTTCCCCTGGATACTGGGTTTTCTCTCTCTGAACAGAAAGAGAAGATCTTTTCTTCTTACTAACCAGGATATTTCCGATGAGTTAGGACGTTGTTTTCGGAATTTTTATTAAATAGCAACAAAGTTTACGAAAAGGGCCTTTTAAAAAGTCTTGTTCGCTAAGAGCATTACTTTCGGAAAAGAGCTCAAGAAAAAAAGAGGTGTCTATATGCGTTACAGAAATAAACCGTGGGCAAGTGAGAAGCTTAATGAATATCCTCAATATGTTATTGCACAGCCTGAAGAACAAAAGGGTAAGTGGAATGAGGTATTCGGAAATAATAATCCTCTTCATATTGAAGTAGGAACCGGTAAAGGACAATTTGTGACGGAAATGGCGAAAGCTAATCCTGACATTAACTATATTGGAATAGAATTATACGAAAGTATCATTGTCACTGCACTGGACCGAATTATTGAGGCAGATATACCGAATGTTAAATTAATGAACGTTGATGCAAGAAATCTGAAAGAGTATTTTGAAAAAAATGATGTAGACAGAGTCTACCTCAACTTTTCTGATCCATGGCCGAAAAACCGCCATGAAAAGAGACGCCTGACATTTAAGGATTTCTTAAAATTATATGAAGAACTCTTGATAGAGGAAGGCGAAATTCATTTTAAAACAGATAACCAAGGGTTGTTTGAGTATTCTCTGAAGAGCTTCTCAGAGTATGGACTTCTGTTGAATTACCTCAGCCTTGATCTTCACAAAAGTGATTATGAAGGCAACATCATGACAGAATACGAAGAAAAGTTCTCGTCGCTCGGTCAAAGAATTTACCGTTGTGAAGTGAAGTATCCAAAAAAATAACGATTCACCAGACAGCTCACAAGGTGGGCTGTCTTTTAATTAATGAGGCGGTAGGGGATGGATGGATTGTGTCCCTTCACCGCGTTAAAGCACGAAGAGGGACTGTCCCTCTTCGTGCTTTAACGCGGTGAAGTATAAGTGGTTGAAGTTTAGTTCAAGGGAATTTTCTGATAATATGAAGATGAAGAAAGGGGAGAAGAGATGTGGAAGAATTAGAGCTGAAAGACCTTAATTTCAGATGGCTTGATGGCGGGGTAACCAGGATGGATGGAGGCGCTATGTTTGGTGTTGTGCCTAAGCCATTATGGTCCAGGAAATATGATGTTAATGAACAGAACCAAATTGAGTTGAGAACAGATCCGATTTTATTTAAGTTGGATGGTAAGAATATTCTGATTGAGTCCGGGATTGGCAAAGGAAAACTTTCAGATAAACAAAAACGGAATTATGGAGTGACTGAAGAATCATCTATAGAGGAGTCGCTGAAATCGTTGGAACTCACCCCAGCGGATATTGACATCATTTTGATGACACATATGCATTTTGACCATGCGTGCGGGCTGACCAAATACGAGGGTGATGAACTTGTATCGGTATTCCCAAACGCCGTCATCTACACGTCCCAAACAGAATGGGATGAAATGCGGAATCCGAATATCCGCTCTAAGAATACATATTGGAAAGAAAACTGGGAAAGTATTGCCCATCAGGTGAAAACTTTCACAGAGGAAATGGAAGTGCTGAATGGCGTCAAAATGATTCATACTGGCGGGCACAGTGATGGCCACTCCATCATAGTCATAGAACGGGGAGAGAACAAGCTCATTCATATGGCCGATCTGATGCCGACACATGCACACAGAAACCCATTGTGGGTCCTGGCTTATGATGATTATCCAATGACGTCCATTTCTGCAAAAGAAAAATGGATTCAAAAAGCAGTGGATGAAGGATATTGGTTCTTATTTTATCATGATGCGGTTTACCGTGCGTTGAAATGGAATTCACAGGGAGAAATTGAAAACTCTATAGACAGAAAGAAATAGATAAAAAAACTGAAAGGCTCATTTGGGCCTTTCAGTTTTTTAAAACCATCAGTCTATCTCTGTACAAATCTTTTAACTATGTTATCCATGTCCAGCTTCAGTGCCCGAGGGTACGTACCCTTTGGAACATTTGCCTGTCGAGGCTGAACAGGGCGCTTGCTTTTCATATTATCAATTAAGCTGCTGGATGTTTAGTACTGTCCCGGTTTTCGAGTCGGCCACAAATTCAAATTGCTGCAGTGCTCCATCTTGGTGACGTGAAATTCCGCCACGGTATACTTTGGTTTTGACAGGATACACTTCATAGCTTTCCGGCACCATGCCTATCCAAGATCCGTCAATAGGACCTTCTTTTTTAAATGAAGTTTTGATGGATTGCAGGACTTTTTCTGGAGAATAAGATGTTTGTGTATCCAGTGTTTCTTTTAGTAAGTATCCTCCAGCGATTCCCACTCCTGCACCGAATAAAAACGATTTCCAATTCATTACTTTCCCCCCTAGCACCATATTTCTGATACCATTATACTAAACTTTCCAGAAAGGTACATCCTAAAGGAACAGTTCACTTTTGTTTTAAGTAAGATTTGTGGAAAGTCGCTTGAAAGTTCTGTAAAATAGAAATGGAGACTACTATTACATACATAAAGGGGTTTAGCAATTATGAATCAAGAAACAATGGAATTATTTCGTACGCTGACTGAACTGCCTGGTGCGCCCGGCAACGAACATGCTGTACGTAAATTTATGAGAGAAGAACTGACAAAATACTCTGATGAAATCATCCAGGACGGTCTAGGCGGAATCTTCGGAGTCAGAAAAGGACAGGAAAATGGTCCAAGAGTAATGGTAGCAGGACATATGGATGAAGTAGGATTCATGGTTACTTCTGTGACGGAAAACGGAATGATCCGCTTCCAGACTCTTGGAGGATGGTGGAGCCAAGTACTGTTGGCCCAGCGTGTCCAAGTTATTACAGACAACGGTCCGGTAACAGGTGTGATCGGTTCGATACCTCCTCACCTGCTGGATGAATCTCAGCGAAGCAAGCCGATGGCTATTAAAAACATGCTGATTGATATCGGTGCAGATGATAAAGAAGATGCAAAGAAAATTGGAATTAAGCCTGGTCAGCAGATTATCCCAATCTGTCCGTTCACGCCAATGGCAAATGAGAAGAAAGTTCTTGCGAAAGCATGGGATAACCGTTATGGCTGCGGACTTTCAGTGGAACTTCTTAAAGAGCTGAAAGGCGTAGATCTTCCGAATACTTTATACTCTGGTGCCACTGTCCAAGAAGAAGTAGGCCTTCGCGGTGCCCAAACAGCTGCCAACATGATCAATCCGGATATCTTCTTTGCTCTTGATGCAAGTCCGGCGAATGACATGTCAGGAAGCAAGAACGAATTTGGCCATCTTGGGAAAGGTGCACTTCTTCGTATCCTCGACCGTTCCATGGTCACTCACAGAGGTATGAGAGAGTTCATTCTTGATACAGCTGAATCAAATGACATTCCATATCAGTACTTTGTTTCTCAAGGAGGCACAGATGCTGGACGCGTCCACATTTCAAACGAAGGCGTTCCTAGTGCTGTCATTGGAATCTGTTCACGCTACATCCACACAGCCGCTTCTATGATTCACGTAGATGATTATGCTGCTGCCAAGGAATTGATCACGAAGCTTGTAAAAGAATGCGACCGCTCTACAATTGAAAGCATTCGCCAAAATTCATAACACGTTATACCGGGAGAGAGGGCTAACCTCTCTTTCTTTTTGTTATTAAGGAATTGATAAAATTCATCCTTGTGAAAAACTTTCACTAAGTTATCCACGTCCAGCTTCAGCTCCCAGCCGCTCGGGGTCAACTGCTCAGAAGAGATTAAAAGGAAAGACCGCCTTTATTTTTCTCTTCGGAGCATTTGTCTGTCGGGGCTGATCAGGCGCCTACTTTTTTGTCCTTTATTTGTAAGGTTCTTTTGCAATATGCACGAAAAGCTTTTTGATGGTTACCCCTGCACTATCTATCATTGAGTATCTTAGTGGTATGAGCTAATATTTTTGCGATACCTAAAATATAACTTTTCTAATACAAGCTGGCTTAAGTTAAGAGGAGGAAAACATGATGATTATAGCCATTGGAACAAAAAACAAAGCAAAGGTGGAAGCCGTTCAAAACGGATTTGCAGAATTATTATGTAATGAGGAGCTGGATTTTGAGAGTTTTAAAACAAAATCTGGCGTCAGTGAACAGCCTTTCTCGGATAAAGAAACGATTCAGGGAGCTGTCAACCGTGCTTCGGAAGTGCTTGAAATGTCGGAGGGAAGCATTGGAATTGGACTGGAGGGAGGGGTGGTTGAAACACAGTATGGTTTGTTTTTGTGTAACTGGGGAGCACTGGCTGAAAGAGGAGAAACCCCTATTATCGCTGGCGGGGCTAGAATTCTTCTTCCTGAAACTATCGCCAAGAGAGTAAGGAATGGTGAAGAACTGGGACCGGTCATGGATGATTACTGTCAAAGCGAGGGAATCCGCCATCATGAAGGAGCGATGGGCATCTTCACAAAGGGAGCCGTGAACAGAGATGAAATGTTTAAGCACACGGTTAAGCTGCTGATTGGGCAATGGGAGTTTAGGAGAGCGGGTCTTCAGCGCGGGTAAGTGATGGGCTGCGGGTTTTGGGAGCGTGCGAGATACATGATTTAATAGTTTTCTCGCGTTGATGTTCTCGGATGCCGAACGAGTGACAGTATCTTGGTATTATTCCGTTTTGGTGTCTCTCGGAAGGGGATTGAGTGCCAGTATCCTGGCGAATTTTCGTTTTAGTGTCCCTCGGAAGCTGGTCGAGTGCCAGTATCCTGGCATTATGCCGTTTTAGTGTCTCTCGGAAGGGGATTGAGTGCCAGTATCCTGGCGAATTTCCGTTTTAGTGTCCCTCGGAAGCGGGTCGAGAGACAGTATCCTGGCGAAATTCCGTTTTAGTGTCTCTCGAAAGCGGGTCGAGAGACAGTATCCTGGCGTTATTCCAATTTAGTGTCCTTCGGAAGCGAATCGAGAGACAGTATCCTGGCGTTATTCCAATTTAGTGTCCCTCGGTTGGAGAGCGCGGTACATCAACTGAAGATTTTCCGGAGATGATGTACCTCGGATGAGGAGCGAGGTACATGAACTCCAGATTTTTCGGAGATGATGTCCCTTGGTTGGGAAGCGAGGTACATGAACACGAGATTTTTTGGAGATGATGTCCCTCGAAAGGGAAACGCGGTACATCATCTTAAGATTTTCCGGAGATGATGTCCCTCGGAAGGAGAGCGCGGTACATGAACACGAGATTTTTTGGAGATGATGTCCCTCGAAAGGGAAACGCGGTACATCAACTGAAGATTTTCCGGAGATGATGTACCTCGGATGAGGAGCGAGGTACATGAACTCCAGATTTTTCGGAGATGATGTCCCTCGGAAGGAGAGCGCGGTACATCAACTGAAGATTTTCCGGAGATGATGTACCTCGGATGAGGAGCGAGGTACATGAACTCCAGATTTTTCGGAGATGATGTCCCTCGGATGGGAAGCGAGGTACATCAGCTGAAGATTTTTCGGAGATGATGTCCCTCGCCCCAGCTGCGAAGCACACTACATATGAAAACAGACAAAAAGGAAGCAGGCTGTGCTCCCTTTTAGAATGAACAAGAAATAATCTAACTGATGGTTATGAGATTACTCATCCTTATCTACTCTGTTTCAAAAATGTAAGAAAGAGCTTTGATGGCCTGATTGACCGTTTCCACCGTCACGTTGGCTTTGTTGGAAAGTTCCTTAAGCGGATGATGCAGCTCTTGAGGACGAATAAGAATCAGCGGCGTGCCTTTAGCGATGGCGGCACTGGCGTCCATGGCTGTGTTCCATTGTTTATATTTTTCACCAAATAGGGCAATCACCAGGTCGGCTTTAGACATTAATATTTCTGTGCGCAGATTGTTGAAGTCAGAGGCGGCCTCATCTTTGAATACAGCATTGTGCTGTTCACCGAGAATTTCTTCGCCGATATTATCCGAGCGTTCATGGTTTTCCATTGGACCGACAAATGAAAGAGGAAGCTGCAATGCTTTTGCCTTTTCTTTGATCTCGCTTCTCCAATCACTGTGGATTTCACCTGCTAAATAGACTGTTAATTTCATTAAAAAAACCTCCTAAAAAACTGTTTTATTTATCTTATCACGAATGAAAAAGGGAAACGAATGGAAAGGCTCTCATGAATCTCGGGAAGATGGGGAATCTTAATGATGGACACCGTTAATAAACTTTGTTGCTAGTGAAGGGCATTTTTAAAAATATCGTTATTATTCTTCCTATTCAGAGAAAAAATATCTAGTACCCAGGGGATTCCTGAAAGCGAAAACAACCTGCTGAAAATAGGGTTGTCAATAGGCCTTTTAGAGGGGTATGATAGAAAAGAGCGATTGCTAGATAAGGAGTGATGAGGATGTCAAAATCATACATATTCAAGTTTTCTGTTATTCTTATTCTTATACTGACGGCAGGCTGCAGCAATGCAACACTGGAGGAAACTCAGGAAGAAGCAGTGGAATCTGTAAAAGAAACCTTTGAAAGTCCTGTAAAAGAGACACAGGAGGAAACAGAAAATTTTCATTTTCACCTCCCTTCTGGATCGACAATCAAGGAGAAAAACGCAAATAACGTTATTATAGAGAATGGAAATCACACATATATTTTATTTTATAATCAAAATGTGCCTACTGACAGTGAGCAGCTTTACGAGCTGTCTGTTCAGGATGGCACCGATATAGTGAAACAGGAAACCTTCTCGGATGACGAAAGGTTCGGTTATTTTTTGATTCGCGAAGTGGAAGAAGAACAATTTGAATTGACTACTGGAATTGGCGGAATCAAAATGACGACACAATCTGTTAAAGATGACTTGGTTACCGACAGTGAATTTATGATGGAAGTGGTTTCTTCTGTAAAAAATAAATGAAACATATAATCTTTGCGCTTGGTTAGTTTCATCAAGCGTATTTATTTTGCGTATTTTTTGCATGGCGGGGAGACAGATTGAGAAGTCTGAAGCAACTCATGAAAAGTAAAGGTTAGGTGAAACTTAAACATATGTGATTTAAGGGAGAGACAAAGTGCAACAGAAAAAATCAGTGGACATTTATGACATGTGTCTTTACACTAGTAAATGATTCTGTTAGATAACAGGTAAAAGGAGGCCAACATGAAAGAATTTTTAGAGAAGCAGGGAGTCAAGCCTTCAGCAAAGGTATACTTTATCGATGCCTTGTCCTTTATGGCACTCGGTTTGTTTTCATCTTTGATCATAGGACTTATTATAAAAACAATTGGACAGCAGTTTGAATTCAATTTTCTTATCGAAATGGGAGATCTGGCCATCAGCTTGATGGGTCCTGCTATAGGTGCCGCAATTGCCTACGGACTGGGTGCTCCTCCGCTCGTTCTCTTTGCAGCAGTCGTTACCGGAGCTGCTGGTGCGGCACTTGGAGGTCCTGCTGGTGCCTATGTTGCGGCAGTACTGTCTACTGAAATCGGAAAGTTGGTCAGCAAAACAACTAAGGTGGACATTATCGTGACGCCTCTTGTTACTATTTTCGCTGGTTATACGGCAGCAGCTTTGATAGGGCCTTGGATTGGGGAGTTTCTGGTTCTCTTCGGCAGCTGGATTGAATGGGGAACAGAGCAGAGACCAATTATCATGGGGGTTCTTGTAGCAGCTTTGATGGGATTAGCTTTGACAGCTCCCATTTCATCGGCAGCAATCGCCCTCATGCTTGACCTTAGCGGTGTGGCGGCAGGAGCAGCGACTATAGGGTGCAGTGCCCAGATGGTCGGATTTGCTGTAATGAGCTATCGCGAAAATAAATTCGGAGGACTGCTGGCACAAGGAATTGGTACGTCCATGCTGCAGGTGCCGAACATTGTTCGAAATCCCCGCATTCTTATTCCACCTACGTTAGCTGGGATGATTCTTGCTCCAATCGGGACAACGATATGGATTATGGAAAATAATGCAGCAGGCGCAGGAATGGGAACGAGCGGTTTTGTTGGACAGATTATGACGCTCCAAACGATGGGCTTTTCCGGCCAGGTGTGGATGCAGATATTGGTGTTGCATATCGTTGGACCAGCCATACTTACGCTGGTAATATCTCTTTATATGAGAAAAATTGGCTGGATTAAATCGGATCAGCTTTATATCAGTACAGGAGGGAAAAAATAATATGCAAAAACTATTAAGTATGGAAGAATTTAATGATATGAAAAATGAAGGAAAGCACATCTTTATGTTCTCTGCAGACTGGTGCCCTGACTGCCGGGTAATCGACCCGGTTCTGCCAGAAATTCAAGAAAACAACCCAGATTACACGTTCGTTTACGTCGACCGAGATAAATTTATTGACCTGTGTGCCGACCTTGGAGTCTTCGGAATCCCAAGTTTCCTTGCCTTCCAAAACGGCAAAGAACTAGGAAGATTCGTAAGCAAAGACAGAAAAACCAAAGAACAAATCGAAGAGTTCATTAGAGGACTATAACATTATTGAACAGAGGAGCATCTCAGTGCCCCTCTGTTTTTTTGATGTAAAGCATGAGTGACAGTCACGCCCAGAAATTTGTCGAGAGATTCCGCCTATGCTTCAAGGGCGTTGGACTCTTTTCGGGCAGTAACTTACTCCCCCATATTTAATAAAGCCAGCCATAATATCCCCTATCATTTTGTATAACAGGCCGTTTATTGTACAATAAGAACGATTAAACTAAGCTCCTGGCGAAGAGGAGGACAAATAAATGGATGCAAAGAAAATGAGGAAGAAGCTTGAAGAAAGGCTTTCTTCTCCTGACCGCAGGTTTCTTTTTGACAGAGAAAAAGAAGTTCTGCGTATAGAGAATATTAATACAGAAAAAGGAATCAGCGTCACGCTGGCACCCATTGTGGCTAAGTGGGAAGTGTCAGAAGAGAAAGCAGTCGATGAAGTCGTCTATTATGTAGAGGAAGCCCTGGATGTGATGGGGTATGAGCACACATTGACGGATAAGGAGAGAATGATCTTTCCCGTGATCCGCTCAACATCTTTTCCGACCAAGACGCACGATGAGGTATCTTTTGTAACTGAAGATCATACTGCGGAAACGCGGATTTATTACGCTGTGGATCTTGGCACTACATACCGGATGATTGATGAAAAATTGCTGCAGACAGAGAAGTGGACAGCGGAGAAAGTTAAGGAGGCCGCGCGTTTTAACCTTCGCTCTCTTCCAGTCAAGTTAAAGCAGGATACTCTTGCCGGCAACGTGTTTCATTTCTTGAACACTAACGATGGATATGACGCGAGCAGAATTTTGAATGCTTCTTTTCTTAAAGATATGAAAGGAAAGACAGAAGGTGAGATGACGATCTCCGTTCCTCATCAGGATGTCCTGATTATTGGTGACATCAGAAATGAAACAGGGTATGATATTCTTGCTGAATTGACAATGAGCTTTTTTACCAACGGAAAAGTTCCGATTACTTCCTTATCTTTTCTTTATGAAGATAACGAATTGGAACCGATTTTTATATTGGCTCAAGACCGTAAATCTGGAAGGGAGAAATAATCATGAACGTATTTTATAATTTGGAAGGCATTGGAGATACATTGATCATTTCAATGGTTTCTGGCTTCGAAGGCGAGAAATCATTTGACAAAAAGGGTGACGCCGTAAGAGTTTTTGATGAACAATCGGGTGAAACTCTTGGATTCAATTTGTTTAATGCTGCATCTTATATGAAGCTTGACAGCAAGGGACAAGTGGAAATGAGCCAGGGCAAGCTAAAAGAAATAAATGACGCTATTCAAAAAAATGGCTTTGATGAAGTTCTAGAGGCAGACTTCTCGCCTAAATTTGTTGTAGGATTTGTGCAAGAAAAAGAAAAGCATCCGAATGCGGACAAACTGAGTGTTTGTAAAGTGGATGTTGGCGAAGAAACACTGCAGATTGTTTGCGGTGCGCCGAATATCGACAGCGGGCAGAAAGTGGTCGTGGCGAAAGTCGGTGCCGTAATGCCTGGCGGGATGCTTATCAAAGATGCCGAATTAAGAGGCGTGGCTTCATCCGGCATGATTTGTTCTGCGAAAGAATTAAATCTTCCGGATGCCCCTCAAGAAAAAGGCATTTTGGTTCTGGAAGATGATGCTCAAGTAGGAAAACCATTTTCTTTTTAATAAAGTGCTTATTTAGCTAAAAACAAAAAATTGACTCGGAAGGGATTTTTTATTCCAATTGAGTCAATTTTTTTGTAGGTGAAATTAGTAATAAGTTCAGGCTATCCTGAGCAGCTTAGCCATAAAGGATTATGGCTTGTGAAACCAAGTATGGACAAAATCTCCCATTCTGGTGATTTTACTCGAATTTTTACTTTTAACTGTTACAATAAAGAGATGATTACAGTAGAGAGAGTGATAACAATTGAGTTGGCTTAAAAAAGTTTTTGGCAGATTAAAAGATGATCCTATACACTCAGAAGAATCTTCGTTTCAAGAAGAGCGAAATATAAATGCACAGAAAGATAAAAAAAATAAAGACTTTGAAGCAAAAATCTCCTATCAATATCCTAAAGGAGAGTTCAGATTCCCGATTATTCCTGATCAAAGAGGATCAGATAAAGAAGGAAGAGAAAATCGGTCACAACAGAGAAGACAAAGGGACAATTCTTCCAAAGTAGAGGAAAATCAACCTCAACAGAGAAGGCAAAGGCGCACTCCTTCCAAAGGGAAGGAAAATCAATCTCAAGAAGAAGCCAATGCAGCAAAAGGCAGACTAAAAAAAGAAAAACCAACTGGGGATGCGTCCAAACGACCTTTTCGTCCGACGGAAATACCTTCACCTATTTATGGTTTCAGTAAACCTGCAAAAAAGGATCCAATACAATTTGAACTAAAAAGTCAAGAGCCGAGATTGTGGGGAAAAACAGACAAGAAGGAAGATCAGCCTCAACCAAAGAATCAGCATTCAGAGGAAGCGAGTCTAGAAGATTTCAAGTCTGATTTATTTGAGAATGAGGGTTCGGAAATTCATGAGAAAAAAGAAGTTCAAACCGGTGAATTAGAGCCGATGAATTTTTCAGAAGAACCGAAATCTGAACAGGTACATACAGACAGCTTTCCTGAAATTTTGACAGAAGAAAGTGAAGTTACTGAGAAATTCCAGGGAAATTCTTCAGCTGAAGTTGAGCATGAGGTTGAATCAGTTATCGAAATGGATGAGGTTCAGGTTCTTGAAAATGACCATGAGGAAACTGAGAAGCCTTTGAATTCAGTTATAGTCAAGCAGGATGATGAAGAACCTTTAAATGAAATAGTTGAATCCCCTGTTGAAGCAGTCCCGGTTCTTGTGGAAGAGTCTTTACAGAACGAACATATTGAAGAAGAGCATCAAGAGGGAACGGCGGAATCAGTGGTTGAGCAAGAAGTATCAGCACCTGCACCAGCTTCCAAGCGGTCGCACCTGCCTTTCAATGTATTGATGCTGAAACAGGACAAGAGAATGATGGAACGGAAAAAGCGTTTGAAAGACATGCGGGCGAAACTCACCGGAGAAGAAGCTCTGCCTGAAGAACACGATGAAGTAGAATCATCGGTGAATTCGGCGGAGAATATTCAAACAGCGGTCAAGGAAGAAGGGAACCAAACAGAGGAATCTTCCACTCAAGTTTCAACCCAAGAAGAACATTCCGAACAAACGAGTTCGATAAATGAAAGTCCATCTTTTAGAGCAGGAGAAGAGCTTCAAGAAAAAACTGAAGAGCAATCTCATTCAGGTGAAGAAACTGTTGCAGAAGAAGAATCTTTGCAAACTCATCAAGGAGAAGGCACCTATGAGAAGGGAAACGCGGAACAAGCAGTCCCGGTTTCTGAAGCAGTTTCAGCTTCTACTGAAGGAGAAGTTGCAGAGCAATCGGCTGTTGCAGTTGAGAATGTTCCATTGGAAGCGAACCACGAACAGGCTCCTTCTCAGAGTGAGCAGGAAACTACAGCAGAACCATCACCTCTCATAGAGGGATCAAACAGTGAACCAACAAAAGCTGAAAATTCTTCTAAGCGATCACACCTGCCTTTCAATGTACTGATGCTGAAGCAGGATAAAAGGAAGATGAGTAAACAGCCCGCTCCCTCTCCATCAAAGCCGATTGAAGCCGTAGAAGAAAAAGAAGACGACGCTTCTTTGAAGAAATTTGAGGAATTGGCAAGTCAGCCTTTAGAGGAAGAAGGCTATGAATTTCCTCAATTGAATTTCCTGTCACCTCCAATTGTGAAAGAATCGAGTGGTGAGTGGCTAGAGGCACAAAGGGAATTGCTGAATGATACACTGGCTAATTTTAATGTTAGGGCCCGTGTAGTAAATGTCACAGAAGGACCGGCAGTAACAAGATTCGAAGTTCAGCCTGAGCCGGGTGTGAAAGTGAACAAAATCACGAACCTTGCCGATGATATTAAATTAAGCCTGGCTGCTAGAGATATTAGGATTGAAGCGCCGATTCCCGGCAAACATACAATCGGGATAGAAGTTCCGAACCGAGAGAGCCGGCCCGTTTCACTCAGTGAGATTATATCCAGCAGCCCATTTCAAGACAGCTCTTCACCTCTGACTGCAGCATTGGGGCTTGATATTTCAGGAGAGCCAATTGTCACGGACTTGAACAAAATGCCTCATGGACTGATTGCTGGTGCAACGGGATCAGGAAAAAGTGTCTGTATCAATTCAATCCTGGTCAGTCTTTTGTATAAAGCATCTCCACAGGATTTAAAGCTTCTGCTGATCGATCCGAAAATGGTTGAACTGGCTCCATATAATCGCATGCCTCATCTGGTCAGTCCTGTAATTACAGATGTTAAAGCAGCGACGGCCGCTCTTAAATGGGCAGTTGAGGAAATGGAAAGAAGGTATGAATTATTTGCTCATACCGGAGTTAGAGATATAACCCGCTATAATCTTAAAGCAGAAAGAAATGGAGAGAAAAGTCAAAAGCTGCCGTACCTGGTTATTGTTATTGATGAACTGGCAGACTTGATGATGATGTCTCCTGCGGATGTGGAAGAGGCTATCTGCCGTATCGCCCAAAAAGCCAGGGCCTGCGGAATTCATCTGATCATTGCGACACAGCGCCCGTCGGTGGATGTTATCACCGGTTTGATTAAGGCGAATGTACCGACACGGATTGCATTCTCTGTGTCTTCAGGCGTGGACTCCAGAACCATCATAGATGGAAGCGGGGCAGAGAAGCTGCTCGGAAAAGGCGATATGCTGTTTCTTGAAAATGGCTCTTCGAAACCGGTAAGACTTCAAGGTACTTTCGTCTCGGATGACGAGATTGACGAAATCGTGAATCATGTCAGGGAGCAGGGGGAACCAAATTACTTGTTCCAGCAGGATGAATTGCTGAAGAAAGCTCAGGTGGATGAACAGGAAGATGAATTGTTCCTGGAAGCCTGTGAGTTTGTAGTGAATCAAGGGGGAGCCTCCACTTCTCTCATTCAGCGGCACTTCAGGGTCGGATACAATCGTGCTGCGAGACTGGTCGATATGATGGAAAGCCACGGCATTGTATCGGAAGCAAAAGGAAGCAAACCCCGAGATGTGTTAATTTCTTCTAGAGAGCTTGATGAACTTCAAGAAACTAGTACAAAAATCTAAGAAGTGGTATTCTTAAAAGACGGAAACCATAATAAAATGAATACTAACAATCCAAATAGGCAAAAAAGTGAAGGATGTACTTAGTCGTTCTTCGCTTTTTTGTTTCGTTAACTTTTTTAGAAACTGCTAGTTGTGTTTTGTTCTTTTAAAAGAGGGCGGGTATCATAACGGTACCCCGATTTTCAGCTGCCTCTCTTGTATAAAATAGTGGTGCAGCAATTATTTAATGCCTCTTAAGAGAGGGGGATTGAAGCGGAAAACAACCACCTCTTTAGCTCGCAGCGCTGTTTTAATAAAAGGCTGTTTCCGCATAAATTGTTGCTGCCGGACATTCCTTGAATACCAGGTTTTTCTCTCTGAGCAGGAAGAGTATCTCTTTTCTTTCTTGGTAACTAGGGTATTTCCCTGAATTAAAATTCAATTGCAACAAAGTTTACGAAAAGAGCCATTATAAAAGACTGCTTGTGAAACAGCTTTTAATCACTTAGTCAATGACAATCACATAGATATGTACAGTTGATAGTAAGGAGCTTTTAGGATGAAAGAAGTACAATTGAAACTTCAAGGCAAACTGAAGAGATTGACCAATGATACTTTCAAGTTCGATGATAGGGTCAAGGAAGGCTGGTTTTCAGCTGTTTATTTTTTGAAAACACGAGAAATCGCCAGGAAATATAAATCAGACAGTACAATTACAATGCAGTTCTTTCAAAAGGAACATGCCGTTCTTTGCGGCACAGATGAAGTCATTGCGCTTTTGCATACTTTCGCTGATAATCCGGAAGACCTGGAAATTCATTCACTGAAGGATGGCGACCAAATTTCACCATTTGAGACAGTTTTGACGATTACAGGACGTTATCAGGACTTCGGGTATCTCGAAGGAATTATCGATGGAATCCTTGGACGGAGAACATCGGTCGCTACCAATGTATATAAGTTAATGAAGGCCGCTTCACTGTCAGGTAAGCAAAAACCGGTCATTTTCATGGGAGACCGTGATGATCATTATACCCAGCAGGCAGGCGACGGTTATGCAGCTTTTATCGGCGGATCTACCGCTCAAGCCACACATGCCATGAATGAATGGTGGGGCAAGCAGGGGATGGGAACCATGCCGCATGCCCTTATTCAGCTATTCAATGGTGACATTGTTGATGCGACCCAGGCTTATAAGGAAACTTTCCCAGAAGATGAATTGATTGCGTTGGTGGATTATAATAATGATGTCATTGATGACGCGTTAAAAGTGGCAAGGGCTTTCGGCTCTGAGTTGAAAGGCGTAAGGGTTGATACCTCGCGCACGATGATTGACAAATACTTCGTTAGAAACCAGCACTTGCTCGGAACATTCGATCCTAGAGGTGTTAATGCGGAATTGATATTGGCTCTTCGGGATGAATTGGATGCAGAAGGCTTTAACCATGTGAAAATTGTGGTTTCAGGCGGGTTCACAGAAGAACGAATTCGCTCTTTTGAAGAAAATGAGATACCTGTCGATGTATATGGAGTCGGGGGAAGTCTTCTGAAAGTCAATATCGGATTCACTGGGGATAATGTCATTCTTGATGGAAAGCCCCAGGCAAAAGCCGGAAGAAAATTCAGGTGGAACGAACGACTGGAGAAAGTCGAATAGCAATAGGTGTGATTCAATGTGAAGAAAATAGAATCGCTGATCAACTTAGCAGCTTATAAAGACAAGAAGCAGAAGCAGGCACAGAGCCATACAGAAGAACTGTATGAGCAAAGCCTGCTGTATTTGGAAAGAGAGACGAATATCCGGGAGAAAGTTAGAGCTAAATACATATTCTCCAAGAAATTCTCTGTCTCTCTTGAAAATGCTGTATCAGGTTCTGCTTTGGATGCTTTATTCAGGCAATGGATGCTTTTCGATTATAAGACAGCAGCGAACAAGACTGTTTTTCATCAGTTTTTACAAGTGAAAGCAGACAGGATGTCGGAAACAGACAGAATGCTGGGTGCCCTATTTTTGACTGCTGCATGGGAACCGGTGGAAGTGCTGGAGATTAATTGCGATGAAAATTTATTATTTGTACAGAATATACTACATAAGCACAAAGAATTAGTTGTGATTCCTTTTGCTCATGAAAGTAAGCTGAAATCCGGGGACAAGGTTTTTTTTAGAAAAATTCCTTTAGTTTCAAAAGGGATGTTAATCGGGCCTGCTTTCAGGGTAAAGGATGGAGAAATATTCAGAGGGCTATTGAACTATTATGAGAACAGCAGCAAGGACAGAGACATTGTCTGGAGAAGCTTTTTGAAAGAAAATGCAGCCCGGTTCATTGCACTGTCGCTGTAAAGTCATACTTGTCGTTCATAGCCACTGGCATAAAAAGATGATATAATCTTTTCATTATAATACGGTCGATACTGAAGCGGGTTGTTGTTCATTAAGCAATCCCATTTTTGTCAGCGGGCTGGCCAAGATCCTCCTGCTGGCAAAAATGGATTAATGTCATATACTGCTTACAGATAGATGATTGTTGGAGGTTCTAATATGACAATATACCATTTCGTTGGAATTAAGGGATCTGGAATGAGCGCGCTTGCCCAGGTGCTTCACGATATGGAGTATGAAGTACAGGGCTCGGATGTAGAGAAGTATTTTTTTACACAGAAGGCTCTTGAAGATTCTCAAATAAAGATCCTGCCTTTTCAAAAGGAAAATATCGGACCAGACATGAAGGTTATCGCAGGGAATGCCTTCCCTGATACACATGAAGAAATAGAAGAAGCAGTCGAACAAGGCCTTCCAGTGACGAGATATCACAGCTTCCTGGGAGATTTCATGCAGGAGTTTACTTCTGTTGCCGTTACAGGGGCACATGGGAAGACCTCGACTACTGGTCTTCTTGCGCATGTCATCAGAGGGGCAAAGCCGACTTCCTATCTAATCGGAGATGGAACGGGCAAAGGGGAAAAGGATGCTGAGTATTTTGTGTTCGAAGCATGCGAATACAGAAGGCACTTTTTGTCGTACCATCCTGACTATGCCATCATGACCAATATTGATTTCGACCATCCTGATTATTTCGCGAATGTGGATGACGTCTTCCAGGCATTCCAGGAGATGGCGCTGCAAGTCAAAAAAGGAATCATTGCCTGCGGTGATGATGAACATCTTCAGAAGATACAAGCGAAGGTTCCTGTTCTCTTCTACGGATTTGCGGAAGAAAATGATTTCCAAGCAAGAAATGTTAATAAAAACCCTGACGGAACAACTTTCGATGTGTTTGTCAGAAATGAATTTTTTGCTACTTTCTCCATAACGGGTTATGGTGACCATAGCATTCTGAATGCGCTGTCTGTCATTGCCCTCTGCCATTATGAGGACCTTGATACAGAGATCGTGCAAGAAAGACTAACGTCATTTCAGGGCGTAAAAAGAAGATTCTCTGAGAAGAAAATCGGCAAGCAGATTCTCATAGATGACTATGCTCATCACCCTACTGAAATTAAGGTGACAATTGAAGCTGCCAGACAAAAGTATCCTGACAGAGAGATCATAGCAGTCTTCCAGCCTCACACCTTCACCAGGACACAGACATTCCTGAATGAATTTGCCGACAGCTTATCTGAAGCTGATCAGGTTTATCTTTGTGAAATATTTGGTTCCGCACGCGAAAATCATGGAAAGCTTTCCATCGATGATCTCAGGGACAAGATCGATAATGCAAAAATGATCGACGAACAAGATACAAAGCCATTAATGGCCCATGAAGATGCTGTACTTATTTTCATGGGTGCCGGGGATGTTCAGAAATTCCAGGAAGCCTATGAAGAAACGCTTAGAAACCATGTAGAATAGAAACCTTTTCAAGCTGTCAGTCCGTCAAAAGGGCTGGCAGCTTTTTTATTGCGGACTTTGACGCTTTAAAGCACGAAAAGGGACTGTCCCTTTTCGTGCTTTAAAGGGATAAAGGGATAATTTTGAAATAAATGAAACCTTACCTGAGTTTACTCGGGATTTACAGACGCACCATCAATAAATCGAAGGATATATTAAAAAGTACCAAATAAGCGGAATTTTTCCGGTTAAGCTCCGGAATAGGATTCGATTTGGGGTAAATAAGCGGAATGTTTCCGCTTAAGCACAGTGAAATGAACCATTTTCACATCTTTTAAGCAAATAAGCGGAATTTCTCCGCTTATTTTAGTTATTTTTCGTGCTATTTCTTAAATAAGCGGAATTTTTCCCCTTATTTCTCAAGCCTCTTTTCACAAAGATTGTGGCTGTTTTAAAAGTAATAGATTTCCCCTCCAGGCAAGCGACTCCACGGGGCGGGCCCGGCATGCAGGTTGCAAGTTGGTATTCTGTTTGTGTAGCCAATCACTTTGGACTACTTTCTCGTTTATGTGGTTGTGTCCGTTTTACTTCCAGCTAATATCGTTCTAAGTAATCAAGCTGCCGTTGACGATCTGGTAAAGGGCAGGGTAATTCAGCTGCAAATAATAATTGAAACTATTAGTAGTAAAATACGTCAAATATAGCAAGGGGGCTATAATGCGTAATCTATTAGTTTGTTCAACAGTATTTACGCTTTTTATATTAGCTGCGTGCAGTAATGAAAATGGTAATAAAGATGGCGAAGAACCAGGGATAACTGGATTTGTAATGGATAAGGAAGGACAACAGATTTTAGTTGTTAGTACACAAGCCAAAGACTACAGTGACAATGGTGGAATAAAAGAATATTATGATGCTGTATGGGCAAGTGAAGCACCTAATGACGTGAATGTAGGAGAACAAGTGAAGATATCGTTTGATGGCGGAATGGATACTTCATACCCAGGTCAAGCGGCTGTTGGGAAATTAGAAGTAATACCAAGCTCTTCTCCAGAAGGTGCAGCGCTTTCCGAAGCTGAAGCCTTAAATAGAGCATTATCCCAAAATAAGTTTGAAAATGAAATATTGACTGCCGTAACCATTTCTTACGAAGCAGATAAAAATGAGTGGTCAATTATATTGAAGAACACAGACAGTTATAAAGAATATGAGGTTAACGTGGAGGATAAGTGAAATAATCTTCTACAAGGCTTTGATGAAAAACTAAGAGGCACTGCAATATTGTTTGCAGTGCCTCTTAGTTTTTATTCTTCTTCAATCATTATTTCTTAAAAATATTCTATAAGCTTTGTTCTTATTTCAAATTTTCAGGATTAAGCTGCTCAAGCTCAGGAAGAGTGAAGCGGCCGTCCTTGCGAATCAACACATCATCAAAGTAGATTTCTCCTCCGCCGTATTCAGGTCTTTGGATCATCACCATGTCCCAGTGAATGTTGGAATGATTACCATTATAGGCCTGCTCATAGCACTCACCAGGTGTGAAGTGGAAGCTTCCGTCAATTTTTTCATCGAAAAGAATATCTTGCATCGGATGAAGAATATACGGGTTAACTCCGATAGCGAATTCGCCTATGAAACGGGCACCTTCGTCAGTATCAAATATCTTATTGATTCTTTCTGTGTCATTGGCCTCAGCTGAAACAATCTTACCGTTTTCGAAAGTCAGTTTCACGTTTTCGTAAGTGAAGCCGTGATAAGGAGACGGGGTGTTATAAGTAATGGTACCGTTCACGGAATCTTTTACAGGAGCAGTGTAAACTTCTCCATCCGGGATATTCAATCGGCCCGCACACTTTACAGCTGGAATGTCTTTTATGGAAAAAGTGAGTTCGGTTCCTTCTCCCGTTATACGTACTTTGTCCGTTTTGTTCATCAATTCAACCAAGCCGTCCATCGCTTTGTCCATTTTAGCGTAATCAAGGTTGCATACATCAAAGTAAAAGTCTTCAAATGCTTCTGTACTCATTTTCGCCAGCTGTGCCATGGAGGCATTAGGATATCTTAACACTACCCATTTTTTCTTAGGAACCCGGATTTCACGATGAACTTTTTTACCGACGGTGCTTCCTTGAATCTTCATCTTTTCGCCAGGTACGTCGGCGTGTTCGTTGATATTATCTCCAGAACGAAGACCAATGTAAGCGTCCATTTTATCCATGACTCCTGCTTCAAACTCAGCCATCATTTCGTACTGTTCCTCGTGAGCGCCCATCAATAAAGATCGGTCAACTGCATGGTCTTTCAACGAGACAAAAGGATATCCTCCCGCAGCATACGCTTCTTTTACTAAAGCTGTCACTAGTTCACGCTGCAGGCCGAAGTTTTCAATCAATACTTTCTCACCTTTTTGCAGCTGCACTGAATATTGAATCAGATTTCTCGCCAGTTTCTCAATTCGAGGGTCTTTCATATATGTATTCCTCCTAATTAAATGTTCCTTACGCTGTTCTTTGTTCAGAAGCATAAGAGATTATAGAGCCTATTCATATTGTAACCGAAAACTTCTCTCATTTTATATAAAGATTCTCGTATATTTTATTAAGGATGTTGAAATGTATGTATTTCTGCACCAGGTGCCCGGCTTCGCGCCTTACACTTCAATCCAGGAATGGTAAATAGCATTCAAGTGAAACACCTTTTAGTTTAAGCTTTTACTAAGCCCATTTTCTGCCGGCTTCTCAGGGACATAATTATTGAAAAAGTGAATTAGAGAAATAATAATCTTTGAAATCGTGCAGGATATTTCTGTAGAGATGGAGAAACTAGTGTTTAAGGATGCTTGGTGCCGGGTAAAGAATTGCTATAAACAGGAGGTGCTGATGAGATGGAAATAATTTTATATTTGAGTGTCGCGGTAATTGCCATTGCATTCTTGGTATTGGTAATTAGCTTGACCAAAACCCTTAAGTCGGTACAATCGACTTTAGATAGTGTGTCCCATACCCTTGATGGTCTGGAAACACAATTACAGGGAGTGACCAAAGAATCTGCTGATCTTCTACATAAGACGAACAGACTTGCAGAAGATATTCAGCAGAAATCTGAAGAATTGAATACAGTTGTATACGCCGTTAAAGATGTAGGCAGTTCCATTCAGGGATTGAATTCATCTGTAAAAAAGGTGACAACTTCTATTTCAACTAATTTGGAGAAGAATCAGGAAAGAATCTCCCAGGTTGTACAATGGGGAAAAGCAGCGATGGAGCTGCGTGATAAGTGGAAAACAAAAGAAAAACCTTATCACGGTACCAGAAATGCTTATGCAGCTGAAGAGGCGAGAGCTTCTGCGGAAGTTGACAGACGCGAGAAAATGATTACAAGAGCCAGACAAAATTAATTTTAATTTAGGGGAGGATGTTACGATGACACAACAAAATGACGTGTACAAGAACCAGGTCAGCCATGGCCATCCAAACAACGGATCAAACTCTGGGAATTCAGGAAACCACGAGGGAAGCATCAATGCAAAGGATTTTTTAATTGGTTCCTTAATTGGCGGAATCGTTGGAGCAGCAACTGCTTTATTTCTTGCACCGAAATCCGGTAAAGAGCTTCGCGATGAATTAAATACACATGCCGGCACTTTAAAGGAAAAAAGCGGGCAGTGGAGAGAAACAGCAATGGAGCGAGGAAATGAACTTGCTGCTGCAGCTAAAGAAAGAACATCTGGGATTACAAAGACTGTGCAAGAGCAGTCGAATAACCTGGTTAATAAAGTGAAATCAGGAAAGAATGAAGATAACAGCGAAGTGACAGGTGAAGAACAGCTTCCTGTTGAAACAGAACAAAATGATGCTCAAGAGCTTAATCAAAAGCTTGAAGAAACTAAAAAAGCATTTGATGATACAGAGCAGACAATCAAACAATAATATGGATGGCGGTGATGGCGGACAGCCTCACCGCTTTCTGCTGAAAGGAGCGAGAAAGTTGAAAAAGATTGAATCCATCGAGGAATTCAATAGTCTTCTTACAGATAAAAATAAGTTTTTTTTTCTAAAACACAGCCTGACCTGCCCGATCAGCGGCAGTGCATTTGAAGAGTATCAAAAGTTTGCAAAAGAAACAGATGAGCAGGAAACCTACTACTTAGCTGTCCAGGAATCAAGAGATTTATCCAATCATATCGCAGAGACGTTCGGTATTAAACATGAGTCGCCGCAAGCCTTTCTCTTTAAAAATGGGAAGCCTGTTTGGAATGAATCACATTGGAGGATTACCTGCAAAGAATTGACGAATGTATAAAATAAATGGCTCTTTTCGTAAACTTTGTTGTTATTTCGATAGAACTTTTAAAAAGGCTGTTTTCGCAAAGATTGGGGCTGTTGAAAAGTAGGATTTCCGCTCCAGGCGCACGACTCCGTGGGGCGGGCGGTGAGCCTCCTCGGCTGCGCCTGCGGGGTCTCACCTGTCATCAAAAGTGGAAGCGCCTTGATCAGCCCCGACAGGCAAATGTTCCTCAGAGAAAAAAAGGCGGTCTTTCCTTTTATTCTCTGAGGGTTGTTTGACCCCGAGGGGCTAGGCGCTGGAACTAGACGCCCGCTAGTCCCACAGGAGGTCGCACGCCTTCCGCTACAATCCCCCCTACGTAAGAGAGAGGAAGGGAAAATAGCATTTAAAAGCAACAATCTTCTATTAAAGAGCCTTAAAAAAACACGCATGATTTCCCAGTAATATCCTTTTGAACAAGCAAGAAAAGAGCTGCTCTTTCTGTTCAGAGAGAAAAACTAGTAACCAGAGGAAAAATCAGGCCATTGGGATTTTTCCGAAAGCATCAATTTATGAGAAAACAATAAAAGAAAGACTGAAGGGCTGAACCCCTCAGTCTTTCTTTTATAATGGCAATTTTCATATGAAATATTCCTACTAAATATCCCCTGAAATTCACCTGATGCTGGCCGGTGGTGCTGGATTGATCTCTTAGGCTTTGCTTGCCGAAAAACGGAGAGGTTTCGTTCAATGCCGTTTAGATTTTAGAGCACTTCTTTTCAGAGTAAAGTAGTTTTAGAATCGAGCCTGTATAATTTAAACCGAAAGCGGCCAGCGGATTTCAAGTTTGTCTCCTGTTTGTATGTTTTCATAAAAAGTAGTTTCTTCACCGTTTTTTAAAAGTTGAAATTTTCCTCCAGCATTGGAAGGCATGTCAATCTCGATATGTCTGAAAAGATCTTGAAATATAAATTCTCCTGGTTCTTTGGCAACTACCGTCAATTTGTCACCAGTCTGAATTAAACTGTCTGCTTCCAGCTTTTCTCCAAGCCGAAATACCTCTGCAGCCTCTTTGGAAAGTTCCAATTTTTTATCATTAAAGAATACTGTGATTCTATAGCTCAGATTCATTTGCTTTTTTTCGCTAATCATCCCTAAAGTAGGATTGTCTGAAGTTCTTACTTCGATGATGTCCCCATTTTTGATGAGTGTTGAGAGTCGTGCTTCCCTCCCATTGACTGTGACTCTGCCGGAAAATGCGGGAATGAATGTTTCTTTTTCATTGATTGTGATGTGGTAGGTCTTAAGATGCTGTGTGAGCGTTTCATGCCCCGTCCGTTTCAATACTACTTCAACTGATGGAGATGGCTCGACTTCAATGACATCCCTATCTTTAACAAGAGAATCTATAGAAGAAGGTTTTCCATTTACCGTAAGATTCTTAGGTAATGAATAGGGCTTTCCGTTAATAGAAAGATCGATTTCAGGTTGTGTCTCTATTAAATCAGAAATCTTAATGGATGGTGATTCTCCATTTTCCCCTTTTATCACGGTGATTCTATCCCCATTTTGGATAGGTTGATCGAGACCACTTCTTTGTCCGTTTCTTAATATAGTAGGGGCTTCTCCATGTTTACCAGGCAATGTGATGGATTGTCCGTTTACAGTTACAATCATTGCCATCCCCGGTTTTCCATATAGTTTATTTACTTTAAGACTAGCTGCAAGCAGGCAGTCTCCAATTGTCAGTTCTTTTACTTCAAACAATCGAACGGGCTGTTCATTTACATAAGCTGTCATGTATTGGACAGGTGCTTTCTTAGCAGCAATTGCAATTCCTATAGGAGTGACAAGTTCAGGACCGTGAGACACTTTATCGCTGATCTGCAAATCCTGAATTGCGTCTGTTCCCCGGACAGCAACCCGGTTTAATGGAAGCCCAAGGGCAGAAGACAATCTTTCAGGAAGTTCGGGTGTCAAGCTTCCGCCGCCGACAAGCATAACTGCTTTCGGCGATTTTCCATTGTTGAGCCTGAGAATTTCCGCTTTGATTTCCTGGGCAAGGTGGTCAATAGCTGGAGAAATTTGATGAACAACTTCCTCACGGGAAATCTCTGTTTCAAAGCCAAGAATATCAGAGACAGTTATTGTTTCATGATTAATCAGTTCTCTTTTGGCTGTTTCGGCAAGTGGAAAATCCAGAAGCAGGGCATCACTGATCGCCTCAGTAATTTCATCTCCTGCAGTGGGAACCATTCCAAAAGCGATAATGGTTCCCATATCCGTTAAGGCAATGTCCGATGTACCCGCCCCGATATCGACCAGGGCAACGTTCAATCTTCTCATTGAGGCAGGAATGAGAACGTTTATGGCAGCGATAGGCTCGAGAGTAAGAGCTTCCATTTCCAATTCTGCCCTGTTCAATGCTGCGAGCAGGGACTCTACTACTACTTTAGGCAGAAAGGTAGAGATGATTTCTACTGTAGCCTGGTCTCCTTGCTGATCAACCAGGCTGCCGATTTCTTCGTCATCCAGCTTGTAATAAAGTACAGAGTAGCCGACACAGTAATAATGGTAGGTCTGATCCTGATCTTGAGCAGCGTGTGCTTGAGCCTGCTGTACAGCACTTAGTTCGAGATGCAGTACGTCCTCCTTTGTCAGGAGAGGCTTTCCTAATATAGAAACAGAAGCACTTGCGGTCTCTGTCTTTAAAGCCCTTCCTGCCGCTGCTACACAAACTTTTTTAAGCGGGCCGTGTTTCTTCTCCAAGTCAGTCTTAATGGAAGTTATGACTGCAGCCACAGCAGGTACATCGTGGATTTGTCCATCAAGCATCGCACGTTCTTTATGTTCTTGTGAGAGGATATCTATGACCTCAAATTGCTTATTTTCATTTTCTGTCAGGATGATTCCCACGACAGATCTTGTACCAATATCTAATGCGAAAATTTTTGTTTTTTCCGTCACATTACAACACCTACTTTAATCTATTTCCCTGAATTAACTATATTGATAACTACTAGGCTCTCTTACACCGAAGCTATGCATTGAATAGAAAAACGAAATACTTTAGCGCGTGAAAGCGTTGAAAGGTTAAAGTGTTTCTCGTGACTTTTACCTTACATTCCATTATAATAAATCCTATTATAAAAAATGTATCATACTTTCAGGAAAAAGCTATGAAGTGTGGAAATTTAAATAAAAGGATACTAAAGCAGAGAGGATGTTGATTGTGAGTAATAGAGAACTCGATCAGCTGAGAAGCCAGGTTGATGATATAAACTTGAAGCTACTGGAGAGTATCAATGAACGCGCCCGCCTTGTTAAGGAAATTGGAAGGGTAAAAGAAAGGCAGGGTATGAATCGCTTTGATCCTGTTCGGGAAAGAGACATGCTCAACAACATCATCGACCGGAATGATGGTCCTTTTGACAACACAACGGTGGAGCATATTTTCAAAGAAATCTTTAAAGCAGGATTAGACCTGCTTCAAGACAGCCATCGTAAAGAGCTGTTGGTTTCCAGAAAAAATAAGCCCGCAGATACGATTGTCAGTGTAAAGGGAGAAGAAATTGGAGACGGAAATCCACATTTCATTTTCGGTCCTTGTGCAGTGGAATCATATGAACAAGTTTACGAGGTTGCCCGCGCGATTAAAGGGAAAGGCTTGAACCTTATCCGGGGCGGAGCATTCAAACCACGTACTTCTCCATATGATTTCCAAGGGCTGGGCATGGAAGGTTTGAAGATTTTGAGAAAGGCTGCTGATGAATTCAATCTTGCAGTTGTCAGTGAGATAGTCAATCCAGCAGATATCGAACCAGCTTCCGAATACGTGGATATTATCCAAATCGGAGCACGTAATATGCAAAACTTTGAATTGTTGAAAGCGGCTGGCTCTGCGAGAAAACCTGTTCTTCTGAAAAGGGGGCTTTCTGCCACTCTTGAGGAATTCATGAATGCAGCAGAATATATCATTTCTCAAGGAAACGGAGATATTATTCTTTGTGAGCGGGGAATCCGCACATATGAGCGGGCGACGAGAAATACGCTGGATATTTCAGCAGTACCAATTCTGAAACAAGAAACCCATCTTCCTGTTTTTGTCGATGTCACGCATTCAACCGGAAGGCGTGATTTGCTGCTCCCTGCGGCAAAAGCTGCTCTTGCTATCGGAGCTGACGGTGTAATGGCAGAGGTGCATCCTGATCCTGCTGTAGCGCTGTCTGATGCTGCACAGCAGATGGATCTGGAACAGTTTGATCATTTCTATAGTGAGTTAACGAAAGGTAGATAAGCGAGGGAAATGGTCATCTTTATGATAACGGGTTCGGTTTTCGAGTACAAAACTAAAAATTACATATCAAAAGGAGTGCCAAATCGCATCGATTTTGACACTCCTTTTTTTATTTAAACGGTTTTCTTACTGGTGAATCTGTTCAATTGGTAGTACAAAGTACCCTAAATAGCAAATGACAGAACTTTTTAGTCTTCATTATTTATGGCACAATTTCCTATACACTTTCATTCCCAATATATATATATAAAGGAGAGCAGTAACTATAAAAAAGCTAGCAATGATTTGATTGGAACGGAAGGTGTGTGACCTCCTGCGGGATTAGCGTGACAGGTGAGACCCCACAGGCGAAGCCGAGGAGGCTCACCGCACGCCCCGCGGAGTCACGCACCTGGAGTGGAAATCAATAGACATTGTTTTTGGGTTTGAATAACAGAACCATTTCTTTGGCTATTTAGAAGTATGTGCTTCAAAACAGAACTCGTCATCTTTATGATGGCCATTTTTTTAAATTTTGACAGTAATAATGTCTATTCTTAAGAGAATTACGTGGACAGGCTGATCTAACTGATGAATATTTAGATGCAGCGGATTAATACATGTGACATCCATATGAAGGTTTTCCTGCGAAGTTTCAAAAAGAAACCTAAAATTATTTTTCTAAAGCTTTTTGGGGGAGAAATCAAGTGTGGATTGATTGCAGATAGTCCCGCACTCAAGTATGATAAAGCTATATTCATACTGGGAAATAGATGAAATTTTCGCTGTATTTATTAATGTTGGTAAATTAGTGTAAGATAAGAAATAAGCTAAAACGAAATTGAAGGAGTGGAATCCATGAATGTAACTATATATGATGTAGCCAGGGAAGCAAATGTATCCATGGCAACGGTTTCCCGGGTAGTCAATGGGAATCCGAATGTTAAGCCGGCAACAAGAAAAAAGGTGGCAGAGGTAATTGACAGACTGGGTTATAGGCCAAATGCGGTGGCCAGGGGTCTAGCCAGCAAAAAAACCACAACCGTCGGGGTAGTAATACCAGATATCTCAAATATATTCTTTGCTGAACTGGCAAGAGGTATAGAAGATATTGCGACGATGTACAAATACAACATCATCCTTAGCAATTCTGACCAAAACATAGAAAAAGAACTGCATCTCTTGAACACTATGCTCGGTAAACAGGTGGATGGAATTGTATTCATGGGTGGGAATATCACCGAACAACATGTCCGTGAATTTGAGCTTTCACCAGTACCAATCGTCTTGGCAGGAACCGTTGAAGATTCAGGTAAAATTCCTTCTGTGAACATCGATTATCAGGCAGCAGCATATGATGCAGTCAAAGAATTAATTAATAAGGGACATAAAAAAGTAGCCTATGTCAGCGGCCCTTTCCATGATAAGGTCAATAATGAGGCGAAGCTTCCGGGGTACAAGCAGGCACTAGAAGAGGCGGGCATCGAGTTCAACGAAGAGCTGGTTGTTGAAGGAGACTACACCTATGACTCTGGTCTTGAAGCCTGGCAGAAACTGAATGAGCTCACTGACAAGCCGACAGCTGTGTTTGTTGGAAATGACGAGATGGCACTTGGAGTTGTTCATGGAGCTCAGGATCAAGGTGTAAACATTCCGGGAGAAGCCGAAGTAATCAGTTTTGATAACACAAGGCTAGCTCTGATGGTACGCCCGCAGCTGACATCGATCGTCCAGCCTTTATATGATATCGGCGCCGTTTCCATGCGCCTTCTGACTAAATATATGAACAAAGAAAAAGTGGATGAGAACACCGTTGTTCTTCCTCACAGAATCGAAGAGAGAGATTCTACTAAATAAAATTGCTGAAAAACGTGCCTTTCCTTTTGGGAAGGTGCGTTTTTTGTTTGGTTTGATAGTGGATGGCCGGTTTAAGGGTTGAGGGAGATAACTGAATTCTCAAGAGTTTATACGGCATGACTTCTTAGAAGCGAAAATCGGTGCAGTTGAAAGCGAGTTTATATGATATGGAATTCTTTAGTTCAAAACTTGATGCAGTAGAAAAGGGGTTTATACGGCATGAAAATCCTAAAACCGAAACTCTAATGCAGTAGAAAAGGAGTTTATACAGCATGAAAATCCTAAAACCGAAACTCTGATGCAGTAGAAAAGGGGTTTATACGGCATGAAAATCCTAAAACCGAAACTCTAATGCAGTAGAAAAGGGGTTTATACGGCATGAAAATCCTAAAACCGAAACTCTAATGCAGTAGAAAAGGGGTTTATACAGCATGAAAATCCTAAAACCGAAACTCTGATGCAGTAGAAAAGGGGTTTATACGGCATGAAAATCCTAAAACCGAAACTCTGATGCAGTAGAAAAGGAGTTTATACAGCATGAAAATCCTAAAACCGAAACTCTGATGCAGTAGAAAAGGGGTTTATACGGCATGAAAATCCTAAAACCGAAACTCTGATGCAGTAGAAAAGGGGTTTATACGGCATGAAAATCCTAAAACCAAAACTCTAATGCAGTAGAAAAGGGAGTTATACAGCATGAAAATCCTAAAACCGAAACTCTAATGCAGTAGAAAAGGAGTTTATACAGCATGAAAATCCTAAAACCGAAACTCTGATGCAGTAGAAAAGGGGTTTATACGGCATGAAAATCCCCAAAAGTGAAAATCGATGCAGTCAGAAGGCCTCTCCGACAGCATGGAATCCATAAAAAAACGAACTCCATGCAATCAGATAGTTCTGATTGATGAAGTCCTAGATAGTAAACTGAGGGGCAGCAATCAATAAGGCTTTTACATTCTGCAGCTGGTTATAATTCACTGAGCAGAAGACTTATTATAGCCTTGCTGCTGTCTCAATTGATAAAGAGCTTTTTCAACCGTTTGAAAGTTTTTTTCAGTAATTTCGGGTTTTCTTGGTATCTCAGGATAAAAGCCTGGAGGATCCTCCCAGCTTATAGGCAGTGGTACTGGTGCTTTTTCCTGCCAGCGGTTTGTCCACTCCGCTGGAAACTGCTTCAAACCAGCCTTTCGCTGAGCCATTTCAATCCATAATAAACTCCATGCACGGGGGACGACACGCCAAATATCATACCCGCCGCCTCCTACAGCTATCCACCGGCCATCGCAGTACTGATGAGCGAGTTCATGTGCAATTTGAGGAATCTTCTGATAAATATTCATAGTAGAAGATAAGTGTGTCAATGGATCATAGTAATGGGCATCTGTTCCATTCTGTGTCAATATAACATCAGGCTTGAAAAATTTGATGACCTCTTTGAAAGAAGTTTCATAGGCCTGCAGCCAGGATTCATCTTCAGTAAAAGCATCAAGCGGGATATTGAAAGAGTAGCCATACCCTTTTCCATGGCCCCGTTCATTGATATTTCCTGTACCGGGAAACAGATACCTTCCTGTCTCATGGATGGACAGTGTGCAGACATCAGGATCATCATAAAAAGACCATTGAACACCATCACCGTGGTGTGCGTCCGTGTCTACATATAATACCCTGGCATTATATTTTTTCTGCATGTATTTTATCGCAACCGAACTGTCATTATAAATGCAAAATCCAGATGCTTTTCCTTTGAAGCCGTGATGCAGTCCGCCACCTAAATGAGCGGCATGTTTGGAGACTCCTCCCATCACAAGATCCACGGCTGTCAACGTGCCTCCCACCAAAAGGGCGCTGGCTTCATGCATTCCTTTGAAGATTGGTGTATCCTCGGTACCGATTCCGTAATTCTCTGCTTTTTCAGGGGGAAGGGTACCGTTCCCGGCGGATTTGATAGCGCTTACGTAAGCAGGATCATGAACCAGATGAAGTTCTTCATCTGTGGCCATTCTCGGTTCTATAATATCGTCTTGATTCAGAGCACCGGCTTCTTGCAGTAAATCGATGGTGAGCTTCAGCCTGAACTGGTTGAAAGGATGGTTTTCGGAAAAACGGTAATCTAAAAGCTTATCAGAATAAACAAACAGAGCTTCCTTGGTCATGTGGACATACCGGGTATGTTCGGCCAGGGAACTTCATACCCTTCTTTCTTTAAATCATCAATAACGGCCATCGGATTGATCGTCCGCACCCTGAAAACCAGTATTTTGTACTTTTCATCGGTTTTATCAGGATAGACCAGTACACTATGTATATTGGCGTTATGCTTGCGTATGATCCCAGCAACTTCATATAAGACGCCCGCCCGATTTTCAACCTTAACTTCAATATGTGAACCAGGCTGGTGGGCTCCTGTCAGTTGGATTAGTGTATAAAGCAAGTCAGTCTCCGTAACAATGCCAATCAGTTTATTTTCTTTCACGATTGGAAGGCAGCCAATCTGGTGTTCATAGAAAAGCGCAGCAGCCTCTTCAACAAAGTCCAGAGGGTGCCCTGTGATGACATCTGTCTTCATGATCAGCTTTAAAGGATTTTGAAGTTCTTCTGCTGCCGCTTCATCCTTTTGAAAAATTGATGGAGTCCCATCTTTCACATCTCTGTCACTAACAATGCCGATTACCGCGGTGTTATCATCGACAATGGGAATATGCCTGATTTGTTTATCTCGCATAGTTTTGATTGCCTGCTCGATTGTATCATCTGCTCTTAGTGTCTCTACTTTTGTTATCATAATTTCTTCGACTATCATGATTTTCCATCCCCTTTGAGAGAGTCATTAATACATATAGCGGTTCATGAATCTCAATCTGTCAAAATTCTGGACAGAATCACTTTCTATTCTTTTACCGATTCTGGCCATGAGGCAGTTGGCCGGATGTGAACTGATTTCAGGATCATCCGTTGCATAGTACTCCAATCCGCCGGCGTTCATCATTTTCTCCATGATCTTTCGGTATTCCCATACATTCAGACCAGTCCCTTTTAAATCCCAGTGCCAGTAATATTCTGTAGTGATGATGATATAATCTTCCATTGCATCATCCATCATCGAGACTCTGAGCAGGTTCTTTCCTACTGAAGCTCCTCTAAATTTAGGAATGACTTCAATAGCTCCGAGCTCAATCAGTTCCTCCATTTTTCCCTGTGACCAGCGCTCAAGAGGATCCGGGTATAGGTATGTAACATAACCGACAATAAGGTTATCTTCCCTGGCTATAATAATTCTTCCTTCAGGCAGCCCTGCTATTTCAACGATTGCTTTGTGCTGTTTCTCTGGGGTGCGGAAGGCTGTCAAATCTTCATGAAACTCTAAGTCTTTCAATTCACCTACAGGAACAGGCCCTTCAATGATCAAGTTGCCTTTTGGAGTTTTCAGTTCCATTGCATTATACGTTTTTGGATGGTTCATTTTGTCACCGCCTCAAAATAATCTATATCCTTATTATTACATAAATCTAGCAGACTACATAGCAGCCAGAAGGCATTGGAATAGTCTTTTCACTGAATTTCTCATATTAGATGGGAATATCGCATACCAATATTATAACAAAAAGCTAAAATCAAACAATTTTTAAAATTGAGAAAAATAGATTTTTGTACTATAATAATATAGTAATTTCTTACATAAGGAGGAATCGCTACAATGAAGTTGGAAACGCTGCCAATAACTCAAGGAAACTACAACCTCTCTAGTTATGAAGATACCTGCAAGGTCTTTGATTGGAACGAAACGAAAAAGAACTTTTCCTGGAATGAAACAGGCCGTGTGAATATTGCATATGAAGCGATCGACCGGCATGCAGAGTCATTCAGAAAGAACAAAGTGGCTCTTTATTACAATGACGACACCAGAGATGAAAAATATACTTATAGAGAAATGAAAAATCTTACCAATAAAGCTGGAAATGTCCTGAAAACGTTTGGTGATGTGGAAAAAGGAGATAGGGTGTTCATCTTTATGCCAAGGTCCCCGGAATTATACTTCACTGTACTTGGGGCACTAAAATTGGGAGCCATCGTCGGCCCGTTGTTTGAAGCGTTTATGGAAGGTGCTGTAAAAGACCGCCTTGAAGACAGTGAAGCTAAGGTTCTTGTGACAACTCCTGAGCTCCTTGACAGGGTTCCTGTGGATGAACTGCCTTCCCTTGAGCATATTTTCCTCATTGGGGAAAGTGTAGAAGAGAAAGGGAAGTATACAGACTTCCTGACACGGTTTGAGGAAGCCAGTGATAAGCTGGATATCGAATGGGTCGGATTGACGGATGGTATGATTCTGCATTACACTTCGGGTTCCACAGGCAAGCCGAAGGGAGTTCTTCATGTTCATAATGCGATGCTTCAGCATTACCAGACTGCCAAGTGGGTTCTGGACCTCCAGGAAGATGATGTCTACTGGTGTACAGCAGATCCTGGCTGGGTGACAGGGACTTCTTATGGAATCTTCGGCCCATGGCTCACAGGGGCTTCCAATATCATCTCGGGCGGAAGGTTTAAGCCGGAAAAATGGTATAATACCATTCAAAAGTATGGAGTTACTGTTTGGTACAGTGCCCCTACTGCCTTCAGAATGCTGATGGGAGCCGGAGATGAAGTGGTTAAACGCTTCGATCTAAGCAGCCTGAGACATATCCTAAGTGTTGGGGAACCCTTGAATCCTGAAGTGATCCGCTGGGGAATGAAGGTCTTCCATCTTCGCATCCATGATACATGGTGGATGACAGAAACAGGCGGTCAAGTTATCTGCAACTACCCTTGTATGGAAATCAAGCCAGGATCCATGGGTAAACCGATTCCCGGCATCAAAGCCGCCATTGTTGATGATCAAGGAAACGAGGTACCACCTTATCGGATGGGGAACCTTGCTATCAAGCGAGGCTGGCCGTCCATGATGAATAGCATCTGGAAAAATGATCAGAAGTATGAATCCTACTTCATGCCTGGCGACTGGTATGTGTCCGGAGACTCTGCGTACATGGATGAAGACGGATATTTCTGGTTCCAGGGCCGTATTGATGATGTCATCATGACGTCCGGTGAAAGGGTAGGCCCGTTCGAAGTGGAAAGCAAGCTGGTTGAACATCCTGCTGTAGCGGAAGCAGGAGTTATCGGAAAACCAGACCCTGTTCGTGGTGAAATCATTAAAGCCTTCGTTGCACTGCGTGAAGGGTATGAAGTAACCGATGAACTGAAAGAAGATATCCGTCAGTTTGTAAAAAGAGGATTGGCTGCACACGCCGCTCCAAGAGAGATAGAGTTCAAAGACAAGTTGCCGAAAACACGCAGCGGAAAAATCATGAGACGCGTGTTGAAAGCATGGGAATTGGATCTGCCGACAGGAGATCTTTCCACAATGGAAGAGTAAGAATAAGATTGAGCTGGAAACCGCTTAGAGGAGATCTAAGCGGTTTTTTATTTTGATGTTTTTGAACATCCCTGGCTATGCCGGGGGTTCCAGAAAGTTTAAAGCGTGGTAGTAAAAAACCTTACTTCAGGATAGACGACAGATTTGTCTTGGGGAACTGAACAATCCTTCATTGAGTCACCAGTCATATTTAAAGTAAGCGGAAATTTTCCGGTTAAGCAGTGGCAAAGATATCGATTTGGGGTATATAAGCGGAATTTTTCCGCTTAAGCACTGCAAAAGGCATCATAATTGTGTTTTTTAAGCAAATAAGGGAAGTTATTCCGCTTATTTTAGCTATTTTGTTGCTATTTTCTTAAATAAGCGGAATTTCTCCCCTTATTTCTAAACAGTTTTAACATTTTATAAGGTCGGTTTTACAAGACAGAAGATACGGAAGAAATAAGGAGATTCATTAGAATTAGTGAATGAAGAAATGAATGGGGTGCAGAAGGGAAAACAATGGAGGGGCCTTTTAAGCTTAGGCAGGTGAGAGAGGCTTCCAGCAGCAGAGGAAACCACCAGTTCACACTAGTCGTTTTGATTTTGTTGAGATGGCTGGGCTGAATAGGCGCTTTCCAGGCAGAACGGGTAGCCAGCCGGCCAAAGGCATTAGCCAGGAGTGTGAAAAGATTACAAGAGTTGGAGGCTGGAGGTAGTGTTTATGTATCCAGGAAGATCATGTGGGTGCATGAGTGGAGTGTCTGGGGCAGAGATGTGTATCCAGAAGGGTGAAGTGGATACATGAGTGGAGGGGGGCTAAGTCTAGAGTCTGTTTTAGTAAGAGAAGGGCGTGAAAAGGGCAGCCGCTATTTGTAAATGAAGGGGATGGAGATGTATTAACAGCAAGCAGCTTGGATAGCACCTCGGGGTTTCCATTTACTTTAGCGCTTTACCGTGCGAAGAGGGACTGTCCCTTTTCGCACGGTAAAGCGCTAAATCAAAAAAGAGGCGGATCCGTAACGTGGATCCGCCTCTTTTGATATACTTTATCCTTGACTGTTGTCTTCATTTCCTCCAGATTCTGATCCTGAGCTGTTGCCAGAGCTCGAACCTGATCCGGAATCAGTGTCTCCGCCCTCATTGCCAGAGTCTGAACCTCCGCCTTCTTGGCCTGATTCACTCTCTGAATCACCAGTACTTGGTGCAGGTTCCTCAGGTTCACTAGGTTCAGGCTTGTCCTCTTGTGGAGGCGCAGGTGGAGCTTCTTCTTTTTCTTTACCAATTCGTACGGTATTAGATTTTCCAGATTGTTTTCCGGCAACGTCCACAGCTACTACATAATATTCTCCGTTGCCAACAGATGAAACAAGGTCGGCATCAGATTTAACGCTTGCTACTTTTTGTCCGCTGACGGTGAAGACTCTGTAGCCGACAACGTCGTTGCTTGCTGAAGCGGTCCACGTTATCTTGTTTCCAGAAGCAGTTGCTTTAACCGTTCCCGGGGCTGCTCCGTCATCTTCAATTTTATTCTCAGCAACGAGAATGTTCTTGTACTTCTCATCATCCGCTGGAATCAATTGGCGCGGATCTGCATTAATACCATTCAGGACGCTTTCTACAAAGTCAGGGTTCAAGATGACCCCTGGTTGTGAAAACTCTTCCGGAGTGGAATCAAGTGCGAGATACTTCTTGCCGTTAACCATTACGTAGCGGCTTTTCAGAAGGCTGTCATCTGTCTTGCTCGGTGCATACTGAGCATTGAACAGGTCACTTCTCACGAGTCCTGCTTGGCTGCATGCTTCGGATGGCAGAAGTCCGGAAATGCCGCAGAAAGATCTGGTTACGATTCCATCAGGTTGTTGGAAAGCTCCCTCGGGATCAATCAAATCCGGTGCGAAATCACGCGCATCATTCAGCAGGTAGGACCATAAACGGATATTTCTCAAACCGTAGTGTCCATATGTTTCTATTGCTCTGTACATCGATTGCGGATCGTCGTAACCTATCCACGTACCCATGGTAATGCTTGGGTTAGAAGCGACGAACCAGTGATCTTTATAATCCTGTGTTGTCCCGGATTTACCTGCCCAGTCGGAAGCGAAGTTAAGGAAAGTCTTTGCATACCTTCCTGTTCCAGCGTAGTGGTCGAAGGTATCGCGCATCATATCAAGGGTCAGGTAAGCTGTTTGAGGACTAAAGACATCCACCGATTCAACTTCATGCTGATAAATGGTGTTTCCATCTTTGTCCACAATTTTATCAATCATGAATGCATCAACAAATTTGCCTCCGTTAGCAAACGTTGTATAGGCGTTTGCATTTTCTTCAAGGGTCACTCCTTGTTCCATACCTCCGAGTGAAAGTGAATAGTTTTCTTTCTCTCGGCTCGTTAGGGTAGAGAAGCCCATTTTTTCAAGAAATTGTATCGGCTGCTTATTAAAGATTTTTGCATATAAGCGTGCCGCAGGAATATTCAGAGATTCTGCCAATGCATATCTGGCAGGGATTAAGCCGTTGTAATCGAATGAATAGTTTTGCGGATTCCAAGGTACACCGTTTCCGCCCATAATTGTCATATCAACGTCTGGTATAGGTGAGCCTGGACCGATTTCGCCGAATTCCAGGGCCGGTGCATACACAAGCAGCGGCTTCATCGTGGAACCGTTCTGGCGGATGGATTGGGTAGCATGGTTTGACTGCTCCAGTTCGAAATCCCTTCCACCTACGAAACTGATGATTTTTCCAGATTTATTTTCAATCATGATCGCGCCGACCTGAACGGGATTGGGAACTTCTATCTCTTCACCTGTTTCAGGATCGATAATCGTTCTTGTTAATTCTTGACCATACATTTCATAGGCATCTTTTGTTTTTTGCATACTATCATAAATCTCTTTATTTATCGTAGAGTGTATGTGATAGCCCCGCTGCCTCATTTCCCGGTCTGCAAGTGTCCTGTACTTTACATATATTTCATCGTTGTTATCCATATCATCCTGTGAATAGCCATCTTCTTTAGCCAAAGAAACAGAGATAATTTCCTTGGCGCGTCTTTCAAGTTCTGCAGTCAGCCAAGGATAGTTATCATTTATGGAAGGCAAAGGATCTATGAAATCTTTCGCAATATCGTGGGCGGATGCCTTATCATATTCTTCCTCTGTAATATATCCTTCTTCATACATCCGGTATAGTACCGTCTGCATCCTAGAAATCCCAGGTTCCAGGTTTTCCTTGACTTCCCCTCCATTTGTAAAAGGAGTATAGGAGAACGGTGCCTGAGGAAGGCCGGCAATGAATGCCGCTTGAGGCAGGGACAGGTCTTTAGGTTCAACACCGAAAATCCCTTTGGCCGCTGATTTTACCCCGGCAATATTTCTTCCTGAAGAGTTTCTGCCTAAAGTCGCTACATTCAAATAGGCTTCAAGGATTTCTTCTTTTTCAAAGAAGCGTTCCAGTCTCATGGCCAGAAGAATTTCTTTCGCTTTCCGGTCAAAAGATACTTCATTTGTGAGAATCTGGTTTTTGATCAGCTGCTGAGTAAGGGTGCTTCCCCCTGTTTGAGAAGCTGAATTCGTGAACTCCTGCACGATTGCACGGAGAATTGCTTTTGGAACCACTCCGTTGTGCTCCTTAAAGTATTCATCCTCCGTTGCGATAAGAGCATTGACAAGGTGGTCTGAAACTTCCTCAATGCTCACTTCCTCTCGTTCCAGGTCTGTTCTCATTTTTCCAAGATATACATCATTGGCAAAATAGAGCTGAGAGGTTTCTTCGTAGTTGTAGATATCTTGTTTCATATTGTCATATGGACGAATCGGTTCTTCTTTAACCAAAGAGGCAAAATACCCTGCACCGACACCGCCTGCGAATGCTGTACCAAGAACAGCGACTATAATAAAAATCAATAATAAATTCCAAAGAACACCATATGTAATTCTGGCGCGTTTCAAAAATCTATTGTTAGTAAAAAACTTGATGACAGGTTGAGATCGCTGCAGTAAAGATTGAAATTTTTCCTTCATATATTCACTCCTCCTAAAATCAACTATATTATAGCATATTTCGACCGTGTGAAGTCCCCAATAAGCAATTTATAGAGAAGGGGACGCATACCCTTTAAAATCAATGGGAAAGTAAACGTGGTATTTTTTACCTTCTATGGGTTACTTATTCTTCTAAGACTATTTCTTCTCCTTTAACACTTTTTAAAAATCTAAAAATATAAATTAAGGCAGTTCAATTATCTGGAGGTTGAAAGACTTAGAAAAGATTATTTATGTAAGGTATTTAAAAGTGAAATTGACAAAGAGGAGAGAAGTATGATAAAAAAGGGGTATCTGAAAAATTTATATTGAAATGGCTTAGACAGGAACAAGTAGTCCCGTTATCCCTATCTCAGAGAGTCAGTGGCAGGTGGAAACTGACATATATAACGTGATGAATTACCTCCTTGAGCTTTTGCTGTGAAAGACCGTTGAAGTCCAATAGCAGCAAACGGGAAAACCGTTATTCTATGAAGTGAAGGATACTTGTGTCCTTAAGTTGGGTGGTACCGCGTGAACAACGTCCCTGCATTGGCAGAGGCGTTTTTTTTGTGGAGAAAAATTCTCCCTTGCGAAAAATACAGTGAAAATCAGGAGGAAGATAGAAATGGATTTATTAAAAGATTTAGAATGGCGGGGCATAACGTATCAGCAGACAGATGAAGAAGGGTTGAAATCTCTTTTAGACAAAGAAAAAATCTCTATTTACTGTGGAATCGATCCAACTGCAGACAGCATGCACATCGGCCATCTGCTTCCATTTTTAACATTAAGGCGTTTTCAAAATCATGGTCATCGCCCGTTGGTTCTTGTCGGGGGAGCGACTGGACTGATTGGTGATCCAAGCGGTAAAAGTGAAGAAAGAAAATTGCAAACAGTAGAATCGATTCAGCACAATGTGGAAAGCATTAAGGAACAGCTGAAAAGCATCTTTGATTTCCAAGGTGATAATGGTGCGGTGATGGTAAACAACTTCGACTGGATCGGACCGATGGACATGGTGACGTTCCTTCGTGATTTTGGAAAGCATATCGGCGTTAATTATATGCTTGCAAAAGACACGATTTCATCTCGCCTGGAAACGGGGATTTCTTATACTGAATTTACGTACACCATATTACAGGCGATGGACTTCAATCACTTGTATGAAAACTACAACTGCAAGCTGCAAATCGGCGGCAGTGATCAGTGGGGTAACATCACTACAGGACTGGAATTAATCAGACGCACGAGAGAAGAGGAATCCAAAGCATTCGGATTCACTATTCCTCTTGTAACAAAAGCTGACGGATCCAAATTCGGAAAAACAGAAAGCGGCGCAATCTGGCTTGATCCTGAAAAAACATCGCCTTACGAATTCTATCAGTTCTGGATCAATACAGCCGATGCGGATGTTATAAAATACCTTAAATACTTCACGTTCCTTACTCATGAGGAAATTGAAGGATTGGCCCAAGCTGTCGAAACAGAGCCGCACCTGCGCAAGGCCCAGAAAACGCTGGCAGAGGAAATGACAAAGATGATTCACGGAGAAGAAGCTTTGGCCCAAGCAATTAGAATCACAGAGGCATTATTCAGCGGAAACATTAAAGATCTTTCTTCTGCAGAAATCAAGCAGGGCTTCAAGGATGTTCCTTCATTCACTCAGTCTAAGGACGAGGAGATCAATCTTGTCGACCTTCTAGTAAACACAAAAATTGCTTCATCCAAAAGACAGGCAAGGGAAGATATCGGGAACGGAGCTATTTATATCAACGGTGACCGTACGACGGATCTTCAGCATATCATGACTGCATCAGACCGGATCGATGATCAATTTACCATCATCAGAAGAGGGAAGAAAAAGTATTTCATGATTCAGTACTCTTAAGTTTTTGTGATAGACAGAAAAACTTAAGAGTACCAAAACTAAAAAGCACAAAAAGGAGTGCCAAATCTTACTGATTTTGGCACTTCTTTTTTTATTGGTTTAACGGTCTTTTCTTAACAAAAACATATTTATTGTTCTTGGGGAACGCGAGGACGGATTGAATAGACAAAGGGAATAAATAAAACAGGTTATTACGTTAAAGGGCCAGTTAATGGAGTAAGTTAAATGGGAAAAGTATTCTTTTTACTAATCCTTAAAATAAGATAGAGTTGTCTTATAATTTCCTTGTGATTTTCTGGCCATTAACCATACAATGTAGCCGTTGCTTAACGGGGGCGTTAATGTAAAAACGCATGAAAAAGAGGCGCTTCTATATAGTTGCTGCGCCTCTTTTTTAACTCCCTTCCAACTTCAAAACACTGCAAAGGCGTTATTTTCAATCTGCAGAACCAATTTGCAAACCAGCTTTTTCTCCCACTCAACCGAACGGATTACCAACCAAATGTTTCTATTGTTTTACCGAAGAAATGGTCAGCTAGAATGCGGTAAGTTTCAAGCCTCTCTTCTAATGAGTGTGCGATACAACATATCATAGCCTCGTTAAACCCATACTTTGATTGCTCCTTTATTAATCTTTCAGAGACTGCTTTTCCGGTTCCAACTAAGTGCGCCTTTCTATTTTCCATAATATCCATCCAATCCATTTCAGTTAGAGGATAAGTAGCCGCTTCTTCGGGAGTAAGGACATGTGATATCTGACCCTTTCTTGTCAATAACCCTGATATATCATAAGGCAGGGCTCGGTATTCAGCTTCGTCTGTCGTATCTGCAACAGTTGACATGTACGAAACCATGATATTCGGTTTTTCCATGAAGTTAGAGGGGACGAAATGTCTTTTATAAAGGTCTAAACTTTCCTCATTAATTTCCCCGTTAAAAAATTGCGCAAATGAATAACCTGTACCCAACTTTGCTGCGGACATTGCACTGGCACCGCTGGACCCCAATATCCATGCTTCCGGAAGTGGAACGTCAGCTGGCGCAGCTTTTACGTTCTGGTATAAATCAGATGCAGGGACTTCTTCATTTATTAAGTTCAGTGTGGTTTCTATCTTCTTACTAAATTCCATAGCATTTGGTTTTCTACCTTCTGATAAGGCATAAATAGTGTGATTGTCTCCCCCAGGTGCCCTGCCTACACCAAAATCAAATCTACCAGGGGCAAAGGCACATAGTGTTTTAGTTATTTCAGCAAGTTTTAGAGGAGAGTAATGCATTGCCATAATTCCTCCCGTACCGACTCGTAATTTACTGGTCTTTGAAAACAAATAGGCTGCGGTGATTTCAGGTGCTGAACTTGCTATTATATTTGTATTGTGGTGTTCAGCCATCCACATTCTATGATACCCCCATTCCTCTGCGGATAGAGCTATTTTTTCAGCATTTTTTAAAGCGGTTAATGGCTTATTTCCTTTTGTGATGGGTGCTTGATCCAGTACACTTAATCTCAATTTTTAAACCTCCTCTATTGCAGAACATGGCGCATAGGATATTATCAAACTTCGGTAATCTTGATATCTCTTATGGTACTTTTGAAAAATGCAAAACAAGCGGAAATCAAAACAATTAATCCCGCAATTATAAACATATAGGAAACTTTTATGACCTCACCTAGAAGGCCAGCTGTAACGTTTGCGATTGGAATTATCATGATAGACAAACTCGTGACCAGACCAATGAATTTTCCTCTGAGGTGAGGAGGGGCTCCCGACATAACAATAGTGGATATACTAATGCTTCCCAAGGTTATACCGAATAACTGAATAAGTGACAACGAAATGGTTAAGTACGTATACTCAGAAAGACCGACTCCTATAATGCTTAAAGATGCGATACCCCACCCAATTGATATTAATTTTCCCACACCAATCTTTTTGCTAAGTCTACCGATAGCCGAACCGGCCAAGATAGAACCAATTACACCGACGGCTTGGATATATCCATAAATAGAAGCATCACCATTTAGTTTTTCTGTGACAAGTGCTGGGTAAAATGGACCTAAAAAAGATGCGAAATTTATAAATATACTAATCATAAGAATTGATTTTATGTTTTTATTAGATTTTATACTGAACCAGCTATCTTTTATATCTTTGAATAGATTTAACTTATTTTGTGTATATTGTTCTGGACTTTCAGATGGAACCCGTGGGATGGATAGAAATATAACAAATATTGATACGATGAAGAATGTCATAGAATTAACAAAGAAAGCCCAAGTTGCACCGACAAAACCAACGATAAATCCAGCCGAGGCGTTCCCTATCATTGAAGTAGCATTTGTAACGACAGAAAACTTCCCATTAACAGAAGCTAAATCGGGCGCAGGAACTATGTCTGGTAAAATGGAGGACCTGACCGGCTTTGTGAAGCAGGTAAACCCATTTATCAGAAAAACAAGCACTAATGCAAGCGGAAATGTTATGTTATTAAAAATAAGTAGGTACACCACGAGCAAAAAAATGACCAATCCTCCTAAAAAATTGGTAAAAAAAAGAATCTTTTTCCTCTCCCAACGATCAGCAAGCGCTCCAGCTATTGGTGAAATGATGATGTCTGAAATGTGCCACATGGTCCCTACCATAGCAGTTTGAAAAGTTGACGAACTTTGTGAAAAGACCGCCCACATGATGGCTATGTTGAAAAAGTTATCACCGATTGTTGACATAGCCTGTGAAGATAAGAGTATATTTACGTTATTCTTATTTCTTTTTTCAATGACGTTGGTATTTGATTTAGTAAGCTTCATAATACACCTCAAACAATGCTCCCCCGTCTTTTGGATATAATGTGAACGGGGGGAGAAAATAGTTCGTGAACTTTCACTTAGATATCACATTAGTCTTGACCGTGATATCATCTAACAAGATCTCATCTAAAGTAAAATTGAAATTCCTCTTTTTGTTAACTAAGCGGTCCAGGAACAAAGCGATGCCAGCTGAACCTGTTCCAAAATCACAAGAGATCCTTAGTAATTGCTCTCCTGGAAAATATACTTTATCCTTATCTGTAACTTTGAATAAAAGCACGCCCTCGGCGACTCTATATGCCGCTGACAAATATTCTTCATCCTTCGTAAATTGGTATGCATCTAAGAGGGTATTCCCTAGTCCGGTCAGCCCGTTGAATAAATTGGGGAATGCTGTGTACTTCCTAGATACATCAGGGATTAAGTCTCTAATAATAGCCATCAAGAAATCACTCTTACTTACATACCAAAACCTTAAAATTGTCGCCAATACACCGGCTGAGCCATCTTGCCAGTAATGAGTGAGGACTTTTTCTGGGTTTTCTAATGAACCCCTTCTGACCGAAAGAATATTTTGGTCGTTAAAGTCTAATTGGGATATCTCAAAGTCCAACCCTTCCCTGGCAACCTTATAGTATGTTTTATTATTAGTCAGTTTAGATAAATATAATAAAAATGTAGCTATACCTGCAGCTCCCCTTGAATATCCTACATAGGTTTCTCCATCCGTTTCTTTCCAGGAACTTTTCCCATTATCCATACATTTAGAAGCTATGATTGTGTCACCAATTCTTATGGCGTTTTCCAGCCAGTATGTTTCGGATGTATTCAAAAAGAACTTAATACAGGCCAACCCCACTCCGGCAGCACCATAATATAAACTTAAAGAGTCAAATAATTTAGGGTGATTTACTGCTAAAGTTAAGTATTCTTCGGCCCGTTGTTTTTCATCTAATTCCAATAAGGCCCAGGCAATGCCTGATAAGCCTGTATAAAGGCTTGAATTGTATTTTTTAGTACTTACAGGTTGTTTTTTTAGCCAAGTTACCTGTTCTTCAGGAACCGTATTTTCTATAACTTTCATAGAATATAAAACACCACTGGCACCATAGGCTAAACTTAAAGGATTGGTGTGAAATAAAAAAGGATCACTTGGAAACAGTCGATCAGTTCTTGAGTGTGATGCTTCTTTCTTATGCGTATCGCTTATATTTTTTAATAAGGAGCGAATGTCATTGTTGAGAATTTCTTTAGGTGTGGAGTGTGAAGGTAATCCCACTAAAACGCTGCTTTTATCATCTATTAATGAAACAATCGTTTGAGTTATGTTTTGAATATCGCTCCTATTATATGGGTCAGTGTCCATACAATTCGAAATCAGCTGATAAATGGTATCGGGTAAACATAAGTCTTTGCATATCTCTTTAAGAAAACGATCTGTAGTTGTCGAATCAAGGGAAAAGAGAGGGTTAATTGGGAATAAGGTTGATAGCATAGTTGCACCTAGAGCAAAAATATCCCTTGCGAACCCGTTTTCTGGATTCTTGGGATTTGCGATGTATCCTGGTGTAACAATCGTAGATGGAGGGTGTTCGCCGTGTATCCAAGAACCTTCAAAATCAATCAAATTCACCCGGATCTCACCATTATGGGTGGTAATCATAATATTATTTGGAGATAAATCGCCGAAAATAACCTGCTTTTTATGAATAGAGCCAATCGCTTCCGCTAATGACTTCCATATTTGTAGCAAGGTTGATTTCCATTCAATCGCATTTATATCTTCAATTCTTGCTTTATATAGGGGGTTGTTGCGATTAACAAAGCGGGACAAATCTTCACCTTCAATATATTCAAGGACGATAAACAAATGCTCCCACTCTTGAAATTTGTCTATCGCTTTTGGAGCTATATTTAGGGATTCAATACTTTTTAAGATGGTGTACTCTCTGTCTAATCTATCAATCGCATCCAATCCATCTTGAGTAAAAGTGTGAGGGCGCGCTTCCTTTAAGACCACTGATGTCCCCATTTTGATATCAAAACCTAAATAAACCCCTCCTGTTACAGAGAAATGTAATGGTTTTTTTATTAAATATCTTCCATTTAATTTTATTTGTTCAGGCTCATCACCCGAGCTTTCAGTGTCCTCAAATGGGTCCTTCACCCAGTATGGTGGCGAAAAGTAGGGATTGCGCTTATCTTTGAAATATTTTCCATCCGGGGTTTTTAAAAAATATTCTCTTTCTCCTTTATAATTCAGGATATTCGTAGGTTTGAAACCTCCGTAACGATAATAAAGGACTTTTGAATTTCTATATCGCTTATCCGAAAGTATATATGGTCCGTCATATAGATTAAGTATTTCGTGTAGTTCTTCTAAGCAGTACTTAAACTCTTCGATTCCAGTTGGATAGATAGTAATAAATTTTCCACTTGCTCCACGATTCTGCATTTTGCTGTTCATATACATTAATGCTAGTTTGTCTACTAAAAACTTAAAAGCAATGTTGTTTTTAATCAGAAATTCAGAGGATTTTTGAAGAATGGTTCCATAATTATTATCAGTTGCAGACACATGAATCTTCCAACCTTGATCAGGTAGGCTATGATCTTTAGGATGTGCATGTACCCACAAATTACTCCTGGTGAGTATCCACTGTTCATTAGGTATTAATCCTTTTACAATGTCTGTCAATTCGTTGTTTGCCGGTGAATACCTATCCATATTTTCATAGTATTTTTCATTAAAGACCATGTATTGTTGGTGTAAAAGACCGTTTTTACTCATTGGATTGAGTTCACTCCCGAATTGATTTAGGTCGCCACACCTAAATCTCAAGTGTTTACCTTCTTAACATCCGACAAGAGCGGAGGTACAACTGAATGCGTCACCGTATCTTTCGTCGAGACCTTGTAGCGCTTGAAGACTTAAAATTTGGTTCATAGTGTTCCTTCCTTTCTAATGTATTGATTGATTTAAGTTAGGGAACTTCTCCTGAACATCTCTCAAAAGCGTAAATGTAACTGAATGAAACTCCGTATCTTTCATCAACCTCCACATCCGACAAGGGCGGAGGTACAACTGAATGCGTCCCCGTATCTTTCATCAAGACCCTTTAGAGTTTGTAGACTTAGAATCTGGTTCATGCTTTCACCTCCATCTTTTTGAAATGGGATTTAGGTATGGCGACCTGTTATACACATACCCATCAGAGATAGGGATAAACCTAATAAATGGGAAATATCCTATTTTTTTGAAAATGCACTAACAGCTTTTGACTAAGGGGTTCCTATTAGGGAGAGGAATTACGAATTACATTCTAGCTAGTAGGTTAATTCACATACAAAGTAGACCTGCTTTATTTGTTGTTTGCATTCGATTTTAGGATAATTTGGCAATTCGGATAGCTCCTAAATTATCAAGCGAACTATAATTATATTGTACAAAAAATGAGGTGCTAATTAGGCTGCTAAATGACTTGTTAGTTCGCAAACTGTTCTTGCTGAGATGAGCCTCTTTTAAGGAATCGTGTGATACAATTGTAAATAATGGATATTCCATTAACGGGCAGTTTAGTTGAATATTTATCGTCGTTTATATATAGGAAAATGTTTGTCGGGGATGTGTGGAATTGAGGATATACTTTCTTTTACCAGCAATAGTAATAATAGTTCTATGGTTTATTATCAAAGGTATTACAGTCATTTTCAGGAAGAAAAAATTTGATTTAAAACAAGAAATAATCAATCTGCTTTTTTTGGTGAGTGTACTATGGATAATTGGAATGACCCTTTTTCCTATTGAAATTGGTATTCCTCATAGATATGGTCCATCAAATAATTTCGTACCATTTTCAAGTATAAAAGACTTACTGAGCCACTCTTATTTTATGGTACCTTTAAGAAATATTGCTGGGAATATTATATTGTTTGTGCCGTTTGGGTTTATGCTTGCATTAAAATTCATTAAATTAAGTAGTGTACTAAGAGTTGGATTGGTGGGCTTACTGAGTTCTACATTTATTGAATTATTACAACTATTGATGCCAATTAGGGCTATTGATGTTGATGATATTATATTGAACACTTTAGGCTCTGTGATAGGTTTTCTTGTACTAAAAACAATTGAGAGCATCTTTCAGTTGTCTGCCAAACATAATTAAGGGTGTTCTTAAACAAACTGGTGCGTTTGCTGAACAGTCAGCCGCCACCCTTCACTTATCCCAGCAAGCGTTAGCATCTTCGGCTAAAGGGCAGGTTAATTGAGTAATGCGAAACTTTGATGTACGGGTTTTCTTCTATTTATTAACAAATTCAAATTAAGGGGGCGAAGGAATGAAAAAAGGTTGGACTTCAATTATTGGTGGGGTAATTATAGGCTTAATCATCTCCTTCTTTACACTTGAGTATGATGGCTGGAAATTTGTACGGCACAATAAGGATGGAGAAGTTTATCAAGTATTGAATGAGATAGACGTAAATCTTATAACCAATTCATTTCTTATTATTGTTGCGTCGGGAGTTGTTATCTATATAGCATTGACGCTATTTGAAAAATTTCTAGAGAATAATCAAAAAACATAAAAGGCGGAGATGAATATATGTGGTGGTTACCAATAACGATTGTGCTCATCTTACTTTTTGCCTGGTTTATTGATTTCAGAAGAAAGAAAAGAGGGAACGATAAACATACACACGGAAGTTCTTCTTCTGCTAATCCTGGTGAAAGCAATAATTATCATTATGGGGAGCGAAGAGATTAGAAAGCAATCTTCCATTAACGAGGGCGTTTGCTGAACAAGCAGCCGCCCTTTATTCAAGTGAAGGATTAATTTAATGAGATTTATTTGTAGAGGAGTTTAATTTATGCAATGTTTTTGTGTGCAGAAAGAAACCTATGAATTAAAAGTTGAAGGTGATGTTGGAGCAGACCCAATATGGTGTACTCAATGCGGTTGTAACTTTGACTTAGAAAACATTCCTATTTCAAAGGAATTAAAGAATGAATTGATGGACTGGGTAATTAAGTATGGCGAATGGATTGATTGGGATAAAGATAAATTGACTCCAAACGGCATTGAAATGGAAGCAGAGCATAATAAACAAGGTGTGAAATTAACGGAAAAAGTAAAGGGAGAACTTAGTGGAATTTACACTATAAAGTTTTCTTATTCAACAATGGCACGAAGTTACGCAAATAAATTATAAATGCTTTTTAAGCTAACGGGTGCGTTTGCTGAACAAGCAGCCGCCTCTCGCTGTTTCAATATCAGGATAACGGGTGTATAGGAGAGGATTAACATTCCGGGAACAAGGAGTGATGCCAATAAGTAGCTCCCTCTAATTGTTTATGTAAAGGGAGATTATAGATGGAAAATGAACTGAATCAAAAGATTCAGCTTTTTTTTTCAATTTCTCAACCTTTTTCATTTCATAATCGTCTAATGGTTAAAAAGTTCAAGGGAGGAGGTTAATGTTGTGGAAATGAATAGCTTTTCATCAAATGAGGTTTTCTTTGAAGATATTTTCAATGAATACAGTGATGATGTTTACAAGTTAGCTTTTACTTATGTAAAAAGGAAAGATATAGCTGAAGACTTGGTTCAAGAGGTTTTTGTTAAAGTTTATAAAAATCTTGATAAGTTTCAAAGCAACTCTTCTATTAAAACCTGGATCATCAGTATAGCCATCAATCAATGTAAAGACTACCTGCGCAGTGCTTATTATAGATACATATATCTTAGTGAAAAGATTTCCTTTATGGCTAAAGGGGGCACCAAAACACCAGAGGAACTGGTGTTGGAGGAATTCGGAAAACATCTTCTGACAAAGGATGTTTTATCACTACCGGTTAAATATCGTGAAGTTATTATCCTTTATTATTTTCAAGAGTTGAAGATTAAAGAAATTACAGATGTATTAAATGTAAACGAAAACACAATTAAATCAAGATTGTCTAGAGCGAAAGAAATAATGAAGAAAAAATATCAAGAAAGGGGAAATCAGGATGGAGAAAGAACTAACAAGGCTAGTCAAGGAGTCTCCTATAAATGAAATGAACTTAAGCCGAGAAAGAAAAAAGGAACTAATTCATCGGATTAAATATAACCAGCAATCAAGAAGATTCCTGGTAACAAAGCCTATACTTGCGCCATTGCTATCTTTTCTGTTTGTCGCAGCATCCCTTTCACTTTTCTTCTATTTGGGAGCTTCTGAAATTGGATTGAATAAAGGGAGTATTACAGACAGTGGAATGCCTTTATATGAAGTAACAATAGAAAAACCTAATGCGTTAGGAGAAAAATACAAATTCCCCACAAAACTCCCTTTTAAGGCGAAAGAGGTAATTTCTAAACCTCTTGAAAAATTTCCTAATACCGATGGCAATTCACCAATGAGTGTTTATTCAGTTACTTTCACCGGAGAGGACCAACAATCTCTTAGAGTAGTTTTCACAAACTTCGGTTCCGATGCAAGTAATATCCAACAAGCAGGTGATGAAATAAAGCAGGGGGAATTTACTGGCTACTACCGACAGTCACAATTGGTTAAGGAAAATGATGATATTAAATTTAAAACAAGCAGTCTCCAATGGTTAGAACAAGGAAACCTACATTATGATTTGAATTATAAACCTGGAAAATCAAATGTGATGCTTTATGAAAATGAGTTGTTGCGAATAGCCCAGTCTTTTAGGTAACTCCGTCATGGAGAGTTTATCATTAGAAGAAGTTCACAACGGTGCTGATGCTCATACCCCTTCAATGAGGTCCGTAACCCGAAAATGGTATGAGGGAATAAGATGTATATTTTGATGACAGGCTACACGGATCATTATTTGTTAAATTCTATGAAAAGGACTAAGCCACCAGTGGATGCAAGAGTTAAAGAATGACGTTATTGGGTTAGCTCTTATTGGTTTGTCCATTATTTTATCTTTCAATTTTGGGGTTATGGTCATTATTTTAATGCTGAGACAAATGGGTGATCCTTCAATGCAAAACTCGTCTTGAAAATAGTCTAAAAACAGTTGCCTTTAAAGGGGCGTTTACTGAACAAGCAGCAGTCCTTTGTTCAAGGAACGGGCAGGTTAACGCAATAAAGCCACTATCATTTTGTTTATTTGGGGGTTGGCGATGGTTATCAGAAAAATTGTTGTATCTTTGCTAACAGGCACATTTATTATAATTATTTTTTCAATGTTAGCTGAAAGGTTGGCGGTCGGGCTAGCCATTGGGATGTATTTGCTGCCAATTCTTTTTATATACGGTATCCCTTCTTCAATATTGTCAGACTTCACTACCAGTAGATTAAAAGGTTTAAAACGAGTTGGTGCGTCTTTTCTCGTTCATACTTCTATGGGTTAGCTTTTCTTAGCAGCCCCTATATTACTGACTGGAAGTAAAGGCGGAATAGAAAATTTCCTTTCCCCTTTTGTGGTTTTATCAGCCATTATTTTTTGGCTGGTAGATGAAGTTATAAAGAGTCCTAAATTCAGACAAATATTGGTTAAAGTCAAGGGGTTTCTAAGTGAAATTGGCGAGCTTAGAATTTGAGTTTCTCACACACAATGCTCAATATAAGGAAAGGGATTGAACAAGCAGTTTCCCCGTAAATTGTTCCAGTAAAGGGCGGAATAGAAATTATTTAAGGGGTGATAAAATTAAAAAACTTCTCTTGGCTAAGCTACTGGTCTTTAATATTAAGCATTTTTCCATTGCCATTTTCCTTTGCGGTGATTTATGACCTAATAGTAATTCGTGTCAATTTTGGTTTATCTCTTACTGTCTTGTCCCTTATTGTGTCTTTGGTTTTTGGGTTTATGGCTATTGTTAAAAAATAGAAAAAATTTACTTGCTGGAGTAGCCATTTATATCGCACTATTCAGTGCGGGGGCTTTGGTTATTCTCTACGTTGTGTCCTTTCTTGGTAATTCACCAATGGTATGATGGATAATTGTCTTCGATATAAGCCGAAAAAGCATCCGCCGAATTGTCCAAGTAAAGGGCAGCAGTTTAGTTGAACATTAGCAAACCAATGGAGTGGTGAAAATGATTATTGTGGGTTTGTATGTAGGCTGGTTTTTGATGCCTATATTGTGCGTCATATTTTGTTTGAATTTCGTTTCTATATTGAAAAAGGTCAAGCACGAAGAAAAAACTAGGGTTAACACAGCTTGGCTAACAATATCTTTTACACTTATTATGTGGTGTATAGCAATAATAGCTTCAGCAAGCGTTTATTAAACTAAAGGACAGTATGTAATAAAGGGAGGTATTGTTGTGCCAAAAAACATTGAAGAAGAACAGCTCCCAAAGGGAATGGAGAATGAAAAAAAGGAACCAATTACACAAAAAGAGGCTTTGGATGGATGTGTTGGTTGTTCTGCTTTCGGATGTTTACCATTTGCATTTGGCATAGCCTTAATTATAAAAGTACTTTAATTCACGTAACGATTGCTCAATATAACAGCTTCCTTCTGAGAGGGCAAGTAAAGGGCTTGAAACTAAGATGAATGAGTCGTCTAATTACTAAAGTGTTAGTCGATAAGGACAACTGAATAGCACAATAGTAATTAAGATAAGTATCTTCCGTTATATGGGGCAATAACTGAAGGTCAGTAAAGTAAATGGATCTAGCTATTGCCCTTATTCAATTATTGGAAGTTTAAGTGAATAAACCTGAGAAAGATTTGAGATTAATTGAGGAAAATATAGACCTAAATGAAAAAAATGAACTATTTATCACTACTCTTCTCAATAATGGGTGTTTGCAAACAAGCAACTGGATCCTATTTTCAAGAAAGGACAGGATTGATTGCTTATTAAGACTCTATTAGAGTGGGTGAGTAAATATTGGAGGATTTTGTTATGTGGATTGGGATATTGATTGCGTTCATCGGAGGGACGTTAACGTTATGGCTAGAGGGGTTTGGAGGATTATTAATTACTAATACATTGCTTGGTTTTCTAACAGGGATATTTCTTAATTTCTACTTGAACTATGTGGATGAAAATTTACAGTAGTTATTCTGTTAAAGGGGTGCTGCAAAAACAGTAAGCCGCGTCCCTTGATTCTCTTCGGAAAAGTCATCATCTTCGGCTAACGGTACAGTGTTAACGAAAAAAGCTATAGCAAGGGAGTGTCTAATGAATGGCAGAAAACAGAAAAATTGTGTTTGCACTCCTTGTAGTAGGATTGATTGGTTTACTTTTAACCTCTTATATTAAAGACCAGCCAATTCGGGAGGTCTCATGGCAATATATAGAGAAAAAGAAATGGGAACAAGATGGAGCAGGAAAGTGGTTTTCTACTGTTTCTACAACAACAGCAGGTCATCATGACTCTCACCATCTTTATGACACTTCTTACAATGGGCAGAGGATATATATGGTGAAGTTTTTTGGCGGAAATGGTCTTAATGGAGTACCAACTATACTCATTTCAAAAGAAACAAATAAAGTGGTAGGTATTATTCCGACTGAATAACAATTATTCTTCCATTCTCGAAGGCGTCAATGAATACCCTATTCTAAGAGCTCGGACAATGCCTAATTATTCGAAAGTAATATGGATTATCCGCATTAAGTTAACAAAATGTGCCACCTCTGACAGCTATACCATGGAATTTTCAAAATAAAAACCCCTTCCCAAAAAGGGAAAGGGTTCTGGATATTAACGAGAGTAGAACTCAACGATAAGAGCTTCGTTAATTTCAGCTGGAAGTTCAGAACGCTCTGGTAAGCGAGTGAAAGATCCTTCAAGCTTGTCAGCATCGAAAGTCAAGAAGTCAGGAACAAAGCTGTTCACTTCAAGAGCTTCTTTAACGATGTTAAGGTTGCGGGATTTTTCGCGAACAGAGATTGTTTGTCCAGCAGACAGACGGTAAGATGGGATATCTACGCGAGATCCATCAACTGTAACGTGTCCGTGGTTAACAAGTTGGCGTGCTTGGCGGCGAGTACGAGCCAATCCAAGACGATAAACTACGTTATCAAGGCGTGCTTCAAGAAGTGCCATGAAGTTTTCACCGTGTTTACCTTGCATTTTTCCTGCTCTGTCGAATAGGTTACGGAATTGACGCTCAGTCACTCCATACATATGGCGAAGCTTTTGCTTCTCCTGTAATTGTAAACCATACTCAGAGATTTTTTTGCGTTGGTTAGGACCATGTTGTCCAGGAGCGTAAGGACGCTTTTCTAATTCTTTACCTGTACCGCTTAGAGAGATTCCAAGACGGCGGGATAATTTCCAGCTAGGGCCAGTATAACGAGCCATTGAAGACTCCTCCTTCGTGTTTTTATTTTGTTGTAAAATAAAAACCGTGTGTGAATTAACAATCATGAGTATTATGTTTTCATGTACCTTCGCTCCAGCAGCAGAGAGTTACAAGATACACCTCGGTAAGAGGAACAAAATACAGCATAAAGGACTTCACAAAGGCTGCATTTATTTTACACAAAGAATATTATATGTTTTTTAAAGAACTAAGTCAAGGGAAAATCATATTTTAAAAATGTTTGTTCAGTTTAGTCATACTAATTGGCGTTTTACTTCTGAAAAGTATCTGCTCTGCGAAGTAGTTCATTTGTCGCAGAAATCAGCCCCTTCTCATATGCGGCAATATACATTCTTACGAAATGAGTGTTTAGGAAACAAATTCTATAGGAGGAGTATTTGCAGTTATGAATAGTAGGTAATTTAGGATATTACACGGGTATCATCTGAAACTTTGTGATATAATTTGATTTATCAGAATCAATGGCAGTGTGTGTTTTCATCATTATCGGTGCATCCGACTCTCTCGGGAATACCGATAATGATGAAAGTCTTTAAATGGTTCTTACATAGCGTTTTACAATGGTGGTTTATTGATAAGCAGGCGGGCCAAGGGAATAAATAACAGGAAAGCTAGAATATGAGGGACGAGCTATGGTAAAGAAAGATTGTATAGACATGAGAGTGATTGATCTGGAGAGAAATGACGAAATCTTCCTGAATAACTACAAAGCCCGGTTGTTTGATTTGGTGGATGAGGAATTTACTGAAGAAGACAATAACGGCAGTCAATGTCTTTTAGGATGGATGCAAATTGTACAAGATATGCTTCAGGCTGAAACAGTCCTTTTTTACCGCCGGATGGAGAACAGGTTTCAGCTTGTAGAGGAAATATCATTGCAGAATCATCCTGTTTCTGTTCCTTCAGATATCATAGACAGTATTTTTAAGAATGCCGAAGAGGATTGCGTAAAAGGATCCAGCAGTCAGTCAGATTTGATTTCCTTCGAGTATGCCTTTCGTTTAAGAGATCATCATCATGGCACTTTTGGAGTTCTTCTAGCTTCAGGAATCCGGTCCAAAGAGGTATTGAACCTGTCCGGAATGGCTTTAGAAAAATTCTCTGTTTCGAGTTCTGCTTTCCTGAAGAAAGTGAATTACTTCTTTCAAATTATAGAAGATGAACACCGTTACCGTGAACTTTTCAAAGTAAATGAAGCTTTCCATTCTTCTATGGATATCAATATTTTGCTGGGACAGATTATCAGTACCTTGACCAGGGTCTTTCCGGACTATCAATTTCATCTTCTGCTTTCTAATGATAATGATAAAAATCATGGAAATCTCCCTATTAGCGATTTTGATTATGATAGTGCCCGTTCGGCTGCGATGGAGTCATTTGTAAATGGAACTATTGAGTCAGAAATTCATTACTCAGAACAGAAGCTGACTCTGTATGCCCCCTTAAAGGGAAAACAGGGTGTATATGGTGTGCTCGAGGTTGTAATGGATCTTCAATTCCAATTTCCCGAAAACCAAAGAGAATTCATCCGCCTCTTGGCCTATACAGCTGGAAATGCTCTTGAAAATGCCAAGCTTTATCAGCAATCTAGAAGATTGATTTCCGATCTTCAGTTGATTAATGAGACCTCTCACAGGCTGAACTCAAATTTAAGGATGGCGGAAACTCTCGCATTTTTGAAAAAACAAATAAAGCGTTCTTTCCATGCCTCCTCTATCGGGTTTGTTTTTATCGATGAAAAGGGAAAATGCAAGGTTCTTCAAGAAAGCTCTTCCTTTTTTCAAAGTATCGAAGGGGCAACCTGCATCAACTTTGTGAAACGAAAGATCTTCTCTGATCAGGAGGCGATCTTCATTGGCGATCTCACAGGCAAGTTTGGCAAGGAGTTATCATTTCTTTCTCTTATGGCGGTGCCTATGATTCAAAATGACTCCATCATCGGTTTTTGTGTAGTGCTTCATAAGGAACCCTATTCTTTTTCTTTCGATATGTACAAGCTCCTTCAGTCGTTTATTCATCATTCCACGCTGGCATTGACCAATTCGATGCTTCGTGAAAAATTAGAAGAACTGGTCATAACGGATCATCTAACACAGCTTTATTCAAGAAATTACCTTGACGAAGAAATGGCCAGGGCAATGAAGAGGGATGAACAAGGTGCGCTCCTGCTTCTGGATATAGATGACTTTAAGAAAATCAATGATACATATGGGCACCAAATAGGCGATGATGTCCTCATCCAGGTTGCCAAGGTCCTTATGAATGAATCAAAAGAAAAAGGCTTTGCGGCAAGATGGGGCGGGGAAGAACTTGCTGTTTACCTTCCTCACAAGAATTTAGAATCTGGAATTGAGGTTGGATCCCGGATTGTGCAGAAGATTTCCGAAGCAACCAATCCTTCTGTGACGGTTTCCTGCGGAGTCTCCTCTTGGGTGAGCGGCCAGGAGGATCATGTCCAGGATTTGGTCAAAAGGGCTGACGCCTCCATGTACTACGCAAAGAACAATGGAAAAAATCAAGTGGCAAACATTATGAATTAAATGGTGAAAAGACCTTGAGCTTAGTTGGTTTAAGGTCTTTTTTTGATTGTTAAGGAATTTATAAATCCACGCTTGTAGAAAACTTTGACTAAGTTATCTCCGCCCAGCCCATCTGTGTCAAATGTCCGAAGAGAATAAAAGGAGAGACCGCCTTTTTTCTCTTCGAAGCATTTGCTTGTCGGGGCTGAACATGGCTTTTGCGCTTTTGTTCTGTAGTTATTTTATGAAGAAGCATAAAATGAATCTAATGTAAACGCTTTCTTTTTCTCAGGGAATATCATATGCTATTAATGAATTCTTATGAGATAAATAGGCCGGCAGGTTAGAATACTCAGCCGGATAGACCCTTACTGAGGGATAGAGAGAAAGGTAGAAACTGCTAATGAGCAGCTATTAGAAAGCAGGAGGAGAAAGAAATGAAGAATTATGATAGATTTGAAACAAAAGTGATTCATGAAGGGTACAATTCAATCCAACATCATGACAGTTTGGCACCGCCTCTCTATCAGACTTCCACATTTACATTCAAGGATGCCCAGCAGGGAGAAAGAAGGTTTGCTGGTGAAGAGGCTGGCTATATCTACTCTCGTCTAGGCAATCCAACGGTTTCCATGCTCGAGGAGCGAATGGCTGCGCTTGAAAATGGTGAAGCAGCGCTCGCGTTTGGTTCCGGTATGGCGGCGGTATCTGCTGTGCTGCTGTCATTGACAAAAGCGAACGATCACATTCTCTGCTCTCAGGGTGTTTACGGATGTACATTCGGTTTATTGAATTTAATGAAAGAAAAGTACGGAATTACTCATGACTTTTCTGCAATGGACAGCGCTGAAGAAATCCGAAAAAGTATCAAGCCGGAAACGGTCTGCATTTATGTTGAAACACCAATCAATCCGACAATGAAATTAATTGACCTGGAAATGGTCGCAAGGATCGCAAAGGAAAAAGGGATCCCTGTCATAGTGGATAATACTTTTTCGTCTCCTTATTTGCAAAAACCCCTTGATTTCGGCTGTGACATTATCATTCACAGTGCCACAAAATACATCTGCGGACATGGCGATGTAATAGCTGGAATCGTTGCAGGCAAAAAGGACTTAATGGATCATATCGGCATGACAACCCAAAAGGACATTGGAGGCGTTATCTCCCCATTTGATGCATGGCTGCTGCTAAGAGGCTTGAAAACTCTACCGGTGCGCATGGACCGACACTGTGAAAATGCAGAAAAGATTGCTGATTTCTTAAAAGAACAGCCTCTGGTAGAGAAACTCTTCTATCCAGGTGATCCTGACAACCCGAACTATGAAACAATGAAAAAACAAATGAGCAAACCAGGCGGATTGATCGCCTTCACTATTAAAGGAACCAAAGAAACTGCACAGCAATTCATGAATGAGCTGAAGCTGATTAAAATTGCCGTGAGCCTGGGGGATGCCGAAACGCTGATTCAGCACCCTGCAACGATGACTCATGCGGTGGTTCCAGAAGAATCCAGAGAAAAAATGGGTATAACGGACACTCTTTTAAGAGTCTCAGTAGGACTGGAAGCATGGGAAGATATACGAGATGACTTGATGCGGGCATTCAAAAATATTAAATAAAGTTTCTTAGCCGGAGCCTTTTGGGTTCTGGTTTTTTTGTAGTTCGGTGACCTCTGAGAAGTGAAAGCCAGGTATTTGGCTGGGGAGTGATGTGAGGGAGGCAGCTAGTCCAGTTGAGAACGTCAAAGTTGAAATTTCTCAAGATGATAAAGGTTGCCCGCCTCTCGCCCAGCGGGGTACTTAAAAAAAAGAAAATCTTCAAGAAGATGTAGGGCGCTCGCCCAGCGCGGTGCATCAAAAAAGGGAATCTTCAAGAAGATGTACCTCGCTCGCCCGGCGCGGTGCATCAAAAAAGAAAATTTTCAAGAAGATGTAGGGCGCTCGCCCAGCGCGGTGCATCAAAAAAGGGAATCTTCAAGAAGATGTACCTCGCTCGCCCAGCGCGGTGCATCAAAAAAGAAAACTTTCAAGAAGATGTACCTCGCTCGCACGACGGGGTACATGAAAAAAGAAAATCTTCAAGAAGATGTACCTCGCTCGCCCGGCGCGGTACATCAAAAAAGAAATTTGCCAAGAAGATGTACCTCGCTCGCCCGGCGCGGTGCATCAAAAGAGGAAATTTTCAAGAAGATGTAGGGCGCAACCTCAGCGCGGTGCATCATAAGAGTAACCCCCCCAGATGATGTACGGCGCATGGCAAGCGGCAGACATAGAAGACCCTCAGAATGATAAATCGTTCTCACCATCCATTCAGTTCCCATCAATCTGTCTTACATATCGAAAGGCATTATCTAAGTATTTTTGGGTAAGTAATCTGTATCAGATAATTGGGAGGTAACCTTAGATGAATGAACGGATGATACCAAAAGAGTCTTACTCATACTGGCGAAAAGCAGCGGAGGAGAGAGGGCTTACTTTCAATAAACTTGAAAATGACAATCTCCAGGTAGATGTAACGATTGTCGGAGCTGGAATTACAGGGATTATTGCAGCCTATTTGCTTTCGAAGGAAGGGAAGAAAGTAGCACTTGTTGAAAGCGGAAAAGTGATCAACGGCACAACTGGGTATACCACTGCCAAAATTTCAACTCAGCACGGATTGATGTACGATGACTTAATTAAGCATCATGGTGAAGAGAAGGCGGGCTTGTATTACCAGGCCAATGATGAAGCTATGAAATTTTTGCAAAGCCTGACTGAGGAACTGGGTATTTCATGTGAATACACCCAGCAGCCTTCTTACGTTTATGCTCAAACAGAGAAAGGTTCAGAGCAAATCAGGAAAGAAGCTCAAGCTTATGAGAAGTTAAATATTCCAGGAGAGTTGACGGATGAGACCCAACTTCCTTTTAAAGTATTGAATGCGCTCAAACTAAATGGCCAAGCTCAGTTTCATCCAGTTAAATTTCTGCTTCCGCTGCTGGGTGAAATCAAAGCTAATGGAGGCTTGATTTTTGAACATACAAGAGTGACAAAAATCAGCGGAGATGCTCCTGTAGAGGTCTTAGCAGAGGGCGGCGGGAAAATCACATCTGAAAAAGCGATCGTCAGTACTCATTTTCCAATCACCGATTTTAAAGGACTTTACTTTTCAAGGCTTGATATAGAAAGGTCCTATATCCTTGCAGCCAAAACAGACAGCAACGTTCCAGACGGGATGTACTTGAGTGCTGATCAGCCTAAAAGATCGCTGAGGTATACTACAGATTCCAATGGCGAAAGAATGATTCTGTTTGGAGGAGACAGCCATAAAGCCGGACAGGACGGGGATACAATTCAGCATTATCAAAACCTGAAGGAGTTTGCAGAGAAGCATTTTTCGGCAAAAGAATTTCCGTATCGATGGTCTGCGCAAGATTTGACTACTTTGGACCAAGTTCCTTATATCGGTAACGTCACAGATCATGAGGAAAACATACTTGTGGCGACCGGATATGCTAAATGGGGCATGACGAATGGTACGGCGGCAGCACTGCTGCTCACCGACTTGGTACTCGGAAAAGAGAACCGATTTAAGGAATTATTTTCTCCATCCAGATTTCATTTCAATCCGGATGTTAAGAATTTCATCAAAGAAAATGCCGACGTAGCTAAGGAGTTTGTCAAAGGCAAGCTTAATAAGCATGACAGTAAACTTGATGAATTGGAAAACGGAGAAGGGGGAGTGGTTACCCTCGAAGGAAAGAGAGCTGGAGCCTACCGGGATGACAACGGAGATGTAACAGTTGTCGATACGACCTGTACACATATGGGCTGTGAACTGGGCTGGAATAATGCTGAAAAATCATGGGATTGCCCATGTCATGGAAGCCGATTCTCTGCCTGTGGAGATGTAATTGAAGGGCCGGCGGTCAAGCCTTTGAAAAAAATCTACGATTAATATAAAAGGTACTTTTATTGTAACGGGTTCGGTTTTCGAGTACAAAACTAAAAATTACACATCAAAAGGAGTGTCAAATTGCATTGATTTTGACACTCCTTTTCTGTTGATCTAACGGAATTCTTACTGGTGAATCTGTTCATTTGGTAAAGGAAAATGCACTCTAAATAGCAAATGACAGACCTTTTTGTTCTTCAAAATTTGTGGCACAATTTCCTATACACTTTCAATCCTAATATTATTATGAAGGAGAATTATAAATTATAGTTAATTATAAAATATCTAGCAATGATTTGATTGGAACGGAAGGTGCGTGACCTCCTGCGGGAGTAGCGTGACAGGTGAGACCCCACAGGCGAAGCCGAGGAGGCTCACCGCACGCCCCGCGGAGTCACGCACCTGGAGTGGAAATCAATAGACATTTTCTTGCGTGCAAATAAATCATTTCTTTCACTAATTAAAGGTTTGTACTTCAAAACAGAACCCGTTACTTTTATTGGATTTTGTTGTATTAATATGATTTTCGAAAAATATCACCATAATTCACCCGAAATATCCTGTTAAGTAAGAAATAAGAGAGTAACTCTCCCATTTCAGAGAGAAAACACCTAGTACCACGGGGGATCTCAAAACAACAATCTATAGGAAAACAGCCTATAAAAAACCACCCGAAAAGCGCTGATGCTCTTCGGGTGGTTTTGTAATTACTCCTCTTGTTTCCATAATGAAAGCAGTGGTCCGCTTTCGCCATGAACGGGATCCTGTGAGGGCAGGTCAACTTCCTTAATTTCTATCAACAACTGTGTTCTCTCATTGTTTTCATCAGTTTTTAAGTTATGGTCTTTACCATTGGGATAAGCTCCGGCAACCTGGAAATCCTCTGTTGAATTCAATCGTTTATGGCCTGTACCTGCCGGAAGAACAAGAACATCACCAGGTTTCACTTCCATCGTCTCTCCACTTTCTCCACCGATGATCAACTCTGCGGAGCCGCTGACAACTCCAAGAACCTCATGGGTGTTGCTGTGAAAGTGGTGGTAATCAAAAACGCCGCCCTGCCAGCTGTTTCTCCAGTTGTGTTCGTTAAAAATGCGTTCAATATCATTAGGCTTATCTTTAAGAACACCTCTATAAAATAGGACTGGCAAATCAGGATTGTTTGGGATAGAGCCGCTTTCTTCAAAATATAAAGTGTCTATATTCGTGTTAAGCATACTAATCCTCCTTTTTAAGTGTCATATACTACTGAATTTTCCCAAGGTGAGGCAGCGGTAAACTTTGGATGGTATACGATACGGTCTTAAAAAGAAGGGCATGTGCTGACTGCATATAAACTGATTGTTTTAAAATCAATGCCGTCAGCCAAGCCAACAGCCAGCATCGAATTCAGAAAGTCCGGAATCAATGCCGTCAGCCAAGCGAACAGCCCGCATCGAATTCAGAAAATCCGGAATCGATGCCGTCAGTCAAGCCAACAGCCCGCATCGAATTCAGAAAATCCGGAATCGAAGCCGTCAGCCAAGCGAACAGCCCGCATCGAATTCAGAAAATCCGGAATCGAAGCCGTCAGCCAAGCCAATAGCCAGCATCGAATTCAGAAAGTCCGGAATCGAAGCCGTCAGCCAAGCCAACAGCCCGCATCGAATTCAGAAAATCCGGAATCGATGCCAGTAGTTAAGTCTTCAAGTAGGATCGAATCCCGAATCCCCGAAATGAAATCAATCTAACTTCAGTTCCTCTTCAGCCTATGAGATTGAAGCATGGTGATTCCAGCTTAATCCCCTTATTAAAAGCGGCATTCAAATAACAGACAGCCGATGATAGGGACTCCCTCATCTCTATACAAAAAAGCCTGCCACTCATTTTCAAAACGCCAATCAATCAATCAATCAATCAATGCAAGCCGGTGGTACTAAAAAAGCCGGGATCACATATCCCGGCTTCATCTTATTAAATATATTGAACCAATGCTGAAACAAATGCTTCCAGCTTGTTTTTATCCGTTTCATCAAATCTGCTTTTTTCGGGGCTGTCGATGTCGAGGACACCGATCAAATCGCCGTCTTTAATGATTGGCACTACGATCTCTGATTGAGATGCTGCATCGCAGGCAATATGGCCAGGAAATGCATGAACATCCTCTACTAAATAGGTTTTCTGATCTTTTGCCGCAGAGCCGCAAACTCCTCTGCCGAGCGCGATTCGCACACATGCAGGAAGTCCCTGGAATGGTCCAAGTACAAGCTCGCCGTCTTCCATAAGATAAAAGCCAACCCAGTTAATACGGTCCAGGAATTGATTGAGCAGGGCCGAGGCGTTGCTCAAATTGGCAATCTGGTTGCTCTCTCCTTCTAACAGAGCATGCAATTGTTTGATAACCAGGTCATAATTTTCTTCGCGGGTACCTTGGTACATAGAAGTTTGAAACATGAATCTCCCTCATTTCTACAGGTTCTGATTTGAAAAGCTTTCATTCTACGATTTCCAACAATTTAGGCAGGAAATCGTCGAGAAACACATAAAGGAATATCTGATGAATTCTCGAATGTTTAAGTTATGGGCTGACTCTCTTTTCTCAAGAGGGTATTTAATAAATCCGTTAGTCTAGTGACTATCCTGATGAACCATTTTTAGCATAATTCCACAGGTGAATCAACTAATAAATTTGAAAGTAGTGAGAACATGGGAAAACCAGCGGAACAAGGACTGACGAAAGAAAATATTCTCATATCGGCTGTTTCACTATTTAACACTAAAGGATACAGCGGAACGTCTGTGAGGGATATAGCCAAAAAAGCATCGGTCAATGCTGCCAATATCTCCTATCACTTTCAGGGAAAGCAGGGGCTGCTTGAGTCTTGTTTCACCCGTTTTTTTGAATCTTATTTAGAGTGTCTGGAAATGGAAGCAGATAAACTGGATTTCGTTCCTGCTGATGAATGTTTAAAAAGAGCCGTTTACAATATTCTTCAGTATCAAAGTGAGAACCATCTTCTCGCACGCTTTGTCTGGAGAGAAATCTCAATCGATTCTCAGGTTGTCCGTGAGATCATTTCGTCTTATTTAACGAAAGAGCGCTACTTGCTTAAATGCTTTTTTGAAGTGGGACAAGAACAGAATCGGTTCACTTCCATGCCGGTCAGTATTTTCATTATCCAGCTGAAGTCGATGATATCCATGCCGTTTCTTAACAGTCAATATCTAAGAGAAGTGTGGCATGTATTTCCTCAGGAGCAATACTTTGTCGACCGCTATTTTACTTCGTTAGAGCAATGGGTCGACCAGTGTCTATTAACCAGACATGCTGCACCGAGCCAATAACATTAGAGAATCATAAGGTCTCTGCCTTGATTCAAGTCTTTTGCTTGATGGGCATCTGAACCATAAACAAGTGGAATTCCCATTTTCAGGGCTTTGCTGGCGATCTCAGGCGGCGGATAAGAGACGCCGCAGCCCTTTTTAAAGAAACCAGCTCCATTATAGTCAAGTTCCATGCTGCGCTTGACGATTTCCCTCAGTATTGCATCGACATCCTTTCCGAACGTGTCTGTCGGAGGGAAGTCCTTTTTGAACTTATCGGCGAGGGTAATGTGGCCGATCCGGTTTGGTTTATATCTTCCAAGGTCTGCTGTGACCGATTTCAATACCGCTTTATAGTAGGCGTGATGAATATTATCCACGGACCCGTAAACTTCGATCATTCTTCCGAAATTTTCTGAGCTGAAATCCAGGCAGTCATAGGTTCCTTCTTTGAGCAAAAAATGGACAGATAGCAGGCTGTCATCCAGAAGTTCTCCGATAGTATCGAGGAACTGTTTGGTTTCCGCCTCGTATCCTTCTATATAATCAATTTCCAATCCTCTCTTTATGAGGATTTCTCCTTGAAATTCGTTCTTTAGCGCTTCCAAATCAGTAAAGTACTGCTTCAGGTATTCCTTCTTCATTCCGCTGTCTTTATCAGGCGCAGGATCCTCGAATCCATCAGGAAGAGGGGCATGCTCGGTAAAGGTGATCTCTTCATATCCAAGTTCAATTGCCCGGTTAATATAATCATAAAACGAGTCCTTCGTCCCGTGTGGGCAGTAAGGACTGTGAATATGTCCATCAATTTTCATGCAAATCCCTCATTTCCTTTTACTGTCATATCCGTTTATAATAGTAAAATACCAGTATTTTTGTTAAATAGGTAGACTTTTAGAATAAATCTTTCATCAGATGAGGAAAAATTGCAAATAAATCGTCAAAAAATGTCGTTATCATGGTATCATAATAAAAGCTATGATGTGAGATTATACAGTTTTTACATAGAGCAGACCAAGTTAAAGAAGCAGGGGGCTTACGATGGAATTTATCATCGGGGGAATTATACTTTTCATTATTCTATTTATCATCGGTTTTTTTATAAGAAGAAAATATTATCATCTCGTCGACCGGATGGAATCTTGGAAGGTCGATATCATGAACAGGCCTATCCTGGATGAACTCTCCAAAGTTAAACAGCTTAATATGACAGGACAGACAGAAGAGCTTTTTGAAAAATGGCGTAAGGGCTGGGATGACATTGTCACGGCAGATCTTCCAGAAGTGGAAGAGCGCCTGTTTGAGGCGGAAGAGTATATTGATAAGTTTCGATTTGGATCCGCCAAAGAGGTTCTTTCAAGAATAGAAGAAATCCTTAACCAGACAGAAGATAAGATGGAAAGGATTCACTCCGAGGTGGAAGAGCTTGTTGGCAGTGAAGAGAAGAACAGGCTGGAAATTGAAGAGTTGAGGGAAGATTTCCGCAAAAGCAAGAAAACCTTGCTTGCACACCGCCATTCTTACGGAAAAGCCGCATATGGACTTGAGTCTAAGCTGGATGACATGTCGGAAAGAATTGAGAACTTCAACAAGCTCACTGAAGAGGGGAATTATCTTGAAGCAAGAGAGCTGGTTTTGGGTCTGACAGCGGATATCCAGGAACTCGTCCAAAAGATGGAGTCGATTCCAGACTTGCTGACAGCCTGCCAGAACTCACTTCCAACTCAGCTTCATGAAGTTGAAGCAGGTTACAAAGAGATGGAAGCCCAAGGCTATGTATTGAAGCATCTTGGTGTCAACACAGAAATTTCCAGACTTCGTGAAGAACTGGCTGCCTGCCTTGATTCACTGGAGAAACTTCAAACAGATAAAGCTGCAGATGAAGTGAACAGAATGAAAGAAAATGTCGAGCGATTGTATGACATGCTTGAAAAAGAAGTGCTGGCAAAGCATTTTGTTCTGAAAAATGAGGAGCAGTCTTCTCATTTGCTGGAAACAATCAAAACAATGAACAAAGAACTCAAGCTGGAAACTGAATTTGTTCAGCAGGGCTATCACCTAAAGGACGAGGATCTGGAGATACCAGTTGGGCTTGATAAGAAAATCAATATGCTGTTTAAACGTTTTCAGCAGCTTCAAGAGAAAGTAGTTGAAAATGAGTCCGCTTATTCCTATCTAAGTGAAGAACTGCAGGACATCAATCAGCAGCTGGAACAAATTAAAAATGAGCAGACAACCTTCTCTGAGCAGCTGCAGGCGCTTCGAAAAGAAGAAATTGAAGCCAAAGAAAAAGTGGCTGAGCTTAAAAAGAAAATTGGGGAAGCAAGCCGGATGATTTCCAAAAGTAATGTGCCGGGTCTTCCTACCGACTACAATGCTCTTCTGGAAGAAGCACATAAGAACATCGTAGAGGTGGTTCGTGCTTTGGAAGAAAAACCGCTCAATATGCCGGTCATTCAGAGATATTTAGAAAAGGCAGTAGATACGGTTGAACACTTTCACAAGAAGACTTCAGACTTGATTGAAACAGTCATGCTGGCTGAAAAGGTTATACAGTATGGAAATCGATATCGAAGCCGATATGGTCAGGTTTCACAAAAGCTTCAAAAAGCAGAATCAGCGTTCAGAAGCTTTGATTACAGAGAAGCCTTGGAGCAAGCTGCAACAGCAATTGAAGAAGTGGAACCAGGTGCCATCAAGAGAATTGAAGGTATTGTAAATGAAGAATTGAATGGTTGATGAAGAAAAAAATCCCGGTACTGGCACCAGCCAGTCCGGGATTTTTTTTCATTTCGCTCTTTTCGCAAGGAAGGTTGCTATAGAGAAAGTAAGAAGATTGAATCGGCAGGCGTGCGTCCTCATGCTGGACTAGCGGGCATCTAGTTCCAGCTCCTAGTCCCTCGGGATTAAATAACCCTAAGAGAATATAATGAAAACCGCCTTTTTTCTCTTTGAAACAATTGCCTGTCGGGCTGGCTTTCTCAACTAGTCGAGGTAAAAGATAATGATTCAAGCATCCTGAACAGTGAGCGGTGGCACTAATCGGTCAAGTTCAGTACTATGGCTATAAAATAGAGGGAAATATTCCCCTTATTTACTAAAAAGTGTCCAAAATAGCTTAAATAAAGGGAGAAATTCCCCTTATTTGACTCAAAACCCTATAAAATAGGTGGCTTTTCTTTATATAAGGGGAAAAACTCCCTCTATTTACTTCAAAATGAGCTTAATCTTGTAATTAAGGGGAAATTCTCCCCTTATTTTTTTACCGCTAGATACTTCATTATAGACAGCACAGGCCGCTTACGTAATGAACCCCAGGAGGTCGGGCCCCGGACCCGTGCACAGAATTCACTTCGTTCTTGGTGGTTTCATTATCTCATGAGGGGGCAGGTACAGCCCGGACGCCGCTAAGAGGGGCATTACCGCTTTTTATTATAAAGGTTTCTTTTTTGCCCCCAACCCTGCTGAGAGCAGGAAACCGATAATGCTTCCAGCAATTGCCGGCAGCAGCCACCCGATTCCCTCAATGAACAGCGGCAGGAAGCTTAAAGTGTTGATTAAACCAGTGAGTTCAAACCCAGCTGTTTTCATGCCATCAATGATGCTGATCAGGAAAGTTGGTATTAAGGCACCGATATATACCCATGAATAACCGTTGAACCAGTTATGCATAAATGAGAGAAGTATAAGTACGATCGCCAGCGGATAGATTACGATCAGCACCGGAAGTGAGAACGAAATCAACTGTGTCAACCCAATATTTGCAATGGTCATACTAAAAACACTAATGATGATGACCAGTAGGCGGTATGAAATTGGAAGCAGTTTCGAAAAGTATTGTGCACAAGCGGATACCAGTCCAATAGAAGTTGTTAAGCATGCAAAGGTAATCGCCATCCCGAGTATGATTGCTCCAATCTGGCCAAACAGGTGACTGGCGGAACCTGACAAGATGGATCCCCCATTTTCTCTAAGACCAATTGCCTCCGTGCTTGTAGCCCCGATAAATCCTAATGAAACATATACCAATGCGAGCCCTGCAGCGGCAATGATACCTGCAAGGATACATGCCTTCGTAATGAGAGCCTTGGATTCAAATCCTTTTTCTCTGATGGCATTGATGACGACAATTCCGAAAACTAATGCCGCTATGGTGTCCATCGTAAGGTATCCTTCGAGGAAGCCTTTGAAAAACGGACCATCCATATAGGCGCCAGATGGACTCTGCAGGTCTCCCATCGGTGTCAGGATGCTCTTAATCACCAATATGGTAAGGATGACTAGTAAAGCAGGAGTCAATACCTTTCCGATCCTGTCAACAAGTTTCGCAGGATTCATTGCCAGCCATATTGTAAGTCCGAAAAAGACAATCGTATAAAGGAACAAAGAAATTCCATATTTATTGATATCATCTGGCAGGAATGGAGTTACACCTATTTCATATGCGACCGTTCCAGTCCTTGGAATGCCAAAGAACGGACCGATTGCCAGATACATGACCACAGTAAAGATAACCCCAAATACAGGATTCACCCTATTTGCCAGTGTTTGAAGGTCTCCACCTGTTTTGGCAATCGCAATAATACCCAGCAGAGGAAGACCAACGCCGGTAATCAAGAAACCGAAAATTCCAATCCAGATGTTTTCTCCAGCCTGCTGTCCTAAAAATGGAGGGAATATCATATTGCCTGCTCCGAGGAACAAAGCAAACAGCATAAGTCCGATTGTAAAAATAAAATTGAATGATAGCGCTTTCTCTTTCATCAACAAAAACCCCCTAAATTTCAAGGTAAATCAAGCTGTTATATAGTATCACAGAAAAAAAGAAAATTGTCGAAATAATTAAATGTTTAAAAATTCAGTATTCTAATATAATTTTAAAAAGAAGCAAAGAGAATAATCTAGTATCCAAGGGACATCTCAAAGCAACCTAAAACCCTTTTAAAAGACTGTGGCTCTAGTGAACATTCTCAGGAAGAGCTGTTTGAAGCGGAAGGCACGCCTGTACTGAAAATCAACTACTCTTTAAATAGAAGCAATATTTACGGATACAAAATTCTTTAATAAACTCATTTCTCATTTTACCCAGGAAACACAGAGACCAACCATGGAGCAAGTTCTCAATGGTATTTCCACAAGTACGTTATAAATAAATATAATTGGATGGGCCACTAAAAGAAGTCTTATTCTATTCAAAAAGCTCTTTTTCTAATAGATTGTTGCTTTTGAAGGCTATTTCATCCTCCTCCCCTTTTACGTAGGGGGATTGTAGCGGAAGGCGTGCGGCCTCCTGCGGGACTAGCGGGACAGGTGAGACCCCGCAGGCGCAGCCGAGGAGGCTCACCGACCGCCCCGCGGAGCCGTGCGCCTGGAGCGGAAATCCTTTACTTTTAAACAGCCACAACGTTTGAGAAAACAGCCATTCAAAAGCAACAAAGCTCATGAAAACAAGGATTTCATACAAATTGAATGCTTCAAAATTCTAATGAAAATTTTTTTATATTTGGAATTTGTGATAATATATTCTTTTGTAAACAATGAATTTGTTGTCTTTATAAACGGCTCTTTTCTAACGAAATGTTGTGTTAAACTCTAATGAACTTCATTTTCTTTTTTTATGGAGCAGAATAGAAATCCAGCCAATTCTCAAACTGCAGTTACATTCACGAAAATTGAACCATCAGTAGGTGTAAATAATGATTTACTTAGATAACAGTGCGACGACTAAACCATATAAAGAAGTACTGCAAACCTTTACTAAGGTGAACGAAGACTACTTTGCCAATCCATCTTCCATCCATGCACTTGGCGGAAGAGTGGAGTCCTTGATTACAAAATCAAGAAAGCAGGTTGCCGGTCTTCTTCATATTAAAGAAACGGAAGTGTTTTTTACCTCAGGGGGGACAGAATCCAATAATCTCGCTTTGAAGGGAACAGCACTTCAGTACCGAAATCGGGGCCGCCATATCATTACCTCTGTCATTGAGCACCCATCCATACTTGAAACCTGTGCGCAGTTGGAGGTGCTTGGGTTTGAAATCACCTATTTGCCCGTTGATTCGGATGGCATTATCAGTGTGCAGGATGTCCTAGATGCAGTCAGAGATGATACAATTTTAGTCTCTATCATGCATGTTAATAATGAAGTGGGAAGCATACAGCCCATTAAGGAGATTGGGAATGCCCTTCAATCTTTTCCGAAAGTGATCTTTCATGTCGATCACATCCAGGGAATAGGAAAAGTGCCGCTTTCTTTCTATGAAGCCGGAATTGATCTATGTTCCATATCAGGTCATAAAATCCACGGATTGAAAGGGACAGGTATGTTGTATATTAAGGAAGGATTGGAAATTTCTCCTCTGCTTTCAGGCGGTGAACAGGAAAGAAGAATCAGGAGCGGAACAGAAAATACAGGCGGCATCGTTTCCTTTGCCAAGGCACTGAGACTGCATTTTGAAAACAGCACCAAAGAACTGTCCAAAATGAAGCTGCTGAATTCTTCTCTGCGGGACCAATTGAAAGAGTCGAGTGGAATCACTATACATTCACCTGAGGCAAAAGCAGCTCCTCATATCGTGAATTTTTCGGTTCGGGATATTCGCGGTGAAATCCTTGTTCATGCTTTGGAGGAGTTTGATATTTATGTATCAACGACTAGTGCGTGTTCTTCAAAAAAGAATGTGCCTTCAAGGACATTGCTCGGTATGGGTGTGAATGAAAACCTTCTTGATTCTTCAATCAGAATCAGCTTTTCGTTTGAAAATACAATAGAAGAAGTGAATAGATTTTGCAGTGTGATTAACAAAGTGAAGAAAAATCTTGAGGAAACCACGAGGAGAAAAAGATGAGATACGATCAAATATTAGTTCGATATGGAGAGATTTCGACAAAAGGGCGAAACCGCAAAGCTTTTACAAAAAAATTAAGAGAAAATATCCTTATGACACTGAAAGAGCTTCCGAATATTAAAATCAGTGCTACCAGGGACAGGCTTCACATTTACCTGAATGGCGAGAATGGCGAGGAAGCATTGAATAAATTGGCCGATGTTTTCGGAATTCAGTCCTACAGCCCGGTCGTTAAAACAGGGAAGGATATGGAAGAAATCAATGAAGCGGCTCTCCAACTTGTCCAAAAATCATTTGCAGAAGGACAGACATTCAAAGTGGCGGCAAGAAGAGCTGATAAAACATTTGCGCTGGATACAAATGAAATCAATTATGCTGTGGGTTCTCATGTTTTGAAGAATACAGAGGGATTGACGGTTAACGTGAAAAATCCGGATATAAAACTCAATGTGGAAATCCGGAAAGAGGGTGCCTACCTTTCCAGCGAAATTTACCCGGGAGCCACAGGCATGCCTGCCGGAGCCAGCGGAAAGGCAATGTTGATGCTTTCAGGAGGGCTGGATAGTCCAGTAGCCGGATATTTAACAATGAAACGAGGAGTGGAAGTTGAGGCAGTCCACTTCCACAGCCCTCCTTTTACCAGTGAAAGGGCCAAGCAGAAAGTCATTGATCTTGCAAAATCTCTATCAGCTTTCAGTGGAAGTATCAAACTTCATATCGTACCTTTTACTGAAATTCAACAGACTGTCCATAATCAAGTTCTTGAAAACTATACGATGACATCGACAAGAAGAATGATGCTGAGGATCACAGAAAAGCTAAGAGAAAGACATGAAGGACTCGGAATTGTTACAGGCGAAAGCCTTGGGCAGGTAGCAAGCCAAACCCTTGAAAGTATGTTTGCTATTAATGAGGTGACAAGCACGCCTGTCCTCAGGCCGCTGATTGCCATGGACAAGCTGGATATCATTGAAATCGCCAAGGAAATCGGCACATATGAGACCTCCATACTTCCGTACGAGGACTGCTGTACAATTTTTACTCCTCCAGCTCCAAAAACAAAGCCTAAAAAGGAAAAAATTCAATACTATGAAAGCTTCGTTGATTTTGAAACCTTAATTGATAAAGCAGTGGCAGACACTGAAATGATTGTCATAGCGGGTGGAGTACTGCAGGCAGAACAAGATGACCTAGACGAACTGTTGTAATATCATTAGGAAGATTTACCAATAAGAAATTCGAATGAAGCCATGGGTTTTCGCACATTCTATACTCACAAGGAGGTGAAAACACATGGCAAACAACAACAGTTCAAACCAACTAGTAGCTCCAGGAGCTCAACAAGCAATCGACCAAATGAAGTACGAAATCGCTTCTGAATTTGGTGTTAACCTTGGTGCAGATACTACAGCTCGCGCTAACGGATCTGTCGGTGGTGAAATCACTAAACGTTTAGTACAAATGGCTGAACAACAAATCGGCGGAAGCTACCAACAGTAATTAACTGAATAAAATGGCTACAAGGAGCGGGATACCCCGCTCCTTTTTGGTTTGTCTTTTTGTCGAATGTTGATGTCTAGTATGCTCTTTTCGCTAATTATATGGTCCCTGGGTTTGGGAGAGTTCTCAGAAACACTTGTAGGGTAAAAATGGGGTCCAGGTGTCACTCAGGAGAGTTCCGAGAGACACCAGAAGTGAAAAAAAGGGGTCTAGAAGTCCTTCAGAAGAGATCTGAGAATCACCAGAAGTGTGAAAAAGGGGTCCAGGTGTCCCTCAGAAGAGTTCCGAGAGACACCTGAAGCGGAAAAAGCGGTCCAGGTGTCCCTTAGGTGAGTTTCGAGTGACACTCGAGGTCTCTTGCCCGCGCTGCTTTTTCAGTATAACGAAAAGAGAATTCAAAAAAACGTTCAAAAGTACCCTTGGTAAATATTTTTAAATATTATAAAAATTTAGTATAATAAAAATAGAATACTTCAAAGGGGGATAATCATGAAAAGAGAAGACTTACTTTCACCTGAAAAATACAACTTAATCAGTGAAGTGGAGAGATTCGCTGCTAATCCTGGCAAGAAGGCGATTCTATGGAAAAGTGAAGAAGGGGAAGAGAGAGAAATTACATATGAAAACTTAATGAAAAATGCAAATAGAATTGGAAACGCCTTCATGGAGAATGGATTGGAACAAGGGGATGTAGTCCTGGTCATGATCCCGAGGCTGATTGAGGCTTATGAAACCTATGTAGCTGCACTGAAGGCTGGACTGGTCGTCATACCTAGTTCTGAAATGCTTCGATCGAAAGATCTGAAATACCGGATTGAACATGGAGATGTTAAAGCCATCGTTTCCTACGCACCGTTTACGGATCAGTTTGATGAAGTGGAAGAAAGTAAAGGATTGAAGAAATTTGTTGTCGGAGCAGAAAAGGAAGGATGGCTTTCGTTAGAGCAACTAAAGAAAGAAGTATCTGATGAAATGAAGCTTGCCGATACAAACCGTGATGATATGGCTTTTTTATCCTATACATCGGGAACGACGGGCAATCCCAAGGGAGTCGTCCATACACATGGCTGGGCTTATGCACATTTACGCACAGCGGCCAAAAAATGGCTCAGCATAGAAGAGGGAGACACTGTATGGGCTACTGCAGGCCCCGGCTGGCAGAAGTGGATTTGGAGTCCGTTTCTTTCGGTGCTGGGTTCAGGTGCAACAGGATTGGTGTATCAAGGCAAGTTTGACCCAGAAACTTACCTGCAAATGCTGGAGGACCATGAAGTCAATGTCCTTTGCTGCACACCGACGGAGTATCGCCTGATGGCCAAAGTCGATAAACTGGGTGAATACAATCTAAAGCATCTTCACAGTGCAGTTTCTGCTGGAGAACCTTTGAACAGGGAAGTCATCGATGCTTTTCAAAAGCACTTTAAGGTTGAAGTCAGAGATGGATACGGCCAGACGGAAAACACATTGCTTGTCGGCATCATGAAAGGAATGGAATTGAAACCTGGATCGATGGGAAAACCAACACCTGGAAATTCTGTGGAGATCATTGATGAAGAAGGAAACCCATGCCCTCCTGGAGAAGTTGGAGATATCGCTGTGCATACGGATACCCCTGCATTATTTAAAAATTATTATAAAGATCCCGAAAGAACGGCCATGCAGTTCCGCGGTGATTACTACATCACAGGAGATAAAGCGAAGAAGGATGAGGAAGGGTACTTCTGGTTCGAAGGCAGGGGAGATGACATTATCATCAGTTCCGGTTATACCATTGGACCGTTTGAAGTAGAGGATGCACTAGTCAAGCATCCATCCGTGAAAGAGTGCGCAGTTGTTGCAAGCCCCGACGAGGTAAGAGGAAATATCGTCAAAGCCTTTGTGGTGCTAAGGGAGGGCGTGAACCAGGAAAATCCTGATTTGATAAAATCACTTCAAGAGCATGTAAAGGAATTGACAGCACCCTATAAATACCCAAGAAAGATTGAATTTCTTGAAGAACTTCCAAAAACCACTTCAGGAAAAATCAGGAGAATCGAGTTAAGGCAGAACGAACAAAAAGCCTTAAAGAATTGATCCTTACCGTAACGTTAGTTGTTGGCTGATATTTCAGAAAACAAAATCCTTTAAAGTATTAAAGCGTTATAGTAAAATAAAATAGACAGAAATTACGGGAGTGGCTCCCAGTCTCGATAGAAAAGCGCATTCTGAAACATCTTCTATCAGGACGGTGAGCCTCTCCTTTTTTGTATAGAAAATGTTAGGACAAGGAGTTTTAGTATGGGTACATTATGGTTTAACGGTACATTTTATACAATGACTGAAGAAGGTGCTTCAGTGGAAGCAGTTTTTACAAAGAATGGATATATCATGGGTGCGGGTTCGGTCCATGAACTGGAAGCAAAATTTAAAGATTTCATTACGGACCGGGTCGATCTACAGGGAAATACGGTTTACCCCGGATTTGTCGACAGTCACATGCACCTTATCGGCCACGGAGAAACACTGATTCGTTTGGATCTTTCAAAGATGAACACAAAAGAACAGGTATTGGAGGCAATTAAAGAAAAAGCAATAAGTACTCCCGAAGGAAACTGGGTAATCGGAGAAGGCTTTAATGAAAATCTCTGGTACGACAGTGAAGTCGTGACAAGACAGGAAATTGATGAAGTTGTACCGAATCAGCCTGTCCTGCTGAAACGCATCTGCCGGCATGCCATGGTAGCCAATTCCCGGGCTTTGGAAATGGCAGGGATTGACACAGATACTGAAAATCCTCCAGGCGGGGTCATTGAAAAGAACGAAAATGGTGAGTTGAACGGTGTCTTAAAAGATACAGCACAGGATCTGCTGGTGGATGCCATGCCTTCACCAACAGGAGAGTATCTTGAAACAGCAATGACAAAGGCAATCGAAAACTGCTGGAAGCTGGGACTTGTCGGGGGGCATACTGAGGATTTAAGCTATTATGGAAATTTTGAAAAAACTTATCAGACCTTCATGAATGTCATTGAGAAAAGCGGCAAGAAGTTCCGTGCTCATCTGCTCGTTCATCAAGCTGTGATCGGTGATTGGGAAGAAGCGGGCCTATCCTTTATGGGCGGAACATCACTGGTTGAGTTCGGAGCAATGAAAATCTTTGCTGACGGCGCTCTTGGAGGAAGGACGGCATTGCTGAGCCACCCTTATAACGATGATCCTACTACGAATGGAGTCGCGATCCACACTCAGGAAAGATTAACTGAGCTTGTGAAAAAAGCAAGAGAGCTTCAACTCCCAATTGCTGTGCATACGATTGGAGATCAAGCTTTTGAAAATGTGCTGGATGTAGTCGAAGCCTATCCAACATTCAATAATAGAAGAGATCGCTTTATTCATGCACAGCTCCTCCGAAGAGAACTGATTGATAGAATCAAGCAGCTTCCGCTTATTCTAGATATACAGCCGAGGTTCGTCGCTTCCGATTTCCCTTGGGTGATCGACCGTTTAGGAGAAGAAAACATGGATTTCAACTATGCTTGGAAGACGCTTCTGGACGAAGGAATTCACTGTGCAGGTGGATCTGATGCACCAATCGAGCCTGTCGATCCATTGCTGGGTATGCATGCTGCAGTAACGAGAACCAACCCTTTAGATCCGCAGAAAATAGTCTATATGGAAGACCAGCGACTATCGATGTATGAAGCCGTTTCTTTATTTACCAAAGGAAGTGCCTATGCATGTCATCATGAACATGACCATGGCATGATCAAAGAGGGATACCGAGCAGATTTCACCGTTCTTCCTAAAGATTTATTTAAGGTAGATCCAGATGAACTTCTGGGAATGGAAGTGGAAATGACAATCGTGGACGAAACGATTGTTTACAAAAAAGCATAAGCATATTTGGAAGGTGCCGGGTGTTCGTGGGCACCTTTTTTTGTGATGTTGTTGGGTGGGATTATCAGGCTGGAGCTGCAATGCAGGTATGCTGTGCAAAATAGCCGTTAGCGGTCTGTAATTAGGAAGTGCGGGCCAATGAAAAGGCGAAAAAAGAAGATAACGGCCCGTAAATGAGGAATACGGGCCGATGAGAAGGCGAAAAGAAGAAGATAATGGCCCGCTAACGAAGAATTCGGGCCAATGAGAAGGTGGAAAGAGCAAGATACCGGACCACAAAATCAGAAACGCAGTCCAAGTCCTTGCCCCTAAGGAAGTTTTAAGTGAAAAATTCAGATTGCCCTTTAGTGGTAACCGATATATAATAATATTATTTCGAAAACGGAAATATATTTTGAAGGAGGTGGCCGGCATTCGAACAGAAGAACAATCCGGGATTATTTATACTGCATTTTCTTATTTTCTCTGGGGAATATTGCCGATTTATTGGAAGTGGCTGGATCATGTACCAGCAGATGAAATATTGGCGAACAGGATATTCTGGTCATTTTGGTTTATGATTGTCTTTTTAATTGTTATTAAGAAATTTCCTGAGTTCTGGAAAATGATCAAGGGAATGATGCAAACCAAAAAGAAGCTGGCTGCCTTGGCAGCGGCATCGCTTCTTGTCAGTTTAAATTGGTTTATATATATCTGGGCTGTTAATACCGATCAAATGGTAGAAGCAAGTTTGGGATATTATATCAACCCTCTTGTCAGTGTATTGCTTGGGGTTTTTATTTTAAGAGAAAAAATGACGAAAGCTCAGGTGATCTCATTTATATTGGCTGCTGCTGGGGTCCTTGTTTTGACCACTTCATATGGGAGATTTCCGTGGATAGCCGTTGGACTGGCCGTTTCCTTTGGTTTATACGGACTGGCGAAAAAGCTGATCAAGGTCGATTCGGATATTGGATTGACACTTGAAACCATGACTACGGCGCCTTTTGCCCTTATCTATCTCATTTATTTGTCCTCCCAGGGAAATATCTCCTTGTTTCATCTGTCGGCAGGCACAGACTTGTTACTGATTGCCGGCGGAGCTGTGACGGCTGTGCCGCTGCTTTATTTTGCCAAAGGAGCTCAAAGGATTCCGCTTTATATGGTAGGGTTCCTGCAATATATTGCCCCGACGCTGACATTGATTCTGGGTGTTTTTTTCTACGGTGAACCTTTCACCCAAACCCACCTGGTGGCATTCGCTTTCATTTGGTCGGCATTGACCATCTTCTCAATTTCCAGAATGAAGAGAGTGAAACGAAAAACGAAGGCACAGGAAAAGTGCGCGTAAGATGTGTTGGTGAGCTGGTACCTTAATGCAGGTACCGGCTCTTTGAATTTATTTTTAATATTGCTGGATTTCTATTCGTGTGTTTTTTTTTGGCTGACCAAATTGAAGGTGCTTAACAAAGGGGTATTGACTTAAAGAATAGCTCTTTTCGTAAGGCTGTTTTCGCAAAGGTTGCGGCTCATTAAAATAAAGGATTTCCGCTCCAGGCCTACGGCTCCGCGGGGCGGGCGGTGAGCCTCCTCGGCTGTCCCGCTAGTCCCGCAGGAGGCCGCACGCCTTCCGCTACAATCCTCCTACGTAAAATGGGTGAGGTGGTGAAAAAAAGTATTCAAAAGCAACAATCTTTTAGAAAACAACCTTAAAAAATCAAGAAAAGGCTGAGACAACTTCTGCCCCAGCCTTCTATAGTGCTTGTTATCATACTACGACCGAACCCACTTCACAATCTCACCTATTGAAGCATTTTTACCATACAGAAGAATTCCTACTTCAAATATCTTTCCTGCAAGCTTCATCACGAGCCAGACGGACAGGGTCAGTATTGCAATAGCAATGCCGATTTCAACCCATGGCCATTCTTCGAGTAAAGATAATCTCATGATCAGAACAGCAGGGGATGTAAATGGGATATAGCTGCCGACCTGGGCTGCGAGTCCATTAGGATCGGAGAGGACTGGTCCAAACAGTATAACCGGAGAAAACGGAAGCATCATAATGAGTCCCTGGAAGTTACTTGTTGAGCTGATGTCTTCTATCGTTGCGCCAAGTCCGACAAACAGGGCGGCAAATAGCAGGTAGCCAATCAATGCAATAACGAGCAGCAGTACAAGCTCCGGTACAAACAGGTATTCCATAATCGGTAGTTCATCGTATCTCCAGATTACAAATGGCAGTACAAAGAGGAGCCATACACCGACCTGAAGCATGCCGAGCCAGAAGTAACCGATAATTTTTCCTTGCATTAGGTCACTTGGTGCCAGAGAGGACAGCACAATTTCAGAAACCTTTTCCTTCTTTTCCTGCGAAGCACTTTGGAAAATCATCATACCGGTCATTACAATAGAGAATAAAATCAGTCCGGCAAAAGCACCTGGAATGATACGGGAGAGTTCGGTTATGCCTGAATCAGCTGATTCCTGCTCTGAACCTGAAAGGTCTTCCTCGTTGAACTGAACGCCATTTGTTACGGCAGCCATCTGCTCTTCTGATAATCCTGCATTTTGGAGATTCAGCTGCTGCAGTGGTGCTGACAGAAGCTGGACTTCGCTTGCAAATGAGTCAGGTGTTTCCTCCGTTGTGTAATAGTTGATCTGGCCATCACTAAGGGCAGCCTCATCAAGCGCAAGATACACGGCACTTTCATCTTCCTCCAACCCGCTTTTCCATTCATCAGGGGAGGTGGTAACAACGCTGGTCTCCCAATTCAGATCAGCACTGCTAAGATAAGGTTCAATTCGTTCTGCCCATATACCTGACGGGTCTGATACAGAGACATTGACAGGTTCTTCGTCACTTCCTAAACCCGATAGCAGTGTTGGCAGTGTAGAAAATAGAATGAAAAGCACCGGTGTCAACAGAAGTGAAATGACGAACGATTTATTTTTGGCATTCCGCTTGAATTCCCAGCGGGCGACTTTTAAGCTGTTACGCATATTTTTCTTCCTCCCCTGCGGCCAGTGTTCTGTCTGAGGCAACATCAATAAAAATTTCATGAAGCGAAATCCGATCCAGCCTGAATTCATCTATGTGAATATCAGAGGGCAGCTTGCGGATCCACTCTGCCGGTTTCAGGTTCTGATCCAGAAAAAGGACTGAAACATTGTCCTGCTGTTCCACCCTTGTCACACTGGGGATTGCCTGCAGCTTTTTCTCATCATTTTTACCGTGAATCGTACATTTAAAGCTTGCGTACTGCCTTTTTACTTCATCCATGGTACCGCTGATGACTTCTCTGCCTTTATGAATCATAATCAGCCGGTCAGCCATTTCTTCTACCAGGTTCATCTGATGGGCGGAGAGAAGAATAGCGGTTCCGTTTTTGGCAAGCTCCCTGATCTCTTCCTTGAACACTTCCTGACTGACAGGATCAAGACCTGAAAACGGTTCATCAAGAATGAGCAGCTCCGGCTCATGAATGATAGAGGCGATAAACTGAACTTTCTGTCCCATCCCCTTCGACAGCTCTTCGATAGAAACCTTGTCTTTTCCCTCTAAACCAAACTTCTTCAGGTAAGATAAGGCACGCTCCTTTGCTTTTCTCAGCGGATAATCCTTGAGCTCTGCGAAATACAGAAGGATATCCATAATCTTGACGTTTTTATACAAGCCTCGTTCCTCCGGCAGATAGCCGATTTTATGCTTTGGAATCTGACCTTCTTTTTCACCATGAAATTTAATTATTCCTTGATCCGGATAGAGGATCCCCATAATACTTCTGATAGTCGTTGATTTACCGGCACCGTTTGGACCGAGAAGGGCAGTAATCTCACCCTTTTTCACATTAAATGAAACGTCATGAAGCACCTGCTGATCTTTAAAAGATTTTTGAAGACTTTGGACTGTCAGCGCTATATCAGACATCGATCATTTCTCCTTCTATTAAAATTTCCTGGATAATATCCTCGAGCTCAGGTATTTGCTCATCCACAATGACCAGGTTGTTTTGAGAAAGATAAGTCATGGTGGATTGGGGATGATTTGATAGAATGACTTTTTTATAGGTTCGCTTAATTTCACCAGGAATCTTGCTCACTGGAGGTTCTTCCTTTAACCAGAACAGGCGGTAGGAAGAGGCGAGTGAGTCCTTTTCAAGCAGCTTTGATACACGGCCGCTGTTAATGAATACGAGGTAGTCAGCCAGTTTTTTTATATCATCTGCCTGATGGGATGCAATCAGGATCGTTCGATCACCATTTTCCATCAGCTCAAGCAAAAACTGAATGAAGAAGTTTCTCGATGGAATATCCATTGCAGCTGTCGGTTCATCAAGAATCATTAGCGGAGTATTCTTGCCAAAATTAAGTGCGAGGTTTAACTTCGTCTTCACACCGGGGGAAAGTTTCTGCACCTTCTTATTTAACGGGATATTGAGCTTTTCACAAAACCTTCTAAACAGCGCTTCGTCCCAGGATGGGTAGATCTCTGCCATCAAGGTGCGCAGCTGTTCACCAGTAAAAGGGTCACAGCCAATCATCGTCTGAGCCTGATAAGCAATATAGCGCTTCCAGCTGTCATCTTCGCCACTGACAGGCTGACCGAACACTTTAATTTCTCCGTTGTCCTGTTTAACAAGATTCATTATCATTTTAAAGAGAGTGCTCTTGCCGGCTCCGTTAGTTCCGACAACTGCTGTAATGGTTCCCTCTTCAATGGTAAGTTCAGGTATGTTCAAATGAAATTCGTCAATGGATTTTTCGATATTTCGAATCGTTAATGGAAAAGTCATTGGTTATCCTCCTTTTGAAGCAGGGTTTCCACCATGCGGATAATTTCTTCATTCGTCAATTCATGCTGTTTGGCAGTGGAGATTGCTTTTAGAATCGCCTCTTCAACTGCCTGGCTCGCCATTGATGTTTTCCTATCAGGATCCACCTCTGCCACAAATGTTCCCTTTCCCTGAGAGGTTTGTATGAATCCACTGTACTCAAGGTTTTGATAGGCTCTTCTAATCGTGATAGAACTGATCTCCAACTCCTTCGCCATCAACCGGATGGAGGGGAGGGGATCTCCTGTTGTTAATTGTCCGCTGGCAATCAATGCTTTGATTTGGTTCTCGATTTGATGATAAATCGGTTCCCTCGAGGACTTTGAAAGCCGGATTGGAAGATTCATATCAGCCCTCCTTTAATGTAAGTAATCAATTTTTTGGATTTGCTTCAGAGCATGGCGGTACCAGTACCACGTAACAACGCTCGCCGTAAGAATTGAGACAACTATTGAAAGAATGGTATATTCATTTGCCAAATAGATCGTCCACTTGAAAAATCCTGTATCCAGCCATACCTGAAAAATCAAATACAGCGACACGAAAAATATGATTATGCTCGCGAATGACCAGACAAATGTAAACCGTTTAATCTCATCACCAGGTTCACTGGCAGGGAAAATGCCGCCTAAGGAAAAACTGATACAGATCCAGATGACAATCAGGGAAATCAACTGAAGCGGACCAACCGCATCCTGCAGTTCAGGAGAAAAAATATATGTTGCTGTCAAGGCCGTTGGGATGCTTGTGAAAATAGCGAAGTAAGGTAAGATAAAACGGCTTAACACAAGAACGTTGCGCCTTATTGGCAGCTGGTTGAGCATCACTGCATAAGGAGAGGCATACAACTCGTCATCCATCTTTTGATATTGAAAGCCTTTTGGCTTGGTCGAAAAGGTGATCGTCATAAGGTAAATGATTAGAAAGACATCGAATACAAAGATGTTTTCTTCCAGGTAAGCCGGCATCGTCAGTTGAAAGAAGAATGTGTAAATGCCTGTTATCAAACCCAGATTAAGGTAGTGCTTTCTTGAAACAATCATTTCAAGCCTCGCCAGCCATAACGCCTTACGTATCGTATCCATATTTAAAAGCTCCTTTCCATTTCAAGTGTATAAGTGTGTATGTCTATATACACACTATAAATTATATAGTGTGACTTTTCAACTCTTTTCGGTAAAAAGACTGAATCTATAATTTTCATCTTAAGATTTATCACAATATGAATTTCGACACGCTGAGTTTGATATAATTTCGGGGAGTTAAAGCCAGTTATATAGGGGATGGAAGAACTATTTGGCTTAATGTAGTTGAACAATCATTAGAAAGAATGGGAGTGAACTTATAAGGAATTATTCAAAAAGGAAGTATTTAGAGCATGCAGAGACTAGGAAGGCTAATCCTGCATAATGGTTATACTTAATCCATCATCGTCAGTAAGAATAGCCATGAAGCAGCACGGATAATTGCTTGGCTGGACAGTTTAGCAGCGGCAAGATTATTGGCGGTACATAGTAAACAGGAGAAGCAACTGAAGTATATCGTTCTCTTTTTAGTGTGTTATCCAATCTCGTTTTCTGGTGTTTTTTATATGAATCTATAAGGAACGATTGCTTTAAAAACGCAGCCACTAGTGAAAAGAGGAGAAGAAATAATAACGAAATAGAGAATCTAAAATCCTAGATTCGGCTATAGGGGGAATATGAAAAGAATACCGACAGCTGCCTTGAGATTAACCTGATCCTTATATAATCTTTAGTAGAAACTAAAATCTCACAAAAAAATGCTCAGTTTTTAAGCTGAGCATTTTTTTGTGTCTATTGAGTTGTCAATAATCCTTATTGATCTCCAGTACCCTTTTTATAAAAACGTTCTCTTCACTTTTTCCCAGAAGGAATTGTCTTTCAGTTTAACAGTTTTGATTTTTTCTTCGCTTAATTCGAATATCACTTGTTTCACGTGCTGGATTCCCAATGCTTCGTTATCCATTCCCATTAATGGATAGTCATTGCCGTCTTGTACGATTTCAAGTTTCAGCTTACGGTTTCCACTAAGGATAAAGGAAGACCCGAGTGTACGATATTGGTTATTGTTCAGGGATGCCAGCTCGCTTACCTGCAGACAAGGCAGCATCGGATCGACGACCGCTCCGTTCACGGATTTGTTGTAGGCGGTACTTCCAGTAGGAGTGGCAATGACCATTCCGTCTCCTCGGAAAGTTTCGAAATGAAGGTCATCGATATGTACTTCAAGCACAAAGGTTTTGATGATTCCTGACCGGATGCTGAATTCATTCAAGCATTTGAAGGTTGCATGATCATCTACAGTTACATTGATCGTTGGGTATCTGCGGACTTCAATTTGCTCCTCTGTCATGGCCTTTATCATTTTTTCTGTATCATCAATGTGGAAGTCACAATACATGCTCAAGCTTTCCGTTGTGGACATTCCTGCATATAAGCAGTCTTGGCGGAATCCTGTGTTACGGACTGCTTGCAGAAAAGCGCCGTCTCCTCCTACACTTACAATGATGTTTGCATCACGAGAGTTATTTACAATTGAGAAGCCATGCTGCTGGGCAAGTTGAGATAACTCTTCTACTTTTTGCAGTGTTTCTGTGTCTTTTAGCGTGTAAAAGTAAAGGTTGCGTCTTTCATTCATGTTAGTTCCTCCTCAAAAATTAGTCACCCGCTGTGGATGAAATTTTTCCAATCACGTTAGATTTTGCTAGAATAATGATTATATGCAATTTGCTGCTCTCTTGGTGATTTTCTGTGAGGTTGAATTGTTGAGATGTAACTCATGGGCAGCTAAGATTATTTTATCATGATAGTGAAACTTTATGATAGCGATGTACGTATGCATCATGAAGAGAAAAAAGGAGGAACTGCATATGAGTGGAAAACGTTGGACGGCTCTCGGGATTGCTGCCGTATTATTTTTATTTTCAGTAGTGGCCAATTTTGCGAGTTCTGCAGCATCGAATGACTTTAGCAAGGCATTTGAAGAGATGTTTGCGGGAACGGAGGAGCCTTTTGCTGAAAAGGTGATAGAGGAAGGAAAAGCTGGTGAAAGGATTGCTGTTTTGGAAGTGAATGGTGTCATTCAGGACGTGAATACGACGGCATCCATTTTTGAAACTGCTGGATATAATCATGAAATATTCATGGAGCAGTTGAAGACAGTTCAAGAAGATGACAGTATCAAATCGGTTATTTTGAAAGTAAACACTCCAGGCGGGGGCGTAGTGGAAAGTGCCCAAATCCATGAAAAGCTTGTAGAGATACAGGAAGAATCCGAGAAGCCTGTTTATGTTTCAATGGGATCAATGGCTGCTTCAGGCGGTTATTACATTGCAGCACCTGCTGAGAAGATCTTTGCAAGCAGAGAAACACTGACAGGTTCACTGGGTGTTATCATGCAGAGTATCAACTACTCTGAACTGGCAGAAAAATATGGAGTCGATTTTGTCACAATTAAAAGCGGACCTCACAAAGATATTATGAGCCCGAGTAGAGAAATGACAGAAGAGGAGCGGGAAATCCTTCAGTCCATGGTTAACAATTCTTATGAAGGATTTGTCGACGTCATCGCCCAGGGACGAGGAATGTCTGAAGAGCAAGTAAGAAGCATTGCGGACGGCCGTGTGTATGACGGAATTCAGGCGAAAGAAAACAATTTGATTGATGAGTTTGGTTATATTGAAGATGTTATCGTTCAAATGAAAGAAGATCTTAGTCTTGAAGATGCCCAGGTGATTGAATATACAAATGAAGGCGGGTTTGCTTCCCTGTTGAATATGGGGGCCAAAAGGCTTGCTGGCGGAGATATAGAAGCAGCGGCATTAATGAAAATCCTATCTCAGCCTAATTCACCGCGCCTGATGTATCTCTATGCGGAATAATTTAAGAGGAGGTGCTGGTCATGAGTGAATTTGATAGCAGAGATGAACTAACAACCGTTCTACATGAAAAGAATGAGTATAATGCAGGGTTATATGAACTCGGTGGATTCTGGATGAGATTTTGGGCATATCTCCTCGATTTGATTGTAATCTCCAGCATAGGAAGGCTGATTGTCTATCCTATATTCCGAGCGATGGATCTGTCCTTGATGAAGGACGATATGTTTGCACCGATCTCAATCTTAAGCGCGATCATCTTTTATGGTTACTTTGTTCTGATGACCAGGTATTTCGGACAGACGCTTGGAAAAATGGCCTTTGGATTGAAAGTTATCGAATTGGATGGAAAGCCTCTGCAATGGAATACGATCCTTTTTAGGGAATTGATAGGCAGATTCATTTCCGCAAGTTTCATTGTTTTATACATTGTGGTTGCTTTTACGAACAAGAAGCAGGGAATTCATGACCTATTCGCGGATACTACTGTTATTCGGGAAAAACGGGCAGCGGTGTATAAACCAGTTAGTGCATAGTATAAGGTCGTCAATATCATTTAAAGAAGAAGCAGCTATCCACGGGTGGCTGCTTTTTCTAATTTTAAGTATATTAATTTTGCGATTTAGAGATCAACTAAAGGAGTGATAATGGTGAGAGGAAGAAATGCAGAAATGATATCGGCATAATTGCAAAAGTTGTAAGAGTGTTTCCAATAGATACAATCACCGCAGTATCTTTTACGGGAAGGGCGCCTCGGAAGCACCAATTATAACAGCCTATTGAACAGCAGCTTATTGTAATGAATGAGCTTAGTGCTGCCGTTGTGGCGTTAAGGATCTCCCACTATACAATAGGCTGACGAAATAGGTAGTGGAGGCTGCAAGAGAACCTAGCTTTGATTAAGCGGAATAACTATTTTTTTCATATACTTTTCTATACCAGACGTATGAAAGGTTTAAATTGGAAATAATAAGCCCATACTTCCAAGTTGAAGGGTTGTGAAAAAAGTGAATGGATGGATTATCACATTGATTGTAGTTCTAGGCCTTATATTATTTTTATTATTCATCATTCTGATTACCAAACTGAGGATTACAATTTCACTTTATCATGGCAATGATAATGACAATATATCCATAAGATTCAGGGCCTGGTTTGGGTTGATTAAATATAAAATCGAAGTCCCGATGATCAAGCTGGATGAAGACGGACCGAATATTGTATTTGAGGAGAAGACGGAGAAAGGCACAGAAGGACAAGGGAAAGAAAAAGATAAGGTAAAAAAGGAAACTCCTGAAGAGATGCTCGCTTCATTCAAGGATTTTCGAGAACTTCTGCAGCATGTGGCCGGGCTGCATCGAATCGTCAGGAGTTTCATGAAAAGAGTCAAAGTTTACGACGTGAAATGGCAGACTGTCTTTGGAACTGGCGATGCGGCCACAACTGGAACGATGACGGGTCTGATGTGGGGGGCAAAGGGCGGTATAATCGGTGTCATCAGTCACTATATGAAGCTTCAGTCTAAACCGCAACTTAGCGTCATTCCTTCGTTTCAAAAAGCAGTGGTTATAACAGATTTTTCATGTATCATAACTTTTCGAGTCGGGCATGCTATATTAGCAGGAATCAAATTGATCAAATTCTGGAGAGGCGGAAAACCGAAGTTTCAAACCAAACCGCTGTCCGTAGTATCAGAAGAAAATCAATCCGTTTAACCAGGACAAATACTTTACTGCACTGCCGCGCTAAAAGGGACAGTCCCTGGTAGTGCTTTAAAGCGGTAAAGAGTCTGTACATATTATTCTAGGAGGTAATCTTATGTCTGATCATCCAATCGAAGGACTTATGACCACAGCAATGGAAAATCTGAAAGAAATGATTGATGTTAATACGATTATCGGAGACCCCGTTGAAACCCCTGATGGAAGTGTAATCCTAACCGTTTCAAAAGTCGGTTTTGGTTTTGCTGCAGGAGGAAGCGAGTTCATCATCAGCGGCAAGGGAGATAAAGAAGGCCAAGATGGCAAGCAAGGCAAGAAGGAACAGCCATTTGGAGGCGGTAGCGGTGGAGGAGTTTCCATCACGCCAATTGCCTTTTTAATAGTGGGTTCAAAAGGAATCAAAATGCTTCACCTCGATGAGAATACTCATTTACTTGAAAAGATTCTGGATTTAGCTCCAGGAGTAATGGAGAAAATTCAAGGAATGATGAAGAAAAACAATCAGAGCAGCGGACAGGGACAGCAGCAGAATTCAACCCCAAACCAAAGCAATGGACAGAATCAATCGTTTGATTTCTAAGTTTGCAGGATATAGAAGGGCTGATCAGATTTCTTTAGAAAGAAAACCTGATCAGTCCTCATCATTTTTAGGCAGCCCAAAATGGGGGATTTTCATCAGTACATAATTGCACGTCACCACTTCTGTCGAGTTCACTATATAACACAAACGTAATCAGAAGAAAAACCATAATCAAATTAGTTGATTTAATTTGAAACCGTTCGGTACGATAATAGAGATTCATACTTAATGAGGAGGTATTTCAATATGGCTTCTATCACGTTTAAAAACAATCCTGTAACACTTTCAGGAAATGAAGTAAAACCAGGAGACTCAGCTCCAAATTTCACAGTATTAGCTAACGATTTATCAGAAGTATCTCTTAATGACACTAAGGGTAAGGTTCGGTTAATCAGTGTGGTGCCTTCGATTGACACGGGAGTATGCGATGCACAAACACGTAAGTTCAACGAGGAAGCAGGAAATTTTGGCAATGTAGAAGTATTGACAGTTTCCGTTGATCTGCCATTTGCCCAAAGACGCTGGTGCGGAGCGAATGGAATCGAAAATGTCCAGACATTATCCGATCACAGGGACCTGTCCTTCGGTGAAGCATTCGGTGTTCATATTAAAGAAATGCGTCTGCTTGCCCGCGCAGTATTTGTAATCGACAGCAATGATAAAGTAACTTACGCTGAATATGTCAGTGAGGCCACAAATCATCCTGACTACGATGCAGCAATTCAAGCGGTGAAAAACGCTCAGTAATCTCATTGAGGTATGCAGCATGACCAAACTGACCCTGTAGCAATACTTCAGGGTCAGTTTTTTTCGAGAATAGAAGTAAAAAGAGTGTACTGAGCCTTGGCTGGTAAAAAAACACTGAATCACCACAAAAAGAATAAGCGATGCCATCCCAACCTCTAATCAGCACCGAATCAACCAAAACAGAAATCATCACATTCCAGAAGCTCTCCCGAAAGCACTTTCGCACAAGCCCAATAAGATCCTCATTTTTGGTGTGCAGGTACCTCTTCTTTGACACTTGTGCAGACAAAGGTAAAATAGAGAAAGAATCAATAGTAAAGGAGACAGAGACACATGACGGTTTCTCCAATAGAAAATTTATTCAATATATTAGATGAAACAGCGTTAATCCTTCAAGAGGAATTATCTTGTACATATCTCGAAGCCATTGCTGAAAGCGGGGAAAATCTCTTCCATCAGGATACCCTGCAAGATGAGCTGACCGAACTGACCAAGAAAAGGCTTCAAAAGAAATACAGCGAGGCCGGGCTTGATAACATGGAAAAAGAGGAGATACGCAAAGCTCTTCAGCTGGCAATTCTTAAGGGAATGAAGGAAAGCTCTCAGCCTAATCATCAAATGACTCCCGATGCCATTGGTATGTTTCTCAGCTATTTAACAGGTAAGTTCACGAAAGGTAGTGACGAACTGCGTCTTCTGGATCCTGCAATAGGAACAGGAAACCTGCTGACAACCGTTTTAAACGGACTTTCAGATAAGAAAGCAGCTTCTGTCGGAGTTGAAATTGATGACCTTTTAATAAAATTGGCCTATATAGAAGCGAATCTTCAGAAGCACCCGCTTGAGTTGTTTAATCAGGATTCACTCGAGCCGCTCTTTATTGACCCAGTGGATGTCGTCATCAGTGATCTGCCAGTCGGCTATTACCCTAACGACTTGCGAGCTGCCGACTATGAATTGAAAAGTGACAATGGGCATTCTTACTCTCATCACCTTTTTATTGAGCAGAGCGTCAAGCATACTAAGCCAGGGGGCTACTTGTTCTTCCTTGTACCGAATCATTTATTCGAGTCTGAGGAAGCCAAAAAACTGCATGGTTATTTTAAAGAACATGTCTACATCCAGGGCTTGCTGCAGTTGCCAATGTCTCTTTTCAAAAGTGAACATTCAGCAAAAAGCATACTGATTCTTCAAAAGAAGAAAGCGGATATAAAGCCGCCGAAAGAAGTTCTGATGGCGAATATGCCGTCTCTTTCTAATCCTAAAGCAATGGAAAATATGCTGACAAAGATGGATTTATGGTTTAGAGAAAATAAATAAGGGAAATCAAAAACTAGGTAAAGTCACAATGGTTATTGGACTTTGCCTTTTTTTGTGTGATTCCCTGAAAGCGGGCGTAAACAAGGCCAGTTCTAAAAGGCTCTTTTGCGAAGATTGCGGCTATTGAAAAGTGTGGCATTTCCGCTCCAGGCACACGACTCCGCCTGCGGGGTCTCATCTGTCCCGCTAGTTCCGCAGGGGGTCGTGCACCTTGTGCTCCAATGCCCCTGCGTGAATGGGGGAAGAAGGTGAAATAGCATTCACAGGCAACAAGCTTTTTGAAAAGAGTCTTGTTTTTATATAGTTTTTTCAAGGGTAATTTTGCATAAAGTGTTGCCTTTCTGAAGAATCTAGAGAGCCGGAATGTCCCTTTGAATACTAGGTGTTTCTCTCTGAACAGAAAGAGTAGCTCTTTCTTACTTGTTTATTAGGGTATTTCCGCTGACCTATGAAGGTCCTCCTGAATTTATATTCAATAGCAACAAAGTCTACGAAAGATCTTTTCAAAAAGAACGGTCCCGATTTTAGGTCATTTGACATTGTAAGGAATTTTTTTGGTGTACACTCTATTTTCTGAAAATATTTATTTTGGCATGTAAACGATTACCTGAGAAGCTTACCCTTGAAAAGGAAAACAAGCAGTGATTAAATGAAAAATTGAGAGATATAAAGTCATGAAATGAACAAACTAGGATAGAACGCACCACCATTAGATATATCAGACAAAAAGGAGCGGAAAACCAAATGGCAAAAATGATCGCAATCAATGCTGGCAGCTCTTCTTTAAAGTTCCAGCTTTTCGAAATGCCTCAAGAAGAGGTTATTACTAAAGGTCTTATAGAACGAATCGGATTAAATGATTCTGTTTTCAGCATTTCAGTCAATGGAGAGAAACAGGAAGAAGTAACAGATATTCCGAATCATGAAGTAGCCGTGAAAATGCTCCTGGATAAATTGACTTCTGCCGGAATTATTGAGTCTCTTGATGAAATCGAAGGAATCGGGCATCGTGTTGTTCATGGCGGTGAAGTGTTCAATGATTCAATCCTAATCACCGACGATGTGATTGAAAAAATTGAGGAGCTGTCTGAACTTGCTCCGCTGCACAACCCGGCAAATATTACAGGAATTAAATCCTTCCAAAGTGTTCTGCCAAATATCCCTGCTGTAGCCGTATTCGATACAGCTTTTCACCAATCAATGCCTGAAAGTTCGTTCCTATACAGCCTGCCTTATGAGTATTATGAGGACTACGGAATTCGTAAATATGGCTTCCACGGAACTTCTCATAAGTATGTTTCTGAACGTGCAGCTGAAATGCTTGGCCGTCCTAAAGAGCAGCTGAGACTGATTTCCTGCCACTTAGGAAACGGTGCAAGTATTGCTGCTATTGAAGGCGGAAAATCAATCGATACGTCCATGGGCTTTACTCCGCTTGCTGGTGTGGCAATGGGAACGAGATCAGGTAACATTGACCCTGCTCTTATCCCGTTCATCATGGAGAAAACAGGCAAGACAGCTGATGAGGTTTTGGACGTACTGAATAAAAAATCAGGTATGCTTGGGGTTTCCGGTCTTTCCAGTGACTTGCGTGACATCGAAGGACAGGCAGCAGAAGGTAACGAACGTGCCGAGTTGGCATTGGAAGTATTCGCAAACCGTATCCATAAATATATCGGTTCTTACGCATCCCGCATGTACGGAGTTGACGCCATCATCTTTACTGCCGGCATTGGTGAAAACAGCCAGATCGTTCGTGAAAAAGTCTTAAAAGGCCTTGAATTCATGGGCATCTACTGGGATCCGGCAAGAAACAAAGTAAGAGGAGAAGAAACATTCATTAACTACCCTCATTCTCCTGTAAAAGTTATGATCATTCCTACAAATGAGGAAGTCATGATTGCCCGTGATGTTCAGCGTTTGACTGTTTAATACAAAATTAACGAAAGCTCCTCTAGCAGGTGCTTAGGCTAAACCCAGAATTATTTTCTGAAATTGAGGACGAGACCGTTTATGGTTTTGTCCTCTTTTTGATGTTTAGGTATGCAGCCAGCATGGAATTTCGAGTCTAGAAAATTGATGCAGTCAGATGGAGGCTCAGACAGCATGGAATTCAGAGTTTAGAAAATCGATGTAGTCAGATGGGTGCACAGACAGCATGGATTTCAGAGTAAAGAAAATCGATGTAGTCAGATGGGTGCACAGACAGCATGGAATTTAGAAAAAAGAAAATCGATGGAGTCAGAAGGATGCAAAGATATCTTGAAGTGAAAAATCAATGTATTCTGAAACATTTCCAAATGTATGTATGAGTTACCCCGCCATTATGGTATATTAAAGAAAATCATGTCTTGATAAGGAGTTGAGGTCGATGGAATTGTCCCAAAGAGAGGAAAGAGTGCTTGAGGAGATTCAACAGTGGCAGGATTCACTGTATGATTATCAGGCAAATGATCTAGAGAATACATATGTTAGATGGCTCGATGGTGCTTTTTCGACGCTTCCAATAGAGGTCCAGGAACAATTTTTTCACAAGCTTGATGGATGGTTGTTTCATTTACATTCTTTGCTGCAGGGCTCTCAGCTTCAGAATGATGCTCGGGAACGCATATTGAAAACCGCTCGTGCCTTTCACCATGAGGTTGAGACAATCGAAGACCTTCACTTGTTAACAATTGATCAGCTTCATTATATTGCCATGCAGCATTCTGGCAGGCATCAGCTCTATTCTTTTGTACAGGGAGGAATGACTGGTACTGGAGGAGCTGCAGCGCTTGGCGCAGATTTACCAGCAATGGCCGTCATCAATTTACGTTCTGTACAGTTGATTGCGATTTCGTATGGATTTGACGTTCAAACACCTTTTGAGATGATGACATCATTGAAGGTTTTTCATGCAGCGACACTTCCGGCAAGATTAAGGGCTGCCGCCTGGGAAGAACTAATGGAAGACCTTGAGCGAAAAGAAAATGATTATTTTTATAGTGGGACCGAAAAGCTTACAGATTACACATGGCTGGAGGGTCCTTTAAAGCATATGCTGAAAGGGACAATCATTACGATGTTCAGAAAAAAACGCCTGTCAGGGGTACCGCTTATCAGCATGGCGGTTGGTGCTGGAGTCAATTATCAATTCACAAGAAAAATGAATGATTTTGCAGAAAAGTATTATCAGTACCGTTACCTATCCAGAAAGAGAAGTGAAGAGTAAACATAAAAAAGAACAGCCGGTATGCCCGGTTGTTCTTTTGCTTTCTTACTGATCATCTGTCCTGACTACCAGTACATCACATTGTGCTGAGCGCGTGATATGTTCTGATACGCTTCCGATCAGGAACCTTTCCATTGCGCTCAACCCTGTTGCACCACAGACAATCAGATCTGCACCTGCTTTTTCCGCTCCATCTTTTGGAATGATGGTTTTAGGGGAACCGTATTCAATGAGAATCTGTACATCAGTTACGCCTGCTTTTTGTGCCTGCTCTTTGTAAGATGTCATGATTTCTTTTGCGTACTGATCAGCTCTATCAGCAATCGACTGCTCATAGGATTCAACAGTTGCAAAAGACCTCGCATCAATAACGTGGATAATCCAGAGTGTTGCGTCGTTGCGTAAAGAAATATCGATTGATTTCTTAAATGCCCATTCAGCTTCTTTAGACCCATCAACTGCGACCAGTATATTTTTATACTTTAAAGTCATTGCACATCCCTCCTGCACTTAATATTACTATATATTTCCTCTAATATCTGTTACAGATTATCAAAAGCTATTAGTAGTATTTTTCCGTTAATAGAGGAGGTTAAACAATGGATAAAAGAAACAGATTACAGCAGCAAAATTTCTATGATGAAAAAGCCGCGGAGCAAACTTCAGCTCAAATTATGGATTCTTATGAATCAGGGCTTCATGAAGGAGAAGCAGGACCGCTAAGTTCAAGCAACGTTCATGATGAAGAGAAGTTGTGAGTGTAAAAGGCTGTCCTGAAGGCCGAGGCCAATGAAGAAGTCCATTAAAAATCAAAAAGGCAGAATCGTTCACTTCAAAAACGTTTCTGCTTTTTTGATGGTCTTGAAAACCCCTGGCTATGCCGGGTCTTCCAGAGAGCTAAAAGCGTGGTAGTAAAAAAACTTACTTCATGATAGACCACTCCCTTCTATCAGAGAATGGGGTTTGCTTTGGGGAACTGACCACTCCTTCATTGAGTCACCAGTTTTATTTAAAATAAGCGGAAATTTTCCGGTTAAGCATTGGAAAAGATATCGATTTGGGGTAGATAAGCGGAATTTTTCCGCTTAAGCATAGCAAAAAGGTTCATTATTGCGTTTTTTAAGCAAATAAGGGAACTTATTCCGCTTAATTTAGCTGTTTTAGTGCTATTTTCTTAAATAAGCGGAATTTCTCCCCTTATTTCTAAACAGTTTTTACATATTCAAAGATCCGTTTACGGCACAGAAAATTGGAAGTGAAAAGGAAATTGTTTAGAATTAGTGAGTGAATGTGATGCAGAAGGGAAACCCATTCAGTGGGCCTTTAAGGCCGAGGCAGGTAAGAGGGGCTTCCAGCCGCAGAGCAAACCACGAGTTCACACTGGTGGTTTTGATTAACGTCATGTTTTATGATAAAAGGTTGATTTCCGTTTCAAGAGTTACTCTAAATGCTGTATACATTGAAAAACCGCCATGCTTATAGAGCATGACGGCTTTGATCTTCCACAGTATTCTTCTTAGATTGATGAGATAAAAAGCTATACATCATAATTGTCAGCAAAAAACTGATAAACCCTGGTGACCATCCTTCTGGAATCAGGAAGTAGATCAACAGTGCAGAGGCAAGCGTGTAGACTGCTTTGAAATTATATTGAAACGCACCTGAAGCGAGCTTGGCCAGGTCTGCCTCTGGTATCTTCGCTTTCTTGATATACAAAAAATCGGCAACAATGACTGCAGATAGCGGGATGACGAATGCACCAAGCAGGGAAATGTAATCTTTCGCATTATCAACAAGGGCTGGAAAACAACTTAAGACGATCCCGGCGGCCCCGAAAGCAAGTGCACTTTTCACTCTTCCAAGCGCAGGGACGGCATTAAGCAGGCTGTATCCTCCTGTGTAAGCATTGCTGAGGTTGATCGATATCATCGAAACCATTGCGCAGATTCCAATAAGTATGGTCAAAAGAACTGATCCGGTTTGTTCAGTAGCAGCCACGAAAGGGTTCAAATTTTGAAATAAAGCCGCACTGAAAGTTCCGAGGAGAGCTGTCATGAAAAAGCCGAATACATTTCCAGCGAACAGACCCCAGAAACCTTGTTTTCCAGATTTAGCATATCGTGTTATATCTGAAGAAGCACTTACTCCCGATACGTATTGGACAAAGGCCAGGCTGGCAAAGAACACAAACGGGCCAAAGGAGAAACCTCCTCCAGTAAGCAAGACGCTGCCTCCAATACCATCAGCCGCAGAAGTAATGAAGATGATGAGTATCGCTGCCTGCCCGATCAATAGGAAAGGCATGAACATCTTGGTTGCTTTTTTCACAGCCTCAAACCCAATTAAAGCCAGGATTGTCATGATCAGTGCGAGTGAGATGGCTATCGGAACAAGCGGAAGCTGGAATCCAGTCGCCTTTTTGACAAGTGACAAGATGACTAATGTACCCCCAATTGTCTGAACACTGAACCAATACAGTGAAGTCAAAGAGCGGATAGGGGATGCAACAAGTCGAGAAAGCCTGGTCCCGATCATTGACCTTATCACATATTGAGCAGGCAGACCGTACCTTGCTCCGGGCAATGAAAGGAGAGAGACAAACAAGAAGGCAATGCTTCCTCCAAGAAGCGTACTGATAATCGCCCATGTCATGGACAGGCCGCCTTCCATTACGGCTAAAGCAGGAACAAGGAAATTTCCCGCATTAACAGAGAAAGCAAGCTGAATTATAAAGTATTCAAACCAGGTAGTGGTTTTTAAATGCTGCGGAACAGATTCTAATCCTAATTTTTCAATCAGTGGTTTTTTCATCGTGAGGGCTCCTTATATCTTCGAAGTAATTCTATTCCATTGTAAAGGAAGTGGAGCAAAAGTGAAGGCTTGAAAGTTTAATAACCTAAAATTATATGTAGGAATTGCAATGGTATTAAGTTGTTTTATTTTGAAAGAACAGGAGTATTCTGAAGACAGTCAGCTGCATGTTATCAAGAGGTTTTCTCATGAAAGAATTACCCGTACATAGATAGGGAAAATTCAGGCTTTTCTGTCTAAATGTAAATGCTTACATTTCCTATAAAATTGTTGTGCATTTTAAGAATGATAGTGTTATATTAGTTAAGAAGTTTTACATATGGATTTGAAATGAGGAGGTTTTTTTAATGCGTATCGGAGTACCAACTGAAATAAAAAACAATGAAAACCGAGTGGCAATGACACCGGCAGGAGTGGTGAATCTTACCCAGTTCGGTCATGAAGTGTATATTGAATCCGGGGCGGGCCTCGGCTCTGGTTTTACTGATGAACAGTATACAGCCGCTGGAGGTCACATTGTTGGAAGCGCATCTGAAGCATGGTCCATGGATATGGTCATGAAGGTAAAAGAACCGCTTGCGAGCGAATATCAGTATTTCCGTGAAGGATTAATCCTATTTACATATTTACATCTGGCTCCTGAGCCTGAACTAACAAAAGCACTAATTGACAATAAAGTGGTCGGGATTGCTTACGAAACAGTTGAAGCAAACCGAACACTTCCGTTATTGACGCCTATGAGTGAAGTTGCAGGAAGAATGGCAACTCAAATCGGAGCACAGTTCCTGGAGAAAATCCACGGCGGTAAAGGGATCCTGCTATCAGGTGTGCCTGGAGTGATGAGAAGCCGTGTAACGATCATTGGAGGCGGAGTAGCAGGAACAAATGCTGCTAAAATGGCAGTAGGTCTTGGTGCGCAAGTAACCATCCTTGATTTGAATCCAGAGCGTCTGCGCCAGCTTGATGATATTTTCGGAAGTGATGTCCAAACGTTGATGTCCAATCCGTTAAACATCGAAAAAGCTGTTGCTGAATCCGACCTTGTTATCGGAGCTGTTCTGATCCCTGGAGCAAAAGCGCCTAAGCTTGTGACAGAAGACATGATCAAATCCATGATGCCTGGTTCTGTTGTTGTGGATATTGCCATTGACCAGGGAGGAATCTTTGAGACAACAGACCGCATCACGACACATGATGATCCGACGTATGTGAAGCACGGAGTCGTTCATTATGCAGTTGCGAACATGCCTGGTGCCGTTCCTCGTACTTCTACAATCGCATTAACAAATGTAACGGTTCCTTATGCGATTCAAATTGCGAACAAAGGCTATAAAGAAGCATGCCTTGGCAATGAACCATTGCTTAAAGGAATCAACACATTGAACGGATATGTAACGTATAAAGCAGTAGCAGAAGCGCACGAGCTTGACTACTCTGATACAAAAACACTACTTGATCAAATTTAATAAATGCGAAGGCTGTCCAGTGAAAATGGGACAGTCTTTTTTTTATCGATTTTTTTCGCGAAAAAAAGATGGTTTTCGCTCCTGTGCACATCGATGTGGCGGCCGGTGATCATCAGCTTTTTCATAAGAAGCGGGAGCGGCCGTTTAAATTTGCGGGCGGAGTAACCAGAAGGAAAATAAGGGGAGATTTTACCGTTAACTGAGGCTTTGAGCGCATTTTGTTGGTGAATAAGGGGAGAATTTCCCCTTATTCAAGGTAGAAGTATCTTTTTTTAGTGTTTTAAGTCAAATAAGGGGAAATTCTCCCTCTATTTAAGCTATTTCTCGGTACTATTCATTAATTAAGGGGAATTTTTCCCTCTATTTCTAGGAAAATCATTTACTTTTAAATAAGGAGAATACAGGGTAAAAAAGAAGGGAGGGTGTAAGAAGGATATGAGCAGTCAATCAAGAATTAAGTATGGTAGAAGCCATGCTTAATCGGGATTTGGCCAGACAGAGAGTCTGATGAATATTCATCTGGCAGAACCCATTGGCAGCGCAGCAAACTATTTTACAGGAGGGCTAATAAATGAAAGTTTCTTATCACGGACATTCAGTTGTCAAAGTAGTCACGGAAAATCATACAATACTTATCGACCCGTTTATCAGCGGCAACGAACTCACTGACCTGAAAGTGGAAAATGAAAATCCGGATGTGATTTTGCTTACTCACGGCCATAATGACCATGTCGGAGATACAGTTGAGCTGGCTAAGAAAAATGACGCACTTGTAGTGGCTCCTTTTGAATTGGCTACATATTTAAGCTGGCAAGGAGTGAACACTCATCCGATGCACATCGGAGGTGCTTACCAATTTGAATTTGGAAGAGTGAAGCTGACACAGGCATTTCACGGGTCATCCTATGAAACGGAAGACAAACAGATCATTTATACGGGAATGCCTGCTGGAATCCTGCTTACTGTAGAAGGAAAAACAATCTACCATGCGGGAGATACGGCCCTCTTCTCTGACATGAAGCTGATCGGAATGCGAAATACTATTGATCTTGCCTTCCTGCCAATTGGAGACAACTTTACGATGGGACCTGATGATGCCGTTCTGGCAGCAGAATTTGTAAACGCCAAAAAGGTGGTGCCGATTCATTACAACACCTTCCCTCCAATCAAACAGGATCCTGAAAAATTTGTTTCCATGTTGAAAGGACAAGAGGGAAGAGTCATGAACGCTGGAGACGTAATAGAGATTTAATAACTATGAAGAACACTGTTCCATGAAGTAAGCCGTTGGGTTGATGAGTAGAAAAGATCAATTTACAACTAAAGCAGAATCATTTTTGACACATCAAATAAAATAAAGAATAGCAGACCAAACGGAGAAATTCAGGGTCTGCTATTCTTTTTTATAGATTAAGAATGTACATGGCTTTTAGGTGTCCCTCTGTGAGTTATGAGTGCCACTAAAAGAGAAAAAAGCCTTCAAGGTGTCCCTCGAGAGAGTCGTGAGTGCCACTAAAACAGGAAAAAGCCTTCCAGGTGTCCTTCGTGGAAGTTATGAGTGCCACTAAAAGAGAAAAAAGCCTTCTAGGTGTCCCTCGAGAGAGTCGTGAGTGCCACTAAAAGAGAAAAAAGCCTTCTAGGTGTCCTTCGAGAGAGTCGTGAGTGCCACTAAAACAGGAAAAAGCCATCTAGGTGTCCTTCGTGTGAGTTGTGATTTAACAGCCTTGAATAAATTTTTTCAAGGCTTCTAAAAGGGGTGTTAAAACGATTGTTAATTTTCTTACTAGAGAGAAATTTTTCGTACCCAGAGTGAAAATGGGGTAGTGAGATTTATTGAAAGTAAAATTTAACTTGAAAAAAGTCTTTATAAAAAGATTGGTACTTTTTTATCAAATTTTCTCCAGCTTCTTAATATCCAGTCGTGCACCAAAAACGGCATTCAATTATATTTACGAAGACAGTTAAAGAAAAAAACTAATGAGAAGTGTTTGTCCCGCATACAATGAAACAAGCTAGTTAAAGGAGGAAGTTTATGAAAAAGCAGCGGTATTTGATTTGTTTGTTGCTGGCAGGGATGATGCTTTACTATGCCGTTCCCCGCCTGGATGTTTTTGCAGAAGGATTATCAGGATGGTTCAGCATCAGCTGGCTCGTGTTTGCAGCCATTGTCATTGCGGGCAATTTAACAGGAATGCTCTTTGCTCCTCGCAGAACCAAAGTACAAGAGAAGGTGGTAAAAAGGAAGAAAGAGGTCAGAAAGCTTCGTTCTTTTGGCTGAGAATTAAGGAGAAAATTGAAACACCAGGCTTTTCACTTTATAATTAAAGAAACAATTCATGCAGTATAAAAAGGGTGAAAAGCTTGGCAACCAAACATGAACAAATAATTGAGTATATTGATACACTTCCCATCGGAGAAAAAATATCTGTCAGGCAAATCGCTAAAGCTTTAAATGTGAGTGAAGGAACGGCATACAGAGCGATTAAGGATGCTGAGACAAAAGGCTATGTAAGCACGATAGAAAGAGTCGGGACAATCCGGATTGAAAGAAAGAAAAAAGAGAATATCGAAAAGCTGACTTTTGCAGAAGTGGTCAATATCATTGATGGTCAGGTACTTGGCGGAAGATCAGGATTACATAAAATGCTTAATAAGTTTGTCATTGGCGCCATGAAACTCGAAGCTATGATGCGTTACACAGAAGCTGGAAATCTCCTGATTGTCGGTAACCGGACAAAGGCTCACGAACTTGCCTTGAAAGCAGGCGCAGCTGTTTTGATAACCGGTGGATTTGATGCTGAAGAGAATGTTAAACGAATTGCTGATGAACTTGAATTGCCGATAATTTCAACGAGTTATGATACTTTTACAGTAGCAGCAATGATCAACCGCGCAATCTATGACCAGCTGATCAAGAAGGATATTGTATTGGTGGAAGACATTCTGACGACAGAAGACCAGACGGCGTTTTTACATGTCGGTGATACTTTGGAAGATTGGTACGAAAAAAATCAATCAACTTTTCACAGCCGTTTCCCTGTTATTGATCGAAATAGAAAAGTCCATGGTATGGCGACATCCAAGGATGTTATGGGACAGGAAAAAAGTGTACTCATTGAAAAAGTAATGACCAAAAAGCCGATTACCGTGAGAGCGAATACAAGTGTCGCCTCTGCAGCCCACACAATGATCTGGGAAGGGATTGAAGTCCTTCCGGTAGTCGACGACCAAAACAGACTTCAGGGGATTATCAGCCGTCAGGATGTTTTGAAAGCGATGCAAATGATTCAGCGTCAGCCTCAGGTGGGCGAAACAATTGATGATAATATTACGAGCAATATGTCGACTACAGATACGAAAGACTCTGTAGAGACACACTACAAATTCCCAGTCACTCCGCAAATGACGAATGGACTTGGGACGATGTCGTATGGCGTATTAACGACTCTTGTGACGGAAGCAGCTAACAGGGCATTGAAGTATTACAAAAAAGGAGATCTGGTGGTGGAAAACATGACCGTTTACTTCATCAGGCCTGTTCAGATGGAAAGTGTGATAGACATCCGCCCTAAAGTTTTGGACATCGGGCGTAAATTCGGTAAAGTCGATGTGGAAGTCTACCATGAAACGGTATTAGTTGGAAAAGCCATGATGACCTGCCAGCTGATTGATAAGCATTAAATGTATAAGAGGCTGTTTTCATATAAAGTGATGTTAATGGGAAAATCCCAAGTGAAGGATTTCTCCCTGGATACTGGGTTTTGTCTCTCTGAACAGTAAGAGAAGCTCTATTCTTTCTTACTAATCAGGGTTTCTCCGGTGAATTAGGGCGTGTTTTTTCGAAATTTGTATAAAATAGCAACAAAGTTTACGAAAGGCTCTTTTCTAAAAGATTGTTGCTTTTGAATACTTTTTCCCCACCTCACCCATTTACGTAGGAGGATTGGAGTGGAAGGCGTACGATCTCCTGCGGGACTAGCGGGCGTCTAGTTCCAGCGCCTAGCCCCTCGGGGTCAAACAACCCTCAGAGAATAAAAGGAAAGACCGCCTTTTTTCTCTGAGGAACATTTGCCTGTCGGGGCTGCCCAAGGCGCTTCCACTTTGGGTGGCAGGTGAGACCAAGGTTACGTACCCACTGGAACGTAACCCCGCAGGCAAAGCCGAGGAGGCTCACCGCACCCCCCGCGGAGTCGTGCGCCTGGAACGGAAATCCCTTATTTTCAAAGCAGCCACAATCTTTACGAAAAGAGCGTTACGAAAAGAGCCATAAAAAAACCTGCATTCAAAAAGAATGCAGGTTTTAAAGACTATTACAGCTTGTCAAGCTCTTGAGCCTCTTTCACCACTTGAGGAAGAAAATGCTTGTATACTTTCCAGCCCATCCAGGCACTGCCCAGTCCAATCAGGATGAAAAGCACAGCAATAATGTAGGTGAAAGTGGTCTGAAAAAGAAATAGCTGGTTGATTCCAAAGAGGGCTACAAAAAGCCCTAAGGCTATGCTGGATTTACCTGAAAGCCATTTTTTCTCAATGAATCTGCTGCTTCTTACGGATTTCACTTTATAGTAAAAATAAAAAGAAAATGAAAGAATGATAAAGAATACTAAAACAGGCATAGCTTAAAATCCTCCAAAATATCGTTGGTTATGTTCATGAATCTCCTTTTACTATATTAACGGTATTTCTGCTGGATTCCAAATGAACTTTTTATGTCTAAAAAGGAGTTTACTAATGAAAGATAAGATTATCGAGATGATAAAAGAATATCAAACCATCATTGTGCACCGCCATGTGAGACCTGATCCTGATGCTTATGGTTCACAAGGAGGACTGGTGGAAATCCTGAGGGCTTCATTTCCGGAAAAAAATATATATGCAGTTGGAAAAGAAGAGCCGACCCTGCACTATCTCAGAAGACTGGACATGATTGAAGACAGCACCTTTACAGGAGCTTTGAACATTGTTTGTGATACAGCCAACTCGGCGAGGATTTGCGATGATAGGTATGAACTAGGTGATAAGCTGATTAAAATAGACCATCATCCCAACGAAGATCCATATGGTGATATAGTATGGGTCGATACAGAAGCAAGCTCAGTCAGTGAAATGATTTATTTATTTTATAAGCATGGACAAGACCAGGGGCTTAAAATGACTGACGAAGCGGCAAGGCTGCTTTACGGAGGAATTGTCGGAGATACCGGGAGATTTCTATATCCAAGTACCACTCAGCGTACATTTGATGTTGCAAGAGAACTCATCCGGTATGATTTTGACCGTAATGAACTTTATAACAAAATGTATGAAACAGATCCCCAGGTACTTAAATTAGAAGGATTTGTTCTTCAGAATTATGAGATGCTCGATAATAATGTGGGGTGCATGACGATTACGAAGGAAACCCTTCAGCAGTTTAACCTTCTCCCGGCAGAAGCTTCCCTGCTAGTCAGCTCCCTGGGGAAAGTCAGGGGAATTACAGCATGGGTCTTCTTCATAGAAGAGGAGGACCAAATCAGGGTACGGTTCAGGTCAAAAGGTCCTGTCATCAATACGCTCGCTAAAAAGTATAACGGAGGCGGCCATCCACTGGCAGCCGGAGCTTCCATCTTTGACTGGGCACAAAAGGAAGAAGTGCTGAAAGATTTGATACAGGTTTGTGCAGGAAAATAAGACGATGAAGTGTAGAAGAGGGGAATCGCCTGGCGATGACGCTCTTTTTTAATTCTTTCATGTCATGTTATTAATGAATTTATAAAATCCATCCTTGTTAAAACCTTTAGCTAAGTTATCCATTCGTACCCACCTGAACGAACATAGCTCCTCGGGTCAAATGTCCAGATAGATTAAAAGAAAAGACCGCCTTTTCTACTCTTTGGAACATTTACCTGTCGGGCACTAGGTTTGTGCTTCAAGAGAAAACCACTTTTGCGAAGACAGTTTTTATTTGATCAGAGTTTCCGGGTTCATAGCACATAGTGTGCAAAACCATTAAGGAAACAATCAGGAATAAAGTTGAAGTTGAGAATCGACAATTTAAAAAGACTCGTATACAACGAGTCCACGATTCTGACTATAAATGGTTTCTGCTGCCTACCCGTCATACTCCAATTCCACTACAATCTGGATTACTGTATAAAAATAGATTTCCTTTATCTTAACTTTGTATCTTTTGTCGTTAATTTTAAGAATCTTGTTTTCGATGGTTTTCTTCACAAGGTCTTTGTTTTTATAAACAGAATCCAGGTCTTTTGCAAGCAAGGGGCTTAGGTCTCCTTTAAGCTCTTCCTCGGCTTCAAAGATGCTGAGAGAATCATCAATTCCATACTCTTTACCATTTACGATCTTCAGCTTGATGTCCTGGATGGTCAGAAGTTTGCTGTTTTCTTTGTTCAGTTCTTTGAAATCCTCCTGCCAATGGGAAATGTCCATCTCCAGGTCCTTAATTGTTTTTTGCTGCTTTTCGATGAGAGAGGTCTGCTCCTCCTGAAGGACACCAAACATAAACAAGAAAATGATCCAGCTGATGACGCCGCCAATCAGGGCTCCTGCAAAGAATCTCTGCCAGGCGGGCTGCCTGTAATAAGGAGGAATTCTCATGGTGAGATATGCTCCTGTGTAAGCCAATAGATAAACAGTGCAGCCGTCTGTGCTCCTCCCATTGCAGCAAGAATAAGAAGAAACTGTTTAAAAATTTCCTTTGTTTCACCATTTAAAAACCCTTTCTCAAAACTGTAGAGAGTTTCAAAGGTTCCTCCGATTGCAGCAATAATTGCCCAAATCCTAAGTATGCTGGACAGACGGGAAATTTCCGTCAAGAGCGGCTGGCCTGTCATAAAAGCTGCCAGTCCCCCCAGCAGGCATCCCCCCAGCAGAACACCCATTGCAATGAAATAACTTTTAAAAAGCTCCGGGAAAAAAGCTTCAGCCATTCTAATCAACTCCGAAAGTCATAATCTTCTTCTGTCTAGGCGTAAACCTCAGCCTGACGTCTATCACAATAGTGCTTCCTTATATATATATGGGACTGGCTGCTCACATATGAAGAATAAGAGGTGTAAAAAAAGCGAACATATTTTCTTTTTTGCTTATAGTTTCTTATAATGAATGGAAGAGAATGAGAAAAGGAGTGTGAGTGCTCATGTCGTTTGTTCATTTGCAGGTGTCAAGCGCGTTCAGTTTATTGTCGAGCACAGCTTCGGTCAAATCGCTTGTACAAAAAGCTTTACAGCATGACTATCGTGCAATCGCCATCACAGATCGAAATGTGATGTATGGAGTCATTCCGTTTTATCACGAGTGCCGGAAGAATGGAATCAAGCCGATCATCGGAATTACTGCAGATGTCATGAGTGAAAGTGAAGATAGAAGCTTCCCGCTTGTTTTGCTTGCTAAAAATAATGCAGGTTATCGGAACCTTTTAAAAATTTCGAGTGTAATTGGAACAAGATCTCCAGAAGGAATTCCTTATAAATGGTTGAAAGGGTACGGAGAAGGCCTGATTGGAATCACCCCTGGAATCACAGGAGAAATCGAACAGCAATTGCTTGCAGGTTTGCAGGAGAAAGCAGAAGACGCCTATATCTCTCTTCAGAAAGTATTTGGTGAGGACTCCTTTTATATTTCGTTACAAAATCATGGACTTCAAGATGAAGAGATAATAGAAGAAGGCATTCAGAAACTGGGACAGAAGTATAAAGTCAAACAAGTTGTGGCCAACAATGTTCAGTTTGTTGAAAAAGAGGATGCTTTCGCTCACGAATGTCTTTTAGCAATCAGGGATGGAGTCAAATTAGCTGATGATGACAGGGAAACACTGCCGAATGATCAGTTTTATTTTAAAAGCAAGAATGAAATGCTGGATTTATTCGGCCGTCATGTGGATGCTTTGGAAAATACAATGAATGTTGCGGATGCGTGCAATGTGGAGATCGCTTTTAACCAAAATCTTCTGCCAAAGTATCCGCTGCCGCCTGGTGATTCAGCCGATCAATATCTGCAGCAGTTATGCATCCAGGGGCTTAAAGAGCGGGAGCTGGAGGATTCAAATGAGTATATGGAACGGCTGAAGTATGAGTTATCAGTCATTCTTAAGATGAATTTCAGCGACTACTTCCTGATCGTGTGGGACTTTATGAAGTTTGCTCGGGAACAAAGCATTTTAACAGGACCAGGCAGGGGTTCGGCTGCCGGCTCTCTCGTTGCCTATTTACTTAGGATAACAGACGTGGATCCGATTGTTCATGGTCTGTTATTTGAAAGATTTCTGAATCCCGATCGGATTTCTATGCCCGATATTGACATCGATTTTCCTGATTACCGGAGAGAAGAAGTCATTGAATACGTTCACCAAAAATACGGTGATCTACATGTGGCGCAGATTATCACATTCGGGACCCTTGCGGCAAAAGCAGCCCTTAGGGATACGGCGCGAGTCTTTGGCTTTAACTCTAAAGAACTTGAGCAGCTTTCAAGGTTTATTCAATCTCGCCATGGTTTATCATTAAAGTCCGCATATGATGAGTCAGCGGACTTTAGGGATTTCATCAATGAGTCGCAGCATAAACAAAGATTATTTCAAACAGCTCTTAAATTGGAGGGGCTTCCGCGGCATGCTTCCACTCATGCTGCCGGAGTCATCATCAGTGAGAGGCCGCTGGTAGATTTGATTCCCATTCAGGCAGGTCAAGGAAGTGTTCATCTGACTCAATATCCGATGGAGATATTGGAAGAGATCGGGCTTTTGAAGATGGACTTTCTCGGCCTTAGAAACTTAACGATTATCGACCGGATTGTTACGTCCATCCGAAAGGGAACAGGAAAGAGATTCACGCTGAATGAAATTCCTCATAGTGACGAAAAAACGTTTCAACTTTTGAGCCAGGGAAGAACAGATGGAGTGTTTCAGCTGGAATCGGATGGCATGAAAAATGTCTTGGTTAAACTGCAGCCGAGTTCATTTGAGGATATCGTTGCAGTCAATGCTTTATTCAGACCGGGACCGATGGAGAACATTCCCTTATTTATTTCCAGGAAACATGGAGAGGAAACCATAGACTATCCTCATCCCGACTTAAAAGAAATACTGGGCGTCACCTATGGAGTCATCGTGTATCAGGAACAAATCATGAAGATTGCCTCCAAAATGGCCGGTTTTTCCTTAGGTGAAGCCGATCTCCTTCGAAGGGCGGTCAGCAAGAAGAAACGAGATGTGCTTGACAGTGAGCGAAAGCACTTTATTGATGGAGCAGTGAAGAAAGGGTACTCTTTTGAAACTGCAGAAGAAATTTATGATTTGATCGTGCGGTTTGCCAACTATGGGTTCAATCGTTCACACGCGGTCGCTTATAGTATGATCGCCTATCAACTTGCCTATTTGAAAGCTAACTATCCTTCTTATTTTCTCGCGGCCCTTCTCACATCAGTGATAGGAAATGACACGAAGATTTCTCAATATATCCGTGAAGCGAAGCAGAATGATCTTGAGATTTTTCCTCCTTCTATCAATCTCAGTCAATTCCCTTTTAAAGTAGAAAAGGGAGGTATCCGTTACAGTCTGGGAGCGATCAGGGGTGTGGGTGCTGCAGCACTGAAGGAAATCTACCAGGAACGGCAGGGAAAACCCTTTGCTGATTTGTTTGATTTCTGTTTAAGGGTTTCTGTGAAAGCTGTTAATCGAAAGACGCTGGAAGCTCTTGTGTTTTCTGGTGCATTGGATGATTTTGGGAAAGGGCGTGCGACGCTGCTCGCCAGTCTCGATGTAGCCATTGAGCACTCCGAACTGGTCCGGCCGCAGGATCAGGACTATGACTTGTTTGAGGAAGAAGAAGCATTCTTACTCAAGCCGAAGTATACCGAAGTCGAGGATATGCCTCTTGAAAAGAAATTGGAATATGAAAAACAGGTGCTTGGCTTGTATTTGTCTGATCATCCTGTTTCACCATTTGAAAAGATGTTTAAAGATCTTTCTGCCATTGATCTTTTTGACCTGGAAGAAGGAAATAAAAACATCAGGGCAGGGGTCTATATTACTTCATTGAAAACCATTCGTACAAAAAAAGGCGAAGTAATGGCCTTCATCACTGTAAGCGATTCTAGTGGTGAAATGGAGGGTGTTGTTTTTCCAAATGCATATAAGCAGTTTTCTGCCTTAATCAAAGAAGGAAGTATCCTTATGATAGAAGGATCTGTTGAAAAGAGAAATGACAAAGAACAGCTGCTGGTCAATAAAGCCTTTTCAATCGAGGAGGTAAAGGCTCTTTCTAATGAGATCAATAGAAAGCTTTATCTCAAGATGGAGCATTCAGCTGGGGAAGACCTGGAAGCGGTAAAGAGAGTATTGAAAAAGTATAAGGGCAAGGTGCCTGTCATCATTCATTTTCATGGTGAAAACAGGACAGTTCAGCTTCCGAATAATCAGTGGGTTCACCCGGCACCTGAATGCTTGCGGGAATTGAAAGAAACTTTAGGAGAGAAAAATACTGTCCTAAAATGATTTGGTTTCAAAGCTTGCTGAAACTCCACTAAATGAGGAATACAACCTGCCCGAGGCAGTACCAGGTCAAACAGCAGCAGTTTCCGTGCACCCGAAGAGAATAAGCTCAAAGGAGATTAGGACTTTGTCGATCAAGAAACACCGCAGGATTACTGGCGGTGTTTTATTGATTCAAGAACTTTACGGACTTAGAAAAACCAGTCAGAGTGGCAATCCGGCAGGGAATCAAGAACAGGTGCAGAAGTCAAAGAGTGTATTTTTGTTCAAAACCCGGAAGTAAATCGACACTATTTCCTTTACTTAATAAGCTATTTATTATATTGTTTAAAGGGAAATGGGTGGTCAGACCACCATCGAAAATGTAATTACACTCAATACATCCTATTAAATGCAGATACATAAGGAGTGAATCAGCTTGTCATTACGTGAAGAAGCACTGCACATGCACAGGATTAATCAAGGAAAATTAGAATCAAAATCAAAAGTTGAGGTCAAGAATGCAAAAGATTTAAGTTTGGCTTACTCTCCAGGTGTAGCAGAACCATGCAAGGTGATTTACGACAAACCTGAAGCGGTTTATGAATATACAATGAAAGGCAACATGGTAGCGGTTGTTTCCGATGGTACGGCTGTGCTTGGACTTGGAAATATCGGGCCGGCTGCTGCACTTCCAGTTATGGAAGGAAAGGCCGTGCTGTTCAAGAGTTTTGCAGGAGTAGATGCTTTTCCGATTTGCCTTGATACCAATGATGTGGACAAGATCGTTGAAACAGTAAAATTAATGGAACCGACATTCGGCGGAGTTAATTTGGAAGATATTGCGGCACCGAATTGCTTTGTCATAGAAGAACGTTTGAAGAAAGAAACAAATATTCCAATCTTTCACGATGATCAGCATGGAACAGCTATTGTAACGGCAGCGGGTCTTGTCAATGCATTGAAAATCGTCGGCAAGAAGATGTCAGAGATCAAAGTGGTTGCCAATGGAGCAGGCGCAGCAGGAATAGCTATCATCAAGCTTCTTCATAACTACGGTGTCCGTGATATAGTCATGTGTGATTCCAGGGGAGCCATTTATGAAGGCCGTCCAAATGGTATGAATGATATCAAAAATGAAGTAGCAAAGTTCACGAACCGTAATCGTATTGAAGGCGGACTTGAGGATGTTATCAAGGACGCAGACGTTTTCATCGGTGTTTCTGTAGCCGGTGCACTTAATGAAGATATGATACGTTCAATGAACGAGGGTCCTATTATTTTTGCCATGGCTAATCCGGTACCGGAAATTATGCCTGAGGATGCAAAGTCTGCCGGGGCAAAGGTAGTGGGAACAGGACGATCTGATTTCCCTAATCAGGTAAATAATGTCCTTGCATTCCCAGGGATTTTTAGGGGGGCGCTTGACGTTCGCGCCACTCATATCAATGAAAAGATGAAACAAGCTGCAGTAGAAGCCATTGCCGGGCTTGTAGCGGAAAAGGATTTGAATGAAGATTATGTTATCCCGGCACCATTCGATCCGCGTGTTGCCCCGGCGGTAGCTGCTGCAGTAGCCAAGGCTGCAATGGAAACAGGGGTTGCCAGGTTGAAAGTCGATCCTGAAGATGTACGCAGAAAAACTGAGCAACTGGCAGTAATCGGAAAGGGTGAATGATTCCGCAGATGGATTCACCAAAACCGAATTCAAAGGTATTTATTGAGATAGTCAACAGCATCAGAGATATGATCTCCAGCGACGGCATGCAGCCGGGTGATAAAATTCCTTCTGAAAGAGAGTTGTCAGAACGCCTGAAAGCAGGGCGTTCTTCTATTAGAGAAGCTTTAAGGGCCTTGGAACTGCTCGGTCTGATTGAAACACGGCGAGGGGAAGGAACTTTTTTAAAAGATTTCCGGAATCATCAATTAGTTGAATTGCTTGGAACATTTATCCTTAAGGAAGGTCAGGCAAAAGGAGACGTTTTGCTGACAAAGGAGTGGCTTGAACAAGAGAGCCTGAGAACCATCATGCATTCCGGAATTAGCTTGGGAGACCTTCAGAGTTCTCTCCACCGTAGTGAATTCGAAACAGTAGAAAGTTTTCTTAGGGAAATCATCCAGCAATCAGGAAATTTATTAGCAGGAAAGATCTGGTATATTTTATCTCAATATGGAGCGATGGTAGAGCAAGCAGTGCCGATGAATGAAACTAGAAAGAGAGTGTGTGAGGAACTTATAAATTCTCTTCTTGAGAAACAAGAAGAAGAGATGTGGGAATGTTATTACAAGCTGAAATCCTGATTGTGGAGAAATGAAAAAATTCATGAAGTAACAGGGTAGAAAGTTGTCGATAAAATGCCGACATGTTCCTACATCTTTTTTGGAGAGATTAATGTAGAGTGAATGAGAGCAAGTCCCATTTAACGCAAGAAGTCTTTTGGGGAAGAGGATTGGGGTTGAGCCCTTACTGATTGGTATTGAAGCAGAGTGTCCACCTGCTGCAGTACAGCACTCACTCTGACTCCCCGAAAACAACTTGATCACTATAGCAAGATAAATTGTACGCCCTTTAGGGCAGGTACTCATAGTAGTATGAATAAGGAGGTTTCCCTTTTGCTTAAAGATCTTTTTGTCAAAACAAAAAAGAAAAAGTACGCAACCATTCCATCTGATGCAGCTAAACAAGACGTGCCGGAAGGAATCATGACAAAGTGCCCAAGCTGTAAAAAAATCATGTATACAAAAGAGCTGCAAAAGAACATGAAAGTCTGCCTGCATTGTGACTACCATCATCGTATGAGTGCATTCGAACGAATTGACAGCTTCATAGATATGGGAAGCTTTAAAGAAATGGATTCAGAGCTTATCTCGGAAAATCCGTTGAATTTCCCTGATTACATAGAAAAACTGGAGAAAGACCGCCAAAAAACCAAAATCAATGAGGCAGTTGTCACAGGTTCAGGGAAAGTGTGCGGATTTGAAGCGGTAGTGGCGATTATGGACGCCCGTTTTAGAATGGGGAGCATGGGCTCTGTTGTTGGGGAAAAGATTACTAGAGCAATTGAAGAGGCTGATAGAAGAAATTGCCCTTTCATCATTTTCACAGCATCAGGCGGCGCTAGAATGCAGGAGGGAGTTTTATCTCTTATGCAAATGGCGAAAACGTCTGTAGCCTTGAAAAGATTCAGTGATAATGGGGGACTGTTCATCTCAATTATGACGCATCCGACAACGGGCGGAGTGTCTGCAAGCTTTGCTTCTCTTGGTGATTATAACTTTGCAGAGCCGGGAGCATTGATTGGATTTGCAGGAAGAAGAATAATCGAACAGACTATAAGAGAAGACCTGCCCGATGATTTCCAAACGGCAGAATTCCTTTTGAAATATGGGCAGCTGGATGATGTCATTTCCCGTTTAGAGCTAAAAGAGAAGATCTCAAATATACTGGAGATTCATCAATGGGACGGTGAACTGACATGGTAAATGAAATGGAATTTGAAAAACCTGTAACACAGTTAAGAAATAAAATTGCCGAGTTGAAGGAATTTACTCAAAAGTCGGAAGTAGATCTTTCCTCTGAAATTGAAAAGCTTGAAAACCGCCTGCAAAAACTTGAAAATGACCTATATGAAAATATGAAACCTTGGGAAAGGGTACAAGTTGCCAGGCACCAAAACAGACCGACTACATTGGATTATATCAGTCATCTGTTTACTGATTTTCATGAAATGCACGGTGACCGCCTTTACGGAGAAGATGAGGCGATAGTAGCTGGAATTGCGAAATTCAGGGGTCTTCCAATAACAGTCATAGGGCATCAGCGGGGGAAGGATACGAAAGAAAATATCCGCCGCAACTTTGGGATGCCGCATCCTGAAGGATACAGGAAAGCCTTAAGGCTGATGAAGCAGGCTGACAAGTTTGGCAGGCCAATCATTTGCTTCATCGATACAAAGGGTGCTTACCCAGGAAAAGCCGCAGAAGAACGCGGGCAAAGTGAAGCGATAGCGCGCAACCTTTTTGAAATGGCAGGCTTAAATGTACCTGTAATATGTATTGTTATTGGAGAAGGAGGAAGCGGCGGTGCACTGGCGTTAGGAGTAGGAAATCATATTCATATGCTGGAGAATTCAACTTATTCGGTAATCTCGCCTGAAGGAGCGGCTGCCCTTCTTTGGAAAGACTCTACACAGGCAAAAAGAGCTGCTGAAACAATGAAGATTACAGCACCTGATTTGAAAGAGCTTGGTGTGGTCGATGAAATTATTCCTGAAGTAAGAGGCGGAGCTCATAAAGATGTCAGAACCCAGGCTGAGAGCATTGGTGAAATCCTGAAAGCTTCATTAGAGGAACTGGTTCCGCAAACTTCAGAGCAATTAGTACAAGGCCGGTATGAAAAATATAAAATAATGGGTGAATATACTGTTTTAGATGGATATTCAAGGGTAAATTCTTAAGCGTGAGCACTTTTCACGCTTTTTCTAATTAATTCAGAAAAAACTAGTTTGATGCAGGAAAAATCAATGAAAACGCATTCTTTTACAGATGAAACGCTTACAGTATTTTAATAATTTCGTCTTTTAATAAATGCACTCTATATTCGTTGTTTGCCGGCAATCTTCATGTTATTTTAGAAATAAACCATAGACATTTTGCACATACTAGTATGTGTTGAATATGGATCCCCGACTATCTTCTTTTTGCTCCTCAAGAGAACAGCAGCAAATTAAACTATACATAAAGACTTAATAAGAGGTGATTTTGAATGAAAAGAATAGGTGTATTGACAAGTGGAGGAGATTCTCCAGGAATGAACGCAGCAGTAAGAGCTGTTGTCAGGCAGGCTATCTATCAAGACATGGAAGTATATGGAGTCTATCAAGGGTATAATGGTTTGATCAACGGTAATATCAAGAAGCTTGAACTGGGTTCTGTAGGTGATATCATCCACCGTGGAGGAACTATGCTTTATACTGCGCGCTGTGAAGAATTCAAGACTAAAGAAGGCCAGCAAAAAGGAATTGAACAGCTCAAGAAGCATGGAATTGAAGGACTTGTGGTAATAGGCGGAGATGGTTCATACCGTGGAGCTAAAGCGCTGACTGAACTTGGTTATCCTTGTGTGGGAGTCCCGGGCACAATCGATAACGATATTCCAGGAACAGAATACACAATCGGTTTTGATACAGCCCTGAATACGGTCATCGATGCAATCGATAAAATCCGTGACACAGCTACATCGCATGAAAGAACATTTATCATTGAGGTAATGGGTCGAAATGCAGGAGACCTGGCTCTATGGTCCGGGCTTGCAGGCGGTGCAGAGACGATTCTTATTCCCGAAGACAAGCATGATATGGATGATGTTGCCCGCCGCCTTAAAAAGGGTCAGGAACGAGGTAAGAAACACAGTATCATCATCGTAGCTGAAGGAGTAATGGGCGGTGAGGAATTCGCTTCTAAACTTAAAGAAGCAACAAATCTTGAAACCCGTGTTTCTGTACTTGGACATATGCAGCGTGGAGGATCGCCGACTGCTTCAGACCGGGTGCTCGCCAGCCGCTTGGGATCTCGTGCGGTAGAACTGCTCGCAGAAGGCAAGGGAGGACGCGCTGTCGGAATCGAGAAAAACCAGATGGTAGATTATGATATCATTGAAGCATTGGCTAAAGAGCATATTCTGGATTTGGATATGTACAAACTTTCAAAAGAGTTGTCCATTTAATTAATATATAGCATTCCGATTTAAAATGACAGGAAATATTCAGGAGGCATAACGTAATGAGAAAAACTAAAATAGTATGTACGATAGGACCTGCAAGTGAAACAGTTGAACAATTAACACAGTTGATTGAAGCGGGAATGAATGTTGCACGCTTGAATTTTTCACATGGAGACCATGAAGAGCATGGAGCCAGAATACAAAACATCAGAACAGCTGCTGAAAAAACAGGGAAAACTGTAGGAATTCTTTTGGATACGAAAGGTCCTGAGATTCGTACGAATAACATGGAAAACGGATCTATCGAACTTGAAAAAGGATCTCAAGTGATTGTTTCCATGAATGAAGTGCTGGGAACTGTTGAAAAATTCTCTGTGACATACGACAGCTTAATTGATGATGTACAGGAAGGCTCAAAAATTCTTTTGGATGATGGATTGATTGGACTTGAAGTCATTTCTCTTGATAAGAGTGCAGGCGAGATCACCACTAAAGTTCTTAATTCTGGAACTTTAAAGAACAAAAAAGGTGTAAATGTACCAGGAGTTTCAGTTAACTTGCCTGGAATCACTGAAAAGGATGCCAATGACATCAAGTTTGGAATTGAGCAGGGCGTAGACTTCATCGCTGCATCTTTCGTGCGCCGCGCCTCTGATGTACTTGAAATCCATCAATTGCTGGAAGATCATAACTCAGCCGATATCCAGATCATTCCTAAAATCGAAAACCAGGAAGGTGTCGATAATATCGAGGAAATACTGGAGGTATCCGACGGGCTGATGGTTGCACGTGGTGACTTGGGAGTTGAGATTCCTGCAGAAGAAGTACCGCTTGTACAAAAAGATTTAATCAAGAAATGTAATGCACAAGGAAAGCCGGTTATCACTGCAACACAGATGCTGGATTCCATGCAGCGCAACCCCCGCCCAACAAGGGCAGAAGCAAGTGACGTGGCTAATGCAATCTTTGATGGTACAGATGCTATCATGCTTTCCGGAGAAACAGCAGCCGGAGCTTATCCGCTTGAAGCTGTGCAAACAATGCATAACATAGCTTCTCGTGCAGAAACAGCACTTGATTTCAAAAAAATCCTGTCTACCCGGAGCAAAGACAGCGGCCATAATATGACAGATGCTATCGGCCAATCTGTTGCACATACGGCAATTAATTTGTCTGTCAATGCAATTGTTGCTCCAACAGAAAGCGGACATACAGCTAAAATGATTTCTAAATACCGTCCACAAGCACCAATCATTGCTGTAACGGCTAATGATTCTGTGTCTCGCAAACTTGCATTGGCTTGGGGAGTTTACCCGCAAATGGGCAGAAAAGTTGCAACGACGGACGAAATGCTGGAAATGGCAGTCGAAGAGAGCATTAATTCCGGTTTGATTACACATGGCGACCGCATCATCATCACAGCAGGTGTGCCGATCGGTGAATCAGGTACAACGAATCTGATGAAAATCCACGTAGTTGGAGATATTCTTGCTAAAGGCCAGGGAATCGGCCGCAAGACTGCATTCGGCAAAGTGGTATTAGCCAAAAATGCGGCAGAAGCAACTGAAAAGGTTCAGCCTGGATCTATTCTTGTAACTGTGGGCAGCGATAAAGATATGGTTCCTGCACTTGAAAAATGTTCTGCGCTGATCACAGAAGAAGGCGGCCTGACAAGTCACGCAGCAGTTGTTGGCATTAATATCGGCATCCCTGTAATCGTAGGTGTTGAAAACGCCATGTCTCTGCTTCAAGATGGACAGGAAATCACTGTTGATTCTTCAAGAGGAGTCATTTACGACGGACATGCTAGTGTACTATAAATGATTTAAAAAGTGATGTCTCCAATTAGGAGACCACTGAAAAAGTCCAATAAAGATCTAAAAGGCAGAATCACTCACTTCAAAGAGGGATTCTGCCTTTTTTACTTCAGGTTTTACGAAAAAGTGTTGATTTCCGTTCCAGGTACGCCCCGCGGAGTCACGCATCTGGAGTGGAGATCAATAGAAATTGTTTTTGAGTGTGATTCACTCTACCATTTCTTTGGCTAATTAAAAGTTTGTACTTCAAAACAGAACCCGTTAAGCATATATGGCTTTTTCTTTATTAATTATAGTTTAGAAATCAGCAGATTTTCAGTGCCCTCCCAATGTGATGCATCACTTTTTTAGTGATGCCTCTGATAAAGACTCATGCTGTTTTTAAAATGAATATGTTGTCTTTAATTCAAGGTGTGCGCCTCCAATCATCCCCGCGGATAAAAAGATTAGGCCTGTTGAAAAGTTGTCGTAAACTGGCATGAGTCTAGAGTTAATGCATATGTTATAATGAACTCAGGTTGTCCAAAAAAATGGAGGAATCAAAATAATGAGATATATGATGATATTTCTAATTGTTGTGCCTGCACTTGAGATTGGTTTGTTAATTCTTTCAGGGCAGACATTTGGAATACTCGCGACAATTCTGTTGATCATTGCCACAGGTATACTCGGAGCTTACCTGGCAAAGAAGCAGGGTCTTCAGGCAATAAAGAATGTACAGGAACAACTTAGATTCGGAGAGGTTCCCGGTGATGCAATAGTAGATGGTCTCTGTGTACTGGTAGGCGGAGTGGTTCTGCTGACCCCGGGTTTTATAACTGATGCAATAGGATTTCTGCTGTTAGTTCCGCAAACCAGAAGAGTAATCAAACCATTCATTCTAAAATTGTTCAAAAGATTGATGAACAATGGAAATGTTATAATATACCGCTAACCAAAAAGATCCGTTCATTGAGAACGGATCTTTTTATATGGCTGTTTACGTAAGCTGTTATCGCATAATTTAGGGGAAATCCCACGAGCAGAATTTTTCCCTGATACTGGGTTATTTTCTCTCTGAACTGGAAGAGTAGAGCTTTTCTTTCTTGCTTACCAGGTTACTTCCAAGGAATTAAGGCTTTTTTTTTTGCATTTCATATTAACAAATTCTACGTAAAGATTGTGGTTTTGAATCCGGCGGTCAGCCACCATACAAGAGACATTCAGTCTCGTGCTCGCTAACCGGGCACTTCTGCTGTTTTATTGAATCCAGTTTCAGTTCCTTAAAATCCGGACACACTTGAAGGATTCTTGTGCTTTTTCGTATTATTCTTTGATCTCAGGTTTACCGGTTATGAAAGACCACAAATCTTCAAACACACCGGCATTTCTCAGGGTGGATAAAATCACTAGTGTCACTGGGCCGAGAATCAGGCCGAGGAATCCCACCAGCTTGAAACCGACAAACAAGGCAATCAGCGTTGCCAGAGGATCCAGTCCAATATTTGAAGATAAAATTTTCGGTTCCATGATCTGCCTCTGCACGACGACCACAAGATAAAGGACGCCAAGACCAACGCCCAAACCGATATTGCCTGTAATCAATTCATATATGATCCACGGCACAAACACGGCCCCCGTCCCCAAGTATGGAAGGATATCGACAAGACCAATGACTAGTGCAATGGTAATAGCGTAATCAACACGAAGAATTAATAGCCCAATGAGAACGATTACAGCTGTTATGGATATCAATGTGAACTGTGCACGAACAAATCCAAGCAAAGCTTTCTTCAAGTCAACAAAAACTCTTCTGCCGCTTGTCGCCGCTTTTACTGGAACATATTTGGAGAGTTTATCTGATAGATGGTACCAGTCTTTACTAATGAAGAATGTTGCCAAAGCAGCGAAAATCAACACCGTAGCTGCATTAGGAATCCATGAAACGATATTGGGAAGCTTTTGAAAGAAATTCTGGATGAAATCACCTGCAGATGAAGCTATTCCTTCTCCAGCGGCTTGGATATTCTCCAAGATGGCTCCTTGCTGGCCGGCCTCCAAATTTTTAAACAGACCGCTAATTTGATGGTAAAAAGGAATAACTTGTCCAGCAATGAAGTTTTCAAAGTACTCTACTAGTGTGTTTACATGCTGAGGGACTACGTGAGCCAGATAGTTTGCACCGGCAACAATTTCTGTAATCAGTAATGTAATCAGCCCTATAAAAATACCGATAATCAGGAATAAAGCCAACGCCACGGCCAATCCACGAGGCATTTTTGTCTTTTTCTCTAGAAGATTTACCAGCGGGTTGATTAAAAGGGAGATAACCAAAGCGATGATGAAGGGATATGTTACTTTAGATACGTAAAAGATTGCTATCCCGGTTAAAACCACTACCGCCACTACAAATAGAAACCGCAAGCAACGGTATAAAAACTCCAAATTCATTTACAGCCCTCCCCTGCCAAAATTTTCTGTATATTACTATATATATTTTAGCTGAAGAATGAAATGATAGAAAGTTGAACTTTTTCTTTACTTTGAAAGACTTTACGATTTTAAGGTGGTTAGAATCAAAGAGATTGGTTCATATCTTTCTATATAAAATAGTTTCGTTATATACTATCAAAACAAAATATCAGCAGCTCAAAAAAAGAAAACGAAACTTAAAATAAAAGAACGAAGGCTGATAAATACTTTGTTAGCACTATCTTTCCGAGTGGATAAACGAGGCAGCAGCAATCAATAGAGAAGAGTTGAATATTATGTTACGATATAGATAGAGAAGACAAGGGATATTTTTCTACTAAAATAAATCTTATAGAAATTAGTTCCTTTTCGTTCACAAATGTCAGATAATTGTTTATAATAGAAAATGAAAGCGCATCCTATGATTGAATATTAATTCGATTTATAGTGAATGTGTGGTACTGTGTTGAGCGGACGCTCAATAGCGTGTATTAAACAATTATATTCAGCTTATGAAACAAGCCATTTTAAGAGACTTGGCTCTCTTGAAAATATTGTTCATTTCCTAAATGGGCGACTGGCACTAATTTAGATAAAGGAGAGGTTTAGTATGACAGCAACTCGTGGATTAGAAGGTGTAGTGGCAACTACTTCTTCAATCAGTTCAATCATTGATGATACCCTTACATATGTTGGTTATAATATTGATGATTTAACAAACAATGCCAGCTTTGAAGAAATTATCTATCTATTATGGAATCTTAAATTGCCTACGGCTTCTGAGCTTGATCAATTGAAAAAAGATTTAGCAGAGAATGCAGCTCTTCCCAAGGAAGTAATTGAGCACTTCAAAATGTATCCAATCAAGGATATCCATCCAATGGCTGCCTTAAGATCCGCTGTATCACTGCTTGGATTATATGATGAAGAAGCGGATGTAATGGAAGAGGGAGCTAACTTCCGCAAAGCAGTCCGCCTGCAAGCTAAGATCCCGACGATTGTTACTTCATTTGCGCGTATCAGAAGCGGCAAAGAACCAATCGCTCCAAGAACTGATCTTGGCTTTGCGGCAAACTTCTTATATATGCTGACTGGCAATGATCCAGAAGATATCGAAGTTGAAGCGTTCAACAAAGCTCTTGTTCTTCATGCTGATCATGAATTGAATGCCTCTACATTCACAGCCCGTGTATGTGTGGCGACTCTATCAGATGTTTATTCTGGTGTCACTGCAGCAATCGGTGCTTTAAAAGGACCTCTTCACGGCGGAGCAAATGAACAGGTCATGAAAATGCTGACTGAAATTGATTCAGTGGAGAATGTAGAATCTGCAATTCGTGAAAAGCTCAATAACAAAGAAAAAATCATGGGCTTTGGCCACCGCGTTTATCAGCAAGGTGATCCAAGAGCGAAACACTTGAAGGAAATGTCCAAGAAGCTTACTGAGCTAAGGGGCGAAAGCAAATATTATGAAATGTCAACTAAGATTGAAGACATCGTGACTTCTGAAAAAGGGCTGCCGCCGAATGTAGATTTCTATTCTGCTTCTGTTTACCACAGCCTCGGCATTGATCACGACTTATTCACTCCGATTTTTGCAGTCAGCAGGGTTTCCGGATGGCTTGCTCACATCCTTGAGCAGTATTCCAACAACCGCCTGATCCGTCCTCGTGCGGATTACACAGGTCCAGGCAAACAGGAATATGTTCCAGTTGAGAAGCGTGGTTAATATTTTACAAAAACCTGAATATCTGGTGTAATGACAATGGAAAAGGCATCACTTATTGACTGGCCTTTTCCGTCAACAATAAAGCGGGTCTGATTCCGAGGCGTTCAAGCCTTAGATCAGTCCCTTTAATATGAATATGGAGGTAATAGTATGTCAGAAGGTCAAAAAATTACTGTTGAAAATGGTAGCTTAAATGTACCAAATAACCCAATCGTTCCTTTTATTGAAGGTGATGGAACGGGTCCTGATATCTGGGCTTCTGCTTCCCGCGTCTTAGATGCAGCTGTAGAAAAAGCCTACAATGGCGAGCGCAAGCTTGTTTGGAAAGAAGTACTTGCAGGCGAAAAAGCGTACAACCAAACAGGTGAGTGGCTTCCAAGTGAAACTCTTGATGCAATCCGTGAATACTTCATCGCAATCAAGGGACCTCTTACAACACCAATCGGCGGCGGAATTCGTTCATTGAACGTAGCACTTCGCCAGGAGCTTGACTTGTTCACATGTCTTCGTCCGGTACGTTACTTTGAGGGAGTACCTTCTCCAGTAAAACGTCCTGAAGACACAGACATGGTCATCTTCCGTGAAAATACTGAAGATATCTACGCAGGTATTGAGTATGCTAAAGGTTCTGATGAAGTGAAAAAGTTGATCTCATTCCTTCAAAATGAAATGGGCGTAAACAAAATCCGTTTCCCTGAAACTTCCGGACTTGGAATCAAACCTGTATCTGAAGAAGGTACACAGCGTCTTGTTCGTGCGGCAATCAACTATGCCATCACAGAAGGCCGCAAATCAGTAACTCTTGTACATAAAGGCAATATCATGAAGTACACTGAAGGTGCTTTCAAGAATTGGGGTTACGAGCTTGCTGAGAAAGAATTCGGCGAGAAAGTATTTACTTGGGCTGAGTATGACCGCATCAAGGATGAAAGAGGACTGGATGCAGCAAACCAAGCTCAATCTGATGCAGAGGCTGCTGGAAAAATCATCGTTAAAGATGCAATCGCTGATATCTTCCTTCAGCAAATCCTTACACGTCCTGCTGAGTTCGATGTTGTTGCTACAATGAACCTAAATGGTGACTATATCTCTGATGCCCTTGCTGCACAAGTAGGCGGAATTGGAATCGCACCTGGTGCAAACATCAACTACGATACAGGACATGCGATTTTTGAAGCAACTCACGGTACAGCACCTAAATACGCTGGATTGGATAAAGTCAACCCATCTTCAGTGATCCTTTCCGGAGTTCTAATGCTTGAACACCTGGGCTGGACTGAAGCTGCTACAATGATTACAAAATCTATGGAAAAAACAATTGCTTCTAAAGTTGTTACTTATGACTTTGCCCGCCTTATGGACGGAGCTACAGAAGTTAAATGTTCTGAGTTCGGTACTGCCTTAATCGAAAACATGTAATTTTATATTGAATTCATTTCGTTGAAAAAAGAGTTGGCTTGCATAATGCAAGCCAACTCTATCAATATTAAGGAATAATAACATCAACCTGTGCAGATACCTTCTAACTATGTTATTCTTTGTCCAGTTTCAGCGGTTATCCCCTTTAGGTCAAAATGTACAGAAGAGAATAAAAGAAAACTGCTTTTTTTCTCTTCTGTACATTTGCCTGTTGGGGCTGATTAATAAGGCCTTTAAACTTTTGTACTTATTCTACGAAAATGGGGGAGATTCTTATGGCAATCAGACGAAGGAAAATTTCAGTGATCGGCGGCGGATTCACCGGGGCAACGACAGCATTGATGCTTGCTCAGAAAGAACTCGGAGATGTTGTACTCGTGGATATTCCGCAGATGGAAGATCCAACGAAGGGAAAAGCTTTGGATATGGAAGAAGCAAGCCCTGTCCAAGGATTTGATGCGAAAATCACAGGTACATCCAACTATGAAGACACTAAGGATTCCGATATCGTAGTGATCACTGCCGGAATCGCCCGAAAGCCAGGCATGAGCCGTGATGATCTTGTTCAAACGAACCAAAAGATCATGAAATCAGTAACTCAGGAAATCGTTAAGTATTCTCCTGAAAGCATCATTATCGTTCTGACGAATCCGGTAGATGCAATGACTTACACTGTTTTCAAAGAGTCCGGCTTCCCTAAGAATCGTGTCATCGGTCAATCCGGAGTGCTTGATACAGCGCGTTTCCGTACCTTTGTTGCGCAAGAATTGAACCTGTCTGTAAAAGATATAACTGGTTTTGTGTTAGGCGGCCATGGAGACGACATGGTGCCGCTTGTACGATATTCCTATGCCGGCGGGATACCCTTGGAAAAATTGATTCCCGAGGACCGCCTCAACGCCATAGTGGAACGGACACGAAAAGGCGGCGGTGAAATCGTAGGACTGTTAGGAAACGGAAGCGCTTATTATGCACCTGCTGCCTCCATGGTTCAAATGGTGGAAGCTATCCTCAAAGACCAGCGCAGGGTTATCCCCGCGATCGCTTACCTTGAAGGCGAATATGGATTTGATGGAATCTACCTTGGTGTGCCAACCATTTTAGGTGGAAGTGGTCTGGAGCAGGTTATCGAACTGGATTTAGAAGAAGAAGAAAGAACGGCACTTTCCAAGTCCGCGGATTCTGTACGAAATGTTATGGATGTATTAAAATAATTACACAAAACAACCGGATCCAGTCTGCTGGACTCGGTTGTTTTAACTTTCAAGAAATCCCATATAATAATAATTTAACATTCCTGAAAAAATCTCCTTTGTAAGGTTATACTATTAGTGGTAAAATATAAATAGACAGACAATAAAGAGTATTTATTTTATTCTTAATTGTAAACGGTTACAACGGAGGTGCGCCAGCTATGTTATTAGGAAAAAAACGTAAGCCGGGAAGAAAGATTGATGATATTTCAGTAGGAGAGAAGCTGACACTAACAGAGAAGATTGAAGATAAAGACCTGCTTTTATATTTAGGATTGACGAATGATGCAAATCCTTTATATATACAGCACGACTATGCTTCACAGACTCCATTCAAAAAGCCTTTGGTACCTGCGATCATGCTCACAGGAATCATTAATTCTGCTGTATCAAAATACTTGCCGGGACCGGGTTCACACATTATGAAACAAGAAATAGAGTTTCCGAAACCGGTATACCATTATGAAACTGTGCAATTTCTATTCGAAGTAAAGAATATCGATAGCAGCAGCCATTTGGTTACAATTGATGTGATAGCCACAAATGAGCAGGATGAAACAGTAATCAAAGGTTCAGTGGATGTTTGTCCACCACATAAATTAGAGAAGATGGATGGTCATGCATTAGAAAATTTTTAAGGAAATATTAGGAGACTGCCCCGGCTTGTGAAGCCGGGCAGTCTTTTTTGATTGTCTTGAAAACTCCTGGATATGCCGGAGAGCCAGTGAGCTAATAGTTATAGTGTGGTATAAAAAATTCTCCCTTCACTATGTGATAGTGATGCTGAATAAAAGGTGTTTAAGAGGCATGAAGTTTAGTCAATGGGAAAATGATGTTGTATAAAAGGTGTTTAAAGGACATGAAGTTTAGCCAAATGGAAAAATGATGCTGTATAAAAGGTGTTCAAGGGGCATGAAGTTTAGTCAATGGGAAATATGATGCTGTATAAAAGGTGTTTAAGGGGCATGAAGTTTAGTCAATGGGAAATATGATGCTGTATAAAAGGTGTTTAAGGGGCATGAAGTTTAGCCAAAAGGAAAAATGATGCTGTATAAAAGGTGTTTAAGGGGCATGAAGTTTAGTCAATGGGAAAAATGATGCTGTATAAAAGGTGTTTAAGGGGCATTAAGTTTAGCAAAAGGAAAAATGATGCTGTATAAAAGGCGTTTAAGGGGCATGAAGTTTAGCAAAAGGAAAAATGATGCTGTATAAAAGGCGTGGGCATGAAGTTTAGCCAATGAGAAATATGGTGCTGTATAAAAGGAGTTTAAGGGGCATTAAGTTTAGCAAAAGGAAAAATGATGCTGTATAAAAGGTGTTTTAGGGACATGAAGTTTAGCCAATGGGAAATATGATGCTGTATAAAAGACGTTTAAGGGGCATGAAGTTCAGCAAAAAGAAATTTAATGTTGTAGAGATAACGTTCTTACCCTATATGTAATTGATAAAGCAGCCGCTGATCTGTAATGTGAGAAAAAGATACTATGTTAAGCCTAAAGTTGACGTAAGAATTTTTAAAATTGATGGCTTGTTAGAGAGTAAAAGCAATTGTGGATTTTCTTGATAGTTGATGAAACCACCAGCCGAGCGAGATAAATCAAAACAAGAAAATCCCCATCTGATGTACCTCGCAGGCCGAGCGAGATACATCAAAATAAAAAGATCCCCATCTGATGTACCTCGCAGGCCAAGCGGGATACATCAAAATAAGAAGATCCCCATTTGATGTACCTCGCAGGCCGAGTGAGATACATCAAAACAAGAAGATTCCCCTATTAAAGTAATGTGCAAGCCCAGCACCTAGCAAAATTAGCAAACGCTAAGACAAGTTAAGAAACAGCTATATTATAGCCGCATATTGACTAATAAGCACAATTGATTATGCAAGGAGAAGGTTTGACCATAGGAAATCTGCGGCAGAGATGTGTTTATACCCTGGATTTATATTATAATGAAACTATAACTAAATAATTTTTGGATGATGGGGTTTTTAATACAGGTATACGGAGGAACACATTAATGAGCAAAAAGATTCTTGTAGTAGATGATGAGCAATCGATTGTTACGCTGCTGAAGTACAACCTTGAGCAGGCCGGCTATACTGTTCTCACTGCTAATGATGGAGAAGAAGGAAGAGATTTGGCATTAGAACAGGTTCCTGATTTAATGATTCTTGATTTAATGCTCCCAAAGATTGACGGAGTAGAAGTATGCAAGCAAATCCGCCAGCAAAAAGTGATGATTCCTATCCTTATGCTGACAGCTAAAGATGATGAATTTGATAAGGTTTTAGGTCTTGAACTTGGTGCAGATGATTATATGACCAAACCGTTCAGCCCCAGAGAAGTGATGGCGAGGGTGAAAGCGATCCTGCGAAGAAGCCAGGCTGTCATAGATGCTGCAGAACATTTGCGTACAGAGCAAAAGGATTATCTGCATGTCGGGGAGATAAAAGTGTATCCAGAACAATATGAAGCTTATTTTGGCGACAGACTGCTTGAACTGACTCCCAAAGAATTTGAACTTCTACTGTATTTAACTGAGAATAAGGGCAGAGTGTTGACCCGTGATCAGTTGCTTAGTGCTGTTTGGAATTATGACTTCGCCGGTGATACAAGGATTGTCGATGTCCATATCAGCCACTTAAGGGACAAGATAGAAACGAATACAAAAAAACCCGTTTATATTAAAACCATCAGGGGGCTGGGCTATAAGCTGGAAGAGCAGAAAGGTTCATGATCAAATTCAGGTCACGTCTCTTATTTGCTTTGATAATGCTGATTATTGTGGTGTTGATCGGGCTTGGGCTGCTCTTGGGTCAGATTTTTAAAAGCTATTATCTTCAATCGTTTAATCATAGAATTGAAAAAGAAGCCAAGCTGATTGTAAATGAGGTAATTGGTACACAAGATCCTTCAGCCATTGCCGACGGACAGATAGAGGAGATCAGCTCTCTGCTGGATATCCGAGTTACGATAACGGGTCCAGACGGTGAAATCTTGAAAGACAGCGGTCCGTTTATAGAAAACAATTCTGAAGTCCAGAATGAAGCTATCAATGAAATCACGAAAGAGTGGAACAGCGGGCTTCAGCAGACGGAATTGATGAAAAATGGAAATGATGCGGTTTATTATTGGCAGCCTATAGGTGAGGGGGAAGAATCCTCACTTCTAATATTGAGTTCCCGTGTTGATATATTAATGGCAGGCTATAAACAGATATGGGCTGTTCTGTCGATATCTCTTGGTTTAGCACTTGTCGTCATCATCATGCTAGGATCAAGAATCACTTCACGTTATACAAGGCCGATTGATTCAGCTACTCAGGTGGCGATGGAGCTGGCGAAAGGAAACTATCGTGCGCGGACCTATGAAGACCGGATGGATGAAACTAGTATGTTAAGTACATCCATTAATATACTCGCCCGAAATCTGCAGGAAATGACATCTGCACAGGAAATTCAGCAGAATCGATTGACCACATTGATAGAGAACATGGGCAGCGGTTTGCTGCTGATAGACCACAGAGGATTTGCAGTTCTGACAAACAAAGCTTTTAAGGAGTTCTTCTCTATTACCTCAGAACGTACTGTCAATAAGCGTTATTATGAAGTGATTAAATTTCCTGAAGTAAACAAATTAGTAGAAGAAATTTTTATGACAGAACAAAAGGTGAGGAAGCAATTGCTGCTTCCTTTGCAGATCGAACGGAAACACTATGAGGTATATGGTGCTCCTATTATAGGAACGAAAGAAGAGTGGAAAGGCATCGTCCTGGTTTTTCATGATATAACAGAATTGAAAAAGCTTGAACAAATGAGAAAAGATTTTGTTGCTAATGTTTCACATGAACTCCGGACCCCCATCACTTCGATAAAGGGCTTCAGTGAAACATTATTGGACGGTGCTATGAATGATAGCGAGACAACGAAAACCTTTCTGAACATTATTCTGAACGAGAGTGACAGACTTCAGGCTTTGATTACGGATCTTCTCGACTTATCTAAAATGGAGAAACAGGGGTTTCCCCTTAACGTGCACGATTCTGACATCAGTGGTATTTTGCAGGAAGTGGTTGCCATCCTTGAAAAAAAACCTGAGAAAAAGGATATTGAGCTTACACTTCATGCAGAAGAGCCTGCCGTGGCAGAGGTAGATTCATTGAGGATGAAACAGGTATTCATCAACCTGATCGGCAATGCCATCACTTATACGCCTGCTCATGGACAAGTTGCTATTTCCGTTAAGCAGACAGAGTCATCGGTGGTGGTGGAGATACAGGACAGCGGTATAGGAATTGATGAAGAAGAAATTCCTCGGATCTTCGAAAGGTTTTATAGAGTTGATAAGGCGAGAAGCCGGGATTCTGGAGGAACGGGTCTAGGTTTGGCAATCGTAAAGCATTTAATAGAGGCTCATGGTGGAAATATTGGGGTGGAAAGCACAGTGAATGAAGGAACTACTTTTACAGTGACACTTTTTAAAAGGTTTCCGCATCATCATTCTAAAGAGGATTATTCGTGAGAATAGGAACTTTACACAGTCTTTACATTATTTTCAAAGCAGCTTAACAATAGGCTGTTAATATACTAAGTGAAAACCCCTTCATCCAAGGAGCCCTGAAAAGGTGAGAACTGACCCCGTTCTCACCTTTTCTCTTTTTTTTGTACTTTTACATAATACGCTTAATAGTTTGTTTAAATGCTCAGTTGACGCAAGGTTGATAGTTCAACTTTTTCCTGATTTTCTGAAGGATATGAACTCACTTGCTCAGTATTGAACAACTAGTACGATAGTGTACTGGAGATTTTTTGTAATGCTTTTGAAACCTTTTTGTTATTTCATCGTATAGTAGGTATCGAGAATGAGAGGGGTATGAAAATGAACCTAAAGCAAATTTATAAGGTTGCTGGAATGATAGCAGGAGCCATCATATTGATCGTTGTTCTGTTCACAACCTGGTACACAGTGGATGAATCAGACCAGGCAATCGTTCTGACGTTTGGGGAGGCGGGGGAGCCAATAACAGACTCAGGTCTTAAATTCAAGCTGCCATGGCCGATTCAAACTGTGGAAAAGTTATCAAAAGAAACGTTCAGCCTTCAGTTCGGCTATGAAGAAAAAGACGGGGAAATTGTTGAATTTCCTAAAGAGACTAAAATGATCACGGGTGATGAATATATTGTCCTGGCTGATCTGGTCGTTCAGTGGAAAATCACAAATCCTGAAAAATATTTATTCAATGCCGAAGATCCTAAAGAAATCTTATATGATGCGACTTCCTCTTCATTAAGAAGTATAATCGGAAGCACGGAAATTGATGAAGCATTGACTTCAGGGAAAGCGGAAATCGAAGCGGAAGTTAGGGATTTGCTTGTAACCTTAATTGATAAATACGATGTGGGCATATCTGTTATCGGTGTAAAGCTGCAAGATGTTGAACTTCCCAATGAGGATGTCCGGAAGGCTTTTACCGATGTAACGGATGCCAGGGAAATGATGAATACTAAAATTAATGAGGCTGAGAAGTATCAGAATCAAAGACTAAATGAATCTCAAGGTGAAAAGGATGCGATTATCTCAAGAGCTACAGGAGATAAAAGTGCCAGAATAGAGCAGGCCCGAGGGGATATAGCTGTCTTTGATAAATTATATGCTGAGTATGTAGGAAATCCGGAAATTACAGAACAGCGTCTCATCTTAGAAACGCTTGAGCAAGTTCTGCCGGATGCAGAGGTATATATTATGAATGATGAAGGAAACACGATGAAGTACTTTCCGATTCGCCCGTTAGAAAAAGAAAAACCTGTTCAAGGTCAAGAAGGGAATGCTAATAATGAGTGATTCCAATATTACCAACTTGAATGATATGAAGAAACCTGAAATTCAATGGAGAAAGTATATGAAGCTGGGTATCTTTTTGGTAGCGGCAATTGCAGTTCTGCTTCTTATCATCCTCAATGTTTTTATTGTTAAAGAGGGGGAATACCGGGTGGTCCGCCAATTTGGTGAAGTAGTCAGAATCGAAAAGGATCCGGGACTTAGTTACAAAGTTCCTTTTATTCAGACGGTTTCCATTCTGCCAAAATATCAAATGATTTATGATGTATCAGAAGCAGAAATCAATACAAAAGACAAAAAAAGAATGATGATCGATAACTATGCCGTCTGGAGAATAGACGATCCTAAAAAGATGATTTCCAATGCGAGAAACATCATCAATGCTGAAGCGAGAATGGAAGAATTCATCTATTCTGTAGTCCGGGCTGAACTTGGGAAATTAAATTATGCTGAAATTATCAATGATGAAAAATCAGCACGAGGCAGCCTGAATGACAAGATCACCGTAAGAGTGAATGAATTGCTTGAAGACGGAAACTACGGCATCAGTGTGAAAGACATAAGAATGAAGAGAACCGACTTGCCTGAAACAAATGAGAATGCCGTTTACATCGCAATGATTTCAGAGAGAGAAAAGACAGCACAGGAGTACTTATCCATGGGTGATGCCCAGAAGCAGAGAATCATGGCTGATACAGACAGGGAAGTTACTGAATTACTTGCTAAAGCAAAGGCTGATGCCAATGTTATCAGAGCCGAGGGAGAGTCTGAGGCAGCTAAGATTTATAACCAGTCCTTCTCAAAGGACCCAGAATTCTATCAGTTATTCAGGACCTTGGAATCGTATAAGAAAACGGTCGATGGAGAAACCGTTCTTGTACTGCCGTCGAACTCTCCATATGCACAATTATTGAGCGGGTATACTGAATAAAAACCTCAGTTTCATAAGAAGTTAGGCGCTTGCCGAAATGAGTACCGTTATTTTTCCTTTCTATTCTGAACATGATAGAATGAAGGAAAGATAGCGGTTTTTTGTCGTTTATCATCAGCCTTGTTCTGTTTGAATAAGGCTTGAAATTTCTAAAAGGTTGTTGCTTTTATAACAGATTTACCACCATTTTTCTTAACGCTGCAGATTGAATTTCAGTTGCAGGGCCCAGCCCCGCTGAGTTGCGCACCTCGTGAAGCCTCGCTCTTTGACTAAGGCTTTTTCGTAAACTTTGTTGCTATTTGATACTAATTCCGAAAAAAACTACTATAATTCACCGGAAAAACCTGGTAATCATGAAAAGAAAAGAGCTACTTTCCCCGATTAGAGAGAAATACCCTAGTATCCGGGGAAAAATCCGGCTCTTGGGATTTTTTCGAAAGCAACAATATATGCGAAAACAGCCTTGACTAAAGAGTGTTTTTAAAAGACATAAAGTAAGAAAAGATTCATTTATATTGATTTCGGCCGGTGGAGACAGATTATTCGTCACTACGTGTAGAGTCTACACGAGACTTTTTCCGCCATTAGCTATATATATGAAACAGACTAAAAAATCCTTGACCCGGGAGGTTCAATCATGAAAAAAAAGTTAGTGTTGATCGATGGTAACAGTATCGCTTATCGAGCCTTTTTTGCTCTGCCTTTATTGAACAATGACAAAGGAGTACATACAAATGCTGTATATGGCTTCACCACCATGCTTCAAAAAATAATGTCAGAAGAAAACCCTACTCATATTCTGGTTGCATTCGATGCCGGCAAAACAACCTTCAGACATAAAACATTTGGTGATTACAAAGGCGGCAGACAAAAAACTCCGCCGGAACTATCTGAACAATTTCCTTATATAAGAGAACTTCTGGATGCTTATCAAATTCCAAGATATGAGCTGGAAAACTATGAAGCGGATGATATTATCGGAACTCTTTCACTTCAAGCTGAAAAAGACGGTTACGAAGTGAAAATCATTTCCGGAGATAAAGATTTGACTCAGTTAAGTTCTGAAACCACGACTGTCGGCATTACCCGAAAAGGTATTACAGATATTGAAATCTACACTCCTCAGCACATTATGGAGAAATGGGAAATCACACCTGACCGAATTATTGATATGAAAGGCCTGATGGGAGATAGTTCAGATAACATTCCTGGGGTTCCTGGTGTTGGGGAAAAAACGGCAATAAAGCTGTTGAAGCAGTTTGGTACAATCGAAAAGCTTCTGGACTCGATTGATGAAGTAAGCGGGAAAAAGCTGAAAGAAAAGCTAGAAGAAAACAAAGACCAGGCAGTGATGAGTAAGGAACTTGCCACAATCCTTCGTGAGGCTCCTATACAAGTTTCTTTAGAAGAATTGAACTATGAAGGAAGCGACGACAAGAAATTGAAGGAGTTCTTTAAAGAACTTGGCTTCAATTCACTTCTTGAAAAGATGGGAGAAACAGTTGAGGAAGAACAGGACTTGCTGGATGTGTCTTTTGAAATATTATCCAAGGTTGCGAACGAGCATCTTGAAGAGGAATCTTCTCTTTATATTGAAGTGATGGAAGATAACTATTTCAATGGTGAAATCGTGGGCATCACTATGAGGAACAGCAAAGGAAATTATTTCTTCACATTGGAAACGGCCTTAAAGTCAGATGATTTCAAGAATTGGGCGAAAGACAAGACAAATAAGAAATTTGTTTTTGACGCCAAGAGATCGATTGTTTCCTTAAGAAGGCAGGGAATCGAACTAAATGGTGTTGAGTTTGATTTGCTGATTGCTTCCTACATCCTTAATCCAGCCGAAGCAGCCGATGATTTTGCAACTGTTGCAAGAAAGCATGGCGCATCTGCCCTAGAGTCAGACGACGCAGTCTACGGTAAAGGAGCCAAAAGAAAGGTGCCGGAGGAAGATAAACTGGCCGAGCATCTGGCACGGAAAGCAAATGTGGTTTTTGAACTGCAGAGCACTTGTGAGAATGCTTTAAAGGAGAACGATCAATATCAGTTATTTACAGACCTTGAACTTCCGCTCGCCATCATTCTCGCTGAAATGGAGTATACAGGGGTCGCTGTAGATACTGAACGATTGAAAGAAATGAAATCCGAATTCGCTGACAGGCTTCATGCGATGGAACAGAAGATCCATGAACTTGCGGGAGAGGAATTTAATATCAATTCCCCGAAACAGCTTGGAGTCATTCTTTTTGAAAAGTTAGGACTTCCAGTGGTTAAAAAAACGAAAACTGGCTATTCTACTTCTGCAGATGTGCTTGAAAAACTGCAATCCAAGCATGAAATCGTCGACTATATCCTTCACTACCGTCAGCTTGGCAAGTTGCAGTCAACCTATATAGAAGGTCTGTTGAAGGTCATTCATGAGGACACGGATAAAGTACATACGCGTTTTAATCAAGCGTTGACTCAAACAGGAAGACTCAGTTCAACAGATCCCAATCTGCAAAATATCCCTATCAGGCTTGAAGAAGGACGGAAAATCAGACAGGCGTTTGTTCCTTCTGAAAAAGGCTGGATTATGTTCGCAGCAGACTATTCGCAAATCGAGCTTCGAGTGCTGGCTCATATTGCAGACGATGAAAAATTGATCACTGCATTCAGAGAAGGGATGGATATCCATACAAAAACAGCGATGGATGTATTCCATGTTGATGCCGACAGTGTAACATCCAATATGAGAAGACATGCCAAAGCTGTCAATTTTGGGATTGTCTATGGTATCAGCGACTTTGGTCTTTCTCAAAGCCTGGGAATCACCAGGAAGGAAGCCGGGGAGTTTATTCAAAGGTACCTCGACAGTTATCCGGGAGTTAAGGAATATATGGATGACATCATAGGAGAAGCCAAACAGAATGGCTTCGTTAAAACACTGCTGCATAGACGAAGATATATACCTGAAATCACCAGCCGGAATTTCAACCTCCGCAGCTTTGCTGAAAGGACAGCGATGAACACGCCTATCCAGGGAAGTGCGGCCGACATCATTAAAAAAGCGATGATTGATATGGCAGAAAGATTGGAGAAAGAGAACCTTCAAGCTCGTCTGCTTCTGCAAGTTCACGATGAATTGATATTTGAGGCACCAGAAGAGGAAATTGAGCGTTTAAAGGAAATCGTACCGGAAGTAATGGAGAATGCTGTTGAGCTGGAGGTTCCGCTGAAAGTAGATTATTCATACGGGCCGACTTGGTACGACGCAAAATGATGATTAGGGTGGTGAACTGATTTGCCAGAACTGCCAGAAGTGGAAACCGTCAGAAGAACACTGACGGAATTGGTTACAGGTAAAAGAATTCATTCAGTATCAGTTTTTTGGGCCAAAATGGTCAAGCTTCCGGATGAAGTGGAAGAATTCAAATTGTCCCTGCAAGGTGAAACTATTCAGGGCGTCGACCGCAGAGGAAAGTTTCTCATCCTTCGGACCGATCACTATTCCCTTGTATCTCATTTAAGGATGGAAGGAAGGTACGGGGTATTTCCAGGAGAAGAACCTGTAGAGAAACACACTCATGTTATTTTTCATTTTGAAGACGGTTCAGAATTAAGATATAAAGATGTTAGGAAATTCGGGACCATGCATTTGTTTCCCAAAGGCGAAGAAACAATAAATTTGCCCCTGTCTCACCTGGGACCAGAGCCGTTTTCGACAGATTTTACAGTAAAGCATCTTACAGAAAAACTGGCCAAAACCGAACGGTCGGTAAAGGCGGTTCTTCTGGATCAAACGGTTTTGGTTGGTTTGGGGAACATCTATGTCGATGAAGCGCTTTATCGTAGTGGAATCCACCCTGCTAGAAAAGCAAATTCCATCAAGAAAGCACAATTAAAAAAGCTGCACAAAGAAATTATCGATACACTAAGTGAGGCAGTTGAACAAGGAGGCAGCACGATACGTTCTTATGTGAATTCACAAGGGCAGATAGGAATGTTTCAGCAGCAATTGTTCGTTTATGGCCGAAAGAACGAAGAATGCAGAACCTGTGGAAATCTTATAGAGAAAAATGTTACAGCTGGAAGAGGCACACACTTTTGCTCTAATTGCCAGAAATAATGAGGTAATAACGTCCAATCCCGTTTAAAGCAGAATAAATTGTTTCTTAACAACTGATAAGCTCCCTCCATATACTATCGTAGCTATGAACACAGGGAGGAAACCAGAAGTAAATCGTTTTTGGTTTAGGAACCTCCTGATTTATAGACGGAGGAGGAGCTTTGCAAATGGGTGGAACACTTTTATTATTCATGCTTGCGTTCGCCGTAAGTCTTGACAGCTTTAGTACCGGACTCACTTACGGCCTCAGGAAAATGGGGATACCGCTAAAATCCATTGTGATAATCTCCGTTTGTTCTGCAGGTGCGCTTCTTGCTGCGATGTCTATAGGAGGTGCAGCGGAACAATTCTTGTCAGAGGGAGTTGCGGATAAGATTGGAGGAGGTATTCTCATTGCTCTCGGTGCTTTCGTGCTTCTTCAATTTTTCTTTTCAAGAAATGATTCTGCTGTGGATGAAGAAAAAATATTATTTAATTTTGAAATAGAATCAATCGGGCTCGTAATCAATATTCTAAAAAGACCGCTGGCAGCAGACTTTGATAGATCAGGCACAATCACTGGAGTGGAAGCGATCATGCTTGGCCTTGCTCTGTCTCTTGACGCATTTGGAGCGGGAATCGGAGCTGCTCTCTTAGGCTATTCTCCTTTACTTCTTGCCTTTTCAGTCATGATGATGAGTATTGTCTTCCTATCTGCCGGCTTGAAGATGGGCAAGAGCTGTGCCCATATGGGATGGGTTAAGAAGGTATCTTTCCTGCCAGGGGTGCTTTTGATACTGATTGGCGTGCTTCGGTTTTAATGAGGAAAGGGTGACTGATAATGAATTCAATTATCGGCCTGACTGGCGGAATTGCCAGTGGAAAAAGTACAGTCTCCAACCTTCTTATCCAAAAGGGGTTCACGGTGGTGGATGCTGATTTGGCAGCAAGAAAGGTAGTGGAACCTGGAGAGCCGGCGTATCTGAAAATCGTGGAGGCGTTCGGTCCGGAGGTTAGAAATGAGGATGGCACCCTGAACCGTGCAGCGCTCGGCACCATTATTTTTAATGATGAAGCACTCAGGAAAGAGCTTAACGAGATAGTCCATCCGGCAGTAAGAGCCCAGATGCTTTCTGAAAAAGAGGACGCTTTTGAAAATGGAATGCAAACGGTGATCATGGACATTCCGCTGCTTTTTGAAAGCGGCTTAACTTGGATGGTTGATAAAACGGTTGTTGTTTATGTAGATAGTAATACCCAGTTATCCAGGTTAATGATAAGAAACTCTTTGAATGAGGAAGAAGCTCTAGCAAGGGTGAATTCTCAAATGTCTCTGGAAGAAAAAAAATCCCTTGCAGACGCAGTATTGGACAACAGAGGAACAATCGATGAAACGAGCAGCCAATTGGATGACCTTATTGCTGCTTGGAATTTAACGCCTTAGTATGAAAAGAAGCTGAACATACAGCTTCTTTTTCATTTGTAAATATTCTCATTTTCATATTTAACAAGATCCGTACGTAAGATTTTTTAAGTCAGAGAGAACAATTATAGGCAGAGAATCACAAAACAAGCATGGATAGAAAATTCGGAATTATTAATCATTAAAAATAAGCAAATTAATCATTTCGAATTTTGTCAAATATGTTATACTAATGCTAATTGAACCACACAAAAAGTATAACGTTTATATAGAGGGGAGCCGAATTAATGAAGGCTAAATTGGCAATCAACGGTTTTGGACGTATAGGGAGAATGGTATTCAGGAAAGCAATTATGGATGAGAGTATTGAGATTGTAGCGATTAATGCGAGTTATCCTCCAGAAACGCTGGCTCATTTAATAAAGTATGACACAAATCATGGCACATTCAACGCAGAAGTATCAACTGAAGATAATGCCATCATTGTGAATGGAAAACACGTTAGATTACTCAGCAACCGCGACCCAAGAGAACTTCCATGGAAAGATCTTGAGATTGATATAGTAATAGAAGCAACTGGAAAATTCAATTCTAAAGAAAAAGCAAGCCTGCATCTTGAAGCTGGTGCGAAGAAAGTAATCCTAACTGCACCTGGTAAAAATGAAGATGTGACAATTGTTATGGGAGTAAATGAAAGCGCTCTAAAAATTGACGAGCATAACATTATTTCAAATGCTTCCTGTACAACAAACTGTCTTGCACCGGTAGCAAAAGTGCTTGATGAGCAGTTTGGTATTGAAAATGGCCTGATGACTACAGTCCATGCATATACGAATGACCAGAAGAACATTGATAATCCACATAAAGACTTAAGGAGAGCAAGAGCTTGCGGGCAATCAATCATCCCTACAACGACGGGTGCCGCGAAAGCGCTGTCATTAGTGCTGCCAGGACTGAAGGGCAAGCTGCATGGAATGGCATTGCGTGTTCCTACTCCAAATGTATCTCTAGTCGATCTGGTTGTGGATGTAAAAAGAGATGTGACAGCAGAGGAAATCAACGAAGCATTAATCACAGCTTCTCAAGGATCCCTTGAAGGAATCCTGCAGTTCACAACAGAACCATTAGTATCGATTGATTTCAATACGAACCCTCATTCTGCCATTATCGACGGGTTATCCACTATGGTCATCGGTGACCGCAAAGTAAAGGTACTGGCATGGTATGACAATGAGTGGGGCTATTCATGCCGAGTGGTGGACTTAGCTAAATATGTTGCACAGCAGCTAAAATCGAGTGTGAATGTATAAAGAAGTAAGAAAAGCCGGGGCTCTCCCGGCTTTTTTGTATTTTATAAAGGGGTAGGAAAGCTTAATATGTACTCTTACATTCTAGTTAGTATTATTGACGAAACTCTCTGATAGAGAGTGTTCTCTATTCGTGGAATGTGGTGATTAGAGCGTAAAGACCCTGCTTCAGAGAGAAATCAGCGAAGTAACCGGGTGATTACATCTATACAAAGCCTTATGTTAACATCAACTATAAAATAACCCTGGAGCAGCTCGTAAATAGTAATAGAACACTGACAAGTATATGAGTATCCAACGAACTAGTGGCAAAACACACTGTAAGAGCTAAAGGTGAAACGAGGAAACTTTAGGTCAGTTTAATTGCGAAATGATAAAAATTTCTGTAAGATTCTGCCGAAATAGATCTTCACATCTTTATGTTCAGGTGAAAAAGTAAGCAATGAAAATATTTATCTTTTTTTATTGCAAATATGAAATAAACAAAGTATACTATTTTTCGTGAACTTCTTGAACGCAACTGTAAATATTGTTAATTACTTAAAGGGTTAGGACCTCTTCGGACTAACTTTCCCCCGTGGTAGTTATTATGTTGCCGAAGGATTGGTTCATTTTGACGAAAAAAATTATGTCAAAGGGGGAAACAACAAATGGAAACAATGGGTAGACATGTAATCTCAGAATTATGGGGTTGCGATTTTGATAAGTTAAATGATGTTAATGAGATTGAAAGAACATTTGTAGATGCTGCATTGAAATCAGGTGCAGAAGTTCGTGAGGTGGCCTTTCACAAGTTTGCTCCCCAAGGTGTAAGCGGAGTGGTGATCATTTCAGAATCTCACTTGACGATTCACAGCTTTCCTGAACATGGTTATGCCAGCATTGATGTATATACATGCGGTGAGCTTGATCCTAATATCGCTGCTGATTATATAGCTGAAGCCCTAAATGCACAAACGCGCGAGAATATCGAATTGCCGCGTGGCATGGGTCCTGTACAAGTGAAACAATCAAAAGTGAATGCATTATAATAAAATCCCGGAGCCTTCTAATTATTAGAATGGCTCTTTTTTATTGTTAGGGAATTTATAAAATTGATCCTTGTGGGAAACTTTACGTCCAGCTTCAGCGCCCGGGGGATCGTATCCACCGGAAGGAACTTAGCTTCGGGGGCAAATGTCCGAAGAAAATAAAAGCAAAGACCGCTTTGTTTCTTCGGAACATTTGCCTGTCAGGTCAGATTAGGGCGCTTGCGCTTTTGTTCTTGCCTTTAACCCATTCTTTAGCTTTCAGTGGTGAATTTCAGGAGAAGTCTGTCACTTTGTATAGGGAATGCTTTTTTTAAGTGAGGAATTTCGGTACAATAAGGATAGGAATAGTTTTTGGGAAAATAATTAAAGATCTTTGCGGGAAATCTGCGGGATTTTTGAATGAGAATAGCGAGGGAACGAACTTGGGAGTATTTTCATCCATAATGACCATATTTAAATCAGATATAGAAACTTCTGATAGCACTCAAGACAAAGGGCTTAAGACCCGGTATTATAAATCTTCTCAAGATAAGCTGTTTCAGGCCGTGCTGGACTTGTTCGCATCCGGTACATATAAAGTGATTGCTGAGTCGAGGGAACGAGGGGAAATTACGGTCGAAAAAGGCGGATTCCCTGGTTATTTTATCGTGGTTACAATCATTAACGTTGCACCATTTGAATCAGCTGTGGATTTCAAAGTCAGTGCAGAGAAAAAGGTGCCTGGCTTGTATCCGAAGATGAAGCAGGAAATCGCTTCGTTCTACAAAATTTTGGACAGCAAAGTGAACAGGGCATAAATTCCATCTTGTTAATAGGCGGCTGTTTATATATTATTTAAGTAGATAAATAAAGCGAAGTCCGGCTGTTACAAAGAATATTCGGAGCTGATACTATGAAATGTCCATCATGTAAATATAATGGAACAAGAGTTGTTGATTCCCGTCCAGTTGATGAAGGCCGGTCGATCAGAAGAAGAAGAGAATGCGAGGTTTGTTCTTACAGATTCACGACTTTTGAAAAGGTGGAGGAGTATCCTCTCATCGTAGTCAAGAAAGAAGGGACCCGTGAAGAGTTCAGCCGCGAGAAGATGCTGAGAGGGCTAGTTAAAGCATGTGAAAAACGCCCTGTCTCACTGGACACTCTCGACAGCATTACAGGAGATATTGAAAAAGAACTGAGAAATGAAGGATCATCGGAAGTTCCATCAGAAAAAATCGGTGAACTTGTGATGGACAGGCTTGCGAAAGTCGATGAAGTTGCTTATGTGCGTTTCGCGTCGGTTTACCGCCAGTTCAAAGATATTAATGTTTTTATAGAGGAATTAAAAGATTTGATAAAAAAAGACTGACTGTGTTTGAGCTGAGGGACATCTTGGCTCTTTTTCTCTTTGTTACAGGGCATCCTCTGCAAGTCGTCGTATGTGGAAAGGTAAGGGAGATCAAATGAAGAATCACTGGAATAAAATTCAGCCTGTCGACAGGTATACTGTTTGTTTAAACGGAGTCATTCAGGAATACGAGAGGAAAGCCGTCACATTTCTTTATCAGCCGTTGATCGGACCGGTGTGTTACAGCCTGTACATGACCCTGTTAAATGAGGTGGAAGAAAACAGGCTGAATTCTGAACAGTCAACACATTATCACTTGATGAATTTCCTTTCTTCCAACCTGCCTGAAGTTTACGAAGCAAGAATGAAGTTAGAGGGCATCGGGTTATTGAAGTCTTATGAGAAGCAGGATGGAGATCCGCGGGAATTCATATATGAAGTTCAGCCTCCATTGTCTCCGCAGCAATTCTTTTCAGATGGAATGTTGAATGTTTACCTTTTCAGAAAAATTGGGAAGACCCATTTTAACAGGCTGAAGCAATTCTTTTGTGATGATGAAAAGGAATTTTCTCAATATCGAGAAGTAACCAGGTCATTTCAGGACATTTATACTTCCAGCCAATCCATCAATCTGCTGGATGAGGAAGCGGAGAATGCGAGCTCACTTTCTGAAAGAAAAAAGTTTACGGAACCTCAGAATTCGGCAGGGGTGCCAGTCGATTCTTATGATTTTGACTTTGATTTGCTGCTGGCCGGGCTCTCTCAAAATATGGTTCCAAGGCGTGCGTTCACTTCAAATGTGAAAGAAACAGTAGCCAAATTGAGCTGTTTGTACAGCATAAATCCGCTGCAGATGAAGAATGTCATTCTTAGTGCTCTGACGGAAGACGATGAGATTAATATTGAGGAACTGCGAAAAGCGGCCAGAGATTGGTATCAGCTGCAAAATGCTGGAGATTCTCTTCCCGATTTGCAGCCTAAAATTAGTACATCTTCCAAACCAGCAAGAAAGCAGCCTGCTTCAAAGGAAGAAGAGTTGATAGAATACCTGGAAACAACTTCTCCCAAGGAGGTCCTGAAGGATATTTCCGGTGGGATTGAGCCGGCCAAAAGTGATTTGCAGGCTATAGAAGAAGTAATGATTTCCAAGAAACTTTCTACAGGAGTAGCCAATGTCCTTTTACAGTACGTCCTTTTGAAAACGGATATGAAGCTGACGAAAGGTTATGTGGAAAAGATTGCTTCACAGTGGGTGAGAAAGAAAGTCTCCACAGCTCAAGAAGCAATGGAGTTGGCTAAAAAAGAACATAAAGAATACCTTTCGTGGGCAGAAGGCAAAAAAGATAATAAGAAAAACTATAAAAAACCTGTCAGAACTGAGAAACTGCCAGACTGGTTTGATGAAAAGCCTGCAGATAAAGAGCCTGATAATGAAGATTCTGGTTTTGAAGAACAGAAACGAAAGCTGGAAGAAAAGCTGAAGAAATACCGAAAGTAGGTGAAGAAGAGTGGATTCAATTCATAATACCCTGAAGAAGCTTGCAGGTTCTCAAGCCTTTAAAGAAAGATATGAAAAGATGAGACGTGAGATCATGCAAGATGATTATATTAAACACTTTATTGACACGAATCAGGGAAGAGTCACGAAAACAATGATTGACAACAGCATGATGAAGCTTTATGAGTACATTTCACAGAGCAAACAGTGTGTTGATTGTCCAAGTCTTGCTCAATGTAAGAATATGATGAAGGGGTACGATCCCCATTTAGTGATAAGAGGAGAAGTCATCGATATTGAGTACCATGTCTGCCCTCGTAAGGAAATGGATGATGAGAAGAGGAAGTCCGAAAAATTGATTAAAAGTCTTTATGTACCTAAGGATATTCTTCAGGCGTCTTTCTCGACCATTGACCTTGATTCGCCAGGCAGGCTGGAAGCCGTTGAACTGGCCAATGAATTTGTTGAGAGTTATGAAGCGGGCAGAAGTTTGAAGGGATTATATTTTCACGGCAAGTTCGGTGTAGGCAAATCCTATCTGCTCGGAGCCATCGCCAATCAGCTTGCAGAAAAGAAGATATCCTCTATGCTGGTTTATATGCCGGAGTTGGTACGGGAGATGAAGCAGTCCCTGAATGATCATTCCATGGATGAAAAACTGGATGCAGTCAAAAAGGCACCTATTCTCATGCTGGATGACATTGGGGCAGAAACAATGTCGAGCTGGGTAAGGGACGAAATTCTTGGAACCATCCTGCAATTTCGTATGCTGGAAAACCTTCCGACCTTCTTCACCTCCAATTTTGATTATGAAGGACTGAAGCATCACCTCACCTATTCACAGCGAGGAGAAGAGGAAAAAATGAAGGCTGCGAGAATCATGGAGAGAATTAAGTACTTAACAAAGCCGGTACTTCTTGATGGAATCAACCGAAGGCAATAGAAGGGGCAGGGAGTTATTTCCTGCTCTCTTTTTTATGATCTTGAACACCCCTGGCTATGCGTGGGGGGCAAGAGAGCTTATAGCGTGGTATGAAAAATTCCCCTTCATAATAGGATAAGCAGGTTTCCCTATCACTGCGTGCCGTTATAGCGGGAGGTTGCCACTGTGACGCATATCATTAAACCTATCTAAATAAGCGGAAATTTTCCGGTTAAGCTGTGGAATAGAATTCGATTTGGGATATATAAGCGGAGATTTTCCGCTTAAGGGCAGTGAAACGAACCATTTTCCCATTTTTTAAGAGGATAAGGGAAATTTCTCCGCTTATTTTCACTGTTTTTCGCATTATTTTTTAAATAAGCGGAACTTCTCCCCTTATTTCTCAAAAACTTTTCAAGGGGGATAAATTGCTAAAGAATAATTATTCAGTGGTTTTTTAGGCTGAGCCCCGGAAGAGAGGCTTCCAGCCGCAAAGCCAACTGTCAGTTCACACTGGTGGTTTTTATTTTTAGGGTATAAAACGGTTTGATAAATAGTCTTTAACGAAAATCTCTCTTGAATTGCTTGAAAGTAAATAAGAGCACTTCTAATTTGTCCCAGCTCCCCATATATATAAAGCAGGGATTTGGCTTTAAAGGGGGGAACCGGATTTGTTTGAGATCATTTTCAAACAAAATGGAGATGCAGAGAATCTCCAAAAGTTCTTGGACAAAGAGTCGTGCAGCTCAATGCTTCACGAAACTCTTTTTCAAAATCAAGTGCATTATATTGTGTCAGCGGATAAGCAGAAGAATCATCAAGCCATCTTTAATGGTCTGTTCCATTTCATTATGAAAACCAAAAGGCTTGAATGGGCAGCTTTTATTTTGTCGGAATACTATCTTTACAAAGATCAGCATGAACAGGAACAAATCTTGATTGTCATTGATGAAATGTTTTCAGGCGAAAGAGACGAATTAACCAGTCTGATAGAGCAGTGGGATGAAGGCGGCTTTCTAAAAAGCAATCTTGAGCCTTTATTGGAAGCAGAGGAACCTGTACACTTTGATTCTTTTGTGAAGTTCCGATTGAAAGCTCTCTATGAAAGAACGGTAATATATGTAGAGAGGGCGATCGATGAATACAAACTTGAACAGGACTATCAGATGTTTGTCCAAATGCTGAGAGATTACCTGGCAGGAAAGAACAACCAGGAGGAATGCATTCATCTTTATTTTTCTAATTATGATTTGCTATTTTTCAATGCTGATTTAAAAGAATTAAAAAGAAATGAATTATTCAGCCTGGTGGATAAGCGTCTTTTGACCAATCATCCTGTGTATGTTGATTCCTATACCATCGCCCCATTGCTTTCCATGGCACCCAAACAGATTAACGTGTATTGCACCGATTCCGAAATCAAACTCATTCGCACCATCCAAAATATATTCGAGGAGCGTGTAAGGATTCTGCCATTATCAGCATTTTCAGGCAGTGTTCAACCCCATATCCCCGATGCGGCGAATGAATAGCGGAAATTGCAGTCATATGCTTGATTTTCCTCATCTAACCGACTATAATAACCTACATATTAACTTCATATATCAAGGTTTTGATGAGGACAACAGTATTCAAACACGGTTCACAGAGAGGGAAGCAATAGGCTGGAACTTCCCAACACGATTGAGCACTGACCACCTCTGAACTTCAACCATGAACACGAACGAGTGGAATCGACGCGGAAATTCGCCGCACTCCCCCATCTACTGACGAACGAGAAGCAAGAAGTTCAAGGAGATGAGGGAGAGAGGGCCGGAGCGTATCTTAATACGTGAGGATCCGAGCGAGCGAAATCGACGCGGAAATTTGCCGCACTCCCCCATCTACTGACGAACGAGAAGCAAGAAGTTCAAGGAGATGAAGGAGAGAGGACCGGAGCGTATCTTAATACGTGAGGATCCGAACGAGTGAAATCGACGCGGAAATTCGCCGCTTATCGTTCGTCAGTATTGGTTGACGGCAGCAGCCGTTATATGATCCGGAGTCATTTGTATTTCAATTTTTGAAAATACAAATGAGAAGTTGGGTGGAACCACGAGATTATTATGACAAAACCTCGTCCCTTCATTTTTGAAGGGACGGGGTTTTTTGTGTTTTTAAAGTTTTTAAAAGCCCTCAGAGCACCAAACAATGTAAATAAGGAGGAACAACATTATGTCAGAGTCATTAAAAATTACTTTTCCTGATGGAGCAGTAAAGGAATTTCCTCAAGGAACAACTACTGAGGAAATTGCTTCATCCATTAGTTCCGGCTTAAAGAAAAAAGCATTAGCAGGAAAAATCAACGGAAACTTGATTGATTTAAGAACACCGATCAAAGAGGATGGACCGATTGAAATCGTTACACCTGATCATGACGATGCTCTTGAAGTGCTGCGCCACAGTTCAGCACACTTGATGGCACAGGCAGTGAAAAGGTTATATCCTGATGCTAAACTTGCGATTGGTCCTGTTATAGAAGGCGGCTTCTACTATGATATCGATTCAGAGCACAGCATTACATCTGAGGACCTGCCTAAAATTGAAAAAGAGATGAAAAAGATCTCTGAATCAAATATTGAGGTTATCAGAAAAGATGTCAGCCGTGATGAGGCTCAGAAAATGTACGAAGAAATCGGGGATGAATATAAGCTTGAGCTTCTCGAGGCAATCCCTGAAGGAGAGCAGGTTTCCATCTATGAGCAAGGTGACTTTTTTGATCTATGCCGCGGAATCCATGTGCCATCAACAGGCAAAATCAAAGAGTACAAACTTTTAAGTGTTGCTGGAGCGTACTGGCGCGGAAACAGTGACAATAAGATGTTGCAGCGTATCTACGGTACAGCTTTCTTCAAAAAAGAAGACTTAAAAGAGCACTTGCGCCTGCTTGAGGAAGCAAAGGAACGCGACCACCGTAAAATTGGTAAAGAACTAAACTTGTTCATGAACTCCCAAAAAGTCGGACAAGGACTTCCAATGTGGCTGCCGAAAGGTGCAACAATCCGCCGCATCATCGAGCGGTACATCGTCGATAAAGAAGAGAAGCTGGGCTATGACCATGTATATACTCCAGTAATGGGCAGTGTTGATCTTTATAAAACAAGCGGTCACTGGGATCATTATCAGGAAAATATGTTCCCTGTGATGGATATGGATAATGAACAATTGGTTCTTCGTCCGATGAACTGCCCGCATCATATGATGATTTACAAAAACAGCATTCACAGCTATCGTGAACTGCCGATCCGTATTGCGGAACTCGGAACAATGCACCGCTATGAGATGTCTGGTGCTCTTTCCGGATTGCAGCGTGTAAGAGGAATGACTCTGAATGATGCCCATCTATTTGTGCGTCCAGATCAAATCAAAGAAGAGTTCAAGCGAGTTGTCCGTCTGGTCCTTGAGGTATATAAAGATTTCGACCTCAATGATTACTCCTTCAGACTCTCGTACCGTGATCCTCAGGATACAGAAAAATATTTTGATGATGATCAAATGTGGGAAAGAGCGCAAGCAATGCTGAAAGAAGCAATGGATGAAATGGAAATCGATTATTTCGAAGCAGAAGGGGAAGCAGCATTTTATGGCCCTAAATTAGATGTTCAGGTTAAAACAGCTTTGGGCAAAGAAGAAACACTTTCAACTGTTCAGCTGGACTTCTTGCTTCCAGAGCGATTTGACCTGACGTATATCGGAGAAGATGGCAAGCATCATCGTCCGGTTGTTATCCACCGCGGAGTCGTTTCAACGATGGAACGATTCGTTGCATTCTTAATCGAAGAGTACAAAGGAGCTTTCCCGACTTGGTTAGCGCCAGTACAGGTTCAGGTTATCCCTGTTTCTCCTGATGTGCATTTCGATTATGCAAAAAAAGTGCAGGAAGACTTGCAGGCAAAAGGGCTCCGTGTTGAGCTTGACAGCCGTGATGAAAAAATTGGCTACAAGATCCGTGAAGCGCAAATGAGCAAGACTCCATATATGCTTGTTGTCGGTGATAACGAAATTAAAGATGAAGCCGTCAATGTCCGAAAATATGGTGAGCAAAATTCTGAAACAATATCACTTTCCGATTTCATTCAGAAAGTAACAGATGAAGTAAATAGATAAAAAACTGAAAAAAGGCCGACTCTTCTTCCTATAAAAGGAAGAAGAGTTGGCCTTTTTCTTGGAAAGCAACGGATAGGCATGTTCATCCCAAATATGGCCATGGTACCTTTTATTTCCATGCCTTGGTATGTGTGGCATCGACAATAACGGATTTACTTTTTATGATTTCTTTCTCTATGGCAATCTCAACCGTCTTGTTGACAAGCATGTCCAATAAGGTAATGTTCTTTAACCTAAGCTACGAAACTTCGTTAAGGAATTTGAATCAATGATGGCCTCTTCTGGAGCCATAATTAGAAACAGATATTTGAACATCCGAATTGCATCAATCGCATTCCGTCCGTTATCAGGACAATATTTATCTTTTAATTCCTCGAAAATAAAACAAAAGTCGACCAAATTGTTTATTCTTCGTTACATATTGTATTGAGGAACGACGATATCATAAAGATCCATATACTTACTGAACATCATTGTTTGTTGTTGTTGAATCACTGGAAACCACTCCCTAATCTTATTGGTTATATTTAAACCAGGGCTTTGTTAGTGGGTAGTTCCTTTTTTCTGCTGCGTTGATTGTAGTGGAAGGTGTGCGACCTCCTGCGGGACTAGCGTGCGTCTAGTTTCAGCGCCCAGCCCCTCGGGGTCAAATGTCCGAAGAGAATAAAAGGAAAGACCGCCTTTTTTTCTCTTCGGAGCATTTGCCTGTCGGGCCTGACCAAGGCGCTTCCACTTTTGATGACAGGTGAGACCAAGGTTACGTACCCACTGGAACGTAACCCCGCAGGCGAAGCCGAGGAGGCTCACCGCCCGCCCCGCGGAGTCGCGCACCTGGAACGGAAATCAACACTTTTTCATATAACGGAAAGTGAAAAGGCAGAATCGTTCTTTAAAGTGAACGATCCTGCCTTTTAGATTTTTATTAGACTTTTTCAGTGGCCTCCTTTGGAGTAACCGCCTTTTACTGATAGTTGCAAAATTACATTAGATTAATTACGAATTGTCGATAGTAAATTCTTTTTCGCCGCCTTCACTAAAGTCGACTTCAAATTCTATTCGTTCATAGTCTTCACGTAAATTAAAGGCATTTACAAGCTGTTCTGCAACTTCTTCATCTGGTGTGTTTTCATCAAAGTCCAGTTGTTCAAAAGCTGGTTGAATGTCATCGAAAGCTTCACTTCCATCAGTGGAATTATACTCTTTATCTGTTATGTTATCTTCTATTTCAGCATCCAAACCGTCGCCTTCTTTTTCATATTCAACTGCGTAAGCATCTTCCAGATCTACATAATCAACTTCCATATTGAAATAATCGTAAGCAATGACAGGTTCAGCATCTTGTCCTTCTTCCGAATCCTGACATGCTCCAAGTGCCAGAGTTAAAGAAAGTGCCGTACCAATGGTGAATAACCTTTTCACAAAAAACACTCCTTTTAAAATTTCTGCTACTATTCTTTAGCCTGATAAAATACTTTTCAAACATTTTACAAGAAACCTATTGCGTTATGGACAGACTTTTGATAAGATAAATCTTGTTGCAAAAGAAAGCGATCATTTGACAGTGTAAGACTGATTATGATATAGTAACTAAGGTAATTGAATACAGTTTGCGGTAAAGAAGGAGCTACCCGCTTCTCACCTGATTGACGCACTAGGCAGTTGGCAGGTTTTACGAAATGTACTTTATGACGTTTACGTCTTATGATGCGGGTGTGCTGTTGCCACCGGCATTTTTTTATGGCTTAAAACCAACATACATTCTTGCCCTGCAGCTATTTGCTCAATGCTGATCTTGACCCAAACTCAGTATTCTTAATTAACCTTGGAGGTGGCTGACTATTAGCAAAGACATGTTCGTTAACGAAGGCATACGTGCTCGTGAAATCCGTTTGATTGATCAAAATGGAGAGCAGCTTGGAATTAAATCCAAAAATGAAGCATTAGAAATCGCTGGACGTGTGAATCTTGATCTTGTATTGGTTGCTCCGAATGCAAAACCGCCAGTGGGCCGTATCATGGACCATGGTAAGTATAAGTTCGAGCAGCAGAAGAAAGAGAAAGAAGCTCGCAAAAACCAGAAAATCATCAATTTGAAAGAGGTTCGTCTGAGCCCTGGTATCGAAGAACATGATTTTAACACGAAGCTTCGCAATGCTCGCAAGTTCCTTGAAAAAGGAGATAAAGTAAAAGCTTCTATCCGCTTTAAAGGCCGTGCCATTACTCATAAAGAAATCGGCCAACGCGTACTGGATCGTTTCTCTGAAGCATGTAAAGATCTTTCTACAGTAGAATCGAAGCCAAAGATGGAAGGACGCAGTATGTTCTTAGTTTTAGCACCTATTAATGAAAAGTAATGGATCGAGGAGGAATTTCACATGCCAAAAATGAAAACTCACCGCGGCTCAGCTAAGCGTTTTAAGAAGACAGGTTCTGGAAAATTGAAACGCTCTCATGCTTATACAAGCCATTTATTCGCTAACAAATCTACGAAGCAAAAGCGTAAGCTACGTAAAGGCGCTGTAGTTTCTAAAGGTGATTTCAAACGCATTCGCCACATGCTTGACAACTTATAATATCGAAGATTTAACACTAGGAGGGAAATTATATGCCACGTGTAAAAGGCGGTACAGTAACACGCAGACGTCGCAAAAGAGTTCTTAAATTAGCAAAAGGTTTTTACGGTTCAAAACATACATTATACAAAGTAGCTAACCAGCAGGTTATGAAATCTTATATGTATGCTTACCGCGATCGTCGCCAGAAGAAGCGCGACTTCCGTAAGCTTTGGATCACTCGTATCAACGCAGCTGCACGCACGAACGGTCTTTCTTACAGCCGTATGATGCATGGTCTTAAGCTTGCAGGTATCGAAGTAAACCGCAAGATGCTTGCAGAACTTGCTGTGAACGACGAGCAAGCATTCGCTCAATTAGCAGAAGCTGCAAAAGCTCAAAACAACAAGTAATTAACTTGCTAAAGCCATTCTCTTTGGAGGATGGCTTTTTATTTTTCTGTTACTTAATAGGGATGTGTTTGAAAGAGGGTGTTGATTTCCGTTCCAGGTGTTCGACTCTGTGGGGGAACTTTGAACTGGATTTCCAAGCAGGAGGCAGGAAGCATACTGACCGCCTTAGGTATTGCAGCAGAATTCGCAAGGAGAGTGAGCGAAAGCTGCTAGCCGCTAAGTCCGTTCCAGTAGGGCCGGTCCTCGGCTGCTGTGGATGGATAACCGGCTAGTCCCGCAGGTGGCCATATGTCTGCACGAAGCGCTCTCTCACCAAAGAAAGAAGAGGAAAATTGCATTCGTTAGTAACAATTTTTCAGAAAAAAACGAACTAAAAGTCATATACCTAATTGAGTAACTAGCAGCGGAGACAAAATAAGGGGAGTTTCTCCCGTTAAGTGCAGCTTTGAGGCAAATTTGTTTGTAAATAAGGGGAGTTTTTCCCTTTATATACAAAAAAAGCTCCTATTCTCTAGGGGTTTGAGTGAAATAAGGGGGATTTATCCCTCTATTGCAGCTGTTTTTAGGTACTATTATTAAATTAAGGGGGATTTATCCCTCTATTAATGAGATGAAAGTCATCGACTAGTTGAGAAGGTACCTTTCCAACCCAGGAAGCTTATCTGACCTCGAAAGGGTAAGTCTGTTTATTAATAGTCAAAGGAATTCACTGTCGACGGCTATAAGAAAATGCATTAATCTATTTGACCAATGCCACTCAAGATTTAAAACTTCAACTCATTCATTCTCTAACTTAAATTCAATTTTTTCCGCTTGGTACATATTGTCACGAAATTCATAAGTGATAATTATATTTCCAACAAAAGCACCAGGCGAAAACTGAGGATGCAGCGTGGCAATTAATTTATTATTTTTAACCTCATAGTTAATAATGCTGCCTAGATTCATTTCTTCAAATAAGGTTTCAGGAAGAAGCTTTAATTCTTTAACATTGAATGAATAATGTTTGTTTCCGATACTGATTTCAGCTTTGGCAGGAGTAAGGCTGGTTCTTATATTCTTATTGACAATGGCTAGCGGCGAGTCAACCAAAACCTCCTTGAACTGCTTATTACAGAGGTGAAAAACATAAACTTCCTGGTCAAGAACACCGGTACCATATCCTCTTGTTAAAATGATGATTAGTTCGTTCCTATTATCTCTATTTATATCTTGATAGTAAATTTTTGGAGCATATGCAGGATTAGTAACGTTGATCCAGAAAGGCCTTGAATAGACGGTCCCCTTAAACTCAACTTTAAAGTCATAATATAAACCAATTATTTTCTTCCCGTATAAAACTATATTTTCTTCTTCAGATTGGGCAGCTACAGAATACCCTGGCATAGCGGCATCTGCCAAAATAGGGGGAACTAATAAAAGGATAGTTATTAACGGAATTATGAATCTTATCATGGATAACACCTCAAGAATAGTATTCCTAAATGAGTGAAATTAATTAGCTTGAATACAGAAGAACAGGTAATTATTCACCCGTTATTGCGGCAGGTCATTCTTCCTTTATAATTATAGTAATGAGTTTTCTAGAGGTTTATTAAGTAAAGTCACGACAAACTTGAAAAGAGGCAGGGATAATGAACACAGCACTAATACTATTAATCACGTATTTTGCCGTTATGAACCTAATGGGTTATATGATAATGGCTAATGATAAAACCAGGGCGAAAAAACAAGAATATAGAATAAAAGAAAGTTCGATTTGGAAGGCGGCCTTCCTTGGGGGAGCAGTCGGCTGTTTTGCGGGGATGAAGATGTTCCGGCATAAGACGAAACATACCGTTTTTAGATACGGTCTGCCGGCAATAAGCGCAGCCCAGCTGATCAGTTATTCAGCCTTGGCATTTATCATTTTACAGAAGTAAAAATGTGTCGATGTCCGAAGCCAGGTTCTAACAGCTCGTACCATTGTATATGCTGTAGTAACCTGTAGAAAAGAGGTGGGAGCATGTACGATAAGTATGCCTTTGTGTTTACTTTTATTGAAGCAAGCGGATGGCTGGCTCCCCTCGCATTCATTTTATTTCATATCGTCAGGCAGTTTATTTTTATACCGGTGGTTCTGGTTTGTATTGTGGGAGGAATTCTGTTTGGCAGTGTGTTTGGTACGATATATTCTCTGATAGGATTAACGCTGCTTTCAGTAGGATCCTATTTTATTTTAAAAATGTTTCCGAAATTGAATCAAAGATTGTTGAATTTGAAACAAAAATGGTTTGGCCAGGGAGCGGTTCTGACGGTAGGGCAGATAGCGGTTTTGAGACTGGTTCCTTTTGTTCATTATCAACTCTTGAATGTTTGTTTGATGGAAAGAAGACCGGCGTTGGGGGACTATATCAAAAGTTCTTTTCTGGCAAATCTGCCCCTGGCATTTTTTTACACTGTGTTTGGCGAATTCATTTCCGAATTTACTCCGGGCATTATAGTCATGATTTTATTAGGATTATGTCTCTTGTTTTATACTTTGAGGGAAAAAGTTAAAGTGATCAAGTGGGGAGAATTTTTTCATCAGCCATCATAAAAAAAGCTGTTTTCGCATACGTTGTTGCTTTCGGATATCCCCGGATACTAGGGGATTTCTCTCTCATCGGGGAAAGCAGCTCTTTTTTTATGATTACCAGGTTATTCAGGTGAATTATGGCATTTTTTTAGGAATTAGTATCAAATAGCAACAAAGTTTACGAAAAGAGCCTAAAAAAAAGAATCCGGAGGAATGTTCATTCCACTTCCGGATCCTTTTTTTTGTTAATAAATTCTTTTAGCGGACTTTTCCAGTCAATTGAGGCATTGGGGTATCTCTCCAGTATTTCTGTTTCAACATACTTCAGGTCCTCATAGCTGATTCCATTTAAGGAACTTGCGTTTTCAACCCATACAAAAATGGAAACGACATCAAAGGCGCGGTCTGTGGTTCCGAGATATTTCTCTCCTTGAAAGAGAACACCCTTATATGTGACAAGAAAGTTTTTTCGTACGTTTTCCTGATCGTCGAGGAAGTAGAACTTTTTCTGTTCTGAAGCTAGTTCCAACTTGCGCTTAGGATTCACAATGTATTTAAACGCGCGGTATAATAGGTAAATAATTAGTAAAAAGACCAAGATTCTGATAAGCATCAGCATTGATTAACCCTCCAGACAATCACACAGCATAGATCATTTACTTCTCTCTACGATTAAGAGAGAAAAAAGTTTCATTTTTTTCGAAAATTTTTTTTAAGGTTGCACAGTATGGTATAGTGTTCGGTGCGAAAGCAAGATTATATGAGGGTAATTATTGAAAGGAAGAAGATAAAAATGAATATTAATGAGTTATTTCAAATGCAGGAAGCACTGGATTCATATATTGAAAAAGAGCATAACCTGAAAGAAGAAGATCTTTTTCAAGAAAAAACGTTGGCTCTGCTGGTTGAAGTCGGTGAGCTTGCGAATGAAACAAGGTGCTTTAAATTTTGGAGCAAAAAACAGCCTTCCGAAAAGAGTGTTATTCTTGAAGAATTTGTAGACGGAGTGCATTTCATCTTATCGCTGGGAATTCTGCTTGGAATCAAGGACTTTAGTTTAAGAGACACAAGCTACAGTGAAAACAATCTAACAGAACAGTTTTTGAACATTTATCAATCCATTAATAACTTCAGGTCTAATAGGTCAGTGACCGAGTATGATCACCTTGTACATAAATATTTTTATTTAGGAGAACTTCTGGGCTTTTCTCATGAGGAAGTGGTACAAGCTTATAAAAAGAAAAACGAAGTGAATTATCGACGCCAGGAACAAGGATACTAATGGTGAAAAGAGAAAAACTATAGGCGTCTGCTATTTCACATGCTAATTTTTTGAATAAATTCTGATAATTTGTTATGATTAATAACGGTACATAAAATCATTAGGGGGTCGAAATAATGGCTAAACTAGACGAAACACTAAGCATGCTGAAAGATCTTACAGATGCTAAAGGTGTGCCAGGAAATGAGCGCGAAGCAAGAGAAGTAATGAAGAAATACATAGAACCTTTCGCAGATGAAATCACAACTGATAATCTTGGTAGTTTGATCGCTAAGAAAGTCGGCGATGAAAACGGACCTAAAATCATGGTAGCGGGCCATCTTGATGAAGTCGGCTTCATGATCACGCAAATTGATGAAAAAGGATTCCTTCGATTCCAAACAGTCGGCGGCTGGTGGTCACAGGTGATGCTTGCCCAGCGTGTGACGATCGTTACAAACAAAGGAGATATTACAGGTGTAATCGGTTCAAAACCACCTCACATCCTGCCTCCGGAAGCACGCAAAAAACCGGTTGATATTAAAGACATGTTCATCGATATCGGCGCTTCAAGCCGTGATGAAGCACAAGAGTGGGGCGTTAAGCCTGGGGACATGGTTGTTCCTTACTTCGAATTCACTGTAATGAACAATGAAAAAATGCTATTAGCTAAAGCTTGGGATAATCGTATCGGCTGTGCGATTGCCATCGATGTCCTAAAAGGATTAAAAGGCGAAAACCATCCAAACGTCGTGTACGGTGTTGGAACGGTTCAAGAAGAAGTCGGTCTTCGCGGAGCAAGAACTTCTGCTTCTAAAATCAAGCCTGATATTGCATTCGGTGTAGATGTAGGTATCGCCGGCGATACTCCTGGTGTATCTGAAAAAGAAGCACAAAGCAAAATGGGTGAAGGCCCGCAAATCATCCTATATGACGCCTCCATGGTCTCTCATAAAGGACTTCGCGACTTCGTGACAAATATTGCTGATGAGAACAATATTCCGTACCAATTTGATGCCATTGCAGGCGGCGGTACTGATTCAGGTGCTATCCATTTGACAGCAAATGGTGTTCCGGCGCTCTCCATCACGATTGCAACTCGCTACATTCACTCTCATGCAGCGATGCTTCACCGTGATGACTACGAGAACGCAGTGAAATTGATCACTGAAGTCATCAAGCGTCTTGATAAAGACACAGTTGCAAAAATTACATTTGATTGATCGTAAGTAAGAGACCCGCATAACCATTAAGCAGGTTTAATTAAAAGGACCGCACATTTTAGAAATAAAAATGTGCGGTCCTTTTTAACATGAGAAATTTCTGAAGGTGAATGGTGTCTAGCTACAGCGACCTAGCTGCTGGTGTACTTCGGTGTTTAATCTCCATGGCACTTATGTGTGTAAAAGGGATCGAAGTGTCTTTTAAAAGGGTTCTCAAGAACACTTCAGCGTAAAAAAGGGATCGAAGTGTCACTCAAAAGCGTTCTCAAAGACACTTCAGCGTAAAAAAGGGATTGAAGTGTCTCTCAAAAACGTTCTCAAGAACACTTCAGCGTAAAAAAGGGATCGAAGTGTCTCTCAAAAGCGTTCTCAAAGACACTTCAGCGTAAAAAAGGGATTGAAGTGTCTCTCAAAAACGTTCTCAAGGACACTTCAGTATAAAAAAGAGAGTGAAGTGTCTCTCAAAAACGATCTCAAGAACACTTCAGTATAAAAAAGAGAGTGAAGTGTCTCTCAAAAATGTTCTCAAGAACACTTCAGCGTAAAAAAGGGATCGAAGTGTCTCTCAAAAGCGTTTTCAAGAACACTTCAGCGTAAAAAAGGGTTCGAAGTGTCTCTCAAAAACGATCTTCAAAGACACTTCAGCGTAAAAGCCCGTAAATTCCTTTCAAACAAACCAAAACAACCTCCATCCCAGCCTGCAGCCCATTAGCCAGCCCAACAGCACTCTAACCAAAATAAACAAAAAAAAGCGGATGCACAATGCATCCGCCATAATCAACTATTCAAGCCTTCTTCAATGGTTTCAAGCAGCATTTTCTGCTCCTCTGGATCTGCAGAATTCCAGAAAATTTCCATGAGAACTCCAAGTCCTGGAAGAGTCTTTTCCTCTCCGCCTTGGATAGCGTCAACAATCGTTTCCTTCAACTGATCTTGATTATTTCCTGACACATTATGAATGATCGCATTTCGTAAATTCAATCCCATTTTTAAAACGCTCCTTTACCCTGATATTAGTACTTACTTGGTTATCTTCTCCCACTCACCGTTTATTATGTAAGTAATGTGAGGTATAATGTAAGTTCGAAAGCGGCATAAAGATAAAGTACCGATCCGCCGCTAAACTGTTCACAAGGAGACACGAACTGTGAAATATGTTCAATCTGCGAAAAATCCACAAGTGAAGCAGTGGAAGAAGCTGCACACAAAGAAAGAGCGTGACCGCTCTGGTACATATATGGTAGAAGGTTTCCATTTGGTTGAGGAAGCCCTAAAATATGATGGAGTTGTACAAGAGGTTCTTGTTAAGGAAGAGATTGATCTGCCTGCCTCATGGAATCTTGACTCTGTTTCAGTCACTCAGCTGTCTGAAGATGCAGCTAAAGCTGTTTCGGCAACTGAAACCAGTCAGGGAGTGTTTGCGATTTGTCATCAGTCAGAACAAGATGCTGGCGAACTGAAAGGAAAGACCTTCTTGATGCTTGATGAAGTACAGGATCCGGGTAACCTCGGAACGATCATCCGCACTGCAGACGCGGCGGGAATCGACATGATCATCCTTGGTGAAGGTACGGCTGACATGTATAATCCGAAAGTTCTGCGTTCAGCACAGGGAAGCCATTTTCACCTTCCAATCATTAAAGGAAATCTGTCAGACTGGATAGACAGACTGAAAAATAAGGGGATTTCGGTTTATGGAACAGCACTCGAAAATAGTGTGGAATACCATAGAGTACCTAGTGAAGAGTCATTCGCTCTTATCCTAGGAAATGAAGGCAATGGCGTATCTCCAACCATCTTGAGTTCTACTGACCAAAATCTTTACGTTCCGATTTATGGGAAGAGCGAATCATTGAATGTCGCGATTGCAGCAGGAATTTTAATGTATCATTTAAAAAAGGCAGAGTAATTTCCGAAAAAGATTTGAAATAAGACGAAATGTTTTCTATAATTAATTCACATATGTAAAAACGATGATAGAGAAAAGTAGCGTGTTGTAACCATTACAGGGAAAGAGTGCCGTGACTGAAAGTACTCTTATGGACACCACTGCGAACGTTCACCTCTTGAGTTGGCATCGGGACCGTTTCTTCAGGAAACCGAAAGATGCTCCGGCGAAAAGCCGTTATCCCAATGAAGAGAGCACAGGTTTACTGTGTTTTAATAAGGGTGGTACCGCGACGATAACCTCGTCCCTTGATTGGGAAGAGGTTTTTTTGTTGTTATAAATAAATGCCAAAATTATCTAAGGAGGCCATTTTGCATGGAAGCAAAATTAAAGCAGTTGCAAGACGAAGCTCTTCAACAAATTGAAAGAGCAGAAGGGCTGAAAGAGCTCAACGATATCCGTGTTGCTTATCTCGGAAAGAAAGGTCCTATTACAGAAGTATTAAGAGGAATGGGCAAGCTTTCTGCTGAGGAGCGTCCAAAAATGGGGGCACTTGCCAACGATGTTCGAGCTGCCATTACTGAGCGTCTGGAAGAGAAGAATGAAAAGCTTGAAAAAGAGGCAGTCAATAAGAAGCTTGCATCCGAAACAATCGATGTAACTCTTCCTGGCAGACCTGTCAAAAAAGGAAGCAAACATCCGCTGACAAAAATTGTGGAAGAAATCGAGGATCTTTTCATCGGAATGGGCTACAGCATTGCTGAAGGACCTGAAGTTGAAACGGACTTTTACAACTTTGAAGCATTGAATCTTCCGAAGGGTCATCCGGCAAGAGATATGCAGGACTCCTTCTATATTACAGAGGAAATTTTGCTAAGAACTCATACGTCTCCGGTACAAGCGAGGACGATGGAGAAGCATGAAGGAAAAGGTCCGGTAAAAGTGATCTGTCCTGGAAAAGTATATCGCCGCGACAATGACGATGCGACGCACTCCCATCAGTTCATGCAAATCGAAGGACTTGTGATCGGTGAAAACATCCGCATGAGCGACCTAAAAGGAACTCTGCAGGTGTTTGCGAAAAAGATGTTCGGTGAAGACAGAGAAATTCGTCTTCGTCCAAGCTTTTTCCCTTTCACAGAGCCTTCTGTTGAAATGGATATCACTTGTAAGATGTGCGGCGGCAAAGGCTGCAGTGTATGTAAAGGCACTGGCTGGATCGAAATTCTTGGAGGCGGAATGGTGCATCCGAATGTACTCGAGATGTCCGGCTTTGATTCTAAAAAGTACACAGGGTTTGCTTTTGGAATGGGACCTGAACGTATTGCGATGCTGAAATACGGAATTGATGATATCCGTCACTTCTATACAGATGATGTACGATTCTTAAAGCAATTTCAAACACAGGAATAATTAAGGAGGCAGGAAAATGTTTGTTTCATATAAATGGCTGCAGGATTATGTCGATCTTTCCGGTGTTACCCCTGAAGAGCTTGCTGAAAAAATCACCCGCAGCGGAATAGAAGTCGAGGGTGTCGAGGTAATTGGAAAAGAAATCAAGAATGTCGTGGTTGGGCACGTATTGGATTGCGAGCCTCATCCGGATGCTGATAAATTAAACAGATGCCAGGTGGATGTTGGTGAAGAAGAGCCGGTTCAAATCATTTGCGGCGCACCTAATGTCGCGAAAGGCCAGAAGGTCCCAGTGGCAAAAGTTGGAGCTGTGCTTCCGGGCAATTTTAAAATCAAAAAAGCAAAACTCCGCGGACAGCAGTCTAACGGAATGATTTGTTCTCTGCAGGAGCTTGGTGTCGAAGGCAAGCTAGTACCGAAAGAGCATGCTGAAGGTATTTATGTTTTCGCGGTGGATACTGAAGTCGGGGCTGATGCAGTAGCAGTGCTGAACTTGGATGATGCCATTCTTGAACTTGGTTTAACGCCAAATAGATCAGATGCACTAAGTATGCTGGGAGTAGCTTATGAGGTTGCAGCGATCCTTGGCCGCTCTGTAAAAAAACCTGAAATCGATACTGCGGTATCAACTGAAAAAGCAGAGGATTATATCACGTTAAATGTTGAAGCGGCAGAAGACAATCCGCTTTATGTAGCAAAAGTGGTCAAAAACATCAAAATCGGCCCGTCCCCAATGTGGATGCAAAACCGCTTGATTGCATCAGGTATCCGTCCGCATAACAATGTAGTTGATATCACGAACTACATTCTGCTTGAATACGGCCAGCCGCTTCATGCATTCGATTATGACAGACTTGGATCAAAAGAAATTCTTGTTAGAAGGGCAAAACAGGATGAAGTGATTGTCACTTTAGATGATGAAGAAAGAAAGCTTAGCGAAAATCACTTAGTGATCACGAACGGCACAGAGCCGATTGCGTTAGCTGGTGTCATGGGCGGAGCGAACTCTGAAGTTGGCCAGGAAACGACAACGGTTTTACTTGAATCTGCTTACTTTGCGGGCGGAACGGTGAGGACTGCCTCGAAAGACCACGGTCTCCGAAGTGAAGCGAGCACGCGTTATGAAAAAGGTGTCGATCCTAACCGTGTAAGAGAAGCGGCAGAGAGAGCAGTATCCTTAATGGCTCAATATGCGGGCGGAGAAGTGCTGGAAGGCTCCGTCACTGTGGATAGTTTAAAAGTGGAGCCTGCAGTTGTGACGATCACTCTGGATAAAATCAACTCGGTACTTGGAACAGAAATCAGTGTAGAAGAAGTGGAAAACATCTTTACCCGCCTTGGATTTGATTCAAGTGTTTCGGGAGAAGAATTTCAAGTCACAGTTCCAACACGAAGAGGGGATATCACAATTCCTGAAGATCTGCTTGAAGAAGTGGCAAGATTGTATGGATACGATAACCTGCCATTGACTCTCCCTGAAGGAGATGCGACAGCAGGAAGCCTGACGTCATTCCAGATCAAACGCCGTGCTACACGCAGCAACCTGGAAGGCTCAGGGCTGCAGCAAGCTATCACATACTCACTGACAAATGATGCAAAAGCAGGTCAGTATGCCATTGATAAGCGTGAGCCGATCCGTCTGATCATGCCGATGAGTGAAGAGCGCAGCAACCTGCGTCTGAGTATCATACCGCAATTGCTGGAGGTATTGTCTTACAACTCAGCCCGCCAAAATGACAGTCTTGCTTTTTATGAAACAGGATCTGTATTCCTGAAAGAAGAGGGCCGGGAGCTTCCTTCTGAACATGAGCATATTGCCGGTGCTGTCACTGGATTGTGGAACAGCCATCCATGGCAGGGTGAGAAGAAGTCTGTTGATTTCTTCGTTGTAAAAGGAATTCTTCAAGGTCTGTTTGATGAATTGGGTGTTTCTGAATATATCCGCTTCCGTCAGGCTGAAGAATTAGATGGAATGCATCCTGGACGCACAGCGGAAATCCTTTTAGATGAAAAGGTTATCGGATTTGCCGGACAGGTACATCCACAGGTTCAAAAAGATATGGACTTGAATGAAACCTATGTTTTTGAAATCGAAGCAGCACCTTTATACAATTTCAATTTGCCGGCATTGCAGTATTCACCGATTCCTAGATATCCATCGATCTCAAGAGATATTGCTCTTGTAGTCGAGCAGGATATCAAAGCAGGCGAGCTGCAGTCTATCATCAAGGAAGCGGGAGGCAAGCTGCTGAAAGAAGTATCTGTCTTTGATCTCTATCAAGGTGAGCACATGGAGCCAGGCAAGAAATCACTTGCATATTCACTGAAATACTTTGACCCGTCACGTACATTGACGGACGATGAAGTCGTTAAAGCGCATAACAAAGTTCTTGAAGCTGTAAAAGAAAAAGCGGGTGCTGAGCTGAGAGGCTAGTAAGCCAGCGCAGAATTGAATAGGTTCAGTAAAGTCTGTTGCCATAGAGAAACGCTCCGAGTATGAAGGCTCGGAGCGTTTTTGTTTGATAGACTTAAAAACACGGCGATGCCGGGGGTTCCAAAAGCTTAGTGCGTGGCATGACATAGTTCCCTTGATAGGATAATGTTGGTTTATAAATCACTTCCTTCCAAGGTATGCCTTGTGAAGGATATGAACAATTTATAATTGAGTAACCTGTTATATCTAAAATAAGCGGAAATTTTCCGGCTAAGCTGTGGAATAGAGTTCGATTTGGGGTATATAAGCGGAAATATTCCGCTTATATACAGATAAAGGAATCATTTTTTCATCTTTTAAGCAAATAAGCGGAATTATTCCGCTTATTTTACTGTTTTTTAATGCTATTTTCTTAAATAGGCGGAATTACTCCTCTTATTTTTTGAGAAAAATTTCTATGGTAACTAGAAAATCCGTTTACAAGACAGAAGAATAGGAAGAATAAAGAAATTGCCTTCTAGGCAGATGCAGGTAAGAGAGGCTTCCATCCGCAGAGCAAACCACCTGTTCACGCTGTGGTTTAATTACTCTTTTATATACAAGGCGTTCTCGATCCATAGAAAAAGTTACTCGTGACTATTGTGATAAAATTATTTAGGTGAGCGGTCTCTTAGTCTGTGCTCATGAAGGCTCCTTACAAATATCCTTAAGTATGAGGAAGTTGAGTCCAAACTATAAATTTTACAGCAGGTTGTGAGGCACTATGAACTTATTTGAAAAATTGTATACCTTCATTATTTTCTTAGCAGTGATCATAGGCATAGCAATAGGGCAAGTGGAGTTTGTAAGAGCTCATGCAGGAAGTTTCATCGTTCCTTTGTTAGTTGTCATGCTCTATATCACTTTTTTGCAAATTCCTTTAGAGGAGATAAAGAAAGCTTTTAAAAATAGAAAGTTCACCTATACATCACTTCTCATCAATTTTGTCTGGACCCCTCTGCTGGCGTGGTTACTGGCGTTGGTCTTTTTAAATGGGCAGACTCCTTTATACATAGGCTTCATCATGCTGATGGTCACACCCTGTACGGATTGGTATTTAATATTTACGGGTATTGCAAAAGGCAATGTGGCACTCTCTGCTGCCATCCTGCCATTGAATTTGATCCTGCAGGTCCTGTTGCTGCCGATTTATCTTCTTATTTTTGAGGGAACTACCGGTGTCATCGAGATGCAATTTCTAGTGGAGAGCATTCTGCTGGTTTTAATTCTTCCTTTATTTTTAGCAGTTTTAACTAAATCCCTTTTAAAAAACAGACATGAATGGAGGGGAAATCTTATAACCAAACTGGCCGTATTTCCGGTGCTCTTCTTGAGTTTGGCCATTGCTGCTATGTTTGCATCAAAAGGGGGACTGCTGCTGGATAATTTAAGTTTAATATGGAAAATTTTCATTCCGGTTATGTTGTTCTTTATTATCACTTTTTTTGCAGGACAAAAAATTGGAAGAGTTATGGGATTCTCTTCCTCTGAAAGAATCAGCTTAAGCCTGACGACCTTAGCCAGAAACTCGCCTATTGCTTTAGCGATTGCGATGACAGCCTTCCCGGACGAGCCGTTAATCGCATTGACTTTAGTGATCGGTCCGTTATTGGAATTGCCAATTCTGGCAGTCGCAGCACAAGTATTATTGTTTTTAGGCCGGAATAGTAAATGAAGACAAAGTCTTTGAGCATCTAACTGAAATTTTTAGTCTAAAAAGCAGTCCAATCTATTCTGATTGGACTGCTTGCAGTTGTGTTTTTTATTGACTCCCATTATATTCTAGTGTCTAAGTAGTAAAAGCCTCATTGCCTGGCAAGCTTTTGTGCTTTATCACTATTTGCGAAGTGCCACTTGGTAATTTTCTTTAATTCGTCGGCACCAGATTGGCGGATGATTTTGGCGGCAGCGACATCAACTTGTTTACCTGCGCCCTTTGGAATCTGGAAGCCCGCAGCAGCGCTGAGTTTATCCATTTCTTTCACAAAGGCATATCGTGCCAGGATGGAAGCAGCGGCAACGGATAGATGGATGCTTTCGCCTTTTGTACTGAAAAGGACATTCTCCCGGTGAATCTCTTTTTGACCTGCCAGGTATTTATAATAGGTGTTTTCTTCCGCGAATTGGTCAATCAAGATGGCCTCAGGTTTTTCCGGGCCCAATTTTTGAAGCAGGTTAAGGATGGCTCTGTTATGAAGCAGTGCTTTAATTTTACCTTGTGACATTCCCTTCTCCTGGAGGTCATTATATTTTTCGTTATGACAAATGAGGAGGCTGTAGGGTACGACAGAAAGCAAATCTTTAGCAATGGCTATGATTTTATCATCGTTCAGATTCTTGGAATCCCGAACGCCAAGCTCTTTCAAGAGTGGTATTTGTTCTTTTTTAACATATGCCGCAACAACCGTGATGGGGCCGAAAAAATCGCCTGTTCCTACTTCATCCGAACCAAGGATTGACATATCGGCAATGTTAGGGGGAAGCTTGGGATTCAGTTTGGGCTTTCCGCTTTTGGCAGGGGCTGCTGCTGCCGAGGAGCCCCATCTGCTGGCTTCTTCTTGGCCGCTTCCTCCCTGGAAGAGAACCTTTCCCGAACGGTAGGCTGTTATGGTGCATCCAGGTACTTTCGCAGTGAAAACCGAACCAGGAGGCAGTTTGCTTTGCAGACTATTTTTATAATAAGCTTTCATTTCATTGATTTTTGCTGAGGTGCATTGTAAAACAGTGTTTGCCAATGAGCCCATTCCCTTCTAGAAAAAAGTATTTCTATGTATGATTGAACTTAAATCATATCAAATTTTTACTGCTTTTAGAATTGCGAACAAAATTAGACGTAAAATGACATTTTCTTTCCCATATTAATTACATTCATGTTATGATAATGTTTAGGATTCTTATGATAGGGGGCTTTCATGTTGTCTCAAGAACAAAAAAACCGTACAACTGTGGATATATATGGGACTCAATATGTTATTGTCGGTACTGAATCTACCAGCCACATCCGTCTGGTTGCTTCCCTGGTCGACGAGAAGATGAGAGAAATCAGCTCCATGAATCCTTACTTGGATAAGAGCAAGCTTGCGGTACTCACAGCAGTAAACACTCTTCATGACAATCTTAAGCTGAAAGAGTACTGTGAAAGTCTGGAAGAAGAATTAAAAAAATTAAAGGATTGAAAATATTATGCTGGATTTAGCACTATTGATTATCCTCGTTTTCGGATTCTTTGTCGGATTGAGGAGAGGGTTTATCCTTCAGCTTGTACATATGACAGGTTTTATCATTTCGTTTATCATTGCTTATATCTATTACGATCAATTGGCACCAAAGTTAACGTTGTGGATTCCGTTTCCAGTGCTCGATGAAGAATCTACATTGAATATGCTGTTTGAAGCTACGAATCTGGACCAATCTTATTATCGGGTCATCGCATTTGCTATTATATTTTTTGCTGTCCGGATAGTGTTTCAAATCCTCGGATCCATGCTTGATTTTGTTGCACACCTGCCGATCTTGAAACAGTTGAATGTTTTGGGCGGAGGGATACTCGGGTTCATTGAAACCTATATTATGATTTTCATTCTCTTATATATCGCGGCAATGCTGCCGATCTCCATGGTTCAGACTCTGTTGAATGATTCTGTTTTAGCTGAATTCATGATAACCAATACCCCGTTCTTATCCGATCAGGTTCAAGAATGGTGGATTAATTACGTATCAGAATAATAATAGTTATTAAGGGCTGGCCGGATTACTTCGGCGGGCCTTCTTTGTGTTTAAAAGGCTATTATATCAGGGTGATTTGATGTAAACAGCTTGTGGTGAGGTTAATCCTCGATTGTAATGGGATGATTAAGTGGTAAACATCCTATTAAAAATGGACTCTCCGATTATAATGGGGTGAATAAGAGGTAAACACCCGGTTTAAAAGAAGAAAGTTTGAAGAAAGAGAAATTCAATATAAAAAGTGAACCATTACTTGCGTGGTGTGCTTGGCTGGCAAACAAAATGTGTTTTTAAGAGCGACATTTTGACAGTACAAGCTAATGGAGTAAGCAACTTTTAAACTAAAATGGCAAAACCTCCGGCTGAGATCTGTTTTGAAAATCTAGAGAGTACATTTAACGAAAAAACGTAGCATAAAAATCCGAAAACCTAAAGAAGATGTTACGTTTAACGGAGAAACATAGCATAAAAACCAAAAATCCTAAAGAAGATGGTACGTTTAACGGAGAAACATAGCATAAAAATCCGAAAACTTAAAGAAGATGTAACGTTTAACGGAGAAACATAGCATAAAAACCAAAAATCTTAAAGAAGATGGTACGTTTAACGGAGAAACGTAGCATAAAAACCAAAAATCCTAAAGAAGATGCTACGTTTAACGGAGAAACATAGCATAAAAACCAAAAATCCTAAAGAAGATGGTACGTTTAAGGGAAAAACGTAGCATAAAAACCAAAAATCCTAAAGAAGATGCTACATTTAACGGAGAAACGGAGCATAAAATCTAAAATCCCAAAGAAGATGCTACATTTAACAGAAAAACTACCCACAACAATCCACAAACCGAAAAAAAGACGGCAAATTTAGCAACTAATCAAAAAATCACCAGCACTATATCAAAATCCCTCTCACCCGCAACCCCATCGCCCCTATCTCTCCTATCCCCAAGGTATCTCTTTTTCCCTTTGAAGCCGTATTCTGATAGTATTAGTACTAGAGGCTGAAAAAAGAGTCTCTAAGGAAATAGACATTACTCTGACAAATTTATATAAGAGGGTGATCGAATGGCTGTCAATAAGAAAAATATCATTAAATTACTAGAAACTATTGCTATATATATGGAGTTGAAAGGCGAAAACACCTTCAAGGTATCAGCTTTCAGGAAAGCGGCCAATGTGCTTGAAACGGATGATAGAAGCTTGAATGAAATTCAATCATTCACAGAGATGAATGGAATTGGAAAAGGAACCGCAGCTGTCATTGAAGAATATATTTCTGAGGAGAAATCGAGCGTACTTGAGGAACTGCAGAAAGAAGTACCAGAAGGGCTTGTTCCTTTGCTGAAGTTACCTGGATTAGGCGGGAAGAAAATTGCCAAGCTGTATCAGGAGCTGAATGTGAAAAATATTGAGGATCTGAAGGATGTCTGCGAGGCTGGAAAAGTTTCTGCGTTATCCGGTTTCGGCAAAAAGACGGAAGAAAAGATTCTGCAGGCAATCGAAAATGCCGGTTCTCAGCCGGATAGACTTCCAATTGCTTACATGCTTCCGGTTGCAGAAAAAATTGAGCAGTCGCTTTCTGAAATGAAGGGCATCAAAGAATTTTCACGGGCAGGAAGCTTAAGACGGATGAGGGAAACGGTTAAAGACCTGGATTTCATCGTTGCCGTGGAGGATGTTCAAGAAGTTAAAGAACAAATTATGAACCTTCCAGATATTAAAGATTCTGTTGCTGCAGGAGATACAAAAATATCGCTGACTTTTCTTTACGAATGGGAAGTATCTGTCGATTTCAGGCTTGTGAAACCTGAGGAATATGCTACGGCGCTTCATCACTTTACAGGCTCAAAGGATCATAATGTCCGAATGAGACAGATTGCCAAGGATAGAGGCGAAAAGATCAGTGAATATGGAGTGGAAAATGCAGAGACAAGTGAAGTTCTGACTTTTACTTCTGAAGAGGAATTCTTCAGCCATTTCGGCCTGTCTTGGATTCCGCCTGAGCTGAGGGAAGATGGCAGGGAAATTGACCGCTATACAAAGGATTATGGGCTGGTTGAGTTGAAGGATATCAAAGGCGACCTTCATATGCACTCCACCTGGACGGATGGTGCTCATTCATTGGAAGAGATGGTCGAGGCATGCAGAGAAAAAGGATATAAATACATGGCATTCACCGATCACTCTCAGTATCTTAAAGTCGCGAATGGATTGACTGCCGAAAGACTTCTGAAACAGCGTGATGAAATTCGAAAGCTGAATGACAAATATGAAGATATTACGATTTTGTCTGGAATAGAAATGGACATTCTACCCGACGGTTCACTTGATTATGAAGATGAGGTCTTACAGCAGATGGATCTCGTGATTGCTTCTATTCATTCAAGTTTTACACAGCCGCGGGAGAAAATAATGGACCGTCTGAAAACAGCGCTGAAGAGTGCTCATGTCGATATCATCGCTCATCCGACTGGAAGGATTATCGGCAGGAGAGAAGGTTATGATGTTGATGTGGATATGCTTATACAACTGGCGAAAGAAACAGGAACGGCTCTTGAACTGAATGCAAATCCGAACCGTCTGGACTTGTCCTCAGAAAATATTAAAAAAGCAGAGGAAGCAGGCGTCAAGATTGTCATCAATACAGATGCCCACAGCATTGATCATCTTCAATTCATGGAAGTGGGAGTCGGTGCTGCAAGAAAAGGCTGGGTAAAAGCAAGTTCGGTCATCAACACTTACGATAATGATGACCTGTTGAAATTTTTGAACAGAAATGATGGATAGGTAGGGAGGAGTACACTCCATGAATGATAAAGTATTAAGGACGCTGGAATTTAATAAGGTGAAAGAGCTGCTTGCAGGTTTTGCAGCTTCTGCATTAGGAAGAGCAAGAGCAGATGCGCTTCTTCCTTCTACATCTCTGGAAGAAGTAATCAGTATTCAGGAAGAGACAGATGAAGCGGCGAGCATTCTGAGAATTAAAGGCCATGCACCGCTTGGTGGGATTTTTGATATCCGTTCTGCAGTTAAGCGTGCAACGATTGGCGGTATGCTGAGCCCTCAGGAGTTTGTGCAGGTTGCCAGCATGATTTATGCCAGCAGGCAGTTCAGGCTGTTTATGGAAGATCTTGAGGAGGAAGAAATCGAATTTCCAATACTGGCGGGAAAAGTCAGTGAGATGGCGGTTCTAACCCCTCTGGAGCATAAAATTAAAGCAGTTGTCGATGAAAACGGCAAGATATTAGATTCGGCAAGCGATTCTCTAAGGCAGATTCGTTCACAAATCAGGGCGAATGAAGGGCGGATCAGAGAAAAACTCGAAAGAATGATCCGGTCCAGCAATGCACAGAAAATGCTTTCAGATACAATTATCACTATCAGAAATGACCGGTTTGTTATTCCGGTAAAACAGGAATACCGTGGAAATTACGGAGGCATCATCCATGATCAGTCTTCTTCAGGACAGACTCTTTTCATTGAGCCTGAGGTCATCGTCGCGCTTAATAATACATTGCGTGAATTAAAGATGAAAGAAGGGCAGGAAATCGAGAAAATCCTTACCGAATTGACGGTCGAGGTCAGCGGATATTCAGAAGATTTGTTAACAATTGTGGCGATTCTGGCTGATATAGATTTCATGTTCACGAAAGCAAAGTACGGAAAGTCTATTAAAGGAACCAAACCTGAGATTAATGGAGACCAAGTGCTTAGACTCACCAGGGCGCGTCATCCCCTGCTGACTATTGAAGAGGCAGTAGCCAACGATATCGAATTGGGAAAAGACTTCAGTTCGATTGTCATCACAGGCCCGAATACTGGTGGTAAAACAGTAACATTGAAAACAGTCGGCCTGCTGACACTCATGGGACAGTCCGGTCTGCAAATTCCTGCATTGGACGGCTCTGAATTGGGTGTGTTCCAGAATGTCTATGCCGATATCGGTGATGAACAGTCGATTGAGCAAAGTTTGAGTACCTTTTCTTCACACATGGTGAACATTGTGGATATACTCGAAAAAGTCGATCATGAAAGTCTTGTTCTTTTCGATGAATTGGGAGCAGGTACGGATCCTCAGGAGGGAGCGGCACTAGCGATATCCATTTTGGATGAAGTACATCAACGAGGTGCGAAAGTCGTAGCCACTACGCATTATCCTGAACTGAAAGCTTATGGCTATAATCGGGATGGAGTTATCAATGCCAGTGTGGAATTTGATGTAGAAACGCTGAGTCCAACTTATAAGCTGCTGATTGGTGTTCCCGGACGAAGCAACGCATTTGAAATTTCAAAACGGCTTGGTTTGGCAGACAGAGTCATCAACCGTGCCAAATCACACATTGGTACAGACAGTAAAGAAATCGAAAACATGATTGCTTCACTTGAAAAGAGCAGAAAAGACGCCGAAGCGGATTATGAAGAAGCGCATGAGTTTTTAAAGCAGGCGGAAAAAATGCATAAAGACATGCAGAAACAAATGATGGAGTTTTATGATAAGCGGGACACCTTGTATGAAAAGGCGGAATTAAAAGCGTCTAAAGTCGTTGAAAAAGCTAAAGAAGAAGCAGAAGGCGTTATTCGGGACTTAAGGAAAATGAGGCTGGAAAAAAGCGCTGATATTAAAGAGCATGAACTCATTGATGCTAAGAAACGAATCGAAGGCGCTGCTCCAAATCTTGATAGAAGCAAACCGAAAAAAGCCAGTACTGGCCAAAGAGAGCTTAAGCCAGGTGACGAAGTGAAAGTCCTGACATTTGATCAAAAAGGCCATTTGGTTGAAAAAGTATCGTCCAAAGAGTGGCAGGTGCAGATGGGGATCATGAAGATGAAGGTTAAAGAATCGGATCTTGAGTTCATCCAGGCCGAGAAAAAGGTTGAAACCAAACCTATGGCCACCGTAAAAGGAAAAGACTTTCACGTTGGGTTAGAGCTTGACCTTCGAGGTGAAAGGTTCGAAAATGCCCTGTCCAGAGTCGAAAAGTATATTGATGATGCATTATTAGCAGCCTACCCGCGAGTTTCCATCATCCATGGAAAAGGTACTGGCGCCCTTAGACAGGGAGTCCAGGAATACTTGAAAAATCACCGCTCAGTCAAAAGAGTCCGTCTCGGCGAAGCGGGTGAAGGCGGCACAGGTGTCAGCGTAGTCGAATTTAAATAAAACTGCTTTCTTAAATAATTTTTAAAAGTTAAGAGAAGCTGAGGGATCAGCCATGATAGTGCACCAGTACGGGCATTCTGTGTCTGGCTCTTGTAATGAACAACTAGGATCTATAAGTAATTTCTACAAAGCTTATGAAGAGCAGCGTAAAAAAATGTTAAGGGTGTTTAGGGATGGAGAACTTTTGGGAAAACGAATTTATTCAAACAGCCGGTTATTACAGTGTCGTTGTATTGTTTCTTGTGCTGTTTCTTTCTATTTTTGAGCTTGTAACGAAATACAACAATTGGGAAGAAATTAAAAAGGGAAATTTAGCGGTGGCAATGGCAACGGGTGGGAAGATATTCGGGATGGCGAATATCTTCAGGCACTCGATTGCTGAAAATGATACATTGATGACGACAATCGGCTGGGGAGTTTTTGGTTTCTTGCTGCTTTTGACCGGGTATTTCATTTATGAATTCCTGACACCGAAGTTTAAGATTGATGAAGAAATAGAAAAAGACAATCGGGCAGTAGGCTTTATTTCCCTTGTCATCACAGTCGGCCTGTCTTATGTTATCGGGGCGGGCATCTCATAAGGAGAGAGAAATGGAAACATTAGCAAAAGTATTATTAGGACTTTGTGCCGGGTTTATATTAGTGGGAATTCTTTACTTGGTTTTCTTCGTGTAAAGGTGAAAGAGAGAGCGGCTGCGGCCGTTCTTTTTTCGAGTACAAAATTAACAAATACACATCAAAAGGAGTGTCAAATCGCATTGATTTTGACACTCCTCTTTTCTTGATTTAACGATATTCTTGCTGGTGAATCTGTACAATTGGTAATACAAAATGTACTCAAAATAGGGAATGACAGAACTTTTTGTCCTTCAAAATTTGTGGCACAATTTCCTATACACAATCCATCCTGATATTAATATAAAGGAGAGTAATTAATTATTAAAAATTTAGCAATGATTTGATTGGAATGGAAGGTGCGTGACCTCCTGCGGGACTAGCGTGACAGGTGAGACCAAGGTTACGTACCCACTGGAACGTAACCCCACAGGCGAAGCCGAGGAGGCTCACCGCATGCCCCGCGGAGTCGCGCACCTGGAGTGGAAATCACTCAACCATTTCTTTGGCGAATTAGAAGTATGTCCTTCAAGATAGAACCCGTTAGGCTGCGGCCGTTCTTTTTTTACTTTCACAAAAATATATCATGCTTTGTTAAAATAATTCGAATTGTATCAGTAGTAAAGATATACTATAATAGCATAAAGAATTAAAATTTTCTAAAAATTAAAAGGAGGGACGCTTTATGGAAAAACCATGGCTCGATTTATATCCAGAGGAAGTTAAACCGGAGCTGGATTACACACCTACGCCCCTGCAGGATTACCTGACGAAAGCAGCTAAACTTTATCCGGATAAGACCGCCATTCACTTTATGGGCAAGGAAATCAATTACAGCGATCTGTATAATTCCGCACTCAAGTTTGCGAATTACTTAAAGTCCTTGGGAGTTGAAAAAGGGGACCGTGTGGCGATCATGCTGCCGAATACACCTCAAGCGGTCATTGGTTATTATGGTACTTTATACGCTGGCGGAGTCGTAGTTCAAACCAATCCGCTTTATATGGAGAGGGAAATCGAGTACCAGATGAAGGATTCGGGTGCAAAAGTGATTCTTACGATGGACATCCTTTTTCCAAAGGTAACCAAAATAATGAAAGAGACGTCGCTTCAACATGTAATTGTAACCGCTATCAAAGACTATCTGCCGTTTCCTAAAAATCTGATCTATCCCTTTATCCAAAAGAAGCAGTATAACATTGTTGTAAAAGTTGAGCCATCCGAGAAAAATCACCTTTTTACACATATCATGAAAACCGCTGATAACAGTCCAATCGATATTCCATTTGATTTTGAAGAAGATTTAGCACTACTGCAATATACAGGAGGAACAACAGGATTTCCCAAAGGGGTCATGTTGACTCATAAAAATCTTGTTTCTAATGCAGTGATGTGTGATACCTGGCTCTATAAATGCAAAAAAGGAGAGGAAATTGTTTTAGGCATACTTCCATTTTTCCATGTATACGGTATGACTACCGTTATGATACTCTCTGTGATGCAAGGGTATAAAATGGTGCTGCTTCCTAAGTTTGATGCCGAAACGACACTGAAAACAATACAGAAACAAAAGCCTACATTGTTTCCAGGAGCACCGACCATTTACATTGGGTTATTGAACCATCCTGATTTGAAGAAATACGATCTGTCTTCCATCGATTCTTGTATAAGCGGATCTGCTCCTCTTCCGGTAGAAGTACAACAGAAGTTTGAAGAGGTAACCGGAGGCAAGCTTGTAGAAGGTTATGGTCTGACTGAATCGTCGCCCGTCACGCATTCCAACTTTCTTTGGGACAGGGAAAGGGTGAAGGGAAGCATTGGAATTCCCTGGCCGGATACAGACGCTGCTGTTTTTTCTATGGAAACAGGCGAGAAGCTTCCGCCGAATGAAATCGGGGAAATTTGTGTAAAAGGCCCGCAAGTAATGAAAGGTTATTGGAATCGACCTGAAGAAACAGAAATGACCTTGAGAGATGGATGGCTGCTTACGGGTGACTTAGGCTATATGGATGAAAAAGGCTATTTCTACGTAGTAGATCGCAAGAAAGATATGATCATTGCCGGCGGATTCAACATATATCCCAGAGAAATTGAAGAAGTCCTTTACGAACACCCGGATGTCCAGGAAGTTGTTGCAGCAGGAATCCCTGATCCCTACAGAGGCGAAACGGTGAAAGCTTATATTGTACTGAAGGAAAATTCCAACCTGACGGAAGAAGATCTGAACTCGTTCACAAGAAAGCATCTGGCTGCTTATAAAGTTCCTAGAATATACGAATTCAGGGATGAACTTCCTAAGACGGCTGTAGGAAAAATCCTGAGAAGAGCACTTGTCGACGAAGAGAGAAGCAAATTAAAAGAGAAAGATGAAAAACTTGTTTGATTTTGTTTGGATAACTAGTCATTTCATATTAAGATAGATAACGAGAATACCATTTGGGCTGCCAACAGGCCATTCTTTTTGAAAGAAAGTGGGACAAGGATGTTCTCCTTGACATTTTTTCTTACTCATTTTATTATTGAAATATGAATGAATAGTCATTCATTATTTTTAAGAGACAGGGCATGATCATATGAAAAGAGATAAACCGAAATATAAACAAATCATTGATGCCGCTGTAGTGGTGATTGCTGAAAATGGATATCATCAAGCCCAGGTTTCGAGGATAGCAAAGCAGGCCGGGGTAGCTGATGGAACCATCTATCTTTACTTCAAAAACAAAGAAGATATTTTAATTTCGCTTTTTCGCGAAAAAATGGGGATTTTTGTCGAGAAAATTGAAGATGTTATAGCAGGAAAACGAACAGCAGCGGAGAAGTTATTATTGATGATTGAAAATCATTGTAAAATCTTGTCGGAAGATCACCATCTGGCAATTGTAACGCAGCTGGAGCTAAGGCAGTCTAACAAAGATATACGCTTAAAGATCAATGAAGTTCTTAAAGGATACCTGACAGTCATAGACAACGTATTGATCGAAGGAATTGACTCTGGCGAATTTTCAAGAGATCTCGATATCCGGCTGGCACGCCAAATGATTTTCGGCACGATTGATGAAATGCTTACCAACTGGGTCATGAACGAACAGAAGTATGACCTGTCGTTACAAGTTCCTGCTATACATAAACTGCTGCTTAACGGTTGTGGTTCCAGGAACTGAAGTTTTGTGTAAGGAGGAATTCTAGATGCAGTATCTGAGTACCAAGATTGAAAACCAGGCAGCAATTGTTACAATTGGGCGTCCGCCTGCAAATGCACTAGCCAGTGACTTAATCATTGAGCTGGATGCATTGATGGATGAGCTGGAGAGAAACGATGAAACTAGGGTGATCCTGCTGCATGGTGAAGGCAGATTCTTCTCTGCTGGAGCAGATATCAAAGAGTTTACCAAAGTGAAAAGTGGAGAGGATTTCTCTAAGCTTTCCAGAAGGGGCCAAGATCTCTTTGAACGAATGGAAAACTTCCCTAAACCGATTATTGCGGCAATACATGGTGCTGCATTAGGAGGCGGTCTGGAACTTGCAATGGGGTGCCATATCCGCCTGGTCGGCGAAAATGCGAAGCTGGGTCTTCCCGAATTGCAGTTGGGGCTTGTACCCGGATTTGCCGGTTCACAAAGGCTTGCTAAGTTGGTCGGCTCTGCAAAAGCGGGAGAAATGCTGTTAACGAGCGAGCCAATCAGCGGTAAGGAAGCAGTTCAATGGGGATTGGCAAACAGATCATACCCTGATGAAGAAATTCTAGACCATGCGAAAGAAATGGCGTTCAGTATTGCGAAGAAGAGTCCTGTGGCGATGAAAGCTGCCTTGGAACTTCTGAGTTATACGAAACATGAACGTTTTTATGAAGGAGTTAAGCGGGAAGCAGCACTTTTCGGGGAAGTCTTCGTATCAGAGGATGGACAGGAAGGCATTAAGGCGTTCATTGAGAAGCGCTCACCTGAGTTCAAGGGTAAGTAAAGCCGGAATTCCGGCTTGCTCTTGAAACTAGGGTGAAAAAAATTTACTTAAAATATTCTCAATCTTTTTAAACAATTGAAAGTTTGAAATCTTAGGAGGGAATTAGAAATGAACATCTATGTACTTATGAAAAGAACTTTCGATACTGAGGAGAAAATCAGTATTTCCAACGGACAAATCAGTGAGGATGGTGCTGAATTCATCATCAATCCTTATGATGAATACGCAATTGAAGAAGCAATCCAGGTCCGAGATGAGCATGGCGGAGAAATCACTGTTGTGACGGTTGGCGGCGAAGAAGCAGAGAAACAGCTTCGCACAGCTTTGGCAATGGGAGCAGATAAAGCAGTACTGATCAACACAGAAGATGATGTTGAAAACGGAGATCAATTCACAAGCGCGAAAATACTTGCGGAGTACCTGAAAGATAAGGAAGCGGATTTAATCCTTGCAGGAAACGTTGCTATTGACGGTGGATCAGGACAGGTTGGGCCGCGAGTGGCGGAACAGCTGAATATTCCTTATGTAACAACGATTACCAGCCTGGAGATTAACGGAGAGACTGTAACGGTCGTCCGCGATGTTGAAGGTGATTCCGAAACGATTGAAACTTCCCTTCCATTACTGGTAACTGCACAGCAGGGATTGAATGAGCCAAGATATCCTTCTTTGCCTGGTATCATGAAAGCAAAGAAAAAACCTTTGGATGAAATTGAAATCGATGATTTAGACCTTGAAGAAGAAGACGTTGAAGCTAAAACAAAAACGATTGAGATCTTCCTGCCGCCAGAGAAGGAAGCGGGCAAAGTCCTTGAAGGCGAGCTTGAAGACCAAGTGAAAGAACTGGTTGAACTACTTCATACTCAAGCAAAAGTCGTTTAATGCAAGGTAATCGCTGAGCTGCTAACGGGGTTGCTATTCCGGGTTAAAATTTGGCTGGTTGTTTTCTTTCTGCAAGATTCATAGAGTGGAGAAAACGTAAGAAATTCTAAGAACGACAACCAACATAGTGTTAGAATTTCTTCTGGAAAATCGTTAATTTAACTCTATTGACCTTGTTTGGGTCAAGGTTGTTGCAGCGGAAATCATACTAGTTCATTTACAGAAATTAAGGCAGTAAGAAGCGAACGAGCCTAATATACAATAGAGATCATTCACTCAGGAGGTAATCGAACATGGCAAGAAAAGTATTGGTACTTGGTGAAGCACGTGACAACGCATTAAGAAATGTATCCTTTGAAGCAATTGCTGCAGGTAAAACTATTGCAGAAGGCGGAGAAGTAATAGGAGTTTTATTAGGCAGTTCTGTAAGCGCTTTAGGAAATGAACTGATTCAATATGGAGCCGACCGCGTACTCGTTGTAGAGGATGAAAAATTAGAGCAGTATACATCTGATGGATATTCTCAAGCGTTGATGGCTGTCATTGACCAGGAAAGCCCAGAGGGAATTATATTTGGCCACACAGCTCTTGGTAAGGATCTGGCTCCTAAGATTGCAAGTAAATTAGGATCAGGGCTGATTTCAGATGCCACGTCTCTTGAAGAAGCAGGCGGAAACCTTGTATTTACGCGCCCTATCTATTCTGGTAAAGCGTTTGAAAAGAAAATTGTTACAGACGGCCTTATTTTCGCAACTATCCGTCCTAACAATATTGATCCGCTAGAAAAAGATGATTCCAGGAGCGGTGAGGTTGGAACTGTTTCAGTGGATATTAAAGACCTTCGTGCCATCATTAAAGATGTTGTCCGTAAAGCGACAGACGGAGTAGACCTTTCAGAAGCAAAAGTCGTTATTGCCGGCGGCCGCGGTGTGAAAAGCACGGACGGTTTCGGACCTTTAAATGAGCTTGCTGAAGTTTTAGGAGGTGCTGTAGGAGCTTCCCGCGGTGCTTGTGATGCGGACTATTGCGATTACTCCCTTCAAATCGGGCAAACAGGTAAGGTTGTAACACCGGATTTATATATTGCCTGCGGAATTTCGGGAGCTATCCAGCATTTGGCAGGGATGTCCAATTCCAAGGTAATAGTTGCTATCAATAAAGATCCTGAAGCAAATATCTTCAATGTAGCTGATTACGGAATCGTTGGAGACCTGTTTGAAGTGGTTCCAATGCTTACGGAAGAATTCAAGAAATTGAAAGTTTCTTCTTCTTAAATTGCTATACTGATTCATTGATAGTATGGCACTAAGATATAAAACTTTTCATAAAAAGTTTTGATTTCTTGCGCAGCATTTAGCCGGGAGGAAATCAACCACTCTTTTAAGAGCGAAAAGTTTAAAGAATAGCTATAAACATAATAAAGCATCCGGCCTCCTGGTCGGATGCTTTATTATGTCTATGTGGTTTTCTCTTTGTTCTTTAGAGGAATAGGAAGATGTACACTTAGAGGATTCGAGGGGAAGTCTTATTAGTTTTATTCTTTTAGAGGGTGTTCAAAAAGTCCGGTGAAAATGACACTTCGAATTTCTTCGTGGGCTTGCTTTTTCGTTCCTCCCGTATTATTAGCATACATTCCAGTACTCAAAGCTACGCCGCCTCGAACTCTAAGTAAATAGTGGTATTCAGTCCGTGTCAGATGAATTTTTCCTAGTAGTTATGTATAATGAAATCAACATATTGTGAACAAATTCACAATATGTCTTTTAAAAAATCATTTCTCTAGATGTTAGGAGATTATCTTGTATGAACGTATTAAATTCATTTTTAAAAGATTATAGAGGAACACTGATGTTTTTGGGGTTCACTTCCTTCTTAACAGGTCTTAGTATTATTGCTCAAGCCTATTTAATTGTATCTGTAGTTGATTCGGTTTTTCTTCAAGGACAATCCTTTGGAGAAGTTGTTCCTCTTCTGGGCTGGTTTGCCTTGGTGCTGTTAGTCAGGGTCATGATGAACTTTATCAGCGGACGTGCAGGGGCGCGGATGTCTTCTAAGGTAAAAGGTGATCTTCGGGAACGGCTGCTCGCTAAATTCACAAAAAATCCGCTGGAAGCTTCTCTCCAAGGGCAATCGGGTCAAAAGGTGAGCGTTCTGCTGGATGCGGTTGATGGAATTGACAGCTATTTCAGCCGTTACATACCACAGGTGATTCAAACTTCGATCATACCTTTAATGATTATTATTACTGCGTTCACACAACATGTTTATACCGGTCTGCTGATGATCATCACAGCACCGTTCATACCCTTGTTTTTTATCATAATTGGGATAAAGACTCAGAAAAAATCAGAAGAACAAATAGACAAAATGACTGCATTTTCAGGGAAATTTCTTGATACACTGCAAGGTTTGACGACCTTGAAATTATTCGGGCAGTCAGGAAAGCAAAAACAGACCATACGGGAAAGCAGTCTCGGTTTCCGGGATGCAACCATGGATGTTCTAAAAGTGGCCTTCATCTCCTCTTTGATGCTTGAATACATTTCTATGCTCGGAATCGGGCTGATTGCCCTTGAACTTGGTCTTCGACTTGTAGTGTTTGAAAGTGTAACATTTTTCACTGCATTCTTTCTGCTTGTCCTTACACCCGAATTTTATGGGGCCATTAAAGAACTTGGCAGTGCATTTCATACAGGAAGAGGCAGTCTTGGTGCAGCAAATAAGATAGTCGCTGAGCTTGATAAAGAAGATTTTCCTATCGAATGGGGAGAAAAGAAGCTAATCGTCTCATCTCCTCCTTCTATCAGCATTAGAAACGCCGGGTTTAAATATGGAGATGAAGGGTTCGAACTAAAAGGCGTCTCTGCAGAGATAAAGCCATATACGAAAACTGCGATTGTTGGACGCAGCGGTTCAGGCAAAACAACACTTCTTCATTTGCTTGCAGGTCTTGCAGCTCCTTCTCAGGGGATTATTGAGATTGATAAGTATGCTCTCTCAACCTATACAGAGCAGTCTTGGTTTAATGAGGTCAGCTATATTTCGCAGAAACCTTATGTGTTTTCAGGTTCAATAGCTGAAAACATTGCTATTGGCGGAAATAAAGCTGCAAGCCGCGAGGAAATTATAAAGGCGGCTGAAAGAGCAGGGTTATCAGAGATGGCTGCATCACTTGAAGAAGGATATGATACGCGTGTCGGAGAAGGAGGCCGGGGCTTATCAGGAGGAGAAAAGCAGCGTTTGGCCATTGCTCGGGCTTTTTTAAAGAACCCAACCGTTATTCTATTTGATGAACCGACGACGGGGCTTGATTTAAAAACAGAAAGAATATTACAAGCATCTATCGAAGAGCTTTCAAAGAAATCAACAGTCATTACCGTTGCTCATAGATTGCACACCATTAGGGGAGCAGATTTAATTCTGTTCATGGAAGATGGAGAATTGAAAGGAAGCGGAACACATGATGATTTGATTCAGAAAGTGGCTGATTACCGCAGTATGGTATCAGTGCAGCAAGGGGGGAATGCAGTATGAAAGATCTGATGCTGGTTATGAAAGAAGTAGGACGGGAGAAAAAAGATATTCTATTTTCTATTTTATTTGGTTTTTTAGCTGGAATGACAGCAGTAGGTTTGTTTGCCTCCACTGGATATTTGATCTCTAAGGCTGCTCTTGCTCCTCCTTTGTATGCGTTGACGGTCATGATTGCTTTATTGAAACTTTTCGGATTGGCCCGTGCAGGCAGCCGGTATGGAGAACGTCTTTACTCTCATCGTGCTACATTTTCAATACTTAGTAATCTAAGAGTAGATTTTTTTGAAAGGCTGGAACCCTTAGCACCTGGAATTTATCAAAAATATCGGAGTGGAGATCTGCTCTCGAGAATCGTCGGAGATGTCGAGAGTTTGCAAAATTTTTTCCTAAGAGTTTATTATCCTCCAATCGTTCTGATCATTGTATTTTTAAGCACAATCTTTTTTATGATGTTTTTCTCTGTATACATCGCTGTTCTACTGATTATAGGACTCATCTTAACATCACTGGTTATACCTGTAATATTTGCCTACAGCAAGCGCCGGATAGATTCTCGTGTACGTGAAAGTAGAGGAGAATTTTCGACAGAAGCAACCGAGATTTTATATGGCTTTCGGGAGCTGAAATTGTACCAGCGCTTGGGTGAAAAAGAAGAAATGTTAAAGAACTCTTCCAGAAAATACATCGAGGAGCAGGAGCGTGATACACTTCAAATAATGTTCAATCATTCGGTCAATACAGCGGTTTCGCTGTTGATCTCATGGAGTGTTCTGGCTCTTGGTTCGTATTTAGTGACACAAGGGCAGCTCGAGGGTGTGTTTTTGGCGATGCTTGTCATGGTTTCGTTGACGGTTTTTGAAAATGCAGCGCCCATGGCTGCACTGCCTGGTCATTTAGAAGAAAGCCGGTCAGCGTCTCAGCGTTTGTATTCTGTGGTGAAGGAAGAGCCTGTTGTCCCTTCTAATCCCCTTGAAAAGCTGCCTGAATCTCAACCTTTATCTGTACAATTCAAGAAGTTGTTCTACCGATTTCAAGAAGAAAACCAGAACGCATTGAACGAGGTAAGTTTTCATTTACCCGCTGGATCCAAAACGGCAATCGTAGGTCCCAGCGGATCTGGAAAATCCACGCTATTGATGTTGCTGCTTAGCGTACTTCATGCAAAAGAAGGTGAGATTCTGATCGGAAATCATTCTCTTGAGCATATTGAGGCGGAAGATCTCTGGTCGAAAGCCAACGTTGTCTTGCAGGACAATCATTTCTTTTACGGAACACTTCGAGAAAACTTGGAGCTGGCAGGGACGGATATAGAAGATGAAGAACTATTAAGCGTACTTGAAAAAGTACAGTTAGCCCATTTTGATCTTGACAGTGAAGTCCTTGAACGTGGAGAAAATTTATCAGGTGGGGAGAAACAGCGGCTTGCGATTGCCCGTGCCATGTTAAAGGGAGCTCATTTGTGGATATTGGATGAACCCACATCTTCAATTGATGCGCTTACTGAGAACTTCATCTATGAACAGTTATTTGAACAAGCAGCTAATGATACCCTTGTTTTGGTGAGTCACAGCTTAAGAGGACTGGAGACTATGGACCAAATCATTGTGATGGAAAAAGGTGAAATTGTGGAAAGTGGAACTTATGAGGAATTGATGGCTAAGGAAGGTTACTTCTTTGCCATGAAGGAGATTGAAAGAAGTGTATTTGGATGAGTCAGGAATAAAATTTCCTTTTTCCAAAGAAGGTAAGAGGAAGCTTTGAAAACCATTGGATTAGGTGAGGAACTATGGCAGGCGATCATGAATAAACAAGGCAAAACAGGGTAAATTACCTGCGAGCATATTTATAGCATCATTAAAAAAACGGTGTTATACTGACGGTAACTTTAAAAGATAATTGGAGGCGAATATAAATGGCTATCACAAATGCTACAGATCAAAATTTCCAAAATGAAGTAAGTTCAGGTTTAGTATTGGCTGACTTCTGGGCTCCTTGGTGCGGACCTTGTAAAATGATTGCACCCGTTTTGGAAGAGCTTGACTCAGAAATGGGAGATAAAGTGAAAATCGTCAAAGTTGATGTTGACGAAAACCAAGAAACTGCAGGCAACTACGGTGTTATGAGTATTCCGACACTTGTTGTTCTTAAAGATGGAGAAGTAGTTGACAAGGTCATCGGCTTCCAGCCAAAAGAAGCTCTTGCTGAATTATTGAACAAACATGCTTAATACAGTAAGAATGTAAAAGAAACGAGCTGCCCAGCTCGTTTCTTTTTTGTTTTATGGTCTAAAAAAAACTCTATTTTATTTGTCTTCTATTGGTTTTTTACCACCTGTATGATTGGAGCGGAGTCGTGCGCTGGAGCGGAAATCCATTACTTTTCAACAACCCAAACCTTTGAGTTGACTAACAGAGCCTTTACCAAAAGCCCTCAGTTGACCTGGATGGGCTAATTGCCTATGATTAGTGAAGAATGTGTACTGTTTTCCGTTCATTTACTATAAGGCTTTCGTTCCTGGATTGTTGTTTGAACGAAACAGCTTTATTTATTGGTAAGCCGCAGGGGGTGAGTATAAATGAACGTAAATATTTCAAATAAACTGGCGCTGCTGCCGGACCAGCCGGGATGCTACCTGATGAAAGACAGACAGGGCACGATCATTTATGTTGGTAAGGCAAAGGTGTTGAAAAACCGGGTAAGATCTTATTTTACCGGTTCACATGATGGGAAAACACAAAGGCTCGTCGGAGAGATTGAGGACTTTGAATATATTATTACGTCTTCCAATTTGGAAGCGCTGATTCTAGAGTTAAATTTAATAAAAAAATATGATCCTAAATATAATGTCATGCTCAAAGATGATAAAAGCTATCCCTTTATCAAATTGACTGCCGAAAGACATCCACGATTAATTATCACCAGGAATGTTAAGAAAGATAAGGGCAAGTATTTCGGTCCTTATCCAAATGCAGGAGCGGCGAACGAAACCAAGAAGCTTCTCGATAGAATTTATCCGCTGAGAAAATGCGATAAGCTTCCTGACAGGGTGTGCTTGTACTATCACTTAGGACAGTGCCTGGCACCGTGTGTTAAAGAGGTGGAACCGCAGACATATAAAGAACTGACGGATGAAATCTCCCGCTTCTTGAACGGCGGTTATAAGGATATCAAAAAAGATCTTAATAATAAGATGGGCGAGGCGGCAGAGAACCTGGAGTTTGAACGTGCGAAAGAGTTCAGGGACCAAATTCAGCATATAGAAGCAACGATGGAAAAGCAGACTATGACTATGACCGATTTTACGGATCGTGATATCTTCGGATATGCAGTCGATAAAGGCTGGATGTGTGTTCAGGTGTTTTTTATCCGCCAAGGGAAGTTGATTGAGAGGGATGTTTCCATGTTTCCTATCTATGATGAGCCGGCCCAGGAGTTTCTGACCTTTATTGGTCAATTCTATACGAAGTCTAATCATTTTAAACCGAAAGAAATCAATCTTCCTGAAGGGATTGACGAAACTATCGTAGCTCAATTGCTGGATGTCAGGACGACACAGCCAAAGATAGGGCAGAAGAAGCACTTGGTTCATCTCGCGGGCAAGAATGCCGAAGCTGCTTTAAAAGAGAAATTTTCACTGATTGAACGTGACGAGGAAAGAACGATCATGGCAATAGATAAACTGGGTGAGGCGATGGGCATCTATACTCCTCACCGAATAGAAGCTTTTGATAACTCCAATATCCAGGGCTCTGACCCTGTATCTGCGATGATAGTCTTTATTGATGGAAAGCCGGAAAAGAAAGAATACCGCAAGTACAAAATCAAAACGGTTAAAGGTCCTGATGACTATGATTCCATGCGGGAGGTTGTAAGAAGAAGGTATTCGAGAGTGCTTAAAGACGGGCTGCCGCTTCCAGATTTAATTGTCATTGATGGCGGGAAAGGTCAGATTGGTGCTGCAAAAGAAGTTCTTGAGATGGAATTGAACCTCGATATTCCTGTAGCAGGGCTCGCTAAGGATGATAAGCATCAAACTTCTGAATTGCTGTATGGAAATCCACTCGAAATCGTTCCTCTGGGAAAAAGAAGCCAGGAATTTTACCTGCTGCAAAGAATTCAAGATGAAGTGCACAGGTTCGCCATCACGTTCCACCGCCAGCTCAGAGGCAAAACGGCCTTTTCTTCTATGCTTGATGAAGTCAGCGGCATTGGCCCCAAAAGGAAGAAACAGCTTCTGAAGACATTCGGATCCATGAAAAAAATGAAAGAAGCTTCTATGGAAGAACTAATTGAAGCCGGCCTGCCCAAATCAGCTGCTGAAGAATTGATGGAGAAACTGAAAGAATAACTAAATGTAACATGCCTTCAGATTAAGTAGTTCGGTTGTGTAGTCATTCGTTAAAAATATTATAAAAATCGAGCATCGAATTGCGAAGTAATTTGATGCTCGATTTCATATGTATGTCAATGCTCACTTGTATTAACAGTAGTTTTACATATTAATTTGCACTTCTTCAAAATTCCCTCGAATGTAAGACCCTGTACGAAAACTATTCCATTTAGATAACAAAAAGGAGCAAATACCTTGTTGGAAATGCTCCGTTTTCTTTCTTAAACTAACGCCCTTAATTGTGCAGCTGAAATTTAATTAGAGCAGGTTTTCGCCTTCTACTATTTGATGCCACGTTGCGTTTTACGGGTCATTTTGTCTTGAAGGAATGACACACTGGCAAAAGAGTCAGTAATTTCCCCATCCCAGACATAGACCTGATTATTCCCATCACCATCACCCATCTGAACTCCTTCGGCACCAATAATTGATACTACTTCCTCATAACTCATACCTTTTTCAATTTGATTGAACTCTTCTAATGTAATGGCCTCAGGATTTCCCACTTTCTTATTTTCTTCAACTCCTGTATCCAACCGGCAACCCGCTAAAAAAGTTGTAACCAGAAAAAGTGATAAGATTGCTAGGATTGAAAATAATCGTTTCTTTCTTTTTTTCATGTTACCACCCACCTATTAAAATGTTTTTCTGCCTATTTAACTTTACTTTTTAAGAAATTGTTTCAATCTTTTTGGCTTGTTTGAAAGACAATCATTATCGTCGAATGTGGCAAGAGGCATTAATTACTCCTTTCAAAATTCACCCTAAAAATACCATTAGCTTCCCAAACAAATATATTTACGGATTCACAAGAACAAGGCGGTTTAACCAAGGGTACCTATTGAACATTTGTTTTACAAAAATAAACTACTTACCCTCAGAGGTAACTCGTCTTGATATAGAGAAAAATGTTATTCGCAACTAAATAAAATCCTTTTTAACACACAATTAACATAAAGAATAGAAGACTAAATAGTGAAATTTTTGGTCTACTATTCTTTGTTATTGTAAGGTCAGGATCAACGGAAATGTTAGTTGTATGTCTCTATGAGATTGACCTAATAATATTTTATTACCTGATTTTACGAAATTAATTAGTGGTTGATGTTCCTTAAAAGTATAGGTTAATGGAATAAGGCTGATAACAAAGAAATATTTTAAGAATAGTCATAAGATTGTTAATAAGCTGTCCGTTTAATTTAAGTTTAGTATGGTAAAATTTAACTTGTGAAAATTGAGAGGGTGGTTTATATGAAAGAATGGTTTGGTTCCGCAGCGATTTGCTTTAATGAAAATGCTGAAGTTCTTATGGTCAGAAGTAATGATTCTGAGGGCTGGGGTGTTCCTTCTGGTGGAATTGAAAAAGGGGAGACACCTGAAGAATGCTGCATAAGAGAAGTGAAAGAAGAAACAGGTTATGACGTGAGAATTATTGAAAATTTATTTGTTAAAGAGACTGTAATAAAAGGGATAAATGTAAAGACCTATTACTTTAGAGTGGAGAAAATAGGAGAAAGCGAAGGAATAAATGACCCTGATAAAACAATTATTGAAGCCGCTTGGAAGTCTTTATCAGAATTAGATAATTTAGTACATATGTATCCAGAAGATTTAGAGACAATACAAAAATGTAGTTAATTTACATATTCCACAAATATTGCCTTAATGAAATACCAAAGGATTATCCAAATTGGAGCGGGATATTTTTTCTTTATCATTGACTGTTTTCTTAAAGATTGTGGTTTAAAGGCTTTTGTACCACCTGTATCTGATTGGAGCGGAAGGTGTGCGGCCTCCTGCGGGATTAGCGTGAAGTCTAGTTCAGCGCAAAGCCCCTAGGGGTCAAATGATCCGAAGAGAATATAAGGAAAGATCGCCTTTTATTCTCTTCGGATCATTTGCCTGTCGGGCCTGATGAGGGCGCTTCCACTTTTGATGACAGGTGAGACCAAGGTTACGTACCCACTGGAACGTAACCCTGCAGGCGAATCCAGCTCAATTGGCCAGCGACTAGTAGATTTCAGTCTCTCTCCTTGCCAATCTAGCTGCATGGCCTAAGGCGGTTAGCGGACTTCCCTGCCACCTCCTTGCGATAAGTCAACATTAACTCACTGCGTTCGTTGTGTTTCCTTTATCTCATGCGGAGTCAGTCCAGTCCGTACGCCGGTGAAAGGCCGCTTCCGCTTTTTATGAAGCTGAGGAGGCTCACCGCACGCCCCGCGGAGTCGCACGCCTGAAGCGCAAATCATTACTCAGAACTTGTTCAATTACCACACTGTTTACTAATGCGGCCTTATCCTTATATTCACCAATGTAATTAATCCCCCTTCTAGCAGCCGTGAATAAATTTATTCATAACTGCGTGTGACCGTCGGGTATCCTCAGCTGAGCCAGCTACTGGGGAACATCTTCTACACCTTAACCCGTTTTGATGTACTCCAGCCAGCACATTAAGTTACCTATTTGATAGGACAAAAAAACACCTCCACATCTGAGGGTAACCCATTCGGTTGAGCGGGAGAAACGGGAAAAATATGATTGTCATCATTTTTGTAGTGTGTTAAAATAAATGAAAATTTTATAAAATTATCACTTTTACATAAGTGGTGATAGAGGTGCGGACTTTCATCAGTAGATGTTTCGAGGAGTATGGGCTCTTGTGAAGAACATTGAAAGGGGAATTCGCCGAAGTGAAACAGGCTCATAGCTGTTTTCGCTGGTTCTGTGTTTAAGAGATGCAGGATTGTCAAGATTAACAGTCTTGGAGAGCTATCTCACGTGAAACCTGCATATTACTGCGATTTCACTGGCAATGAGATAATCTCTCATTGCCTTTTTTATTGTGAAGGAATTTATTAAATTCAACGTTGTGGATAATTTAACTAAGTTATCCACGTCCAGCTTCAGCGCCCAGCCCCTCGGGGTCAAATGTCCGAAGAGAATAAAAGGAAAGACCGTCTTTTTTCTCTTCGGAGCATTTGCCTGTCGGGGCTGAACAGGGCGCTTACGCTTTTGTTCTTGAGGTTTGTTTTTCGTGATGGACCGTTATTCTTGAACTTATACTTAGAGGACAAAAAACTGTTAAGAAAAGAGGACGAGAATGTGGGACTGATTGTACAGAAATTTGGAGGAACCTCCGTAGGTGATATGGATAGAATCAAAAACGCTGCCCTTCGTGTTATAGAAGAGAAAAACAGGGGCAACGATGTCGTGGTTGTCGTTTCTGCTATGGGTAAAACGACGGACGGGCTGGTTGATCTTGCTTTTCAGGCTTCTGCCAAACCAAGCAAACGTGAAATGGATATGATTCTCACTACAGGAGAGCAAATCACTATTTCATTGCTGACGATGGTGCTGCTTGAATCAGGATATGATGCAGTCTCTATGACGGGCTGGCAGGCAGGGATTGAAACGGAAAGCATCCATGGAAATGCCAGAATCACTAACATAAACACGGATAGAATCAATCAAAACCTTGGAGAAAATCGTGTGGTAGTTGTAGCAGGATTTCAGGGAATGGCAGAAAACAAAGAGATTACAACATTAGGGCGCGGTGGATCAGACACTACAGCCGTAGCTCTTGCAGCAGCCTTGAATGCAGATCGTTGTGATATTTATACCGATGTAGATGGTGTGTATACTTCGGATCCCCGATATTTGAAGAATGCTAGGAAACTTGCATCAGTAGCATATGATGAAATGCTTGAACTGGCGAATCTCGGTGCCGGTGTTTTGCATCCTCGAGCAGTGGAATTTGCCAAAAATCATGGTGTCCCCCTGGTAGTGAGGTCAAGTATGGAAAAACAAGAAGGAACAATTATTGAGGAGGAAGTTTCGATGGAAACAGGGTTGATTGTGCGAGGAGTAGCGTTTGAAGAAGAAATCATCAGAGTAACTGTATTAGGGCTTCAAAATGAAATCACAGGCCTTTCTTCCATTTTTACCACTCTAGCCAAGAATCATATTAATGTAGATATTATCATTCAAAGTAAAACAGAAACAGGAAGTATCAATCTTTCATTTTCTATAAAAAGAGATTCTTTGGAAGATACGATTGATGTGCTGCAAAATAACCGTGATGAATTAGGTTTCAGCAGCATCGAACACGAAAGCGGACTGGCAAAAGTGTCGATTGTGGGTTCTGGAATGATTTCTAATCCAGGTGTAGCTGCCAGGATGTTTGAAGTTCTGGCAAACAATGATATTTCCATCAAAATGGTAAGCACTTCAGAAATTAAGGTTTCAGTAGTGGTTGATGAAGCGCAGATGCTGAATGCAGCAGAAGTCCTTCATACAGAATTCAATCTGGATCAAGCACAGGAACCGCAAAGAGTTTCAGTAAAATAGAATAATAAAAGATAATAGTAAAAAGGCTTTCCGCATCTGGAAAGCCTTTTTACTATTCTATCTTGTCCTTTAAATCAGTACGAACAATGATTTTGATCGTCTTGGATCTTTTATGGATTTCTTCAGCCGCTTCGGTGACAGCCTTCTTTTGCGACTGAACTTGTTCAGCTAAGAAGCCCGCTTCCATCTTGAAGGAAATATCCGTTTTGAGAGCCAGCCTTCTTTCTACGAATGGTCCGGAAAGGATAAAAATCTTTTCGTCTTTTTTGTCATCAGTAAGGCTCAGTTTCCCCCATCCTGCCTCTATGAAGAAGGCTTCAATTTCCTCCTGGGAGACAAGCGGAAATTTTCTTGCCAGGCTTTTGCCTCCCCAATAAAGAATGTCTGTGGTGTGCTTGCCTAAAATTTCGGGCAGCAGGATATCTCTCATCAATTCATACCCAAACAAGGGAACGGCTTCTATTTCCCCGCTTTTTTGCTCATTGCTGCTTTCCAAAACTAATCCCTTCTTTCTATAAGGCTCTCTTTTTGCGCATTTTAGAGAGTTATTCTTTCTGATTATTTTCCACCATAAAATAAAAGTAATCATTTTGTGGCGTGATAAATCTTTCAGTTTCGACAGTACTCTATAAATCTATTATAAACAAGGTGAGGGTGAAATATAAATCAGTATTCCAAAAATAGTATAGATGGAATGTTTTACCGACATAATGATTAAATGCATTCAAAGTTGGTGTGCTGCTTGATAACGCTATATTTCTTTGAAGTTACAGTTGATTTTTATTAAAAGGAATATTATCAATATATTGTAAATATTTTTTATAGTATTACTAAATTTTATGTATACGTTTTCTTGACGCACCTCTTTCATGAGAGTAAAATGAACTTGTCACATTTTTGTTATAATATGAAAATTTGCAGAAGGTTCATACCTTGAATAGTATTAACGAGAATTCATTTTATGCATTTTTTCATCATTAAGGGGGGGTATATCATGGCTGGAAATCAAGAGTTTAATTTACGCAGGCTTCATTCTTTACTAGGTGTTATTCCGGTAGGGATATTCTTAATTCAGCACTTAGTAGTCAACCACTTTGCCACACGAGGCGCAGAAGCATTCAATAATGCTGCGCACTTTATGGAAAGTTTGCCTTTCCGGTACGTACTTGAAGCATTTATCATTTTTCTTCCATTGTTGTTTCATGCTATTTATGGTTTATATATAGCGTTCACAGCAAGGAACAATGTAAGCAAATATGGATACTTCCGTAACTGGATGTTCCTGCTTCAGCGTATATCCGGTGTCATCACGCTGATTTTCATCACGTGGCATGTCTGGGAAACAAGGGTAGCAGCTGCATTTGGAGCAGAAGTTAACTTTCAAATGATGGAAAACATTCTAGCGAATCCATTTATGCTGGTCTTCTACATTGTCGGCGTCATTTCTACTATTTTCCACTTTGCTAACGGTTTGTGGTCTTTCCTAGTGAGCTGGGGAATTACAGTTTCTCCTCGTTCTCAAGTAATCGCGACATACGTTACAATCGGAATTTTCATTGCTCTTTCCTATGTAGGAATCAGCTCAATATTTGCTTTTGTTTAATTCATAATCTAGTAATTAGAATATATAAGACTCGGATATTGGTATTTTTGTAGAAGAAGGAGTGAGTCTCGATGAGTAAAGGGAAAATCATTGTTGTCGGCGGCGGATTAGCCGGCTTGATGGCTACAATAAAAGCAGCAGAAGCAGGGGCGCCGGTAGATCTATTTTCATTAGTGCCTGTAAAGCGTTCTCACTCTGTTTGTGCACAAGGTGGAATAAATGGTGCGGTAAATACAAAGGGTGAAGGAGATTCTCCTTGGGAACACTTTGACGATACGGTTTACGGAGGAGATTTCCTTGCAAATCAGCCTCCTGTTAAAGCGATGACAGAAGCAGCACCGGGAATCATTCACTTGCTGGACCGTATGGGAGTTATGTTCAACCGTACCCCGGAAGGACTATTGGACTTCCGCCGCTTCGGAGGGACACAGCATCATCGTACAGCTTTCGCGGGTGCGACAACTGGACAGCAGCTTCTGTATGCACTTGATGAACAGGTTCGCCGCCATGAAGTGGCAGGTCTTGTCAATAAATACGAAGGTTGGGAATTCCTTGGTGTTATCGTTGATGACGAGGGAGTTGCCCGCGGTGTTGTGGCTCAGGACCTCAAAACAATGGAAATTAAATCTTTCCCTGCAGATTCAGTGATCATGGCAACAGGAGGACCTGGAATTATTTTCGGTAAATCCACGAACTCTGTAATCAATACAGGATCTGCTGCCTCGATTGTCTATCAACAGGGTGCGTATTATGCAAACGGAGAATTCATTCAAATTCACCCGACAGCGATTCCAGGAGACGATAAACTTCGTCTTATGAGTGAATCTGCACGTGGTGAGGGTGGCCGTGTTTGGACTTATAAAGACGGTAAGCCTTGGTACTTCCTTGAGGAAAAATACCCTGCTTACGGTAACCTGGTACCTCGTGACATCGCAACTCGTGAAATCTTCGATGTCTGCGTAAACCAGAAACTTGGTATTAATGGGGAGAACATGGTTTATCTTGATCTTTCTCACAAAGATCCGAAAGAACTGGATATTAAACTAGGCGGCATTATTGAAATCTATGAGAAGTTCATGGGTGACGATCCTCGCAAAGTTCCTATGAAAATATTCCCTGCCGTACATTATTCAATGGGCGGTCTTTGGGTAGATTATGATCAAATGACAAATATTCCTGGATTGTTCGCTGCCGGAGAATGTGATTATTCACAGCACGGAGGAAACCGTCTTGGAGCAAACTCCCTTCTGTCTGCGATTTTTGGCGGAATGGTTGCAGGTCCAAACGCAATCAAGTATATGAATGGACTTGAGAAGAGTGTGGATGAACTGCCTTCTTCATTATTCGAACGTCATGTTCAGCAGGAAGAAGAAAAGTGGAACGAAATTCTATCCATGGATGGAACTGAAAATGCGTATGTTATCCACAAAGAGCTTGGTGAGTGGATGACAGATAACGTCACAGTGGTTCGTTACAATGATAAACTTAAAGAAACAGATAACAAGATCCTTGAGTTGATGGAACGCTTTAAAAATATCAATATCAACGATACTCAAAAATGGAGCAACCAAGGCGCGATGTTCACCCGCCAGCTGCACAATATGCTTCAGCTTGCACGTGTCATCACAATCGGTGCCCTGCAGCGTGATGAAAGCCGCGGTGCTCATTACAAACCGGACTTCCCGGATCGTAATGATGAGCAATTCCTGAAAACGACGATGGCGAAGTACAATGCCGAAACTAATTCACCTGAATTCCATTATGAAGAGGTAGATACATCGTTGATTCCGCCGCGTAAACGCGACTATACTAAGAAAAAAGGGGGTAAATAAAGATGAGTGAAAATAAAACAGTACGCTTTATCATTACTCGTCAAGACAGCCCTGACACTGAATCTTATACAGAAGAATTCGAACTGGCTTACCGTCCGAATATGAACGTCATTTCTGCGCTGATGGAAATCCGCAGAAATCCCGTAAATGTTAAAGGCGAGAAAACGACTCCGATCAATTGGGACATGAACTGCCTTGAAGAAGTTTGCGGAGCATGTTCAATGGTCATCAACGGGAAACCGCGCCAATCTTGTACGGCACTTGTCGACAAGCTGGAACAACCGATCCAGTTGGCGCCGATGAAAACGTTCCCTGTTGTGCGTGACCTTGTTGTCGACCGCAGCAGAATGTTCGATTCACTGAAAAAGGTAAAGGCATGGGTACCAATCGATGGCACTTATGACCTTGGACCGGGACCGCGTATGCCTGAGAAAAAACGTCAATGGGCATATGAATTATCTAAATGTATGACATGCGGTGTCTGCCTTGAAGCTTGTCCAAACGTGAATTCTAAATCAGATTTCATCGGACCAGCACCTCTTTCACAGGTTCGCTTGTTCAATGCCCATCCAACTGGCGCCATGAACAAGGACGAACGTCTGGAAAGCATTATGGGTGATGGAGGACTTGCCAACTGTGGTAACTCGCAAAACTGTGTACAGTCTTGCCCTAAAGGAATTCCTTTGACAACTTCTATCGCTGCTTTAAACCGCGATACATCTTTCCAAATGTTCAAGAACTTCTTCGGAAGCGACAATATGGTTTAATTTTAAAAAACCTAACCCCCTCAGCCTGAGAGCTTGAGGGGGTTTTATTATGTAAACACAAGCTCATTAGATTGAACGGCTCCAGGTTGTTGGATTTCTTCTTTTGATGAAGAATTCATGGCTCCTCGCTTCCGCTGCCAGGTACATCAAGTTTGATTTTTTGGTATTGATGTACTTCGCTCCCACAGCGAGGTACATCAAGTTTGAAATTATTGGTATTGATGTACTTCGCTCCCGCAGCGAGGTACATCAAGTTTGATTTTTGGGGAGTTGATGTACTTCGCTCCCGCGGCGAGGTACATCAAGTTAGATTTTTTTGGTTTTGATGTACTTCGCTCTCGCGGCGAGGTACATCAAGTTTGATTTTTGGGGAGTTGATGTACTTCGCTCCCGCTGCGAGGTACATCAAGTTTGAAATTTTTGGTTTTGATGTACCTCGCTCCCGCTGCGAGGTACATCAAGTTTGATTTTTGGGGAGTTGATGTACCTCGCTCCCGCTGAGAAGTACATCAAGTTTGATTTTTGGGGGGTTGATGTACTTCGCTTCCGCTGCGAGGTACATCAAGTTTGAAATTTTTGGTTTTGATGTACCTCGCTCTCTCCAGTCGCCAGAGACATTATAGAGGGTTATCTCAATTTTTAAGCACCTCGTTCAAACCGTTAATGCTACTCATGCAAACGGCTAAGTAATTCCTGAGTATCACTTAAAAGTCAAACAAAAATCTTTCTTCTTAGAACAGAAAAATATATAATAGTAAGAAAAGAATGAACATTCATTCATTTTTTATAGAGCAGTTTTTATTGGTAGTAATCCTTATGAAAGCAATTAAAATATAGGAGGGGCAAAATAATGAGAATTACATATATTGAAGATATGGAGCAGTGGAAAGGCCAGTTTGAATTTTTTAATGAAATAAAGGTCAGGTTCTCAGAAACTGATTTGTTTGGCCACTTGAACAATACGGTTCCATTCACGTACTTTGAAGAAGCAAGGATTGAATTTTTTAAAAGTAAAGGATTCATGCAGGATTGGGTAAAGCCGGAGAATGATACCATTCCGGTGGTAGCAGATCTTCAATGCGATTTCTTAAGACAGGTATACTTTGATCAAAACATACGGGTATATGTGAAGGCAAATAAGATTGGATCATCCTCGGTTGATTTACATTATATGGGAACGGATGAACGTGACAGGGTTTGCTTTACTGGCAGAGGAACAATGGTGCAGATCTCCAAGGAGACAGGGAAGGGAGTACCTTGGACAGATGATATGAAGGCGAAATTATCAAACTTCAATCATTTTTCCAAAACTGCTGATTGATAGAAGCAGACGAACAGTATTTTGGAAAGCGGATAGGATGTCTTTGCTTCAAAAATAACCCTTGCCTATTTTGCTGATTAAAGCCTCCTCTATGTCACTCTACACCAAGGGTTCACATATGATATCGTGACGACCGACAGTACCCATCCCCGCGGTTTAAAGCTGGCGAAGGCAAGGAGGGTTACCATAATTGAAGGATAATGATTTTACACACAAACCGTTGCTTACCAAAAGAGAAAAAGAAGTGTTCGAGCTGTTGGTCCAGGACAAAACGACCAAAGATATCGCTGGAGAGCTTTTCATCAGTGAGAAGACAGTTCGGAACCACATTTCCAACGCCATGCAAAAGCTTGGAGTGAAGGGGCGTTCTCAAGCTGTTGTAGAGCTTCTTCGCATGGGGGAACTCAAGCTTTAAAATTAACCGGCTGCCCGCTTAGGACAGCCGGTTTTAATAGTGAGGAATAACTCGTTTATCTCAGAAACATTCTTTTTCTTAAACTTGTCGAAAACAGCAACAAAAGCTGAAAACGCTATTTACCTGAAAAAGTTACTTGAAAAATGTCGGGAAAACAGAGACAATGCTAAGTATATAACATCGTACGAAAAAGTAATGAAAGGAGTGTCTAAATGAACAACAAAGCGCCAGATATGGAAGTCTTTGCAGATATTGAAAAAGATTTGCGATACATATCATCTATTATTAAACAAAAAGGCAGAGAAATTCTAAGTCAGTATTCTATTACTCCTCCTCAATTCGTTGCACTGCAATGGCTGTTTGAAGGCGGTGACATGACAATCGGGGAACTTTCCACGAAAATGTTCCTGGCTTGCAGCACCACTACAGATTTAGTGGACAGGATGGAAAAAACAGAACTGGTAGAAAGAGTGAAGGATAATAAAGACAGGCGGGTAGTGAGGATTCACCTGCTTCCGGAAGGTGAAAGGATTATTGAAGAAGTAATAGAGAAAAGGCAGAAATATCTGCAGCAGATTCTTAAAGACTTCTCTAGTAATGAAATCAAAACACTGAATGCCAATCTTTCTAAACTACACCAAGAAATGAAATGAAAATGAGGGAAAATTTTTGTGAATCAACCTATAGGAATCATTGACTCAGGTGTCGGGGGATTAACGGTGGCCAAAGAAGTCATGCGCCAGCTGCCTAATGAGACGATTTTTTATTTAGGAGACACCGCCCGCTGCCCATATGGACCAAGAACGGCAGAAGAAGTAAAAAAGTTCACTTGGGAGATGGCAGCATTTCTGATGAACTACAATATTAAAATGCTCGTAATTGCTTGCAACACGGCAACAGCAGTAGTATTGGAAGAACTTCAGGACATGCTTCCAATTCCGGTGGTCGGCGTTATCCAGCCTGGTGCAAGAGCAGCCCTGAAACATACTCAAAACGGTAAAATTGGTGTGCTGGGAACAATCGGCACAGTAAACAGCCAAGCATATGATAAAGCTATTCATTCAATTAATGACTCAATGCAGGTTACCTCGCTTGCCTGTCCAAAGTTTGTACCGCTGGTAGAGAGTGGCGAGTATGACAGCAGGTGGGCAGTGGAAATTGTTGAAGAAACATTGGCTTCGATAAAAGGTGAACCCATCGATACTCTGATCCTTGGCTGCACCCATTATCCACTGCTGCAAAACATCATTCAAACTTCGATGGGACAAGAGGTAAAAGTTATCAATTCTGGTGATGAAACAGCAAGTGAGGTAAGTGCCATCCTTGATTACCAGGGAATGCTGAACAAACAGAGAAATATACCTCAACACACATTCTTCACTACAGGTTCGTCACGCATCTTCTCGATAATTGCTGAGGACTGGCTGCAACTCGAACATATCAACACTAAAACCATCCTTCTGGAAAGCTGATTCCGGGAGAGATGGTTTTTTTGTTGGTTGATAGTTTGGAAGGTGGGGATTCAAACTTTTCCGGGTTTAAGAAATGTATTAGTGCCGTGCGGTTAAGAAGATAATTACACAGCGTGTTGTTTGGGAATGGGGGAAGAACGTGGAGTAGAAAAGTAGTTTAAACAGCACGAAATATAGAAATGGAAGAAGAAGATGCAGTAAAAAAGTAGTTTAAACAGCATCAATTTTGAAAAGGGAGAAGAAGATGCAGTAAAAAAGCGGTTTAAACAGCATGAATTCTTGGAATGGGAGAAGCAGATGCAGTAAAAACGTGGTTTAAACAGCATGAAATATAGAGATGGAAGAAGAAGATGCAGTAAAAAAGTGGTTTAAACAGCATGAAATATAGAGATGGAAGAAGAAGATGCAGTAAAAAAGCGATTTAAACAGCATGAAATATAGAAATGGAAGAAGAAGATGCAGTAAAAAAGTAGTTTAAACAGCATCAATTCTTGAAAAGGGAGAAGCAGATGCAGTAAAACAGCGGTTTAAACAGCATGAAATATTGAGATGGAAGAAGAAGATGCAGTAAAAAAGTGGTTTAAACAGCATGAATTCTTGGAATGGGAGAAGCAGATGCAGTATAAAATCAGTTTAACCAGCATGAAATTAGGAATCGGCAGTAGCTAATGAGTATATCGGATGGTAACGTGAAAAGTCAGCTTCCTCATCAGATCAATGTCAACCGAATCCTTCTCAAGAACATGGGCCTTGTAAATTTCTATCTTTTTTTTCGGTCTATTTTCTAAAAAGAGCTCGTATACATATAGTACAAACTGTCTGAGGAGGGTTCCCCCATGTCGAAGAAAACAAAAGCAGCGATTGTGCTTACAATGGTAACTTCATCCGTGTACCTGTCAGGGTGCGGATTATTAGGTGGAGGCGAAAAAGCACAAATTGATCCGCCATCGGATTTGACGTACTTAGAAGAAGGTGAACAATTGGATGTTGCTGAAGAGAATGGCGAAGGAGAAGTTACTTCATCCACGTCGACTGAAGAATCAGCGGAAGATGTGATGACCGAATTGTATTTGATTGATTCAGATGGATATGTCGTCTCACAGACATTAGCGCTGCCAAAAACTGAAAGTGTCGCGAAGCAGGCATTGGATTATCTTGTAGCAGATGGACCGGTCCAAAACATGCTTCCTAATGGTTTTAGACCTGTGCTGCCAGCTGGGACACAAGTCAGTGTCAACATTAAAGATGGAACAGCGGTTGCCGACTTCTCAAGCGAATTCCAGAATTATCAGCCAGAAGATGAAAAGAAAATCCTAGAGGCAGTTACTTGGACACTTACACAATTCGAGTCAGTTGAAAAGGTAGAGCTTCGAGTGAATGGATATGAATTGACGGAAATGCCAGTGAACGGTACTCCGATCGATGAGATGGGACTAACGAGAAAAGTGGGCATTAATTTGGACACCTCAGGAGTTACCGATCTCACCGATACTCATCCGGTAACAGTTTACTTTGTGGCACAAAAAGGAGATAACACCTATTACGTGCCTGTCACGAAGCGTGTGAGCAACAAAGTAGATAACAAAGTTGAAGCTGTCGTAAACCAGCTTGTGGAAGGTCCAGGTTACCAGAAGAATCTGCTCAGCGATTTTACTGGGGTAGCTCTGCTGGATAAACCTTCTGTGAAGGATGGACAGGTGACTCTTAATTTTAACGAAGCGGTGTATGGAAGCTTTGAGGAAAAAATAGTTTCTGAGCACTTTATGAACTCGCTTGTTCTGTCTCTTACTGAGCAGGAAGGAATTGAGAGTGTAGCGGTCATGGTCAATGGAGAAGGTGAACTGGTGAATGAAAAAGGAGAAACTTTGAGTGAGCCGGTGACTCGTCCTGAAAACGTGAACACGATCAGTTTTTAATTCATCATTTTTTGATATACTATAAGTAACCAAGATAAGAGGCAGCCGACACTGCCTCTTATCTTTTTGTGGAAATCATTATGGAAGCGACTATTTCAAGGTTTACTTATTGAACTAAAGCGTGTCATGTGCGATTGGAAAAAGAAAACGTTGAGACCTTAAAACTAGAATGCTAAGAGGTGATTAAGGGTGAAAAGGAAAGTAATAATTGCTACTAAAAATAAGGGAAAAGCAAAGGAATTTGACCGCATGCTTTCTCCAAAAGGGTATGAAGTGTTGACTCTGCTGGACTTTCCGGACTTTCAAGATATCGAAGAAACGGGTGAAACCTTTGAAGAAAATGCTGTATTGAAGGCAGAAGAGGCATCTGCTGTCCTCAATGAAATCGTCATTGCTGATGATTCAGGTTTAATTATTGATGCGCTTGACGGAAGACCTGGTGTGTATTCCGCCCGTTACGCAGGGGAAACAAAGGATGACAACGCCAATATGGATAAAGTGCTCTCTGAATTAAAAGAAGTGCCCCATAGTGAGAGATCTGCACGGTTTTATTGCGTCCTTGCCATAGCAGGCCCTGACAGAGAAACACAAACCTATTCAGGGGCTTGTGAAGGGAAAATTCTGAACGAGCGACGCGGAACGAATGGATTTGGATATGATCCCATTTTTTTTGTTGAAGAGAAAGATAGAACGATGGCCGAATTAACCTCAGAAGAGAAGGCTTCAATAAGCCATAGAGGAAAAGCGCTGAAACAGTTTGAAAATCATTTGGCTGAATTATCAGGTGAACCGTTATGAGATTAGTTGTAGTAAGTGACAGCCATGGATCTCATGAGGAAATTACCAGCATATACAACACGTATAAAGGAAAAGTGGATGGGTTTGTTCATTGCGGAGATTCAGAACTGAACGCAAGTGATCCGGCGATGGAGGGATATCTTGGTGTACGGGGCAATTGCGACATGGATTCTTCCTATCCTGAGGTGCTGACAAAAGAGTTTGAGGGTACGAGGATCCTGGCCACTCATGGTCATCTCTATAACGTGAAAACGACTTTGATGAATGTACATTACTTAGCGAAGGAAAATGAGGCAAACATTGTCTTTTTCGGTCACTCTCATCAGCTGGGAGCAGAGAAGATAGAAGATGTACTGTTTGTGAATCCGGGCAGCATCCTGCTGCCAAGGGGACGTAAAGAAAGAACGTACGCAATAATCGAAAAAGAAGGACAATCCATCTCTGTAAAATTTTTTGATCATAAACATAAAGAGATTGTTGATTTATCTCAAGTGTTCTTTGTATAATAGGGAGGCGGCAATAAACCGCCTTCTTTTTATGAAGCTGGCAATTTAATTTAATTTAATTTTTTTAATAAAAGTGTTGACTTTCATTTGTTATTCAAATATAATAAATATTGTCGCTGAAACAAGTCCCAGTAGCTCAGCCGGATAGAGCATACGCCTTCTAAGCGTACGGTCGGGAGTTCGAATCTCTCCTGGGACGCCATTTACATTACATATATCGGTTGTGAAACCGTTGGCTGAAGCCCCTTGCTCCTTAAATGGATCAAGGGGCTTCTTTTATTTTTGGCTGTTTTACCAGCTGTGAATACCTGGCTTGACAGTCAGCAAATATATATACGAAACGACAGGAAGATTTCTACAATATCTTGCTTCTGTACTTTGTTTATTCCGGAAAGTTTTGCTAAACTGAAATCATTAAATGGAGTAGGGCGGTAACGTTGATGAATAAAGGAAATAAAGATAATAAAATCGTTAAATTTCCACGATTGAAGGAGAGGCTCTTTGAAAAGGGGCTGGACGCACTCCAGGAAGGCCATCTGGACCAGGCTGCTGGTCTGTTTGAACAGGCCTATGAGATAGAGCCCGAAGATGGTGAAGTGGGAGCAGCATACGTCCTCGCGCTGTATGAGACCAAACATTACCACCGGGCTAAAGAAATTTGCAAAGAACTTCTTCTTGAAGGAAGGGGAGATTACTTTAAGATTGTCGAATTATATTTGATGATCCTGATTCAGTTGAATGAACATCGAGAAGTTGTTGGTACCATAAGTGCCTTGTTTGATGAGAAGGAAGTGCCTCTTGAGAAAGAAGAACATTTCAGCAAACTACTGTCATTCAGCACGAGGGTATTGGAAGGAAAAGAGACACCATCTCCTGAACTTCCTGATGATTCGCTTCAGTCAGCGGCTGAAAAAATTTTAGAAGGAAAAGAAATACAGGAACAGACACTGATACTGGCTGAGCTTGTGAACCGAAATATCCGTCCTTACCTGACAGAACTGCTTACTGCATTGGATGATGAGGATACCCATCCTTTCATTCAGACTATGATTGTCAATGTACTGAGGGAGCACGGATTCAATGAAGAAGTATGGGTCAATAAGTTCGGTAAGAGAAAAAAATGTGTACCTTCAAGTTTGGAAGATGTATTTCAAACCACATATTATGAAGAAGTGACACAGGAAATTGAAGACTTTATCGCACAGAGAAACCCTACTTTACAGCAGCAGGTAATCGAAACTTTTAACCGGCATAGTTTTCTGCTGTATCCTTTGGAAATGGAGTGGCCGGCAGAAAAGGCGGCACTTGCTTATCTCTCCTATGGCTTAAATCTCTATGGAGAAGACCTTTCTTCTATGGGGTATGTAGAAAGGACAGCTGGTGAGGAAGAAGAATTAAAATCCATTGAAGAGTTAATCAATAAATTGGAAAGCGTTACCTCTCCTGTCCTATAAAACAAATATAGGAAACTCGTTTTTAGTGCTATGAGTTGAAAGAAGGATTACATATGTTATAATATAATGGTTGCAATGTGAAGATTTTTCATATTCGAAGAGATAGTGCTTTTGTTACATAAGCAAACCTATCTAAATATTTATTTTGTATTAACTATAATCAATTATAGATTGTTGGAGGGAATAGTATGTCTGCTAAATGGGAAAAGCAAGAAGGGAACCAAGGGGTTCTTACGATTGAAGTAGATGCAGATACAGTGAACAATGGTTTGGACGCTGCATTTAAGAAAGTGGTTAAGCAAGTTAATGTACCAGGATTCCGTAAAGGGAAAATGCCTCGCGGAATGTTCGAAAAACGTTTTGGTGTAGAATCTCTGTACCAGGATGCTTTGGATGTTATTCTTCCGGAAGCTTATGCAAAAGCTATCGAAGAAACTGGTATTCAGCCTGTTGATCGTCCGGAAATCGACATCGAGCAAATGGAAAAAGGCAAAGAGCTTATTTTCACTGCTACAGTTACGGTTAAACCGGAAGTTAAACTTGGAGAATACAAAGGGCTTGAAGTAGAGAAGATGGACTCAGAAGTTACTTCTGAAGATGTTGAGAACGAATTGAAATCTCTTCAAGAAAAACAAGCTGAGCTTGCTGTTAAAGAAGAAGGAACTGCTGAAAACGGCGATACAGTCGTAATCGACTTTGAAGGTTTCGTAGATGGTGAAGCTTTCGAAGGCGGAACAGCTGAAAACTATTCTCTTGAATTAGGTTCAGGTTCTTTCATCCCGGGCTTCGAAGAGCAATTAGTAGGCCTTGAAACTGGCGCTGAAAAAGAAGTAGAAGTAACTTTCCCTGAGGAATACCATGCTTCTGAACTTGCTGGAAAAGTTGCAGTATTCAAAACAAAACTACATGAAATCAAAGCAAAAGAACTTCCAGAGCTTGATGATGAATTTGCGAAAGATGCAGATGAGGAAGTTGAAACGCTTGCTGAGTTAAAAGAGAAAATCCAAAAACGCCTGGAAGAATCCAAGAAGAATGAAGCGGAGCAGACTCTTCGTGACACGCTTGTGGAAAAAGCTTCTGAAAATACAGAAGTGGACATTCCGGATGCAATGGTTGACACTGAAGTTGACCGTATGATGCAGGAATTCGAACAGCGTTTGCAAATGCAGGGAATGAACCTTGAACTTTACTTCCAATTCTCTGGTCAAAAAGAAGAAGATCTTCGCGCTCAAATGAAAGAAGATGCAGCTAAACGTGTTCGCACTAACTTGACTCTTGAAGCAATTGCCGAGGCAGAAAACCTTGAAATTTCTGATGAGGAAGCAGAAGAGGAAGTTAACAAATTGGCTGAGCAGTACAATATGGCTGCAGATAACATCAAGCAGGCTCTTGGCGGTCTTGATAATTTGAAAACAGATCTTAAAATCCGTAAAGCGGTAGAAGTACTTGTGGATAACAGCAAGACTGTTGCATAATAATAATTATAGAAACAAGGCGCGAGTTTAATCGTGCCTTGTTTTATAAAATATGCAGCACTTCCCTCAGTTCTTTTGAAGCTCATGTTGGAAAGCAAGCAGCGAATTAGATTCCTCTAAAAAAAGTTTAAAACCGGTTATCCCTACGGGTGAAAGGCCGGAACATTTACAATCTATTTACATAATCTCAAATTCAGGAATAGGATTGGCGTTTTTTGGATAAACCTTAATAAGCGGGCATGCAATTGGTTAAATCGTTTAATTTCCTTTCCGGACATATAGTATGATAAAATGCAATACATAACTTGAAAAAATTAGAACGACATAGCTTTTTATAAGGGGTGAATTTCATTGTTTAAATTCAACGATGAAAAAGGACAATTGAAATGTTCTTTTTGTGGTAAGACACAAGATCAGGTCCGGAAGCTTGTAGCGGGACCCGGTGTTTATATATGTGATGAATGCATCGAGCTTTGTACGGAGATCGTGGAAGAAGAGCTTGGAACGGAAGAAGAAGTTGAGTTCAAGGATGTTCCGAAACCAAAGGAAATCAGGGAAATTCTCGATGAATATGTAATTGGACAAGAACAGGCAAAGAAATCCCTGGCGGTAGCTGTTTATAACCATTACAAACGCATCAACTCAAACAGCAAAGTGGATGAAGTTGAACTAGCCAAAAGTAATATCGCAATGATCGGGCCTACAGGAAGCGGTAAAACACTTCTAGCCCAGACATTGGCCCGTATTCTTAATGTGCCTTTTGCCATTGCTGACGCGACATCCCTGACAGAAGCCGGATATGTCGGAGAAGACGTTGAAAACATTCTTTTGAAATTGATTCAGGCTGCTGACTATGATGTAGAAAAAGCAGAGCGTGGAATTATCTACATCGATGAAATTGATAAAGTCGCCAGAAAATCGGAGAACCCTTCGATCACACGTGACGTATCTGGTGAAGGTGTTCAACAGGCGCTGCTTAAAATTTTGGAAGGTACGGTTGCGAGCGTTCCACCTCAAGGCGGAAGAAAACACCCGCACCAGGAATTCATACAGATTGATACTTCCAATATTCTATTCATTTGCGGCGGAGCATTCGACGGAATCGAGCAGATTGTGAAGAGACGCCTTGGACAGAAAGTAATTGGTTTCGGCTCAGATCCTAAAATTGTCAGTGAAGATAACGATAAAGCATTATTGGCAAAGGTCGTTCCTGAAGATTTATTAAAATTCGGTTTAATTCCGGAATTCATTGGACGTCTGCCTGTTATCTCAAGTCTGACACCTCTTGATGAGGATGCACTTGTGGAAATCCTGACACAACCGAAGAATGCCCTTGTTAAGCAGTATCAAAAAATGCTTGAACTGGACCAGGTGGAATTGGAATTTGAAGAAGATGCACTTAGAGAAATCGCTAATAAAGCGATTGAGCGCAAAACAGGTGCCCGCGGTCTTCGTTCAATTATCGAAACCATCATGCTTGAGGTAATGTTCGATCTTCCTTCAAGAGAAGATATCAAGAAATGTATCATTACACCAGGCACGGTAACTGATAATGAATCTCCAAAGCTTCTTCTCGAAGATGGCACTATTATCAAAGGAAATGACGAAGAAAAAACATCTGCATAACAAAAAAAGGTCCTTCCTGTTCGCCAGGGAGGAGCTTTTTTTGTTATGAAGGAAATTATTACTATCCTTGTGAAAAACTTTAACTAATTTACCCACGTCCAGCTTGGGCACTCAACCAAAGGGAAAGGCAGCCTTTTTTTCCTTTGGTTGAGTGCTTAATTTAGCGCAGCAAGATAGTTAGTTGACTAAAGTCTCATTCGGTAATTTCTCCCCTTTTGCAATTGAACAATATATAAGCTCTGCGTAACTAGCGGGACGTATAGTTGAAGAGCCAAGCGAGCTGGCCGGGTGCTCATCCAGCGGATGCATCCTCCTGTAGCGGAAATCATAGCACCCACCACTTTTTACAATAAAAGTAATTGTCTCATATTGACTCACCCTAGAAAAACTTGTTTATTCCTCCAGACTCGAGGAGATACTAACCTTTAACAACAAGTTATTACTGGAGGGAAAGGCATGAGTTGGACAGGAATTGCATTGATCATCCAACTGTTTTTCGGGGTGATTATTGGTTTATACTTTTGGAACTTATTAAAAAATCAGCGGACTCAAAAGGTATCGATTGATCGTGAATCTAAGAAAGAAATGGAACAGCTTAGAAAAATGCGTTCCATCTCACTTTCCGAACCGCTATCAGAAAAAGTAAGGCCGCAAAGCTTCTCTGATATTGTCGGCCAAGAGGATGGCATCAAGGCACTGAAGGCTGCTTTATGCGGCCCGAATCCGCAGCATGTTATCATTTATGGACCGCCGGGTGTTGGGAAGACCGCAGCTGCACGTCTTGTTTTACAGGAGGCGAAAGAACAGCTTCAGTCACCTTTCAAAAATTCTTCTGTGTTTGTAGAATTGGATGCCACGACGGCCAGGTTTGATGAAAGAGGAATTGCTGATCCGTTGATCGGCTCAGTACATGACCCAATCTACCAGGGAGCAGGAGCCATGGGACAGGCAGGGATTCCACAGCCAAAGCAAGGAGCAGTAACAAATGCTCATGGAGGCGTATTGTTCATCGATGAAATTGGTGAGCTGCACCCTATTCAAATGAATAAGCTGCTTAAAGTGCTTGAGGACCGTAAAGTATTTTTAGAAAGTGCTTATTATAGTGAAGAGAATACTCAAATTCCTACACATATTCACGACATATTTAAAAATGGACTTCCTGCAGATTTTCGTCTGATAGGTGCTACGACCAGGACGCCTAGCGAAATTCCGCCTGCTATTCGATCAAGGTGTATGGAAGTGTTTTTTAGGGAATTGAACAAAGAAGAGGTAATTAAAGTTGCTGAGAATGCGTCTGACAAAGTGAATATTTCCATAAGCCGGGAGGGAGTAGAACTTCTTGCTTCTTATGCCCGCAACGGCCGTGAAGCGGTTAATATGGTTCAAATCGTTGCAGGTCTTGCCATTACAGAAAATAGGGAATTTATAGATGATAAAGATATTGAATGGATGATCCAGTCCAGTCAGCTTTCACCAAGAATGGATCGTAAAATCAATGAAAAATCAGCCATTGGTGTTGTGAATGGGCTTGCGGTAACTGGGCCAAATTCTGGTACGCTTCTAGAAATTGAGGTCACGGTCATTCCTGCAGTAGAAAAAGGAAGCATCAATGTAACAGGAATCGTAGAGGAAGAAAGCATTGGAGATAAAGGAAAGTCCATTAGAAGGAAAAGCATGGCAAAGGGTTCAATTGAAAATGTTCTAACCGTATTGAGGTCCATGGGAGTACCTGCTGACCAGTACGATATTCATGTGAATTTCCCAGGAGGAATTCCGGTGGACGGCCCATCAGCCGGCATCGCCATGGCCACGGGAATCTATTCCGCCATCTATCGTATTCCGGTCAGATCAGATATTGCCTTAACGGGTGAAATCAGTATCCATGGATTCGTTAAACCGGTTGGAGGAGTATTCCCAAAGGTGAAAGCAGCAAAACTTGCAGGGGCATGTGCCGCTGTCATTCCGCATGAAAATATGGGTGCTCTTCTTCAGGAAATAGAAGGAATTGAGGTCTACCCTGTCAAACATTTGAAAGAGGTTTTCAGCATTGCTCTTGATAAGGAAAAACCAGAGGAAGAACTCACCTATACACAAGAAACAGACAAAAAAAGTGTGTAATCTTTGAATCATTTTTCGGTTTAACTTTATGCTTATAGAGGAAAACGTTGAATGTATCACAAACATAGTTCATTAATGTGAAAATTCTTACCTGTACAATGAGAGGGAGGGTAGGTTTCAGCCCGCCCTCTTGGAAATTCTACTTGTTTTTTAACCTGAAAGAACTCAGTGATGAGATTCACATTCTACATTACGATGAATGTCAGCAGGATAGTCAAGGAGACCTCAGCTCCCCTTAGGAACACGTTGGCTTCAGAGTTTATCGCAGCCCTGCCTGCAAGGGCTGTATTACAGGAAACCGGTCACTATAAAATGGACACTTATATATAAATAAGATAGAATTGTACAAAGACTTATGAGAAACAAAAGGGAAAGAATATTTGGAGGTGTATTTATGGCAAAACAAAAAGAAATAACTCTTCCCCTCCTCCCATTAAGAGGTTTGCTTGTTTATCCAACGATGGTCCTTCATTTAGATGTAGGGCGTGATCGGTCAGTTCAGGCGCTTGAAAAAGCCATGCTGGATGACCAATATATTTTTCTGACTACCCAAAAGGACATGAATATAGATGAACCAAGCGTGGAAGATTTCTATGATATGGGAACACTGACTAAGGTAAAACAAATGCTTAAGCTTCCTAACGGGACGATCAGAGTTCTGGTGGAAGGGATACAGAGAGCAGAAATTATTAACTTTACTAATGAGGAAAAGTACTATGAAGTAAACATCTCTTCACATGAAGATATTGATACAAAAGAGTCCGAAACAGAAGCGTTGATGAGGACGCTCCTCAACTATTTTGAGCAATACATAAAGCTTTCCAAGAAGGTGTCTGCTGAAACATATTCAACCGTTTCGGATATAGATGAACCAGGAAGGCTTGCCGATATTGTTGCATCTCATCTTCCGTTGAAAATGAAAGAAAAACAGAAGGTACTTGAAACGCTCGATATCAAAGAAAGATTACAGCTGGTCATCCAGACGATCAATAACGAAAAAGAAGTGCTGAATCTTGAAAAGAAAATCGGCCAGCGTGTTAAACGCTCCATGGAACGTACTCAAAAAGAATACTATTTGAGAGAGCAGATGAAAGCCATCCAGAAAGAACTGGGTGATAAAGAAGGCAAAACCGGTGAAATTGAAGAACTAACGCAGCGAATTGCAGAAGCTGACATGCCGGAAGCAATTGAGAAAACAGTTCTGAAGGAATTGGGACGTTACGAAAAAGTCCCTGCAAGCTCTGCTGAAAGTTCTGTGATCAGAAATTATATCGAATGGCTTGTCACTCTTCCGTGGTCTGCCCAGACAGAAGATGACCTTGATATCATTAAGGCAGAGGAAATTCTGAACCGAGATCACTTCGGGCTTGAAAAAGTGAAAGAGCGAGTATTGGAGTACTTGGCTGTTCAAAAGCTGACTCAATCTCTGCGCGGGCCGATTCTTTGTCTGGCAGGACCTCCAGGTGTTGGTAAAACCAGCCTTGCCAAATCGGTCGCAGAATCTCTCGGCAGGCATTTTGTACGGGTGTCTCTAGGCGGCGTGCGTGATGAATCCGAGATTCGAGGACACAGAAGGACCTATGTTGGGGCAATGCCGGGCAGAATCATCCAGGGCATGAAGAAAGCGGGCACCATCAATCCTGTATTCCTTCTGGATGAGATTGATAAGATGTCAAGCGACTTCAGGGGAGATCCGTCTTCTGCAATGCTGGAAGTGCTGGATCCTGAACAAAACTCCAATTTCAGCGATCATTATATAGAAGAAACTTATGATCTTTCCAAAGTTATGTTCCTTGCAACTGCCAATGACCTTTCCACTATTCCTGGTCCATTGAGAGACAGAATGGAAATCATTACGATTGCAGGATATACGGAATTGGAAAAAATCAATATTGCCAAGGATCATCTGCTTCCAAAGCAAATCAAGGAAAATGGCTTAACTAAATCACAGCTGCAAGTGAGAGAAGACGCAGTACAGGCTGTGGTTCGTTATTATACAAGAGAAGCAGGGGTCAGGGGCTTAGAACGCCAGCTGGCAACGTTATGCCGTAAAACCGCTAAGGTGATCGTTTCAGGTGAAAGAAAAAAAGTGGTCATTACTGAAAAGAATATTGAAGACTTTCTTGGCAAAAGGAAGTTTCGTTATGGCCAAGCCGAAACAGAAAACCAAATCGGTGTTGCCACCGGATTGGCTTATACCTCGGTTGGAGGAGATACTTTGCAAATCGAAGTTTCTCTATCTCCAGGGAAAGGAAAGCTTGTCTTAACTGGAAAGCTTGGGGATGTCATGAAAGAGTCAGCTCAAGCGGCTTTCAGTTATGTGAGGTCAAAAGCGGCTGACCTGAAGCTGGAAGAGAATTTCCATGAAAAATATGATATTCACATTCACGTTCCCGAGGGAGCTGTGCCAAAGGATGGTCCTTCCGCTGGAATCACGATTGCAACTGCTTTGGTATCAGCGTTAACGGGACGTGAAATCAAACGTGAAGTCGGCATGACAGGAGAAATCACTTTACGCGGCCGTGTGCTTCCAATTGGGGGATTAAAGGAAAAATCATTGAGTGCGCACCGTGCCGGCCTAAGAACAATCATTATTCCGAAAGACAATGAAAAAGATATAGATGATATACCGGCAAGTGTCAGAAAGGATCTGAAGTTCGTTCTGGTTTCCCATATAGAAGAAGTATTAGAAACAGCTTTAGTAGGTGAGAGAAGTGAAAGTAAATAATGTCGAATTAGTTATCAGTGCGGTAAGACCAGCGCAATACCCGGGAGATTTTCTGCCTGAATTTGCTCTGGCAGGCCGCTCAAATGTAGGAAAGTCATCCTTTATAAACAGGATGATTGGCCGTAAAAGCATGGCAAGGATTTCATCCAGACCTGGTAAGACCCAGACTCTTAATTTTTATAAAATTGAAGAGAGCCTTTATTTTGTGGATGTACCGGGTTATGGATTTGCCAAAGTATCCAAAAGCGAACGCGAAGCATGGGGAAAAATGATTGAAACATATATCACAATGAGAGAACAGCTCAAAGCGGTCATTCAAATTGTGGATCTGCGTCACCCCCCGTCACAAGATGACATCATGATGTATGATTTCTTAAAACATCACGGCATTCCTTGTGTCATCATTGCTACAAAAGCTGATAAGATTCCTAAAGGAAAATGGCAGAAGCATTTGAAAGCGACAAAAGAAGGGCTGGATATAAAAGAGGGAGACGAGGTCATACTCTTTTCATCCGAAACAGGCTTAGGCAAAGATCATGTGTGGGCTGCTCTTAACGCAAGAAGGTAAATTGAAGGAGAGAATATCCAGTAATGGGTATTCTCTTTTTTTGATTCTTTTTTTAGGTTCTGTTAAAGAACAATGTTGCTTTAATGAATCATTCCAAGTGTGCAACTTCAATCAGGCTATTAAGAAACACTAACCTTCATGGTCCTGGGAACTTCTAAACAGCCACAATCTTTGCGAAAGCATCCTAACAGAAGGAGCAGCTCTTTTCTTTCTTGTACTGTGGTTTTGCGGTAAAAAAGGGCGTGTATTTTCGAACTTCTATTGAAAGCAGTATGTTTACGAAAAGAGCCTAAAAAAAACAACAAATTACAAAAATAACAATAAAAATACTTTTCTGATGTTTAAAACTATTCTGCACGGGAAAAGGAAAACTAAGGATTTACAGGCAAATTTATGGATTACAAAGAAAAGAAGGGCTTACCTGGTGTGAAGCCTAAATACACTTGAATTTACATAGTTATCAGTGTATTTGAATTTTGTGAATTATCCATTAGTTTGCTAACATAATAAATAAGTAAAAATGAATTGAAGGGGGATATTACAGAAAAATGAAAAAATTAGTTAGTTTTGCAGCATTATCATTATCAGCCATATTAATTACGGGGTGCGGAACGAGCGACAGCAGCTCTGGAAGCGGATCTGACAGCGGGTTGGATTTAGTCGATGAAGGCAAATTTACCTTTGCTGCATCCGGAGAGTTTAAACCTTTCAGCTTTACAAGCGGAGATGGAACAATGACAGGGTTTGATATCGACGTTGCTGAAGCAGTTGCCGAAGAATTAGGACTTGATCCGGAGCAAAAGAAGTTCAAATTTGCCGGTATAGTCGAAGGGGTGCAGGCTGGCCGTTTTGATGCAGCTGTTGCCAGCCATACAATCACAGAAGAGCGTGCTGAGATGGTAGATTTCTCTACACCATATTACTACTCAGGTCCTCAGATTTTCGTTCGTCCCGATAGTGATGTTGAAACTCTAGCAGATCTGGAAGGAATGGAAATTGCCGTATCCAAAGGCTCCACGTATGCTGAGACAGCTGGTGAAGCAACGGAAAACATAAAAACTTATGATAGTGATGTTGTGGCGCTTGAAGCCCTGAGCAAAGGGAAGCATGATGCGGTCATCACTGATTTTGTAACAGGTAAGGAAGCAATTGGGGCAGGTTTGGAAATTGAGGCAAGAGAACTTCTTGGCAGAAGTGAACAAGCGATTGCAGTTGCCCAAGATAATGAAGAGCTTCTGGAAGCCATCAATGAAGCATTGGAAGCACTTAGAGAAGATGGAACACTGGAAGAAATCAGTCAAGAATATTTCGGAGAAGACATTACAACTGACCCTGAGGGAGAAGAATAAGCATCATCAATTTTAGGGCGGATGTGCAATTTTTAGCGCATTCGCTTTTTTCTTCTAAAAAACTTCTTACAAAACTGTAGTGTTTTCTTACCTGAAATCCTCATAGGGATTCATTTCTCTTTCCTGTTAAAGCTTTTACATAAGCAGCAGAAAGTAAAAAAGTAGTTTGGGTGAAGCATCCAATTACGGCTTACAGAAGAATTTTCTTTTCAAACTCAAGTGTTAGCAGATAAATAAAGATATAGGAGGGAAAAAGGTGACTATATTTGAAACATTCATAGATACTATAGACGTGTTCCTCCAAGGAATGCTCCTGACATTTCAACTAACCGTAGTATCTGTATTCATTGCCATATTTATAGGCTTATTTTTTGCCTTTTTAAAAATATCCAAAATTAAAGTTCTGGAAATCATTGCAGACCTCTATATATTTGTGGTGCGTGGAACACCACTGATTGTTCAAATCTTTATCTTTTATTTTGGACTAACCAATTTGGATATCTCCGGTTTTTGGTCGGTAGTGCTAGGATTGGCTTTCCATAATGGTGCCTATATAGCTGAGATATTCAGAGGTACGATACAGTCAATTGATAAGGGACAGATGGAAGCAGGGCGTTCCCTTGGGATGTCGAGCAGTTTGACGATGAGAAGGATTATCCTTCCCCAGGCTTTTCGCAGAGCCCTTCCGCCGCTTGGTAATCAATTTATCATCGCCCTGAAGGATTCCTCACTGGCTTCTTTCATCGGTATGTATGAACTCTTCAGTGTAGCAACTACACTAGGGTCAAACAACTTTGATTACATGACATATCTATTGATTGTAGCGGTCTACTACCTAGTATTGGTACTATTCTTCTCTATATTAGTTAATCTCATAGAAAAGCGTATGTCTTTAAGTGATTAATGAACTGACTTCCAAAACAGATGGAGGGATTAATTTGAGTCAGGAAATGATAAACGTTGAAAAGTTGAATAAATCCTTTGGTGATCTTCATGTGCTGAAGGATATAGATATGACAGTAAAAGAGAGCGATGTGGTCTGTCTCATCGGTGCCAGTGGTTCGGGAAAGAGTACTCTGTTAAGATGCCTTAACTTCCTGGAAATAAAAGATAGTGGAAAGATTATTATTGAAGGTGAAGAAGTGAACAGCGGCACACATAATTTAAATGAAGTCAGGGCAAAAGTTGGAATGGTGTTTCAGCATTTCTTTCTCTTTCCTCATAAAACGGTTATTGAAAATGTCATGGAAGCACCTGTACAGGTGAAGGGAATCTCAAAAAAACAGGCTAAAGATGATGCGATGGATCTTTTAAGGAAAGTCGGGCTTGAAGACAAAGCAGATGTCTATCCTTCCAAGCTTTCCGGAGGACAGAAGCAGCGTGTGGCTATTGCCAGGGCGTTGGCGATGAAGCCGGAAATCATGTTGTTTGATGAACCGACTTCTGCTCTTGATCCAGAGCTGGTCGGTGAGGTCCTTTCCACTATGAAAGAGCTCGCACTTGAGGGGATGACGATGGTGGTTGTTACTCACGAGATGGGATTTGCACGTGAAGTAGCGGACTGGGTCGTGTATATGCATGATGGAAAGATCGTTGAGGTAGGTCCTCCTGAAGAGCTGTTCGGAAATCCTAAAGAGCAGCGAACTCAAGAGTTTCTTGATTCCATTCTATAAAGTACAAAAAAGGAACCGGGCATCCCGGTTCCTTTTTTACTTTTTCTTAATAAATAATAGGTAAATACCGATAAGTACGATGATAAGCGGCCAGAAGTCACGTATGACATTCACGCCTCCCTGGAGAATACCCAGCCACTTCAAAACTTTATCATAAAACAAAAGTATAATAGCTAGAATAAGGAAGAGGACTCCCTGAAACAAGCCATTGCCATCTTTCTGATAACGAAGCAGAAACCCCATTGAAATGATAAGAATGAAAACACCGATATGGTCCGGCCATATAGATACATTGCTGCTTATATGAAAATGCAGGCCGAACCCGGTGAGAATCGTACCAGGAAGTATGGCTTCATAGTCTCTTCCTTTATAACCTTGCGCTAGGAAAGCAACTCCTACTATGATCAGCAAAGTAGGCCAGGTATAAAATTCTCTAAAGACGGAAATTTGAGATTGCTGAAGATAGAAATAGATGCCGAATCCTATCAATATCATTCCTGGAAAAAGTCGTTGTCCTCTCATGAATGCCTCCAAATTGTAAACTTGAATTATAGTGTTCAATTTGTTAATCTTACATAGGAAAGTATGTCGAATAACATATGTTTATGTAAAATCATTATATAATTTTCCTGAAATTGGGGTATATAGCGTTTAGAAGTGGCATATACAAGCTTCTTTTACACTTAGTCGCTATCTATAGTTCCGCTGGCTAGCTCCTCGGCTCGCCAACGCCTGTCGGAGCTGAACGAGCCAGCTCCACTTTTAATGGTATCCAGTTCCGTCGGCTAGCCCCTCGGGTCGTTATTCTTTCCCAAGCCGAGGACAAAGGGCGTCCTCATCTTGGGAAAGAATCAACGCCTGTCGGGCCTGATCGAGCCGACTCCACTTTTAATGGTATCCGGTGCAGACGGCTAGGCTCTCGGGTCGTTATGCTTTCCCCAGCCGAGGACAAAGAGCGTCCTCATCTGGTGAAAGCATCAACGCCTGTCGGACCTGGACGAGCCGTCTTTACACTTAATGGTATCTAGTTCCGCTGGCTAGCTCCTCGGGTCGTTGCAATCCGGCAGATGAGGATAAAGACCATCCTCATCTGCCGGCTCGCCAACGCCTGTCGGAGCTGAACGAGCCAGCTCCACTTTTAATGGTATCCAGTTCCGTCGGCTAGGCCCTCGGGTCGTTATGCTTTCCACAGCCGAGGACAAAGAGCGTCCTCATCTGTGGAAAGGCATCAACGCCTGTCGGGCCTGACCAAGCCGACTCCACTTTTAATGGTACCACAGGTTTCATTGTATGTTCACATTTATTTGGATGGGATTTTTATTGTACATGTTATACTAGAGTCAATGATTATTTTGGGGGTGTCATTTCTGTCATGCACATTATCGTAGTTGGTTTAAATTACAAAACGGCCCCTGTCGAGATCCGTGAACGTTTATCTTTTAATGAAGCAGACCTGCAAACAGCGATGGAAACACTTAAGGGTAAGAAGAGTACCCTTGAGAATGTGATCGTCTCTACATGTAACAGAACGGAAGTATATGCGGTCGTAGATCAGCTTCATACAGGTCGTTATTATATTAAAGAATTTTTATCTCAGTGGTTTGGTATTGATAAAGAGGACTTTTCTCCTTATTTGTTCATATATGAGCAGGATGGTGCAGTTGAGCACTTGTTCAATGTTACATGCGGATTGAATTCCATGGTTGTCGGGGAGACGCAGATTCTTGGTCAGATCAGAAGCAGTTTCCTGGCTGCGCAGAAATCCGGAGCAACAGGAACGGTTTTTAACCATTTATTCAAGCAAGCTGTGACGCTTTCAAAGAAAGCTCATTCTGAAACGGAAATTGGTTCTAATGCGGTTTCTGTCAGCTATGCTGCTGTTGAACTTGCCAAAAAGGTTTTTGGTGATTTAAAAGGTAAGCATGTTCTGATTCTTGGAGCTGGCAAGATGGGTGAATTGGCTATTAAGAATCTTCACGGAAGCGGAGCTACAAAGGTTACCGTTATCAACCGTACGTTTGAAAAAGCTGTTTCTTTGGCGGATAAATTCAAAGGAAATGCCAAGACTTTGCAAGAACTTCAATGTGCCTTAGTAGAAGCAGATATTCTGATCAGTTCTACAGGAGCCAAGAATTATGTGATCACAAAAGATCAAATGGTTCTGGTGGAACGGATGAGGAAAGGCCGTCCATTGTTCATGGTTGATATTGCGGTGCCTAGGGATATTGATCCTGAAATTGAAAATCTTGAAAGTGCATTTCTGTATGATATTGATGATATGGAAGGCATCGTCCAGGCAAATATGGCTGAAAGGCAAAAAGCTGCTGAATCGATTGCCATCATGATAGAGGCGGAAATTGTTGCGTTTAAAGAATGGCTCAACATGCTAGGTGTCGTACCAGTGATTTCGGCTCTTAGAGAAAAGGCTTTAACGATTCAAGGACAGACGATGGAGAGCATAGAGCGCAAGATGCCTGATATGTCTGACCGCGAACGGAAGATTTTGAACAAACATACAAAGAGTATCATCAATCAGCTATTGAAGGACCCAATTCTCCAAGTCAAGGAATTGGCAGCTTTACCTGATGGACAGGAAAAACTGGATTTATTCATTAAAATTTTCAATATTGAAGAGCAATTGCAGCCACAGACAGAAGCACATGAGAGTAAGGGGAAAGAAAAGCAGGCAGTTCCGGCACCTAAACTCCAGCCTTCTTTTCAATCATAAGCGAGGTTGTTGTCTATGTTTGAATTAACGATGACAAGGCTGCATGAACTGATGATTGTTCTGTATGCTATAAGCATTCTGTTTTACTTCATAGATTTCTTAAACAAAAACCGGAAGGCAAACATGGTTGCCTTCTGGCTTCTTGCGATTGTTTGGGTCCTTCAAACAATCTTTTTGTTTCTTTATATGATGAAAACGGGCAGGTTCCCGGTCCTCACCATCTTTGAAGGGCTTTATTTTTATGCATGGGTGTTAATCACCTTGTCACTGGCAATCAATAGGGTATTGCGTGTAGATTTCACGGTCTTCTTCACTAATATCCTAGGGTTCATTATTATGGCGATACATACTTTTGCGCCAGTACAGGTGGAATCCAATGCGATGGCAGAGCAGCTCGTCTCAGAGTTGCTGCTAATTCATATCACGATGGCCATTCTGTCATATGGGGCATTCTCTATGTCCTTTGTGTTTTCTCTCCTATACCTGTTGCAATATAAGCTTCTTAAACAGAAAAAATGGGGACCGAGGTTATGGAGAATCAGTGACTTGTCGAAACTGGAGAAGACGGCATACATTTTAAACGCTGTAGGTGTGGCCATGTTGTTACTGAGTTTAATCCTCGGCCTTCAATGGGCGTTTATTAAACTGCCAGACTTTCTCTGGTACGATCCAAAGATCATAGGTTCATTCTTCGTGTTGATTATATACAGTGTGTTTTTATATTTACGTATTCGTAAAGAGGTATATGGCAAGAGTTTGGCGTTTTTGAATACCGGCGCCTTTCTGGTGATCTTGATTAACTTTCTTCTTGTCAGCCGCCTTTCATCATTCCATTTCTGGTATTCATAAGCTTAGGAGGGTTCGTAATGCGAAAAATTATAGTAGGTTCACGTCGTAGCAAGCTGGCATTAACACAAACCAATTGGGTCATTACTAAACTGAAAGAACTGGATCCATCATTTGAGTTTGAAATAAAGGAAATAGTTACAAAGGGTGATCAGATACTGGATGTCACTCTTTCCAAAGTCGGCGGAAAAGGCCTTTTTGTAAAAGAAATCGAACAGGCGATGCTGAACAAGGAAATCGATATGGCGGTTCATAGTATGAAAGATATGCCTGCTGTACTGCCAGAAGGCTTGTGCATCGGCTGTATTCCGGAAAGAGAAGACCACCGTGACGCTTTCATTTCAAAGAACCATATCAAGTTAAATGATCTTCCGGCCGGAGCCATCGTCGGCACGAGCAGCTTGAGAAGAGGTGCTCAGATTCTTTCAAAGCGCCCTGACCTTGAAATAAAGTGGATTAGAGGAAATATTGATACACGCCTATCCAAGCTTGAAAATGAAGAGTATGATGCAATTATTTTGGCGGCTGCCGGATTATCCCGCATGGGGTGGACATCCAATGTAGTGACAGAATTCCTTGACCCTGAGTTGTGTGTACCTGCAGTAGGCCAAGGGGCATTATCCATTGAATGCCGAGAAGGGGATGCAGAACTTCTGGAATTGTTAAGCAAATTTGCTTCTCCTCAAGTAACAAAGACAGTTACTGCTGAAAGGACTTTTCTTCATAAAATGGAAGGAGGATGTCAGGTGCCGATTGCAGGCTATGCCGAACTCCTTCAAGATAATGAAATTGAACTGACTGTACTTGTAGCCTCTCCGGATGGAAAAGATATTTATAAAGAGACAGTGACGGGCCCTGATCCAGTTAAAGTAGGAGAAGAAGCTGCTGTGCTGTTGACCGAGAGAGGTGCCAAGGCCCTTATTGATAAAGTAAAAGAGGAGCTTGATCAGTAATGAACTCCTCTTTACCACTTGCAGGTAGAGAAATTTTAGTAACAAGAGAAGCGAAGGCTGCGGATAAAATGGGTGATATCATCATGAAGTATGGCGGTATCCCCCGTATTATCCCGCTAATTTCGTTCAGGCCGTATCAAGATGAGAAGGAACGTACATATTTAGAAAAGCTTAAATCCTATGAATGGATTTTTTTTACTAGTAAAAACGGTGTGCATTTCTTTTTTGAAAAATTGAAGAAGCACCGTCTCACCCTCGAAGGAACCAGTACTAAGTTTGCTGTGGTAGGGGAGAAAACATCTCAAGCACTTCAAGAGTACGGAATAACCGCTGAGTTTGTTCCTCAATACTATTCAGCAGTCGATTTTTCAAAAGAGTTTCTTGAAACAGTCACTGAAGCAGGACCGGTTCTTCTATCAAAAGGAAATCTGGCAAAAGACACAATTGCCGTTCGTTTCAGGGAAAGAGGCATATCCATTGATGAATGGATTACTTATGAAACTTATTTTCCAAGAGATAGTGAAAAAAGACTAATCACATTACTACAAGAGAGACAACTGGCTGCCATCACCTTTACCAGTCCTTCAACCGTAAAGAGGTTCATGAAAGTTATCAGGGACCATCATCTTGATTTCATACTGGAAGATTTGGTTGCTGCCTGTATCGGACCTGTAACCAAGGAGGCAGCAGATCACTTTGGTTTGACTGTACAAGTTGTTCCTGAAAATTATACAGTTGAAGATATGATAGAAGACCTGGCCGGCTATTTTGACTTTTTAAAAAAGAAAAGGGAGGAATAAGCATGACAGACATCAAATTTAACCGTCACCGCCGCCTTCGCCAGACAGAAAACATGAGGGCGATGGTCCGTGAAAATTTTCTCAGAACTGAAGATTTAATTTATCCGCTGTTTGTTGTTGAAGGTGAGAATGTAAAGAATCCTGTTGCGTCTATGCCGGGAGTTTTTCAAATATCCATGGATTACCTGAAAGCTGAATTAGATGAATTGAACGGACTTGGCATTCATTCAATCATTTTGTTTGGCGTACCTGCAGAAAAAGATGAACTTGGTCAAGGTGCATATGATGCAAACGGGATTGTCCAGCAGGCGACCCGCCTTGTAAAAGAACTTTATCCGGAAATGGTCGTAGTGGCTGATACATGCCTCTGCCAATATACCAGCCATGGACACTGCGGAATTGTGGAAGACGGCCGGATACTTAATGATCCGACACTGAACCTTCTTGCCCAAACAGCTGTCAGCCAGGCGGAAGCAGGAGCTGATATCATTGCCCCTTCCAACATGATGGACGGATTTGTGGCAGCGATCAGAAAAGGACTTGACGAAGCCGGCTTTATCGATGTACCGATTATGTCTTACGCAGTGAAGTATTCTTCCAGTTTCTACGGACCTTTCAGGGATGCTGCCCACAGCTCGCCGAAATTCGGTGACCGAAGAACGTACCAAATGGATCCGGCAAACAGACGGGAAGCACTTCGGGAAGCTCAGTCAGATATCGAAGAAGGAGCAGATTTTTTGATCGTCAAACCTGCACTTTCCTACTTGGATATCATCCGTGACGTTAAAGATGAATTCAATGCTCCAGTCGTAGCTTACAATGTCAGCGGTGAATACTCCATGATCAAAGCAGCAGCTGCAAATGGCTGGGTAGACGAAAAGTCGATGGTAATGGAGAAGCTGACCAGCATGAAAAGAGCAGGAGCGGACCTCATCATCACATATGCAGCTAAAGATGCAGCAGCCTGGATAAAAGGTGAGTAATAGCCTGATTTAGACCTGTACTCAGTAAGAATTAAATAAGTGTATTTTCTAAAGTAAGAAAATATCTAAATTTAAAGAAAACGGAGGAACTTATCATGCGCACATATGAACAATCCAAGCAGGCCTTTAAAGAAGCTGTAAAAGTAATGCCAGGCGGGGTGAACAGCCCAGTCCGTGCATTCAAATCAGTTGATATGGATCCTATTTTTATGGAAAAAGGAAAAGGCAGCAAAATTTATGATATCGACGGAAATGAATACATCGACTATGTTCTTTCCTGGGGCCCGCTAATTCTGGGACACACGAATGAAAGAGTTGTGCAGTCAATCAAGGAAGTGGCTGAACTTGGGACGAGCTTCGGAGCACCGACTTTAGTTGAAAACAAACTTGCTCAGCTTGTAATTGAACGTGTACCTTCTATAGAAATCGTCCGCATGGTTTCTTCAGGTACAGAAGCGACGATGAGTGCCCTTCGCCTTGCAAGAGGATATACAGAGAGAAACAAAATCATTAAATTTGAGGGTTGTTATCACGGCCACGGTGACTCGCTGCTGATTAAGGCTGGTTCCGGAGTTGCTACTTTGGGATTGCCTGACAGTCCAGGAGTTCCAGCAGGAGTTGCCGAGAATACAATCACAGTTCCTTACAATGATAGAGAAAGCTTAGAATATGCTTTCGAACAATTCGGAGACGATATTGCTGGATTGATCGTAGAACCAGTAGCAGGAAATATGGGTGTTGTTCCTCCACAGCCTGGATTCCTTGAGTTTCTTCGTGAAATCACTGAGAAAAATGGCTCGTTGTTAATCTTTGATGAAGTGATGACAGGTTTTCGGGTCGGCTACAATTGTGCGCAAGGGTATTATGGTGTTACACCTGACTTAACGTGCCTTGGAAAAGTCATTGGCGGGGGCCTTCCCGTTGGAGCATACGGCGGTAAAGCAGAAATCATGGCACAGATTGCTCCGAGTGGTCCTATCTACCAGGCAGGCACTCTGTCAGGAAATCCGCTTGCCATGACAGCAGGCTATGAAACATTAAGCCAGCTCACACCTGAAAGTTACAAAGAGTTTGAACGAAAAGCCGACAGACTGGAAGAAGGCCTTCATGAAGCTGCTGAGAAGTTTGGAATTCCGCATACGATTAACCGTGCGGGTTCTATGATTGGCATCTTCTTCACGAATGAAGAAGTAACCAATTATGAGGGGGCGAAGAGCTCGGATCTTGAGTTGTTCTCTTCTTATTATCGTGAAATGGCGAACGAAGGGGTATTCCTCCCGCCATCTCAATTTGAAGGTCTGTTCCTCTCCACAGCGCATACGGATGATGACATCGAGAAAACAATCCAAGCTGCAGAGAAAGCCTTTCAGAAAATTAAAGGATAACATAGTAAAGACAAAGCCGAGCGGGCTTTGTCTTTTTTTGTTGTAAAAAACTCTTAGTTTGGAAATTAGGCAGCGTTTTTGAATCCAGATACAAGACATGTATGAAGTCCTGGCAGCTTCGGACATGAGTGAGTGATTTTTCATCAAGACGTGTATGAAGCCGTTGCAGCTTTGGACACGAGTGAGTGATTTTTCATCAAGACGTGTATGAAGTCCCGGCGGCTTCGGACATGAGTGAGTACATTTGCAACAAGACATGTATGAAGTGTCAGCAACTTCGTACAGGAGTGAGTGATTTTTCAACAAGACATGTATGAAGATTTTGCAGCTTCGGACATGAGCAGGTGCTTTTTCATCAAGACGTGTATGAAGCCCCGGCAGCTTCGGACATGAGTAAGTGTTTTTCATCAAGATATGTATGAAGTGCCAGCAACTTCAGACATGAGTGAGTGATTTTTCAACAAGATATGTATAAAGTGTCAGCAACTTCGTACACGAGTGAGTGCTTTTTCATCAAGACGTGTATGAAGTCCCGGCGGCTTCGGACATGAGTGAGTGATTTTTCAACAAGACGTGTATGAAGCCCTGGCAGCTTCGGACACGAGTGAGTGATTTTCAACAAGACATGTTATAACCCCAGCAGCTTCGGACATGAGCAGGTGCTTTTCCCTCAACACATGTATAAAGATCCTCTCGCAGAAATCAACTACTCTCTTTAAATAGCAACAATATTTACAAAAACAGCCTTACCTATAGGGTTTTTTAAAAAATCAATTCATATTCTTACTAACCACTTCATAAGTTGATAATGACATTGATATACCTTGTAACGGAATTGAAAGGAGGAGTTTTCTTTGTCACAAGAACAACAATCGTGTTTGCGGTTTTCTTTGGAAGAAGCTGTTTGGTTTAAAAAAGGACAGGAAGTAGAAGAATTGCTTTCCATCTCTTTAGATCCTCATATAACGATCCAAGAGCAGGAACAATATGTATTGATTCGGGGAACACTGGATTTGACAGGTGAGTATTTGCCTTCAGGTTCTCAGGTCGAAGAAGAACCGGATAATTGGTATGACTTTCAACATAACGGAAAGTATGTTCAGCGTGTGGAATTCAGAGAAAAAGGAGAATGCGAGTTTGCACACAGCTTCCCTGTAGATGTAACGATTCCTAAGAACAGGATAGCCAATCTGGATGAAATCGATGTTTATGTTGATTCTTTTGATTATGTTGTTCCGGAGAATGCTTGTTTGAAATTGAATGCGGATTTAACTATCTCAGGCATATATGGTGAACAGCAGGTTCATACATCGATTGAACTCGCTGAAGACCAGGTGATTGAACCAGTTTACCGATCATCTTCTGCGGCTGAAGTTTTACAGCAAACAGAGGAAGAGAATTCCTGCGAAGAACTGGAAGAGGTAGAATACGAGCATCCTAGAGAGGAAGAGGGAGCCCAGGAAGAAACAGAGACGGAAGTTCACTACGAAGAAGACAGTGCTGAGGAAGAAAATCTTTACGAGCCGTTTAGTGTAGAGGGAAGAAAGGCTCCAGAAGAAGAGGAAGAAGTGGTCATACCCATTTCCTATGAAGCAAAACAAGAAACTCCTCCCGTATTTTCTTATGATGGGGAAGAAGAAATGCAGTATGCAAGAGGAGAACAGGTTGTTGAGTTTGAAGAAGAACAGGCAGAAGAGCCAGTACTAGAGGTTGAGGAAGAGGAATCTTCTTCGTTGATGTATGAAGAAGAAAGCAGCTCCCCTGAGGAAAAGGCAGTAAAGAAAAAGCCGCTCTTCAAGAAAAAATATGAAAGTATTTCATTGACTGATTTCTTTGCTCGTAAAGATGAAGGAAGAGCAGCGAAAATGAAAGTCTGTATTGTCCAGGAAGGAGAAACACTTGAATTGATTGCGGATAAATATGACTTATCAATTCCTCAATTGCTGCGTGTTAATCACCTGGAGGCCAATCAGGATGTATCAGAAGGCCAGGTTTTATATATTCCCCAAGAAGCTGTTCTGAAAAATTAGGAAGTGGTGAGCAAGGGTTTTTCCTTGCTCTTCTGTCTTTTTAGGGTAGCATCACAATTTGGATTTCGTAAATTGCAGCTCAATCCCATATAAAGTGACAGAATACCGGAGAAAAATAAAGCAGGTGAAGGGAATGGCTATAGACCAAAATTTAACGGCTGTTTTGAAGGCTTATGGTGTTCAACCACATTTTGCGGAGAATTTTGGCAAAGTGAAGAAGGTGTATACGGAAAAAGGAACTCTCGCTGTTAAAAAAATCAAGGCCGGAACAGGGGTTGATTTTGTTCGTAACGTTCAGCATCTTTTTCAGTCGGGGTACCACCGAATTGTCCCAATTTATCCGACGCTGGATGGAAGGTATGCTGTTTGGCAGGACAATGACCTGTATTATGTAATGCCGTGGCTGGCAAATGAGGTGAAAGAGAACCGGTTTGAAAGGCATCAGTCGCTTTTTCGTGAACTGGCGAGGCTTCATACCCTCTCTTCCAAAGAACAGAAGATAAGGAAAGAGGAACGTGAAGAACATTATGAAACAGTGAACAGCAGGTGGGAGAAAGAGCAAAATTTCCTTGAGGAATATATTGAGCTGTGTGAGAAGGAGTGGTATATGTCTCCTTTTCAGCTGTCTTACTGTATGTACTATGCCGATACATCACAGGCACTGAAGTTCTCCAGGAAGAAATTTGACAGCTGGTATGAGGAATCAAAGGACATGGAAAAGGTAAGAAGTGTGGTGGTTCATGGGAAAATTTCATCAGAACATTTTCTCTATGACGATAGGGGATCAGGATTTTTTTCCAACTTTGAACAAACAAGAATTGCGTCACCGATTCATGACCTGCTTCCATTCTTGTCTCGTACGCTTAAAACTTATCCTAAAGCTTATGATGAATGTTTTGACTGGCTGATGACTTACTGCAGTCACTTCTCACTAAGAAGTGAAGAAAAATTATTATTTCTTAGTTACCTTGCCTATCCAAGCGGATTGATATCAATTGTGAAGAAATATCATGACACACCAAAGAACAAACGAAATGAGATAAAATTTTTGCGGAAACTTCAGCAGCATTACTGGCTCCTCAAAAATACCGAGTATATAGTCATGAAGTGGGAAGAGCGGGAACAGCGCAAAAAAGAAGAGCAGCAGCAAGCACAAGAAGGAGCTTCATCCTCATAGCGGGGAGAAGCTCCTTTTTATAATGCTCTTTTCTTAAAATTTGTTGCTATTTTATATGAATTTCGAAAAAATAACCCCTAATTTACTAGAAATACACTGGTAAGCAAGAAAGAAAAGAGCTGCTTTTTTAGAGAGAAAAACCTAGTATCAAGGGTGAGGATCCGGTCCTTGAGATTTTTCGAAACATTTTAAGCAAAAAAAGCCTTTTATAACCATTCAAAATAAAAGGCAAGTGCCAGCCCGATGAATATTGCCAGCAGAAGTACATCAAAGGTGGTTGGGATGAGAATGGTGCGGATTCCTTGGAACACACAGAATGGGATACTGAATTGCTGACATACATTTCGGCACGTACGAAGCCAAGGAGGCAGTACATAGGGATTATATTTTTTCCTCATTGATTTCCCTCCTGATCGCGTTTATTCTATTCTATGTTTCTATGCTTTTTTTAGTTCCGCATTTGTCCGTAAATTTTTTTGCATTATTTTTTAAAAAATGGGCGATAATGATTGACGAATAGATTTAAAATCCGATACTATATTGAATAATAGAATATATGCTTCAAATGCGAAGAAAGGGAGTAGTACTTTGAAACTCGCCTACAGAGAGGGAAATCATCTGCTGAAAGATTTCTCAGGCCAAGACAAAGGAAAGTCGCCCTTGAGCAGGTTCCGTGAAAGAGCAGTAGCGGAATCCGGTTTAAAGCCGTTATCTCAATGAAGTGCCAGGTTTGTTCTATGAGCCTGTGTAAAAAGGTGGTACCGCGAATCAGCTCCCTCGTCCTTTTAGACGAGTGGAGTTTTTTTATTTTTCAGAGAAAACCACATAATATCATCTCTAAGGAGGAAGTAATCATGGAAAACAATGAAATCAGCATGCCGACCAAGTATGATCCGCAATCCATTGAAAGCGGCCGTTATCAGTGGTGGCTGGAGGGCAAGTTTTTTGAAGCTAAAAATGATAAGGAAAAGGAACCTTACACGATTGTCATCCCGCCGCCCAACGTAACCGGGAAACTTCACTTGGGCCACGCATGGGATACGACCCTGCAAGATATCCTGACAAGAATGAAACGGATGCAGGGCTATGATGTACTATGGCTTCCGGGCATGGACCATGCAGGAATTGCAACACAAGCGAAGGTAGAAGAGAAGCTTCGCAATGAGGGAACGACCCGCTATGACCTCGGCCGGGAAAAATTCCTTGAAGAAACATGGAAATGGAAAGAGGAATACGCCAAGCATATCCGCCAGCAATGGTCGAAGCTGGGGCTTGGCCTTGATTACAGCAGAGAACGCTTCACGCTTGACGAAGGTCTATCAGAAGCGGTTAATGAAGTATTCGTCAAACTATATGAGAAAGGGCTGATTTATCGTGGTGAATATATCATCAACTGGGACCCAGCAACCAAGACAGCTCTTTCCGATATAGAAGTAATTCACCAGGATGTTCGAGGTGCTTTCTATCATATGAAATATCCACTGACAGACGGATCCGGTGACATTGAAATTGCGACGACACGTCCAGAAACAATGCTTGGTGATACAGCAGTTGCAGTACATCCGGAAGATGAGAGATACAAGCATCTTATCGGCAAAAAAGTGACACTTCCGATTATTGGCCGTGAAATCCCGATTGTAGGCGATGACTATGTTGATATGGAATTTGGCTCAGGTGCCGTTAAAATTACACCTGCCCATGACCCGAATGACTTTGAAATTGGAAACCGCCACGATCTTGAGCGCATCCTTGTGATGAACGAAGACGGATCGATGAATGACAAAGCAGGTAAGTATAAAGGTATGGACCGGTTCGCATGCCGTAAGCAAATCGTCAAAGACCTTCAGGAGTCGGGTGTTCTTTTCAAGATTGAGGAACACATGCACTCAGTTGGACATTCAGAACGAAGTGGTGCAGTCGTAGAACCATACCTTTCCACTCAGTGGTTTGTTAAAATGCAGCCTCTTGCAGATAAAGCGATCGACCTGCAGGGAGCTGAGGAAAAGGTTAATTTCGTTCCTGACCGCTTTGAAACCTCCTACCTGCGCTGGATGGAAAATACACGTGATTGGTGCATTTCCCGTCAGCTGTGGTGGGGACATCGAATTCCGGCCTGGTACCATAAAGAAACAGGGGAAATTCATGTTGGAAAAGAGGAACCAGCTGATATCGAAAACTGGAAACAGGAAGAAGATGTCCTGGACACATGGTTTAGTTCAGCTCTATGGCCATTCTCCACAATGGGCTGGCCGAATACAGAAGCGGAAGACTTCAAACGCTTCTATCCGACAGATGCTCTTGTAACAGGCTATGACATTATTGGTTTCTGGGTTTCGAGAATGATTTTCCAAGGACTTGAATTTACAGGAACACGCCCGTTCAAGGACGTTCTCATTCATGGTCTGGTAAGAGCCGAGGACGGCCGCAAAATGAGTAAGTCCCTTGGAAACGGTGTTGATCCGATGGAAGTAATCGAACAGTATGGCGCAGATGCTTTGAGATACATGCTTTCCACTGGAAGTTCTCCGGGACAGGACCTTCGTTATTCAACGGAGAAAGTGGAATCTATCTGGAACTTTGCTAACAAGATCTGGAATGCTTCTAGATTCGCGCTTATGAATATGGATGGATTAACATACGAAGAAATCGATCTAACAGGTGAAAAATCAGTTGCTGATAAATGGATCCTGACGAGATTGAACGAAACAATAGAAACAGTAACGAAATTGGCTGACCGCTATGAATTCGGTGAAGTTGGCCGCATTCTTTACAACTTCATTTGGGATGACTTCTGTGACTGGTATATCGAAATGGCGAAGCTCCCGCTGTATGGAGAAGATGAAGCAGCCAAGAAGACGACAAGATCAATCTTGGCATACGTTCTTGATAACACAATGAGACTTCTTCATCCGTTCATGCCGTTTATTACCGAGGAAATATGGCAGAACCTGCCGCATCAAGGCGAATCCATCACGACTGCTGCATGGCCGTCAGTGAAAGCGGATTTCACAGACAAAACAGCTGCCGAGGAAATGAAGCTTCTTGTAGAAATCATCCGCTCTGTGCGTAATATCCGTGCAGAAGTGAACACGCCGTTAAGCAAGCAAATCAAATTGCTTCTTAAAGCGAAGGATGATGGAGCACTTTCTACACTACAAAAGAACAAAGCTTATATTGAACGTTTCTGTAATCCAGAAGAGATGATCATTTCAAAGGATATTGAAGCGCCGGATAAAGCGATGACCGCTGTAGCAACAGGGGTAGAACTTTATCTTCCATTAGAGGGACTGATCAATATCGACGAAGAGATCGCCCGCTTGGAAAAAGAATATGAGAAGTGGAACAAAGAGGTAGCAAGGGTACAAGGCAAGTTGAACAACGAGAAATTCGTCGGCAAAGCTCCCCAGAAAGTAGTAGATGAAGAGCGCGCCAAAGAGGCGGATTATCTTGAAAAACGCAGCACAGTTCAGGCCCGCATCCAGGAATTGAAAGGCCAATAAGTTATAACTATCATCGGGACTGACCAGGGGGAGTATTCATTGCTTCTTCGGGGCAGTCCCGCTTTTGGATAGGTTGTTGTCAGGTAATGAGCATTAATGTGGTACCAGGCACAAATAGTCAATTATGCAGAGGGGCAAATGTTTGAATCCAGAGTTTAATAAGAAATTTACAATAGTGATACTAGTAAAATGCCTCTAGAATAGGAGTGATAAATGTGATCTATACATATGATGAAGCGGTCGACTGGATTCATTCCCGGTTAAGACTCGGCATTAAGCCTGGTTTGAGTCGGATGGAATGGCTGATGAAGAAGCTTGATCACCCGGAACAAGAATTAAAAGCTGTCCATATTGGGGGAACGAATGGGAAAGGGTCTACGCTCACATTCTTGCGCAATATATTGGAAGCATCCGGTTATGATACTGGAACCTTCACCTCACCTTATTTAGAAGTATTCAATGAAAGAATCTCCGTGAACGGCAAGCCTATTTCAGACGAAGAGATTGTTGAGCTGGTGAATGTCATCGTTCCGTTGGCAGAGGAACTTGAGGAAACCGAGCTGGGAGGGCCTTCTGAATTTGAAGTGATTACCTGTATGGCACTGTATTACTTTGCCAGAGTAAAGCGCGTTTCTATTGTCCTTTTTGAAGTGGGGCTGGGCGGCCGTTTGGATTCCACCAATGTCATTGATCCGATGCTCTCTATTATCACAAACATCGGGTTGGATCATACTCAATTTCTAGGTGATACCATTAGTGATATTGCATTTGAAAAAGCCGGGATTATCAAAGAAGGAAAGCCGGTCGTATCGGCAGCCTCTCAACCTGATGCACAAAGCGTAATCATTTTAAAAGCAGAAGAACAGAAATCTGATCTCTTCTTATTGAATCGAGACTTTAAAACAGCTTATAAGGAACCTTCCCGGGATGGAGAGGCTTTTGACTACTTCGGCACAGCGGGGAAAAGAACGTATGAAATTGAAATGATCGGCAGGCATCAAACAGAAAACGCTGCATTGGCTGTGAAAGCTGCAGATCTATTAGTAGAAAGATATTTCTATAAAATTGAAGAAAAGGCAATCGAACAGGGCTTGGCTTCTGCTTACTGGCCGGGAAGGATGGATAAGGTGAGTGAAACGCCTTCCATATACCTTGATGGTGCTCACAATCGGGAAGGGATGCAGTCCCTTATCAACACCATCAAATCAAGGTTTAAAGAGAAAAACGTTCATATTTTATTTGCCGCCTTGAAGGATAAGGACCTGCAATCTGTTGTGAGGGATTTGGAAAAACAAGTTGCTGACATCGCACTGACTACGTTTGATTTTCCAAGAGCAGCATCTCCAGAAGAGCTCGAAAGATACTTTCTCTTAGATAATCACCATGTCGCAAGAGATTGGAGTAATTATCTTGCAGAATTTAAAAAATCTGCTGAAGAGGAAGACATACTGATTGTTACCGGTTCACTCTATTTCCTTTCCGCTGTCAGACTGGAAATTCTAAGCTCTTGAAGATATTTGTAAATTTTTCATGACTTTTTTGAGATAGTTTGATAAAATATTCATAAACTTGTGACTTTTTAACTAAATTCTTTATTGAGCTATTATAAAAATGAAAAGTGTTTAATAGAATGTTTGGTGAATAGGAGGGGATTACTGTTGGGTATTAGCAGAACGCAGGAAATTATAGTATGGATAGTGTGGGCTATGTTGGTGCCAGCAGGCATTTACTTTACCTATCAGCACTTCCCCCCTGTGAACGCTGATGTACTCAGTATGTCGGCGTTTATTCTTTTTGCCATCATTATTTCGATTATGCCGATTATCATCAACGGCCTGCCGATTTTGCTTATTCAATGGGTGTCCTTGGCAGCATTTCTGAAATTCGGCCTCTTCTTTGAAGTGATTCTGCTTCAAGTGTCGATTTTTTCCTATATGATCCGGCTGCGTATTGGGAAGAAAGACTTTTATCGTGTACCGTGGAACTCCATCATGTTCTTCTTGATGTCTGTATTCAGCGGGGTGGTTTACTTTGCTATCGGAGGGACGATCGGATATTCTTCAGTAGAAGCTCTGTTCATTCCGGCCCTTGTTTACCAGGTTTCTTCGATTCTATTGAACCAGGTGCTTTTGATTGCTTTTTATGCTTTTCTTAGTAAAAAATTCAAGCTTTTTGGCGAAGATCTCAAGTGGGACTTTTCTGCCATGCTGCTCATGTTTCCGATGGGCCTCGGTCTTTTTTATCTAGAATATCAAATCGGTCCTATCGCGCTTTTCCTCATTGGCTTGCCATTTCTCACAGGTGCCATGATACTTAGGCTGTATAATTCTTCAGAACAGATTAACCAGTATCTGCAGAAATCAGTGGAAATAGGACATCAGCTTACTGAAAGTCTCCAGGTAAATGAAGTGCTGCAATTATTTCTTGATAAAATTCTTCAGACTCTTCCTGTTGAGTATGCCTACATCCTGGATGTGAAAGGTGATGAGCTGGTCCTTCTCCGAAGAGTGGAAAATAATGAAAATAAATCTGTCAACCTTCCGCCATTGAAGAAGAATGAAGGAATCAGCGGGATTGTATGGGCGACAGGAAAGTCTGCGCTGTACCACAATAAGTCAGACTGGGCTGAGGTAGTAAAAGGATTTATGCCGGAAAATGTGGAAAGCGTGCTTTCGGTTCCGATTGTCAGGAGTCAAAAGGTGAGGGGTGTCCTGCTTCTTGCTTCTTCCAAAAAAAGAGCTTACCGAAAATATCAGCTGATGATTGTGGACATCCTGTGCTCTTATCTTGGAGTTGCCATTGCAAATGCCCGCCATTATGAAGCAACCAAACGAAGCAGTGAGCGATGTGCATTGACCAAGCTCTACAATTACCGTTATTTTGAAAACCTGCTGTCTAATGAATTTACATCATTACAGAACGGCGAAAGAGCTAGTTTATCCTTAATCATGCTCGACATAGACCATTTTAAATCTGTTAATGATAACTATGGACATCAGAGCGGTAATGAAATTCTGTTTGAATTGGCAAGACGGTTGGAAACACTTATTGGAGATGAGGGAACTGTTGCCCGTTACGGCGGTGAGGAATTCATCATCCTGCTTCCTGATACGACCAAGGAGGATGCTTTTCTTATTGCCGAGATAACAAGAAGAACGATTGCGGACAAACCGTTTATTTTACATAGCAATCTTGAAGCTGAGAGAAAAGCAATACAGCTTAATATTACTGCGAGTATTGGCTTGGCTGCTGCTCCGATAGATGCCGATGACAGCATGTCTTTAATCAGGCATGCAGACAGGGCTCTCTACACAGGTGCGAAACAAGCTGGTAGAAACAGAGTGGCTGAATATGTGAAGTCTTCTTGACCCCGTTTTATTATGCGGGGTTTTTCTTATGAGATAAGAAAGTTAGATTGGAAATTAGGAGGGGGCTGAATCTGGCTTCAGCGTCAAGCCCCTCTGGGTCAAATAACCCCCGGAGAATAAAAGGAAAGACCGCCTTTTTTTCTCCGGGGAACATTTGCCTGTCGGGGCTAAACGGGGCGCTTGCGCTTTTTATCAATCCAGCTCCAAGGCCCCAGCGGCTAGCGTACTGCCCATCCCCTCCTTTGCGAATCCAGGTTTCGAGGTCCCAACGGCTAGCAGATTTCGGTCTCTCTCCTTGCGATAAGTCATCATCAACTCACTTTGTTCGTTGTGATTCCTTTATCTCATACGAGAGCCCTAAAATCTGTACGCCGCTAAGCGGGACCTCTCCACTTTATAAGATAAGTCATCATCGAATCACTTCGTTCTTCGTGATTCCTTTATCTCAATGCGGGGCTGGTACAGTCCGTACGCCGCTGAGCGGGGCCTTTCCGCTTTTTAATGTGTAAATTTTTATCGAATCTAGTACTTTGGTCTATATAAAGAGGGTATAGGTTGCTATAATAGTAGATAAGTAGTAATTTTACAAGAAATATTGACAATTAATGACAAATAGGAGGGAAGGGTTTGAAGAAGAGGTTTTCTGCAGCAGTCATTTTTACAATTATATTCAGTTTCATGATACATACCTCCTTTGCAAATGCATCAGGACAGCCTTCAATTGAATTTTCGGTACAGCCGAGCTCTACTGAATACGTAAAGCCCCAAAATGGAGACGCCCAGGGTCGGCTGGATATTGAGCTGACACCGAGGGGACAAGCCACCAATGAAGAGAGAAAGCCGATTGATGTCGTGTTTGTACATGATACTTCGGGATCGATGAAAGATACATATGGAGGCGTCAAAAAAGCAACCAGTGCGGAAAACGCGTTGAAAGAGTCTCTTAAATTCTTTGAGCAGAATAAACAAAGTGGGGATAAATACTTTTTTGTTCCTTTTGATAGTGATGTGAGTTATAAAAACGTTAATGGACGAACTGTTAATCCTGTGACTGGATTGACTGGCATTTCTGAGATTGCCGAAAATCTTGATTATGGATATTATGACTGGGTTCGTTATAGTAGAGGATATTATTATGATTGGGTAAAGGAATATCTTGAAATTAGTAATGGAGGAACAAACTACACGCAATCCCTTGAATACGCACTCGGAAAATTTGAAATGAGGGATTCGAAGCGGTACATTATTTTCCTTACAGATGGAGAACCTACTTCTCTTAAGTATCAAGGCAAAGAGTATTCATTGTATACAAATGGTACAGCTACTGTAGGTAACAAAAATTACACATACAATAGCGTACAAAACTTCGTTCAGCATCATGCTGTACTATCTGCGGAAAAGCTTGGCAGAAATGATGTGACCATGTACAGCGTCGCATTCGCCCAGCCAGGTGAAGTGAATTATCAATTGCTAGAATCGATGTCTAATAAAACAGGCGGAAGAGCCATTCAGGCAAATCCAAACAGCCTTTCAAATGTATTTACGGATATTTCGAAAGAGTTCAATTCTCCTTCCGTAGAAGGGGAAGTACAAATTGACTTAAACAAATTCAATGGAAAAGTAAAGCTTGCACCGAATTCTGATGCTTATATTGATGATGAAAATGTCGTTCACATGAAGTACAAGTTCACTTATCCTATTGGTAAAAGTCCTTCTCCGGCAAACATGCAGCTGAGCCTGCCGTTGCAGTTTACCCAGAAGGGACAATATGTTTTTGATAACATTAAACTCATTCATAAAGACTTTGACGGTAATTCCATGCCAACTGTAACGCATGATAACGTTACAGTCAATATTGTGGAGGAAGCAGCTCCTAAATTCGATAGCGCTGTAACAATAAACGGGAATCAATACCATGCTCCAGAAAATCTTGTAAAAATGGGAATGCAGAACAATGAGCATAACCAATTTTCGATAGAGTATGATATAACTCCTTCCGCAGTTCTGCAAGCGAATAGAACAGGTGCCTTACAGGATATAAAAATCATACAGCCATTGCCTGATGGAATCAGCCTGAAAAGTTCTACTCTCCAGACAAGGATAAACGGATCGCTTTCCGGATCTACTGTTAGAGAAACCACACAAAATGGCCAAAGAGTACTGGAAATCAGGCCAGGGAAAACGATTACTTATAACGGAAATGTATTCTCTCCTTCTCTACTGAACATGAAAGCTGTTCTGCAAGCGGATTTTGCCATGTCATTAGTGAAAATGCCTATGGCAACAATTCACTATAATGACTCAAACTTCAGCAGCCAGAGCCATACTCTTACTTCGCATTCAGGTTATATCGGCCTTCAGGTCATTCTGAATGGCATGACAGATGACACCACCTATATTGGGGATCATAATGGAAATCTGATAAAGAAGAAAGATTCTACTAATGAAGTTAAGGCGGAAACCACCCCTAAGACACTGCCTGTGAAAGGGCTCGAGCTGAGGGACGGCAATACAATCAGGGTGCACTACAGCGATAATTCGGTTCATGATGTCTACCTGAAAACAGACTTTGAGGTGTTTGAAACTAATACCGGTAAAGTACTCTCAAATAAGGAAGAGACCGAGGGACCTGCCTCTTTTAACGTAACTAAACGGGTTGGCGGGGAAAATGTAACCTATGAGTATCAGATTATTTCTGATGAAGGTACTACTCAGTGGAAGTCCTTTGGTCTTGCTGACACTATTGATCTTTTAGATTCATTAACTGGTGAAGTGGAAGTAAAGGTAAGAACTGCAGGAGGATTTACCTTGAACGAAGAGCCAGTTTCTCAACTAATAAATATTGTGAAGAAAGTAAAATCCATAAAAGTATCACCAAACCCGATTGAATTGAAGGTCGGAGAATCAATTGAACTGCAGATTGACATGGAACCTTTCGATGCACCGAACAAAAATTTTGATGTAACATTAGAAAAAGGCAATGATACTATTGCCAGATATTCTGAAGAAAAATCCGGAGGGAAGGTCACCCACAGAATTCTTGGAGTGACACCAGGCCAAGATTATTTGATCATAAATGCAAAAGGTTCCCAAGCAAGTATTTCGGTTCCTGTCACGGTTATTGACCCTTATGTTGCACTTGAAGAAATTCGATTCAAGCAGGCAAAAATCAATTTGCCTTTGAATGATAAGGACATACCAATCGAGGCTTTCCTGATTTTCAACCCATCTAATGCCACTAACCAAGAGGTGGCGGAGACAGTGTCTTCATCTGGAGCTATCTCAGCGGTTGAAATAGATGGAAAGTGGTATATCAGGACAGAAGAGCTCGGCTTTACTACGGTTACAGTAACTGCTGAAGAAGATGAATCTATTACCGATTCAGCAGTGTTTGAAGTGGTTACTCCTGAAGAGGGCGGAGACGATAATCCATATATTGATGGAAGATGGTAAATATCAATGCATCCATTAATAACATCTACCAAGTAACGAAATAAAAGCAGAACCAAAAAGGTGGCGAAATCTTAAATGGTTTCGCCGCCTTTGTTTTGCCAAAAACAGGAGCAATTCATTAAAAAAACCGTCCAGCTGTGGACGGTTTTTTAGGTGATAATAAACTTTGCCAATCTCTCTTCACAAAATCTATTTTTCTAATTACTGAACTGATATTTCATCACTAAACAGCGACAAAAAATCTGTCTTTGGCAGCGCATCTATTTTCTGAAGCAGGATATCACGGTTGTAGTTGATATTGAAGCGCGAGTAGTGGTTATCCTGGTCAATCTTCGTAGAATAAAGATCTGCTTCCTGAATAGAGCTAATATCTCCTCTAATAGCGTTAATTCTAAGAGTATCGTTAGCAAAGACCCCGCCATCTATATGAAATAGCGAACCAACACCGTAAAGTTCTGCTTCAGTATTAGTATAGAAAAAGGCTTTTAAAGGCTTGATCGTTGTGTTTGGGATTTTCCCATCAAAGTTCTCATCTTCATCACTTGGATTGAAATTTTTATACTCGTTCATCCTGGTCATTGTCAGTTTTTCACCAGATAGAAGAATAAGCTGTTTTGTGTTTTCCTCGCTGCCTGAAATATTCAAATTGGATATGAAAGCTTCTTTTCCGGTATAAATGACAGAATCAAAGATCACTTCATCATCCTCTGGATTGCTTCCTTCATTGCTGTTGCCTTGAATTAATAGATTTTCCGCAGCAAAGAGGTTTCCGATTATGTTCGACGTACTGTCAAGGGATTCAATCTTCATTGATTTTCCTGCCAGCATGTAACCTGGTGTTTGACTGTCATTCTCAAATGAAAACCCGCTGTTGCTCTGGATATTGATATCTCCAGCGGAAATGATATTGCCTGTAACTTCAATGTCTTCACCTAAGTTGATCAGATTTATATCTCCTGTAGCGATAATATCATTTAAGGTGATGGATTTATTTCCAATAATGTAGATATCTCCATCCGAAATGATTTTACCAGGAAAGTTAAGAATGGAAGATACACTTGATATGACAAGATCACCCGGCACTTGAATAGTAGAAGCTAAGCTGACGTCGATAAGTTTATAGCTCAGGTTATTTACCTCATTGAACATCTCCTGATCAAGAACAGAGTCCAGCTCGCTTTCAATTTCATCCAAAGGATTACTTAGCACGTCTGGCAGATTCAGCGTGTTAAAAGAATATGTCTGCTTGATGGACTGCTCTAATTGCTGAGAAAGGTTCTCTAAAGAAGGGGTCTGCACAAAACCTTGGTCCTGCTGAATCTCATTAATTCTTTCTAAGAAAGTCTCTTCGAATTTCACTGAAGCGAATTGGCTGTCGTTCTTAAGCTGCGGCAGCCTCTGATGATAAAACTTATCAGCTGTCAGGTAGTTCATAACCGCCTTATAGTCTGATTCTGATGAATCGATATAAATATCGCCAAAGATTGATGAATAAGGAGTTTCGATTTGCTCCTCGTCTCCATCCATCAGCTGATAATGAGCGTTTTTGTCTATAACTATTTTTTTGCCAAACACGTTCCCTGCAATATTGGGAGAACCATTCAGGATGGTTTGGTTCCCTGCTCCTGCGGCATATTTCAGGAATCCTGGCAGAGGGGATAGAATGACTCTTTTCCTTACCGTTCTATTCACCTTTCCCTGCTGGCCATCCGGTGTTTTGACTGTTACAACAAAGTCAAGGATTCTGGTCAGTTGAAGGGAGGTGTTAATGTTAAAGGTTTTAAGATCCGCAAGACCGCTGCCAAGACACTGGTTATCAGTGCCTGAAATGAGATACTTTGGACTATTCCCTGTCACATCGACAACATTAACGCAGGAAATGCTCTCACCGAATTGGGCAGAATTTATCTGAGAAGAGAAGTATGTTGTCAGCTTTGAACTTAAGTCTATTGGAGATAAGTCTTTAATTTTGAAACTGTCTTGAGCCAGACGGGTAGAAAGGTCAGCTGTCATCTCATCGATCAGTCGTAACCCGTCATAAGTAATATCGATATCCGTTTCTCTTACTTCGGTTCGCTTTGCTCCTCCAATGGATGCAGAGAGAATCGCCATCCCGATTGTGATAATAACAAGGGAGGTGATCATCACGGTGATCAAGGTATTTCCTTTTTGATTAGTTACCATGGGCGTCCCTCCTTTTCGCGGACTCTTTTCCTATTTCTTATAGAGAAGAAAGACATAATTAAAACCCAAACTGGCTTTGCAGATTAAGCTGTTCGTCACGATTCTCATTTTCATGAGCTATGAAAAAGTTCAGTTTAATAATAGCATTTGTACACTTTTCATCTTTGGGGACCTCATCACCAAAGTTGTCTTGATGAGGATTTGAACAGGTAAACATAATAGTGGAGTCCCTAAAATCAGAAGGTGTCTCGATAGTGCCTGTACCGGTATCCCACACTTGTTTTCCGTTTTTATCTATTAATTTAATTTTAAATGATTCTGTCTTGTCGGGCTCTCTCTTTTTGTCCTGATCTATGACTTCAGGATTGTATGGGTTTTGAGCAGTCTCAATATTATCGACGAAGATAAGGCAGTTATCTTCGTCCTCGCATTCATCTACATAGTCAAAAGGTGTCGAATACAGGGAATTCATCAGCATGGCCGAAACATAATCCGCATCTTCCCTTAGCTGACCTTCTATGCTGACCTTTTCATAAATCTTATATCCTGTTAAAAAGGTCCCGTATATGACGGGAAGCAGGATGGCTGAAATGGCTAATGTAAGAAGCAGCTCAATGAGTGTGAAGCCTTCTTCATCGTATGTCTTCGCTTTTGACCGTTCCGTCAACCGTTGTATCGAATTCCTTATCATTTGCAGTCCACCTCACTTCTGCCACGATCGGTATATAGTATTTTAACTCTTCCTTGTTGGAAGGAGAAACTTCTTCGGACTTTATGGTCACTTTATAGGAAGTTCCATTAATAGGGATATCTTCACAAGTAACAGGGGGAATTTCTTCAGTTCTAAAAGTCTCATAGCTAATATCATCACATAGTTTCAGTTTCAAGAAATGATCATCAGGAGAAGCAGTTCCTTCATTCACTTCGAAAAACTCTCTTTTAACTTCAAGAAAACTTTGGCTCTCCATATGCATCAAGGCGTTCCTGGCGACATTGACGGCCACTGTCTTCTTTTGATTCATATTCGTATATGTACCTGCCTGAAAGAAAAAATTCAAAAAGACTAATAGCACGGTGCTCAATATGGTTACTGAGACTAAAACCTCAATTAGTGTTAAACCTTGGTTATTTCTGAAGATATTTGACAGTTTCATTCCGTCACCTTCTTTCAAAATGCCTAAGTTTATTATACAATAACTAAGAGTCGAATAATGTAGAAGTAGTACTAATTTCATAGAAAATTATCACTTGCTGAAGGGAGTGAAAAAATGGAGGAATATATTTTTGCATTAATAGCATTTGTTTTATTGCTGCCTGTCCTGTATTTCATGCCTGGCGAGATATCCAGAAAAGGAAAGGTTCTGATAGCAGGGGGAGGGCTTCTGATCTCTCTTTTGGGTTTGCTTGCCAATAATCAATATCCACTTTTGCTGGTTGCCATTATATTATTCATTTTAGTACTTGTATCTTCCGTGATGATCGGAAATCGTTTTGGCCCTCTTTTGCTTGCAGAAGAAGGTGTGCAGGATAGAAATAGCAATGCAGGTGCTGATGGCGAAGAAGAAAGAACTGAGAGAATTCTTTTTACGGCAACTGAAGAACAACAAGAGTTTGCCCAAAGCCATCTTGAAGAAAAACAGGAAATAGCTCCAGAAGCGTCACTTGCACAATCTGGAAATGAGACAAAAGTTGAATTCATCAATGAAGACCTGGAAGAAATCCCCTTGCTAACGGATGCAGAAAGCACCTTAGGTGATTCTTCGGAAGAAGCATTTATGCCTGAAGTAGAAGAAAACTCCAGACAATACAGTGAAGATAAAGAAGAAAGTATTGAGGAAGAGGCTTCACCCCAGCATCCTGATGAAGAAGAGCTAAGTGAAATTGAAATGCTGATACAACATGAAAAATGGGAAGGGTCAGAATCCGTACATATTACAGAACAGGATGAAACGAATGTTTCTTCTGATGAGCCGCTAGAGGAGCTGACACTAACCGCTAGTATTGAAGACTCTGAATTAGATGATGAATCACAAGAGAATGAGGAACTGAGTGAAATCGAATTATTGATTGATAGAGCGGATGAAACGGACCAATCTGATTTGGACATTGAAGACGAGATTCTCTCGGAAGGTACTTCCCCACTAAAAGTAGTGGAGGAACCGGGTGTTGAAGAGGAGCTTAGTGAGATTGAAGCAATGATTGATCGAACGAACGATGAGACAGCTCAATCTCATTTGAAACTTCAGGAAGGAACTCTCCCTGAAGATACTAACCAACCCGAAGCTGTGAAGGAACCTGAGGAAACGGCACTTGGGGAATTGTCTGAGATAGAGGCCGAATTCTTAATGACAGGTCAGACAGTCGATGATACCGATTCGTTTATAGAAGAACTGACTACGTTGGAAGAAGAGATAGAAGAAACTCGAGAAACAATGGAAGAAGAAATTGAAGAAGAAGACATGACAGAGATAAAGACAGCGAGTGAAGAGGTATCTGAAGAGACAAGTGAAGTGCTGCTTTCCGAAGCACCACTGAAACAAGGTCATCAGCAAGAAGAGGAACAAGATTCAGTTTTACTGGAAGCAGCCGAAATGCAGGCTGCATCAGAGAAGTCTAATCTGAATCCGGTTGATGAGAGCATAGGAGATGAAACCTTTGCTGATCAGGAGCCACAAAAGAAGGACCAGTTGCAGACAATGGTCATCCATACCATAGCAGAAGAACTGTCTTACTTCCGAAACAAAATGTCACTTGCCGAATTTGAAGAGTTAGCAGGGCAGTATTTACACCCTGACCTTCATGACCGGGATTACTATGTTCTCTCGCAGCAATTGATTCAGCGCTATCATGAATCAAAGGAATACAGAAAGATGAAGGTTTTCATAGAGAAATTGGAAGATAGATTTATGTCTTATCACGCGCTGAAGAGTGAATTGAATGACTATAAAGAAATCGCATGGAAGAATATCATAAAACAAGAGATGTTACATGGAAGGGAATAGGTGCAGTAGTATGAAGAAGAGTGCTGAAATTTTAGGTTTGCCGATTATTAGTATCGCTGATGGAGTTGAAATTGGGAGTGTCAAATCGCTGGTTGTGAATCCTGAAAAAGGATCAGTCGATTTCCTGACAATTGAGCATGAAGATTGGCAGGTCAGTGTAAAGGCCATCCCTTTTAAAAAAGTAATCGGAATCGGAGAGTACGCTGTAACGGTAGAGAACGGCAATGCTGTAATCGATTTGAATGAAATTCCGATCGCTAATGCGCTTGTGAACAAAAAAATCCGAATCAATGACACTAAGGTTATGTCAAGAAAAGGCCAATTGATCGGTGAAGCAAGAGAGTACTACGTTGATGATGAAACAGGGAACATCATCGGTATTACTGTAGGAATGAAAGAAAGTGAAAAAGTACTAAAATCAGAACAGATCCTTACTTATGGGAAAGACATACTAATAGTTAAGGAAGATTCCTCCAGCCGTTTTAAAGACTCTGTAGAAGATCTTATTACACAAAACTCAGAGGGAACCGACATTGATTTAGAAGAAGCCGAATCAAGCGATTTAGAAAACATCAGAACTAAACAGGCTGATCTGTTGAGAGGCAAACGCGTTACAAAAGACATCTTAGGGGTTACAGGAGATACGGTGATAGCCAGCGGAACCGTCTTGACTGAAGAAGACATCTCTAGAGCGCAAAATGAAGGGCCGTCCGTATTTGTGGAATTGACGATGAATACCACAGATTAATGTGAAAGGAGCAGGAGATTGACATGGAGAACAAGCCAGTTAAGAAAGTATTCATCCCATTACTCTCTGCCACCGTGTTCATTTTCGGTTTCTCCCATGCAGGCTCTTTTGCACTGAATAAATTCACAGAGGCCGAAGTGATACAGCCGTCAACAATGGTAGCCACCATCAATGTGGGAGGCCAGTCCCAGCAGAGCGCAAAAGATGCCTTGGCACAAGCCGTGTCCGAATGGAAAAGCGCGGCAAGTATGACAGCAGAGCTGTCTGGACAGGAAACGGATATTGATTTATCACTCTTTTCCATTGATATTAATCAAAGTATACAGACTGCCAGCGGTGGAGGAGCAAATCCTCTGGCAGTCACTGTAGACATGGATTCTCTTATGAACCAGCTGACAGCCAATTATCCTGATATGTCTGTAGAAGAAATGGATACAGCATCATTTCAACAGGATCTTATCAGCCAGGCTTCGATGCTGCCGAGCAGTTCGGTCTTCTCCCTCAGTGATTATTTTGAAGAAGGCAGTGTTGAGGAAGTAACAGCCGAAGCTCTTTCTGATGAAATATCAGTTACACCTGAGATTAAGAGATTCATAGAAACTTTTCCAGAAATGACTGTGAATCAGGGCACAGAGTTCTCATTTCTTCGCCACATGGAGGAAAATGGTTTTACAAGCAATGAAAAAAGTGAAGAACTCAGTGTCATCACTTCGCTTTTATATAAACTTGTTCTGCAGTCCAATTTCTCTATCATCGAACGAAATACAAGTTCTGAATTGCCTGATGAGATAGAACTTGGCTATGAAGCAAAAGTGGATGCTGCAAGTAACCAGGATTTTGTCTTTGCCAATCACAACAATAATGATTACTTCATTGTACTGGAACTTCTGGACAATCAGTTGTACGCCAAGTTGATAGGTTTTCCATTGGCGACAGACTATAAGGTGTCTTTGAAGGACAAAGAAGAATTTCCTCAAAAAAAGATTGTTCAGTACAATCCTTTTCTTGAAAAAAATGTGGTTCGAGTACAGGAAGAAGGCAGGAAAGGCGTCCTGATTAAAGTGTTCCGCCAGAGTGTGGGCGAAAATGGAGAAGTAATGGATGAAAAGCTGATTGCAGAGGATTTTTACCCTCCAGTTCACAGAATCGAGATTCATAGTCTCGATGAAGCACCGGAAGATGTTGATGAAAAAGATATTGTCGATACTCCATTGACAGACAGCGATGAAAACACTGATTCAGTTGAAACAAACGGACCTCCGCCGAATTCCGGAAGCGGCGAGGATTCTGCAGGAGATGAAGATTCATCCCAAAGTGACTCTTCGACGGATATAAAAGGTAATGATGCTTCTGCTTCTTCTTCAGATGATACCGACAAATCGGAAGAGTCCGATGACCAAGGGGAAGACGAAAAAAAAAAGTGAACTAGAAAATTAGATAAGCTGGTGATTGGATGGTACAGACCAGGAAGAGGCTCGGAGATCTTTTAGTGGAAGCGGGCCTGATTTCAGAAGAAAAACTAAATATGGCTCTGCAGGAAAAAGAACAAGGGCAGAAGCTTGGAGATGCTCTGCTGCAAAAAGGGTATATCACCGAACAGCAGCTGATCGAGGTCCTCGAATTTCAACTGGGTATCCCTCATGTCAGCTTATACCGCTATCCTTTTGATACAAATCTCTTTCACCTGATTCCAAAGGAAGAGGCTAAACGAAACCTGATGATTCCTTTGAAAAAAGAAGGCGAAAAGCTCTATGTCGCCATGTCAGACCCAATGGACTTTTATGCTATAGAAGACTTGCGGCTGTCGACAGGCTTTCAAATCGAAACAGCGATTGCTACAAAGGATGATATCCTAAGAGCCGTCACGAAGTACTATGACACTGAGGATGGCTTTGAGGAACTGGTCAATGAGAAGAAAGAAAAAAGCAGCATTGAGGAACAGACCATTGTTGATCAGGATTCACCGATCGTCAAGCTCGTCAACCAGCTTCTTTCTAACGCGGTCACACAAAAGGCCAGTGATATTCATATCGATCCACAGGAAACAAAGGTAACGATTCGTTACCGGATTGATGGTGTCTTAAGAACGGAAAGAAATCTGCCGAAGCATATGCAGAGCATGCTGATTGCCAGGATCAAGATCATGGCCAATCTTGATATCACAGAGTTCAGGGTGCCGCAGGACGGAAGAATCAAAACGAATGTGGATTACAGGCCGGTTGATCTCCGGGTTTCCACACTTCCCACCGTATTCGGTGAAAAGGTCGTTATGAGGATACTCGACCTCAGCTCTGCATTGAATGACATTAAGCAGCTGGGATTTAACAAACTTAATTTCAAGCGGTTTATGGATATGATCAAACAGCCAACAGGAATTGTTCTAATTACAGGACCGACGGGATCAGGAAAGTCTTCTACGCTCTATGCTGCTTTGAACCATTTAAACAGTGAAGAAGTCAATATCATCACGGTTGAAGATCCAGTAGAGTATCAGCTCGAAGGCATCAATCAGATTGGTGTAAATTCCAACGTCGGCCTCACTTTCGCAAAGGGCTTGAGGGCCATTCTGCGTCAAGATCCGAATATTATCATGGTCGGGGAGATTCGAGACAAAGAAACCGTGGAAGTCTCGATCAGGGCTTCGTTGACAGGGCATCTTGTCCTCAGCACCATCCATACCAATGATTCTCTCGGAACCGTCACAAGACTCCTGGACATGGGAGTGGAACCATTTCTTGTCGCTTCTTCATTGAGCGGAATTGTCGCTCAGCGTCTTGTCAGGAAAGTGTGCCGTGACTGCGGCCGCCAGCATGAACCGAGTAAACGTGAAGTTGAAATTTTCGCTAAAAGAGGCATGAAGATCGATAAAATCATGCGTGGCGAAGGGTGTTCTTCCTGCAACATGACAGGCTATAAAGGAAGGCTCGCGATTCACGAAGTCCTGGTCATGAATGAGGACATGAGGAAGGTCATTTTAAATGGCGAATCATTTTCCAAGCTGCGTGAACATGCCGTGAAAAACAAAACGATCTTCCTTGTTGATGATGGATTATTGAAAGTAAAACAAGGCTTAACAACAACCGAAGAAATCCTTCGGGTAGCCATTTCAGAATAGGTGATAGAAGTGAAAGAGAAAATCGACTACTTACTGCGTTCAGCTTATGAGCTGAAGGCATCCGATATACATTTGACTGTCGGCGCTCCTCCTGTGTTCCGCCTTCATGGAGACTTGAAGAGGTATGGAAAAGAAATTCTGAAGCCCGACGACACCGAGGGCATGGCGAAGTCAATTGTTCCTGAAGATCTATGGAAAATGTTTTTAGATGCAGGAGAGCTTGATTTTTCCTATGGTATTCCGGGAATTTCACGTTTTCGGATCAATGTCTATCAGCAGCGTTCTTGTATTTCGCTTGCCATCCGTATAGTTCCGACAAGCATTCCGAGCATTGATGACCTGTCGCTTCCACCAGTACTGAAAAAAATTACAGAAAAGCCGCAGGGCCTTGTTCTTGTGACAGGACCGACGGGAAGCGGAAAATCCACTTCGCTTGCTTCGATGATTGACCATGTGAACCGGTCTATGCGCAAGCATGTCATCACGTTGGAAGATCCGATCGAGTATCTTCATAAACACGGAAGCAGCATCATCGACCAGCGTGAAGTCGGCTTTGATACCAAGAACTTTTCCCGAGGGCTTCGCAGTGCTCTCCGCCAGGATCCAGACATTATACTTGTTGGAGAAATGCGCGATCTTGAAACGATTTCTACGGCGATAACGGCAGCGGAAACAGGACATCTTGTATTTGCCACACTGCATACGTCCAGTTCGGCCGCAACGATTGAACGGATTGTGGATGTATTTCCGCCTGAGCAGCAAGCCCAGGTACGAATTCAGCTTGCTTCTGTGCTTGTTGCAATTCTTTCGCAGCGGTTGTTTCCGACAGTGGATAAAAAGGGGAGGAGAGCAGCTACAGAGCTCCTCGTCAATAATCCGGCGATCGCCAACCTGATTCGTTCTGAAAAAGTTCACCAGATTGATAATATCCTGCAAACCTCCAAAGGGCTCGGGATGCATCTCATGTCGTCCAGCATCAGAAACCTCTATGAATCCGGCATCATCTCTCGTGAATCCGCTTTTCCTTATATCGACATGGAGCAGGCGACATAGATGGCGCGCTTTAAATATACAGGACGCGGACGGACAGGGAAAAAGTCAGGAATATTAAATGCAGGATCGACCAGGGAAGCGATGCTCAAGCTGAAGAACCAGGGTATCCGGGTGATTGAAATGAATGAAATTCCGGAAACACTTCTGACCAAAGATATCGCGATTGGAAATCCGGTGAAATTGCAGGACATGGTCATCTTTCTAAGGCAGTTCGCGACCCTCCTGCAGGCAGGGGTAACCGTTGTGGACGCAACAGATATCCTTTCCTCGCAGACAGAAAGCAAAGCTCTCGGCAAAGCGCTCGTTGAAGTGCAATCAGAATTAAAAGACGGAAATCCGCTTTCAGATGCACTTGCCAAACATCGAAGAATCTTTGAATCGATGCTGATCAACATGATTCGGGCAGGAGAAGCATCAGGAAGCCTGGATGAAACGCTGGAAAGCCTTGCGACACACTATGAAAAGCAGTACATGACAAGACAGAAAATTGTTTCTGCCCTTGCTTATCCGGCGGTGGTTGGAGTCATCGCCATCGCGGTTGTCATTTTCCTGCTGGTGGCCGTGGTACCAACCTTTGTCACAATGCTTTCAGACTTTGGCGGCGAGCTTCCTGCGATCACGAAATTCGTACTGGGATCCAGTGAATTCATGCAGAAATACTGGTATCTGGTAATAGCAGCCATGGCGGCATTTGCTGCCGGCATAATGGTGCTGAAGAGAAACAGCAAGACAAAATACTACTTTGATTACGCAATGCTGCGTATGCCGATCTTTGGAAACATGATCCAAAAAGCCGCGCTGGCAAGAATGACAAGAACACTGAGCTCCTTGTTTTCCAGCTCTGTTCCGATTCTGCAGGCTTTGACGATCGTCGAGAAAGTTGTCGAGAATGAAGTGATCGCCCGTGTGCTTCGCAAATCAAGAGATTCTCTTGAAAAAGGAACATCGCTGACAGAGCCTATGAAAAAACACTGGGCGTTTCCGCCGCTCGTCACCCAGATGATCGCCATCGGAGAAACAACCGGTTCACTGGATTCGATGCTCGGTAAAGTCGCGGACTTTTATGAAAAAGAAGTCGAAAGCAGCACAGATCGTTTAAAGTCCCTGATCGAACCGTTGATGATCGTCTTCCTCGCGGCGCTGGTAGGGACCATCGTCACATCCATCATGGTGCCGATGTTCGAAATCTTCAACAACGTACAGGGATATTAAACAATTTCTTTAAAAATTTTACAAATTGACTCTTTATCTGACAAAAATGTCATGTATAATTAAAACAGAAATACTATTTACCTAATCTAAAAGAACCATAGGAGGTACGGAGAATGTTTAAGAAAATCAGTCAAAAAATGAAAGACCAACGAGGGTTAACCCTTATCGAACTGCTTGCTGTCGTTGTCATCCTTGGAATTATTGCTGCTATTGCTATACCTAGTATTGGTGGATTGATTAACAACTCGAAGAAGGATGCGCATATTGCGAATGCTCAGCAGATGGTAAGTGCAGCTAGGTTGGCGGTTACGTCTGAAGATGTACAATCGAGTAAAAATTATACCCTTAAGAAACTTGTTGATGATGGCTACTTAGAGCCTGTTGATAATCCTTCTGATGATAGTGGTTATACTGAAGATACTAGCTTAGTTACTGTAAAAAAAGAATCTAATGGGAGTTATTCTTACAAGGTAACTCTAATAGGAGCTGGTACGAACGGTTCAAAGCATGTAGAAAATGAAGATCCAGATACACTAACAAGAGACAATATCGATCTCTAATAATGATTAGTATTTGGCTATTTCTCTACGGCCTACTCCTAGGCTCCTTCTACAACGTAGTCGGCCTGCGGGTGCCGCTTAACCAATCGATCGTCAAGCCCCGTTCCTCGTGTCCGGGATGCGGTCATACCCTGACAACGCTGGAATTGATTCCAGTCCTGTCTTACATCATTCAAGGAGGAAAGTGTTCCCGCTGCAGGGAGCGCATTTCTCCTATTTATCCTTTAGTGGAAGCCTCAACAGCAGCACTATTTCTAATCTCGTATTTCATCATCGGATGGGAGCCTGAACTTCTCGTTGCTCTCACACTCGTTTCGCTTTTTGTTATCATCTTTGTGTCTGATATAAAATACATGATCATCCCGGATAAAGTTCTGTTGTTTTTCTCGGGGCTTTTTTTGTTAGAACGGATTTTCATACCGTTGCACCCGTGGTGGGATTCCTTGGCTGGAAGCGCCGTGGGATTCAGCCTGCTTCTGCTGATCGCTGTCATCAGCAAAGGCGGAATGGGCGGCGGTGATATTAAATTATACGCACTCATAGGTTTTGTTATGGGGCTGAAGCCGGTTCTGCTGGCATTCTTCCTTGCGACACTGCTGGGAGCCGTCATAGGAGTGATCGGACTTGCTGCCGGCTTTTTTCAAAGAAAGAAACCGATACCGTTCGGGCCATTCATTGCGGGTGGTGCTCTGATTTCTTATTTTTATTATGACAGTATTATAGATTGGTATTTATCGCTCTTAATGGGATTTTAGATAAGGCTGTTTTCGCATAAATTGTGGCTTTCTGATTTCCCCTGGATACTGGGTTTTCTCTCCGAACAGGCACAGAAGCTCTTTTCTTCATTACTAACCAGGATATTTTTGGGGAATGGGTGCTTGTTTTTCGAAATTCATATAGAATAGCAACAAAGTTTACGAAAAGAGCGTTAGGTAAAGGGGTTATATTCAATGAACTTTGGATTGTTTGGAAATAACAAAAAAATAGCGAATCTTGTCATCACTGATACAGCAATCCGGTACGCCGACTTGAAGATGGAATCTCCGTTGATTGTGCAGAACTATGGAGAGAAGCTTCTTCCACAAGGCGTCATTACAGATGGAAAGATCATTGAAGCTGATACCCTTGCCATGATTCTGGAGGAGTGTATTCTTGACTGGGGAATCAAGAAACGGCATGTCCGGTTCATCGTACCCAGCACATCGATTATCATTAAACGGGTACTTGTTCCAGCCGATATCGCAGAGGATGAACTGAAAGGTTACCTATACATGGAGATCGGCACAAGTATTCATCTTCCTTTTGAAGATCCACTTTTTGATATTGTGAAGCTTGGTGAAAAAGAGGACAAGCAGGAAATCCTGCTCGTGGCGTCACCAGAAGAAGTCATTCACGCATACAGAGATATCCTAGATGAAGTAAAGCTGAAGCCGGTGGTCGCTGACATTTCTCCGTTAGCTCTCTACAGATATTTTTATCACCACGATATGGTGAGAAGTTCTGACCACGAAATGATTCTTCAATTTGATGAAAAACTCCTTACGATTTCAATTTTTCATAGAAATCAGCCGATCTTTCTCAGGCCGATTTCCTTCCAAGGAGATGCGGAGCTTCCGGATACAACAGAAGATCAGTACCACGGAGGTCTGCTTTATTTGGAAGATACATTCAAAGAGATTGAGAAAGTGTTCAGTTTTTATAAATACTCTTTAAATAAGGGCGAGGTCAACGTGAATAACGTCATCCTGACAGGAGACCATCCTTTTTTAAACGAAATTTATGAAAGCTTGACGAAAAGACTGAGCGCAGCAGTACATAGATCTCCGCAGAATTCCATGCTGGATGCAAAAGGACAGGCGGTTCCTCGTTATTATGACCTGGCTGTCGGTCTCGCGCTGAAAGAGGTGCTGTGATGCTGATTGATATTAATTTACTTCCACAGAAAGAACGTAAGCGCAGGCTGCCGGTCTATATTGCGATAGCTTTGCTTGTACTGACGATCATCGGGACGGCTTTTCTCCTGATTCATACTAATCTATCTCAACAGAAGTTGAACAACTTGACCAAAGACCTTGAAATGAAAAAGGAATTCCGTCTTCAGCAGGAAACGGCGATGAACAGTATTCAATCATCAGATGGCCTGCAGGAGCTTCAAACGGCCGTCCAGTGGGCAGAACAGTATCCGATTGATACAGTGCCGGTTCTTGAGCATCTCACTGCCCTGCTGCCTGAGAGAGGTTTCTTTAGATCCTTCAACTACACTGAAGAAGGCATGATCACCCTGAATGTCCAGTTTGATACGAGCAGACAGGCAGCATACTTCCTTAATGACCTTAAAAGTTCGAAGTGGATAACAGATGCAAAGCTGACGTCAGTTGAAACGTCCGAAGGCAACTCTTCCACTGAGACCGTAGTACTTCCGGAAGATAAAATCATGCCAAGATACTTGGGGCAGTATGAAGTTTCGTTGAATCAACTCTCCATAAAAAACGAGCTGCAGGCTGACAGTGAAGGAGGGGATGAATGATGAACCTCCAATTTGATAAAAGAGAGTGGCTTCTTATTGCTGGATCTTTGCTGCTGGGAATCTTGATTGTAACTGGTGTCTATTTTCTATTATACAATCCGGTTCAGAAGGAAATCGCCCTTCGTGAACAAGAACTGAAAACAGAGGAGAAGCTGATTTCCCTTCTGGAAGAAAAGACAAGCAATATTGAACAAGAAACCTTTCAAAGTTCTATTTCTCTTCAAAAAAGGGTTCCTGTCAAACCTATGACAGAAAAGCTTCTGCTTGATCTAGAAAAAGCAGAAACGATTTCGACCAGTTTTATATCAAGCATTCAGTTTTCCGAGGGAGATGTCACACTGCCTCTAACTTCCCAAAGTGCTGAGGAAGACATTGAGAACTTGTCTACAGATGGAAGTGACGAAGAAGAGGAAGGAGAAGCCGGGGCAGAGACGGAAGTCCAGTCGCAGCAGCTTCTGCCTCAAGGGTTGAAAAAAATCAGTGCCACTTTATCTGTCGAGTCTCCAAGTTATTTTGAAATGGAGCGATTCCTCGAAGTACTTGAAGAGCTTGATAGAATAACAGAAATAGAACAGGTTGCCTTTGAAGGACCGGAAGAATCAACGGCTCAGGGTGACAGTTACGACAAAGTCAGCTATAAGCTGGTGGTTGCCGCTTTCTATCTGCCTGACTTGATTTCACTAATAGAAGAGATGCCAGGCCTGAAATCACCTCCACCAGCCAATAAGGTGAACCCTTTCAGCTCGTACGGTGATTTGGAAGAAGACGAAGGCGAAGACGACGAATAAAGATAGCCAGCAAAGGGGCTGGAAATAGTGAAAATGAATCAAAAAGGTTTGACGCTGGTAGAACTGCTGGCGGTCATCGTAATCCTGGGTGTGATCGGGACGATTGCTGCCCTCTCCATTGGCCAGATTATCGAAAAATCTAAACACCAGGCATTCATAGCCAATGCTCATACTATAAAAGATGCAGCCAGCCTGTACGCCAAAGAATCACTCCTGCATGATAATGAGCTCACAGAAATCACTTATGAAACACTGTATAAAAACAATATGATAGAAAAGATCCGCGATCCTTTTACAAAAAACCTCTTAGATCCGGAAGATAATGATACCTTCGTTGTCGTAAATAAAGAAAGCATCGAATCTATCTGCTTCATCGGCGAAACCAAAAAGCTCTGCGGCAAAGACGGGGAAAACTACACACCTGTGTTAATGAAAGATGTTAAAGAGAGCCTTATTTCCTCCAATTAATAGGCTTAGTTAATCTACAGTTGCTATACCTTTTTGAATTAGGCTCTTTTCTAGAAGATTCTTACTTTTGAATACTATATTCTCTTTCTTCCCTTTACATAAGCGGATTGGAGCGGAAATCCACTATTTTTCAACAGCCATAACTTTGCGAAAGCAGCCTTGAATTAAGAGACTACACTTTATAAATTTTGCAGTTGGAAAGAGACCTGCTATTTTAAGAAGTTGTTATTGAAAGATTTTTCAGCTTGACTACTATTAAATAGGTCTGACTGGAGTCTTGCACCTGAAACGGAAATCAATTACTTCTCTCATCTACAGTACTAGCGATTATAGTAAAGTGAAAAAAATGACGAAAACCTCTTTGGACAAGACGACAAAAGTCTTGTTCTTTTTTTTATGCACTGTGATAGCATGAAAAAAACGACAAAGAGGAGGGAGACAAAAGTGGACAGGCAGGAAAAGAAACAAGCGGACATAACCATCAAAATCAATGGCGATAAAAAAGACTTCACAGAAGATCTTCCTGTACATAATTGGAAGTTGGGAGAAGAAGAGTCTGCAGCTGCCGAAGAACGTGCAGAAGAAGACTCCTTTGATTGGATCCTTCCAGATGAAGATCCGGCACCTAAAGAATTCAAGAAAATAAATTACGTTCAAAAGAAGAAAGGAAAAAGAAACTTTAGTGGCGGGGGAATCACTCCCGGGATTGCCCGTATCATCTATACTCTAGTCGGTGCAGTAGCGGTTTCACTTATATTTGGCTTTATTATACTTAATGTGATCACAAATGGAGAGCAGTCTGCACCGGCCATCCAACTGCAGGAACCGGGAAGTGCAAGCACAGATGAAGGCGATACTCCTTCTGCAGCAGGGGGTAGCATTTCCCTGAAAAGCTTGAATGCCTCTGTTTTGCAGGGAGGAGTATACACAACCGCTGATTCGGCAAATGCGATGAAAGCGTCCTTGGAAGCGAAAGGTTTGCCGGTCATATTGATGGAAATGGACGGAAATCGGTATCTCTTCATAGGAGCTGCGGGTGACCTCGAGGGAGCAAAGGCCATAGGGAAAAAACTGACAGAGCAAAACGTTGAAGTATACGCCAAGGATATAGTTCTGCCTGAAAAGAAAATCGAAGGAACAAAAGGGGACGGGGATTTTCTTGGAAAATCAACAGCTGTATTTGCCGCAGTAGCGGCCGAAAGTTCAAATGCGTATACAACAGGAAGTGTCAGTGATGAAAAGCTGGCAGAAATTACTTCACTCCTTAAAGATCTTTCTGCCGTAGAGACAAGTGAAAGCATGAAAGGTATAAAAGAAAAATTGGATGCAGCGGCTCTAAATCTGCAAGAATACAAAGCATCTTCAGAGCTTCCCAAGCTGGTAGCTTCTCAACAATCTTTGCTCAGTTACTTGGAGGCTTATCACAATTTGTAGACTTATCTCGTATAGTGGATATTTTCCGGGAAATATAAAATAAAAAAGCAGAGCAGAAAGAGTCATATAGGTTTTGTTATTAAGGAGAAAAGAGAAGATGTAAATTCAATAGGAGGGCAAAAGTGGGTAATGACTTGTCCTCTTCTTATGTTGATATAGCTGGTGCCTTTCAGTAGAACCTGGCACTGGCTGTAAAAAAATCGGGACTAGCGGTCGTCTAATTCCAGCGCCTAGCCCCTCGGGGTCAAATAACCCCAAGAGAATAAAAGGAAAACCCCCTTTTTTTCTCCTGAGAACATTTGCCTGTCGGGCCTGACCAAGGCGCTTCCGCTTTTGAAGACAGGTGAGACCAAGGTTTCGTACCTACTGGAACGTAACCCCGCAGATCCAGCTACAGCGGCCAGCACCCAGCGGATTTCGGTCTCCTTCCTTGCGATAAGTCATCATCTCACTATGTTCGTTGTGATTCCTTTATCTCTTACAGAAGCCCTGCAATCCGTACGGTGCTGAACGGCCGCTTCCGCTTTTTATGAATCAGAGGAGGCTCGCGCCCGCTCTGCGGAGTCGTACACTTGTAGCGGAAACCATAGAACAATTTATCATCTGTTATTCTTTTGGAACTCCATTCCAGCGCAACTTTTCCTGCTACTACTATGTGTATTAGCTTTTTCTCTTCTTCAAAACTCTCTATAAGCAGTATGTTCTGCTTTTTTATTTTGCCTTCAATACCAAGACACCCCTTGCAAATTCTTCGGTTATAAGTTGTGATTGTGACCAGTATTTGGTACGATGAACTTGTATCTCCCCAATTTTACGGAAGAAGGGAAAGGTGTATGTATTGTCAAACCTCATATTAGCTTCAGGTTCTCCTCGCAGAAAAGAACTTCTACAACAAATCCAACTTTCTTTTTCTATTGAAGTCAGCCATGCTGATGAAACTTTCCCGCAAGACCTTCAGCCGGACGAAGTCGTCATGGAGCTGAGCAGACGAAAAGCAGTCTCAGTCGCTGCGGATCACCCAGATGCCTATGTCATCGGGTCGGACACGGTAGTGGTCCACAACGATACAATCCTGGGGAAACCCATGGATATCGATCATGCCAAAGAAATGTTAAGAATGCTGTCTGGCAGCACGCACTCTGTCTATACCGGAGTAGCGATCGCGAAAGGCAAGAAGGAAAAATTATTTTATAAAAAAACAGATGTGACGTTTTGGGAGCTGACAGAAGAGGAAATAGATACTTATGCAGCTTCCGGTGAACCCCTGGACAAAGCAGGGGGTTACGGCATCCAGGGATTAGGTGCTTTCCTCGTGAAGGAGATCCGGGGTGATTATTTTTCTGTTGTCGGTCTGCCGATTTCCCAGGTTTACCGCAGCTTGAAAGAAATGGGCTATCACCCATAAGCTTATTTCCTCTCTTTTTCCTCTCATGCGTTATAATGGGAGGTAGAAATCATTTGACAGAAACAAACTTGATGATCCGGGATTTTCCAGCTGACGAAAGACCAAGGGAACGCATGGTTCAAAGCGGTGCCGCAAGCCTGTCGAATCAGGAACTTTTGGCAATTATTTTGAGGACAGGCACCAAATCCGAATCAGTCCTTCAATTGTCCAACAGAGTGCTGACCACCTTCGAAGGGTTCAGGCTTTTAAAGGATGCATCGCTTGAGGAAATCACCAATATAAATGGGATTGGCCTTGCAAAGGCGGTTCAGATTATGGCTGCTGTCGAAATTGGCCGCAGGATCGGCAACCTTGCATACGATGACCGTTATGCCATCCGTTCACCTGAAGATGGAGCCAATTATGTGATGAATGATATGAGGTTTCTCTCACAGGAACATTTCGTTTGCCTTTATCTTAATACGAAGAACCAGGTGCTTCATAAGCAGACCATTTTCATCGGCAGCCTGAATGCCTCTATTGTTCATCCGCGAGAAGTCTTTAAGGAAGCTTTTAGAAGATCTGCAGCTTCCATCATCTGCATCCATAATCATCCTTCCGGGGACCCGACTCCCAGCAGGGAAGATATTGAGGTGACAAAGAGGCTCGTCGAATGCGGGAAGATCATCGGGATAGATGTTCTCGATCATCTGATCATCGGTGAAAAGAAATATGTCAGTTTAAAGGAAAAAGGCTACTTATGAGGCTTTGTTTTTTGTAATGGTTAAGCTATAATGATGTTTATGATTTTTGTAAGCTAAAGTTCGATATATTGGGAAAGAACTTATATAGATTGGAATGAGCCCCATTCCGTATTAGAAAGGGAGATACAACAATGTTTGGTACAAAGGATCTCGGAATAGACTTAGGAACGGCTAACACACTTGTTTATGTAAAAGGAAAAGGAATCGTCGTTCGTGAGCCATCAGTGGTGGCTCTGCAGACAGATTCGAAACAAATCGTCGCTGTCGGCAACGACGCTAAAAATATGATCGGAAGAACTCCCGGAAATGTAGTGGCACTCCGCCCGATGAAAGATGGTGTCATCGCGGATTATGAAACCACGGCTACTATGATGAAATACTACATAAGACAAGCGACGAACGGAAGAGGTCCTTTTGCCCGTAAACCTTATGTAATGATTTGCGTTCCATCTGGTATTACAGCTGTTGAAGAACGAGCTGTAATTGATGCAACACGTCAGGCGGGAGCAAGAGATGCTTATACGATAGAGGAGCCGTTTGCAGCTGCTATCGGTGCCAATCTTCCTGTTTGGGAACCGACAGGAAGCATGGTCGTCGATATCGGGGGAGGAACGACAGAAGTCGCCATCATTTCCCTTGGTGGAATCGTGACCAGCCAGTCCATCCGTGTAGCAGGGGATGAAATGGACGAAGCCATCATCAACTATATCCGCAAAACTTATAACCTTATGATCGGAGACCGTACAGCGGAAACGATCAAAGTCGAAATTGGTTCTGCAGGAGACTCGGAGGATATCGATACATTGGATATTCGTGGTCGTGACCTGTTAACAGGTTTGCCAAAAACGATTGAAATTACAGCGGATGAAATTGCTGCAGCGCTCAGAGATACGGTTTACTCGATTGTGGACGCCGTTAAGAGTACGCTCGAGAAGACTCCACCCGAATTGGCAGCGGACATCATGGACAGGGGAATCGTCCTAACAGGAGGCGGAGCTTTACTTCGCAATCTTGATAAAATTATCAGTGATGAAACCAAAATGCCGGTACTAATAGCTGAAAATCCGCTTGACTGTGTGGCAATCGGCACAGGAAAAGCTCTGGACCATATCGATTTATTTAAAAACAAGAAATAATGTAAATATCCTTAGGATGGGGCTGCACTGTTTAGTGAGCAGTCCCTTCTTGTTTGTTTTTACTGGTAAAAGTATCCTTTTATGTTGAGCGGCTTTTACATAAAAGCCTCTTTTTCCTTTTTAAGAAAAGTGGTAGATTAATAAGTGTAGTTGTTGAATTTAATATTTAATTTCATCAGGAGAGAAAATAAGTGTAAAAGATAGAGGTGTCTTTCATGCCCCGCTTTTTTTTGAATAAACGATTGATCATCCTCCTTGTCAGCATCATCGTGCTGGTGGCATTGATAGGATATTCTGTTCGCGAAAGGGAGAACATCTCCTGGCCTGAACAGTTTGTAGGAGATATTGTCGGATTCGGCCAGTCTCTTGTGTCGAAACCGGTTGGTGCCGTTGCAGGTTTCTTTGAAAATGTAACAGAGCTGCAAAATACTTATACAGAAAACCAAAAACTAAAATCCCGGCTTGAAGAACTTGTGAAATTAGAAACAATGGTCAGTGATCTTGAAAACGATAATAATGAATTACGTGAGATACTCGGGAAGGAAGACAACCTGAGGGACTTCGACCGCATACAGGCAACGGTCATTGCCAGAAACCCTAGCCAATGGGAAGACCTCCTTGTGATCGATAAAGGAAAAGTTCAAGGTGTTGAAACCAATATGGCTGTTATCACTTCTCAAGGATTAATAGGGAAAGTGAAAAGTGTAAAACAATTTTCATCTACCATAGAACTTCTTAGCAATAAAAACCCGAATAACCGAATCTCAGCTCTTATTCAGGGAGAAGAAAATGTCATCGGATCCATTGAAGGCTATGACACGGACAGAGACCAGCTTCTTGTGAAGCGTATCCCCAATGATATGCAGGTGGAAGAGGGATCAAAAGTGATCACTTCCGGTCTTGGCGGAGTATTTCCGAAGGGGCTGCCGATTGGGGAAGTAAAAGAAATTGAGTCAGATCAGTATGGGTTGACTCAAACGGCTTACGTTGAACCGACGGCGGATTTATATCACCTGGAGCATGTGATCGTTGTAGACAGAAGCAAGGTGAGCATCGATCTGGAGGAGCCGGAAGAAGAGGAGGGTGAGGAATGAAGAGACTCCTTCTTCCGCTGATTGCCCTACTTTGTTTTTATGGATCCAGTGTTTTTGTCACCTTTCTGCCTATGAGCGTAATTGAGAGTGACAGAGTGCTGGTTCCGCATTTCCTGATTATTTTTATCTTGCTGATGAGTGTCTATTATCATAATACGACGGCCATTCTCTATGCTTTTATCTTTGGATTTCTTTATGATTCCTTTTTTACAGAGGTGCTTGGCGTATACTTGTTCATTTTTCCTTTTGTCACCTTTGTGACATCAAAGATCATGACAGCATTGAACAGCAATTGGATAGTCACCAGTTTGGTGATTCTGCTGAATTTGTCGATTCTCGAACTTGTTGTCTATCAAATCAATTTGCTGATAGGAAAGACAGATTGGGCCATTGAAACGTTTGCTGATTTGCGCTTATGGCCGACTCTTATTCTGAATGCAGCCTTTATGATCATCGTCTCTTATCCTTTAAAGCAGCTGCTTTTGAAACTTGAAAAAGAAAGACTGGAAGACTGAGTGTGCAGCTACCAGCCTATGGAGCCTGCTTCAACATTTTTAGTATATTTACAATTCTAATCACCTCACATCTTATACGTAAATTTTTTTAAAAAGCACATTTAAATAAAGGAAACAGGCATGCATTTGTCGAATTAAATGACAACTGAGGTGAATTATTCCGACATGAAAAAAAGGCAAAATGTTACCATCAAAGGTACAAAGGATGGACTGACCCTTCATATGAATGATCAATGTTCCTTTGAGGAGCTGAAAGATGAACTGAAGGATAAGCTGTCTGCCCAATATAGGCAGAGCGAAGGAACTCCTTTGATTACAGTGAAAATACAAGCAGGAAATAGATATTTAACTTCACGGCAAAAAGAAGAACTTCAGGAAATTGTAAGCGAAAAGCGCAATTTATCAGTCCAGGAGATTACCTGTAATGTCGTAACGAATGAAGAAGCATTAAAGATGAAAGAAGAAAGTGAAATTCATACCATTGCGGGTGTCATCCGTTCGGGTCAGGTGATTGAAGTTCCGGGCGATTTGTTGATCGTAGGAGATGTTAACCCTGGGGGCACTGTCAAAGCCAGAGGCAATCTTTATGTGCTCGGCTCCCTTAAGGGCATTGCGCACGCAGGATACATGGGCAGCGATGATGCGGTCATAGTAGCGTCACAGATGACGCCTTCACAGCTTCGGATAGCTGACTGCCTGAACAGGGCTCCTGATCATTTCGCCAAAGAAGAAGGACATGAAATGGAATGTGCTTACATAGATGAATCTAACCAAATCGTGATTGATAGATTACAAGTTTTGAAACATCTTAGACCAAATATAACAAGTTTTAAAGGGGGAAGCTAATGTGGGTGAAGCAATAGTAATCACTTCAGGTAAAGGCGGTGTAGGGAAAACGACTACATCTGCAAATGTTGGTACGGCATTAGCTCTGCAAGGCAAAAAAGTCTGCTTGGTGGATACGGATATCGGCCTGCGGAACCTGGATGTCGTCATGGGGCTTGAAAACCGGATTATTTATGATCTGGTTGACGTCGTGGAAGAACGCTGTAAAATCCATCAGGCCCTTGTAAAAGACAAGCGCTTTGATGATAAGCTCTTCCTGCTTCCTGCTGCTCAGACAAGCGACAAATCAGCGGTCTCTCCTCCACAGATGAAAAAATTAATCGACACACTCAAGCAAGACTATGATTATATTATAATCGACTGCCCTGCAGGTATTGAACAAGGCTACAAAAATGCAGTTGCCGGTGCTGACAGAGCTATCGTGGTAACTACACCAGAAATCTCCGCTGTCAGAGACGCAGACCGTATTATCGGCCTGCTCGAAAAAGAAGACATCGAGCCGCCGAAGCTCATCATCAACCGAATCAGAACTCATATGATGAAAAACGGCGAAATGCTGGATGTCGATGAAATCACAACTCACTTGTCCATTGACCTTATCGGCATTGTGGCAGATGATGACAATGTCATTAAATCCTCCAACAGAGGCGAGCCGATTGCCATGGATCCCAGCAGCAAAGCATCCATCTCATACCGCAACATTGCCCGCAGAATCCTGGGAGAATCAGTTCCTCTTCAATCATTGGATGACGATAAACAAGGTGTATTCACCAAGCTGAAAAAATTCTTTGGTGTTAAAGCTTAATACAATACAAAGGAAAGCCGTCCTGCTTTTATGCAGGGCGGCTTTTTGAATTTTGGGTTGGGGTGGCGGTGTATAAGATATAAAACCTGTGAATGAATCACCAGGCTTGCGAGCGAGGTCCATCATTCTGGGAAAACAGAGAGATGATGTGCCTCGCTTCGTCAGCGAGGTACATCAAATGGGGAAAAACGGAGAGATAGTGTCCCTCGCTTCGTGAGCGAGGGACATCAAATGAGGAAAACGGAGAGATAGTGTCCCTCGCTTCGTGAGCGAGGGACATCAAATGGAGAAAACGGAGAGATGATGTCCCTCGCATCGTGAGCGAGGTACATCAAATGGAAAAAACGGAAAGATGATGTCCCTCGCATCGTGAGCAAGGGACATCAAATGGAGAAATACGAAGAGATGATGTCCCTCGCTTCTCCAGCGAAGTACATCAAATGGAGAAAACGGAGAGATGATGTCCCTCGCCTCGCCAGCGAGGGACATCAAATGGAAAAAATGGAGAGATGATGTACCTCGCCTCGTCAGCGAGGTACATCAAATGGAGAAAACGAAGAGTTGATGTCCTTCGCTACGAGATCGAGGTACATCTTTAAAAAATAAAGAGACAATGTCCCCGCTATAAGTAACCTCTTCAGACATAATTACAAAGGACAAGTCATACATTGATAGCAAAAGGGACTTGTACGACACAGGGAGAAGAGTCTGCATTAAGACCGAATGTTTCAGACTCCAGGCTGTACGCGTTCCAGCATACAAAAAGGGGAATGGTATTATGGGGAATCGAGCAGATGAAATCAGAAAGCGGATAGCTAAGAGAAAGCGGTTGAGCAGTTCTCAATCTTCTGCCTCCCGGAGCATGCTGCTTCCAACGGACGAAGAAAAGTATGGTGGAGAACGATTTTCATCGTATGAAGGGGGACCATCAGAAGGGACGCATCCTCTGTTCAGCAAGGAGATGTTCTTACTTAAAATCCTCGGGACGAGCGTCCTAGTTCTTTGTACGGCTATTCTTTTTCAAAATGGAACTCCAGGTTTTGATAAGGCACGATCTTATGTACAACAGACGATGACGAAGGAATTTCAATTTGCCGCGGTTTCTACATGGTATGAGGATCAATTCGGAAAGCCCCTTGCTTTGCTTCCAGAGGGAAAAGAAGGAGGTATACCGGACGCAGCTGAAACAGTTGAGTATGCACTTCCAGCTTCAGGAAAGGTTGTCGAAAATTTTAAAAGCAACGGACAGGGAATCATGGTGGAAACTACAAAGGGTTCATCAGTGGAAGCGATGAAAGGCGGATTGGTCACGTTTGCAGGGAAAAAAGAGGGTCTTGGGCAGACCGTGATCATTCAGCATGATGACAAATCCGAGTCTTGGTATGGTCACTTGAACACCATTGAGGTCACTCAATATGCAGCAGTAAAATCAGGCGATCCCGTCGGAACTGTTACTGATGAAGAAACTACAGCAACTGGGGAATTTTATTTTGCTATCAAAAAAGAGGATGCTTTTATAGATCCAATTCAGGTGATACCATTTGAATGAATTCGGAAAACTGCTGAAGAAGGTCCATATTCATCCACTGCTTTGGGCAGCAGCCGGACTGGCGATTCTGACCGCCCATTTTATTGAACTGATAATGCTTGTTATCATTATTTTTATACATGAGTTAGGACATGGGGGTGCGGCCCATGTTTTTTCTTGGCGCATTAAGAGAATTTCGCTCCTTCCATTTGGTGGTGTAGCGGAGATGGATGAGCACGGAAACCGGTCATTGAAGGAAGAGCTCATTGTAGTCGCTGCCGGGCCTCTTCAGCACTTGTGGATGATGGGCGGAGCCAAGCTTCTGTATTCCGCCGGGCTGTTTCCTTTTTATCATTACGAGCTTTTTATTCAATTGAATTTAATGGTTCTGCTGTTTAATCTGCTTCCCATTTGGCCTTTAGATGGCGGGAAGCTTCTATCGATCGGTCTTGGATACAAGTTCACGTTCATTAAAGCCTATCAGTGGACATTGATCCTGTCTCTTGCTTCACTTCTTCTTTTTCATGCAGTTGTTCTAGTGACGGTTCCTTTCCATCTTAATCTTTGGATCATACTTTCCTTCCTCTATTTTTCATTATGGACAGAATGGAAGCAGAGAAAGTTTACTTTCATGAGATTTCTATTAGAACGTTATTATGGAAAAAGCGGAGATGTACGGGACCTTAAACCTCTTGAAGTTAATGGGGATGAGGCCATTTACTCTGTACTTGAAAAATTTCATAGAGGCTTCAAGCATCCACTCATTATTTATATTGATGGCATAGAGGCGGGCAAGCTGGATGAAAACGAAATTCTGCACGCTTACTTTACTGAAAAAATGACAACCGCTAAATCTCAGGACCTTTTGTATATATATTGAAATCGTTTGCGTAAAGTTTCTCTGCATATTATGATAAAATGGCTGACCGGCTTATGGTTGGCCATATTTTTATTGATAAAAAAACATCAGTGATTTAACGGTTTATAAATGGGGAGCAGTCCTGGCTTCAGCTCCTGCCAGGGGAACCAGTACCAGTGAGAGCAAAACGGGACGCTTGCGTTTTTTAATTTGTACGCGAAAGGAGGAACAATTGATGAACACAATTATCGTAAATACAGTGGGTCGAGAAAAAAGATGGGCTCGTCTGCGTGATGGAATAATGGAAAGTCTTCATGTCTATCAACCTGAAAAAGAATCGATTGTCGGAAATATTTATCTTGGCCGAGTTGATAAAGTCGAAAAAGGCCTGAATGCGGCATTCATCAACATTGGTGAAAATAAGAATGGTTTTTTGCACATAGATGACCTGGCAGAGTTTGTTGCATTGAATGATGAAGCAAGAAAATCTGCAGAAATAAATAAACTTCTGCATCAAGGACAAAAACTGCTTGTTCAAGTGACGAAAGATCCTGCCGGAACAAAAGGACCGAGGCTTACGGGTGTAGTAGAACTGAAAGGTGCCTCAATTGTATATATGCCTCAGGGCCGCTATGTTGCTGTCTCGAAAAAGGCAGCCGATGAAGAACAGAAGAAAAAGTGGCGCCGTTTTGGCTCAAAGATGAAAGAGGAACAAGAAGGTGTCCTCTTCAGAACAGCTTCTCTTAATAAAACTAAAGAAAGTATAGAAGCTGAGTTCTTGGCGCTAAAAACACATTATCAAAAAATACATACGCTATCACACAATCAAAAGGCTCCGTCATTGCTTCATCGCCATGATGTCATGAAAGATGAAATTTTAGAAGAAGTAAAAAAAATCAAACAGCTGGAAATCATAACGGATGATTATGCATGGAAGGAAGACTTTCAAGTGTACGTAAAGCAACATGGAACGACACTGTCCTCTGAGATTTCAACCGTTCAAGGACATGAGAGTATCTTCAATCATTACCGTGTGGAAGCACAGATTGAAAAAGCGATGAAAAAAGTGGTCTGGCTGGATAATGGAGCAACCATTGTCATAGAGCCAACGGAAGCTATGACGGTCATTGATGTGAATACTGGAAAATTCACAGGAAAAAGTGATTTGTCTCAAACTGCGTTGAAAACAAATTTGCTTGCTGCCACAGAAATCGCGAGGCAGTTGAAAATCCGGAACCTCTCTGGCATCATACTCATTGACTTTATTGAGATGAAGAACGGACAGCATCAGTCGGAAGTGACCGCTGCTTTGAAGGCTGGACTTAACGAAGACGGAAAACGAACGACCATCGTCGGGTTCACAGAATTAGGAATCCTTCAGCTGACCAGAAAAAAAACAAAGCCGCCGCTGCTTGAGTATACGACCTCCGCATGTCCGTCCTGCAGCGGACACGGCAGGATGCTCAGCGCAGAATCAATTGCCTACAGGCTTGAGAGAGAACTCTTTGAACTTTATCCTGCAGACGAAGACAAAGTGATTGTCGAAGCAACAGAAGATGTTCAGCGGGCATTCCGTGGCGAAAATTCTCACTATCTAAAAGAGATGGAAAAAGCCATCCATAAAAAAATCCAGTTTCAGATAAGTAAAGAGTGCCACCCATATTTTAAAATCAAAAGATTAGAAAACCGGTAATATACCCCTGTTGATGGTGTCCAGCTCCTTGATCAACCTCCTCGGAGTTGACCAAGGAGCTTACGATTTTTTAAATAGCGGGAAAAATTCCCCTTAATTAATATGCAGGATCAAAAAAAGCTTAAATAGAGGGAGAATCTCCCCTTATTTAACCCAAAACACTAGAAAACAAGGGCTTTTTCTATAAATAAGGGGAAAAGTTCCCGCTATTTACCAGTGAAATGAATTTAAATCTGTACTTAACGGGAAAAATTCCCCTTATTTTCTGCTCCTCGTCACACAAGGGTTGGGACATGACTTTTAATTTCGCTTTTTCCTAAAAGTTTGTTTCTTTTAAATGCATTTAGCTCCTTTCATTTCTCGTAGAGGGATTGCAGCAGAAGCCGGCCTCCTGCAGGACAAGTGTGACGTCCAGTCCAGTGACAGTGAACGCCCCGCGAAGATCAAAGAGGTTGGTTTTTATTTAAGGCTGTTTTCTAAAAGATTGTTGCTTTTGAATGCTTTTTCCCCACCTCACTCTTTACGTAGGAGGATTGGAGTGGAAGGCGTACGATCTCCTGCGGGACTAGCGGGCAGGTGAGACCCCGCAGGCAAAGCCGGGGAGGCTCAATACAGCTACATCGGCCAGCGACTAGCAGATTTCGGTCTCTCTCCTTGCTAATCTAGCTATAAGGCCCCAACGGCTAGCGGACTTCCCTGCCTCCTCCTTGCGATAAGTCAACATCAACTCACTACGTTCGTTGTGTTTCCTTTATCTCATGCAGAGGCAGTACAGTCCGTACGCCGCTGAGCGGGGCCTTTTCACTTTATATAGATAAGTCATCATCGAATCGCTTTCGCTCTCCGTGATTCCTTTATCTCATACGAAAGCCCTAAAATCTGTACGTCGCTGAACGGCCGCTTCCGCTTTTTAGTTCACCGCCCGCCCCGCGGAGTCGTGCGCCTGGAGCGGAAATCCTTACTTTCAAAGCAGCCGCAATCCTTGCGAAAAGAGACTTATGTAAAAAGCAAAATCCTAAATCATTTTAAATCCCATAATAGCTATTGACACTATTCTCGAATTTGTGATAGTATTCTTATGTTATAGTTTTTGTAGCACCCGTGCTACAACCGCTCAAATCAGGCATTAAGCTTTTGTTGAATGACAAAACGCCTGTACTTGGCGAGTCTGAGTTTATAAGGAGGTGCCATTCATGTACGCAATTATCGAAACTGGCGGAAAGCAAATCAAAGTAGAAGAGGGACAATCTATCTACATTGAAAAGCTTGCAGGAAACGAAGGCGAAACAGTTACTTTTGACAAAGTACTTTTCGTAGGTGGCGACAATGTAAAAGTAGGAAGTCCATTGGTTGACGGAGCTACTGTTACAGCTAAAGTTGAAAAACAAGGCCGCGCTAAGAAATTAGTCGTTTTCAAATACAAGCCGAAGAAAAACTATCGTCGTAAGCAAGGTCATCGTCAACCGTACACTAAAGTAACGATTGACAAAATCAACGCTTAAGGCGTCTGATTAATGATTAACGTTTACTTCACTAAAGATCCAGGAGGAAGAATTTCTTCTTTTTCCATGGATGGACATGCAAATTTTGCGCAGAATGGTCAAGATATCGTTTGTGCCGGAGCATCGGCTGTATCCTTTGGCGCCGTTAACGCGATCATGTCATTGACCGGGGTACAACCTGAGATTGACCAGTCACCGGACGGCGGTTACCTTCACTGTGAATTCCCGGCGAATCTGCCGGATGAAACAGAGAAAAAGGTCCAGCTTCTCTTACAAGGGATGATTGTCTCTTTACAGACGATAGAACGTGAATATAGCAAATTTATAAAAATAACCTTCAAAGCGTAGGAGGTGGAACAAATGTTAAGATTAGATCTTCAATTTTTCGCATCTAAGAAAGGAGTAGGTTCGACTAAAAACGGTCGTGACTCTATCTCTAAACGTCTTGGTGCAAAACGTGCTGATGGTCAAATGGTTACTGGCGGATCAATTTTATACCGTCAACGCGGTACTAAAATTTACCCGGGAGTTAACGTTGGACGCGGCGGTGACGATACTTTATTCGCTAAAGTTGACGGAATCGTACGCTTCGAGCGCATGGGCCGTGACAAGAAAAAAGTCAGCGTATATCCAGCAGTTAAAGAAGCATAATGCTTTTTAAAGAAAACTCTAGCCGTATTCGGTTAGAGTTTTCTTATTTTATAAGATAATTGTGTGATGATCTGTCATTAGGTCGAAATTTGTCTTTTTTAAAAGGAAAATTTTTCGTTCATCTCCCCTTTTCTGATATACTACAAATAAGAAAAGTCCGTTTTATAGGGAGTTTTATGATGAATAGTGAATGGAACTTGGTAGAGGCATTAAGGCATGCCCGCCATGACTGGATGAACAGACTACAATTAATTAAAGGCAATATGGATTTAGGAAAGATCGACCGGGCAAAGCAGGTCATAGAGGAAATTGTCGCTGAAGCTCAAAATGAATCTAAGGCTTCTAACCTTAAGCTGCCGAAATTCTCAGAGTGGCTGCTGACATATAATTGGCAGACGCACTTTATTAAGTTAGAATTCGAAGTTCTGGAAGCAGAAGCCCCGAATATTGACGATGATCGTTTATATGGATGGTTTACTGGATTTTTCAATGTTCTTGAAAAGTGTGTGAAACCCTTTGAAGAAAACAACATGATGGTAATCATCAAGATTTGCCAGCAGGATGCACGGTTTGAATTGGATTTTAATGGGATAATAGTAGATAAAGAAAGCCTGCAGGACTGGCTGGATGTACACAGTGCTGGTATAACGGTGCACACTATGGATAGTAAAGGATTTTTATTATCCTTGAGTCTAAATAGATAATCAAAAAAAGAACCGGCCATCTTTTGGTCCTCTTTTTTTAAGGAGTGAAAACAAATGTTTGTCGATCAGGTTAAAATTTATACAAAAGGCGGCGACGGAGGCAATGGAATGGTTGCTTACCGCCGTGAAAAATACGTCCCGGACGGAGGTCCAGCGGGCGGTGACGGAGGCGATGGCGCCGACGTTATATTTGAAGTAGAAGAAGGTTTGCGCACACTGATGGATTTCCGTTATCAGCGTCATTTCAAAGCGCCTCGCGGAGAGCATGGGATGAGCAAGAATATGCACGGAAGAAACGCTAAAGACATGGTGGTCAAAGTTCCGCCGGGTACCATCGTAAAAGATGATGATACAGGGGAAATGATTGCTGATTTGACTGAGCATGGCCAAAGAGCTGTCATTTCCAAAGGCGGACGCGGAGGAAGAGGAAACACCCGTTTTGCTACACCTTCCAACCCTGCTCCAGAGTTATCGGAAAAAGGAGAACCGGGCCAGGAACGTTATATCGTCCTTGAACTGAAGCTTCTTGCTGATGTTGGACTTGTAGGTTTTCCAAGCGTTGGAAAATCGACTCTGCTGTCGATCGTTTCAGCAGCTAAACCGAAAATCGGCGACTATCACTTTACAACCATTGCTCCGAACCTGGGAATGGTGGAAACAGAAGACGGACGCAGCTTTGTTATGGCTGATCTGCCGGGATTAATCGAAGGTGCTCATGAAGGTGTGGGTCTTGGACATCAATTCCTTCGTCACATCGAACGTACACGTGTTATCGTGCACGTCATCGATATGAGCGGACTTGAAGGAAGAGATCCTTATGAAGACTACCAGACAATCAACGCAGAGCTCGAAGCCTACAACCTTCGTCTGACTGAACGGCCGCAGATTATTGTTGCCAATAAAATGGACATGCCGGAATCAGAAGAAAATCTTAAAAACTTCAAGGAACAATTGAAAGATGACTTCCCTGTTTTCGGTATCTCTGCTGTTACTAGGCAAGGTCTTCGTGACCTGTTGTTTGCCATCGCTGACAAACTGGAAGAAACACCTCAGTTTGCGATGTTCCAAGAAGAGGAAGAAGAAACCAAAGATCAGCGTGTGCTTTACAAACATGAAAAAGCTGAGACTGAATTCTTCATCACAAGAGAACCAGACGGCACATTCGTAGTGAATGGTGCCAAGATAGAAAAGCTCTTTAAGATGACCGATTTCAGCCGTGAAGAATCTCAAAAAAGATTCGCGCGTCAATTGCGTACCATGGGAGTCGATGAAGCACTGAGGGAAAGAGGAGCAAAAGACGGAGACACCGTCAGACTGCTTGACTTTGAATTTGACTTCGTCGATTGATTGAAGCTTTGTAATGGGGGAACCAGCCTTGCAGAAAAAAGCACAGGACGGAAAATTTTATCTGGTAAGGGAAGATGTGCTTCCTGATGCCATGAAGAAAACCTTGCAAGCCAAAGAACTGATTGAAAGAGGCAAAGCAGGCTCAGTCTGGGAAGCTGTCCGCAGCATCGACCTGAGCAGGAGTGCCTTTTATAAATACCGGGATACCGTTTTCCCGTTTCACAGAATTGTAAAGGAACGAATCATCACCTTATTCTTTCACCTGGAAGACCGTTCTGGAACACTCTCTCACCTGCTGGGCGAAGTGGCCAAAACAGGCTGCAACATTCTCACGATTCACCAGACAATCCCGCTTCAGGGAAGAGCGAACGTGACTCTTTCCCTTAACGTGGCGGATATCACGGTCGATATCGAAGAAATGCTGAACAGCTTACGAAAATTAGAATTTGTAGAAAAAGTAGAAATGCTGGGCTCTGGGGCCTAGCATTTTTTGTTTGTCTCGGAACGGCGAGTTGTCGATATGGAACGTCAAAACTTGTTTGAGAGAGTGCACTAACTGATTAATAGAACTAGCAACTCACCGATAGTGTGGAATGCAGTCCGCATGGAATTATAGTGTTTCTAGGAAGGGAATAATTGTAATTTTGAATAGACTGGTTGATAGAAGACCCGAAGTAGTTGATAGAACGAGCAGAGTCGTCGATAGAACCAGCTAACTCGTTGATAGAACAAGCAAAGTCGTCGATAGAATACACAAACTCGTCGATAGAACCGCCAAACCGGTTGATAGAACAGAAATGGATCCTGCAGGCAGGATGCGCTCTCTTTTTACGCAGGAAAAGAGGTCAAATGGAGAATATGCAGGGGACGCGTCGACTCGTCGATAGAACAAGCAAGGTCGTCGATAGAAAGACCAAAGCCGTCGATAGAACACCCAAACTCGTTGATAGAACAAGCAAAGTCGTCGATAGAATACACAAACTCGTTGATAGAACCAACGAACTCGTCGATAGAACAAGCAAAGTCGTCGATAGAACCCCAAACCCCGTCGATAGCATAGCACACTAAATCCAATCAATAAAACCTGACCGAATCTCCTGCAGAAACCCGCAAATTTAATTCCCCGTCCACCCTGCACACTTGAATAAAGCTGCCTCCCTAATCAAACCACTGGCCTAAGCAGGCAAAAAAGAACAAACAAAAAAGGACACCCGTAATAGGGCGTCCACAAAAATAATTAAGACAAAGTTTCAATCAAGAAACCTGCTTCTTTCAATGCTTTTTCAGCGTCGGCCATTACCTTCTCATTCGGTGCCGAGATGGTGTGGAGGTGAATTCCGTCTGTCAGTTCGGAAAGGTAGGAGGCGTTTGTTTCTTTGATTTTGTTCATGAATTGTTTTACTTCCTGGCGGTTGGAAACCATGATGGAAGCGGTCAGGTCACCGTAGACTTTGTGTTCGATCCGTACGTCTTTGACAAGAATTCCGTGGTCGACCAGGAGATTCAGTTCTTCTTCTGTTCGATCGGGTGTGTGCTTACAGGCAATAGTTTTTTCGACAGTGCCTTCAGGCTGTTTCGGCTGCAGGTAGAGGTACCCTTGGCTTGTGGCGATGATCGGTTCTTCCCTGGCTTTCAGGAGGGTGATGTCGCTGACAATGACTTGCCGGCTTACATTGGTGAATTTAGCAAGGTCTCCTCCTGTGATCGGGATTCCTTCTTCTTGAAGCTTGGCGAGTATAAGATTTCTTCGTTCTTCTCCCAGTATTTTTTTGCCTTTTGACATAGTATTTCTCCTCTCGAGCGTAACAGAAAGCTATTGTTCGTAGTGTTTTTTCCTAATATCGGCAAGAGCCTGTACCAGCTCTGTGACATCTTCTTTAGTGGTATCTTTTCCCAGAGAGATCCGTATGAACTCTTTTCCTTCTTCTTCTGAGAGTCCGAGTGCTCTTACTGTTTTCGAAACAGCTTGCTGGCCTGTTTGGCATGCGCTTCCGGTTGAAATGCCGAAGCCTCTTCTATTACATTCTAACATGACCCATTGACCTTGGAGCCCTTTAAGGCATAAGCCTATGACATGAGGCATCTGGTTATCTTTGGGTGCTTCCAGAATCACCGCAGATTCCTTCAGGTGAGCTTTTAGCCCGCCGATGAACAATTCCCTCAGTTCTTGGTACTTGGAGGGATGTAAGTCGCTGCAGGCACTCTCAGCGGCACTGATGAAGGCTGCGATTCCCGGTGTGTTCACTGTGCCGCCTCTCAGGCCCCCCTCATGTGTCTGATTGGGAAAAATTGACCTGGCTGCATGCTTGGGATGGATATAAACCGCACCGACTCCCTTTGGCCCATAAATTTTATGAGAGGAGACGGAGAGACTGTCCACTAAAGGAGCCAGCTCCGAAAGATCACTTTTGCCAAAAGACTGGACCATGTCGGTGTGAAGGAGTATTCCCTTATCATTAATGAAGTTTGCGATGTTTTTAATAGTTTGTATGGAACCAATCTCTCCATTGGCGTGGGCAATGGAAATAAGAATCGTATCATGCCTGATTGATTTTTCCAAGTCTTTCAAAGAGATCATGCCTTCGCTGTTAAAAGGCAGGCTTGTGATTTGGAATCCTTGTTCTTTTAAATATCCCATAGCTGAATGAACGGAAGAATGCTCAGCCATTCCTGTAATAATATGCTTGCCGCGGTGTTGATTTTCGAGCGCTAGTGAAAGAATTCCAAGCTGGTTGGCTTCTGTTCCTCCTGAGGTGAAATAGATTCCCTCAGAAGATACGCCGAGTAATCTTGCCAATGTTTTTCGGCATTCTTGCAGAAGTTGCGCGGCTTTGGCACCTGTATCATGGAGGCTTGAGGTATTTCCGTAAAAGTGAGAAGCAGCCTCCATGTAAACTTGCAGCGCTTCTGGATTAATAGGTGTTGTCGCTGCGTAATCAAAGTATTTCAATAGAATGTACTCCTTTTTGAATTTTCTAAATTATTTCAGAGAAGATAAAACTCTTGTCATTAGTTTAAATATGTGTAAATATATGTGTCAAGACACCTGTAAAATTTGTGGAGGGGTCAATGTGAAAAAAGCAGATGTTATTATCGTTGGAAGCGGACTTGCAGCTCTGCAGACCGCTCGGGAGTTAAGCACGGATTTGAATGTGATGATTATCACAAAGGGAACAAGAAGAGGAAGTAATTCATATATGGCACAGGGCGGCATTGCTGCCGTTGTGTCAAAGGATGACAATATAGGAATGCATTTTCAAGACACACTGTATGCAGGCCGAAATCACCAGCAGGAAGAAGAAGTTCTTTCGCTCGTTAAAGAGGGACAGGAGATTGTCCAGAAGCTTGTCGCAGAAGGCGCTCCCTTTGATAGAAACAGTGATGGATCATTGAGCCTTGGAATGGAAGGGGCTCACAGTGTGAAACGGATCCTTCACTGCGGAGGAGATGAGACAGGCAGACTATTAATCGAGTATTTTTTGAAAACCCTTTCAGAAAATGCGAGCTGGGTTGAAGGAGAAATGGTTTATGAATTGCTGCAGAACCAAGAAGGTGCATGTATAGGGGTTAAAACCATGAATAGGAGAGGTGAAACCCAATCCTATTATGCACCGGCCATAGTGATGGCTGCAGGCGGTGCTGGAGGGTTATATTCATCCACCTCCAACCATCCCACAGTAACGGGTGATGGTATGGCGGTGGCGTTCAGAGCAGGAGCTTATATCGCTGATGCGGAATTCATTCAATTTCATCCTACGCTTCTCTTTGTTGACGGAAAAACCAGAGGCTTGGTGTCAGAAGCCGTCAGGGGTGAAGGTGCCCTGCTTTTCAATGAAGAGGGAGAAAGAATCATGGATGGTGTACATCCGCTTAAAGAGCTTGCTCCGAGACATGTGGTGGCTCAACAAATTTTTGAGCAGAGGCAAATGGGAAAGGAAGTCTATTTATCTATAGAATCTATAAAAGACTTTGAGATGAAATTCCCTTCTATAAGTGCAATGTGCAGACAGAATGGCATTGATTTGTCACTTGGAAAGATACCCGTTTCACCTGGCTGTCATTTTATGATGGGCGGTATCGTGATTGATTCTGTAGGAAAGACCAATGTAAAAGGACTGTATGCAGTAGGGGAGGCAGCATGCAGCGGTGTTCACGGAGCTAACAGGCTTGCGAGTAACTCTCTTCTGGAGGGACTTGTATATGGTAAGAGACTCGCCCGCTGGATCAATGATCAAAGCAGACCACCGCTCTTCAGCCTCCAAGAAGAGTTGAACAATGAACAGGTAGACCTTGCCAGAAAACCAGCAAATCCTTTTGACTTGAAGGATTTTCAAGAACGCATGATGAAATCTGCAGGTATTATCAGGGACAGAGAGAGGCTTGAAAAGCACTTACATTGGCTCCGAGGCATCGATTTACAAGTGAACGAAAACTTGGATGAGCTTCAACCGAATGACATTGGGAAGTATTTTTTGTGGATCAACAGCTTGATGGTGACAAGAGCTGCACTTCTGCGGACAGAGAGCCGCGGCGGTCATATTAGAAACGATTTTCAGGAAGAAGATGATTCCCTATGGATGAAGAGGCGGATCATGCATGCATTTGAAGACGGAAAGATGAGGACGTGGCTGGATGAACAAGTTAAAACTAAAATCTATGCTTGAGCAATTTTATCTTGAGGATCTTGGAGATGGAGATCTTAGTTCTCAAGCATTATTTACACATGAGGATCATAGTACATTTCATTTCATTGCAAAAGAGACCGGAATATTTTGCGGCAGAGAAGTCATTTTGACAGGTTTTGCGGTTATGAATCCGGATATCTCGGTAAAAACATACAGAGCAGACGGTGAAAAAGTTGAAGCAGGAACTGTTATAGCCGAAGCTTCCGGCCCCTCAGCAGACCTTTTACAGGCAGAACGCGTAATACTGAACCTGGTGCAGAGGATGAGCGGAATTGCAACACAGACAGAAAGGGTAGTGGAGCTGGTAAAAGAGTATCCTGTCCGGATTTGTGATACCCGTAAGACGACGCCTGGATTACGCATGCTCGAAAAGTATGCAGTAAGAAGCGGTGGAGGATTTAATCATCGCAGCGGTCTTTATGATGCTGTCATGCTTAAAGATAATCACATTTCTTTCAAAGGTTCGATTTCATCCGCTGTACAAGAGGTAAAGAGCAAGCTTGGCCACACTGTCAAAGTGGAAGTTGAGATTGAAACACGCGAAGGACTTCAAGAAGCTGTAGAAAGCGGGGCGGATATCATCATGTTTGATAACCGTTCACCGGAAGAAATTACAGAATGGCTTGGAGATGTACCGCCTCATATAATTACAGAAGCATCAGGCGGGATTGGGCTTGAAAATGTGGCGGCCTATGCGAAATCTGGTGTTCAATATATCTCGCTCGGTTTTTTGACGCACAGTGTAAAAGGGCTGGATATTAGTGCAAAAGTTCTGAATTGAAAAGGCTGTTTTCGTATAGATTGTTGCTTTCGGAAAAATCCCAAGAGCCGGATTTTTCCCCTGAATACTAATGTTTATATCTCTTAACGTGGCGAGTAGCTCTTTTCTTTCTTGCTTACCAGGGTATAAAGGTGAATTTTAGTGATGTTTTTCGAAATTCATATTAAATAGCAACAAAGTTTACGAAAAGAGCCATTGAAAAAAGGGAAAAGGTGAAGAGGGAAAGGGGTAATCGATTGTGAGTATATTACAGGCACTAACGCAGAATACGTTTGAACTACCGGAAAAATACAAAAACATGTCCACCTGGGAAATGGAAGAGAGAGTCAGGGAAATCAAAGCACAGCTTGGTACAAAGCTGTTTATACCGGGTCACCATTATCAAAAAGATGAAGTTATTCAATTTGCCGATACAACGGGAGATTCACTGCAGCTGGCCCAAGTATCCGCAGCAAACAGCGAGGCAGAATACATTGTTTTTTGCGGAGTGCATTTCATGGCCGAAACGGCGGACATTCTTTCAAATGAAAGCCAGAAAGTCATCCTGCCAGACATGAGAGCCGGCTGTTCGATGGCTGACATGGCAGATATCTATCAAACAGAAAGAGCATGGGAGCTGCTTCAGAACCAATTCGGCGATACGATTCTGCCGCTGACTTATGTGAATTCTACAGCAGCTATTAAATCTTTTGTAGGAAAAAATGGAGGAGCAACAGTAACTTCCTCAAACGCCCACAAAATGGTGGAATGGGCGTTAGAGCAAAAGCAAAGAATCTTATTCCTTCCTGATCAGCATCTTGGCAGAAATACAGCAGCTGATCTTGGAATTGAATTAACGGACATGGCAGTCTGGGATCCTATCAGAAATGAATTGATCCATGAAGGCGATGCTGACCGCATTAAAGTAATTCTTTGGAAAGGCCACTGTTCCGTGCATGAAAATTTTACCCTGAAAAACATTGCCGACGTCCGCGAGCAATATCCAGAAATGAACATTATCGTCCATCCGGAATGCCGCAGAGAAGTGGTTGAAGCATCAGATGATAATGGATCAACGAAGTATATCATCGAAACAATTAAAAACGCAGAACCGGGAACCTCATGGGCCATTGGTACAGAAATGAACTTGGTCAAAAGGCTGATCAATCAACACAAAGACAAACATATCATTTCATTGAATCCCCACATGTGTCCCTGCTTGACGATGAACCGCATTGATCTTCCTCATTTACTGTGGTCATTAGAAAATATTGTTGAAAATAGCCCGGAAAATATCATCGCAGTAGACGATGAAACAGCTCAAAACGCCATACTTGCGCTGGACCGTATGCTGTCAAGAGCGTAAAACAATATAAAGTAAGCCCGTCCATATTCAGGCGGGCTTCATCTTTTTATTTGGCTCTTTTCGTAAACTTTGTTGCTATTTAATACTAATTACGAAAAAACTACCATAATTCACCGGAATAACCTGGTAATCATAAAAAGAAAAGAGCTACTTTCCCCGATTAGAGAGAAATCCCCTAGTATCCGGGGAAAAATTCGGTTCTTGGAATTTTTTTGAAAGCAACAATATATGCGAAAACCGCCTTTTATTCCCACTCCCCATCAATATCTTCACCATAAAACTTCAAAGCCTTTTCATACTTTTTCAGCCATTCATCCCCAGAAGAATTGATAAGTGTATTCAATAGGAGAGTAAAAGACTCTTTGTGGTCTCCCAGATTATAGAGAGTCATGGCGTAAAACACCTTCAAAGCAGGGTTTTTAGGGAATTGTTCCATGCCGGTACATAATACTTCTTTTGCCAAGTGATATTCTCCTATGCACCTGTAGCTGCTGCCAAGCTGAATATAGGCCGCTTCTCGCCGTTCCCCCTGAATTCCATTCTCAATTGCGCGGCGGTAATAGGGAATGGCACTCTTCTCTAAACCCAGTGCGTCATTTGCAGACGCTAAGTAAAAATTGATTTCCGGATCCTCCGGTGATAGCTGAACAAGTTGTTCAAGCATCACCTTAGCCTCTTCATATTTCTTGTTTTTTAATTTCGTAATAGCCTCAGACAACATAAGATTTCCTCCAATCTTTTTCTCTAGTACAATGCCATTTCTATAAGATTATATCTTTTGAAGCATACGTCAATTTTGTTTCCAGATTATAGCCATTTATTGGTTGCATACTTGGAAAAAGCTTCTCCAACATAATGCCATAAGTAGAAATTGAAAAGGGTCTCTTTTTATGTTAGCTGGAAACAGGGATTAATAATAAAGTATTCACTGAACTAAGTTATGTAGTTGATAAATATATATCTAAGAAAAATCCAGCTAATAAAATGAAAAGAACTAAAAAGAATATAGTCCAATCCCTTTTCATGTAAGCCACCTCTCGATTTTAGGTTCTATAAAATATTCATACGGTTTACACACTTGAAAGTTTCATTTAATAATTGGGTAACGCTGCAATACGCAGAAAAAATTCTAACGGAGGCAATGCCATTCTCCCGCTTTTTGTATGGAGGAAACCCAATTCTTTTAACAGCCAAAATCTTTGCTAAAAGAGATTGGAAAAACAACCATCAGACCTTCACGCTCCCCGTCAAAATCCCAATTATATAGAAAAGAGTAATTGAAATAGAAGAATTTATTTGGTATGCAAAAGAAATTTCAACTTAAATCACCCGCCAAATCTTGAATGCAAACCAGCAAGTAAGCCCTTTGAAGGTATAATTATTTCTAAAAATTCATAAGTATTTGTGTAGATTGTTAGCACTTTGCCTATTTAGTGACATAGGATATATAGACTTATGCCTGAGGAGGGAATAAATAGTGAAAATCCATATCGTACAAAAAGGAGATACTCTTTGGAATATCAGCAAAAAATATGGCGTGAATTTCGAAGAGTTAAAGAAGATGAATGCCCAGCTGTCTAATCCTGATATGATTATGCCTGGTATGAAAATAAAAGTTCCAACATCGGGCGGGATGGTAAAGAAGGAGATGGCAGTAAAAAAAGAAATGCCAATCAAGGAGATGCCGAAAGCACAGCACCCTTTTGCACAGCAAAAGCCGGCGGCCATGCCGGTAGAATCTCCGAAAGAAAACGTCAAGCCAGTGCCTAAAAAGGAAATGCCGAAAAAGCCATATACACCAAAAATGCCGCAGCCGGTTATTCCGGAAATCGATATTAATAATTATTACATGATGAATATGGCGAATATGCAAATGCAGACTCAGCCGATGCAGCAAGCACCAAAGGCTCCGCAAAAAATGCCTAAAGTGCCAAAAGCGCCGCAAGCACCAAAAGCGCCGCAAGCTCCAATCGCACAGCAAGCTCCAAAATCTCCAAAAGCTCCACAAACGCTGCCTCAAGCATCCAAGGCTCCGACACTGCCTAAACCAAAGGATATGCCGGAAGCTGTTGGGGGAGTACAGGATGAAGAAAGTCCGGAAAGCCCGTTAATGCAGATGCCGTATGGGCAGCAAATGCCATATGGACAACAGATGCCTTACGGTCAGCAAATGCCTTATGCGCAGCCTATGCAGGAATACTGTGTACCTGCATCACCTGTCATGCCTGGAAGCGGATTAGGGCCGATGCAAGGAGGATATCCGATGCATGGGGGCGGAGGCTATCCAATGGATCCTATGGGGCAGGTGCAAGGTGCTTCTATGATGCCACAGGGACTGCCGGGGATGCAGCAAATGCCAATGGGATATGATGAAGAATCATCCTCCTTCATGCCTTATATGCCACAGCAAATGGGAACGCCTATGGGCGGTGGCATGATGGGGCCGATGGGTTCTCCTTCTGCTGTAGCCGGAGTGCAGGATGACGGCGGATTCCCAGGAGGGCAGATGCCTATGGAAGGCATGCCGCAGGGAATGGCTCCGTATCCAGGTATGATGGGACCTGATAATTGTTACCCTGTATCACCTGTAATGCCGGGACCCGGCTTTGGAAATCCGGGCATGATGGGACCAGGAGGCTTTGGTAATCAAGGAATGGCTTCGCCGGCTGGATACGGTAATCACGGCGGAGGATATGGAAACCCTTATGGCCAGGGCCAGATGCCTCAAGTTCAAGGTGCCATGATGGAAGGATCACCGGGAATGCATGGTTCACCAATGCAGCAGGGAGGATGCGGCTGCGGCGGTCCACAGCCGGTCGGACAATATGGGCCTGGACCTGGGATGATGCAAGGAATGCAAGGAATGCAAGGAATGCAAGGAATGCCTTACGGGCACGGTATGATGTCTCCATATGGCCCGGGAATGATGCAGCAGGGAGCCGGTAATCCGGGAATGTACGGACAGGGAGCATTCGGGATGCCGCGTTTTGAAGATGATTTTGAAGACTAATGTTAGAGATGGAGACGGTTTTCACAATCGTCTCCTTTTTATATTAAAAAGCAAACTGGGAGAAAATATTATTGATTTGGAAAGAATTAAAGAAGGAAAATGGAAGATGCGGACGGAAAAAGAAGACTGGTTTTTGAAGCTGTACTCTTCCTCAAGAAGGTTGAAGCTTCAGCAAGAAGTGACAGAAGAGATCCTCATTGAAGGTTTCACCCAGATACCATCTTTTCATGACCTGCACCATACAGACGCGATTGAGATCGATGGAAAGACTGCAGGGTTAACAGATTGGATCGATACAAATGTCAATTATACTTACACAACATTTTCGGAAAGACAGGAAGCCCTTGATGTACTGCAAAAATTTCATCACTGCTCACGCAAAGTGCTGTTAAGGAAGGACATTAAGTTACTAAAGAAACAGAGACTGCTGGGGAAATGGGATGAGAGGCTGGCTGAATTCCGGAGAAACAGACAAAAGATGAGTGCTATGGTTCCTCTTGAAATCATAGATGCTTATTTACAGTTGGGTGAACAAGCGCTGGCAGGAATGGCCAAACATGGATTCACTGAAGAAAACTGTATCCTTCACGGAGACTTGGCTCATCATAATTTTTTGCGAAATACAAAAAACGAACTATTCATAATTGACTTGGATTTAATCTCGTCAGGTCCGCCAGAAGTGGATTACATTCAATTTGCTAACAGAATTTTTCCCTATATAAACTGGTGTCAGGATTCTTTATGGAAGCATGAACCTCTTTCCAATTATAAAGACAGCAAAACTTTTTTAAACAGCATTCTATTTCCTTCTGATATCTTTAGGGAATGGAATCGATTTTTTCGTGAAAATCACAACTATCAAAAAAGCGTCTGGTATTACTTAATGAATTTAACCCTGCAGCAGTTTCATGCCAGAATGCTATGCTGCAGAAAAATACAAAGAAAACTGAAGTGAACCTTATTCTTAAAAAACGCTCGCTTTTTGCAAGAAGTCATCCAATTTCAGGAGTGGTGTCCAGCCTTTTACCGTAATAAAAAAGAATCATCCTGAAGAGATTTCCGCAAGCTAACAAAGAGCGATCATGCTCAAAGTTTGCGGAGGAGGGTGACTTCAATGCATAAGAAGCTTTTGTTGATTCCAATATCTGCAATGGTTCTGGGAGCCTGCAGCGGCACGGAGGATGCTGCACGAGAACAGAGTGACAACTCGTATGAACCGATGGGTGTCTATTCTAATGAAGGGCATGGAAATGACAGAAACGAAGATCGAGACGGCCCTTTAACGGAATGGTATGATCATTCCATTGGTAGAGAAGGACAGGCAATCAGAGAAGGAAAGAGACGGTACCTTCAAGTAAAAGATGAAAATGGCAATCCGCAAAATCCATCAAAGCCCCTGGCGGAAACGGACCGTAACTTCTTCTTGAAGGATGAAAGAGCTAGTCATGGCGACGCCAATTACCATGGACATCTGGACGATAATACAAGGAAAGCGCGCAACTCCTACTACACGGCCTATGAAGGAGAGCTCGCTGAAAAGATAGGTGAAATTACAGCGTCGGTCGAAAACGTAAATGATGTCCGTTCCGTTACCTATGGAACGAATGTTTTAATAGCAGTCGATCTCGCTGACGATAACAGATTCGACGAGACAGAAAGAGAAATTGAGCGTGCTGTCCAGCCGTATTTAAAAGGCCGGACTGTTACAGTCGTCTCGGATGAAGGAACTTTCAGCCGTATCCGTAACATCGACAACGATTTGCGGGATGGCGGTCCACGGGAAGCAATTCAAATGGATATCCACGACATTATTAAGTCAATTAGAGGCGAAGGATAAGGCGGGGGGAATTCCCCGTCTTTTTTGTATTAGGCTCTGTTAAAGGACGGTGTTGTATTCTAATAAATATGTTAATTTCCATTCCAGCGTTGACTCCAATCAGCCCCGCGGAGCCGTGCTCCTTCCGCTGCAATCCTTTACTTTTAAACAGCCTCAATCTTTGCGAAAGGGTCTTTTCGTAAACTTTGTTGCTTTTTTCAATGATCACAGGGAATATTCTGGTAAGCAAGAAGCATAGAGCTATTTCTTCGTTAATTGTTTCTTTTGAATGCGATTGCACCTTCCTCTTCCTTTACTTAGGAGGATTGGAGCGGAAGACGTACGACCTCCTGCGGGAGTAGCGGGTCAGGTGAGACCCCGCAGGCGCAGCCGAGGAGGCTCACCGCCCGCCCCGCGGAGTCGTACGTCTGGAGCGGAAATCCACTTCTTTTATAACAGCCCCAATCATTGCGAAAACCGCCTTTAAATAACAACACCATTGGTTAACAATGCCTTCTAATAAAATAGAGTTGAACACTGTTCAATACAGAAATGTTCAAGACAAAGGAGAAAGGAAACAATGAAGTTTAGAAAAAAAACCTTCGAGGGGATATTTTTGTTAAAAAATGGTCAGACTAATCTTAGAGATAATAGAGATACATCATTTTCCCTTTGAAATGAGGGCAATAAACTTTTAAGTTTGAGGTGATCACGATGACGGTTAAAATTCGAATCGTGTTTATGGTAATGCTTCTAATAGGTGCGTTTTATTTTACTTTCTTTCATGATAATGGAAAGAATGAGAAGCAAGCCGCGGAGAATCCGGCAGCTGCTGTAGTTGCTGCACATACGGTGGATGTTATTCTAGAACGAGTCTATCTTGATGGTGAGGTTAGTGAAGAGGTCAAGTCTGAAACTATTTGGTCTATGGAAGACTTCTGGGCAGGGTATTCTGCTTGGGAACTCATTGATATGACAGAAGATCAGGTTGTTTTCCGCCAGAGTGTTGACGACATCTCCCCACTATTGAAATCGAATGGATACTTTGGCATTTCTGATGACGGAGTGCTTTCAATCTTTAATGGAAAGCCTGGGCAGTCTGAGATCATTCAGTCTTTTTTCCAAATCGATATTCATAAGCTTGAAAGTGGAAAGCGGGATGAACTGGTGAAAGGAATTCCTGTCAAATCCAAGCAAAGCTATGAGCATGTCATTCAAAGCTTTCAACCTTATTCACTGAAAGAAGAAGCTTCTTTTGAGTAACACCGGCTGAATATTTAGCCGGTTATTTTTGTTTTCTTTTAAAGTTAATTTAGTAAGAGCTATGTCTTTCTCCTGTTTATTTGATAGAATAAGAACAGATGTTTCGGGTAGTGATATAGGAATTATCAGAAAGCCCGAAAACCGACATTCTTATGATACAATGAAGTGATTAAGGGAGAGAGAATATTTCATGTATGAGTATATAAATGGAACAGTAAAAAAAGTGGGACCGGAGTATGTGGTCCTTGAAAATGGCGGTATAGGTTATCAGATTTTCACAAGCAATCCATTTCTGTTTTCTAAGTTTGAAAATCAAGAGACAACCATCTATACATATCAGCACGTCAGAGAAGATATTTTGGCATTGTACGGTTTTTTATCCATGGAAGAAAAGTTATTATTCATCAAGCTGTTGAATGTGTCAGGAATCGGTCCTAAGGGGGCTCTTGCCATTCTGGCGAGCGGTGCTCCGGAACAGGTCATCTCGGCCATTGAAGGGGAAGACGAGCAGTTCTTGACCAAGTTTCCAGGTGTAGGAAAGAAAACGGCGAGACAGATGATCCTCGATTTGAAAGGCAAACTGCAGGATGTCGTGCCTGACTACTTTCCAAATCTGTTTCAAGAAGGGAAGCATGAGCCTGTTTCTAACAATGATGAATTGATCGACGAAGCGGTTCTAGCGTTAAAGGCACTTGGCTATTCGGAAAGAGAAATCAAGAAAGTCACTCCAAAGCTTTCTTCTCAAGGAAAAACGACAGATGCGCTTATCAAAGATGCATTAAAATTACTGTTGAAATAGTGAATTAGAAAGGAGGCGGGGCTGTTGGAAGAGAGAGTTGTATCTTCAGAAGCTGAAACTAGCGATCATTCCTTTGAACTTTCCTTAAGGCCACAGACACTAAATCAATATATTGGACAAGATAAAGTTAAGAATAACTTAGGTATCTTTATAGAAGCAGCCAGGATGAGGCAGGAAACCCTGGACCATGTGCTCCTGTATGGACCTCCGGGGTTGGGGAAAACAACACTTGCTGCTGTCATTGCAAATGAAATGGAAGTCAATTTACGAACCACTTCAGGACCTGCAATTGAAAGGCCAGGAGATCTTGCGGCTATCTTGACTTCCCTTGAACCGGGGGATGTCCTTTTCATTGACGAAATTCACCGGCTTCCGCGGGCTATCGAAGAAGTTCTCTATCCAGCAATGGAAGATTTCTGCCTTGATATCGTTATCGGTAACGGTCCCAGTGCCCGCTCTGTACGGCTTGATCTGCCTCCGTTCACCCTCGTGGGAGCCACCACGAGAGCCGGAGCCCTTTCTGCTCCTCTGCGAGACCGTTTTGGTGTATTATGCAGGCTTGAGTATTATAATGAGGAGCAGCTTCGCGAAATTGTTATACGGACTTCAGAAATCCTGGATACAGTGATTGACGGACTTGCGTCGGTGGAGCTGGCAAGAAGGTCAAGGGGCACTCCCCGGATTGCCAACCGTCTCCTGAGAAGGGTCAGGGATTTTGCTCAGGTACGAGGCAATGGAGAAATCTCCGCTGAAATGGCGAACCATGCCCTGGAGCTGCTGCAGGTCGACAAACTCGGACTCGATCATATTGACCACAAATTATTACAGGGCATCATCGAAAGGTTCAAAGGCGGACCTGTTGGCCTGGATACTATTGCGGCAAGCATCGGAGAGGAATCTCATACAATTGAAGATGTATATGAACCATATCTGCTGCAAATAGGGTTTCTGCAGCGCACACCAAGAGGGAGAATCGTAACATCCCTTGTATATGACCATTTTGGCTTGGAGGCTCCAAACGCATGACGGGGCTGCCGAAGTTAATGATGATTGCTGGTGCTGTGCTGTTTATCATCGGTTTGTTGATGGCATTCACGAAACTAGGAAGGCTGCCGGGCGATATCTTCATTAAGAAAGAGAATTCAACGTTTTATTTTCCAATAATGACTTCCATAATTGCCAGTATTGTATTATCGTTGATTTTTTACATTATTGGAAGATTTAAATAGGGTACATTAATGCTGGAAGATAGCATATGACGCAGCTCAGCTGAGAAAGTTAAGCATTTATATTTTATCCGATAGTTACGGCTTTGTAGTGGGACATCATTCTTTGCTAAGCTTAAGCAGAGAAATTCCTATTGCTACTTTAAAAAGAAAGGTTCCTTCAGGTGAGTACGGAACGGAGTGTTCATTTGGAGAGGAAATCCTTTACTATTGAAGTACCCACAATTTTTAACGAAACCATAATTTAAACATTGTTGTTGTTTAGTCCTCCTCCTTTTTCGTAGATGGAGCGGAAATCACTTTTTTGAATTACAACAATCTTTGCGGCAACAGCCAAACGAAGAGAGCTTCTATGAATGAATATTATAAAAAAGTAAGGTGAGAATTTTGAAGGTTGAAGATTTTGATTTCCATCTGCCGGATGAACTGATTGCCCAGACTCCTCTTGAAAAACGCTCAGAGAGCAGGCTGATGGCGATCGACCGCAAGAGTGGAACAATGCAGCATAAAACATTTAAAGATATTACAGATTTCCTAAAAGAAGGAGATTGTCTGGTATTGAATGACACACGTGTCCTTCCTGCCCGATTATTTGGTGTTAAAGAAGAAACCGGTGCCAAAATTGAGGTGCTTCTCCTCAAACAAGAAGAAGGTGATTCGTGGGAAACCCTTATCAAACCTGCTAAAAGAGTAAAAGTCGGCACCAGAATCTCTTTTGGTGAAGGCAAATTGAGTGCTGTTTGTACAGAAGAGAAGGAACAAGGCGGAAGAATTTTGGAGTTCCATTACGAAGGAATTTTCTATGAAGTTCTTGATGAACTCGGAGAAATGCCGCTTCCTCCATACATCAGTGAGAAGCTTGACGATCAAGACCGCTATCAAACGGTTTTTGCACGTGAAAGGGGATCTGCGGCTGCACCGACAGCCGGGCTTCATTTTACTGAAGAGTTATTGGAGAGCATCCGAGCAAAAGGAGTTCATGTGGCGTTTATCACTCTGCATGTTGGTTTAGGAACATTCCGCCCAGTATCCGTTGATAGTATCGATGAACATGATATGCACTCGGAATTTTACCAAGTTACCGAAGGGACCGCGCGTCTTCTTAATGAAGTCAAAGAGAGCGGGGGCCGGATTATCACAGTCGGCACAACGTCCACCAGAACATTGGAAACCATTGCATCCAAGCATGGAAAGTTCGTGGAGGAAAGCGGCTGGACAGATATCTTCATTTACCCTGGGTATGAATTTAAAGCGATTGACGGGCTGATCACCAATTTTCATCTGCCTAAATCAACTTTGATCATGCTTGTCAGCGCCTTTACAAGCAGGGATATCATCTTAAATGCTTATAATACGGCTGTAGAGGAAAAGTACAGATTTTTCAGCTTTGGCGACAGCATGCTGATTCTGTGAAAATTGGAAGGAGTTAAACGATTTGACTGCAATTCGTTACGAACATTTTAAAACATGTAAACAAACTGGAGCGCGTTTGGGTAGAGTGCATACCCCACATGGCTCTTTTGATACCCCGGTCTTCATGCCTGTAGGGACACTGGCTACTGTAAAGACAATGTCTCCGGAGGACCTAAAAGCCATGGAAGCCGGAATTATCCTCAGCAATACCTACCATCTTTGGCTTAGACCGGGCCATGATATTATCAAGGAAGCAGGGGGCCTTCATAAGTTCATGAACTGGGACCGCGCGATTCTGACAGATTCAGGCGGCTTCCAAGTCTTCAGTTTAAGCGAGTTCCGTAAAATTGAAGAAGAAGGAGTTCATTTCCGGAACCATCTCAATGGTGACAAATTGTTTCTCAGCCCTGAAAAGGCGATGGAAATTCAAAATGATCTTGGCTCTGATATCATGATGGCATTTGATGAATGTCCACCTTATCCTGCAGAACATGAATATATGAAGCGGTCTGTGGAGAGGACTTCCAGATGGGCAGAGCGTTGTCTTCAAGGGCATCAGCGTCCTCAGGATCAAGGCTTGTTCGGAATCGTCCAAGGGGGAGAATATGAAGATCTTCGCCGTCAAAGTGCAAAGGACCTTGTTTCGCTGGACTTTCCGGGATATGCCGTCGGCGGACTCTCTGTCGGTGAGCCGAAGGATGTTATGAATAAAGTCCTTGAATTCACCACACCATGGCTTCCAGATGACAAACCGAGATATTTAATGGGGGTAGGTTCACCGGATGCCTTGATAGACGGTGCAATCCGAGGTATAGATATGTTTGATTGTGTCCTGCCTACACGTATTGCCCGAAACGGCACATTAATGACAAGCAAGGGCCGATTGGTCGTAAAAAATGCGAAATTCGCCCGCGATTTCAATCCTATTGATGAAAATTGTGACTGTTACACTTGCCGTAATTACAGCAGGGCTTATATCCGCCACTTAATAAAAAGTGATGAATCCTTTGGGATTAGACTTACGACTTATCATAACCTTCATTTTCTGTTAAAATTAATGGAGCAAGTCAGACAAGCGATTCGAGAAGATCGTCTGGGGGACTTTAGAGAAGAATTTTTTGAAGCGTATGGATATAACCGTCCTGATGCAAAAAACTTCTGATTTTGGGATGTCATTCATAAGAATAAAACATCCTCACTAGAAAGGAGGTTGGAAAATGGATACTTTTGCTACTTTAATACCTTTATTGCTGATGTTCGTATTATTTTACTTCTTGTTGATCCGTCCGCAGCAAAAACGTCAAAAAGCGGTACAGACCATGCAGAATGAACTACAAAAAGGAGACAAGATCATCACGATCGGCGGTCTTCATGGTATCATCGATGCGATCGAAGAAGGTGCAATCGTCGTGAAATGCGGAGATGGAAGTCGTCTTACATACGACCGAAATGCTGTACGTGAAGTAATCAAAGCATAATGAAAGAGCTGCATTGAATAGATGCAGCTTTTTTATTTATATCTAAGTGATAAATGCATGTCTTATGAGTTTCTGTTTTGACTGGCAAGAGGAAGAGGTCACTCTATAAAAGATTAAAGCACTGCAACCGTTAACTGCAGCGCTTTTGTGTAATAATCAAGATTTTTCCCCGCTGACATTCACACCCAATATACCACCCATCATACATGTGACGACGAAGCAGGCGTGGTAAACAACCTGTTTAAGAGAAAAAAGAGAATCATATCCTAAGTATTGAAACAGAAATACCCCGATAGAAAATAGTAAGCCGGTAAGCCCTCCAAGCACTATTCCTTTTTCTTTCCCTTTTCCGCCTGACATGAATCCACCAATGAATAAAGCAAGAAACGAGATGATTGTAATTGCCATGCTGATTGAGCTTTCTTCCAAGCTGGTAAAGCGAAGTATCAAGGCAAATACTAAACTTGATAAAACAGCAATGACTAGAATCGTTCCTGTTCCGTAAAGAATCGCACTTCCCATTTTTTTTGCTTCTATGGTATCCCTCTCCCTTCATTTCCAACGTAAGAAATTGCAAGCTTTTCCTAGTACAAGCATATTCGAGAAAGAAAAAAATAGACTATAATTTTTGCAGGCCAAGCTTCATACAATGTTACAAAGCAGACTGAACCTAGTTCTAATATACATAGAACCTAAAGGAGAGGGACCTATGTCACCCTTTATCATTTTGGCGGTATTTGTTACCGTCTATATTTTATTGATCACAGAAAAGTGGAACAGGATACTCGCCAGCTTAGGAGGTGGCGTGGCAATGCTCTTGATAGGAGCTTTCTCCATAGAAAAAGCCTTGTTTACCTATATTGACTGGAAGACGATCACCTTGTTGTTCTCAATGATGTTGATTGTCACAGTGACCAGCAAAACTGGATTCTTTGAGTTTCTGGCTATCAGGCTGGCTCAGGCAGTCAATGGAAACGGACTGGCCCTACTGGTTGTGTTTTCGCTTCTTTCTGCAGTAGGTTCCGCATTTTTAGCCAACGTTACGATCGCCATGCTTTTGGTACCGATATTATTTACGTTAACAAAGGTTCTTGATCTGCCGCCGCTTCCCTATTTAGTGATGATGATATTGGCCTGTAATATTGGCGGAACTGCAACATTGATTGGAGATCCGCCAAATATGATGATCGGACAGGCGGTTAAGCATTTTACATTCAATGCTTTCCTGCAGAATCTGCTGCCTGTTTCGGTCATGATTCTTCTGATCACAATCATTATCATTTGTTTTATCTACAAAGAAATTTTGATTGTGAAAGAAGATAAAAAACTGCTGCTGCGAGGTATTGATGCGAAATCTTACCTGAAAAAAAATAATGGGCTGGTTGCTTCTATCAGTGTACTGGGCTTAGTACTTGCCGGGTTTTCTTTACATCCCGTTCTGCATCTTGATGTCACTTCGGTCGCATTGGCAGGAGCTGTGCTCATCATGCTTCTATTGGAAAAAGTGTACGATCCTGAGGAGATACTGAAGGAAGTGGAATGGGGTACACTCTTTTTCTTCATGGGGCTCTTTTTACTTGTGGGCGGTATAGAAGAGGCAGGGTTTATCGACGAGATAGCCAGGGAAATCATGAGGCTGACAGAAGGCGATATGAAAACAACTGCATTTGTCATCTTATGGGGAACAGGCCTGCTTTCCGCAGTTGTGGACAATATCCCTTTTGTAGCAGCGATGATTCCCGTGATTCAAGAGTTCCAGGAATTCGGCATGGTCAATATGGATCCTCTTTGGTGGTCACTGGCACTTGGAGCTTGTCTTGGCGGTAACGGAACACTCCTCGGGTCATCTTCCAACCTAGTGATCGTGGGACTTGCTTCAAAAGAAAGCGTTCAAATTAAATTTTATCATTACTTATTGATCGGCATTCCAATTACCCTGATATCCTTGGCGATAAGCACTGTTTATGTTTATTTTAAATTTATTATTCCGTTTTTTGGGCAGTGAGCGACTATTATATATTTAATAACCCTTTGTCGGGGGAGCTAATGGTCTAAACGGCGGTTTTGGATTGAGGTTTATACAGCATGAAATCTTGCTGAAAGGAAAATTGATGTTGCATAAGCGTGGTTTATACAGCATGAAATCTTGCTTAAATGGAAATTGATGTCGTAAAAACGAGGTTTATACGGCATGAAATCTTGTTAAAAGGAAAATAGATGTGGTATAAACGAGGTTTATACAGCACGAAGTCTTGCTGAAAGGAAAACTGATGTTGTATAAGCTTGGTTTATACAGCATGAAATCTTGCTGAAAGGAAAATTGATGTTGCATAAGCGTGGTTTATACAGCATGAAATCTTGTTAAAAGGAAAATAGATGTGGTATAAATGAGGTTTATACAGCACGAAGTCTTGCTGAAAGGAAAGCTGATGTTGTATAAGCTTGGTTTATACAGCATGAAATCTTGTTAAAAGAAAAATTGATGTCGTATAAACGTGGTTTATACAGCATGAAATCTTGTTAAAAGGAAATTTGATGTCGTAAAAACGTGGCTTATACAGCACGAAATCTTCTATAAGGAAAATAAATGCCGTATAAACGCGGTTTATACAGCATAAAATCGTGCATAAAGGAAAATTGATGTCGTAAAAACGTGGCTTATACAGCATGAAATCACATATAAAGAAACTCGATGCAGTTCAAACATGGTTAAACAGCACAGAATCTTTCAACACAAAATTCGGTGCAGTAGGAAAGCGCGGCGAACAGCCCCCAACCAAAAAAGCGCCGTAAACGCCACCGAATTCCCAAGAAAATGAGCACACCCTCAAAGAGCATCAAAAAATCCATCCATAGAAAAACTTACCTCTAATCTTTTCTAATGCATTGAGCATACTAAAGGTTGCGAAACGTACGTACCTGAAGGAGGAGAGGGACGTGGAGGAGTATCTGACTATAATTGTCCGGACAATCTTTTTATATGCTGTTATTTTATTAATTTTTCGGTTGATGGGCAAAAGGGAAATCGGGGAGTTAAGTCTCTTGGATCTGGTCGTCTTCATCATGATTGCGGAAATGGCAGTTCTGGCGATTGAAGAACCCAAAAGTGAACTAGTGAATACGCTGCTGCCGATGGGTATCTTAATGCTTATCCAAATTGTCACTGCTTTTTTATCTTTGAAAAGCAAAAGGTTCAGGGAGATTGTCGATGGAAAACCGACAGTCCTAATTAGTCATGGAAAGATAGATGAGAAGGCAATGAGACGTCAGAGATATAATTTTGACGACTTGCTGCAGCAGCTGAGGGAGAAAGATGTTTATAATGTTGCTGATGTAGAGTTTGCCATACTGGAGCCCTCGGGAACCCTGTCTGTTGTCAAGAAAGAAAACAAAAAAGGGCAAGAATCAATGACGCTCCCATTGATCCTTGACGGTATCATCCAGCGTAATCACCTTGAGATGATCGGTAAAAATGAATTTTGGCTTCGAAAAAGACTAAGAGAGAAGCAATATAACAACCTTGAAAATATTTCATTTTGCAGTTTTCAGGACGGTCAGTTCTATGTGGATATCCGGGATGAATAAAGTTGGAACATAAGAAGCCATTACCTGCTTATTCAGGTAATGGCTTTGTTAATTAAAGCTCTCCTCTTAAACTTTGTTGCTATATTATTGTAAACAAGAAAGAAAAGATCTACTCTCCCTTTTGAAAAATCCAAAAGTGCATGATTTCCCCCTGGGTAATTCTTGTTTCTCTCTTTACAAACAACTTATCTAAAGACCAGCTTTCGGAGGAATGGGATTCTTTTTATATCGTCTTTTTCTATAAGTTTAACAATGAAAGAAAGAATGATATACAAAATAGTGGTTGCAATGACTCCTGCCAGCAGGCGAAGTCCTAGCGGCATATTGAGAAAAATGTGTGTATAAAGATAATGGCCGCTCCAGCCTGTACATACCATTACAACAGCGAACTTGACATAATCTTTTACATAAATAGTCATTGGAATTGTTTTTAATATGGTCGCAAAATGCAGCATTGTCACAAGCATTATTCCTGTTACAATGCCCAATGCAGCGCCGTTGATTCCAAAAGCAGGCTGAGAGGCCAGAACAAAAATGAGCGCCGTTTTAACGATTGCACCTATCAGGCTGTTAATCATCGCAGCTCTTGCCAGGTCCAGTGCTTGAAGAACTGCTTGAAGAGGTCCCTGGTAATAATAGAAAAGGAAGAATGGAGCCATGATCATGATGAATCCTGCACCACTGCTGCTTCCATACATGACAGTCATCAGTGGTTCAGCAAAGATGAACAATAAAACGACTGCAATGCCACCTGTGATAAGACAGAATCTCAAGGCCTGAGTCAATCGGTGTTCTATTAATCTAAAATTGTTTTGCTTGTTTGCTTCACTGACGGCAGGAACAAGGGAAGTTGAAAGCGAAACCGTAATGAAGGACGGCAGGAACAATAAGGGTAGAGCAAACCCTGTAAGAGACCCATATTGCTTGGTGGCGAGAGTAGTGGCGATTCCAGCTAAAGCCAGGCTGTGGGCGACTACAATAGGTTCGAAAAACCAGGAAATCGATCCAATCATCCGGCTGCCAGTGGTGGGCAAAGCGACACTCATTAATTCGTTTAAAGTGGAGCGGCCTGATTTGACCGCTTTGAAGAAATTCCGCCTCACTTTGAACTTTTTCTTTAATTTGAAGGCAGTGAACATATATAAAAGAGAAGCCAATTCCCCGAGAACAGAAGCAACCATTGCCGCTGCTGCAGCGTATTCAATTCCATATGGAAGAAAAGTCTTCGTCATGACAGCAATCAAAGAAATTCTGACTACCTGTTCAATGACCTGGGAGATGGCGGCAGGCTTCATATTCTGCCTTCCCTGGAAATAGCCTCTGATGACGGAAGAGATGGCAACAATCGGGATGATTGGTGCTATGGCGACCAAGGGATAATAAGTTCGAGAATCTGTAAAAAGTGTTTCTGATAAGTAAGGAGCAAGCAAGATTAATGCAGGAGTAAAGATCATCGACAGGGAAATGGTGATGGCCAGCGAAACGGCAAGAATTTTTTTAACTTTCTTGATGTCTCCCTGAACTTCCGCCTCTGCCACACTCTTTGAAATGGCAACAGGCAGCCCCATTTGTGTGATCGTTATGACCAGTATCAAAGTCGGGAATGCCATCATGAAGAGACCGACGCCTTCCTCACCAATGAAGCGGGCCACTACTATTCTGTTGATGAATCCGAGTATCCTGGTTATCAAGGCAGCTCCCATTAAAATCATCGTGCCTTTCAAAAATTTGGACATTTCATTCCCTGCCTTCTCAAAAATGGTAATATCGTATACAATTATCTATATGCTTCAGGATGGACAAAGCATGACAAGTTGTTGGCAATTAGAAATGGAGCGGAGGAAATATATGAACGTTTTGAAACATCCTTACAGTCACTTTTATGATGATGTAGAGCCTGCACTGATCAGCAAGGTTGAGGAATTTGAAGTACTCGGCTACGGCAAAGCAACTGTTGAAAGCTTGTGGACATACCTGTTAAAGAAAAAATGGAAGAAACCAAAAGAACAAATCAGAGTGTATGAACTGGTAAGTGACATATTAAGGGTCAAAGCAGGTGAATATATGAACTTTGAGACCGTGGAAGCCTACCGTTCGCCAAACTGGTTCAGCGATTTAAATGAGGATGAACTGAAAGAACTATTGAAACCGAATAAGAAATCCTGATTAATTTGGTAAAATATTGAATTGACAGTATATTGCTGCTAATTCATAATGAGAATATTGACAGAATTCAGGTGCAGTTTCACTGAAAAATAATTATCGTGGGGTACTGCCCTGTACATATGCAAGGAGGACTTATACATAATGGTAAAACGCAGTCGGATTGTTGCCTTTTTCATAATCGTTCTTTTATTGGGCGGAATAATTGGGGGCACAACGAACAACATCTTGAAAGACATAAAGCTTGGTTTGGACTTGCAGGGGGGCTTTGAAGTTCTCTATGAAGTTCAGTCCTTAAATGGTGATGACAGCGAAATCACCAGTGAGACGGTCGCAAACACTGCAGATGCGTTAGACAATCGGATCAACGTTCTGGGAGTTAGCGAACCGAATATTCAGATTGAAGATGGAAACAGGATTCGTGTCCAGCTCGCTGGAGTGGAGGATCAGAACCAAGCCAGGGAAATGCTATCCACCCAGGCTAACCTGACTTTCCGGGATATCAATGATGAAGTGAGGCTGGATGGTTCCGACCTGGTTACAGGCGGTGCGCAGCAAGCCTTCGGTGAAAATAACAATCCATTGGTTTCCTTAGAATTGAAGGACCGTAATACATTTTATGAACTTACAAAAGAACTTTCACAGCTTCCTCCTCCTGAAAACAGGCTGGTCATCTGGCTGGACTTTGAAGAGGGAGTCGATTCTTATCAAGAGGAAATGACAAAAGAGAATCCGAAATTCTTGTCAGATCCAGAAGTTGGACAACCGATTAATTCCAGTGAGGTTCAGATCACAGGAAGCTTCACGATTGAAGAAGCACAAAATCTGGCAGCATTGCTTGATGCGGGTGCCCTTCCTGTTAATTTGGAAGAAGTCTATTCTACTTCCGTCGGTGCTAAGTTCGGTGAACAGGCAATGGATAAAACCGTCACAGCCGGACTTATCGGTATTGCGATTGTCTTCTTATTCATGCTGATCTTCTACCGTTTCCCAGGGGTGATTGCAATCATCACCTTGTCAGTGTACATTTTCGTGATACTGTGGGTATTTGACATGATGAATGGTGTCCTGACACTGCCTGGTATTGCCGCCTTGATCCTTGGGGTCGGTATGGCAGTCGATGCCAATATCATTACGTATGAGCGGATTAAAGAGGAAATGAAAGTTGGAAAGAGTGTTCGTGCAGCATTCCAGGCAGGTAATAAGTCTTCCTTTAAGACGATTCTGGACGCGAACGTGACAACCATTCTAGCCGGCTCTGTCCTGTTCTATTTTGGGACTAGCTCGGTCAAAGGTTTTGCAACTATGCTGATTGTCAGCATCCTGACAAGCTTCCTGACAGCAGTTTGGGGATCTCGCCTGCTGCTAGGCTTATGGGTCAACAGCCGTGCTTTCAACAAGAAGCCGTCATGGCTGGGAGTAAATCCGAAAGATATTAAAGATATTGCTGAAAACTATGATACGTTGGATCTGCCAACGGCATATGACAGGTTTGATTTTGCGAATCAGAGGAAAAAATTCTTTGCTATTTCAGGAGTTTTAATTACAGCGGGTCTGATCATCCTGGCCATCTTTAGATTGAACCTGGGCATTGACTTCGCAGCGGGTACTAGAATGGAAATCCTATCTGATTCCGGGCTGACTGCTGACAGCTTAACAGAAGAGCTTGAAGCGGCAGGATACCCGTCGGATGAAATCGTCATTTCCGGTGACAATAACGAAATTGGGGTTGTCCGCTATAGTGACGTCTTGAATAAAGATGAAATTGCAGAACTGAAGGATTACTTCACTGGAGCGTATGATGCAGAACCTAATATCAGCACCGTTTCACCAATCATTGGTGAGCAGCTTGCGAAAAATGCGATGCTAGCCGTCGCCATCGCTTCGATTGGGATCATCATCTATGTGACCCTTCGATTTGAGCTTTCCATGGCTATTGGGGCCATTGCAGCCCTTCTACATGATGCATTCTTCATTATTGCATTCTTCAGCTTGACGCGCCTGGAGGTTGATTTGACCTTCATAGCAGCTGTATTGACCATAGTCGGTTACTCAATCAACGATACGATTGTTACGTTTGACAGGCTGCGGGAGAACTTGCAGAAGAAGCGCCGATTGAAAACTGTGGAAGAAATAGAAGAAGTGGTGAACAGCAGTTTGCGCCAGACTCTTACCCGTTCACTAAGCACTGTAATCACGGTCGTATTTACCGTACTTGCGTTAATGGTCTTTGGAAGTGAGTCTATCACCAACTTCTCGATTGCACTTCTTGTCGGTTTGATTTCTGGTACCTATTCTTCAGTATTCATCGCCGCTCAATTATGGCTTGTGTTGAAGAAGCGTGAACTGAAGAAAAAAGGAACGATTATTACTTTTAAAGAGAAAAAGGAAGTTTCAGACGAACCTCAAGTCTGATGAGATTGATGAAAGGGCGAGTTTTCCGGGCCGCTGTGCCTGTGAAACTCGTCCTTTTAAGCGTTTTAAGAGATAGTTCAACGGAAAATAGGTTACAATATAGTGGAATAAGGGGGGACAATCATGAGCACTGAGGATCGTTTTAAAAAAGCTGAATTTGCTGCCCTGGTCGGTGTTGTTGGCAACATTCTGCTCGCAGGCATCAAGTGGTGGGCCGGAGTAGCCGGAAACAGTAAAGCACTTATTGCAGATGCGGTCCATTCAGCCTCCGATGTGGCAGGATCGTTCGCTGTCTATATAGGTCTTCGTGCAGCCAAGCAGCCACCTGATGAGGACCATCCTTACGGGCATGGAAAGGCAGAATCTATAGCTGCCATCATTGTGGCCGTTCTTCTATTTTTGGTCGGCATCGAAATTGGAAAATCTTCTATTGAATCGTTTTTTCAGCCGATAGAACCACCGACAGCCATTGCTATATATGCAGTTATCTTTTCTATAGTCGTCAAGGAAATAATGTTTCAGTACAAGTATAAATTGGGTAAAAAACTGAAAAGTGATGCCCTTATTGTAAATGCTTATGAACATCGATCCGATGTCTATTCCTCACTAGCCGCTCTGGTCGGAATCAGTGCTGCAATGCTCGGAGGAGTTTTTGCAATTGAGTGGCTGGAATATGGAGATCCGGTTGCAGGACTTTTCGTTTCACTGCTCATTTTAAGAATGGCGTGGAAACTTGGAGCTGAATCGATCCACAATACACTAGATCATGTTCTTCATGATGAAGATACACAAGAGTTGAGACAGGCGGTCAGTGAAGTAGAAGGCGTTTTGGCTATTAATGAACTTCATGCGAGAGAGCACGGACACTATCTTATTGTGGATCTAAAGATCAGTGTGGATCCTCATATTACGGTGGAAGAAGGACATCGAGTCGGGAAGAACGTTAAGAAAAGATTGTTGGAAGATCCTGATGTACAAGATGTATTCATACACATTAATCCGTATAATGCAGAAGAAGACGATAAAGAAGTAGAATTAACATAAGGAGGGGAGACTATTGAAAATTCAGTGGAGTTTAATTTTAGGACTTATATTTGCTTTAATTGTGGCAGTCTTTGCGGTCATTAACGTTGATCCTGTAAGAGTAAACTACCTTTTTGGAGAAGCACAATGGCCGCTTATCCTGGTGATTATCAGTTCGGTCCTGATGGGCGGCCTGATTGTAGGCTCCGTCGGTTTATTTCGATTGTACGTGGTGCAAAGAAAATTGAAGGCACTTGAGAAAGAGAATGACAGACTGAAGGAAATGGCAGGAGACAAAGAAGCCCTTGCAGTAAATGACACGCCGCAAGACGGAGTGCAAGATAGCGGAAACATTCATGAAGAAAAAGAAACAAGGATGTAACTCTCATGCAGGTAAAACAAAATTTAATGAACCAAGAGGACGAAATCGTTTATGATTTCGTCCTCTTTTTCTCTTGATTTATAAATGTATAGTAGGACTGGAACGAGGTACATGAAAACGGGAAAAATGAAAAAAGATGTTCCTCGCGGCCAGTGCGAGGTACATGAAAACGGGAAAAACGAAAAAAGATGCCCCTCGCGGCCAGTGCGAGGTACATGAAAACGGGAAAAACGAAAAAAGATGCCCCTCGCGGCCTGAGCGAGGGACATCAAAACGGGAAAAACGGAAAAAGATGTCCCTCGCGGCCGGAGCGAGGGACAACAAAACAAGAAAAACGAAAAAAGATGTCCCTCGTGGCCTGAGCGAGGTACATCAAAACGGCAAAAACGAAAAAAGATGCCCCTCGAGGCCGCAGCGAGGGACATCAAAACAAGAAAAACGAAAAAAGATGTCCCTCGCGGCTGGAGCGAGCTCCGTGTAATCCTTATCTCATAGGAAAGCCAAACAATATGCTGGCCCCTCGCGGCGGCTTCTGCTATATAGTAATCCGTACGTCTGAAACAGATATCCGAAGCTTTTAAACAAGCGGAATTTTACGAAAAGGATGCGCAGAGCTCCACTTTCCATGTTTCTCTGATTGAAAGGCTTACCCCCATTTTGTATAATAGGTAAGGCTGAGGGGTGAACGTATGTTGAAATCAAAATCACGCTGGTTAGTAAAAGACCAAGGTGAAACTAATAGTAGCGAACTGCAACAACAGTTGAGAATACCTCCGATTGTCAGTAAACTGCTGGCAAACAGGGGAATTCATGATATAGAAGAAGCGAAAGCCTTTTTACATGGTGAAAAAGAGCCTTTTCATGATCCGTACTTATTAATGGATATGGACAAAGCAGTAGATCGGGTGAAAACAGCTATCGAACACGGCGAGCCCATCCTGATATTTGGTGATTATGATGCAGACGGTGTCAGCTCTACTTCCACAATGATGCAAACGCTGCTTGACTTGGGAGCAGAAGCTCATTTTTATATTCCGAACCGCTTTACAGAAGGATACGGACCGAATGAGAATGCATTCCGCTGGGCAGCGGAGGAAGGGTTCTCGTTAATCATCACTGTGGATACAGGGATAGCTGCTGTGAATGAGGCAGCGCTTGCTAAAGAACTGGGTATGGACTTGATCATCACAGATCACCATGAGCCCGGGCCGGAGCTTCCTGATGCATTAGCCATTCTTCATCCAAAAAGGGAAGGCAGTACATATCCGTTTGCTGACCTTGCGGGTGTAGGAGTAGCTTTTAAGTTTGCTCATGCACTGTATGGAAGTTTACCTGAACATCTGCTTGATCTCGCAGCTATTGGAACGATAGCAGATCTTGTTCCTTTAAAAGGAGAAAACAGGGCTATTGCTCAAAAAGGTCTGGCTAAACTGCGAACCAGCAAGCGTCCGGGAATAGCTGCCCTTTGTAAAGCGGCTAATGCTCAAATGAACGAGATTACAGAAGAAACAGTCGGGTTTGCCATTGCCCCAAGAATCAATGCGATTGGAAGACTGGGAGATGCAGACCCGGCAGTGGATTTAATGCTGTCTCAAGATATGGAAGAATCCATGGCGATTGCCCAGGAAATCGACGGTATCAACAAAGAAAGACAGAAAATTGTTAATGAGATGACTCAAGAAGCGATAGAAATGGTAGAAACAGAGTTTCCTCTTTCTCATAACTCTGTATTGGTTATTGGAAAAGAAGGATGGAACTCAGGAGTTGTCGGGATTGTGGCTTCCAGACTTGTTGAAAAGTTTTACAGACCAGTCATCGTTTTAAGCTTTGACAGTGATAAAGGCTTTGCGAAAGGTTCTGCCCGTAGTATTGCCGGCTTTGATTTATTTAAAAACCTTTCTGAGTGCCGCGAGCTTCTTCCTCATTTTGGAGGTCATCCGATGGCAGCTGGTATGACACTGAATTTGGAAAACGTAGAGGAATTGAGAAACCGCCTGAATGAGTATGCGAATGAACAGTTGACTGAGGAAGATTTTATTCCACTGACAGAGCTTGATGCCTCTATTTCTCTTGAGGATGTTGACATCGAGACGATTGAGTCCCTGCAGATGCTTGCTCCTTTTGGGATGGGAAACCCTAAACCTAAACTGCTTATTGAAGGGGTAACCATTTCAGGGATGCGGAAAATCGGCGGTAATCAAGACCACTTAAAGCTTTCTCTGAAAAAAGATGTTCATAGTCTCGACAGTATCGGATTTGGCATGGGAGAGTTTGCTGATCACATATCCCCGCTAGCAGAGATATCGGTCATTGGTGAACTTTCTATTAATGAATGGAATAATAATCGAAAACCACAGTTGTTTCTCAAGGATCTCACTGTCGATCACTGGCAGCTGTTTGATATGAGAGGAATCAAGCCTTTAAAAAGATGGTTTGAAAAGGTTCCTTCTCAAGATAGAAAGATTATCGCGTTCAATCAGGCCACAATCGACCGCCTGCCGCTTGAAGATTACAGCAATGACCTGCTGCTGCTTTCATCAAACGAAGAAGTAACAGAGCTTCTGAGGCCGTCCACAAGCATTGTTCTGCTGGATCTGCCCCCCTCTGCAGAATGGCTGGAGACCGTAGTGGAAAAGGCTGAACCGGAAAGAATTTATGCGCACTTTGATCACGAGGAAGACCACTTTTTCAGTACAGTGCCCAAGCGCGAGCACTTTAAATGGTTCTACGGCTTTCTGTTAAAGAGGGGCTCTTTTGACCTCAAGAAACATGGCGGACAGCTTGCTCAACATAAGGGTTGGTCTAAAGAAACAATTGAATTCATGTCAAAGGTGTTTTTTGAACTGAATTTTGTTACAATAAACAATGGATTAATTTCCGTCAATCCTGTCAAAGTTAAGAGAGATTTGGAAGAATCGGTTACTTATCGACAAAAACAGGAACAATATAATTTAGAGAATGAATTGTTGTATTCATCTTATCAGGAACTCAAAAGTTGGTTTGATAAGAAGACTGGACTGGTCTGCAACATATGAGGAGGATTTTTAAGCATGGACTTAAAACAGTACGTAACGATCGTCGAAGATTGGCCGAAAAAAGGCATTAAATTCAAAGATATCACTACATTGATGGATAACGGCGATGCGTATAGATATGCTACAGATAAAATCGTTGAATATGCAAAAGAAAAACAAATCGATTTGATTGTAGGTCCTGAGGCACGAGGTTTCATCATCGGATGTCCAGTAGCCTACGCACTTGGAGTAGGTTTCGCACCTGTCCGCAAGCCTGGCAAACTGCCTCGTGAAACGGTCAAGGTAGAGTATGGACTTGAGTATGGAAAAGACTCCTTAACGATTCATAGGGATGCTATTAGACCTGGCCAGCGCGTCCTTATCACTGATGACCTTTTGGCTACTGGCGGGACAATTGAAGCAACAATCAAGCTTGTTGAAGAATTGGGCGGAATTGTCGCAGGTACAGCCTTCCTTATCGAACTGACTTACCTGGACGGTCGCGACAAGCTCGACGGCTATGATATCATGACACTTATGCAATACTAAATTGCACTAATTTCATACCACTCACAAAAGGACTGAGCATGCTCAGTCCTTTTGTTTTATTGAAACTAAATGAACCGGCATATTATGTTTCCTATCTTCTTTAATCCGTCACCTGAAGTAGAAAGTAAGCGTTTTATTAAAAAATGGTAAATATTTTTCGACAAAAACAGCCTTTTTTAGTGGTGAAGGCTTTACATATCTTCTATTTTTTTTGATAATAGTATACAATACGCTTTTTTATTATGAACCTGAGTTCAATTTTTCAGATGGGCCAGAAGTAATAGCTCTGGAATCCCTGTGATAGATTGAATTTAATATATTGCAAAGGTGATTTTGCTGATGGCAAAAGATCAGATACTGACCCCAGAAGAGGTCTTAGAACGAACAAGTGAATATTTGACGAAAGAAGATGTCGAGCTGGTACGAAAGGCATATGAGTTTGCCAAGGAAGCTCATAAAGAACAATACCGTAAGTCCGGCGAGCCATATATCATCCATCCGATTCAGGTCGCCGGAATTCTTGCAGACCTTGAGATGGATCCTTCTACAGTCGCTGCTGGATTTTTACATGACGTGGTGGAAGATACTAACATCACTCTTGAAAATATGGAGAACAGTTTTGGAAAAGAAGTTGCCATGCTCGTCGATGGTGTAACAAAGCTGGGGAAAATTAAATACAAATCTCTAGAGGAACAACAGGCCGAAAATCACAGAAAAATGTTTGTTGCCATGGCCCAGGATATCCGGGTAATATTGATCAAGCTTGCAGACCGCCTTCACAATATGAGAACGCTGAAACACCTTCCTAGTGAAAAACAACGGAGAATATCCAATGAGACACTGGAAATCTTTGCACCATTAGCTCACAGACTCGGTATCTCAAAAATCAAATGGGAATTGGAAGATACGGCACTTCGTTACTTGAATCCACAGCAATACTACCGAATCGTCAATTTGATGAAAAAGAAAAGAGCGGAGCGGGAGCAGTATCTCGATGAAGTAATTGATGAAGTGAAAACGAGCATGAATGAAGTGAACATCAAGGCAGATATATCCGGAAGACCAAAACATATTTACAGCATATACAGAAAGATGGCTCTGCAAAACAAGCAGTTCAATGAAATATATGATTTGCTTGCGGTACGAATTGTTGTGGACAGTATAAAGGATTGTTATGCAGTCCTAGGCATCATCCATACTTGCTGGAAGCCAATGCCCGGCCGTTTCAAAGATTATATTGCTATGCCGAAACCGAATATGTATCAATCACTTCACACCACGGTCATCGGTCCGAAAGGTGATCCTCTTGAAGTGCAGATCAGGACTTCTGAAATGCATCAGATTGCTGAATATGGGGTAGCTGCTCACTGGGCGTATAAAGAAGGCCAGAATGTCGATGAGAAAGCGACCTTGGAGAAGAAGCTCACATGGTTCAGAGAAATCCTTGAGTTTCAGAACGAATCTGCCAATGCAGAAGAATTCATGGAATCATTAAAAATTGACTTGTTTTCTGACATGGTCTTTATTTTCACTCCAAAAGGTGATGTAATCGAACTTCCTGCTGGATCAGTGCCGATTGACTTTGCTTACCGAATTCATTCTGAAATCGGAAACAAGACTATTGGGGCGAAAGTCAACGGAAAAATGGTCACGCTTGATTATAAACTTCACACAGGGGATATTATTGAAATTTTAACGTCCAAACATTCCTATGGTCCGAGCAAAGATTGGCTCAAGCTTGCACAAACATCACAAGCAAAGAATAAAATCAAAACATTTTTCAAAAAGCAGCAGCGTGAAGAGAACATTGAAAAAGGCAGGGAACTAGTTGAGAAAGAAATCAAAAACCTAGAGTTTGATCTTAAAGAGGTTCTGACACCGGAAAATGTTTCACGTGTCTCGGAGAAGTTCAATTTTTCAAATGAAGAGGACTTGTATGCTGCAGTAGGATATAGCGGTATAACTGCTGCTCAAATCGCGAATAGACTGACTGAAAAGCTGAGAAAGAAACGAGATCAGGAAGAATCCCTGCAGGATACCATCACTGAACTGAAATCGACACAGCCTGTGAAACGCAAACGAGATGCAGGCGTACAAGTGTCAGGAATCGATAATCTGTTGATCAGGCTTTCAAGATGCTGTAACCCTGTTCCTGGGGATGAGATCATCGGCTTTATTACCAAAGGCAGAGGTGTCTCTGTCCATCGCTCAGACTGCACAAACGTATCAGCGGATAATGCGGAACAACGATTGATACCTGTTGAATGGGAAAGTGACTTCCCGAACCGCAAGGAATATAACGTAGATATCGAAATTTCTGGATTTGACCGCAGAGGCTTACTGAATGAAGTGCTTCAGGCTGTTAATGAAACGAAGACCAATATATCTGCTGTCAGCGGAAGATCGGATCGAAATAAAATGGCAACAATCAATATGTCGATCTCTATCCAGAATATTTCCCATCTTCACAGGGTAGTGGAAAGAATCAAACAGATTTCAGATATTTACGCTGTCAGAAGAATCATGAACTAAGGAGTTTGTTTTAAAATGAAAGTAGTACTTCAACGAAGCCGTGAAGCTTCTGTAACTGCAGAGGGGAAATTGAGCGGTAAAATCAATAGTGGATTTGTACTGCTAGTCGGTGTCACCCATGAGGATACAGAAAAAGATGCAGACTGGCTGGCGGAAAAAATTGTGAATCTGCGGATTTTTGAAGACGAAGAAGGAAAAATGAATCGTTCTTTACTGGATGTTGAAGGAGAAATTCTTTCTGTATCGCAATTCACCCTTTACGGTGACTGCAAAAAAGGAAGGCGTCCTAACTTTATGGATGCAGCTAAACCGCAGCAGGCAGAAAAGATTTATGATTATTTCAATGAAGAATTAAAAAATAAAGGAATCAAGGTAGAAACGGGCGTCTTCGGCAGCATGATGGATGTGCAGCTGACCAATGATGGTCCTGTTACTTTGATCATTGAAAGTAAATAAGAGGTATAACTCAAAAGTTGCGCAATCAAGGCAAAAGGAGACCGAAATCGATTACGATTTCGGTCTCCTTTTTTGTTGTATGAAAAGGTAACAAATGAGCATAGCTGGATGTTAAATGAATCACTCACAATTGCTCTCTGAATCTGTTACTTGAAAACTTCCATCTCTTTTTAAATTACTTAGAAAAATACTCATCAAGTCCGTTATAAATACTTCTAGCAGACATATCTTGAAAACTTCCAGTGTTTATCATGGCTTCTTCTGATGGGTTGCTGAGATATCCGAGTTCCAGTAGTACAGCAGGCTGCTTGTTTTCTCTTACTATATAATAGTCTCCATGCTTGACGCCTCTGTTTCTGGAAGAGAGTGTTTTGGCAAGATTATTGAGAACTGTTTGTGACAATTCTTTTTGATAAGAATGATAATAATAGGCCGTATACCCTTTGATGGATGAATCAGTAATACTGTCATAATGAATACTGATAAAGGCATCACTATCGTGGTAATGAGCGAGGGCAGCCCTGGTATTCAGTGAGGAGTAAGAATCGTTGTTCCTCGTTAAGATTACGTTGGCACCCGCATTTTTTAATAAATCATATAGCTTTTGGGACGTGGAAAGTGTCAGGCTTTTTTCATAGGTGCCACTGTATCCGACCGCGCCACTGTCACGGCCGCCATGACCAGGATCGATTATTATTGTTTTTCCTTTCAAGCCTCCGCTTTTCGGTTTGTTTACTCGCTCTTGACTGTCAGTACCTGAAACTGAAACAATCCAGCCCGCAACAAACCCTGATTGACCGTTGCTTAAAGATACTTCAAACCATTCTCCTGTCTTTTTCTTGATAGGAAAAGTTTCTCCGGAAGAAGCCCTTGCAACAATAGCTGAATTAGTAGAAGCCTCGCTTCGTAAGTTTGTGCCGTTATAGAGAATCTGCACCTGTCCTTTTTCATGGCTGCTCTGTTGTTTCTGTAGTTTTTCTCCAACGTTTTTTTCAATATACCATCCTGCAGCCCAGCCGGTTTTTCCTCCTTTGAGTGAAAGCTTGTACCAATTGCTTCTTTCTTCTAGGATTTCAAAGATCTCTCCTTGTTTGACCGAGCCGATAATTGCACCAGTCAAATTAGCATTATCCCTGACGTTTAAAGAATGAATGGTCACTTTGCCGTAGGATGTCTGACTGTCAGGTGGTTTGCTTGATGATGTCGGTTTCTCGATGTACTGGCTGCTCACCCATCCTTCAATGCCTCCAAATCCAATTCTGAACCAGCCTGGTACACTTCCGGTGACCGAAACTTTGTTGCCCCTGTTCAGTTTTCCGAGAATGCTGCCGTTTAAGTCTGGTGAATTTCGGACGTTTAGAGAATTGTCCGTTGAGACGCCTGTCCAATTTTCACTTTGAATTCTTGAACTCTCTGAAACCTCTCTCGGGCTATTGCCAGCAGTTATGTACTCTTTATATACCCAGCCGGATTTTTCGCCTGCAGTTATTCTATACCAGTCGCCATTATGCTCTAATATGGTAACTTCCTGTCCTTTATACAGGGTACCGGTGACAGGGTGGTTCGTTCCTGCTCCATCTCTGATTCTCAGTCCGTTTTCTGTGATGATTCCTTTCTGGGCTTTTGAGCTTGTCTGGAGTGTAACGAGCCAGTTTGCAACCCATCCTGTTTTGGAGGAAGTCAATTTGATTTCGTACCAATCTCTGTCGGTGGAAACGACTGTGAACTCGTCTCCCTTATGTACTTGTTTCGCTACTGAAAAGCTCAGGCCTGGACCATTCCTGACATTCAGCGATTGAGTGTTGATGATAACTTTTGTTCCTTCTGCCGAAGCCCTTTCAGCTTCCAAAAAAGGAACTGAACTCACCAGTAAAAGAAAAACGATGAATAAATAAAGAAATTTTTTGATTAAACACACCACCTAACTTGCGGGATATTTATCCAGTATAGTCTATGAAATTATTCTTCGTAAATAAGAAAAATCCTTTTATATGAAAGAAATTTCTGTAGTTTGGAAATGATATGTAACAAGATAAGAGGAAGGATGGGTACTATATGAGAGCAAGTGAAAAAGGTATGAGCAGTTTTGATGGTGAAAACCAGCTGTTTGGAGTCAACTTCCATAGCTTCATGGAAAGAGAAAAAAATACAGACAGCTTTGAATTGGCTTCAGAATTTGGTTTAACTTTGGCGGGGGTCCGTCAATTAAAAAAGAAAATGGAACGTTCGTAATTTTTGGCAGAATCTCTTGACATCTTAGTTAGCCATACGTATTATTATAGAAATAAAATAACTATACAGAATCTACTGTTGATGGAGCATAGTAGCTGAAATGACAGGTGGAAAGAGAGGGAATGCCGCGGCTGAAAGCATTTCTGCATACTGACTCAGTGAATGAACACTCCGGAGGATTCTTGCTGAACGATATCTATCCAAGGCAAGGACGTACCAGGCGTTAACTGGCTAAGTGGAAGCATTTCTTTGCTTCAATTAGGGTGGCACCACGGGAATCCAAAGCTCTCGTCCCTTGTATATTTTACAAGGGATGGGAGCTTTTTTTGTTGGTTTTTTCCAAACAGTTGAAAGAATTACATTGATTATCAGGGAAGGGGATCCACTATATGTCTATTCAAATTCCTCGCGGTACGCAGGATATACTGCCGGCAGATTCAGTCAAATGGCAGTATGTTGAAAAAACAGCAGCTGATATCTGTTCAAACTATCAATACGAAGAAATCCGCACGCCAATTTTTGAATCAAGCGAACTATTTTTGCGTGGTGTGGGTGATACGACCGACATCGTTCAGAAAGAGATGTATGTGTTTGAAGATCAGGGAGGAAGAAGCCTTGCTTTAAGACCTGAAGGAACAGCTTCGGTTGTCCGTTCTTATGTGCAAAATAAAATGTTCGGAAATGCGACACAACCTGTAAAACTGTATTACACTGGTCCAATGTTTCGTTATGAAAGACCGCAGGCAGGCCGTTACCGCCAGTTTGTCCAGTTTGGAGTCGAAGCACTGGGCAGTGAAGATCCTTCTATAGATGCAGAAGTGATTTCGGTCGCAATGGAAATTTATAGTCAGCTTGGCTTAAAAGAGTTGAAGCTTGTGATCAATACATTAGGAGATAACGAAAGCCGTGTCGCTCATCGTGAAGCACTGATCGCTCACTTTCAGCCTAGGATCGGCGAGTTCTGCAGCGATTGTCAGAACAGGCTCGAGAAGAATCCATTGAGAATCCTGGACTGTAAGAAAGACCGTGATCACGAATTAATGAAAACCGCTCCTTCTATTTTAGATTTTTTAAACGAAGAATCGAAACAATACTTTGAGAAGGTGCAGAAGTATTTGAAAGCAATGGAGATTTCTTTTGAAGTCGATCCTACTCTCGTAAGGGGATTGGATTATTATAACCACACCGCTTTTGAAATCATGAGTAACGCTGAAGGCTTTGGTGCCATCACCACTTTATGCGGAGGCGGCCGTTACAATGGTCTTGTTGAAATGATCGGCGGGCCGGCGACACCTGGTATCGGATTCGCTTTCAGTATTGAACGGCTTTTGTCTGCACTGGAGGCAGAAGGGGTGGAATTGCCGATACAACCTGAAATTGACTGCTATATTGTCACGATGGGCGAAGAAGCGAAGGACTATTCGGTAAAACTTCTACATAAGCTTCGCCAGGCTGGACTGTCTGGAGAGAAGGATTATCTTGACCGCAAAGTAAAAGCGCAATTCAAATCCGCAGACAGAATGAATGCCAAGCTTGTAGCTGTGCTGGGTGAAGATGAGTTAAAACAAAACAAAATCAATCTTAAAGACATGAGCACTGGTGAACAGAAGCTGATAGATCTTGATGTATTTGTTGAAGAGGTAAAAAAACATCGCGGTTAAGGAGGAGTAAATATGAGAAGGACAGTATATTGCGGAGAAGTGACCGAGAAATTCATCGGTGAAAAAGTGACACTAAAAGGATGGGTGCAGAAGCGGAGGGATCTTGGCGGCTTGATCTTCATTGATCTGCGCGATAGAAAAGGCATCGTCCAAGTTGTCTTTAATCCTGAGACATCCAGTAAAGCATTGGCAGCAGCTGAAAAAATCAGGAATGAATTTGTTCTTTCTGTAACCGGCCTTGTTTCAGCAAGGGAAGAAGGAACAGTCAATGATAATCTTAAAACAGGCAAAATTGAAATCCATGTGGAAGAAGTGGAAATCATCAATGAAGCTAAAACACCTCCATTTGTCATAGGCGATGGAAAAGAGGTTTCTGAGGAACTTCGTTTGAAGTATCGCTACCTGGATCTTAGAAGAAAGGCTATGCTGGATACCTTCCAAATGAGAAGTGATGTAACCAAATCATTTCGTGATTTCTTGAGCGAGAATGATTTCCTTGATGTAGAAACGCCAATTCTGACAAAGAGCACACCGGAAGGCGCACGTGACTACTTGGTTCCAAGCAGGGTGCATCCTGGTGAGTTTTATGCATTGCCTCAGTCGCCGCAAATTTTCAAGCAGATGCTGATGGTATCAGGGTTTGACCGCTACTACCAAATCGCCCGCTGCTTCCGTGATGAAGATTTACGTGCTGACCGCCAGCCTGAGTTTACTCAAGTTGATATCGAGATGAGTTTCATGGATCAGGAGGAAATCATTGCTCTTGTTGAAAAAATGATGAGAAAATTGATGAAGGACGTCAAGGGAATGGAAATTACTGAAGCCTTCCCTCGCATGACTTATCAAGACGCCATGAGCCGCTATGGTTCGGATAAGCCTGATACTCGTTTTGCAATGGAGCTTATCGATGTTTCAGAGTCTGTTAAAGATTCCGGATTTAAAGTATTCTCAAGCACAGTTGCCAGTGGCGGCGAAGTCAAATTAATCAATGTCAAGGGCGGTGCAGAAAAGTACTCCCGCAAAGACATTGATGGATTGACTGAATTCACAAGCCGTTACGGTGCCAAAGGTCTTGCTTGGATGAAGGTGGAAGAAGCAGAACTAAAGGGACCGATTTCAAAGTTCTTCTCACCAGAAGAACAATCTTCCTTGAGAGAGTATGCTTCAGCGCAGCAAGGCGACCTCCTGCTGTTTGTGGCTGATAAAAAATCAGTTGTCGCAGACGCTCTGGGTGCTTTGAGAATGAAGCTGGGAAAAGAGCTGGGTCTGATTGATGAAAGTAAGTTCAACTTCCTTTGGGTAACAGACTGGCCGCTTCTCGAGTATGACGAAGAGGATGGCCGCTACTATGCTGCTCATCATCCTTTCACCATGCCGGTAAGAAGCGAAGTAGACATGCTTGAGACCGATCCTGCAAATGTCCGGGCACAAGCTTACGATCTTGTCCTCAACGGTTACGAGCTTGGTGGAGGATCACTTCGTATTTATGAGCGGGATATTCAGGAAAAAATGTTCGAGGTTCTTGGTTTTTCTAAAGAAGAGGCCAGGGAACAATTCGGCTTCTTATTGGAAGCTTTCGAATACGGCACTCCTCCTCATGGGGGAATTGCTCTTGGACTTGACAGACTGGTTATGCTGCTCGCTGGCAGAAGCAATCTTAGGGATACCATCGCATTCCCTAAGACAGCGAGTGCAAGTGACCTGTTAACTGCAGCGCCAAGCGAAGTGGACACTGCACAGTTGGATGAATTAGGTTTGAGCCTGAAAAATGGTGAATAAGACCTAACCGGTTGAAATTGATATTAACAGATAATTGTGATATCATTTTGATCATAGCTTAAACAAAGTCCTGATGTGTTCGTTGTTTTACCTATTAGTTTTGACCGAACATTTCTATCACGGGAGCCTGACGTTTTCAAGCGGCGTTAATGCCTCTGGCTGGAGGACTAATAAAACTTCGAAACAAGGCACCCACCTGCTTAATGCGGGTTCAAAACGATAGATTCCCAGCGACGGCACAATCGGGACTTTGTTTAACTACACTATATTAATGCTACAGCCTCTTGCCTCGGCAAGGGGTTTTTTTGTGTTTCCTGAGGGTAAAATGTAGATGTGCAGTAAGATCAATGTATATTTCTGGTTCGGATTATTGATTTATAAGTGAGTGATCTTTATGAGGGTATGCTCGAAAGTCGGGCTGTCTTCGGTCAGGAGAGAGTGATTTTCGGGAGAGATATGTCTGAAGCTGGGGCCGCTTCGGTCAGGAGAGAGTGATTTTAGGATAAGATATGTCTGAAGTCGGTTCAACTTCGGTCAAGAGAGAGCGATTTTCGGGAGAGATATGTTTGAAGTCGGTACCGCTTCGGTCAGGAGAGAGTGATTTCCGGGAGAGATATGTCTGAACTCGGTTCAACTTCGGTCAGGAGAGAGTGATTTCTGGGAGAGATATGTTTGAAGTCGGTTCCACTTCGGTCAGGAGAGAGTGATTTCCGGTTGAGATATGTCCGAAGTCGAGCGAAAATCAACTTCTTTAAGTAGAAATCATTGGGAACTTATCCTTTTGAAAAAATAGATAAGAATCATTAATCCTATAGGATAGGTTGCATTAAACCTTACCATCGTTTATTCTTATTCAGTAATCTTACATTGAAACTTCTTATAACGGAGATGATTTAAATGTTACACCAGTTTTCGCGAAATGAATTAGCAATTGGCAAGGAAGGCCTGGAAATCATGAAGAATAGCACGGTCGCTGTTCTGGGGATCGGCGGTGTCGGCTCTTTTGCGGCTGAAGCTCTTGCAAGGTCAGGAGTGGGGCGACTTGTGCTTGTAGATAAAGATGATGTGGATATAACAAATATCAACAGACAGCTTCATGCTTTACTGTCAACTGTCGGGAAGCCTAAAGCCGACCTTATGAAAGAACGCATAAAGGATATCAACCCTGAATGCGAAGTGATTTCCCTGAAAATGTTTTACACAGAAGAAACGTATGAGGAGTTCTTTAGTTACGGTTTGGATTTTGTTGTAGATGCGTCTGATACAATTTCTTATAAGATTCATCTTATTAAAGAATGTCTTAATAGGGACATTCCGTTGATATCATCAATGGGTGCTGCCAATAAAACAGATCCAACACGTTTCATGATTGAGGATATTTCCAAAACACATACAGATCCAATTGCCAAAGTGATTCGTACTCGATTAAGAAAAGAAGGAATCCGTAAAGGGGTTAAGGTTATCTTTTCAGATGAGAGCCCGATTGTCATCAGAGAAGAAATCAGACAGGAAGTTGGCAAAGAGGATGCCAAGATTAGGAAGGCAAAGATTCCGCCATCCTCAAACGCATTTGTTCCTTCAGTGGCCGGATTGATCGCTGCGAGCCATGTGGTCAGTGAGCTTCTATCTTCCATTGAAATTAAAAGAGTTAAAGATTAATGCAAAAAAGCTGCCCCCGGGCAGCTTTTTTTATTGTTAATGAATTGATAAAATCCATCCTTATGGGAAACTTTAACTGTGTTATCTGCGTCCAGCTTCAGCGCCCGAGGGTTCGTACTCACCGGAACGAACTTAGCCCCTCGGGTCAAATGTCGGAAGAGAATAAAAGGAAAGACCGCCTTTTTTTCTCTTCGGAGCATTTGCCTGTCGAGGATGATCAGGGCGCTTGCGCTTTTGGTTCTGTGGTTGATGGCTGAAATATCGTTCGTCCATCTTGGGTATCCACCTGTAAGACAAGATCTTTATACTTCGTTTTCAATTCAATGAAGGTTTTCTCTGCTCTTTGCAACCTTAACTTAAGTTCATTTTGATGTTCCTTTAAAATCAAATTTTCTTCAGCCAAATCTCCATCCAGGCTGAGGGTTTGCAGATAAGAAATGCAGTCTGCTATAGAGGGTTGTCTTGAAGCAGTGGTTTCTACATGGGTATTTACTTTATTTTTCAATTTATTGTTCCACCTGAAACTGCAAGCTCCCGGAGTTCGTCCAATAGTATGAGCAGCCTTTTCGAATGCTTCTCTTTGTGTCTTTCCATCCTTAGTGAAGGCAAGGAGGATATCGGATAGAATTCTTTCTTCTTCCTCTGTCCATTTTTTCTTTTTTTCCACAGCCTTATCCATAGAAACACCTCCAATACATAAGCGGCTGTCCCTTTATTATTTTATTATGTGAAAAATAAATTGAGCTATCCCAGTAACTGCGTACAGCATTCAAGAAGGAGCTTAAAAACCAAAACTAGTATTGACTTGTAATTGTGTATTGGTGTACTATCTAACTAGAACACTACTACAGGAGGCGGACATGAAAGCTTTTAAAGGGTTGCTTTGGAAAGATTACTCGATATCAAGGTTCTGGTTCTTTGGATGGCTTGCCCTGCTTATATTTTTCTATATAGTGGGTGTCAGTTTGGCTGTTTATTTTGACATCATGGAATTTTCAATAATGGTTGTTTTCTTGGAAGGGCTGTCACATCTTATTTTTATGCCGTTGATGCTTTTGAGTATGTTGATGATCGAAGGCAGAACACAGCTATGGCTTTACACAGTTCAATCAGGATGGAAGCTGCTGCTCTCCAAATTGACTGTCGCTTTTAGCTATTCGGTTTTATCGCTTCTGATGGTTGATCTTCTAGGAGTCATCAGCTTATCTTGGCAAAGCGCAGAAATTCATTATGTGCCGTGGAGAGAAAGTATCTTCTTTAATCTAGCGGTCACCTCCAGTGCGGTTTATTTTTCCTGCTGGGTTTTCTTCTACTGGACTGTGTTTTACAGTCTGGGAAAAACCCCATTGTTGAAGAAATTTCGCTGGTTCATCCTGGTCCTGATTTTTGTTTCTTATCAGGTCATTGCTGCACTTATATTAACTCTGGATTGGTTCAGGGAGTTCACTAATCTTTGGACGGTTAAAGTCAGGGGAGAATTTTTTATTGAAGTAGGGCCAACGAACTTTACAACCGGAAGTGAATTCATTCATCTTCCTGTGATTCCTTTCCTCTTGTATGCTGTATTGGCAGCAGTGATCTTCTTTGCAGCGAGCCTGATGCTGGAACGAAAGGTAGAGGCTTAGCTATGACTGAGGAATATAAAGCAGCGAAACCAATTTATATGCAGATAGCAGATAAAATCATCGTCAGCATTGTCAGAAGAGAACTTACTCCGGGTGAGAAACTGCCGTCTGTACGGGAAATGGCTGTCAAGTCGGGAGTCAACCCGAACACAATTCAAAGAACTTACAGTGAGTTGGAGAGGATGGAAGTTGTGGAAACAAAGCGGGGGCAGGGGACCTTTGTGACGGAACAAGAAGAATTGTTTCAAGAGTTGAAGAGTAAAGTTCAGCGGGAGATCATGGACAGTTTTATTGACAGCATGCGGCAGCTGGGGATTTCGGAGGAAAAAATACTCGACGATCTTTCCTCTTATATAAAGGGTGAAGGAGGAAAGGGCCCATGAGTGCAGAATTTAATGATGTAAGCAAAAAGTATGGAAACAGCTACGCATTAAAAAATGTAAATTTATCATTTAAAACAGGCAAGATTTATGGCTTGCTTGGCCCTAATGGAAGCGGAAAGTCGAGTACGCTTAAGCTCCTTGCCGGCCTTGTGTATCCTACATCTGGGCAAGTGACGATTGACGGTGAGGAAGTGACCAGAAAAGCAGCATTAAAAGCTGGTTACTTGACTGAACTTGATATGTTTTACGATACATTTTCAGTAGAGGATATGATTGACTTTTATGAAACGCAATTTGAAGATTTCGAGAAGGAAAAGGCGCTCGAACTCCTGAAGTACATGGAGCTTCAACTTAAGATGAAAATCAAGCAGCTCTCAAAAGGGAAGAGAGGAAGGTTGAAGCTTGTCCTCGTTCTTTCAAGAAAGACGGACCTTCTTCTGCTTGATGAACCTTTTTCCGGTTTGGATCCTATGGTAAGGGATTCTATTGTCAGAAGTCTCTTATCTTTTATCGACTTTGAATCTCAGACAGTTATCATAGCAACACATGAGATTAATGAAATTGAGGCTCTCTTGGATGAAGCCTATATTTTACAGGATGGAATCGTTAAAAATCATTGCGTAGTCGAAGAGTTAAGAGAGAAAAGCGGATTATCGGTAATGGAATGGCTGAAAGCTAATACAAACGGTGAATTAGAGGAGGAAGAGATTTGAAAACAGTATTGGAACTAAAAAATGTTTCCAAGGTGATCAGAGGAAAGACAATTATCGATTCACTTTCATTTAGTGTTTTAGAAGGCGAAGTATTTGGATTTCTTGGTCCAAATGGAGCGGGTAAAACTACGACAATCAGAATGATAGTAGGCCTTATGGGAATTACAGAAGGCGACGTCGTTGTAAATGGCGTCAGTGTAAAAAGCAAATACGAAGATGCCATTAGGGATATAGGGGCAATTGTAGAAAATCCTGAACTGTATAAGTTTCTTACTGGATACAAGAACTTGAAACATTTTGCACGCATGCACAAAGGCATTACTGACGAGAGAATAAAGGAAGTCGTAGAGCTAGTAGGGCTTTCAGACCGAATTCACGATAAAGTGAAGACGTATTCTTTAGGAATGAGGCAGAGGCTTGGAATCGCTCAATGTCTGCTTCATAACCCGAAAGTGTTGATTCTGGATGAACCTACGAATGGACTTGATCCAGCCGGAATCCGGGAAATCCGGGATTATATTCGCAGGCTGGCAAGGGAGACAGGCATGGCTGTCATTGTTTCCAGCCACCTTCTTTCTGAGATGGAAATGATGTGTGACAGAATTGGGATTATCCAAAAAGGAAAGCTGGTTGATGTTCAGCAGGTGAAGGATTTTGTGCAAGGCACCGAGCAGGTTTATCAGCTTGAACTTGGAGAAGCAGAGAAAGCGGCTGACATCATTACGGAAGTCTATCCGGATCTTCAGCATGGTCTGGTTGATGGAAAAACCCAAATTGCTTTAACTAAAGAACAAGTACCAGAACTAATCAGTACTCTGGTTCAGCATAATATTGATATCTATTCGGTGATGGCGGTTAGCAAAACCCTTGAAGACCGCTTCCTGGAAATTACGAACGATAAGGGGGAACCATCAAATGTTTAATTTAATCAAAAATGAGTGGATTAAAATATTCAGCCGTCCAGGAACTTATGTGATGATCGGACTTCTTGCCATAATGGTGATCGGAGCAGGTTCGGTGATGAAGTTCACAGGTGTATCCCAGGAACCTGAAGGAGACTGGAAACAGCAAACTCAAATGCAGGTAGAGGCGGATAAGCAATACCTGGAAGAGATGGAAGGAAACCAGAATTTTCAAGTGCAATACACAGAGCAGCAGCTGGCCATCAATGAGTATAGGCTGGCAAAAGATATTGAACCTCCCAAAGGCGAAAGTATCTGGTCATTTGTAAACTTTAATGCTAACTTTGTGGAAATTGTCGGGCTGTTCGCCATTATTATAGCAGCTGGTATTGTCGCAAGCGAATTCACTTGGGGAACGATCAAGCTGTTGCTAATCAGGCCGATTTCCAGAACAAAAATTCTGCTTTCCAAATATATAACCGTAATCTTGTTTGGAATTACACTGTTACTGACGCTGTTTGTATTATCAACTATTGTAGGAGCTATACTCTTTGGCACAGGAGACGGGCAGCCTCATTTGGTTTATATTGATGGAGAGGTTGAAGAGCAAAACATGGTGTGGTATTTGATTAAAACCTATCTTCTAAAATCAATAAGTATCACCATGATGGCAACAATGGCCTTCATGATATCAGCAGTATTTAGAAGCAGCTCCCTTGCCATCGGTATCTCATTGTTCTTATTGTTCATGGGAGGAACAGCTACTGGTTTTATCGCAATGCAGTACGATTGGGCTAAATACAGCCTGTTTGCTAACACTGACTTGACAATGTACACAGGGGCTTTCCAGCCGTTAGTAGAAGGAATGACTTTAGGATTCTCTATTACAATGTTGATCATCTATTTTGTTATTTTCCATCTTCTTGCTTTTGTCGTATTCAATAAGCGTGACGTCGCAGCTTAACTGTTCGTTTAAGCATGAGTATCTTTTAATAACATTGGAAACGTCCTGTGATTTTCCGCAGGACGTTTTGTTTTTATACCAAGATGCTGGTCGGAAGCCCAATTGTTATGCCTATGACAGTGAATGTCTTAATAAGGTGCCTGACACATTTTAGTTCATTTAACTTATGAATTTTACAATTATGAAAGGGGAGGTACCTGTGACTTTTGGGACTTGGACAGCGATAGCAATTGCTTTAATTAGTGGTGTTGCCGCTGGGGTTTCTAAAAAGAAGAATACGGAAAGAAAACATGTGATCGCACTTATTTGGTATATCGCAGCAGTTATTATATTTTTCGTTTGGTGGTTCATCCGATAACCCGCAAAACAAAAAAAGAGGGCCTATGCCGGCACCCTCCAAAATTATTTCTGTCCCATGATTTTTTTGTACACCTGAGAAATGGCCGATTCGAATTTTCCTGTCTCCTTCGGCTCATAGTAGCGTGCTTTTTTTAGTACATCAGGAAGATACTGCTGCTTGACCCAGCCTGATGGATAATCATGCGGAAACTTATACTCTATTCCTCTTCCAAGCTCTTTTGCACCTGAGTAATGGGCGTCTTTAAGGTGAGCGGGCACCTCTCCGTTACGGCCGCTTCGGATATCTTTTAAAGCAGCATCGATGGCACTGATGGCAGAGTTGGATTTTGGAGACAGGCAAAGCTCGATGACAGCGTTGGCAAGCGGAATTCTTGCTTCAGGAAATCCGATCTTTTCCGCTGTTTCTACAGCTGCCAATGTCCGCTGTCCTGCCTGTGGACTTGCGAGCCCAATATCTTCATAGGCGATGACCAGAAGTCTCCTGGAAATACTCGGAAGATCGCCTGCTTCAACAAGCCTGCCCAAATAGTGGAGAGCCGCGTTCACATCACTGCCTCTGATGGATTTTTGGAAGCCGCTTAATACATCATAATGCGCGTCTCCATCTTTATCATGAGAAAAGCTCTTTTTCTGAAGGCATTCTTCTGCTATTCCAACTGTGACTTCAATTTTTCCCTCCTCTGAAGGTTGAGTTGAAAGTACAGCCAATTCAAGAGCGTTCAATGAACTTCTTACATCTCCGTTGCTTGCCTGAGCAAGATGCGTAAGAGCCTCCTCTCCGACCGAAACATTCTGCTTGCCAAGACCTCGTTCTTCATCCCCAATCGCATTTTCCAAGGCCGCTTTCATGTCATCGACAGAGAGCGGCTTCAATTCGAAGATCTGGCAGCGTGAACGGATCGCCGGGTTAATGGCATGATAAGGGTTGCTGGTTGTTGCTCCAATGAGGGTAATCATCCCGTTTTCCAGATAAGGCAGAAGGAAGTCCTGTTTTGCTTTATCGAGACGATGTACCTCATCTAATAGAAGAATGACTTTTCCTGACATTTTGGCTTCTTCAGCCACCACGGATATATCTTTTTTATTATTAGTAACGGCATTTAGTGTTCTGAAGGCATAATTGGTGCTGCCTGCTATGGCACTGGCAATGGAAGTCTTTCCGATGCCGGGCGGACCATAGAGGATCATGGAAGAAAGCTGCCTGGCCTTCACCATTCGGTCAATGATCTTCCCTTCGCCAACGAGATGCTGCTGGCCGATGACTTCGCTGATTGTGCGGGGCCTCATCCGGTAGGCCAACGGTTTAATACTCATATCCATCTCTCCAAACTGGCGTTCTCAATATTGTACTAATTTATCATACTGACGGCTTTTTTTGAAATGAGGGCACTTTTAAGCAGACTGTATATGAATAGATTGTTGCTTCGGAAAAATTCCAAGAGCAGGATTATTTCTCTGAATACTAAGGTTTTTCTCTCTTAATGGGGAAAGCGGCTCTTTTCTCCCTTGCTTAGCACAATATTCATGCCGATATTTTTGAACTCATTATTAAATAGCAGCAAAGTTTACAAAAAGAGCCTCTCAGGAAAACGATTTTTAACAGCACACTGTGATTATGCTATAATGACAAAAGTTACTAAGAGAAAATAAATTATTTATATCTTTAATTTGTTAAATAGATGTTTTGCGCAATGCAGAAATTCTTCTTTAAGTTGTGTGGACAGGCTGAATGTTTTTTAGGTTTTTTACTGAATGTTGCTGTTCACTATTCCAATCTGTTTTTTCATGTCGTTGATTGGAAAGGAGATCAACTCCTTTTTAAATAGCAACTTTAGAAGATAGTTTTTAAAAAATCCAGACGTAAAAAGCACTGTATAAAGATAGATTGAGGGGCGAAAACTATGAAAATTTCTACCAAGGGACGCTATGGTTTGACGATTATGATAGAGCTGGCAAAGCGCCATGGAGAGGGTCCAACCTCCCTGAAGTCGATTGCTAAGGCTCAGAACTTATCTGAACACTATCTTGAACAACTCGTGGCACCATTAAGAAATGCCGGACTGGTGAAAAGTATCAGAGGAGCCTATGGAGGGTACGTGCTTGGGCATGAACCATCCGAAATAACTGCCGGAGATATTATCAGGATTCTCGAAGGCCCGATTTCCCCGGTTGAAGGGATAGAAGATGAAGAACCGGCAAAGCGTGAACTGTGGATGCGGATCAGGGACGCTGTAAAAGAAGTTTTGGATAATACAACGATTGAAGATCTGGCGGCCTATACGGACGAAGGCGAGTCAGACGCATATATGTTTTATATTTAAGGCTCTTTTCGTAATCTTCGTTGCTATATAATATGTAATTCGGAAAATAACGCCGTAATTCCCCTGAAATACCCTGGTAAGCAAGAAAGAAAAGAGCTACACCCTCCGTTTATAGAGGAAAACCTTTGTATCCGGGGATATCCGAAAGCAACAATTTATGCCAAAACAGCCATTTTTAACGGGAGGAATGAACATGAAAACGATTTATCTTGATAATGCGGCAACCTCCCCAATGGATCCCCGTGTTATCGATGTAATGACAGAAGCAATGAGAGGGACGTTCGGCAACCCATCCAGCATACATACTTCAGGAAGAGATGCCAGACAGAAACTTGACAGTGCACGCATGGCTGCGGCAAAAAGCATCGGTGCCGGTTTCAATGAAATCATCTTCACCAGTGGAGGAACGGAGGCAGACAACCTGGCTCTTTCCGGTGCTGCCCATGCTCTTAAAGAAAAAGGCAGACATATCATTACTTCTTCAATAGAGCATCATGCCATTCTCCATACCTGCGCTCAGCTGGAGAGGGAAGGGTTCGAAATAACTTATTTGCCTGTGGATGAACAAGGACGTGTTTCTGTTACGGATGTGAAGTCCGCTTTAAGAGAGGACACCATCCTGGTCAGCATCATGTATGGCAATAATGAGGTAGGTACTTTACAGCCGATTTCCGAAATAGGGGAGTTGGTCAGAAGCCGGGGCAGTTTATTGCATACAGATGCGGTACAGGCTTTTGGTATGAAAAAAATTGATGTGGATGCAGAAAACATTGACCTGCTTTCCATTTCCGCCCACAAAATCAATGGTCCAAAAGGTGTCGGATTTCTATATGTTAAAAAAAATGTTCCGCTTGAGGCGAAGACCTTTGGCGGGGAACAAGAGAGAAAAAGACGGGCAGGAACAGAAAATCTGCCCTCATTAATCGGAATGGCTGAAGCGATCAAGCTTTCCCAGGAAGAGATGGATAAAAAGGCAGAAGAATATAGAGGGTTCAAAAATGTCCTGATTGATATTCTGAAAGAAGAGGATGTTGAATTCTACTTGAATGGAAGCTTGGATCAATCGCTTCCTCATGTGCTGAATCTGAGCTTCCCGGGCACCGACGTGGAATCGATGCTTGTGAATCTGGATCTTGCAGGAATTGCCGTATCCAGCGGCTCAGCATGCACGGCTGGGTCAATCGAACCGTCTCATGTGCTCCTCGCTATGTTCGGAAAAGAGTCAGAGCGCCTGCGAAATTCAATACGCTTCAGCTTCGGCATTGGCAACACAGAGGAAGATATCATCTATGCTGGAAGAGAAGTTGCCAAGATTGTGAACCGCCTGAGAAAATAAGGCAGAGTTCTTTTTCTTGTCTAACGGCTCTCTTTGTAATAAGATTTTTCTATTGTTTTGCAGTACTTTTTTAAGAGTGTATAAACAACATAAGCAATGAACTTAGAACTATTTTGTCTTTATAATAGATAAAGGAGGTGCCTTTCGTGAAGAAGGAACCTAAAGATATAAGAGTGGTCGTCGGCATGTCAGGAGGTGTAGATTCCTCCGTTGCAGCGCTCTTATTGAAAGAGCAGGGATACGATGTCATCGGCATTTTTATGAAAAACTGGGATGATACAGATGAAAATGGAGTCTGTACAGCAACAGAAGATTATGAAGATGTTATCAGGGTCTGCAACCAGATCGGCATTCCTTACTATGCTGTCAATTTTGAAAAACAATATTGGGACAAGGTGTTTACGTATTTCCTGGAGGAATACAAAGCAGGACGTACACCAAATCCTGATGTTATGTGCAATAAAGAAATCAAGTTCAAAGCATTCCTTGAGCATGCTCTGAAGCTTGGAGCGGATTACCTGGCTACAGGACACTATGCGCAGGTCGAGTACCGTGACGGTGAATACAAAATGCTGCGGGGCAAGGATTCTAATAAAGATCAAACTTATTTCCTCAATCAATTAGGACAGGAACAGCTTGAAAAAGTCATGTTCCCGATCGGTTCCATTGATAAAAAGGAAGTAAGGGAAATTGCCAGAAAAGCAGAACTTGCAACGGCAGCGAAAAAAGATAGTACGGGAATCTGCTTTATCGGAGAACGCAATTTCAAAGAGTTTCTAAGCAACTATCTGCCGGCACAGCCTGGAAATATGGAAACAATGAGCGGTGAAGTGAAAGGCAAACATGATGGCCTGATGTACTATACAATCGGTCAAAGGCAGGGTCTTGGAATCGGCGGAGCCGGAGAACCGTGGTTTGTGATTGGAAAAGATCTCGATCGAAACATTCTCTTTGTAGAGCAAGGTTTTGATCATCCCGCTCTTTACTCTGACAGCATTTCTGCAGTAGATATCAGCTGGACATCCGACACTGAAAAGCCGCAAGAGTTCGAGTGCACAGCGAAATTTCGTTATCGTCAGGAGGACCATGCTGTCAAAGTACAGCTCCTTCAAGACGGCAATGCCCAGGTGATTTTCAAAGAACCTGTAAGAGCCGTAACCCCTGGACAAGCAGTCGTTTTTTACATTGACGACGAATGCCTGGGCGGCGGCACAATTGATGAAATTTTCAAGGACGGAAATAAACTTGATTTCGTAGGCTGACATAAAAGGTTAATCAGATTTTTGATCTGATTAACCTTTTGTTTATTGAATACTGCTTTTCTTAGTGAATTCAGCAGTTATGATATACTATGGAAATAAACAAATGAAAAATAATACAAACCAGAGGTGTGATCATATGGATAAAAACCTAAAAGGAATCGAACTGCTTCAAGAAGGAAAAATTGAAGAAGCAGTTACGTTTTTTACAGAAGCAATTGAAGAAAATCCAACAGACCCAGTAGCATACATAAATTTTGGAAATGTCCTTCTTTCTGTAGGAGAAAATGAGAAGGCCGAGAAATTCTTAAAGAGAGCAATTTCCCTTGATGGAAATGCCGCTTCCGCTTACTACTCCCTTGGCAACCTGTATTTCAATGGAGAAAACTTCGATGCTGCCAAAGAGCAATTTGAGAAAGCGATGCAAAAAGGATTAGAAAATGAAGACGTCTTCTTCATGCTGGGTCTCTGCCTAGTTAACCTCGACCAGCCAAAACTCGCGCTTCCTTACCTGATGAGAAGTGTTGAATTGAATGATGCAGATACAGAGGCACGTTTTCAATACGGTCTTTGCCTGGCCAAAACCGAAGCGTATAAAGAAGCTATTGAACAACTTGAAACGGTTGTTGAACAAGACCCTGAGCATGCTGATGCATATTATAATCTGGGAGTTGCTCATGCCGGTTATTCGGATGATGCCGAAAAAGCAAGAAGTTGTTTTGAGAAAGCGCTTGAAGTCCAGCCGGATCACATGCTTGCAGGCTATGGTTTAAAAATGATCGAACAGCTTAATAGCTAGTATTAACTTAGGAACAAGGGGGTTTCTAAATGAGCAGGCAAGACTCCTTAGAACTTTTCGATGAAAATGAAATATATGTTAAAGGTAAGCATCTTGTCACTATCTTTCATAATGAAAGCAATCTTTATTCAGTCATCAGGCTAAGGGTTGAATCAACCAATGCGCAGTACGAAGACAAGGAAGCCGTCATAACCGGCTATTTTCCTAAGATTCATGAGCAGGAAACCTATGTCTTCCACGGAGCATTCAAAGACCACCCCAAGTTTGGCATGCAATTTCATGCGGAGCGTTTCAAGAAAGAAATTCCCCAGACGAAACAGGGGATCGTAGACTATCTGTCGAGTGAATTATTCAAAGGCATTGGAAAGAAAACAGCTGAAAAAATTGTTGAACAGCTGGGTGAGAATGCAATCAGCAAAATCTTAGAAAGTCCATCTCTTCTCGATGATATTCCAAAACTGCCCCCTGAAAAAGCCAAGTCCCTTTATGATTCTTTAGTTGAGCATCAGGGCTTGGAAAGGGTGTTAATCAGCCTCAATGCTTACGGTTTTGGACCGCAGATTTCCATGAAAATTTATCAGGCCTATAAGGAACAGACTCTGGATATTTTACAAAGAAATCCTTATAAATTGGTCGAGGATATTGAGGGAATTGGGTTTGGGCGTGCAGATGAACTTGGGAGCAAGCTGGGTCTCACTGGGAGCCACCCGGATCGAATCAAGGCAGGATGCCTTTACACGCTTGAACAGAATTGCCTGCAAGAAGGACATGTGTATCTTGAAGCGGAAACCTTGTTGACCAATGTCAAAGCTTTACTTGAAAAGAGCCAAAGCGAGAGAATCAGTTTTGATGACATCTCCGCTGAAGTGATTAAGCTGGAAGAAGAGGGAAAAATTAAAGGTGAAGATCGCAGGGTATATCTTCCTTCTCTTTATTTTGCCGAAAAAGGTCTTGTCACCAACATTGATAAATTGCTCTCTCAGGATCAATATAATGATCAATTTCCCCAATCGGAATTCTTGATGGCGCTGGGCGGTCTGGAAGAGAGATTGAATGTCCATTACGCTCCGACTCAAAAAGAAGCGATCGAGACCGCTCTTATGTCTCCGATGATGCTTTTGACAGGAGGGCCAGGTACTGGTAAGACTACGGTCATTAAAGGGATCGTTGAGCTTTATGCTGAACTGCATGGCTGTTCACTTGATCCGAAAGAATATAAAGACGAACCATTCCCTATCCTGCTGGCCGCGCCTACTGGAAGGGCAGCCAAACGAATGACAGAGTCCACAGGCCTTCCTGCAGGAACGATCCACAGGCTTCTGGGCTGGAATGGTACAGACAATTTTGAGTACGATGAAGATCGTACGGTTAAAGGAAAACTGCTGATTGTCGATGAAATGTCCATGGTGGACACCTGGCTTGCCAATCAGCTGTTTAAAGCCCTGCCTGATGATATACAGGTCATCCTTGTAGGAGATGAAGACCAGCTGCCTTCAGTGGGACCAGGACAAGTTTTAAAAGATCTCCTGAAATCAGAAGTCATCCCTACGGTCCGTTTAAAAGATATTTACAGACAGGAAGAGGGTTCATCGATTATCGAGATGGCTCATGATATGAAAGAGGGCAAGCTTCCTGCAAACCTTCTTCAGCCTCAGAAAGACCGCTCGTTTATCAAGTGTACGGCCTCACAGATTTCTGAAGTGGTGGAAAAGGTTGTGACAAACGCTAAGACGAAAGGGTACAGTGCGAAGGATATCCAGGTGCTCGCTCCCATGTACAGAGGTCCTGCCGGCATAGACAACCTAAACGTCATGCTTCAGGAAATTTTCAACAGTAATGATGGCACCAGGAAGGAAATTTCCTTTGGAGATACAAAGTACCGGATTGGCGACAAAGTCCTGCAGCTTGTCAACCAGCCTGAAAGCAATGTTTTTAATGGCGATATTGGAGAAGTTATTTCAATTTTTTATGCCAAGGAGAATACGGAAAAACAAGACATGGTCTTAGTGTCTTTTGAAGGAAATGAAGTCACCTACACCCGCCAGGAATTAACCCAAATCACACTGGCTTACTGCTGCTCTATTCATAAATCCCAGGGAAGCGAATTTCCAATCGTCATCCTGCCGGTGGTGAAAAGCTACTTCAGGATGCTTCGCCGTAATCTTCTATACACAGCCATTACCAGGAGCAAAAACGCACTGATTCTCTGTGGTGAGGAACAAGCCTTGAGAATGGGAGTGGAAAGAGAAGAAGACGTTCAGAGGCTGACTACCCTTTATCAAAAGCTTAAGGAGATAAACTCTGAAACGATTGAGAAAACGGAGACAGCTGAGGAACTGCCAAAAAACCAGTTGAACGAAATGCTGCAAGCCGACCCGATGATTGGAATGGAAAACGTTACACCTTATGATTTCCTTTGATTAAGTGAACGATATAAATATCCGGGACACAACTTCCTGGATGTTTTTAAGAAATGGCGCCGTTCTTCCTCGTTTGTAAGATAATTGAATAGGCTTTGGTCAATTTGGACATAATGGCTACTGAAAAACAGGGCAAGAAACTTCTTTTCTTAAAGGCATATTTGGGAGCCTTGAAAGCAGTTTATGCCACGGATTTGAAGGGGTGGCCGAATGTTGAAATGTCCAAATTGTCAAAGCAAGGATATAGGCAAGATTGGCATTAACCAGTATTACTGCTGGAAGTGCTTTATTGAGCTTACAGTCACAAAGGGTGTTATCCATACGCACCAGGTCGAGGAAGATGGAACATTAAGTTCATTAGATGATTTGTTTGATGAGGAAGACCGCCAATTAAGTTAAAGGAAGAGGTGGGCACCTTGAACAAAACAATGGTCTCAATGATCGGATTCGGAGCGGGAATAGCTGCGACAATGGTCTCTCGCCGTTCGAACATGATGAATGGTAGAAATATGAAAAAAATGCGTAAACAAGTTAAGAAGATGTTTTAAGAGCAGAGGGGACTTCCCTCTGTTTTTTTGTTTGTGCATGGAGAATGTGGCTGATTTGTTTATCCGAGGTACATTATTTGGCAGGTGTGGAGTAGATGTATCTCGCTTCCTTCTGTTCGAGAGGCACCAGAGGGATGGTTTTTGTAACTTAGTGTCCCTCGAGACTTGGTTGAGAGACACACAGAGTCTGTTTTTCGTAACATAGTGTCCTTCGTGGGCTGTACGAGAGCCACCAAGAGACTAGTTTTCGTAACTTAGTGTTCCTCGTGGGGTGTTCGAGTGCCACCTGAGGCTGTTTTTCTTAATGTAGTGTCCCTCGTGGACTGAGCGAGAAACGTCATCCGAGCAGATTCCGGATTTAATGTACTTCGCTCCCGCAGCAAGGTACATCATCTCAGCGAATTCCAGATTTAAGGTACTTCGCTCCCGCAGCGAGGTACATCATCCAAGCAAATTTCAGACTTGATGTACCTCGCTCCCGCGGCAAGGTACATCATCTCAGTGAATTCCAGACTTAATGTACCTCGCTCCCGCAGTGAGGTACATCATCTCAGCAGATTCCAGATTTAATGTACTTCGCTTCCGCAGCGAGGTACATCATCTCAGCGAATTCTAGATTTAATGTACCTCTCTCCCGCCACGTGCTACATCACCCACACCGTTCCTTAATAACGCTCTCCGCTAACTGTCAATCCTATTAATCGAGAATGGTTTCTCTTTTTTTGCCCACATTAAGTAGTAGCAAAGACAAGAGGAAGGGAGCAGAGGCTATGAATAACCGTCACTATGTTAGATGGCTTTACAGACTGGCAGTCACTCTTTTGGCTGTGATCACACTTTATGTCTTTTATTTGCTGGGACCGGTTTGGAAGCCTGTGCTGAATGTAGTGGTCATTGCGTTAATTCCCTTTTTGCTTGGAGGTTTCATAACCTATCTTCTCCACCCGGTGGTTGAAAAGCTGTTCAAGGCAGGAATTCACAGAGGAGTGGCGATTCTGCTGATTTATATTCTTTTTTTTGGCGGACTAGGCTATGCTGTTTATAAAGGAATTCCTGTTATAATTCATCAATTAAAGGACTTGGCGGACAACGCACCTCTTTATACTGATCAGTATCAGGGCTGGCTGGAATACGTCCAGAAGAAGACTTCTACCTGGCCGGACGGTATCCAGCATGAACTGGAATCGAGGATTGAAAGGTTTGAAGAGTGGCTTAACGGAATTGTGGCATTGCTTCTGACAGGGGTACTAAAGGTTATGAACAGTTTGCTGCTGTTTGCGATTGTGCCGTTTATTTCCTTTTACTTGCTGAAAGACTTTCCGAAAGTGAAACGAGCTGCGACAAGTTTAACACCTCAAAAATGGAGACACAGCGGGGGAAGTTTTTTAAAAGACTTGGATGAATCACTTGGAGGATACATAAGAGGACAATTATTGGTTTGTTTTTTAATAGGATCACTTGCTGCCCTTTCTTTCTGGTTATTTGACATGAAATACCCTTTGCTTCTTGGAATCATTGTGGGAGTGACAAATGTTATCCCTTATTTCGGGCCGATAATAGGGGCGGTTCCGGCTGCGATTGTGGCCAGTACCATTTCGACTGATATGATTGTTAAAGTGGTTATCATTGTTTTTGCTTTGCAGTTTCTTGAAGGAAATGTTCTTTCTCCCCTAATCGTTGGAAAAAGCTTGCATATGCATCCCTTGTTCATCATGGGCGCACTGATTGTAGGAGGAGAAATAGGCGGAGTGCTGGGTTTGATAGTAGCTGTCCCTCTTCTGGCAATGCTGAAAGTGGCGGTCATCCATGGACGGACTCACTTTACATCAAAAGAAAGCCCATAAGAAATATATTTTATACTTTCTCGCCGTTCAGATTGACAAATGACTGTGATATTTCTATAATTCGACATATACAATAAAACACTAACCAAATCGACGAAAGATCGAGTATGTTATAGCCCATCTGAGTGCTGCGAGCACGCAAGAGAGGAATTTCCCCGGCTGAAAGAGATTCCAGATGAAGGATAACAGAACGCTAATCCAGAGTGCAGCAAACCTGCCGTTCGCCGCGTTAAGGCTCCAGAGTGATGAATTCTTAGTATGAATTCGTAACCAGGGTGGTACCGCGAGCAAGCTCTCGTCCCTGACCAGGGATGGGGGCTTTTTTGTATGCTTTTTTGGTTAAAATTGAAAAAATGAAGGAGGAAATTAACTTGAAATCATTAACAGGTGCTGAAATCAGACAGAAGTTTCTAGATTTTTTTAAAGAAAAAGGTCACAGGGTAGAGCCGAGTGCTTCGCTGGTTCCCCATGAAGATCCGTCCCTGCTGTGGATCAACAGTGGTGTAGCAACTCTAAAGAAATACTTTGACGGCCGGGTGATTCCTGAAAATCCGCGTATTGTCAATGCGCAGAAATCCATCAGAACAAATGATATTGAAAATGTCGGTAAAACTGCCCGCCATCATACGTTCTTCGAAATGCTTGGTAATTTCTCTATTGGTGAATACTTTAAAGTAGAATCAATTGAATGGGCTTGGGAGTTCCTGACAGACGAAAAGTGGATAGGCTTTGATCCTGAAAAGCTTTCGGTTACAATTCATCCTGAAGATGAAGAAGCGTTTGAAATCTGGAGAGATAAAATCGGCGTGCCTGCTGAAAGAATCATCCGGATCGAGGGTAACTTCTGGGATATCGGAGAGGGGCCAAGCGGACCGAACACCGAAATCTTTTATGACCGCGGACCCGAGTATGGAGATGACCCGGCGGATCCGGAATTATATCCTGGCGGCGAAAATGACCGTTATCTTGAAGTTTGGAACCTGGTGTTTTCTGAATTCAATCATAATCCTGATAACACGTATACTCCGCTGCCGAAAAAGAACATTGATACTGGAATGGGTCTTGAAAGGATGGCTTGTGTCGCTCAAGGAGTTCCGACTAATTTTGATACAGATCTTTTCATGCCGATCATTTCAGCTGTAGAAAAGATCTCTGGTGAAAAATACCGCACTGATGATCAGAAAGATGTCGCATTCAAAGTGATTGCCGATCATATCAGAACTGTCTCATTTGCTGTTGGAGACGGCGCGCTTCCGTCTAACGAAGGCCGGGGATATGTCCTTAGAAGGCTTCTGCGCCGTGCGGTAAGGTTCGCTAAACAGATCAATATCAACCGCCCGTTCATGTTTGATTTGGTTCCGGTTGTGGCAGAAATCATGGTAGACTTCTACCCTGAAGTGAAAGAGAAAAGAGAGTTCATCCAGAAAGTGGTCAAAAATGAGGAAGAACGTTTCCATGAAACGCTGAATGAAGGTCTTTCTATTCTTTCTTCAGTCATCCAAAAAGAGAAAGCTGCAGGAAACAAAGTCGTTTCCGGAAAAGATGTCTTCCGCCTTTATGACACATACGGTTTCCCAGTGGAATTGACGGAAGAATACGCAGAAGAAGAAGGCATGGCTGTTGACCAGGAAGGCTTTGAGAAAGAGATGGAACTTCAGAGAGACCGTGCTCGTTCTGCACGCCAGGATACCGGTTCTATGCAGGTTCAAGGCGGAGTATTGGGAGACATCAAAGTTGGAAGTGAATTTGTTGGTTACGATGAACTTAAAGCGGCTTCCAAAGTTGAAGCGATTGTCCTTAACAATGAGCTGGTTGAGAAAGCGGAAAAAGGTTCTGAAATTCAGTTCATTCTGGATAGAACTCCATTTTATGCTGAGAGCGGCGGGCAAATCGGAGATAAAGGGCTACTTGTGGCTGATGGTGTCAAAGTTGCTGTTAAGGATGTCAAGAAAGCTCCTAATGGCCAGAATCTTCACAGTGCTGTTGTAGAAGAAGGTACACTGAAGCAAGGCCAGGAAGTACAAGCGGCTGTGAATGACGTTACCCGCAGTAAAGTCATCAAGAACCATACAGCTACGCATCTTTTGCATCAAGCCCTTAAAGAGGTACTCGGCGGGCATGTTAATCAGGCTGGTTCATTAGTCGAACCGGACCGCCTTCGCTTTGACTTTTCCCACTTCGGCAGTGTCAGCGCAGAGGAAATGGAAAAGATTGAAGATATCGTCAATAAGCAGGTGTGGAACAGCACCACAGTGAATACAAACTATAAATCGCTGAAAGAAGCAAAAGAAATGGGCGCAATGGCTTTATTTGGAGAGAAATATGGGGATACTGTCCGTGTGGTCTCTATCGGTGATTTTAGTCTTGAACTATGCGGCGGATGCCATGTGGGCAACACTTCAGCAATCGGCCTCTTCAAAATCGTTTCAGAAAGCGGAATTGGCGCCGGTACACGAAGAATTGAAGCGGTGACGGGTGAAGGTGCCTACAACCTTCTCAATGAACAAGTGGGGATTTTAAAAAAGGCAGCTGAAATGGTTAAATCTAAGCCAAAAGATATGGTTTCCCGAATCGACAGCCTTCTTGCTGAAATGAAAGAACTGCAGCGCGAAAACGAATCACTTTCAAGCAAGCTGTCCAACATTGAAGCGGGCAGTTTGACAGATCAGGTCAAAACCATCGAAGGCGTCAATGTTCTTTCAGCTAAAATTGCAGGCGGAGATATGAACACTCTAAGAAGCATGGTTGATGACCTGAAGCAAAAACTGGGGTCGGCTGTAGTGGTGCTTGGGTCTTCTCAAGGGGATAAAGTCAGCATAACGGCAGGAGTGACAAAAGACCTGATCGAAAAAGGTTACCATGCAGGAAAACTTGTTAAAGAAGTTGCCGGAATCTGCGGCGGAGGCGGCGGAGGCCGTCCGGATATGGCCCAGGCCGGGGGGAAAAACCCCGAAAAATTGGATGAAGCCCTTAAGTTTGTAGAAGAATGGATCAAATCCGTTTAAATCGACACTAAAGTGGTGTACAATGAGTGTAATAAGACAGGTTTGCCAGAATACACCAAGCCTAAAGAGAGGTGTGAATTATGAGCTCTTTTGATAAAACAATGCGATTTAATTTTTCGGAGGAACCATTTGAACAGGATGTTAATGAGGTCTTGCTCCAAGTTCATAATGCTTTGCAGGAAAAGGGATATAATCCAATCAATCAAATTGTAGGTTATCTGTTATCTGGAGATCCTGCGTATATTCCCAGACATCAGGATGCACGTAACATCATCCGCCGGTTAGAGCGGGATGAGATCATTGAAGTGCTGGTGAAATCTTATTTAAAGCAGCACAAAGAGGGGTAAAACATGCGCGTTATGGGACTTGACGTCGGCTCGAAAACAGTCGGCGTAGCAGTAAGCGATGCGATGGGCTGGACAGCTCAGGGCATCGAAACGATAGCCATCAATGAAAACCAATCGCAATTCGGCCTTCAGCGAGTGGAAGAGCTGATAAAAGAATACGAGGTCGTAAAGGTGGTTATCGGGTTCCCCAAAAATATGAACAATTCAGTGGGTCCCCGGGGCGAAGCATCACAAAAGTATGCTAAACTTGTAGAGGACAAGCTTGGGGTTGCAACAATTTTGTGGGACGAACGTTTAACAACAATGGCTGCTGAGAGAATATTGCTTGAAGCAGACGTAAGCAGGAAGAAACGTAAAAAAGTAATCGATAAAATGGCTGCCGCCTTTATCCTGCAAGGGTATTTGGACAGTCAAAAATAAGAGGTGTATAAAAATGGAACATGGCGAAAAACAAATTACAATTATTGATGAAGAAGGAAACGAACAGCTTTGTGAGGTTTTGTTCACTTTCGAATCAGATCAATTCAATAAATCCTATGTACTTTATTATCCGTTAGGTGCCGAAGAGACTGAAGAGGAAGAGATCGAAATCCATGCTTCAGCATTCTCTCCTGGAGATGAAGGCGAAGAGGGAGAACTGAAACCGATCGAAACAGAAGAAGAGTGGGACATGATCGAAGAAATGCTTGAAACCTTCCTTGATGAGGAAGAAGAAGAAGAATAAGAAACTGTGCACTCTCAGAGGGCGTTCTGCAAATGGGAAGAAGATTCCTTTTTTGCAGAATGCCCTCTTTTTTTGCTTGAAAAATGTAGTATAATAATAAAGATGCATGTCGAATTATAAGGGGGAACCCCGTTTTTGCTCGAGAGGGGGAAAAATTAAATGAACGAAAATAAAAAATCGAAAAGAGAAATTCTCTTGTCCAAATTATTAGAGCGAAAAGAAGAAGCTAAAGTAATCCGAAGAATTGTAGGAATCATCGTCCTTGCCTTGTTTATAATTATTGTGGGAACTGCTGTCGGAGGCTATTTATATATTAATTCTGCACTTCAGCCAGTTAATGAGGATAACAATAAATCAGTCAACGTGGAAATCCCGATCGGATCCGGGGTCACATCCATTGGAAATATATTAGAAGAGAATGGGATCATCAAAAACTCCCAAGTCTTTAAATACTATGTGAAATTCAATAATGAATCAGGGTTCCAAGCGGGAAGCTACGATTTAACCCCTGCCATGACACTTGATGAAATCATCAACAGTCTGAAGACCGGAAAAGTAATGATGGAGGCAGAATTCAACATTACGGTCCCGGAAGGTTATCAGCTGGAGCAGATTGCAGAAAAAATTGCTGAAAAAACCCCATTTGAAACAGAAGAAATTATTACAAAGTTGGATGACAGCAGCTTTATTGAAGAACTTATCGGCAAATATCCAGATCTCTTGAAGGAAGAGGATATCTTGGCAGATAATGTTAAGCATCCGCTTGAGGGATACTTGTATCCTTCCACCTACCCATTCTATGAAGAAGAACCAGCACTGGAAACAATCATTGAGAAGATGATTTCCCAGACTCAGGATGTGTTGACTCAATATGAAACATCCAGGGTAGAGCAGGGTCTTTCTGTCCATGAGCTATTGACTTTATCATCTCTTGTAGAGGAAGAAGCAACAGAAAAGGCTGACCGCGGCAAGATAGCCAGCGTGTTTTACAACCGCCTGGAGATAGAAATGCCTCTTCAGACAGATCCAACCGTTCTTTATGCGCTTGGCGAACACAGATCCCGTACACTATATGAAGATTTGGAGGTCGATTCTCCTTACAATACGTATCAGCATACTGGGCTTCCGCCGGGACCCATCGCCAATGCCGGGTTGACTTCGATTGAGGCAGCACTTCAACCGGACATAACGGAATATTACTACTTCCTTGCCTCTAAGGAAGGAACGGTCTACTATTCCGAAACGCTGGATGAACACAATGAGAAAAAGGCAGAATATATTACATCAGAGAACTAAAATAAAAGGGGAAAGTTAATTAGCTTTCCTCTTTTTTATGTGATAAAATAGTACAAGTGTTTTTTGAAGAATCTTTTCGTAAACAATGTTGCTATTTCGATAGAATTTCGAAAAAACATAGCATTATTCCTTGTAAGCAAGAAAGAAAAGAGCTGCTCTTTCTGTTTGGCTCTTTTCTAAGAGATTGTGGCTTTTGAATGCTATTTACCCTTCCTCCCCTTTTACGTAGGGGGATTGTAGCGGAAGGCGTGCGCCTCTCGCTGCAATCCTATACTTTTAAACAGCCACAATCTTTGCGAAAGGCTGTTTTCTAAAAGATTGTTGCTTATGAATACTTTTTCCCCACCTCACCCGTTTACGTAGGAGGATTGGAGTGGAAGGCGTACGATCTCCTGCGGGACTAGCGGGCAGGTGAGACCCCGCAGGCAAAGCCGAGGAGGCTCACCGCACGCCCCGCGGAGTCGTGGGCCTGGAGCGGAAATCCTTACTTTCAAAGCAGGAACAATTAGAGCGAAAACCGCCTTTTTGATAGACGTACACTAATAGAATGAATATTTCAATTGGAAAGCTTACGGGCTTTCTACTTTTATGTAGGCTTTTAGTTGAGGCAGGAAGATGAGTCACCTTAATGCCTCTCCTAAAACAGGAAAGTGAGTGAATATCTTGGATATTGCCGTTAATGAGTATATAGAGTCACTTATAAAGGACCGCAATGACCTGTTGAGCCAAATGGAAACCTTTGCTCAAACTGAGGGTGTGCCGATCATGGAGCTTGCAGGCATAGAAACCCTTCTGCAGCTTCTCAGAATGCAAAGACCTAAGAGAATCCTTGAAATTGGAACGGCAATAGGATACTCCGGCCTTAGAATGGCAGAAGCGCTTCCAGAAGCAAAGATAGTGAGTATTGAAAGAGATGAGATTCGCTATAAACAAGCGTTGGATTTTACGGGACGTTCTCCTCAAAAGGAACAGCTTGACATAATCTTCGGCGATGCGTTGGAAACGGTCCAAGAGGCTAAAGAGAAGGGTCCCTATGATGCATTATTCATTGATGCAGCAAAGGGACAATATCAGAAATTCTTTGATTTGTACACTCCTTTCCTGTCAGAGAATGCGGTCATCTATTCTGACAATGTTCTATTTAAAGGAATGGTCGCAGAGGAAAATGTAGAAAATAAAAGAATCCGTCAAATGGTTAAGAAGCTGAAGAGTTACAACGAGTGGCTGATGAAGCACCCTGACTATCATACAGTCATCATCCCTGTGGGTGACGGACTGGCTGTCAGCAGGAAAATATAACGGTAGAAAATAATTTACACAACGGGTGACCTGCTGGACTACATAATTTGCGGGTCTGCAGCACGAAGTTGAAAGGAGTTTCACTATTCAATGAAACACAAGCCAATTGTTATCGGTGTAGCCGGAGGGTCGGGATCAGGAAAGACAAGTGTGACCCGGTCTATATATGAGTCATTTCAAGAGCATTCCATTTTGATGATCCAACAGGACTATTACTATAAAGATCAAAGCCACCTGCCTTTCGAGGAAAGACTCAAGACAAACTATGATCATCCCTTGGCATTTGATAATGAGCTTTTGATCAAGCACCTCTTCAAGCTATTGAAAAACGAAAGCATTGAAAAGCCGATTTATGATTATAAGATGCACACGCGTTCAGAAGATACGCTGCTGGTAGAACCGAAGGATGTCATCATTTTAGAAGGAATTCTGGTATTAGAAGATGAAAGATTGCGTAACTTAATGGATATCAAGCTTTACGTCGATACAGATGCAGACTTGCGGATTATCCGCCGTATGCTGAGAGACATCAAAGAGCGCGGCCGTTCGATCGACTCAGTGATTGACCAATACATCACAGTTGTCCGTCCTATGCATAATCAGTTTATAGAGCCGACAAAGCGTTATGCAGATGTTATCATTCCTGAAGGCGGCCATAACCACGTGGCTATCGATCTAATGGTAACAAAAATTCAAACAATTCTTGAACAAAAATCATTTTTGTAATACGATAGCATAGATAAAAACATACAGCGATTTTCAAAAATGTTTATTATCCCCAAGGAATCAATCTCAAGAAAATATTCTTTTTAAGGGAATGGACAAAAGGTACCAGGAGTAACACCCGCCTTTCATGTCCATTCCCTGAATTACAATGGAAGAGTAAGTTGAGGCCGAATTCCGTAAAAATAAGGTACACGCTTATGTACATAAAGGACCGGTGGGAGGTTCTTATACTTTTTATAAGGAGTGAAGTATTTTGGCAGCAGAAAAAGTCTATCCAATGACAGCAGAAGGTAAAGAAAAGTTAGAGAAAGAATTAGAGAATCTAAAGTCAGTTAAACGTAAAGAAGTGGTGGAAAGAATCAAGATTGCCCGCAGCTTTGGTGACTTATCCGAGAACTCCGAGTACGATGCTGCAAAAGACGAGCAGGCATTTGTGGAAGGCCGGATCTCCACTCTTGAAAATATGATTCGCAACGCGAAAATCATCCAGGAAGACGAAATGAATTCTGACACAGTAACACTTGGTAAAAAAGTTACTTTCATCGAACTTCCTGACGGTGACGAAGAGACCTATACCATTGTTGGAAGTGCGGAAGCCGATCCATTCGAAGGGAAAATTTCGAACGATTCTCCTATTGCCAAAAGCCTTCTTGGCCACAAAATCGGCAGCAAGGTAACAGTTCAAACTCCTGGTGGGGAAATGAGCGTAAAAATTACAGCAATTAATTAATTTTTAGTGATGAGGGCAGGTTTGCCTTCATCACTTTTTTGTTGAGCTTCTGTTAGGATGTAAGGTGCATCAAAACGTTGGGCACCCAAATACACAACAATCACTTGTTGTGTTTCGAGCTAAGGGCGACTCTAGACACCCATAAGAAACTACAGCCTTTTCATAAGGTTAGCACCCTAGTGTCCATTTTTCACTTATACCAGATCCTTCTAGTGTCAAAGCATTTCCTTCAGTCCAAATCTCCTCTCCTTCTGGTCTCTAATAGCTTGCTGTTGAGATTATCTTTTTCCCGTCCAATTCCTTTCTCTTCAAACAAGATACTGGCATATCAGGCAGTCACTACAGACGGATTTAACTGAGTCTTCGCTGACATCAAATAAATTCACTGTTACTCTATTTTTAGCAGAAACGTCGTATAGAAGTATGTTTCTCCTCAAAACGTCAACAATGGTTACGAGGTGTTCTAGATGAGTAAAAGACGAATATACTTTTTCAGTGTAATAATTCTGCTTGGAATAGCAGGGCTTCTGCTGAGGCTCGTTCAGATTCAATTATTGGAAGCAGAGTCGTTTTCTCAACATCAAATTAATTTAATTGAAAATAGTGTGAAGCAAAGAACTCAACAGCTGACCATTGATGAAGGCAGGGGGTCGTTTCTCGACAGAAACGGAGAATCAATCAATTATGAAAACAAGAACGTTCTCATATTGTTTCCTTTTCTGGCAAAAATTGATTGGGATGCCGATAAGATTGCAGATATTTTGGGCATATCTACAGATAAATTACAGAATGATGTCCAGGAGGCAAAAGAACCATTTGTTTACGGCAGCCCTACACCCTACATACTGAGTGAAAGCCAAATGAATGAAATCAATAACTTGAAGCTTAAAGGCGTATTTGCACTGAAGCGTAAATATTCAAAAGATGAAACCATAGCAGAACAGTTAATCGGTTTGACTGGAGAAAATGAAGAGAGTTTTCATGCCAGATATCCTGATAGAGTTAAAGGAGCAACACAAAAGATAGGGATATCGGGTCTGGAAAAATCTTTTGATGAGTGGCTTATAGCCGAGCAGGAATCTAAGCTGATTTATCATGTGGATGCAAGAGGAGGTCCTTTGTTTGGTGTTGACGTGAAATATCTGGCGCCTGCCAACCCTTTTTATCCATTGAACATTGAAACAACGATAGATTCAGAACTTCAAAAACGAATGGAAGAGCTGATAGACAAGCACGACATCCAAAAAGGCGGAGCGGTGCTTCTGGATATAGAATCAGGTGAGATTTTGGCGAGCGTTTCCAGGCCATCTATTCAAAAGGGTACACCATTTCAAAATGATGGTGTAAAAAACTTGATGGCTTCTGAAATTGTCCCTGGTTCTGTCTTTAAAACAGTGGTGGCTGCTGCGGCGATTGATCGCAATCTCGTAAATGAAAATGAACTATTTAATTGTGATGAAGATATCTACGGAATTTCTGCTGAAAAGCCGCACGGAATGATCAATATCAATGAAAGTTTCGCCGTCAGCTGTAACCGTACTTTCGCGGAGATTTCTAAGAAATTAACAATGAATAACACACATACACTCGACAACTATGCAGAAAAACTTGGTTTAATAGGAGATATCGGCTGGAAAGGAAGTGTCTTTCATTATGAAGACTTTCAGCAGCTGCAGATTGATAGAGGAAGGATATTCATTAATGATACTGAACGAAAAGAAGCCAATTTTGCAGCTCAAACAGGAATTGGGCAAAGAGAAGTTCGAGTGACGCCAATTGGGGTAGCAAATATGATGTCCACCATTGCAAGGGGAGGAAAGAAGCAAAGTGTTCGAGTTGTTAATAGAATTCAATATAGAGATGGAACAGAATTAATAGACTTTCCAGTTCAAAAAGAAGGCAGCCCTGCGATTTCTCCTTATACTGCCATGAAAATGCAGCAATACCTTCGTAATGTGGTGGCAGGGGAGTCAGGAACTGCGAAGTTTTTGCAAACATCGTCCTATGAAATTGCTGGAAAAACAGGGACAGCCCAGACCGGTCAATATATCGGTGAAAAGGAACTGTATAATAAGTGGTTTGCAGGATATTTTCCGTTTGATGATCCCAAATATGCCTTGGCAGTCGTCAATATGGATGTTTTAGAATATGAAGGCGGAATTTATCCTGTATTTAAAGATATTGCCGATATGATCTATCGAATACAAGAAGTAGAAGAAGAAAGCTCATAGGAAAACATTCTTATTTTTATCAAATTCCTTTTGATGAATTTATAAGCGTGATAAAATGGGTAAGAGAGAAAAAGAGCCTTACTGCAGGGTAATATGAATTTTAGAGGAGTGTAATTTTTTATGCCGAAATATAATTCGCGTTTAGATAAAAGGGCTAATAAAAAATCTAATGTAATTTTAAATAGCCTGATAGGTGTAGTAGTGCTGCTGATTGTTGTCGTAGGTGCCACGATCTTTCTTGGAAATGACACTGAACAAGCAGCGGGGGATAACGCAGCATCTACCAGCAATGATGTAGCTGACAGCACTTCTTCTGAGGAAGAAGATGAAACGGAAGATCCTGCCGCAATAGATGAAAACGAAGAATCATCAGAAAATGAAGGTTCTGCTGAAGAATCGACTGACGACGGGGAATCCGATACAGAAACTCAACAAGACGATGAAGAGAAGTCAGTCGCAGATGGTGAAGACTTAGTAAGCGACGAAGAGAGCAAGGCGAAAGAAGAAGAAAAAGAAGAAAAAAATAAAGAAGAAGACAAAAAGAAAAAAGATGAAAAAGAAACTTCATCTGATGACGATAAAAAAATTGTCAAAGACAGTAATGAACCAAACGTTAAAAAGGAAATCGTAAATCCTAGCTGGAAGCCTATAGGAACTCAGCAGACAGGAGAACATGTAGCGAAGTACGAGGAAGATTCAGCTGACTGGCAGGAAAAGGTTCAAGCTTTGTCGTATGCAACCGGGCTTTCTGAAGAAAACATGACTGTTTGGTGGCTGGAAAGAAACGGCGGACCGGACAAAGCGATAGGGACGGTTGCTCCAAAAGATCAGTCGACCACGTACCGTGTATACCTTCAGTGGGTGGACGGAAAAGGATGGAAACCAGTCAAAATGCAGGAACTTATTGAAAATGATAAAGATTGATAGTAAGAAGCCCCAGCAGAATTTTCAGCATGGGGCTTCTTTTTACAATAAAAAATTTACCTGTTGGAACTAATCGCAACGATTCGGCATTGTTATTTTTTTGCTTTAAAGTGAACAACAGCCGAATATAAACGATGGCCTTTTTCATCCAGGCTGACGTTGTGTGAAACAGAATGAACAGAGAGCAAGATGCTCTTATTATGCCCGATCTGTTCGTTAATCCTTTTCTCTAGTGTTTGGAGATCTCTTGCTTCAAAAAATTCAATCTTGTCCTGAATCAATTCAAATTCAATATTCATGGGGGCCTCCTGATTAAGTTGATTTTTATTGAAGTGCTGTTTGTTATGCAAGTTAATCTTACTTGAAATAGGCAGACAGAACTCCCTCGCTGGGTAGTGAACTTGCGAAGGAAACTCAACTGCTTGTAGTAACAAAAATTTTCCTCAGCCCGGCATTCGGTTTATAATGACGAAAGCGGTGATGTGGAAAAGCATCAGCACTTGAGGTAAAATAGCAGCATACATACTTTACGATGATATCTGTAAACTACTTTACAATAGGGTCTATCATAGAGTAAAGCAGCTATGTTGAGACTCACATAATGAGTATACAATAAGTAGAAAGAAATGAGGGTGTTTGAATATGAAAATTGCTATTATCGGAGCTATGGAAGAAGAAGTAAGACTTCTCAGGGAGAACATTATAGATGCGAGAGAAGAGGTTATCGGCGCTAGTCAATATACATCAGGAAAAATGCACGGCGTGGAGGTTGTTCTGCTTCGTTCTGGAATTGGAAAAGTGAATGCCGCTATGACTACCGCAGTGCTTCTTGATAGGTTCAAACCCGATGCGGTGATTAATACAGGTTCAGCGGGCGGTTTTGATGCCGATTTAAATGTAGGCGATGTGGTCATTTCTACAGACGTTAGACATCATGATGTGGATGTAACGGCTTTTGGCTATGAGTACGGACAGGTTCCTCAGCTTCCGGCAGCCTTCACGGCAGATGAACGATTAAGAGAGGTCGCTGCAAACAGTGCGAAAGAAACTTCAGATGTCAAAGTGGTTTCTGGCCTGATTGCTACAGGAGATTCTTTCATGAATGATCCTGCACGTGTAGAAGCCATTCGAGATAAGTTTAAGAATCTGCAGGCAGTCGAAATGGAAGCGGCCGCGGTTGCTCAAGTGTCTCATCAGTTCCAAATTCCATTTGTTATCATTCGTTCTCTTTCTGATATTGCCGGCAAAGAATCGCATGTTTCTTTTGATCAATATCTCGAAACTGCCGCAGTTAATTCAGCCAACCTGGTTATGAAAATGGTATCTAAACTAAAATAACCCATAGGTATAACCTTCTTTCCACATTTGGTGAGATTTACTTGGATTATTGTGCTGCTTTCTATGTTACATTGAAAACAGACTTTTTTTGTAAATCTATATGAATTCCAATGGAAAGAAGGGATCATTTATGGAAACTATTAAAAAAACTATCAATGATAAAATCATAGATTATAAGAGATTTGCTTTTGTACTAGTATCGCTTAGTGTTTTTCTTTACCTGGGAGCAGTCCTGCCGGTAGAAGAAAAAACACTTCTTAAAACTTACATGCTTATGGGCGGAACAGTTACCATGCTTGGATTCTCAGGCCTCTTTTTCTACCAGGCTGCTAAATTAAAAAAGAAGCTGACAGAAATGGAAGACGCATGAATAAGTAAAACGAAAAGACTGAAAAAGGAACCCCTTTTTCAGGCTTTTTTGTGTGTATAATACAGCTGTATTCATAAATTGAACTCTTTTAAAGAGAAGTTGATTTCTGTATCGAATAATCTTCAATAAAAAATCAGCGAGTTAAAGTTAAAAAAATGGTTTACATTTCCTGCGAAATTGGATATGCTTACCTTTGTAAGGAAATAACAATCACAAAAGGAGGTCGAATGACATGATGAGAAAAATCAAAGCAGTACAAAAAGAAGCTTCATCAATTGGATATTATAATACACATTCGATCGCTGGTGGATTGATTATTTCGTAATGGATTGAAATTTAGTCAAATCATACCAAGCCGCGGGAGTGTGTCCATTCCTGCGGCTTTTTTGCGTCTGCTGCAGGGAGGTATCTCTTTGCGGCTTTTTTTAATGGTATGAACATGGAAATAAGGGAGGTGTTAGTATGACGTTAAATATTCTATTTATGAGCGTAACCTTCAAGAAGCGAATACGTTCAGCCGATGAGTGTAATCATGACATCATGGTATCTAAGCAATATGAGGATGCAAAATTAAAACAGCAAACCTTCAGGATATAGGAAGGTGTGCGGTAGATAAAAAATTTACAGGGGGTGATATTATGACGCTGAATATTCTGTTCATAAGTATAACAATCAAGAAACACAACCGTTCTGTCGAAGAATACGAACATGACGACACGGTCTCCAGAATTTATCAGGAATCCAAGCTTAAGCAAGATTCTGTACGCTTGTACTAATATCGATTTTTAATAAATTTTAGTAGATGTTAGTACGAGGTTAAGAAATGAAAGCTCGAGTTTCAAGAGGAAGAAGTCGATCTCTTGATTTCTAAGCAACTGAAGAGAAAGAAATTTAAGCAGCAATTCTTTCGGTTCTTTCATTACGAACGTTCAATAAAAAATGGAGAGGAGAAAAACAAATGGTTTTTTATCAGGTAAAGCGTCTGAATGCAATCTGGGTGGAGAAGGATTCTGCATAACGATCCTGCAGGCTTGTTCTTCTTCAAACGGCAGCAACTAGGTTTGGGAAGGTGAAGTATATGTTTTTGAATGTAAGTCTTTTGACTTTGATGAGAAAAACGAAAAAGCGTAAATAGAGAAAAGACCGAGTGGGTGCCCAGCCTCTCCTCGGTCTTTTTTTTATGGCTCTTATGAAAAAAGGAAATTTGGGTATCGCCAATTTATTTGCTTATCTTCTTTTTATAGTGCTAAAACCATAAAGATGAGGTAAGAATTTTTTCATTTACTAATGGATGGTTGTTTTTAATGCTATTTCACCTTCCGCTGCTATCCATATCTTTTGCGAAAATTACGTTTGAAAACAGATATCCTGAGACACAGTGGTGAAAGTAGTGAATTTCTTCACAAAGTTGTCACCTCAAAGTAAATAACTGTTCACTTTCTTGTCGTTGATGGTAGATTTTTTGTAATAAAATAAAAGTAAGAAATGAATCAATAAACAACGAAGGAGTGGAAAGATTATGTTTTCTATGATCATGGGTTTATTGCTGACAACTGCCATTGGAATTATCATTGCTGCTGAAGTGAGTGTCGACTAAATATATAGATATCAGAATTTGATGAAGAGATGATCCACAGTGATGATCTCTTTTTTTTTGCTCTGTTAGTCAATAGTGTTGTTATTTAAAACTGTTTTTATAAGGCTGTTTTCGGAAAGATTGTGGCTTTATAAAAGTGATGGATTTCCGTTTCAGGCGTATGACTCCGCGAGGCGGGCGGTGAATTAAATAGTGGAGGCGGCCGTTCAGTGACGTACAGATTTTTTGGCTCTCGTGTGAGATAAAGAAATCACGAAAAGCGGCAGCGATTCGATGATGTGTTCAACGTCTTCAACCTTAATATAGATGAAATATCAATTTAAGTTCACACATACCTGCCTGAAATCATCTTATACAAAAAATAGGCAATAATCGTGAGCAGGCAGCTTTTTCTTTAGCTGCCTGTTCACGATTATTGCCGAACAAATGGGTTTACGAAGATTGTCTCTTTTCTTTTTCTTCCCGGTAGAATTCATGAAACATCTTCATCAACGCTCTTTTTTCAATTCGCGAAACGTAACTTCTTGAGATGCCGAGTTCTTTTGCGATTTCCCTTTGGGTTTTCTCCTCTTGCATATCCAGGCCGAAGCGTCCGATTATCACTTCTTTTTCCCGCTCATCCAACACGCATATATATTTTTTTACTTTTTCGAGCTCCATGCTTAACTGAATCGTTTCAATAACATCATCAGCATCGGATTTCAAGATATCTATTAAGCTGATTTCATTTCCTTCTTTATCTTGACCTATCGGATCATGCAGAGAAACATCTTTCTTGGTTTTCTTCAGTGCTCTCAGGTGCATAAGAATTTCATTCTCGATACATCGGGCTGCATATGTGGCCAGCTTCGTTCCTTTGCCATCAGAATAGCTTTCAATTGCTTTTATTAAGCCTATTGTACCTATTGAGATGAGGTCTTCCGGATCCTCTCCGGTGTTTTCGAACTTCTTAACGATGTGTGCGACGAGCCGAAGGTTATGTTCAATGAGGATATTTCTTGCATTCTCATCTCCTTCTGCCATCTTTTTTAAGTATTTCTTTTCGTCTTGTGATGAAAGTGGTTGTGGAAAAGCGTTGTTTTTTACAAAGGATACTAGAAAAATCAACTCTTTTAGAAAATAGCCTATAGCAGTAGCGATCGCGGACATACTTTCACCTCCATTAAAGGACTTTAGCCTATAATGAATCATATGATTAAATGCATCTCTCCTTGCAAGTCCTTGTAATTTAGTTTGTTTTTCGAAGTGATTTCTTTGTGAAGAAGGGACATGTTACAGCCTAAGCAAGAACTCATGAATCAGCATAAGATAGGAATAACATTAGAGATAGGAGGGGATTCGAAAATGGTCTACGGTTATCCGTACTACTATGCTCCTGTTTACCCGCAACGAGGTTACGGCGGCTTTTACTTGGCTCTGGCTGTCGTCCTGATCATTCTGCTGTTCCTTTTCGGCTGCTGGCGTTATTATCACTTTGCTTGATAGAAGGTAACCGGGTAAACTAAGCCCGGTTTTTGTTTTTAGATGAAGTTTATCTGTACAAAGAGCCTTACTTGATCGAGCTGCTTCCAAGGAGTTTTTGGGTTCATGAATTTCCAAGCCACAAAAACTCAACTTCCAAGGGGAAGCCCTCTACTTTTAAGCAGGCTCAATCTCTAGACTTTTTGTATGAAAAAGATATCTTCAGAGATTGCTGAATTTATACTATTATGAAAGAGGAGTACTGGGAGCACCGTAATGGAAGTTTTTCTAAAAGCTTATTCCTTTTGAATGCTATTTTCTCTTCATCCCTTTTAACTTAAGGTTTTTTGTTGAAGGCGTGTGCCTGGAGCGGAAATCCTTTGCTTTTCAACAGGCAGACTCTTTGCGAAAACATTAAAAAAAGGTGGACGTTTTAGGACAAGTGTATAATAATAAGTACTACTATATATTGAAGGAGCTGAAAAGGTGAAAAAGCTTTTTTATCGTTCTTTTATTGAGTTGACTAACAAAAGGTGGACATCCTTTTTGTTGAAAAGATTCGTACAATCGGGTATGAGTGCCAAGTTCATCCCTTCTTATATAAAAACCTTTAAAATTAATACCGAGGAAGTTGAAAAACAAGCCTCAGATTACCCCAATCTTCACTCCTTTTTCATCAGGAACTTAAAAGAAGGAATGAGAGGGATCGAAGGAGCACAAGATGATGTGATCAGTCCTGTGGATGGCATGCTCGCTGAAACAGGAACAGTAACTCAGTCGCTGAACATGAGAGTTAAGGGAAAAGACTATTCAATAGAAGAGATGCTTGGAAACAAGGAGAATGCGGAAAGGTATGAAGGCGGCCAATACATGATACTGTATCTGAGTCCTGCTGATTATCACCGCATTCACAGCCCGCTGGCTGGAAAAGTCATCGACAGGTGGGATATGGGCCGTCACTCATATCCTGTTAATGATCTTGGCCTCAAATATGGGATACGTACCTTATCCAAGAACTTCAGGTCAGTTACGGAAGTTTGCCATGGTACGGGAAAAATGTGCCTGGTGAAAGTAGGAGCGATGTTCGTCAACTCCATCGAGTATACTCATAAAGGTGAAAAATGGGAGAGAGGCGAAGAAATTGGTTACTTTTCATTTGGATCCACCGTCGTCCTTTTGTTTGAAGAAGGAACTTTTAAACTCAAACACGATTTGAAAGTCCCCCGCAAAGTTAAAATGGGTGAGCTGATTGGAAAGATATCGAGGAATTAACTACTCCCCTTTCTTATTGTGGGAGTTTTTTTATTTTTATGAGAGAGTGTTAAAAAAGTAAGGTGAAAATGATACTTCGAATTTCTTCGTTGGCTTGCTTTTTAAGTTATACACGTATATTAGCATACGATCTGGTACTCAACGCTGCACTGCCTTCTGGGGCTTTTATCATCCTTTTTGAGCACGCATTATTAACATATTATTTGCTTTAAACAAATGAAACCGCAGACGAGGAGCGTCTGCGGTTTCCAAGATATGAATCAAGAAGACATTTTGATACGGTAGGATAAGGAACGACGGTGAATTTCAGTTTCAATGAGGCGAATAAATTCTGGATTGAGTTTGAGTTTTCTCGCCTTGTAATACGATTCAATTAACAGGTCATCAGAAAGTTTACGCACAGGGTCCACCTCCAAAAGGTAATCATTTTTTCTTTTTTATCTCATATAGTAGTAAGTTTTAACTTTGTATCATTACTCTATCAAATATAACCAAGTAGAACAAGCGTTCCGGTTATCCACAACGATAGGTGGATAACCTGTTGCTAAGTTGTTTATAGAGGGTAAATATTCCATTGGTTCTAGGGGGATAATGTGTATAAAGTTATCCACAAGCTGAATAGTTCTTCATTTTGTCGAAAATTATTTTGAAAATAATTGGAATGTTATTCAGGATAGACCTAGTTTAATCATTTACTCACTTTTTCTGAGAGCTGCGGGTTGATTTAATGAGGACCTGGGAAGAAGATTTTAAATGTATTGATGATTAATGGGCTCATTTCTAAAGTTTGTTGCTTTTGAAATGCTATTTTCCCTTCCTCCATATTTATGTAGAGGCATTTTAGCGGAAATCCATACGTTTCACTAGCCGCAATCTTTGCGAAAATAACCTTACGAAAAATGCAATTTCATTAAAAGTTAATGCCTTCCTCCTTAATTGATGTTAAAATAATTCGTTGGCAGTAAAAAATATTGTAAATGGTTAATTTTGAATCTAAAGGGAAAATTGGTTATGATTATAGCGGTAGAAAAAGAAAGTTAGAGGTGTTAAACGTGTTAAAATCTTTTTTGCCTAATGAGCATGTTAAAGACGTTTTTCAGATAAAACCGGAAACGCTGAAGGAGCAGGGAATTAAAGCGATTATTACTGACCTGGATAACACATTGGTAGAATGGGACAGAGCCCAGGCGACTCCAAAGCTGATTAAATGGTTCAAGTTAATGAAAGACAACGGGATTATGGTGACAGTTGTTTCTAATAATAATGAAGACCGCGTAAAAAGTTTTGCAGAACCTTTGAATATTCCATTTATTTTTCAGGCGCGAAAGCCGATGGGACGTGCCTTTAGAAGAGCTGTAAAGGAAATGGGAATCAAGAGGGAAGAAACGGTTGTAGTCGGTGACCAGCTGCTGACGGACGTGCTTGGCGGAAACCGCAGCGGGTTCTATACCATTCTTGTGGTGCCAGTTGCGAAAACTGACGGCTTCTTTACAAAAATCAATCGGAAAGTTGAAAGAAAAATCATGAACTTTTTCAAACGTAAGGGCATGATTCAATGGGAGGAAGAAAAGTGAACAAAATAGTATGTTCCGGATGCGGAGTGGGCATTCAAACCGAGGAGAAGGAAAAGCTGGGATATGCGCCTCCTTCTTCATTGGAAAAAGAAGAAATTGTCTGCCAAAGATGTTTTCGGCTGAAGCACTATAACGAAGTGCAGGATGTCTCCCTGACAGATGATGACTTTCTGAAAATCTTAAATGAAATTGGAAAAGGCGAAGGGCTTATTGTAAAAGTAGTTGATATCTTCGACTTCAATGGAAGCTGGCTTCCGGGACTTCATCGTTTTGTAGGAAATAATCCGGTTCTGCTTATTGGAAATAAGGTGGATCTGCTCCCTAAGTCTGTAAAGCCCGCTAAATTGATTCATTGGATGAAATTCCAGGCTAAGCAGCTTGGATTGAAACCGATAGATGTTAAGCTTATGAGTGCTGAGAAAGGGCAATATATCGAAGAAGCGGTTGAAGCCATTGAGCAGTATCGGGAAGGAAAGAGTGTGTATGTCGTAGGATGTACAAATGTGGGGAAATCCACTTTCATCAATCGCGTGATTCATCACGTGACAGGAGAAAAGGATATTATCACAACTTCACATTTTCCTGGTACAACTCTTGATATGATTGAGATTCCTTTGGATGATGGAGAAGCCTTGATTGATACACCGGGAATCATTAACCATCATCAGATGGCCCATTATGTTGATAAAAGAGATTTGAAATTTATTACACCGAAGAAAGAAATCAAGCCTAGAGTATTTCAGTTGAATGAAGGACAGACATTGTTCTTTGGCGGTTTATCTCGTTTTGATTATCTCAGCGGAGGCAGGCGTTCTTTCGTTTGCTACCTTTCCAACGAGCTGAACATTCATCGCACCAAGGCAGATAAAGCAGATGAGCTTTACCAGAACCATGTTGGTGAGATGCTGCAGCCGCCAAGGAAAGATGACGTGGATGGATTCCCTGAACTTGTACGTCATGAATTCAAGATCAAAGAAGCCAAGACTGATATTGTGTTTTCAGGGCTTGGCTGGGTGACGATTAATGAAGAGGGTGCTACCATCGCTGCGCACGTACCCAAAGGCGTAAGTGTTTTTCTTAGGAAATCACTGATTTAAGTGGAGGCTGCGCAGGTGAAAACTTTATATGGTGTAATTGGAGATCCCGTTGCCCACACGATGTCTCCTCTCATGCATAACGATGCTTTTATGGTAAATGAAATAGACAGCCATTATCAGCCGTTCTTGGTGAAAAGCGAAGAACTTGAAGAAGTGGTTAAGGCTTTGAAGGTGTTGGGAGTCCAAGGGTTCAATGTAACCATTCCTCATAAGCAGGCAATCATTCCGCTGCTGGATGAAGTAGATCCTCTTGCAAAGGCAATTGGAGCAGTGAATACAGTAGTACGGAGAGAAGGCCGCTTCATCGGGTACAACACGGACGGCCTGGGGTTTTTAAAGTCGCTGAAAGAAAGCTGTCCTTTTCCTCTTGAAAACAAGAAATACCTGATTATAGGTGCAGGTGGTGCAGCGAGAGCGATCTTTTATTCACTGGCTTCTTCCGGCATAGAAAATATAGATATTTGTAATCGTACACGAAGCAGAGGAGAATTGATTATCAGCGAATGTCCATTTACTTGTACGGCCTTTTCTCTATCGTTACAACAGGCTGAACAAACCTTGGAGAATTATGATATTATTATTCAAACTACCTCTGTCGGCATGTATCCTGAGGTGAATGCAATTCCTTTCAAGGTAGAGAGAATCAAAAAGGATGCATTTGTTTCAGATATAATTTATAACCCGTTAAGCACAAAGATTATCCGGAAATTCTGGGAGCTTGGCGGTCAAGGAGATAATGGAATCGGCATGTTCGTTCATCAAGGAGCGCTTGCCTTCGAACTTTGGACAGGAATCGTACCAGATTCCAATCGAATGAAAACTATAGTCCAACAACATCTGGGAGGTTAATATGTTAACTGGCAAACAAAAGAGATTTTTGCGTTCAGAGGCTCACCATCTTAATCCGATATTTCAAGTCGGAAAAGGCGGAGTCAATGAGAATATGAACAAACAAATCAGCGAAGCACTGGAAGTAAGAGAGCTGATCAAAGTAAGCATTCTGCAAAACTGCGATGAAGATAAAAATACTGTAGGCGAAGAACTGGCTGCAGGAACGGGTGCAAAAATCGTTCAAATTATCGGTAATACAATTATTTTGTATAAAGAATCAAAGGAAAATAAGAAAATCGAACTTCCTAGATAAAGGAGGTCCAAAATGAGAAAGCGCGTTGGGTTATTGGGAGGTACATTTAACCCTCCACATTTAGGGCATTTAATCATAGCGAATGAGGTCCTGCATCAATTCAATTTGGATGAGATCAGGTTCATGCCTGCAGGAATTCCTCCTCATAAACAAATAAAGGGAGATACCTCTTCAGAACAGCGCAAAGAGATGGTTATCTCTGCAATAGAAAATCATCCAAAGTTTGTGTTGGAAACAATCGAGCTGGAGAAGGAAGGCCCATCATACACTTACGAGACAATAAAGCTGCTGGTGGAAAGGGAACCTCATTCAGATTTCCATTTCATTATAGGCGGAGATATGATTGATTATCTGCCGAAGTGGCACAAAATCGAGGAGTTGTCACAGCTGATAGGATTCATTGGTGTAAAACGTCCCGGGTATGAGGCGGAATCCTCTTATAATGTGACAATGGCTGATATTCCCCAAATAGAAATTTCTTCAACAATGATCAGAGACAGAATCACTGCAGGAAAAACAGTTAAATACCTCATTCCTGAAGGGGTTTCAGATTATATCCGAGAGGAGAAACTATATGGAAAGGGATAAGGCTCTTCAACTTGTAAAGGCACAGCTGACAGAACACCGCTACCATCATACACTCGGTGTCGTGGAAACGGCGATCGATTTGGCGCAGCGATATAACGTGGATCAATATAAGGCTGAAATGGCAGCAATCTTTCATGATTATGCCAAATTTCGCCCAAAGGAAGAAATGAAGGAAATCATTGAAACAAAGGGAATGGATAAGCGTCTTCTGGAGTATAATGCTGAGTTGTGGCATGCCCCCGTGGGAGCGTTTCTGGTGAAAAAAGAAGCGGGTGTTATGGATGAGGAAATTCTGGATGCCATTCGTTTTCATACCTCGGGAAGGCCTGGGATGACAATGCTTGAAAAGGTCATTTATTTAGCTGATTATATTGAACCAGGCAGGCATTTTCCCGGTGTGGATGAAGTGAGGGAATTGGCAAAAGATAATCTTGAACAAGCATTGATAATTTCTATCAGAAATACAATCATGTTTTTAATGAAGAAAAATCAAGCGGTTTTTCCTGATACATTCCATACATTCAATGAGTTAGTTCTAAAAAATAGGAGTTGATATGATGAACAGTAAAGACTTGCTTACAGTTGCATATAAAGCGGCGGATGATAAAAGGGCAGAAGATATTGTTGCTCTAGATATGAAAGGTATTTCGCTAATCGCGGATTACTTTGTCATTTGCCACGGTAATTCAGACAAACAGGTTCAGGCAATAGCAAGGGAATTGAAGGAAAAGGCAGAAGAGAACGGACATGATGTGAAACGTATGGAAGGTTTCGATGAAGCACGCTGGGTGCTTGTCGATATGGGAGACGTGGTAGCTCATGTATTCCACAAGGAAGAAAGAGGATATTATAAACTTGAAAGGCTTTGGGGAGACGCGCCGCTTGTTGATGTCAGCAGCGAGATCGAACAATGAGTTATCAGCAGTTCGCCTACATCTATGATTACCTGATGAAGGATGTACCGTATGATTCCTGGGTTGAATTTGTTCAAGTCCAGACTGACAAATACGCAGTCAGCGGCAAGGAACTTTTGGATTTGGGATGCGGGACAGGTGAGCTGTCTTTAAGGCTTTTGAAGGAAGGGTATTCTGTGACAGGCATCGATCTGTCCGAAGATATGCTCTTCATGGCAAGGGAAAAAGCAGAAAATGAAGGATTGGAACTGCCTTTATATCAACAGGATATGAGTGAGCTCCAAGGGGTGGGCAGCTTTGATATCATTACCATTTTTTGTGATTCATTAAACTATTTGAATACTGAAGAAAAAGTCATTAGTACATTTGAAAATGTAAAAAATCATCTGCGTGATGACGGACTGTTTATATTCGATGTACACTCCATTTTTAAGCTCACTCAGATCTTTTTGAATGAAACATTTACTTATAATGATGAAAATGTTGCTTATATATGGGATTGCTTTCCAGGAGAAGCGCCAAACAGTGTAGAACATGAGTTGACGTTCTTTGTCAGGGATGAAACAACGGGTCAATATGAACGTATTGAAGAGCTGCATCATCAGCGGACATTTCCCATCCTGACACTGGAAAACTGGCTGAGTGAAGCTGGATTTGAATTGCTGAGCGTAACAGCAGATTTTAAAGATGACCATCCTGGAGATCGAAGTGAAAGAATCTTTTTTACTTGTGAAAAAAAATAAATAAGATATTTGCAGGACGAAATCGTATATGATTTCGTCCTTTTGTGCTTTGTTGAAGTCTGGGAAGTTTAAATCAACATTTGCACTGACAGATCCTGAGCGAAGTGGGTTGTGCGTGAAGTTTCTTTAGTGCTTCTTCTTTTTAGGGTATTTAGTTCAGAGAGAGCAGCAGAAATGGCACCTGTTCAATGGGGAACATAAATTAACGTCCGGGTGTTTCACCGGACGTCTGCCTTATGAAGTAATGTTCAACGTTGCAAGCAAGCAAAAAAATAGCTCTACTTTTTTCAAAAGCTGTTATCTTTATGAAAGAGTAAATCACCTACTCTTAATATAGTCACAATGGACACGAAAAATTTTCGCGTAACAGCAAAAAAAATAAAGGATTTTACAGGAAAATGAAGAATAGATAATGAGTCATACTCCGAATTGCTTCTTAGTCTCAGCCAAATCCTCATCAAATTTTTTATGAGTTGCTTTAAACAATTCATGAAATAGGCTTCCTAGGTTTTCTTCCATTGCTGAAATACCTTTCCCAGTGATTCCTCCCTTGACACATACCTTTTCCTGAAGCGCTGCCAGGGTATATATTTCTTTCTTCAATAATTCTCCCAATCCAATCAACATTTCAGAAGCCAGGACAGTTGCGGTCGCTTCATCTATTTCAGTTTCACTTACCGCTCCTTGTATGAACTTTCTCGTTAAATAAGTGAAAAACGCTGGTCCGCAGCTGACAATATCTGAAGAGACCCGAGTGATGTTTTCCTTAATATTCACAGGTGTGGAGATTGTGCTTAGAAGCTCCCAAATGGCTGACCGCCAGGAATCTGAGCATCTGGAGCCGAACGAAAATAATGAGACCCCGCTGAGTGCGCGGTTGGTAATGCTTGGTATGACTCTCATGCATGAGCAATCAACAAGAGACTCAATCTGCTCAACACTTATCGGACTTGTAATGGAAACAATACACTTTTCCTTAGTAAAATGGTGACTATTGTTTTTCAAGAGATCATATATATCTAACGGTTTGACACAGATGAAAATCACATCAGAGTCCTGAATCACTTTGGCTGGCTCATCATATATAGAAATACCTGAATGCTTCTGTTGCAGATTTTTGGCTTTTGTTCTAGTACGGTTCACCACATTGAGGTCAGAAGGAGAAAGCGCTCCTGACTCAATAAAGGCTTCAATCAATACGCCGCCCATATTGCCTGTTCCCACTATTCCTACCTTCATGTGCTGCCCTCCTTCTTCACGCATCTTTTATTCAATAGATAACCTTTCTGAAAGGACCTTTTATTAAGGCCTTATCCTCTGTTCATTTGGTGTTCACTTTTATGAAATATTCTGCCAAAAGAGCTTTCTCTTATCATACCTATGAGCTGTAATTTTTGAATATGCAAAATAAAGGAGAATAATACATGTTACAGATCCTTCTGGATAAATATAAAATTCCGTTGATTATTCTGATTGCTTCCATTGTGGTGATATTCACTCTTTTGAACCGCAGTAGTGAAAATACTTCCGAAAATCTTGAGGAGGATTCGTTACCAATAGAAATTATCCCTGCTGAGGAAGAACAACAAAAGGAAGCGGAACCTGTAAACAAAGAGATTTTCGTTGATGTAAAAGGTGCAGTTCTTAAACCTGGGATTTATAAAGCTGTCCAAAGTGAGAGGGTGAACGATCTTATCATCCGGGCAGGCGGCTTTACGGCTGCGGCACTTGAGGAGAGTGTCAATCTGGCTCAGAAAGTATCGGATGAAATGGTGATTTATGTACCGGAGGAAGGGGAAGCAGGAGTTCTGCCTGCAGTCACTGTAACCGGCCTCACAGAAGGTGAAGAGATGCTGAATATTAATGTAGCGGAGGCACAGGAGTTTGAAAATCTCCCTGGAATCGGCCCGGCTAAAGCAAGAGCCATATTTGATTATCGTACAGAAAATGGTCCTTTCAAAACAATTGAGGAGTTAATGGAAGTGTCAGGAATTGGTCAGGGAACCTTTGACAAGTTGAAAGATAATGTCACTGTGAATTAACAGCTGAATGTTACAATTCTCTTTGCTCAATTCTGAATTTTCCTATACACTTATTTCAAGAGAAACTGATTAAAGGAGTTTTGGTATGTCACGTATTTCATGGAACAATTATTTCATGGCTCAATCCCATTTACTAGCACTGCGCAGCACCTGTACCCGTTTAACAGTCGGTGCCACGATTGTACGGGACAAGCGGATTATTGCAGGCGGATACAATGGTTCAATCGCAGGAGGAGTACACTGTGCGGATGATGGCTGCTACGTCATCGACAATCACTGTGTACGAACCATTCATGCAGAAATGAATGCTATTATTCAGTGTGCTAAATTTGGTGTGCCGACAGAAGATGCCGAAATCTATGTTACCCACTTCCCCTGCCTTCAATGTTGTAAGGCAATCATACAAGCAGGTATCAAAAAGGTTTTTTATGCGGAAAGCTACAAAAATCATCCTTATGCCCTTGAGCTCTTTGCCCAGGCGGATGTACATGTAGAACAGGTGCCTTTTGAGCGAACCGCAGGAACTAATGAAAAGGAACGTGCTCTTGTCCTGGATATGTTGAGGAAGCTTGAGGAGATGGGGTTAGCACAAGAAGAACTGAACAAGTATAAAACACAGCATGAAAAAATCTTCAAGGAATTCTCTACTTGAAAAAAGGACAACTCATTTATCCTGCATTGTCTGTACTCACCGGAACTTCACTTGCACTTCATTTAGAATGGGGTGCATTTTTTCTAGGTGTTTTCTTCTTAATCCTCATTATCCGTAAACTCCCCGCCATCCTATTAACTCTCACTTTATCATCCCTTCTAACTTCTTTTTTTCTTACATCGTACCAACTGGATAAAAATGCAACTAAACTTCCGGCCGATCAAACAGAATTCTCCATTATGTTCAAGGACCGTCCTGATATAGACGGTGACCGCCTGTTGGGCCAGGCTCAAGTAAACGGGGGAGAGACAATCATTCTACGGTATATTATCTCTGATGAAGGGCAGAAGGAGAAGTTCATGAAGATGTCTTACACAGGATTGACTTGTTCTGTCGCCGGAGAACTCCTCGAACCGGGGCCGAGCAGGAACATGAACAGTTTTGATTATAGAGAGTATCTTCTTGGACAACAGATTCACTGGATTTTGCAAGTGACCAGTCTGAATGAGGAGCAATGCTCTTATCAAAGAAAATCGGTGCTTCAGAAATTGGAAAGATGGAGGGAAGAGGGAATTGCGTCTATTGACCGCAATTTCCCAGAAGCTGCCGTGGGCATTTCTGCTGCACTGGTTTTTGGTGAAAGAGATTTGATTACAGGAGAAACTTTAGAAGCTTATCAGCGTTTAGGAGTAATACATCTTCTTGCTATCTCTGGTTTGCATGTGGGAATGTTATTTGCGGTCCTTTATTATCTACTGTTAAGAATCGGTATCGCGAGGGAATATGTTCAGCTTATCCTCTTGGTGATTCTGCCTCTATACGTTCTGGTGACGGGAGGTGCACCTCCGGTAATAAGGGCATCAGGGATTATGTGCGCCATCATTCTTTCAGGTTTTCTCCGCATGAAGTTATCTGCTTTAGATGCTGTTTCACTGGTTTTTCTGCTTTATTTGTTCGTTGATCCACTAGCTCTGAAAAACATTGGTTTTCAATTGTCGTTCCTCGTCAGTTTTTCTCTCGTTCTGTCTTCAAGCACAATATTGGATGCCTCACAGCAAAAATGGAAACTGGTTTTCCTGGTGACAGCCGTATGCCAAATTTGTTCTATTCCAGTTCTTCTATGGCATTTCTATGAGTTTTCTCTTATTGGATTTGTGGTGAATTCTGTATATGTTCCTTTTTTTACCATCGTTCTGCTGCCTCTATCTCTATTGTCCTTTCTTTTTATGATGGTATTCTCTCCAGCAGCAGACCTCCTGTTTCCTTTCTTAAAATGGTCCGTCATGTTTGCGGACTTTGTTTCCCACCACTTGAACAGCCTTCCATTCATAACGTTCTCTTCCGGAAAGCCCCCGATACTGCTTGCTTTCTTGTATATCATTGCAGTGGGATATTGCTTTGTTCGAGCAGAAAAAGGAATGTGGAGTTCGGCTTTCCTTCCCTTAATCCTTCTTTTGAGTCTGCATAAACTTGCCAGCTTTATGAACCCTTATGGCGAAGTAATAATGGTGGATGTCGGTCAAGGAGACTGCTTGATTATCGACCTTCCATTCAAGGAAGGGGTCTATATGATTGATACGGGCGGAGTAATGAATTTCCCTAAGGAAGACTGGCAGAAACGAAGCGAAGAATACTCAATTAGCGAGGATGTACTTTTGCCGTTACTGAAGAGCAAGGGGATACAGAAAATTGATAAGCTGATTCTGACTCACAGCGATTTAGATCATGCAGGGGCAGCCATTGAATTAATTGACAAAGTGAGTATAGGAGAAATACTTATAACCCCTGGCTCCCGGGGCAGTGACATCATTCATGAACTTGCAGAGAAAGCCAAATTATCCAACATCAGAATGAGGGAAACAGGAGCCGGAGAGAAATGGAGTACAAATAGTGCTGACTTTTTGTTTCTATATCCTTTTGATGAAATTTATGAAGGAAATGACGATTCCCTGGTACTGTATGGAAAATTCGGAGGGAAGAAATGGTTGTTTACGGGCGATTTGGAGGAAAACGGAGAAGGAGAACTGATGGAAAAGTGGAAAGTGGAGGCAGATGTTCTTAAAGTGGGCCACCATGGAAGTTTGACCTCTACGAGCGAAGCATTTTTAGATGATTTGAAGCCTGATATTGCTTTGATATCAGCAGGAAAGAATAACCGATATGGGCACCCTCATTCAGAAGTCCTCGGCAGGCTTAAAGATAGGAAGATTGAGGTGTATAATACAGCCGAAACAGGTGCGGTGCATTACAAATATTTGGGCAGCAAAGGAACGTTTAAGCCTTTAATTCCATAGGATATATTACGGATAAAAGAACGAAAAAAGGAGTTCGCAATCAGCGAACTCCGCGGAGTCATTAAGAACCTATAAACTTAATGACTACAGCCATTACGAACAATGTGGCAAAGAAACCGAAAGATACGATGAAACCAACGCCAGAATCAACTGCATCATTTCTTTTCGATTGGACATTTTTTTCAAATTCGTTCATAAGTACCCCTCCTATTTCTATCTTAGTATAGATGATTCCCCAAAAAAAATCTATACTTGCACTTTACATTTTCCTTTACTGACAAGAGTTGTCACATATATGTTCACATTGTTAGGTGACACTAATATCTACAAGGGAGATACCGCCGATTTAAAAAGGGTCCTAGGTCTTTTTCATCGGCGTTAAATATAGATTTAGGGGGTGTCCTCATCCTTGGGCGCCCCTTTCCACTTGTCAAAACCGCCAACCTTTTTTACGATAGTATTATCTGAAGAAAAATGGAGAGTGCAATCTTGGTTATTGATATATGGAAGAAAATCGAAAACAAACAATTTGCCAGCCTATATTTATTATATGGAAAAGAATCTTTTTTGATAAATGAAACGCTGCAGAGAATCGTTGGACAAGCTGTATCCGAGGAAGAAATGGACTTTAATTTCTCCTCATATGACTTGGAAGAGACGCCCGTGGAGACGGCTTTAGAGGATGCTGAGACTTTTCCTTTTATGGGTGAGAAGCGTGTGGTAGTTCTACATAATCCCGTGTTTTTGACGGCAGAGAAAACAAAAGAGAAGGTTGAGCACAATATCAAGAAATTTGAACAATACCTTTCCTCTCCTTCTCCCTATACGATCCTAATTATTGCCGCCCAGTACGAAAAGCTGGATGAGCGTAAGAAGATTACGAAAGCTTTAAAGAAAGAGGCTGACGTTCTTGAAGCTAAAAAATTGAACGAAAAAGAACTGAGGACCTGGGTAAGAGAACGTTCGGCTGCCAATATGGTTCAAATTGACGAAGGTGCCATCGATCTTCTCTTGGCTCTGGCAGGAACCAATCTCATGATGCTGACAAAGGAAATTGATAAGCTTTCTCTGTACGCAAGTGAAACAAGCAGAATTGATGAATCAGTAGTAGAAGCCCTTACAGCTCGCTCACTCGAACAGAATATTTTCGCACTCGTCGAAAAAGTTGTGCAGCGAAAGACAGAAGAGGCGTTAAGGATTTATTATGACTTGTTGAAGCAAAATGAAGAACCTATTAAAATCCTCGCCGTACTATCCGGTCAGTTCAGGTTGATTTATCAAGTGAAAGAATTGGCTAGAAGAGGATATGGGCAGCAGAAGATAGCCGGATTTTTGCGTGTACATCCATTTCGGGTAAAATTGGCAGCGGGTCAGGCAAAGCATTTTAACGATGAACAGCTTTCCACTATTATCGAGCTGCTCGCCCAAGGTGATTTTGAGATGAAAACCGGACGCCAGAAGAAGGAAATGATCATTGAGCTGTTTTTGTTTAAACTTCATGAACAATCTTTGAGCAATGCAAGGTAACAAACTAAATCAGCGTTTTTCTATACGGCTCTATTCTAGAAGATTGTTGCTTTTGAATGCTATTTTTGCTTCCTCTCCTTTGAAGTAGGGGGGATTGTAGCGGAAGGAGTGCGGCCTCCTGCGGGACTAGCGGGACAGGTGAGACCCCACAGGCGCAGCCGAGGAGGCTCACCGCCCGCCCCGCGGAGTCGTGCGCCTGAAGTGGAAATCCTACTTTTCAAACAGCCATAATCTTTGCGAAAAAAACATTCTATAAAGATTAATTGTGGCATTGATTGACGCGCGGAGGTTGGTTTTCCTGACACCTGCAGCAGAAACTAACCAACTGATTCATAATAATATCAATAAAAAACGATCTCTCATTAGATGAGAGATCGTTTTTTAAAGAAAGAAATTAGTTAACTTTTTTCATTAAGCGTGATTTTGAACGATCAGCAGCGTTTTTGTGGATAAGACCTTTTTGTGCTGCTTTATCTAAATGCTTAACTGCTTCAGAAACTAATGCATTAGCGTTGTCATCGTTGTTTTGTGCAGCAGCTTCCGCTTTTTTAACGGCAGTACGCATAGCTGACTTTACAGTTACGTTTTGTGCATTCTTTGCTTCGTTCGTTTTTACGCGTTTGATAGCAGATTTAATATTTGGCATTCCTGTCACCTCCTACAAAGCGATCGAGAATTATATTGTACTCGACTTTTACAATTCCTAAAATTAATCAGAACAAATGATATTTTATCAAATCGGTGGTTATATTGCAATACTCTTCGATTGAAAAAGATATAGAATGAATGAAAGTTTCTGTATGGAACAAGATAAGTACATGAAGAAAATCCAAGGGGGCTGGCAAAATGGAACAAAAACAAACACTCGATTTAAGTAAATATGCGGTCAGAACCGACCTGGCTGTAGAGGCGAGAGAGATGGTGCTTGCCGAGAAAAGCAATGATCCAGAGAAAGCTAATCAAGAATCTGAGTTACAGGGTGTTATCGTTAATGAAAGAGAGATTGACGGAATTAACATCTCCCATGTGAAAATCACAGAGGAAGGTGAGGAACTGTTAGGAAAAAAGGCGGGAAACTACCTAACGATTGAAGCTCATGGAATCAGACAGAGCCAGGCAGATCTTCAGCAAAGAGTAGAGGAAGTGTTCGCCAAAGAGTTCAGCGCCTTTTTAAAAGACAAGGGAATCAGTCCCAATGCCAGCTGCCTTATTGTTGGACTCGGAAATTGGAATGTCACTCCGGATGCACTTGGTCCATTAGTGTGTGAAAACCTTATTGTCACACGCCATTTGTTCGAGCTTCAGCCTGAATCGGTTGATAAAGGATACCGTCCTGTATCAGCACTTGCACCAGGCGTAATGGGGATCACCGGCATCGAGACCAGCGATATCATTTTTGGAGTGGTAGAAAAATCAAAACCGGATTTCGTTATAGCAGTTGATGCGCTGGCTTCCCGTTCTATCGAAAGAGTCAACTCTACTATTCAAATTTCAGACACTGGAATTCACCCGGGTTCTGGTGTCGGAAACAAACGTAAAGGGCTTGATGAAAATACACTGGGTGTACCTGTCATTGCCATTGGTATCCCAACCGTAGTAGATGCAGTCACGATAGCTAGTGATACTGTTGATTTTCTTCTTAAGCACTTCGGAAAAGAGCTTAAAGAAGGAGATAAACCCTCCCGCGCGCTCTCTCCTGCGGGCATGACTTTTGGTGAAAGAAGAAAACTGACAGAGAATGATCTGCCAGAGGAACATCACAGAAAAACATTTCTAGGAATTGTCGGTACACTTGAAGATGAGGAAAAAAGAAAGCTGATCCATGAAGTGCTGGCACCAATCGGACACAACTTGATGGTGACACCTAAAGAAGTAGATGTGTTCATAGAAGATATGGCTAACCTTTTAGCAAGTGGTTTGAATGCTGCACTACACGAAGCTGTGAATCAGGAAGACACAGGGTTTAAGACCCATTGACGATTAAAGCATGATTAAAGCATAAGCCATTGAGCTTGTGCTTTTTTAGTTGTTAAGAAACGATAAGAACGCGGTACATCAAAAGAGGAAAAAGAGAAAAAGATGTCCCTCGCCGCCTGAGTGCGGTACATCCAAAGAGGAAAAAAAGAAAAAGATGTCCCTCGCATTGAGAACGGGGGACATCAAAGTAAAAAATGTCCCTCGTAAATAAAAGGATAATCATGAAGCGCAAGAAAATGCTGTGTTTCTTGTAGATAGTTACCTGCCCACCAAACCCTCCAATAGACTCATTGTTCCTTCAATCATCTATTTTCCTGTTCTACTTTTTCTATCTCTATCATATTTTGTACTAGAGTCGAGAAGGAAGGGTGGAAAAATGAAGTCGTATAAGTCGTCCAATTATGTTGTAGCAGTGAATCTATCGACAATAGTTAAGGGTATCCTGGCGTTTGTTTTTGGCCTTCTTTCGATTTTTTCGTTATCTGGCATACTCACATCGCTCAAACCTGAATACAGAATCAGCTCGAGTTCAGTCAATCATGCTGCTGAAAATGTTTCAGGGGCGATGTTATATAATCTTTTCACAATGGAGAACCGGGCTTTGAAAGCAGCAAGCCCGGTAGAGGAAGAGCTGCCGTCAATGTCCAATATGCTTTTCAGACTTGCAACCAATGTAAGCTTTGAAGATCCTCGTAGTTTTCTGGGAAGAGAACTTCCTGGTTTTTCAATATTTGATGGAGAAATTCTGGTTGCCGGGGAAGGTACTGATTTTACAAACATGCCATATGAATCCGTCCCGCCTGCAGAAGCACTTGATTCAGAAAATGACGCTCAGCTTCAAAATACAGATAAAATAGAAAACCCGTCAGCTGGAGATAACACGGGGAACTCAGGCTTAACGACAGGAGATAAGAAAACCGTTTATCTCTATTTCACTCACACGAGAGAATCCTATCTGCCGTATCTCAAGGATGTAACTAATCCAAATTTAGCTCATCATTCACAAATAAATGTCACCCAAGTTGGAGATAAATTAAAAGAAGAGCTGGAAAACAGGGGAATCGGCACGATGATTGATAAAACAGATGTCATTGCGAACTTAGATAAAAAGGGTCTTGATTATTGGTATGCCTATCAGGAATCACGTCCGATTGCAGAAGCGGCGATGGCAGGAAACAAAGATCTAATATACCTGATTGATATTCACAGAGATTCACAAAGAAAAGATATCACCACTGCCAATATCAATGGACAGCCTTATGCCAAACTGGCTTTTGTTGTCGGAGCGGAGCACCCGAATTATGAGAAAAACCTAAAGATTGCTACCGAACTTCATAAACAGCTTGAGAATAAGTATAAGGGAATTTCCCGCGGTGTATTCGTTAAAAAAGGCAGCGGAACAAACGGAAAGTTCAATCAGGATTTGACCGGCAATTCGCTGCTGGTGGAGTTCGGAGGGGTAGATAATACTTTTGAAGAACTGAATCGGTCCTCTGCAGCCCTTGCTGATGTTTTTGCAGAGTATTACTGGCAGGCGGATAAGGTCGATCATGTTATTTCAGCTCCAGCATCCAGCCAATAACCAATTTTAGAAGAGGATGAACAAAAATGAGACGGTTCGTACTAAAAAGCATACTGCTGGTTTCGATATTATTCGTCGGGGTTCTAATCGGGATGCAGAAAGCAAATGATGGAATCAGAGATATGAAGGGGTATGATCAGGATGCGCTGGGTACTCCGCTAACAATATCAGAAGACGAAACAGGAAATATCGAAGCCTCTCTTTTGGGACAGGAAATGGGAAGTGCCTCCATCGCCGAGAAGAAAAAGAAGCTTGAGGAGATGAAAAGTTTTAATTTCTTTTCTGAGATAGGGAAGTCAGTAGCAGGCGCAATGAAAGCCCTGGCTGAAAAAACAGTCGAATTTGTTTCATCTTTAATATAGGCACTTTTCGTAAATTTTGCTGCTTACGAATTCCGTAAAAAGTGCGGTAATTCACCGGTAATATCCTTGTTAAACAAGAAAGAAAAGAGCTGCTCTTCCTGTTCAAAGAGAAAAATCTAGTATTCAAAGGAAAAATTCCATTCTTGGGATTTTTCCGAAAGCAACAATGTAAGCGAAAACTGCCATATAAAACAGGGCGCTTCGAGCGTCCTGTTTTCTTTGTTTGTATTTCTCTCATTTGGATGAGGAAAAAGCCCCTTAGCCCACCCAGCAGTTATAAAAACCAAGAAAGCTGCTGAGGATAGACATGTTGCCTTTAAAAAACATCAGAGCATTTTCCCTAACAAAGTGTCTATTATTTTTACTTCTCTAGCATTGTTTAAAAAAGCAGCTCTTGTCTTTAAACAAGTTGTTCAGACACTTTTCTTACGCCTCATTATGGTAAGGATTGAATATTGCTATAGGTACTGATATAATTCAAACTAGTTTACATGCGTCGATTAACAGGAGTTGAAAGTGATGAATCGTGAAGAAAAATTAGAACGACAACAAAGAATACGTAACTTTTCTATCATTGCACATATAGATCATGGAAAATCTACTTTGGCAGATAGAATTCTTGAGAAGACAAAGGCATTGACTGCCAGAGAAATGAAAGAGCAGCTGCTTGATTCGATGGACCTTGAAAGAGAACGCGGAATCACAATCAAGCTGAATTCGGTTCAACTGAAATATCAAGCAAAAGACGGGAAAGAATATATCTTTCATTTGATCGATACACCGGGCCACGTCGATTTCACATACGAAGTTTCCCGAAGCTTGGCTGCATGCGAAGGCGCAGTTCTTGTCGTCGATGCAGCTCAGGGGATAGAAGCACAGACACTTGCAAATGTTTACCTGGCACTGGATAACAACCTTGAAATATTGCCGGTCATCAACAAGATTGACCTTCCGGCAGCAGATCCTGAACGTGTAAGGCAAGAGGTGGAAGATGTCATCGGATTGGATGCATCGGAAGCAGTACTTGCTTCAGCTAAAGCAGGAATCGGTATTGAGGAAATACTGGAACAGGTGGTTGAAAAAGTCCCTGCCCCGCAAGGAGATCCAGACAAGCCGCTTCAGGCACTGATCTTTGATTCTTTATATGACTCTTATCGAGGAGTCGTTGCTTATATTCGCGTGGTTGAAGGTTCAGTGAAGGTCGGCGACAAAGTCAAAATGATGGCGACAGGCAAAGAATTTGAAGTCAACGACGTAGGAGTGTTCACTCCAAAACCGACTTCAACCAAAGAATTGACTGTCGGAGATGTAGGTTACTTAACGGCTGCCATTAAAAATGTCGGAGATACACGTGTCGGTGATACCATTACAGGTGCAAAGAATCCAGCCGATAAGGCTCTCCCTGGGTACAGAAGACTCAACCCGATGGTTTATTGTGGTTTATATCCAATTGATTCAGCCAAGTACAATGATCTTCGGGAAGCATTGGAAAGACTGGAACTGAATGATTCAGCTCTTCAATACGAACCTGAAACATCCCAGGCGCTTGGATTTGGTTTCAGATGTGGATTTCTTGGATTGCTTCACATGGAAATCATTCAAGAACGTATTGAACGTGAATTCAAAATTGATTTGATTACAACAGCCCCAAGTGTTATTTACAATGTCCAGCTCACAGATGGAGAAGAGCTTAAAGTTGATAACCCTTCCATGATGCCTGACGCACAAAAGGTCGAAAGGGTCGAGGAACCTTATGTGAAAGCAACTATGATGGTGCCAAATGACTATGTTGGAGCCGTTATGGAATTATGTCAGGGCAAACGGGGAAATTTCATTGATATGGAGTATATGGATGAAACCCGTGTCAACATCGTGTATGATATTCCTTTGGCTGAAATTGTCTATGATTTCTTTGACCAGTTGAAATCGAGCACGAAAGGTTATGCTTCTTTTGATTATGAATTAATTGGATATAAAGAATCTAAGCTTGTTAAAATGGATATTCTTTTAAATGCAGAACAGGTTGATGCTTTAAGCTTTATCGTTCATAGAGATTTCGCTTATGATAGAGGCAAGGTCATCGTCGAGAAATTAAAAGAACTCATCCCAAGACAGCAGTTTGAGGTTCCAATCCAGGCGGCGATCGGTCAAAAAATCGTAGCCAGATCCACAATCAAAGCCATCCGGAAGAATGTACTCGCTAAATGTTATGGTGGAGATATTTCACGTAAACGTAAACTTCTTGACAAGCAAAAAGAAGGTAAGAAGCGGATGAAACAGGTTGGTTCAGTTGAAGTACCTCAAGAAGCGTTCATGGCCGTTCTGAAAATGGACGACAACGGAGGCTCTAAGTAAGGGGTAGTAACTAAAAGTCGTGTTCAACAAGGAGGATAAAAAGGACCGAGAAGTTCGAGACGGCGCAGCTTCTAGTACCGGAACGTATGCTGCTAATACGTGGGGAACAGAGTAGCAAGCCAACGAAGAAATTCGAAGTGTCATCTTTACCGGACTTTTTGAACATCCTCTAAAAATAAAATTCTATCTCGATTATAAATAAATCAAATGAAAGGGGGATTTGCTTGTATCTGGAGCAGACCCCCTTTCTCTATCGGGATTATCAAAGGCAGTGAAAAACATGATTCGTTCAGCATATATCCATATCCCTTTTTGTCATCACATTTGCCATTATTGCGATTTCAATAAGGTGTTCATGAAGGGGCAGCCGGTAGATGACTATCTGGCTTCCCTAAAAAAAGAAATGAAGATGGGTATGGAGAAGTATCCATCTGATAACCTATCGACCATATTTGTAGGAGGAGGCACCCCGACAGCACTAGATGCCTCGCAACTGGAAGTTTTATGTAAAAGCATCAATGAGTCCCTTCCTTTTTCGAAGGATGAGGTGGAGTTTACTTTCGAAGCTAATCCCGGGGATTTAACTAGCGACAAATTGGAAGTGCTCTATGAATATGGAGTGAATCGTTTAAGCTTTGGTGTACAATCTTTTAATGATGGACTGCTTGAGAAGATAGGCCGTAATCACAGAAGCAAAGATGTATACACTTCAATCGACGCTGCCCAAAAAGCGGGGTTTGATAATATCAGTATAGATTTGATTTATGCCTTGCCGGGACAAACTGTTAAAGACTTCAAACATACACTAAAGACGGCGCTGGAATTCGATCTTCCTCATTACTCTGGTTATTCTCTCATCATCGAACCGAAAACAGTATTTTATAATTTGATGAGAAAAGGAAAATTGTCTTTGCCTCCGGAGGAAGCCGAAGCCGATATGTATAGTGTGTTGATGGAAGAAATGCAGAGGGCAGGAATTGCGCAATATGAAATCAGCAACTTTGCTAAAAAGGGTTATGAAAGCAAGCATAACCTGGTTTATTGGGATAATGAAGAATATTACGGTTTTGGAGCGGGTGCCCATGGTTATGCTCATGGAAACAGGTATGCCAACTTCGGACCGCTGAAGAAATATATGGAACCACTTGCAGAAGAACGTCTGCCGATTATCGAGAGTCATGAACAAACGAAAGCTGAGAAAATGGAAGAAGAAATGTTCCTGGGACTTCGCAAAACTAAAGGAGTTTCCATTGACAGATTCACTGAGAAATTCGGGGAAAGTCCTGTAATAGTCTTTAAGGGAGCTGTCGATGAAATGGTCGAAAAGGAGTTATTAACTGTCGAGAATTCCTTTATCCGCTTAACCCAAAAAGGAAAATTCCTTGGCAACGAAGTATTTCAGGCGTTTTTAGGAGTAATATAAAGTACTGAAGTAATACAGGTCTATGATAATTCAGTGTGTTAGCTAGGAAACGTATTCTAAATGTTAAGGAATTTAGAAAATCCGTCCTTGTGGAAAAATTTTAACTAAGTTATCCACCTCCAGCTTCAGTCCCTCGGGTCATTTGCCTGTCGGGGCTAATCATGGCGCTTGCGCTTTTGTTCTTCTAAAGACTTGCTCGACCTCATGTGGGAAAAACGCCCGTCTGGTTCGAGATCTGGAAAATATTACAGAAAAAAATACTCAAGAAAAAGTCTCTTCTAATTGACATCTACAATATGTTTTGATAATTTATTATTAGATTTAGCACTCATTAAACGAGAGTGCTAACAGAGGTGATGAATGTTGTTAACAGATCGACAGTTGCTTATACTTCAAGTAATCATTGATGATTTCATCCGGTCTGCACAACCTGTAGGTTCGAGAAGCCTTTCCAAAAAAGAAGAAATATCTTTCAGTTCCGCAACGATCAGGAATGAGATGGCAGACCTGGAGGATTTCGGCTTTATTGAAAAGCCGCATACATCTTCCGGACGTATTCCTTCAGAAAAAGGCTATAGATATTATGTTGACCATCTTCTTTCTCCTGCACAGCTGGCCAAGAAGGATGTCCATACAATCCGTTCCATTTTTGCTGAAAGAATATATGAAATGGAAAAGGTTGTGGAGAGGTCCGCAAAGATTCTTTCCGAGCTCACTAATTATACGGCCATTGTTCTTGGGCCAGGGGTAAAGGAAAACAAACTTAAGAAAATACAGATCATCCCTATTAATGATGAGACGGCCGTTGCCATAATTGTGACGGACACCGGGCATGTACAAAATCGCATGTTCAGCCTCCCTAAGGCGGTCAATACCAGTGATTTGGAAAAACTTGTCAATATTCTGAATGAACGTTTATCGGGCGTGGCAATGACAGAATTGAATGACAAGATCTTTAAAGAGGTGGCACAGCTGCTTAAGCAGCATATTCACAATTATGATCTCATGATTCACTCTTTGGTGAATACAATGGATCTGCCGGCGAATGAAAAGCTGTTCTTCGGTGGAAAAACGAATATGCTCAATCAACCTGAATTCAATGATATTCACAAAGTCCGCCTGCTATTGAACATGATTGAGCAGGAAGATGGCATTTATGACATGATCAAGCATCTTCCCAACGGCCTTCACGTGAAAATAGGCAAGGAAAACAATGTGTCAGCGATGGAAGACTGCAGCCTGATTACGGCTTCCTATTCAGTCGGTGATGAGAAGGTAGGTTCAATCGCCATACTTGGACCAACGAGGATGGAATATTCCCGGGTAATCAGCTTATTAAACTATTTAAGCGAAGATATGTCCAAAGCATTGACGAAACTGTATCAAAGCTGAGGCGTGTGGATATATTGATTAGTGATAACGGGACCTGTATAGAGCGGCTGTGTTCGTCCCGGCACATGACGCAGAAACCGCTCTGCTGAAAGAGGGTCAAATTCCCTCTGCATTTTAAGGAGGTGAAAGGAATGGCAGAAGAAACGAACAACAAAGTTGATCAGGAATTAAATGATCAGCATGAAGAACAAGCTTCTGAGAGTGAAGAAATCTTCGGTGAAAGCCTTGAAGGACAGGAAGGCGAGGATAGAGGGCAGTCTCCGGAAGATTCACAAATTATTGAACTGCAGTCGAAGTTGGATGAATCCGAAAGCCGTTACTTAAGACTGCGTGCAGATTTTGATAATTTCCGCCGCCGCGCTAATTTGGATCGTGAGGCGACTGAAAAATATAAAGCTCAAAGCATTGTCACAGAATTGCTTCCGGCAATCGACAATTTTGAGCGTGCATTGAATGTTGAGCCCGATAACGAACAGACAAAATCCTTGCTTCAAGGGATGGAAATGGTTTATCGTAGCTTAGTGGAAGCACTGAAAAAAGAGGGTGTCGAGCCGATTGAAACAGTCGGGCAGGAATTCGACCCGCACCTGCACCAAGCTGTCATGCAGGGTGAAGATGAAAACTTCGGTTCAAACATCGTGACTGAAGAGTTTCAAAAAGGATACAAACTGAAGGACCGTATTATTCGACCTTCAATGGTAAAAGTGAATCAATAATCTTACATACAGTTTACAAGGAGGTTTTTCTCAATGAGCAAAATTATCGGTATTGACTTAGGGACAACGAACTCATGTGTGTCAGTCCTAGAAGGCGGAGAGCCAAAAGTAATTCCAAATCCGGAGGGTAACCGTACAACTCCTTCCGTTGTAGCGTTTAAAAATGGAGAAATGCAGGTTGGGGAAGTGGCAAAACGCCAGGCGATCACAAACCCGAATACAGTAATCTCTATCAAGCGCCATATGGGAACAGATTACAAAGAGAAGATTGAAGACAAAGAATATACTCCGCAGGAAATTTCTGCAATGATTCTTCAGCATTTAAAAGGTTACGCAGAAGATTATCTTGGTGAAAAAGTTGAAAAAGCGGTCATCACTGTACCTGCTTACTTCAATGATGCAGAGCGTCAAGCTACTAAAGACGCAGGTAAAATTGCAGGGCTTGAAGTTGAGCGTATCATCAATGAGCCTACAGCGGCTGCCCTTTCTTACGGTCTTGATAAAATGGAAGAAGACCAAACCATTCTTGTTTACGACCTTGGCGGCGGAACATTCGACGTGTCTATCCTTGAACTTGGCGATGGAGTATTCGAAGTACGTTCAACTGCCGGTGACAACAGACTTGGTGGAGATGACTTTGACCAAGTGATCATCGACTATCTTGTAGAACAATTCAAGAAAGAAAATGGCATTGATCTATCTAAAGATAAAATGGCACTTCAACGTCTTAAAGATGCTGCTGAAAAAGCGAAGAAGGACCTTTCTGGTGTTACTTCAACTCAAATTTCGCTTCCATTCATCACTGCTGGTGAAAATGGACCATTGCACTTAGAAGTGAACATGACTCGTGCTAAATTTGATGAAATTTCCGCGGACCTTGTTGAACGCACTATGGGACCTACTCGACAAGCAGTAAAAGATGCTGGTCTTTCTGCAAGCGAAATCGACAAAGTTATCCTTGTCGGCGGATCAACACGTATCCCTGCTGTTCAAGATGCAATCAAGAAAGAACTTGGAAAAGATCCTCATAAAGGTGTTAATCCTGATGAAGTAGTGGCAATGGGTGCTGCTATCCAGGGCGGAGTATTGACAGGAGATGTTAAAGACGTAGTCCTTCTGGATGTAACTCCATTATCACTTGGTATCGAAACAATGGGCGGAGTATCTACTAAGTTAATTGAACGTAATACAACGATCCCTACATCGAAATCACAGGTATTCTCTACTGCCGCAGATAACCAGAATGCTGTTGATATCCATATCCTTCAAGGTGAAAGACCGATGGCAGCGGATAACAAGACTCTTGGACGCTTCCAATTGTCCGATATACCGCCTGCACCACGCGGCGTACCGCAAATTGAAGTTAAGTTCGATATCGATAAAAACGGTATTGTAAATGTTTCTGCGAAGGACCTGGGTACAGGCAAAGAGCAAAACATCACTATCAAGTCTTCAACAGGCCTTTCTGATGATGAAATCGAACGCATGGTTAAAGAAGCAGAAGAAAATGCTGATGCAGACAAACAGCGTAAAGAAGAGGTTGAACTTCGCAATGAAGCAGACCAGCTGATCTTTACGACGGATAAAACAATCAAAGACCTTGGCGATAAAGTAGAAGAAGCTGAAGTCAAAAAAGCTGAAGAAGCCAGAGATGAGCTTAAAGAAGCTATCGAAAAGAATGACCTGGAAGAAATCCGCACGAAGAAAGATGCTCTTCAGGAGATCCTTCAAGGCCTTTCAATGAAGCTATATGAAGAAGCAGCAAAAGCACAAGAACAGGCTCAAGGTGCTGAAGGCCAGGATGGCGGAGATGACGATGTTGTCGATGCTGAATATGAAGAAGTAAAAGACGACAAGTAATACCAACTTCATGTTAACGGCCATGGAAAGTCAAAGTCAGGTCTATCTTGACTTTGGCTTTTTCTTTGGTACTGCCGTTTATTTAAACAGAGCTGCTTTAAGCTTTCAATTAACACACATTGGGAGAACGGTATAAACTACAACCTCTTGAGCAGCGATGATGACTAAAAATAACTGCTTTAGAATGAAAAGTGTTGAATTTAGCAATAACATTTTCAAAAGGCTTTTTCATGATCCTTTTTCAGAAAATATTAATTTTGGTTCGTCGGGATTATGGTTGATTGGAGTCACGCACCCGCAATGGAAATCACCTAATCATTTTTTACAACGGCATGGAAAATCACAATCAGCATTAGGGTCATCCCCTCAATTTCTTAATTAATATTGTGAGGGGCACCATTTTAATGTTAAAATAACCTTTATGCATAAAGAATCGGGAGTGTTGTATTGATGAGTAAACGGGACTATTATGAAGTTCTCGGCGTGGAAAATGGCGCCTCTAAAGATGAAATCAAAAAAGCATACCGCAAACTCTCAAAAAAATATCATCCTGATATTAATAAAGAAGCGGATGCAAATGAAAAATTTAAGGAAATCAGTGAAGCTTATGAGGTATTAAGCGACGAGCAAAAACGTGCGCAATATGATCGTTTTGGCCACACAGATCCGAACCAGGGATTCGGCGGCGGCGGAGACTTTGGCGGCGGTTTCGGCGGTTTTGAAGATATCTTCAATACTTTCTTCGGCGGCGGTGGCGGCCGAAGGCGTGACCCTAACGCACCAAGAGCAGGTGCTGATCTGCAGTATACAATGAGCGTAACTTTTGAAGAAGCGGTATTTGGGAAAGAGACAGATATTGAAATACCGAAAGAAGAAGAGTGTGACACATGTGATGGTTCCGGAGCAAAGCCGGGCACCAAGCCTGAAACATGTAAACACTGTCAGGGAACAGGCCAGCTGAATGTGGAGCAGAATACTCCGTTTGGCCGTATCGTGAACCGCCGGGTATGTCATCACTGTCATGGAACAGGTAAGTTCATTAAAGAAAAATGCAATACTTGCGGAGGAAATGGAAAAGTCCAGAAGCGCCGCAAGATTCATGTGAAAATACCAGCAGGCATCGACGAAGGTCAGCAGCTGAGAGTTTCCGGACAAGGTGAGCCGGGAGTCAATGGAGGCCCTTCAGGGGATTTGTATGTTGTTTTCCATGTAAGACCGCATGAATTTTTTGAACGTGACGGAGATGATATCTACTGTGAAATGCCGATCACATTTGTACAATCAGCATTAGGAGATGAGATAGAAGTACCGACCCTGCATGGCAAGGTTAAGTTGAAAGTCCCTGCGGGTACCCAAACAGGTACAAAGTTCAGGCTCCGCGGCAAAGGTGTGCCAAATGTTAGGGGATATGGTACGGGTGACCAGCATATCCGTGTGAAAGTGGTAACACCGACAAAGCTCACAGATAAGCAGAAAGAACTGCTTCGTGAATTTGCGGATATCACCGGGCAAGTACCGGACGAACAGCATGAAAGCTTTTTTGATAAAGTAAAACGGGCCTTTAAAGGCGAATAATTAGGAACGGAGTTGGTAGATTCAATGAAATGGTCAGAAATCAGCATACACACAACAAATGAAGCAATTGAGCCGATTTCAAATATTCTTCATGAAGCAGGAGCAAGCGGAGTGGTGATTGAAGATCCATTTGAATTAGTGAAAGAGCGTGAGGACATTTTCGGAGAAATCTACCAACTCAATCCTGATGACTTTCCTGAAGAGGGAGTCATTGTGAAAGCTTATCTTTCTGTTAATAGTTTTTTGGGAGAAACAGTCGATGAAATTAAGCAAGCGGTTGATAATCTTGTGAAATATAATATCGACATTGGAAGAAATCAAGTTGAAATATCGGAAGTGAACGAGGAAGAGTGGGCAACAGCTTGGAAGAAATATTACAATCCGGTGAAAATCTCAGCTCGGTTCACCATCGTTCCTACCTGGGAAGAATATGAACCGGTCAACAGTGATGAGCTTATCATCGAGCTTGATCCAGGAATGGCTTTCGGAACAGGAACACACCCGACAACCGTGATGTGCATCCAGGCCTTGGAGAGGACAGTAAAGTCTGGAAACCATGTTATCGATGTGGGCACAGGATCGGGAGTATTGAGTATTGCGGCTGCAATGCTTCAGGCTGAAAAAGTTGAAGCGTTCGATCTTGATGAAGTAGCAGTCAATTCCGCCCACTTGAATACTAAATTGAACAAAGTTCAGGACAGAGTTGCAGTTAGTCAAAATAATCTGCTTGATGGAGTTTCCCACGGAGCAGATGTTATAGTTGCAAACATACTTGCCGAAGTTATACTCAAGTTTACGGATGATGCTGCAAGAATTCTAAAGCCTGGCGGGTATTTTATTACTTCCGGAATCATTGGACAGAAAAAGGACTTGGTGAAATCTGCAGTCATTGAAGCAGGATTCCATGTGGAAGAAGTCATGCTAATGGAAGACTGGGTTGCCATCATCGCCAAGAAACCCCAATAATAGTCTTATAAAGGATGACGTCTATGCAAAGGTATTTTGTAGACCAGCAGTTTAAAGAAGAAAGTCCTGTTATAATAGATGGTGAAAACTTTCATCATATAGTACGCGTTATGAGAATGGCAAAGGACAGCTTGTTTTTTGTTGTCTTTCCAAATAGTGAAACGGCAAAAGTTCAAATTGAAACGATTACCAGTGACTATCTCGAAGCTCGGGTAGTACAATGGGAATCAGACGAAAAAGAAATGCCGGTGGAAATCACTATTGCGAGCGGACTGCCAAAAGGGGATAAGTTAGAATTGATCATTCAAAAAGGGACTGAACTTGGAGCAATGGAATTTGTCCCTTTTACCGCAGATCGCTCCATTGTAAAATGGGATGAGAAGAAAGCGAAAAAGAAGGTTGAACGTTGGGAAAAGATCGCCAAGGAGGCAGCTGAACAGTCTCATCGCCAGCGTGTTCCCAAGGTGCAATCCCCTGTCTCTCTGAAAGAGCTGTTATCTTTGGCGGCTGAATATGAGTATAAAATCGTTGCCTTTGAAGAGGATGCTAAGACAGGTGAACAAAGCAATTTGGCAGGCGTCCTTAAAGACGCTAAGCCTGGTGACCGTATTCTCGCTGTTTTTGGCCCTGAAGGCGGCCTGACTGAAAAGGAAGTGGATGCCCTCAAACAGAATGGGTTCCTATCCTGCGGTTTAGGTCCAAGAATTATGCGTGCAGAAACAGCTCCATTTTATTTACTCTCTGCTGCGTCTTATCAATTTGAATTAATGAGGTGAAAAATATGCCAACAGTAGCTTTTCATACCCTCGGTTGTAAAGTGAATCACTATGAAACAGAGGCTATTTGGCAATTGTTTAAAGAACAGGGCTACGAGCGCCTGGAATATGAAAATACATCAGATGTTTATGTGATTAATACTTGTACTGTCACCAACACTGGTGATAAGAAGAGCCGTCAGGTCATCCGCCGGGCCATCCGGAAGAATCCCGATGCCGTCATCTGTGTGACAGGGTGCTATGCACAGACCTCACCGGCTGAAATTATGGCCATCCCTGGGGTGGACATAGTAGTAGGAACACAGGATAGAAGAAATATGCTGAAGTACATTGAGCAGTTTAAAGAGGAAAGGCAGCCGATCAATGGTGTAGGAAACATTATGAAAAACCGGGTATATGAAGAACTTCAGGTTCCGGCCTTCACTGATCGAACACGAGCTTCCTTGAAAATCCAAGAAGGATGTAATAACTTCTGTACTTTCTGCATCATTCCGTGGGCAAGAGGATTAATGCGTTCACGCGATCCGGAAGAAGTTATACGTCAGGCTCAGCAGCTTGTTGATGCCGGCTATAAAGAAATCGTTCTGACCGGCATTCATACTGGCGGATATGGCGAGGATATGAAAGATTACAATCTTGCTATGCTTCTGCGCGATCTTGAAACTAAGGTAGAAGGATTGAAGCGCATCAGAATATCTTCCATCGAAGCAAGCCAATTGACAGATGAAGTGATAGAAGTCATCGACAACTCTAATATGGTTGTGAGGCATCTTCATGTTCCTTTACAGTCTGGCTCTAATACTGTTTTGAAAAGAATGAGAAGAAAATACACGATGGAATTTTTTGCTGAAAGAATTGAGAAGTTAAAGAAAGCTCTGCCAGGGCTTGCTGTGACTTCAGATGTAATTGTAGGCTTTCCGGGTGAAACAGAAGAGGAATTCATGGAAACTTATAATTTCATAAAAGAGCATAAGTTCTCTGAATTACATGTTTTCCCATATTCTAAGCGCACCGGGACACCAGCAGCAAGAATGACCGACCAAATCGATGAAGAAATCAAGAATGAAAGAGTTCATCGGTTGATTCAATTGTCCAACCAGCTTGCAAAAGAATATGCCTCTCGATTTGAAGAGGAAGTTCTTGAGGTCATTCCTGAAGAAACATTTAAGGAAAAACCAGGCAGCGGACTTTACGTTGGATACACAGACAATTACCTAAAAGTAGTCTTTCCTGCATCAGAGGAGATGGTTGGCAAGCTAGTGAAAGTGAAAATCACAAAAGCAGGCTATCCGTATAATGAAGGGCAGTTCATCAGAGTTCTGGAAGAAGAAAAAACTACAGCAGTCAGCTGATATAGAAAAGCCGGTTCAATTTTTGAACCGGCTTTATTTTTCTTAAAAACGTTATTGATTAGTTTCCCAATTAGCTGTACACTAGATAGGTATAAGAAAGCGCAAACATTCATCTTTTTTTTGCTAATTAGTGCAAACGATTGCGCATATTATTTTATTTCAAAAAGGCTCTTATCTAAATATGTTGTTTTTCTATCTGTTTAAAAAGTTCTGATTATAAAGGAAAGCTACAACTGAAATCAACTACTCGTTAAATAGCAGCAACATTTACGAAATCAGCCTTCAAAAAAATCTTTTTGTATGAGGTGTTTTACATGAAAAAAATATGGTGGAAAGAAGCCGTTGGCTATCAAATATATCCTCGTAGTTTCCAGGATTCGAACGGAGATGGAATCGGAGATCTGCAGGGAATGATACAAAGACTTGATTATGTAAAGGATCTTGGAGTTGATGTCATCTGGATCTGCCCTATGTATAAATCTCCAAATGATGATAATGGATATGATATTTCTGATTATCAGGATATCATGGAAGACTTCGGTTCTATGGAGGATTTTGATCTTCTTTTGAAAGAAGTACATTCAAGAGGGATGAAGTTGATTATCGATTTGGTTCTTAACCATACAAGTGACGAACATCAATGGTTCATCGAATCTCGTTCTTCACAAGAGAACGAAAAACGTGACTGGTATATATGGCGTGATGGAAAGAGTGGTAAAGAGCCGAATAACTGGGAGAGTATCTTTGGCGGATCGGCCTGGGAGTACGACCAGAAAACCGATCAATATTACCTGCATGTCTTCTCCACTAAACAGCCTGATTTAAACTGGGAGAACGAAGATGTAAGGGAAGCTCTCTATGATACGGTTAATTGGTGGCTTGACAAAGGCATCGATGGTTTTAGGATTGATGCTATCAGTCATATTAAAAAACGTCCGGGTATGCCTGACATGCCGAATCCTAAGAATAAAAAGTATGTATCTTCATTCGATATGCATATGAACCAAAAGGGCATCCACAAATTTCTTCAAGAATTCAAAGACAAAACTTATGCAAATTACGATGTAATGTCTGTTGGCGAGGCAAACGGTGTAACAGCTGATGAAGCCGAGCTTTGGGTAGGTGAAGAAAACGGGAAAATGGATATGATCTTTCAGTTTGAGCACCTTGGATTATGGGATGCCGAAACAAACCCTGACCTTGACATTGTTGAGTTGAAGAAAGTGTTGACTCGCTGGCAAAAAGGGTTGGAAGGCGACGGCTGGAATGCTCTATTCATTGAAAACCATGATAAGCCCCGTGTTGTCTCAACTTGGGGGAATGATGAAAAGTACTGGAAGGAAAGTGCTACAGCAATGGCTGCCATGTACTTCTTGATGCAGGGAACTCCTTTCATCTATCAAGGACAGGAAATTGGGATGACCAATGTTCAATTTCCTTCAATAGATGACTACGATGATGTAGCGGTTAAAAATCTTTATAAGCTGAAACTCGAAGAAGGTGTTTCTCATGAGGAAATCATGGAAATCATCTGGGCTTCTTCCAGGGATAACAGCCGTACACCGATGCAGTGGTCCGATGAAGCCAACGGTGGATTTTCAGAAGGCACTCCTTGGATGAAAGTAAATCCGAATTATAAGAGCATCAATGTAGAAGCTCAATTAAAAGAAGAAGATTCTATCCTCTCGTTCTATAAAAAGCTGATTGCTGTGAAAAAGGCAAATGATATTTTCACTTATGGAATCTATGATTTGCTTCTTCCAAAAGATGAACAGATTTATGCGTATACAAGGACTCTTGGAAATGAAAAAGTCCTCGTGCTTACAAATCTTTCTACAAAGAATGCGGAAGCCGATCTAGAAGAAATCTCGGTCGGGTCAGATGGAATGATGCTGAATAACTATGCTGTCGACACTCACAGTGACATCTCTCGTGTCACATTAAAACCTTATGAAGCAAGAGTTTATCGACTAGCTTAATGAGTTTCTTCTGCAGATATGCTGCCGCTTCACCGATCGTGCATCTGCAAGCGACACATATTTGTCTATTTACAACTGAAAAAGAATAGAGCGTTTTAAAAAAGATCAGGAAATACATCCTGATCTTTTTTAATTTTGGGTACAATAAAAGCAGCTGTCGAAGAATTATTTACTTAAAAAGTTCGTATATTTTTCGAACCTTTGTTAGAATAAAGAGGTACGGACAACCTGTTGGAGGAGTGTTATTTATGGAAAAAAATATTGCGAAAATGATCGATCATACATTATTGAAAGCGGACTCAACTAAAGACCAAGTTACAAAGATTTGTGAAGAGGCAAAGGAATATAATTTTGCTTCTGTCTGTGTCAATCCTGGCTGGGTAAAATATTCAGCTCAACTGCTACAAGGAACAGACGTAAAGGTATGTACAGTCATCGGCTTCCCATTGGGTGCCACTACATCAGAAACAAAAGCATTCGAAACAAGGGATGCGATTGAAAAAGGTGCAACGGAAGTAGATATGGTCATAAATATCAGTGCACTCAAAGACGGTAACGATGAAGTCGTCAAACAGGATATCCAGGCGGTGACTGAGGCCGCTAAAGGAAAGGCTTTGACAAAAGTCATCATTGAAACCAGCCTGCTGACGGATGAAGAAAAGGTAAGAGCCTGCAGACTTGCTGTAGAAGCAGGAACGGATTTTGTAAAAACGTCAACTGGATTCTCCACTGGTGGAGCTACTATTGAAGATATTAAATTAATGAGAGAAACAGTTGGACCGAATATTGGTGTGAAAGCATCCGGCGGAGTTAGAAGCGTAGAAGATGCAAAAAACATGATTGAGGCTGGAGCTACCAGAATCGGTGCAAGTTCAGGAGTGCAAATCGTTCAAGGATTAACAAGTGATTCAGACTACTAATAGAAAACGCAGCCTGCTTTGACGGGCTGCGTTTTTATTGTTTAAGAAATTATAAAGTTCATCCTTTTGGAGGATTTTAATTAAGTTATCGGCATCCAGTTTCAGCGCACGAGGGTTGAACCCACCGGAACGTACTTAGCCCCTCTGGGTCAAATGTCCGAAGAGAATAAAAGGAAAGACCGCCTTTTTTCTCTTCGGAGCATTTGCTTGTCGGGGCTGAACAGGACGCTTGCCCTTTTGTTCTTTTGTTACTGTGGTATTGGCTATCGAATTACAGTATGTTGATTGGAAAATTTGATATCTATGAGAAAAGTACTGAGAGACACTTCAGGAGAAATAACCGGTCGAAGTGTCTCTGAGAAAAGTTATGAGAGACACTTCGAGAGAAAAATTCAGTCGAAGTGTCTTTGAGAAAAGTACTGAGAGACACTTCAGAAGAAAAAAACGGCCGAAGTGTCTCTGAGAAGAGTTATGAGAGACACTTCGAGAGAAAAATTCAGTCAAAGTGTCTTTGAGAAAAGTTATGAGAGACACTTCGAGAGAAAAATCCAGCCGAAGTGTCTTTGAGAAAAGTTATGAGAGACACTTCGAGAGAAAAATCCAGTCGAAGTGTCTCTGAGAAAAGTTATGAGAGACACTTCGAGAGAAAAATCCAGTCGAAGTGTCTCTGAGAAAAGTTATGAGAGACACTTCAGGAGAAAAATCAGTCCCAAGTGTCTTTGAGAAAAGTTATGAGAGACACTTCGAGAGAAAAAACCGGCCGAAGTGTCTCTGAGAAAAGTACTGAGAGACACTTCAGAAAAAATAACCGGTCGAAGTGTCTCTGAGAAAAGTTATGAGAGACACTTCGAGAGAAAAAACCGGCCGAAGTGTCTTTGAGAAAAGTACTGAGAGACACTTCAGAAAAAATAACCAGTCGAAGTGTCTCTGAGAAAAGTGATGAGAGACACTTCGAGAGAAAAAACCGGCCGAAGTGTCTTTGAGAAAAGTGATGAGAGACACTTCAGGAGAAAAAACCGGCCGAAGTGTCTCTGAGAAAAGTGATGAGAGACACTTCAGGAGAAAAATCAGTCCCAAGTGCAAGTGTCTTTGAGAAAAGTGATGAGAGACACTTCGAGAGAAAAAATCGGTCGAAGTGTCTCTGAGAAAAGTGATGAGAGACACTTCAGGAGAAAAATCAGGCCGAAGTGTCTCTGAGAAGAGTTATGAGAGACACTTCGAGAGAAAAATCCAGTCGAAGTGTCTCTGAGAAAAGTACTGAGAGACACTTCAGGAGAAATAACCGGTCGAAGTGTCTCTGAGAAAAGTACTGAGAGACACTTCGAGAGAAAAATTCAGTCGAAGTGTCTCTGAGAAGAGTTATGAGAGACACTTCGAAAGAAAAATCCAGTCGAAGTGTCTCTGAGAAAAGTTATGAGAGACCCTTCGAGAGAAAAATTCAGTCAAAGTGTCTTTGAGAAAAGTTATGAGAGACACTTCGAGAGAAAAATCCAGCCGAAGTGTCTTTGAGAAAAGTTATGAGAGACACTTCAGAAGAAATAACCGGTCGAAGTGTCTCTGAGAAAAGTACTGAGAGACACTTCGAGAGAAGAAACCGGCCGAAGTGTCTTTGAGAAAAGTACTGAGAGACACTTCAGAAGAAAAAAACGGCCGAAGTGTCTCTGAGAAAAGTGATGAGAGACACTTCAGGAGAAAAATCAGTCCCAAGTGTCTTTGAGAAAAGTGATGAGAGACACTTCGAGAGAAAAAATCGGTCGAAGTGTCTCTGAGAAAAGTGATGAGAGACACTTCAGGAGAAAAATCAGTCCCAAGTGTCTGTGAGAAAAGTTATGAAAGACACTTCGAGAAAAAAAACGGCCGAAGTGTCTCTGAGAAACGTTATAAGAGACACTTCGAGAGAAAAATTCAGTCGAAGTGTCTGTGAGAAAAGTTATAAGAGACACTTCAGAAGAAAAAACAGGCCGAAGTGTCTCTGAGAAAAGTTATGAGAGAAAAAGACGCCCAAAGGCTATTGAGAAAAAGAACGCTAGCTGAAGTTTCAGTTGGAATTCCCACTTTTCTGTAAAACAAGAGCCAACACTCTAAACAAAACGATAATTAATCCTTAATTTACCTCAGCTCAATTCCATGAAACTTCTCAATCAGTCTTGCAAATTGTCCACAAAAAGGCAGGACCATAATAGAACAAATTAAATTGAACGCAAGACTGGCATGAGCAAGCTGCATTTGTGGATCGTCGGTGGAAATTTTTACGATTTCCCCCAGTTCGGTAATGAAAGGGAAAAATAGCAATACGCCGGCGGCGTTCAGCCAGATATGAGCATAAACAGTTAGCTTTGTGGCTTTATCGCTGCCGATTCCCGCAATATAGGAAGTTGCACAAGTACCGATGTTAGCACCGAGCATGATGGAGATTCCCGCAAAAATAGTAATGATATCTGAATCGACAAAACTCATGGCAATTCCGGTAATCACTGTACTTGACTGCACCAATCCAGTTAAAACCATTCCCAGCAGAACAGAAAAAAAGGGTGAGGCATTAGAGTTTTCCATAAGGGAATGAATGAAAGCCTGGTCAGACAAAGGCCGTGCCACTTCTTCAAATCCTCTCATGCATGCAAAGATTAATGACAGTCCCAGCAGGGATAAAGCGAGCGGACTGGTGTTTTGACTGGGAAGAATGAGAAGGAGCACTGAACATACCAAGAGTGGAAGGCTCAAGAAACCGATGTCCAAGGAAATAATTTCTAAAGTTAAAGTAGTTCCTATATTTGTGCCCAGAATAATACCAATGGACTGCCTGTAACTAAGAATTCCCGCTGAAACAAAACCTATAGTAAGGACCATCACGGCTGAACTGCTCTGCAGGACTCCGGTTACAGCAATACCAATAAGGAACCCCTTCCAAGGGGTATCGGTCCACCTGGATATCAATTTCTTCATTTTATCTCCTGCCATATTATATAAGCCGCTTTTCAGTAAAAACATTCCAAGTAAAAAGCTGCAGATTAAGATAAAAAAGATCAATAAATTAAGCATGTCCTGCCCCCCTTCTTTACTGTATTAGAGGCGAGTAGTATACATGACTATAAATACAAGCTTTTCAACATAAATTGTTGACCTTCTGGAGGGCTTATATTATAATTGCAAAGTGAATGGATTTAAATATCCATACAGGAAGTTTACTTTCTGTAAAAGTCTGCACTAACAACAGAAAGTGAAGGGCAGCTGGGTTTGTCGGATGCCCGCAGTGGCTTGGCAATTGCCAAGGTCTTTACTTAACATGTAAGTGCAGTGTTTCGGAGGGAGGGAAAGAGAGATGTCAAAAACAGTTGTTCGTAAAAACGAATCGCTTGAAGATGCTCTTCGTCGCTTCAAACGTACAGTTTCTAAAACAGGAACTTTGCAAGAGTACAGAAAGCGCGAATTCTATGATAAGCCAAGCGTAAAGCGTAAGAAGAAGTCTGAAGCAGCCAGAAAACGTAAGTTCTAAAGAGAGGGTGTATATATGAGTCTTCTCGATCGTTTAAATAATGATATGAAACAAGCTATGAGGAATAAAGAGAAAGAAAAACTCTCTGTGATCCGTATGCTGAAAGCTGCATTGCAGAATGAAGCGATTAAGCATGGACAGCAGGAGCTTTCTCAAGATGAAGAGTTGACTGTCCTTTCTCGAGAAGTCAAGCAACGCAAAGACTCCCTCCAAGAATTTCAAAACGCAGGCCGTGAGGATCTCGTTGAAAAAATTCAAACGGAACTGACTTACGTCGAAATATATATGCCTGAACAGTTGTCTGAAGATGAAGTATCGAACATCATCAAGCAAGCGATTGATGAAACGGGTGCATCCTCCAAGGCAGATATGGGTAAGGTGATGGGGGCTATCATGCCTAAAGTTAAAGGGAAAGCTGATGGAGCTCTCGTCAATAAACTTGTTCAAAATCATTTATCGTAAACATGAAAATGAGAAGCGGTTTTCCGCTTCTCATTTTTTTGGATGCAGTGGCTAAAATGACCTCGTAAAATCTGTTGACATATTTTTCTTCCCATACTTATAAGGAAGAATAGAGCTAAATGATATCCATTTAACTTTGCGGCTTATCTATCTGTTTTTAAAGGTTGTATTTTCTAGTTATCCCTCATAAGGTTCATAGTGACGGAGAAAAAATAAATTCAGATTGGCTTGATCGTTTCTCTGATTTTTTTTTTTGAAATATGAAACCTTTTTTGTTTTCATTCGTACATAATATAGGATATATGAATGTGATTTTTTCTTGATATGCCGAAAGGGGTGAAATCTTGAAAATATTAAGAAGGATTTATATAAGCGGCTTATTGCTGCTTCTCGCTGTTTCTCTCATTGGGTCCTTTCCGTTCAATACCAAAGCACAAGATGAGCTGGTGTATGTTATTCCGATTGAAAAAGAGGTGGAAAAAGGGCTGCATGCCTTCTTGAGCAGAGGAATCAATGATGCTCGTGAAGCAGGCGCCGATACGATTGTATTCCAAATCGATACACCCGGAGGTCTGGTGGATGCGGCAGGCAGCATAGCGAAACTGCTCAATAACACCGAGATTAAAACTGTTGCTTTCATTGATAATCGTGCCCTTTCAGCAGGAGCCTTTATTGCTCTTCATGCTGATGAAATTTATATGGTGCCAAACGGGACAATGGGTGCAGCAGCTGTCATTGACCAAGCCGGCAATTCTGCTGATGAAAAAGCGCAAAGTTATTGGCTTGCAGCGATGAGGAGTGCCGCGGAAACAAGTGGAAGAGATCCAAAGTATGCCCTGGCGATGGCTGATAAAACAGTCGACCTTCCTGAAGTTGGTGCAGGTGAGGGGGAACTTCTCACACTTGATGCCAAAACAGCCCAAACTGTAGATTATTCCGAGGGAACAGTAAGTAATATGGATGAGCTATTGATACAAATTGGGATGGAGGGTGCAGAGGTTGTAAGTATTGAAGAGACCTTTGCAGAAAAACTTGCAAGGTTCATTACGAATCCAGTTGTGGTTCCTATTCTCCTCTCCCTTGCCAGCCTTGGACTGGTGGTTGAGCTTTATTCACCAGGTTTTGGTGTAGCAGGTTCTGTAGGTCTTGCATCCTTGCTGCTCTTCTTCTATGGACATTTGGTGGCAGGCTTGGCAGGATTTGAAACCTTGATTCTGCTTCTCATCGGTATAGGCTTGATAGTAGCTGAATTTTTCCTGCCCGGAGGCATAGCCGGGATATTGGGTATAGGTGCCATCATAGGAAGCATCCTGATGGCAGGAGGCGATGTTGTTGCTATGGGGACTTCCCTTTTGATAGCGGTAGCGGTCGCCATCATTGCAATGGTGGTGTTTGTAAAGGTGTTTGGTAAAAAGATGAAGCTGTTTAATAAGATCATTCTGAAGGATTCCACCAGCACTGAAAGTGGATATGTCTCAAATGTCAATCGTCTTGAACTGATAGGGACAACTGGTGTAACGATGACAGCTCTGCGTCCCTCTGGAACTGTAGTAATCGATGATGAAAGAATCGATGCTGTATCAGAAGGAGGTTTCATCGGGCAAAATAAGCCGGTCAGAGTCGTTAAGGTAGAAGGTTCGAGAACGGTTGTAAGAGAAGTGAAATAACAGAAAATGATAATGAGATAATTTTGAAGGAGGAAAAGTAATGGTTCTAGATGCAAGTGCAATATTAATTTTAGTAGCCGTCGTAGCCGGACTCATAATATTAGGTGTCCTGTTTACGTTCGTGCCGGTGATGCTGTGGATTTCAGCAATCGCGGCCGGAGTCAGAATTAGCATTTTCACATTAGTAGGGATGAGATTAAGAAGGGTTATTCCAAGCCGTATTATTAACCCGCTGATTAAAGCTCATAAAGCTGGGCTGGCAGTAACCATCAATCAACTGGAGAGCCATTATCTGGCAGGCGGTAATGTTGACCGTGTTGTGAATGCCCTGATTGCTGCTCATCGTGCGAACATTGAGTTAACATTCGAAAGAGCAGCTGCAATTGATCTTGCAGGCCGTGACGTACTTGAAGCGGTTCAGATGAGTGTTAATCCAAAAGTAATCGAGACACCATTCATTGCCGGTGTGGCGATGGACGGAATTGAAGTAAAAGCAAAAGCGCGTATTACGGTAAGAGCCAATATCGACCGCCTAGTCGGTGGTGCGGGTGAAGATACGATTGTTGCCCGTGTAGGTGAAGGTATCGTTTCAACTATCGGTTCTTCAACTAATCACAAGAAGGTTCTGGAAAACCCGGATATGATCTCACAAACAGTCCTTACTAAGGGTCTGGATGCAGGTACTGCTTTTGAAATTCTATCAATTGATATCGCGGATGTTGATATCGGGAAAAATATCGGTGCCGAGCTGCAAACTGAACAAGCTGAAGCAGATAAGAATATTGCCCAAGCTAAAGCGGAAGAGCGCAGAGCCATGGCTGTCGCGAATGAGCAGGAAATGCTGGCCAAAGTTCAGGAAATGAGAGCGAAGGTAGTGGAAGCTGAAGCGGAAGTACCTCTTGCAATGGCAGAAGCATTAAGATCTGGAAATATTGGTGTCATGGATTATATGAATTACAAAAATATTGATGCAGATACTGAAATGAGAGGCTCCATCGGCAAATTGACTGGAGATAAGAATGAAGAGGGCCAAGATGAATAGATCTTCTCTTCTGAGAAAGGGGATCTTTTTATGGAAAATCTGATATTTCTTCTCATTGCCGGATTGATCAGTATGCTCTTCAATCGGATGAAGCGTGATCCCTCCGAACAGGAGCCTCGTTCACCGCGTCCAGAGCGTCCTGAATCGGACCCGGGCACCGTTTGGGAAGAAGCTTCTAATGATCCGCAAGCTGTCCTTGACAAGGGGATAGAAGTGATTGAGACAAAAGGAAGAAATAAGTTCCTTGAGAAACAAGAAAAAGCCAGAAAGCGCATTGCAGACTTGAGGTCACAGGAACAACTTTATAATCAAAGTACCGAGAATGTGAAAGCAGTGCGTAAGTCCCCAGTTAAAAAGAGGGCTGCAAGTGTGAATCTCAGAAACTTAGGAAGCGATGATCTTGTCAAAGGGATTGTTTTATCTGAAGTGTTGGGACCGCCTAGGGCCAAGAAAAGAAACTGGCGGGGCTGAAAATAAAATAACAGTGATGAAACCCCCTTTTATCTCATAAATATGAGATGAAAGGGGGTTCTTTTTGTATGGCAAAAAAATGGTTTCAAAAAGCGCGCCATTGGATGACCAAGACAATGGACCTTCCGGAAGATGTCATGATGGATCTTCCACGCATCACCATGATTGGACAGATTCATATTTATATTGAAAATCACAGAGGGCTATTGACCTTCACAGACGATGAAGTACGCCTGCTCCTTAAACAAGGACAGCTTCTGATAAAAGGTCAGTCTTTTGTAATAAAGATGATTCTCCCAGAGGAAATTCTGCTAGAAGGAAAAATTGTGGAAGTCGTATATCTTGAACAGTAACGAAAAAAGGAGGGTTTGACTTGAAGAACCAGTGGGTTAATTTTTTTTCAGGTAAAGTGCTTGTCAAAGTAGAAGGAAAAGGAATTGAAAGGTTCATTAATGAAATGACAAGGTCAAATATAGCTGTCTGGCAAGTGAAAAGAATGGGAGAACAAACCTTTACCTTTTACTTATCCCTCAACGATCTACATAACTTCAGGCGTGCAGTCAGGAAATTTGACTGCCGTGTCACTTTTTTAAGAGGACAAGGGTCACCTTTTCTTTGGAAAAGAGCTTTGAAGAACAGCGGCTTCCTGCTTGGGTCGATTTCTTTTTTGGTGATTATCCTGCTTTTGTCGAACATGGTTTGGGGCATCAGTATCAAGGGAGCAAGCCCGCAAACACAATATGAAATCGAAAAACAGCTGCGAGAAATGGGCATTAAAAAAGGTAAATTCCAATTTACTATCCCTGATGTAGAGAGTATCCAGCGTGAGCTGTCCAACCGGATGAATAATATAACATGGGTTGGTGTGGATTTAAAAGGGACAACTTATCATTTTCAAGTGGTGGAAAAAAACCAGCCGGAGACTGAGAAACAAACAGGGGCAAGAAATCTCGTGGCTAAGAAGAAAGCGGTTATTAAAGAAGTTTTTGTTGAGGAAGGCATGCCTATAGCAGAAGTAAATGATCATGTCCAAAAAGGAGAGCTGCTCGTTTCCGGCCTTATTGGAAAAGAGGATCAAGAAGAAAAAAAAGCGGTGTCAGCTAAAGGTATCATTCGCGGTGAAGTGTGGTATTTGACCAAAGTGGAACTTCCCATGACAACAGATTTTGAAGTGTTCAGTGGAGAGGAGAAGAGAAAACATTATATTTCCTTCGGTGAATTTCGGTTACCTATCTGGAGTTGGGGAAAGATAGAATATAAAAACAGTGTTGAAGAAATAGATGAACACAACGTGAAATTCCTGAAATGGGAGCTGCCGATAACGTATATAGAAAAAACGGTGCGAGAGAAAGAAGATGTGACAAGGAAATATTCCAAGAAAGAGGCCGTCGCAACGGCAGTAGAACTTGCAAGGGATAATTTAAAAGCGGAACTTCCCGAAGAGGCTGAGGTTACCGGTGAAAAAATTTTACATCAACAGATTGAAAATGGTACAGTAAGGTTAAACGTACACTTTAAAGTAATAGAAGACATAGCTGTCGGACAACCAATCTTTCAAGGAGACTGAGTAATGCCAGATGAATTAAATACCACAAACATTCAACTTGATAATCCAAATGAAGCGATTGCACTATTCGGTGTTTCAGATTCACATTTAAAATCATTGGAAAATGAATTGTCGATCTCCATTGTAACCCGCGGCGAATCGATTTATGTTTCAGGACAAGAGCAAGATGTCACTATGGCACAGGAAATTCTCAACCGGCTTCTCTCGGTCATCCGCAAAGGAATTAACATCAGCCAGCGCGATGTCACCTATGCCCTGCAGATGTCGAAGCAGGGGACTCTGGAGTACTTTGAAGACTTATACAATGAAGAGATAACGAAGAATGCTAAAGGGAAACCTATACGTGTAAAAACATTGGGTCAGCGCCAGTATGTTCATGCGATCCGTAATAACGATCTTGTTTTTGGAATCGGACCTGCAGGAACTGGGAAGACCTATTTGGCAGTTGTTATGGCTGTGCATGCTTTGAAAAATGGAATGGTGAAAAAAATCATTTTGACAAGACCTGCAGTTGAAGCAGGAGAAAGTTTAGGGTTTCTTCCAGGTGATCTGAAAGAAAAGGTAGATCCTTATTTAAGGCCACTGTACGACGCCCTTAACGATGTTCTCGGTGCTGATCATACACAACGGCTTATTGAAAGAGGAACCATAGAAATTGCCCCGCTGGCGTATATGAGGGGAAGAACACTGGATGATGCTTTTGTGATACTCGATGAAGCACAGAATACCACTCAGGCGCAGATGAAAATGTTTCTGACAAGACTTGGGTTTGAGTCGAAGATGATTATTAATGGTGACCGGTCACAGGTAGACCTGCCGAAGGGCGCTCAATCAGGCCTTGTGGCAGCGGAAAAAATCCTTAAGGAGATCAAAGGTTTGTCCTTTGTCTATCTTGAGCAAACTGATGTGGTCCGCCATCCTCTTGTTGGGAAGATAATTAATGCTTATGATAAAAATTCCATGTGAACAAGGCTGTCTGCGGGATTTCATGCAGACAGCTTTTTGTTTTTTAAGGTTGTGGATAACTTTATCAAAGTTATCTCCGTCCAGCTTCACACCTGAGGGTTCGTACCCACCGGAACGAATTTAGCTCCTCAAGGTCTAATGTGCGAAGAGAATTAAAGGAAAGACCGCCTTTTTTCTCATCGGAACATTTGCCTGTAGGAGCTGATTAGTGCGCTTGCGCTTTTGTGCATTTCAATCCTCCAGGGAATATAAATAGAAGCAAAAATAGAAGGTGCAATCCATTTCAAAAACTGTTATCATTTTACATAATTAAAAGAAAATTCAACTTAGTACATATCTCGAAACCAGCCGGGAGGATTCTGATGAAGTTTCAGCCTTATATTAATAAGATACGCTCAATATTGAGCTATAAAGTTTTTACACTTCTTATATTCATTCTACTGGGATTATTGCTTTACGGTGTACTTTATGGCAATGTCAAACCTCAGAAGTATGAAGTTAATGTTTTCGAAACGGCGGATGTGACAATTAGATCTCCCAAATTGATCAAGGATGAAGAGTTGACCCAGAAAAAGCGGGAAGAGGCGGCTGATGAAGTTCCCAATCAGTATACCCGCCAGACTGACGTCGTGGAGAACAGAGTATCTCTCATAGATTCCATTTTTGCGATCATTAAAGATGTGGGGAAAGAAACCGCTCCTATACAGGTAGAGGAACCAGCCGTTACAACGGAAGATGAACCACCGGAGCCTTCTATCCAGGAAAAGCTTGCGGAGCTTAAAGATCAACTGACAAAGAATGCCAATGTGAGGGAGAATATTACCCAGAGTATTCCTGACAGTATATTTCTCACACTTCTGCAATTGAACAGTGAAGAACTGGAACGTGTCAGAACTACGGTGGTTTCACAAATAAAGACAACCATGAGTGACAAAATCTATGAAGATGATCTCTACAGAGTCAATGAAAGAATGGACACAAGATTAAGAGCACTAAATCTCCCTCCTTCCATGATTGAGGCATCTGTATTCTTGAGCAGGTTTGCAATCATTCCTACAGAGGTATTTAATGAGGAATTAACTCAGCAAAAGAAGCAGCAAGCGATGGAAGAAGTTGCACCTGAAGAAATTATTGAAGGTGAGGTCATTGTCCAGCAAGGTAAAATGATAACTCATGAGGATTACAGACAGCTGGAGCTTTTGGGACTGCTTTCAACTGAAACTCCCGTTAAGCCGTTTATCGGGCTTGGGATTTTTGTCTTTCTGGCCATAGGAGCCATTTATTATCATTTTCATAATTGGGATCTTCCCGAAGAAAGAAAACAAAACAGGCTCATCCTTCTCAGCCTTATATTCGTCATCAGTCTCATCTTAATGAAAATCATAGCACTGATGAAGGAACTTGATCTGGACAGAGTTGGATTTCTGTTCCCGGCTGCGCTGGCAGGAATGCTGATCAGAATCATGCTTAATGAAAGAATTGCAATGCTGATGGTAATGATTCTTGCTGCCTGCGGGAGTATTGTGTTTCATGACGAAATCTCAGGAGCCATCGATATAGAGATGGCAATCTATATCATGTTCAGCGGGCTTGCGGGGGTTCTATTTCTATCAAGCCGTAAGAACCGCACGAACATATTGCAGGCGGGATTATTTGTTTCGCTTGTGAATGTCCTGATCATTTTGTTTCTTCTCTTTTTACGGGGAGTCACATATACCAACATGGAATATACCTACTTTGTGGTGTATGGATTTGTCTCTGGTATAGGGTCAGCGGTTCTGGCTATCGGATTCCTGCCCTTTTTCGAGGCTGGTTTTGGGATTTTGTCAGCTATGAGGCTTGTTGAACTATCGAATCCAAACCATCCGCTCTTAAAAAAGCTGCTGACGGAGGCTCCTGGAACTTATCATCATAGTGTGATGGTTGCTAATCTGGCAGAAACCGCCTGTGAGGCAATTGGAGCAAATGGATTGCTTGCAAGGGTAGGATGTTATTATCATGATGTAGGCAAAACTGTCCGGCCGCACTATTATATCGAGAATCAGTTGAATACAGGGAATCCACATGATCATCTGCCTCCAGAGAGGAGCAGGGATATCATCATCAGCCACGCTTCAGACGGAGCAGAGATGCTGAGAAAATACAAGCTTCCCAAAGAGTTTGTTGATATTGCTGAACAGCATCATGGAACTACTCTTCTTAAATTCTTTTACTATAAGGCTTTAAAAGAGAATGAAGACTTGGATGAGTCCTCCTATAGATATCCTGGTCCCAAACCGCAAACGAAGGAAACGGCTGTAATCAGTATAGCGGACAGTGTGGAAGCTGCAGTAAGGTCGATGGATCGCCCTAACAACGAAGAGATCAAAAAACTTGTGGACAATATTGTGAAGGACAGGCTCCAAGACGGACAATTTAACGAATGTGATATAACACTCAAGGAATTGGATATAGTAAAGAAAACACTTTGTGAAACGCTGAATGGCATATTTCACTCGCGAATACAATATCCGGAAGCGGACAGAAAGGGGCTAGCACATGAATCTGGAAATTGATTTTCTTGATGAAACAGATCAATTAGATGAGTCAGACAGGGAGCTTGTACAGGGGCTTCTGAATTATGCGGCCAGTCAAGAGAATGTTGAACCGGCAAGCGAATTGACATTATCCTTTGTTACAAATGAGCGTATTAAAGAAATAAATAAGGACTACCGTGACAAAGATCAGGAGACAGATGTAATTTCTTTCGCGATGGAGGAACTGGGTGAAGACGAGACCAAAATTGTTGGTGACGGAATTCCCCGTATCTTGGGAGATATCATCATTTCCGTAGAAAAGGCTAAGGACCAGGCAGAAGAATACGGACATTCTTTTTCGAGGGAGTTAGGCTTCCTTGCTCTTCATGGCTTTCTTCACCTATTAGGCTATGACCATATGAGCGAGGCAGATGAAAAGCACATGTTCGGGAGACAAAAGGAAATCCTCGATGGATATGGACTACAAAGATAAGCTTTCTACCGGAAAGAAATTTCTGCGTTCTTTTAAATTTGCCATGAACGGCATTAAGCTTGTTTTTCAGGAAGAGTTTAATTTTACCGTGCATTGTGTTGTATCATTTGCTGTAGTGGCAGCAGGTTTTGCGTTTTCGCTTTCTATGATGGAATGGGCCATCATCATTCTTTTGATTGCAGGAATGCTCTCTCTCGAAATGCTGAATACAGCAATTGAACGGACAGTGGATTTAGTAACAAAGGATTACCATCCCCTGGCAGGACAAGCTAAGGACATAGCGGCAGGAGCCGTTTTGTGCTATGCGGCAGGAGCAGTTGTCATTGGGCTGATCATCTTCCTTCCGAAGGTGTGGGAATTCATAAGATGATAAAAAAGATTGCAGGGGATTCTCTGCAATTTTTTTATCGCATTTTATGCATAGATTGCCCTATTTTAATTGGTTGATTTATGCTTCAGGTATTGAGCACTCGAGTCTAAACCGGAATTGCAGAAGCTTCGTCTTACAGTAAAATTCAGTGATAAGCCGTACAAAAGTCGTTTTTTCAGAGGAAATTTGAATTCTAAGTGATAGTTGGATAAAATGAATTAACACACATGATGATGGATGTCCATTTGTGAGAATTATCTAACTATTTTATAACAATACAGTAACAGCCCATTTTTTTTTACGTAAGATGTAGTAAAATAGAAAGTGGGTACTAAAAGGAGATTTAATATGAAAAATGAACAATTAATCGCAGAAGCTAAAATAGCAAGAGACAGAGCTTATGTTCCTTATTCAAAGTTCAAAGTCGGTGCAGCACTGTTGACAGAAGAGGGAAAGGTATACCATGGCTGCAACATTGAGAATGCTGCTTACAGCATGTGTAATTGTGCTGAGAGGACCGCGCTGTTCAAAGCCTACTCAGAAGGTGACAAGAGGTATAAGAAAATGGCAGTGATAGCCGATACAGACCGGCCTGTCCCTCCCTGCGGCGCATGCAGGCAAGTGATATCAGAGCTATGTCCCCCGGATATGAAAGTGATTTTAAGCAATCTTAAAGGGGATATACAGGAGTTAACAGTAGCAGAAATATTGCCAGGAGCATTTTCACCGGAGGATTTAAATGAGTAATCAGGACCAACAAGTGTATAAATCAGGTTTTATCTCTATCATCGGAAGACCAAATGTAGGGAAATCCACATTTCTTAATCAGGTTATCGGGCAGAAAATTGCAATTATGAGCGATAAACCTCAAACAACTCGTAACAAAGTTCAAGGAGTTTATACTACGAATGACTCTCAGATGATTTTTATTGATACTCCCGGGATTCACAAGCCGAAGCATAAACTCGGGGATTTCATGATGAAAATTGCTCAGAATACTTTGCGTGAAGTAGACGTAGTCTTGTTCATGATCAATGCGGAAGAAGGATACGGCCGCGGAGATGAATTTATCATCGAAAAGCTTAAAGGTGTGAAAACGCCCGTATTTTTAGTTCTTAACAAAATCGATCAGCTTCACCCCGATGATTTACTGCCGCTAATTAAACAATACAGTGCATTGCATGATTTTGCAGCCATCGTCCCGATATCTGCTCTCGAGGGGAATAATGTTGAGACATTAGTTTCGGAAATTCGCAAAATACTTCCGGAAGGCCCTCAATATTACCCTGCAGACCAGGTTACAGATCATCCAGAGAGGTTCATCGTCTCAGAGTTGATCCGGGAAAAAGCTCTTCATTTAACAAGGGAAGAGATTCCTCACTCACTTGCTGTTGTCATCGACAAGATTTCAACGAGAGGCGACGGTACTGTAATTGATGTAATGGCAACGATTGTTGTGGAAAGAGATTCTCAAAAAGGGATAATCATTGGAAAACAGGGTAGTATGCTGAAAGAAATCGGGAAGAGAGCAAGAGTTGATATCGAAAATCTTCTCGGTACAAAGGTATATCTTGAACTTTGGGTGAAGGTGCAGAAGGATTGGCGAAACAAGTTGTCAAACCTGCGTGATTTTGGTTTTAATGATGATTATTAAAATGTAAGTTTCTGTAAAATTAACAATATTTACGTCTCATGTTTTTTCTTCTGAAGGTCAACCTAATAACACAGGCAAGTGGCTAGTTTAAAACATGAAAGGCGGGGTTTTTATGTTGGACTTTACCTGGAAGGTGTTTTCGCAAACAGGTAGCATAGACACATATTTACTTTTTAAAGAACTTGAGTCAACGGATGACGAAGGGGTTCTTGAATTTGATGAAGAACTAGCGGAGATGGACCATCCTATCTCATAAGCCGTAAACTTTCTTGCTCCCTACATGAGAGCTGTCAGGCATTTGAATTACCTAAATTGAGATGATATATGATTGATCACCTGGGCTGTCACCCGATCCATCTAAATCCCTCGGGAGGTGGCTGTATTATGCAAAAATGTGAAGGCATTGTCATTCGCACAAATGATTATGGAGAATCGAATAAAATAGTAACAATTTATACAAGAGAGAATGGGAAGCTGGGGGTAATGGCCAGAGGGGCTAAAAAAACGAACAGCCGATTATCTTCAGTCTCCCAACCTTTTACATACGGTTATTTTTTATTTCAGAGAAGCAGCGGTCTGGGAACACTGCAGCAAGCAGAGACCATTACCTCCATGCGTCACATCAGGGAGGATCTCTTTAAAACAGCGTATGCGACTTATGTAGTTGAACTCATTGACAAAGGGACGGAAGATCGGAAACCGAATCCTTTTTTGTTTGAAATGCTTTTTCAGACGCTGACTTATATCAATGAAGAGTATGACCCAGATATCGTCACCCATATATTCGAGATGAAAATGCTCCCTGTCTTGGGACTGCATCCATCTCTGGATAAGTGTGCTGTATGCAGTGAAGCAGAAGGAGAATTCTCTTTTTCATTTAAAGAGAACGGAATAATCTGTCACAGGTGTGTGAAAGATGATCCATATCATTATAAGGTTTCGCCCCAAACCATTAAATTGCTAAGATTGTTTTATCATTTTGACATGAATCGATTAGGTAAGATTTCTTTGAAAAATTCAACAAAAGAAGAGTTGAAGAAGATAATCCGCACTTATTACGATGAAAATTCCGGGCTGTATCTTAAGTCAAGAAAATTTCTGGACCAAATGGACAGAATGAGAGACCTAATGTAACGAAGCTGATGGCAAACGCTGTCAGCTTTTTTATTTGTGAGGATTCTCGATTGAGAGCGCCGGATATCAATTTAGATAAAGATCCGTTAGCGGGGTATTTCGAAACAAGTAAGGCAGAGATGATTTACCTCGGGGTTGGAGTGAGGGGCATAAGACCAGGAAAAAGCAAAGAAGATGTACCTCGGGGCGGGAGCGAGGTACATCAAACCAGGATAAAGCAAAGATAATGCAGCTCAAAAAAAGGCGAGCAATAAAAAAACACGAAAAAGCAAAAAATAAGTGGCCACTAACCCTGCGTAGATAGAGGTCCTGCGTATCTATTGCTACTACAAACAAAAAAGCATACCGGCATAGTCTGCGACGACTCTGCCGGTATGCTTTTTATAAAAGGCTGTTTGTATGAAAAAAAGAATATTTAGCTTTATCCCCTTTGTATCATGCGTATACCTTATTATCATGCTGTGCTTTATGGTAGATGGTTAGGGTGCACCATCATGGGAGTTTGCCGCATGGATTGTTGGTATCTCAGGTGAATTAAGGAGGCACCCTTCTAAATATATATTCAATAGCAACAAGTTTACGAAAAGAGCCTTATTAAATTAGAATTTGATCTTTTCTTGCAGAAATTCTTTTACGTCACTGATTGGCATGCGAACCTGATCCATTGAATCACGGTCACGCACCGTTACTTGGCCGTCTTCCACAGAATCAAAATCAAACGTGATGCAGAAAGGAGTACCGATTTCATCTTGTCTTCTGTAACGCTTACCGATTGAAGCCGTTTCATCGAAATCAATCATAAGGTCTTTTGATAATTCTTCATAGACTTTAAAGGCGTCGTCTGAAAGCTTTTTAGAAAGCGGCAGAACAGCTGCTTTAAATGGTGCAAGGGCCGGGTGGAAACGAAGAACCGTTCTTGTTTCTTTCTCAAGCTCTTCTTCCTCATAAGCATCGCAGAGGTAAGCGAGTGTTACACGATCCGCACCTAATGATGGTTCAATGCAATATGGAACATATTTTTCATTTGTTTGAGGGTCCATGTAATGAAAATCCTCATTTGAATGTTCCATATGACGCTTAAGGTCAAAATCGGTACGATCGGAAATACCCCAGAGTTCGCCCCAGCCGAACGGGAATTTATATTCTATATCCGTTGTTGCATTACTATAATGAGATAATTCGTCATCTTCATGATCACGGAGTCTCATGTTATCTTCTTTCATGCCCAAGTTTAAGAGCCAGTTTTTACAAAATTCTCTCCAATAGGAATGCCACTGGAGGTCTTCACCAGGTTTGCAGAAGAACTCCAGCTCCATTTGTTCAAATTCACGGGTACGGAAAATGAAATTGCCCGGTGTAATTTCATTTCGAAAACTTTTACCAACCTGTCCGATACCAAAAGGAACTTTTTTTCTCATAGAACGCTGAACGTTCTTGAAGTTCACGAAAATTCCTTGTGCTGTTTCAGGGCGAAGGAATATTTCGTTTGTGGATGACTCTGTAACTCCCTGATGTGTTTTGAACATCAAATCAAATTGGCGAATTTCAGTAAAATCTCGGCTTCCGCAATCAGGGCAGCTGATTTCATGTTCAACAATGATTTCTGCCATTCTTTCAAAGGAAAGTCCGTCTACAATCATTTCAACCCCTGTTTTTTCAAGGGCATCCTCAATGATTTTATCTGCTCGGTGACGTGTTTTACAATTCTTACAATCAATCATAGGATCATTGAAGTTTCCAACATGACCTGAGGCGACCCATGTTTGTGGATTCATAAGAATTGATGCATCCAGTCCTACATTATATGGAGATTCCTGTATGAATTTTTTCCACCATGCTTTCTTAATGTTATTTTTCAGTTCCACACCAAGCGGACCGTAATCCCATGTGTTTGCAAGGCCTCCGTATATTTCTGAGCCAGGAAAAACAAATCCTCTGTGTTTTGCTAAGTTTACGATTTCTTCCATTGACATTGAAAAACAACTCCTTTTGTTTTTAAGCTCTGCTAAAGAACTGGAAAATTCCAGTTCTAACTAGGAATCACCATAATATAGCAGTGCTGTTTTTAGAAAATGAAATAAAAAAAGCACGTCTCCAGGCGTTAACGCCTAGGGACGAGCTTTGGCCCGCGGTTCCACCCTAGTTGATACACAGGTTTGTGTATCCACTTTCGTTTCAAGATGCTCAGGATTGCCGTTTCCTTGTATACCAGGCTTTCACCCTCCCTGGTTCGCTTGTTGGCACAAGTACTTATAATTCCGTCACTGCATATTCCATATGAAATTGGTTCCGAGAAAACATTCTTAAAAGATGGAATAATTTTATCACTTTCTTTAAGAATACACAACATATGAAGAACGATACAACTTTAATTTGTGTGTGCTATTGAACAGCTTACCTTTGAATGGAGTTAAGGTTCTAGTATGTGTTATAATTTGAGTTTCACACAGATATACTCTAAATCAATTTTCAAGGTGAAAGTTTAACTCTCTACTGTCAAAGGAGTAAATGTTTTACTTTAACAGTGATAACAAAAAGTCTTCTTTTCTTTTTAATTTAATAGTATATAATATTTAGTATAAAGTATAACACTTATATTATACATTTGTTCGTTAGGTGGTGAGCAAGATGGAACTGAATAAACGTCAGGAATTTATTCTGCAAATTGTAAAAGATAATGGCCCGATTACCGGAGAGCAGATTGCTGAGAGGCTAAACCTGACTCGAGCAACACTTCGCCCGGATTTAGCCATATTGACCATGGCTGGATATCTGGATGCAAGGCCTCGTGTAGGTTATTTTTATTCAGGCAAGACAGGCACGCAGCTCTTAACAGAAAACTTGAAAAAAATAGTAGTTAGAGATTATCAATCCATTCCCGTAGTTGTACATGAGAATGTTTCAGTATATGATGCAATTGTGACAATGTTTCTTGAAGATGTCGGAACCTTGTTTGTTATAGATGAAAACACTAATCTGGTGGGAGTCCTTTCTCGAAAGGATCTTTTACGCGCCAGCATTGGTAAACAGGAATTGACCTCTATCCCTGTGAATATCATCATGACGAGGATGCCTAATATTACAACATGTGGGAAAGATGATTTATTGATCGATGTAGCGAAAAGCTTGATCGATAAACAAATCGATGCACTTCCCGTAGTGAATGTAACTGAAAATGGTGACTCAGAAGTAACCGGAAGAATCACAAAGACTAATATCACCAAAGCATTTGTTGCTTTGGCTGAAGATATTTAAGTATTAATTTTAGGTGGTGAAGATTTTGAAAGAACCATATATTTATGTCGTTTCGGATTCAGTAGGAGAAACAGCGGAACTTGTTACTAAAGCGGCAATCAGTCAGTTTGACGGATCAAATACAGTAATCAAGCGTTTCCCCTACGTAGAAGACACTTCTCATCTTGATGAAGTTCTTTCATTGGCAAAATTAAATAATGGATTGATTGTATATACACTAGTGAAGCCTGAAATGAGAAGATACCTTAAGCAAGAAGCTGAAAAGGAGCAATTATACGCATTTGATATAATGGGTCCTTTAATGGACACTTATCAGAAACATTTTGATAAGGTCCCGTCAAATGAACCGGGGGTTGTCCGAAAACTCGATGCTGATTATTTCAAAAAGGTTGAAGCCATCGAATTTGCAGTCAAGTATGATGATGGAAGAGATCCTCGAGGGCTCTTAAGGGCCGATATCGTTTTGATTGGTGTATCAAGGACTTCAAAAACCCCTCTATCTCAATACCTGGCTCTTAAAAGGCTGAAGGTAGCAAACGTGCCGTTAGTACCTGAAGTGGATCCGCCTGAAGAACTGTTCAAAGTGCCGCCTTCAAAGTGTTTCGGATTAAAAGCAGCACCTGAAAAGCTGAACAGTATTAGAAAGGAAAGATTGAAATCGCTTGGCTTAAATGACCAGGCAAGCTATGCGAATCTGGATAGAATTCAGCAGGAAATTGAATATTTCGAAAAAATTGTTGAGAAAATCGGCTGTCATGTTGTAGATGTTTCCAATAAAGCAGTTGAAGAAACAGCAAATATCATCATAAATGAGATTCAGAAAAAATCAAACTAAGGATGGCATTCACGGATGCCATCCTTTTTCCTTTATATCAAAAGTAATTAGTTAAATGTTTTAGCTGGACGGTTTCAAGTGTTTATGTCACTAGAAAGGGCTCTTTTCGTATACTTTGTTGCTATTCCATTGATTATAAAATGTGAAGAAGTCTTTTTTAATCGCAAGAAAGAAAAGAACTCTTCTTCTTGATCATAAAGAAAAACCTAGTATCCACGGTAAAAATCCACTCTTAGGAAATTTCTGAAAGAAACAATTATTGGGAAAACATCCATTGAAAAAAATAAAGTACAGGATTTAGTAATATGGGACTTATAGAAAAAATATATTGTATACGGGGTTTTTAGTAGTCAAATGTATGAAGATATACTATAATAAAAAATTGTGATAAAAATATATTCAAAAATAGGTTTAGACTCAGGGTTAAACGAATAAACTAATTATTGTGCTATGTCAAGTTGCTGATAAAGAAAAAATTCGACAAAATGTTCTCTTATTGGGTTCTTGTATGAAAGTTGTCAGATGAAGAAGGATATTTTGAGGTGATGTAGAATAGGTAATAGTAACCGTAAAGCTGCAGTTTATGTGGATGCTGATGCATGTCCTGTAAAAGAAGAAATTACAGGTTTGTGTGAAGAACATGGAGTAAAAGTCATTTTCATTGCATCCAATGCCCATAGAAAAACTGATACCGGCAATGAGGAATGGGTATATGTCGATTCTTCAAAAGAAGCAGCGGACCTTTATATCATGAATCATATCAAAAGGGGAGACGCCATCGTAACCCAGGATATAGGGCTGGCGAGCGTTGTATTGCCGAAAGGTGTTTATGCGATTTCTCCCAGGGGAAAAGAGTTTAAAGAAGAAACCATCTCGACGGCTTTGGATTTTCGTTATCTGTCCGCTAAAGAAAGGCGGAAAGGGAAATATGGAAAGGGACCCAAACCGTTTACTTCGGAAGATAGAGAAAGGTTCATCTTAGTTTTTAAGGAAATTTTGTCGAATTTTGCAGGAGATCTGTAGAATTTATAGAATGGATTAATAAAGTAAAAATATAATCAGGTGATGTATTGGTGACAGGGAGAATTCCTGAAGAAAAAGTTAACGAGATTCGTCAGTCAGTAGATATTGTAGATGTTATAAGCGATTATGTGCAGCTGAAGAAACAGGGAAGAAATTACTTTGGCCTCTGTCCATTTCATGGAGAGAGCACTCCATCTTTTTCTGTATCCCCTGATAAACAGATTTTTCACTGCTTTGGCTGCGGAGCTGGCGGTAATGCATATACTTTTCTAATGGATATAGATGGTATTCCGTTTCAAGAAGCCGTTGTGAAGCTTGCCGGGAAAACCGGCCATGAACTTGCGGTTGATGTCAGTCCGGCGGAAACCACAGCCAGTAAAGCGGAAGAAAAGATGATAGAAGCACATGAATTATTAAGTAAATTCTATCATCATTTGCTCGTAAATACAAAAGAGGGCCAGGATGCATTGGAATATCTTCTTGAGAGAGGTTTTACCCGCGAAAGCATCGATAAATTCCAAATTGGCTGGAGCCTTCCGAGCTGGGAATTCACGGTCAACTTCTTGACTAAGAGGGGCTTTTCTTCTGAATTAATGGCGGAAGCGGGACTTCTGGTCAAAAAAGAAGAAGAAGATCATTATTTTGACCGTTTCAGGGGAAGAATTATGTTTCCCATTCATGACCAAAGAGGAAAGACAATCGCATTTTCCGGAAGGGCCATGGGCGGAGAAGAACCTAAATACCTCAACAGTCCTGAAACCGTTATATTTAATAAAAGTTCTGTACTCTATAATTTTCATAATGCCCGGCCTGTCATCAGAAGAAAAAGCCAGGCGATCTTGTTTGAAGGATTCGCTGACGTTATCTCTGCCAACAGGGCAGGAGTCGATAACGGGATTGCTTCCATGGGGACATCACTGACCCCGAAGCATCTGCAAATGCTCAAGAGGGTAACAGACTCCATCGTTATCTGCTATGACGGTGACAAGGCTGGATTGGAAGCAGCATTCAGGGCTGCTAAGATGCTGAATGAAGAACAATTTAATCTAAGGGTTGCAATGATTCCTGAAAAACTCGATCCCGATGACTACATCAAAAAGTACAATGCAGAAAAATTCCAAAATGATGTAATAGGGTCAAGCTTGACCTTTATGGCATTCAAACTTATTTACTTCCGACAAGGAAAAAATTTGAATGATGAAGGAGATAGGCTTCAGTATATAGAAGAAGTATTAAAGGAAATCAGTTCGCTTCAAAATCATATCGAACGGGATTATTATCTGCGCCAGCTGGCAGATGAATTTTCATTGTCTCTGGAGGCGCTGCAGCAGCAGCAAAAACAGGTTTATTTCTCTAACAAGAAATCAGACAAAAGGGAACAAAGGAAAAATGAGTATGTTCAGCCTATGCAGCCAAAAGTTGAAACCAGACTGTTTCCTGCATATCACACTGCTGAGAGACGACTGATTGCACATATGATGAAAAACCCTGATATCTGCTTTAAAGTGCAAGATCTTTTGGGAGGCAGCTCATTTAACCTTGATGAGCACCAAGCAATTATTACCTATTTATTCGGTTATTATGAAGAGGGAAATGTAGCTGATTCCAGTGGATTTATTCAATTCCTGCCGGATGCCAGGCTCAGGAGAGTCGTATCTGAAATAGCCATGATGTCCATTTCGGATGAATGCAGTGAACAGGAATTAATTGATTATGTAAATCAGGTGTTAAAACATCAAAAGATGTTGACAATAAAAGAAAAACAAACAGAGCAAAAAGAAGCCGAAAGACAAAAAAATTATAACAAAGCTGCCATGATAGCAATGGAAATCCTGCAGCTTAGAAAATCGTTATAAAGCCGATCAAATGCAAGGAAGTTGGAAGGAGGGGAACAAATGGCTGAAAAGTCAGCACGTTCCAAAGAGGTAGAATCAGAAGTAACAGTAGACACGGTGAAAGACCAGTTAATGGAGCTCGGTAAAAAACGAGGCGTGTTAACTTATGAAGATATTGCAGAAAAACTGGCTAATTTCGAACTTGAATCTGACACGATGGATGAGTTCTATGAGCAGTTGGGTGAGCAGGGAGTAGAAATCATCAATGAAAACGAAGAGGATGATAACCCGAATGTCCAGCAGCTGAATAAAGCCGTAGACGAAGAATTTGATCTTAATGACTTAAGTGTTCCTCCGGGAGTAAAGATTAACGACCCTGTCCGTATGTACTTGAAAGAAATCGGAAGAGTTGACCTGTTATCTGCCCAGGAAGAGATCTCGCTGGCAAACAGAATCGAAGATGGCGACGAGGAAGCGAAGCGCCGCCTTGCAGAAGCCAACTTGCGTCTTGTTGTAAGTATTGCCAAGAGATATGTAGGACGCGGAATGCTGTTTCTTGATTTGATTCAAGAAGGTAATATGGGCCTTATCAAGGCGGTTGAGAAATTTGATTACAGAAAAGGGTTCAAATTCAGTACTTATGCTACTTGGTGGATCCGCCAAGCGATCACCCGTGCAATCGCTGACCAGGCAAGAACCATCCGTATACCAGTGCATATGGTTGAAACGATTAACAAGTTAATCAGGGTTCAGCGCCAGCTGCTTCAGGATTTGGGACGTGAGCCATCACCTGAGGAAATTGCAGAAGAGATGGATTTAACTCCTGAAAAAGTCAGAGAAATTCTAAAAATCGCACAGGAACCTGTATCTCTTGAAACGCCTATCGGTGAAGAAGACGATTCTCATCTTGGAGATTTCATTGAAGATGCCGAGGCTCAATCCCCTTCTGAACATGCTGCATATGAACTCCTTAAAGAACAGCTGGAGGACGTTCTGGATACTTTAACAGACAGGGAAGAGAATGTATTACGACTTCGCTTTGGCCTGGATGATGGACGTACCAGGACTCTTGAGGAAGTCGGAAAAGTCTTCGGTGTTACAAGAGAGCGTATCCGCCAAATCGAAGCAAAAGCATTGAGGAAGCTGCGCCACCCTAGCCGAAGCAAGCGTTTGAAAGATTTCTTGGAATAGGATATTATTCATAAAGTTTACTTTCCCAAGGGAAAGTAAACTTTTTTGTTGTTGAGGGCTCAATAATTCACTACGGAAAATTATTAACTATGCTATCCAAGTCCAGCTCCTCGGGGGCTAATATCCCGAAGAGAAATAAATTTCTGTAAATATATGTTACAAATGAATTCACTAATTTTTATAGAAAAAAAGGGTTCCTTTGTACCTTTGGCGAAAAATAAAGTACGGGATGTGGAACAATGGATGCTAAAGATCATAAAACAAAAATAATATTAAATGAAATTCGGTTCTGGAAACAAAATAAGATGCTTCCTGAGCATTACTGTGACTATTTGCTTGCACTTTATAATCAGGGAGATGAGCTGGAAGAAAGCCAAAGTGTTACGTCAAAGTTCTCTTTCATGGCTTTAATTTCTGGTGCCTTGATTTTTGCTTTGATTCCTTTTTCGTTATTTGTCATTTATTTTACTGAATTGTCATTCGTTTTGCAAACAGCGATTTTGGCGGGTTTTGTCGTCTTATTAACTTTTACAGGAATTTATTATTCTAATAAAGAGATGTTCAGTCCGCTAATATACATAACCACCTCTTTGATCTTCCTTATATATTCAATTAATTTAGTTGACGTATTTTTTCAGGGAGATAAGTTTATAACATATCTGATCTTATTCTTTAATTGTATAATTTGGATATCGGCGGGGCGTTATCTAAAGCTGCTCTATTTTACTATAGGTGGAACAGTAGGAATCATTCTTCTAATAATTTCTATTTTAATATAATATCATAATATTAAAAAGTTTTTAAAAGTTGAGAAAATTATGCCATTCCTTTTATAATAGAAGTGTAAGCGTATGCAAAACTTTTTAAGCAGCATAGATATCCTAAATTTAGGCGGCCTTTTATGGTCATGCTTTATGGATGTTTGCATAATAAGGGGGATGGACATGAATTTTGATTTAACTTCTGAACAGAAAATGATCCAAAAAACAATCCGGGACTTTGCCAGGGAGGAAGTGGCACCTGGGGCAATTGATAGGGATCGTACTAAAGAATTTCCTAAAGAGATATTTCAAAAGTTAGCGGATTTGGGCATGATGGGTCTCCCGTTTTCTGAAGAGTATGGCGGAGCAGGCGGTGATACGGTAAGCTTTGCTATCGTAACCCAGGAATTGAGCAAGGCATGTGCTTCCACGGGAATTACTTACTCAGCCCATATATCTTTAGGTGGTGCTCCAATCAGTATGTTCGGTACTGAAGACCAAAAGCATAAATACCTCACGCCTATTTGTACCGGCGAGTCTTTTGGTGCATTTGGATTGACCGAACCGAATGCCGGGTCTGATGCAGGGGGAACACAGACAGCGGCTGTTAAAGAGGGCAATGAATATGTAATCAACGGCAATAAAAGTTTCATTACCAATGCGAGCTATGCTAAAAACCTTGCACTCACAGCGATTACAAGCCGAGGGGATGACGGCAGCAAAGAAATTAGCGCTATCATCGTGCCTACAGATTCGGAAGGATTCACAGTCGTGGACAATTACGAAAAGATGGGGCTGAACGCTTCCAATACCACTGAGCTTGTTCTAGAAAACGTTAGAGTTCCTGAAGAGAATCTGCTTGGAAAAAAAGGGGAAGGTTTCAAACAATTCCTTGCAACTCTTGACGGTGGGCGTATCGGTATAGGGGCGATGGCACTGGGTATAGCAGAAGCAGCTTTTGAAAAAGCCCTTCAGTATTCTAAAGAGAGAAAACAATTTGGAAAATCATTATCGAAGTTTCAAGTGACACAATTTAAACTTGCAGACATGGCTATGAAAATTGAGTTAGCCAAAAATATGATCTATAAAGCAGCTTGGTTAAAGGATCAAGGCAGACCATTCGCCAAAGAAGCTTCGATGTGTAAGCTGTATGCGTCGGAAATTGCAATGGAAGTGGCAGATGAAGCCATTCAAATACATGGCGGCTATGGCTACATGAAAGAATATGAAGTAGAACGTTATATGCGTGATGCCAAACTTCTTGAAATCGGCGAGGGAACCTCTGAAGTCCAGAGGATGGTCATTTCACGTTTGATTGGATGTTAATGCTGATAGAGAGAAGGGCCAGGGATTTATATTCCTGGCCTTCTTGCATATTATAGCTACCTTAAATTTTCGAATCTATATTTTCTCTGTTTAAATATGCTCTAAGGTTACACGTAAGAAGGATGCCGCCGTAAGGTGAAAACTTGGTAAGTCTCGGATGGGGATGTATAAATAACCTCAGCTAGTGAGTGGTACTGGATTCAATTACTTGGAGAATCAATATAGTAAAGGAGCCTCATTCCACTTCGAAACACTTTACTAAAAAAGCCTGTCCTAATTCCATTATTCCTAAATCGCCGTCTTCCTTTTGGTACTAAAAGTGTCTATTTTACGACAAACGTCGAAAATGTACCGCTTAGGACTTTTACTTTCTATCTATTTAAAGTAAAATAAATATTGTTTACAATAAAAACAAACCTATACTATCAATTGTTACATAAGGGAGGTTAATCTATGAATCGCAATCCGATCATTCCATTCATTCTAATTATGGTTTTTGGAATCGGCCTTGTTTTCTTTATGTCTTTGGAAGGATTGAATAACTCTGAAGAGATGGCAGAAGACCATGGTGAAGGTACGGAAGAGCCTGCTGAGGGCGGTGGTACTGCTGACAGCGGTGAATTTGATCCTGAAGGACATTACCAGCAGGCATGTATGTCTTGTCACGGCGGCAACTATGAAGGTGGTGCTGGTCCAGCACTTACTGGTATTGGTGAAAGCTTGTCGGAGGATGAAATTAAAGATGTACTTCAAAATGGTAAAGGCATCATGCCGGGAGACCTTGTACCAGCTGAAAATCTTGACGCAATGACAGAATGGTTAATGTCTTTATAATTCTCTAAAAAAGTTCTTTGCTCTGTGCAAAGGACTTTTTTTTGTTGAGAAATTTGGTTAGAATGAGAAACGTACTGCTTAAGTTTGTTTTTAAAGAATTTTTACTTATTATAAGACCAAATACATATTAAAAGGTGAATATATGAATTCTGAAAAATTATCAAAGAGATTAGAGACTGTTGTTTCATTCATCCCTGAAGGCTCGAGGATTGCCGATATCGGCTCCGATCATGCTTACCTGCCTTGTTATGCAGTGGACAAGGGAATCGCTGTTTCCGGGGTTGCAGGAGAAGTCGCAGAGGGCCCATATCAATCTGCAATCAAGCAGGTGAAGTATTCCCAGCTGGAAGATGCTATTTCTGTTCGTAAAGGCGATGGTCTCCAAGTCATACAACCAAATGAGACAGATTGTATAACGATTGCGGGAATGGGTGGTGCCTTAATAGCCAGTATTCTGGAAAAAGGAAAGAGTAAGCTGGAGGGAGTCAGCCGGCTGATTCTTCAACCTAATGTTGGAGCAGCCTCTATTCGAAAGTGGCTGCTGGATAATGATTGGGAACTGAAGGCTGAACAGATTTTAGAAGAGGATGGCAAAATTTACGAAGTGCTCGCGGCTGATAGAGGAAATCCTGAGAACCCTTATGCGAATAAAGAAAGTGAATTGCTGCTGGGGCCTTTTTTATTGAAAGAGAATAGTTCCGTTTTTCAACGAAAGTGGAATCAGGAATTGAACCAATGGAAAACGATTATAGGTCAAATGGAAGAGGCAGAAGACTCACCACAATTACGAGAGAGAAAAGCGGGGATTCAGAGGAAGATAAACATTGTTGAGGAGGTATTGGATGAAAACCGTTAATGGTCATGAAGTAATCTCATTATTCGAGACGCTGGCACCAAAAGAGCTTGCAGAAGAAGGAGATAAAATAGGGCTGCAGATAGGCAGGCTGAACCAAAAAGTGAATAAAGTTATGATTACTCTGGATGTTCTGGAAGAAGTAGTTGACGAAGCGGTGGAAAAAGGCGTTAAGTTAATTATTGCTCATCATCCGCCTTTATTTAAATCTTTAAAAGCCATACGAACGGACACGGTACAAGGCAAGATGATTGAAAAATTAATCAAAAATGATATTTCTGTTTATGCTGCGCATACGAACCTTGATGTTGCCAAAGGCGGCGTCAATGATTTATTGGCTGATGCTCTCGAGTTGAGGGATACAACAGTACTGCTTCCAACTTACCAAGAAAAGTTGAAGAAGCTTGCTGTGTTTGTGCCTGAAGAGGATGCTGAGAAGGTGAGAAAAGCTTTGGGAGATGCCGGAGCAGGACATATAGGCAATTACAGCCACTGCACTTTTTCAAGCCCTGGAACAGGAAGATTTCTACCTGGGGAAGAAACAAACCCTCATATAGGAGAAAGAGGCAAAATGGCTGAAGCTTCTGAAGTGAGAGTAGAAACCATATATCCGGAAAAATTGGAAAAGAAAGTGCTGAAAGCTCTTATCAGCAGCCATCCATATGAAGAAGCAGCATATGATATTATGTCAATCGATAATCAGGGAGAAACCTTGGGGCTAGGCAGAGTCGGTAAGCTTTCGTCCCCAATGTCGCTGAAGGAGTTTGCAGCTTTTGTGAAAGAAAAGCTGGGTGTGGGTAATGTTAGGGTAACCGGTTCACTAACAGATACCATTCAAAAGGTTGCTGTATTGGGTGGTGACGGAAATAAATTCATCTATAATGCCAAATTCTCTGGTGCGGATGTGCTTGTTACTGGTGATTTATATTACCATACTGCCCATGATGCTATGATGCTTGGACTGAATGTAGTGGATGCAGGACATCATATCGAGAAAGTGATGAAAGAAGGGGTTGCCCGGTGGATGACTGATAAAAGCCGGGAAAAGGGAATGGACGTGGAATATGTGGTTTCAGAAGTGAACACAGATCCATTTACATTTTTATGAGTTTTGAAATATGCTAAAAGCAAAGAAGGCATTCGTTTAGAATGCCTTCTTGTTATTCTGCAAATGTCTTCGGTTTTTTGACTTTGGGAAGTATTTTGTTCAAGGGTACTTTTTTCTCTCTTGTCCATGTTTCTTCATCTTTAGAGTCAAATTGACTGATGAAGTTCATTACTTCTTTGACGATTGGTGTAGGTGTGGAAGCGCCTGCTGTTACTGCCACCAGTTCTGCATCTTTGATCCAGTCGATTTCTAACTCGCTGATATCCGCAATTCGGTAGGCTTTTGTGCCGGCGATTTCTTCGGATACTTGAGCAAGACGGTTGGAGTTGTTGCTCTTTGGATCACCGACTACGATGAGAACATCCGCTTCACCTGCTTGTTCCGCAACAGCTTCTTGCCTTACTTGTGTTGCCAGGCAAATTTCCTTGTGTACCTCTACGTATGGATATTTCTCTTTTACTTTTTCCATAACATGTGAAACGTCCCATTGACTCATAGTGGTTTGATTGGTCACGATAATCTTTTTATTTTTGATATTCATTTGCTCAACATCAGCCATCGTTTCCACAAGGTGGACAATTCCAGGGGCTACACCCACAGCGCCTTCTGGTTCAGGGTGTCCTTTTTTTCCAATGTAGATGACATCGAATCCTTCTGCTTCCTTTGCCCTTATCAAGTCATGTGTCCTTGTAACATCAGGGCATGTAGCATCAAGAGTGACGAGCCCTTTTTCTTTAGCCAGCTGTTTTACTTCCGGAGAGACTCCGTGTGCGGTAAAGATAACAGTTCCCTCTGTTACCTGATCTAAAATTTCTTTACGGTTATTTCCGTCCAAGGTAATAATACCTTCTTCTTCAAATGCGTCCGTTACATGTTTGTTGTGGACGATCATGCCAAGAATATAGATCGGTCTTGGCAGGGATTTATCTAAAGCGGCGTTGCGGGCAATAACCATTGCATCCACGACGCCGTAACAATAGCCCCTGGGCGTAATTTTTTTAACATTCATATTTGAAATCCTCCTGAATATAAAGTCGGACTGGTTTCTTGTACCTACATGTTCATTATAAAGTAGATTCATGTCGATGACAAAGAATCTTTTCCGAAGAGGAAGGCGATGTAAAATAAAGAGCTGCTTTCGTAAACAGTGCTGCTCTTTAAGGAGTAGTTCACTTCCACTCCAAGCGACTACTCAGGGGGGGCGGTGCAAAGGGTATATGAGCTAATTCTGCTTGAGGTCATGAATATTTCTTTTGAAAAGGATGTTTTCGCATATATTGTTGCTTTCGGATATCCCCGGATACTAGGGAATTTCTCTCTAATCGGGGAAAGCAGCTCTTTTCTTTTCATGATTACCAGGTTATTCGGGTGAATTACGCTAGTTTTTTTCGGAGTTAGTATCAAATAGCAACAAAGTTTATGAAAAGAGCCTTTGAAAAACAAAAAAGAAAGAGCCCTCATCTCAGTAGGGAGGGCGCTGGCTGGCTATACATATAACTTCGGTTTAGAATTGCCGGAGTTGGAAGTTTGTTTTCGCTTTCCTGCTGGCTTTGCCGCTTTTCTTTTAGTCTTTTTCTTTTGGGGAGTTGAATCTGCTTGAATTTCATCCTTTTCATCATTCTCAAATTCAACGTCTTTTTCATCATCATCCACTGATTCTTCATCATTATTAGATTCAGCAGCACTCAGTCCCCTGTAGAGCTTCCACATGGCAGGAAGATTCTTGACGAGCGGGCCATATTGCTGTACCTGTTGAAACATTGGTCCCATTTGCTGGGCTGTTTGCAGAACCTGTTGGGTATTGTTAAGAAATCCATTGATTGAACCAGGGTTCATAATATTTTTCAGGAATGACCCTCCCGCTGCTGGTGCCGAACGCTGAAATCCTGCAGCTCCTTGGAGCGGGTTTAACTGGCTTGCTGCTGTTTGTGCGGAGCTTCCTCTGTTCAAAATCTTAGATAAAAGTCCGCCTGATTTCTGGCCGCTGACTCGGGGTGAGTTCCCTTGCATACCACCTGGCCACATCATTCCAAAACCAGCAGGGCCTGGTCCTCTGACTCCTCTTACTTGTTGAAAAGGCTGCTGCCGGAAAGAGTTGGGATTAAAAGGCATTTGGTTTCTTGGCTGCATAATTGGCCTCCTTTCTGATACCGCTCATAAGGTCTCTTAATACAATATGCAGGCTGGGAAAAAACGACTAAGGAAAAAGCGGAAAAATAATAATTATGTTAATCTGCTAGAAGTTTTGAAAATTGTTTATTATAATGAAGAGATGGAAATTTTGTCTGAGAAGAATTGATTTGTAAAATTATGCAGCTTTATTTTGAATCTGTGGCTAAAAACGGTATTGTTATATAGAGAGGCTGTTTTTTGCATGGATGTTGTTTTCGTATATGTTAATGATCAGGAGGTCTTCGTGCTTGTATCCTCTTAAGCGGAAAGTTTACGAAAGAACCTGTATGAATACCAAAGCGAGAAATCAAAGATAATCTCTTCACAATATATCAAGTAATACTTAAGGAGTGATGAAATGAGAAATCAATTTCAACAGTATGAGTTTCAGCCGTTTATCAATGAGGCCATTGAACGTCTGGGATTTTATGAGCCAACAGAAATACAGAAAAAAATGATCCCTCTGATCAACCGGGGGGAAAGTGCGATAGGGCAGTCACAAACCGGAACGGGTAAAACACATTCTTATTTACTGCCGATCCTGGACAAATTGGACAAGGAGTCACACGAGGTACAAGCTGTTATAACGGCCCCTACACGTGAACTTGCTCAGCAGATTTATCAGGAAATATTAAAAATCACAGACGAAGTGGGAATTACCTCTCGCTGTTATATTGGCGGCACTGATAAACAGCGCATGATCAATAAACTTAAGACACAGCCTCAGATTGTTGTGGGAACGCCTGGAAGAATCAATGACCTTGTAAAAGAAGGAGCGCTTCATGTCCATAAAGCAGCCAAACTTGTCGTAGATGAGGCAGATTTAATGCTTGATATGGGATTTATTTATGATGTCGATCAAATTGCAGGAAGAATGCCTGAAAAGCTTCAAATTCTTGTTTTCTCAGCGACTATCCCTGAAAAATTGAAACCATTCTTGAAGAAATACATGGAGAACCCTCAATATGCCCATGTAGAACCTGAGCATATTTCAGCTAAGAATATCAAGCATATTCTACTCTCCAGAAAAAGCCGGAAAAAAGAGGAACTTCTATACAATACCTTGACATCACTGAATCCTTATTTGGCCATAGTATTTACTAATACAAAGGCGAAAGCGGATGAAGTGGCAGATTTTCTGCTGAATAAGGGAATGAAAGTCGGAAGAATTCATGGCGATCTTTCTCCTCGTGAAAGAAAGAAAGTGATGAAGCAGGTCCGTGCCTTGGAGTATCAATATATTGTCGCAACAGATCTTGCGGCGAGAGGAATTGATATTGAGGGTGTAAGCCATATCATTAACTATGAAATTCCCGCAGAACTTGATTTTTACATTCACAGGACAGGAAGAACAGCAAGAGCGGGCTCTTCAGGTGTTGCTATAACGATTTATGAGCCATCAGATGAGGATGCTCTGAATCAATTAGAAAAAATGGGTATCACGTTTGAGAATCAAGATCTAATTCGTGGTGAATGGGTAGAACTTGGAGACAGAAATAAACGAAAAAAACGCAAGAAGACAGAAGACAGTATCGATCAAAAGGCGAAATCACTTGTTCGTAAGCCAAACAAGGTCAAGCCTGGGTATAAAAAGAAAATGCAATATAAAATGGATCAAATCAAGAAACGTGAAAGAAGAGTGAAGAGAAGGAATGATTCCTGATTGAAACAGTGAATTGCAAGGGAGTTGGATACAGATGGTAAAATTAGGTTCGCATGTTTCCATGAGTGGAAAGAAAATGCTGCTTGGTTCAAGTGAGGAGGCGGCTGCCTATGGAGCTAACACATTCATGGTTTATACAGGAGCCCCTCAGAATACGAGAAGAAAGAAAATAGAAGACCTGAATATCGAAAATGCAATTCTTCACATGAAAGAGCATGGAATCGATGATATTGTGGTTCATGCACCGTATATTATCAATATTGGAAACACAACCAATCCGTCAACTTTCGAGCTTGGCGTGAATTTCCTGAGATCGGAAATTGAAAGAACTGCAGCTATTGGAGCTGGACAGATTGTCCTGCACCCTGGTGCCCATGTTGGTGCGGGAGCGGAAGCGGGCATTAAGAAAATCATTGAAGGACTGAATGAGGTGCTTGTCAAGGATCAAGAAGTTCAGATTGCCCTTGAAACCATGGCAGGAAAGGGCTCCGAGTGCGGCAGGTCCTTCGAGGAACTTGCTATGATTATAGATGGAGTTGAACATAGTGACAGATTGTCTGTCTGCTTAGATACTTGCCATGTTCATGATGCAGGTTATGATATCGTGAATGATTTTGACGGCGTTTTGGATGAGTTTGACCGAATTGTTGGTATCGACCGTTTGAAGGTTCTTCACATTAATGATAGTAAGAACATTTGTGGAGCATCGAAGGATCGACATGAAAATATCGGCTTCGGGCATATCGGCTTTGATGCTCTGTCAAAGATTGTTCATCATCCTCAATTGGCCAATGTGCCGAAAATACTTGAAACACCTTTTGTAGGAGAAGATAAAAAGAATAAAAAAGCTCCATATAAATTTGAAATAGAAATGTTAAAAAGCAAAACATGGGATGAAGAACTTTTGAAAAAGATTCAGGAATCATAGGAAAAGAGGGGCTTCTCTATTAGAGAGGCCCCTTTCATTTTTAACTTGTAAACTTGGTGAATATTTTATTAACATCTTTGGCAGTGGAGGGACCGGCAATCTTAGCTATTTCCTTGATTACTTTGCTTCGCTCGGCATTATCAAAGATATTGATGTTTTTGCCTCTTAAATAGGCAGCGATTTTCTCTGCCTGATCAGGGCTGATTTTTACCTTGAATTGCTTGCCGTAACTTAATAAACCATCACCGGTTATGTTATTGATTTTATGGTTTATCACATTTTGCAACAGCTTCATCGAGCATCACTCCTCATTTGATACATATGAGCAGGACAGGGTGAATGTGACAACAAAAGTGCGTAAGGCTTGCACTATTTTACCTGCTTATTGCGGCAAGGGAAATAGGATAGTAGAGGTGCTGCAAATTAAAAGCATTTCCGTGTGATTTTAGCGAATTCAGTGATTCGGTTTACAATAATTAATTCATCCTGTATACTTCTAATATTAAATCGGAACGATTCTTATAGCTCTTTTCGTATTTGTGTTGTTTTCTCTCTTTCGATGACATTTTTGAGAAAAATACTCAGCTGGAAGGCGGCTTTTTATGAAGGGGTTTTTTTATGGAAAATTACAATTCAGTGATAGATATAAACCATGTTAGTTTTCGTTATGATAAAGAAGTTGTATTAGAAAACATCAACCTGTCGATACCCAAAGGAGCTTTTCTTGGTATTGTAGGACCAAATGGCTCTGGAAAGTCCACTTTGTTAAAGCTGGTCCTTGGCCTTCTAAAAACCAAGGATGGAGAGATACGTCTGTTTGGACAGTCACAGCAGAAGTTCAGAGAGTGGGATAGAATTGGATATGTCTCCCAAAAGGCAAATTCATTCAACACAGGTTTTCCTGCAACTGTTACGGAAGTTGTTTCAAGCGGTCTGACTAAAAAGGTCGGTATGTTCCGTATGATTGGAAAAAGACATTCGGCGCAAGTTCAAAAAGCAATTGAGTCGGTGGGCATGTCTGAATTCGCCAGCAGGAATATTGGTGAGTTATCAGGTGGTCAGCAGCAAAGGGTCTTCATTGCCAGAGCCCTGGTAAGCGAACCGGAAGTTCTGATCTTGGATGAACCAACTGTAGGAGTTGACAGCAGAAATGTTTCAGCATTCTATGAAATGCTTGAACATTTAAATAAAGACTTAGATATCACATTGCTTTTAGTAACCCATGATATTGGAACGATCTCAAGTAAAGTCACTCATGTGGCCTGCCTGAATAAACAGCTTCATTTTCATGGAAATACAGAAGAGTTTGAAAACCTGCAGGAGAGCGAACTTTCGGGCATTTACGGCCATGATGTTCAGCTGCTTCATCATGATCACAGCCATGAGGAGGCCGGCCGATGATTGAAGCATTAATGAATTATGAATTTCTGCAGAATGCTTTTTTGACGGGCCTTCTGATCGGTATTATTGCGCCGCTCCTTGGTGTGTTTATCGTTGTTAGAAGATTATCTCTTATTGCAGATGCTCTAAGCCATGTAACTCTTTCCGGGATTGCTGCCAGCTTATTTTTGAGCAAGAATATACCGGCGCTGTCCGGATTAAATCCGCTGTATTTGGGGATGGCCTTTTCTGTTACAGGCTCATTGTTTATTGAACGTCTGAGAAGTCTTTACAAACATTATCAAGAGTTGGCCATTCCAATCATACTGTCCGGCGGAATCGGGATTGGAGTCATTTTTATATCACTGGCAGACGGATTCAATACAGACCTTTTTAGTTATCTTTTCGGCAGTGTTAGTGCAGTGAGCAGGACAGATTTATATTTAATTGCAGCAGTAACCGTAATAGTTCTCGCAATCATTATTTTTCTTTATAAAGAATTATTTTTATTATCTTTTGATGAAGAATTCGCAAAGGCGTCTGGAATATCGGCAAAAACCATTCACTTTATATTCATGGTGATGGTGGCTTTGGTTATTGCTGCCTCTATGCGCATAGTAGGAATTCTTCTGGTGTCTTCATTGATGACCCTTCCTGTAGCAGCCAGTATAAGGGTGGCACGGGGGTTTAAGCAGACGATAGGTTTTTCATTATTATTTGGAGAGTTGGCTGTCATTATTGGACTGATATCAGCGTACTACCTTGACCTTGCTCCAGGAGGAACGATTGTGCTAGCGGCGATTGTCATTTTGTTACTAACGGTGCTGTATAAAAAGGTCACATCTAATCAGCCGGTGAAGAAGGAAGGGGTGAGCATATGAAACTCAATGAAGCCTTATTGCTTATGAAAGAAAAGGGATATAAGCACACGGGAAAACGTGAGCAGATGCTGGAGCTTTTTTCATTTTCAGATCGATACTTAACGGCAAAAGAAGTGCTGGAAAATATGAAGGATGACTATCCAGGATTAAGCTTCGATACGATTTACCGAAATCTATCTCTTTTTGTGGAACTTGAAATTTTAGAAGAAACCGAATTGTCCGGAGAAAAACATTTCAGGTTCACGTGTTCAAATGATCATCATCACCATCATTTCATCTGCATGGACTGCGGAAAGACAAAGGCAATTAATACTTGTCCCATGGAAGTTCTGCAGGAGAGCTTGAATGGATACGATATCTCAGGTCACAAATTTGAAATTTACGGTAAATGTCCTGAGTGCAACTGAATAGTTAATGAAAAACCCGGCAGTTAATATCTGCCGGGTTTTCACATGTTTCGAAGAACTTAAGACTTAAGTTTCCTTAAGCCAATTATTCACCCAGCTACGGGCTTCCTGCCAATCATTGACTCTAATGACACCAGGAGGAATTGTTTCCTGGTTATAAGGCGTATTAAAAAGGATGACCGGAATATTTAACTCTTGATGAATGGATACCGCATTATCATGTTTGTCCTCAAAGAAAATGTCTACATCATATTTCTCGGCAGTCGATACTTTATCATGTGAACCTATTAGTTCTATGTGATGATATAAAAGATCCTGGTAATCAAACCAATTTTTTGTAAGTTCTACTAAATGAGAAGGACGTGCGCTGATAAAATACAGCTCATGTAGATCTTTCCAGTCATCCAGTACTGATTTTGCTCCTTGTGCTAAGGGAGATTGCTTGTAAATCTCTCCCTCTGTTCTCTTGAACCACTCCCCAAAAACCTCAGGTGTAATATTCAAGACTTCAGTCAGTTCATACTGTGTGATGTCGTTTAAAGTTAATTGTAAGTTGAATTCCTTGTTAATATAAGGAAGGAGGGAGGTTGGACATGTTACAGTGCCGTCAATATCTATACCGAATCTTTTCTTCATATGTACATCTCCTTAATTTTCTGCTGAGAATCTTAGTTGGTTATTCCCCTTTGCCTCTTAGCACGCTATTTCAATTCAGTATCGAAACTGGGTCTGTCCGTAGCGTATAAAAGACCATACCAAGAGGAACAAATTCTGTAGTGATCCACTGTTGTATATTCTTATGATATTTAGGTTGTGGAGACCCTTACTAGTTCATACGCTTAATGGTATTTGACCAGATACTCTCAATGGGGAAGAGTGCTGAATCTAAATCAAAGTGTACCATATTTCTGCTAATAATAGGATACTCACCTAGTGATTCTTCATTTTTGACAATCATTAGCATAGCTAAAAATCTGACTTTGACAAACAATAATAATGCTCCTGAACACGGAAAGCGAGGGATTGTACAATGGATAATGAGAGACGCAAAAATGACAGCGTTAATCAAGATCTTCAAAATATAGACATCTACAATGACTATATCAAAGTGAATGACAATCCGGAAGTTGAAGTGGTTCAAAACAAATATAACGAAGAGACTGCAGCAGAGCTGACAACTCCGATGGCACTTGGAAGTGATTTTGAAAAGGACGCAGCTGAAGAAACAAATACCTCAGGCAAAATTTTGGGATATTCAGCATTGACCCTTTCCATTATGTCACTTTTCATTGTACCCGTTCTATTTGGAGCAGCAGGAATTGTGCTCGGCTTCGTAGCGAAGCGCAGAGGTACCGAAGCGCTTGGAACATGGGCAATAGGTATAGGGGCAATATCCATCATTGTCGGAATTTTTGTCCTGCCGTTCTTCTAAAATCCATTATCGGAATTGGGAGCATTTCGATGATAAAAGAAAAAGCTTGGCTGATATCAGCCAAGCTTCTTCTGCTGTATTAGAACTTGTATGATCCAACTTAGTGGTCAATTTTCAACTAGTTATCCTCTTACAGTTTCAGTTCTCGAGAGTAGAGTCCTAACAAGCAGATTGCACTTTTGTTCTTATATTCCTTGCTTTTCTTCTTCTTCTCTTTGCTTCTTGTAGTGTTCTTCAGCCAGGATATCGATTTCTTTTTTCAATTCTTCTACCATTGTTTCTTCTGGAACTTTCCTGACCGTCTTACCATGACGGAATAGCAGGCCTTCTCCACGAGCTCCGGCAATGCCGATATCCGCTTCTCTTGCTTCTCCGGGACCGTTTACTGCACAGCCCAGTACGGCTACCTTAATCGGTGCTTTGATAGTAGAAATGTACTCTTCGACTTCGTTGGCGATACTGATCAGGTCGATCTCGATTCTTCCGCAAGTAGGGCAGGAAATCAGTGTGGCTGCATTTGCGGCAAGACCGAATGACTTCAGGAGTTCCCTTGCGACTTTAACCTCTTCTACTGGGTCGGCACTCAATGAGATACGCAGGGTATTACCTATCCCCTTGCTTAGTAATGCTCCCAATCCTGCCGCACTTTTTACAGTACCAGCAAACAAGGTCCCTGATTCTGTTATCCCAAGATGTAAAGGATAATCAAATGTCTGGGCTGCTTTAGTATAGGCTTCGATCGCAAGATTTACATCTGATGCTTTCATGGAGACGATGATATCATGAAAGTCAAGATCTTCTAAGATTTTGATATGATGCAGGGCACTTTCAACCATTCCGTCAGCTGTCGGATATCCGTATTTCTCAATGATTTTTCTTTCAAGACTTCCGGCATTCACACCGATGCGGATTGGGATTCCTTTTTCCTTGGCCGCCTTTACTACAGCTTCCACTTTTTCGCGGCGCCCGATGTTTCCGGGGTTGATTCGGATTTTATCAGCTCCGCCTTCAATAGCTTTCAATGCAAGCTTATAATCAAAGTGAATATCAACTACTAAAGGGATATTGATTTGTTTTTTAATTTCACCGATGGCATTAGCTGCTCTTTCATCAGGACAAGCTACTCGGACTACCTGGCACCCAGCTTCTTCAAGGCGGTGGATTTCTTTCACCGTGGCTTCAACGTCATGTGTCTTGGTTGTTGTCATACTTTGTATAATAAGTTCGTCATTCCCGCCGATTGTTAAGTTTCCAACTTTGACAGGACGAGTTTTAGAACGATGGATTATTTCACTCAAGGCTTATTCGCTCCTTTTGGAAAGTTCAATTATGTTGAAACAAGATAATAAGCGTACGAAAGTATTGTATCAATGTTTTATCGAAGTTGACAAGAAATAGATGGTGGACGGATCTGGAATTCTAAATAATTTATTCGTTTTAAGAGGATTTAATACAGAGGAAGTTTATATATCTCACCTGCTTGTATATCCTTCGGAGAGTGTCCCTCATTAAGGTATTCAAAATCCTCTATTAGCTGATCTATCGAAACAGGCAGTGGTCCCTCGAGGTTCTGTTCCATTAGGGACAGTATGGTATCACCCGATTTGACTTTCACCTCGACGAATTCTATTTCAAATTCATCTGAAACTGTTTCTGAAGGTTCTTCCATAGGCTCATTGGTAGGAGCAGGTATAGCAACTACAGATTCTGCAGCTTTAGGCAGCGTGCCTGCATTTAAATCATAATATATGCTATATGAAACAATTGTAACCAGCAGAAAAATACCAAGCCTTTTCATAGGGCGGCCTCCTTCTTTAGAAAGGAAAATGGGTGTCAGAGACTTACTTCTGATGTTTTTCTCTATACCTATTCGGCACTTCTTTGTCAGTTTCCTACCTATTCGATAGTATTCGGACACAAATTTTGAGGAAAAGATGAACCGAAAAGAAATTCCCTTCTCTGATCTCATAATTTATGCAATTATTACATTGAATTTACGAACCCTTAATAATTCTCTGTGAGAATGTAGTAGGACAATGTCGATTATAGAACTTATTTGTCCTGATGTTCCGAAAGCAGATAATACTGGGGGGCTTAAATTGAAGAGAAGCTTTATAAATATCTTTATCATGATGAAAAGTAAACTTGCTAGTAAAAACACCACGGGAATAAAAAATCACGATGGTCTTTATCACAGATTAAGTTCCAAACTCAGTCTGCAAAACAGACTGTTATTTTTATTTGTAATATTATTGACTATCTCCCTTACTGTTGTTGGACTCAGTTCTTACATAAAAGCTAAGGAAGCAACAATCGATACTATAGAAAACAGGCTTGGTCGTGAGGCGGAACTTATATCCTATGTAGCTGAAAATTTGAAGTTTCTTTATATAAGTGACGAAGGATATTTCCTTCAGCAGATGGAAATCAGTATTAGGGATCAACAGGAGCAACTCACGAAAGACGGAATTGAATCTGATATCTTTTACTTATCCAACAACGAGGTAATCCCATTCGCTGTAAGCTCTGGGTCCAGTCTCAGGTTTTCTGAAAAACTGGTTTCAAAGATTTCAAAGGAGGAAAGGTCACTTCTTCATGAAACGATCAATGGACAAGAATATACGATTTCAAGTATGAGGATGAAAGAGATTAATGGGCATTATATCTTGGCTGTGCCTTCACAATCCTATCTAGGGGCAGTTACTGACATGTCCAGATTTACAGTTGCCGTCATCTTGATTAGTTTGGCGCTGTCATCTGTTCTGATATTGGTATTTATAAGAAGCTTCACTAAGCCTCTTGTGCAGCTGCAAAATATAATGAGAGAGGTCAGGAATGGCAACCTAAATAAAAGGGCTGATTTCAATACAAACCTCCCAGAAATCCATTCACTGAAGAAGAGTTTCAATATGATGGTCGAGCAAATGCGGGTTGTCCTTCATGAGGTGAATGAAACGACCATGGAGCTCCAATCAACAGGCAACAATCTCAGCGATTCTTCTGGAGGAGCGCTAAACTACAGCAGGGAATTAATCGAAGCAATAAATGTTGTCAAGCATGGAGCTGAACAAACAGCAAGCAGCTCTGATCAAAGTGTGAACGGTTTCCATTTAATGAAGCTGAAGATCGAGCAGTTGATTAATAACATGGAAGCGGTCCATAAAAGTGCTGGGGATATGAATTCATCAGCTGGAAAGGGAGAAAGAAATAACACTGAGCTTATTAAAGCGATTCATTCTTTTGAAAATGATTTCGATCATTTGACTTCAACAGTTCAAAAGGTCAGAAACCACTCCTTCTCAATCGCCAACTTAGTAGGTTTGATCAAAGGAGTTGCACAACAAACAAAACTTCTGGCGCTGAATGCGGCTATAGAAGCAGCCAGGGCAGGAGAGTCGGGAAAAGGATTTGCTGTAGTTGCTGAAGAGGTGCGAAAGTTAGCTGATCAGTCCTCTAAAGCGGCAGAAGATATTACTGAATCTATAGAACAAATGGAAGGCGTGACAATAAGTGCGGCTAAGGAGTTTGACGATATGCTTTTGAAAATAAAAGGAAATCTCGTCACAGCGAATACTTCTAAAGAATCTTTTGATGAACTAATGACAGAAGTCAAGACTGTCAGCGGAAATTTAGAAAGAATGCAAGCTGCATTATTTGAGCTCAAGCTTGAATTGCCTCAATTGGAACAGGCCACAGTCAGCTTTTCTTCAATATCACAAGAAACGCTTGCTAGTACAGAGCAAATGCTGGCGACAAGCAGCTCGCAAATCTCTGAAATGGAAAACACGCATGAAATTGGAATTCAGCTGAAAACGCTATCTCATTCATTAACATCATTATCAAACCGATTTACAGTTAAATAAAGGTAAAGGAACTGATAGGTATCAGTTCCTTTACCTTTATTTGTTAAGAAATTAATAAAATCCATCCTTATGGAAAACTTTAACTAAGTTATCTCCGTCCAGCCCTCGGGGCATTTGTCTGTCGGGTCCGATCAGGGCGCTTGCGCTTTTGTTCTTTACTGCCTTTGTAATGTTTCTTTTTTTTGAGGAATTTCTTTAATCGTTAAATAAAGAACGACAGAAGTTACAATCCAATCGAGAAAAAAGCGGCCGGGAACAAAAGTGTTTAACATCTCCATAATAGTGAAAAAGATAGTTGAAAGCGTTATACTGTACGCCGTAATCCTCCATGCTTGCCTATATGGAAGTTTTCTGTGCAGCGCGTTCGCAAATAGAAGAGCAATGAGCGCAAAAATGCTGACCTTAATAAAAGTCACCCCTGCTGAAAAAAGATATAATAACGCTATGAAAACAGAGAGCATGATGCCTTTTAGGGAATTCAACGTCTCCAGAAAAGCCACTAGTTCTCCATTATCAGCGTTAAATCCGTCAAACAGGGAGTAAGAGTAGGGCTGTGCTTGTCCTCCTATAATCAATGCAAATTCATCTTTTAAGAGTGCAACTGCATTATTTTCATTACTCAATTCTGATATCTGTATACTTCCGCTGCTGTCGAGAACGAATGTTAAATGATCTTTCTTGACAGTAACCGGTTCCTGCGAGCCAGAGACCAAAACGCCATCTTCAATTGAGAAGTCAGGAAGATCAGACTCAACTGCTGTAATGCTCTCCTCAATTGCTTCGGAGGAAAAAATTGCAAGACTATAAGCGGCAGGCAGAATAGACACTAGTACTAAGAGAAAGACGTACAAGATTGTTTTGCCGATGCCCTGAAATCGATAAGCTGCTATATCCTTTGGAGAATACAGGCTTCTGTATAACTGTTTGAAAATATTCATGGTTTTTCAACACTCCCAATATGTTTGTCCATTTCCCATTTTATGCTTGTCGATACTGATACATCAAGGGGCAAATAAAAGTTTGTTGTGCCAGGTGATATGTAACATTAGGCTGCAGGGATTACTGCTTCAAAAAAATATTAAAAAAGTCTTTACTTTATCTTCATAATGCTTTAATAATTGAAAGGGGTTTTTGTTGTTAAATGTCGAAATTTTATTTAGGGGTTGAAATTTTTGGAGCTGAATTGGCAACAGATATTGTTTGAGTTTTTTGGCGGACTTGGAATTTTCCTTTTCGGAATTAAGTATTTGGGCGACGGATTACAAAAATCTGCTGGAGATCGCCTTAGAGATATCCTAGATAGATTTACAACCAATCCTTTTATGGGAGTTCTAGCTGGTATCTTTGTGACGATATTGCTACAGACTAGTACTGGAACGACGGTGCTGACCATAGGTTTGGTTAGTGCAGGCTTTATGACACTGCGCCAGGCAATCGGTGTTATAATGGGTGCCAATATCGGAACCACTGTGACGGCATTTATTATCGGTATCGACATCGGAGCATATGCTCTCCCGATTATAGCCGTGGGTTCTTTCTTGCTTTTCTTCTTTAAACATAAAAAGACTCAGTACATTGGACAAATCACTTTTGGTTTCGGTTCACTTTTCCTAGGTCTTGAATTAATGAGTGGCGGGATGAAGCCGCTTCGTTCATTGGAGGCTTTTACAGACTTGACACTCAGTATGAGTACAAACCCAATCCTGGGAGTAGTCATCGGTACAGTATTCACGGTGATTGTGCAAAGTTCTTCTGCAACAATTGGTGTTCTTCAAGGACTATATGCAGAGGACCTGATTACTACAGCAGCAGCTTTGCCAGTTCTGTTTGGTGACAATATTGGAACGACAATCACTGCCGTTTTAGCTTCTATTGGAGCTTCTGTTGCAGCTAGAAGGGCAGCAGCTATACATGTGCTCTTTAACCTTATAGGGACGACTATTTTCTTGATTATTCTTCCTTTATTTGAAAGGCTAGTCTTGTTCTTTCAAAGTTCTATGAGTTTAAATCCCGAAATGACTATAGCATTTGCACATGGTACTTTTAACGTAACGAATACTATTATTCAATTTCCGTTTATTGCTTTGCTTGCGGTAATTGTTACAAAGCTGATACCAGGTGAAGATTCGTTAGTCGGATACAAGCCAAGGCATCTGGATCCATTGTTTATTCAACAATCTCCTTCAATTGCCCTGGGTCAGGCTAAGGAAGAAGTTATTCGAATGGGAGACCTGTCAGTAAAGGGACTCGAAGAATCTCATAAATTCCTCGAAAACAAAAATAGCAAGCATTCAGAAGTTGCCTATCAAATTGAAGATGCAATTAACAATTTGGATAAGAAAATCACGAATTACTTGGTTGATATTTCCTCTTCTTCCCTTACAGATGAAGAATCAGAGAGACATTCGATTCTGATGGATACTGTAAGAGATATCGAACGGATTGGCGACCATTTTGAAAATATTTTAGAACTAGTCGAATATCAACAGGCTAATAAAGTGAAAATCACAGAAGATGCAATGGCTGATTTAAATACAATGTTCAATTTAACAGTTGAAACTGTGAAAAAGGCTGTTACTTCTCTTGATACCAATGATCACGCTCTTGCACGGGAAGTTGCAGAAAAAGAAGAGATGATTGATAAAATGGAACGTAAACTGCGTAAACAGCATATTCTGCGCCTGAATGAAGGATTGTGCTCAGGACAGGCAGGGATTGTATACGTAGATATCATCAGTAATCTTGAACGTATAGGTGATCATGCTGTCAATATTGCGGAAGCAGTACTGGGTGAAAACGAATAACTTTAAGTTATAATAGGACTGACCAAGAGGAAAAACTCCTTATGGTCAGTCCTATTTTTAGGGAGGTAGCTCATGGATTTTATATATTGGACAATTATAATCTTGTTGATCACTGTTTCGTTCATAGGTTTGGTTTACCCAATCATACCGGGTGTGTTGTTTCTACTGGCATCTTTTCTGCTATATGGAGTGTTCTTCAGCTTTGAACCCTTCAGCTGGTGGTTTTGGAGTATTCAAGGATTATTTGTCGTTTTGCTATTCGGTGCAGATTATATTGCCAATATGATTGGTATCAAAAGATATGGAGGCTCGAAAGCAGGAGTTTGGGGAAGTACAATCGGAATGATTATCGGGCCTTTTGTCATTCCGATTGTCGGAATTATCGCTGGTCCTTTTATAGGAGCTGTACTCGGTGAAATGCTAGTGAACAGAACGAATTTTAAAAAAGCGTTGAAAATAGGCGGAGGTTCATTAATAGGATTCATTTCGAGCGTTTTCACTAAAGGGATCATTCAAGTCATCATGGTGATTTATTTTGTGATTAGTGTAACGTAAGTGAGTCCATTTAAACTGGTGAAAATACTTCTATGACTTATCCGCGGGGTTGATTGGAGCTGCACTGCTAAAATGAAAGTCAACATAATCATTTTAAAAACCACAACGTTCTAAACAGAGCCTTTTCTAAAAGCTTTTATCTTAAACATTGTTACTTGTTAGGTTTAATTGGATTGATAGAATAGCGGGCATCAAGTACCAGACGTGGAGGCTTTATAGCCGAAAAATAAATAATATAATTAACTTTAGCCTGTAAAATCAGATTTTTACAATGAAGTATAACAACAAGGTTTCTGGTGACTATAAATATGTCAGTTAACTTTTTTGTTTTCATAAGCATTTTGTTTGATGCAAAGATTTTAATTTGGTACTCTTAAATTGAAATGAATGGAATCGTTTACCGATTCTAAATATTACATAGGGAGGAATTTTATCATGGCATTTGAATTACCGCAATTACCTTATGGTTACGATGCATTAGAACCTCATATCGACAAGGAAACAATGAACATTCACCATACGAAGCACCACAACGCTTACGTAACTAAATTAAATGACGCTTTACAAGGAAACGACGAACTTCTTGGTAAATCTGTAGAAGAAGTTATCGCTAATCTTGATGCTGTTCCTGAAGGTGCACGCACTGCAGTCCGCAATAACGGCGGCGGTCACGCAAACCACTCTTTATTCTGGACAGTTCTTTCTCCAAACGGAGGAGGAAATCCATCTGGAGAACTTGCTGAAGCAATCGAAAGCAAATTCGGAAGCTTCGAAAAGTTCAAGGAAGAATTCGCTGCAGCAGGTGCAGGTCGTTTCGGATCTGGCTGGGCGTGGCTTGTTGTAAACAACGGTGAGCTTGAAGTAACAAGCACTCTAAACCAGGATTCTCCTCTTATGGATGGGAAAACACCGGTTCTTGGATTGGATGTTTGGGAGCATGCTTACTACCTTAACTACCAAAACCGCCGTCCTGACTACATCAATGCATTCTGGAATGTAGTGAACTGGGAAGAAGTGTCTAAGCGATACACTGCAGCAAAATAATCGAGTACAGAAGAAGATCCTTTAAGGGTCTTCTTTTTTTTCAGAACAGTTCATAGCCATTCTTCTAAGCAATACATAAAGCACCTTCTTTTTTTATTAGGTATAAGATGGCCCCCTTTTTCAAAAAATAAGCTTAAGAAAAAGGGGAGTAATTAAAATGACCAGGTTTAGACTTTTAGGTGATATTGAGTTAAAAAAGGATATTATGTTTCTTTTGTTGATCGGCGGATTGTATTCCATGAGTGTTGCTTTATCAAACACTTTTGTGAACATATATTTATGGAAGCAGTCTGGAGAATTTTTAGACCTCGGGATTTACAACTTAACGGTAGTCATTTTTCAGCCACTGACTTTTATACTGGCAGGCAGGTGGGCCAAGAAAATTGACAGGGTGATTGTACTAAGGATAGGAGTCATTTTTTTGGCTTCTTTCTATTTATCTGTTTTGTTTTTTGGAGAAAATGCCGGAGAAAACCTCGTAGTTCTAGGAGCTCTCCTCGGGATTGGCTACGGTTTTTATTGGCTGGCTTTCAACGTCCTAACCTTTGAGATTACCGAACCGGAAACAAGGGATTTTTTCAATGGATTTCTTGGAACATTAACTTCAGCAGGCGGGATGGTAGGACCAATACTGGCAGGGTACATCATTTCCAGGTTTACTTCTTTTCAGGGATATACTATTGTTTTTGGAATTTCCCTGGGACTTTTCTCGCTTGCTGTCATATTAAGCTTTTTTCTGAAAAGGCGGCCTGCACATGGCAGTTACTTGTTCACGAGGATCTTAAAAGAGAGAGCGAATAATGAGAACTGGAAACTGATAACTAATGCCCATTTCTTTCAAGGCCTTAGAGAAGGAACATTCATATTTGTTATTTCTGTGTTTGTTTTCATTAGTACGGGCAGTGAGTTTGCGATCGGGACATTTGGGTTGATTAATTCCGGCATTGCTTTTATTGGGTATTTTCTGACGTCCAGACTCATTAAGAAAAAATACCGGAAGAAGTCCATTCTTGTTGGAGGTTTAATTCTATATGCAGCCATCTTTTTGATAGCGTTTGATGTGACTTATCCAAAGCTCCTTTTGTATGCGGGTGTTATAGCTGTCGCGTATCCTTTGCTGCTTGTTCCGTATATATCCATGACTTATGATGTTATTGGAAAAGGGTGGAAGGCGGCGGAAATGAGAATTGAATACATTGTCGTTAGAGAGATTTTTCTCAATTTAGGAAGGATAGTCTCCATACTGGCTTTTATTTTTGCGATAACGTTCTTCAATGAAGAGAAAAGCATTCCAATTCTGCTTCTCATACTAGGTTCCGGTCACAGTTTAATCTATTTGTTTATTCGTAAAATTGACTTGTCAGCGACATAGTACTCTTTGAGCAGAGAAGGGAAGCCTTCTCTGCTTCTATTTATGTGGATATCGGTGTGGTACTTCATTAAAGCTTGAAAGATTGCTTTCTCGTATGAGAGTGCGTCCCTTTTAAATCAAATAGCTGGACGTCTCCCTCCACTGCATGGGCGTTCATACCGATGGAATCTCCTCGGAGCCGTTGTTTCGAAGAGGATAAAGATAAATCAATTCTTTTTCTGTGGACCATCTTTATGTATGCCGCACACCTGGAGAGGAAATCAATTTCATTTTAAATAGCGGTAATGTTAAAACTGACATACAAAAAAACTGTTTGTAAAGAACAAAAAATCAATTTTGAAATTGTATTTCTATACAAAAGGTAATCTAAAGCAAAAGGAAAAATGTATATAATAACCTGCTTGATTACTGCGTAATATAAAAAGAAATTGGTAAAATTTAATTTTATATCCATCAGTTGTTATGGGTGGAAAAGGTCTCTTTTTTTCTATACTATAGAGTATATGAGTATGAACATTTCTATGGAAATTTATATAGAGGAAGGACTGGAAGAGGTTGAATAACACTAGAAAAAAGAAAAAGACACATGTACCTGCTCGGATGAATATTTTATTCTTTGCGGTCTTTCTATTGTTTTCTTTACTAATCCTGCGACTCGGCTTGGTGCAGATCGTTTCGGGTGAAGAGTATAAAAGGGAAGTTGAAAGAACAGAAGATGTCCTTGTCAATAACAGTGTGCCAAGAGGGAAGATTTACGACCGTGTCGGAAATGTCATTGTCGATAATACTCCGATGAATGCCATCACCTATACAAGGACACAATCTACTAAATCAGAAGATATGATAAAGGTGGCCCGCGGCCTTGCCCAATTAATTGAAATGGATACAGGGACAGTGACAGATCGTGATAAGAAAGATTATTGGATGCTGCTCAATAAAGAAAAAGCTGATGAAAAAGTTTCAGAAGAAGAGAAAGCTGAAATTTACAGAGATGAAGAACTTTCTGAAGATGACGCCAATGCAAAGATTTATCGATTGACTTTGGACAGAATCACTGAATCAGATATGGCGGCTCTTTCCACTCAAGATCTTGAAGATCTCGCCATCTTCCGGGAAATGAACAGCGGATATGCCTTATCTCCTCAGATGGTTAAAAATATAGGGGTGACGGAAGAAGAATTTGCACGTGTCAGTGAACATCTGTCTGAGCTTCCTGGAGTCAACACAACGACAGACTGGGAAAGGACCTATGTGTTTGATAATACTCTGAGATCGATCCTGGGTAATGTATCCTCATCAAGAGAGGGACTTCCAAGAGAAATGGTAGATTACTATTTAGCAAGAGATTATACCCGTAATGACCGGGTAGGGAAGACATATTTGGAACTTCAATATGAAGATGTGTTAAAAGGACAAAAAGAAAAAATTAAAAACATCACTAAAGATGGAAGTGTGCTGGAATCCCTTCTGATGCAGGAAGGCCAGCGTGGTAAAGATGTCGTCCTTACAATCGATATGGAACTTCAGCAGGAAGTTGAAAAGATTGTGACTGAAGAGCTGCTAAACAATGTAAGCAACCCTCAATCATCCCATCTGGACCGGGCTTTTGTTGTTTTAATGGATCCTAATACGGGTGAAGTCCTGGCTATGGTGGGCAAAAGATACGCAAAAGATCCTAATACCGGTGAGTATGGTATACAGGATTACGCGCTGGGTACCTATACCAGTTTTTACGAAGTAGGATCAGTAGTGAAGGGTGCTACCGTTTTAACTGGTTATATGACAGGTGTTTTGAATCCAGGAGAAGTGATTCAGGATGAACCGATCAAAATCAAAGGCACACCAGTGAAGAAATCCTGGTACGGAGGTTCTCGATCGTTAAACGACCAGCAAGCACTTGAAGTATCCTCTAATGGTTATATGTGGAAGGTTGCCATGAGAATTGGCGGCAATCCTTATTATGTTCGTGATGCTTCTATTAGCGGTTCAGCAAACGACTTGGAAAACATGAGAAATCATTTTGCTCAGTTCGGCTTGGGTGTCAACACAGGTATTGATTTACCTGGAGAAGTAAACGGCTATAGAGGTACATTTTATACACCAGGAAACATGATGGACTTTGCGATCGGCCAGTTTGATACGTATACACCGATGCAGCTTGTACAATATGCTTCTACGATTGCCAATGATGGATACCGGATACAACCGCACATCCTTAAGGAAATTCGTAAACCAACGGGTGACAAAGAAAACATGGGTCCAATTGAAACAGTCAAGAAGCCTGAAGTGTTAAACAAAGTCAATGTTACCCAAGGTCAAATTGAACAAGTGCAGCAAGGATTCTACCGTGTATACAATAATTCTAATGGTACTGCTTATAGAGAATTTCATGATGCTCCATATGTAGCAGCAGGTAAATCCGGTACAGCTCAAGCTCGTTATAGAGATCCTGCTACCGGAAACTATCATGATACGTATAACACAACACTTATCGGCTACGCCCCTTATGATCAGCCTGAAGTGGCCTTTTCCACAGTGGTCCCATGGTCGCATAATGGAGAACAAGATCCTTATATTAATAAGGAAATTTCCAGAAAAGTCATGGATAAATATTTCGAGTTAAAGAAAGAACGTGAAAAAGAAGGTATAAACTCCTCCGAAGTAGAGAGAAAAATTGAAAATGTAGAAGAGGCAGAAGAGCTGCAAGAAGAAACAAGAGAAGAAAACGCAGCAGGCGAAGATACAACTGAAGAAGAGTAAGATAAAGAAACCTTCCGGTAATGGAAGGTTTTTTTAATGAATAAATTTCAGGAAACTTCAAATAATAGCTATAATTCGATAAAAATTCCCGTAAAACCATGCAATTAAGCGTGAAAAAGATCGAATTTACAAAAGCTTTACATTTGCTTTAAACCCAATTAACACTTCTCTATTATTCTATTACTCGTAGGACAAAAACATAATTTCTTTAGGGGGAATTTAGGAATGAAAAACTTCAAAGGACTACTTCTTCTAGTAGTAATGGCAGCACTTGTACTATTCACTGCTGCATGTGGGACTAATGGAAACAATGGGAACAATAATGCTGACAACAGTGGAAACACTGGTAATAACGGCGGCACTAATACTGAAGAGCAAGCTTCACTAGAAGGAAGCGTTGTAATCGATGGTTCTGGAACAGTATATCCGTTCATGGCTCAAATGGCTGAGAACTATATGACTGAAAATGAAGAGGTTTCTGTAGAAGTGAGCCGTGCAGGTACATCTGCAGGATTCAAGAAATTCCTAGTTGAAGATGGCGGTACAGATTTCAATGATGCATCTCGCCATATCAAAGATGAAGAAAAAGCAACTGCTGAAGATCTTGGTATTGAAGTAATGGAATTCCAAGTTGCACTTGATGGTTTAACATTTGTCATCAACCCGGACAATGACTGGGCTACTGAAATGACTTCAGAAGAAGTTGTGAACATTTTCCTTGCTGAAGGCGGAGTAACAAAGTGGTCTGATATCAACCCTGACTGGCCTAATGAAGAGATCAAGCCAATGGGTCCTAATGAAAACCATGGTACTAACGAGTTCATGTTTGAATCCATCATGGAAGAAAAAGATTTTGTTGACAGTGTAAACCTGCAGCAAGAATATTCAACATTGGTTGACCTTGTATCTAAAGACAAAAATGCGATCGCGTTTTTCGGATATGGTTACTATGACAATAACAAAGATAAAATTAGCGCTGTAAATGTTGATTTTGGTGATGGTCCAGTCGAGCCAAGCCTAGACACAATTGGATTGAGCGAAGATGCTGCATACCACCCGTTCACACGTCCAGTATTCACATACCTTAATGTGAATATGGCTAAAGAAAAGCCTCAAGTTCTTGACTATGCTAAGTTCACAATGAACAACGCTCAAGACGTAGCTGCTCAAACAGGATTCGCTCCTCTAGCAGATGAAACAATTGAGGAAAACCTTTCTAAATTAGAAGGCATTCAATAATAATTGAGTAATGACCAACGCACTCGGAAGATGAGAAGATAACTCCTTCTCATCTTCTTGTGTGTTAGTAAAATAAGTAATTTTCCTCCTCAAGGGATGAAGGATGAAAGGGGTTATCAACCATGAAGGATTCTGGAACTAATGACAAGTTGAATGTTCGGGAAATGATTGAAGAAAAGAAAAGTACGATGAACATCAATTCTGTCATGGAAAAGTTCATTCCAAAATTCTTATTTGCAATTGCCGCAATATCCATTTTTACTACTATTGGAATTGTATTCACATTGCTTGCAGAAACAGTTAATTTTTTTAGAGACGTTCCATTTTTAAGTTTCTTTACAGGAACTGAACTAAATCCTATTGGTAGAGAACCGCAGTTTGGGGTACTGCCGTTACTGGTAGGGACGATTTTATCTTCTATCATTGCTATGTTTGTTGCCATTCCTGTAGGGCTGATGTCTGCAGTATATTTAAGCGAATATGCTTCTGATAAGGTAAGAAAAACACTTAAGCCGATTTTGGAGATTCTTGCCGGGATTCCAACAATCGTATACGGTTTCTTTGCTTTTACATTTGTGACTCCTCTATTAAGGTCATTTATTCCTGCGCTTGAGCCCACTAATATCCTCAGTCCAGGAATAGTAATGGGAATCATGATCATCCCAATGGTGGCATCTCTTTCCGAAGATGCTATGAGTTCTGTACCAAACTCAATGAGAGAGGGAGCACTTGCACTTGGTGCAACAAAACTCGAAGTAACTTGGAAAGTGGTTATTCCTGCTGCTATTTCTGGAATTATATCTTCCTTTGTACTTGGTATTTCCCGTGCGATAGGAGAAACGATGATTGTGACGATTGCTTCTGGAAGCAATAAGAACTTCACGTTTGATATCACTCAATCCATGCAGACCATGACAGCTTATATTGTAGAAGTTACTGGCGGTGAAGCAGCTGCTGGGACAACGATTTACTACAGTTTATATGCAGTTGCGATGACTTTGTTTGTTTTCACATTGATCATGAACTGGATCGCACAATATATCTCTCGTAGATTCAGGGAGGAATATTAATTATGAAGTACGTAAACGCTGAACAAGTACAAAAGAAAATGGGCATGCGCTTATTCAAAAACAAGCTGGCTAAGAATATTTTCTTATTCTCCATCCTCTTCGCTTTGGCTGTATTGGTTACGTTAGTTTACCGAGTAGCCGCTGACAGTATTGGTTGGATCGACTTTGGTTTTCTCTCAGGAAAGCTTTCTGTAAATCCGGAAAAGGCGGGTATTCTAGGTGCTATAATGGGGACAGTGTGGCTGATGATTGTTGTAGCTCCGGTAACAATGTTCCTCGGCGTCAGCACCGCGATTTATCTGGAAGAATATGCAAAAGAAGGCAAGCTTAAACGTATCATCCAAACTAATATCAGTAACCTTGCAGGTGTACCATCAGTAGTTTTTGGAATTTTAGGACTGACTGTATTTGTAAGGTTTGCGGATTTAGGGAATATCGTTTTAGCTGGTGGATTGACTATGTCACTCCTGGTTCTTCCTATAGTAGTTGTGGCCAGTCAGGAAGCCCTTAGAGCTGTGCCTCAATTTTTAAGAGAAGCTTCATATGGTATGGGAGCTACAAAATGGCAGACAATCAAGAATATAGTTTTGCCTACAGCTATACCGGGTATTTTAACAGGACTGATATTAGCATTATCACGGGCAATTGGTGAAACCGCACCTCTTGTCGTTATCGGTATTCCAGCTTTATTGATCCCTCTGCCAGAAGGTGTTTTTGACAAGTTCACCGTAATGCCGATGCAGATTTATTATTGGACGGTTGACTCTGCTTTGACAGATGAATATGCCTATTTAGCAGCGGCTACGATTGTTGTGTTGTTGATTGTATTGTTCGCCATGAACTCAATCGCAATCATTATCAGAAACAAGTTTCAGAAGAGATTCTAATTTTGGAGGTTATTTCAATGGCAGTACTATCGGGTAACGAAAAGAAGAGCAAAATCACTTTAAAAGAAGATACAATGAGCAGCCAAAAGAAAAGTATCGTATACGAGACGAAAGATCTTAATCTTTGGTATGGGGAAGATAAGGCTCTGAAGAACATTAATCTTGCTATAAATGAAAATGAAGTTACAGCAATCATTGGCCCATCGGGATGTGGTAAATCGACTTTTATCAAAACACTTAACAGGATGGTTGAGTTGATTCCGGTTGTCCGCATTTCAGGCGATATCACTTACAGAAACCAAAGCATCCTGAATAAGTCCTTCACAGTAGAGGATTTACGAACAAGAGTAGGAATGGTATTCCAGAAACCAAATCCGTTTCCGAAATCCATATATGATAACGTCGCTTATGGACCAAGGATTCATGGTATCAAAAATAAAAAGGTTCTCGATGAAATCGTTGAAAAAAGTCTTAGAGGAGCAGCCATCTGGGACGAAGTGAAAGATCGGTTAAAGGAAAATGCCTATGGACTGTCTGGCGGCCAGCAGCAACGCTTGTGCATCGCTCGCTGTTTAGCCATCGAACCTGATGTCATCCTGATGGACGAACCGACATCAGCACTTGATCCAATTTCAACACTAAAAGTGGAAGAGTTGGTTCGGGAACTGAAAAAAGAGTACAGCATCATTATTGTCACACATAACATGCAGCAGGCTGCCCGTATTTCAGACAAAACTGCATTCTTCTTGAATGGAGAAGTTATCGAGTTTGATGAAACTGACACAATATTTTCCACTCCAAGCGATAAAAGAACAGAGGATTATATTTCAGGAAGATTCGGATGATCATGAAAATATCCTTAGTTTCTAAGCTAAGGATATTTTTATATCTGTGATCAAGGTTAGCGCAGGAAAAGTATAGAGGTTAAAGTAGTAATACCTTGCTGCCATAGAAGATTATTATGGCTAAGTAATGGTATTATGTGACTAATATTTATTAAATAATTTCATTCGGAGGGGTATGTATGGCGAGAGGACAATTTGATGAAAACTTGCAGGACCTGCAGGCAAAGTTAATGGAGCTTGGAAGGCTGGCAAACACAGCACTTGAAGCGAGTGTAAAAGCTCTTGAAGAACAAGATATTGAAAGAGCATTGGAAATCATTGAAGATGATACGCACGCAGACTTGCTTGAAGAAGAAATCAATGATATTGCCATTCTGCTGATTGCCAAGGAGCAGCCGGTCGCAACGGATTTGCGCAGAATTATTGTAACGATAAAAGTGGCTTCCGATATAGAACGGATTGCTGACTTTGCCGTTAACATTGCTAAATCAACGATCAGGATTGGGAAGGAACCATTGATTAAGCCAATCATGAATATTAAAAAGATGTACGAGTTAACATCGAACATGATTAACCTTACTCTTGAATCATTTGTAGAAGAAGATGTCATGAAAGCAAAGTCCATAGCTGAACTAGATGATGAAGTGGATGATCTCTACGGTGAGACGATCAGGGAATTGCTTGCCTTAAATAAACAGCAGCCGGAATTCACTGCTCAGATTACGCAGTTGTCCTTTATCTGCCGCTATCTTGAACGTTCAGCAGATCACGCAACCAACGTGGCAGAAGGTGTTTTCTATCTTGTCAAAGGAAGACGTTTCGATTTGAATTCCTAAAAGTAGAAACCTGCAAATTTGCAAAAAAAGAAGAGGTGGAAATCGCTTATGATTTCCGCCTCTTCTTTTTTTGTTTTATATTCCGTTGGTAATGAGGGCACGTATTATTTGATTTTTTCCCCCAAATCTATTGCTATTTTGCATCCTAATTATCGTTTTCTCTTCTAGTGTCTATCAGTCCAGTGCGGCTGCTTTTTACTTTGTTAAAATAGTTGAGATTTCCTCAAGTGTCATTTCAGAATGAAGCTGGTAGTCACCTATTTGGATTTTATCAGCCAGTCCGCTTTTTACGAGATAACTGTTCAAATCACTTGAATTTTTTATAATACCCTCGTCTTCAAGCTTCCTCCCAATTTCCATGGGTGTCATTCCTGATGAAACGGTCAGAGTTATTTCGCTCCTTGTATCTTCAGAAGTAACCAAGTGCTGTTCTCCCGATTCTCTGGATTTATTCAGAGTTTCTACCTGCTCTTGCAGACTTGCTAGTTCTTCAGCTGCATTTTTCTCTTCTTCCTCTGTCAGAATAGTATATCCTTGTTCTTCCAGCGTTTTAATAGAATTAGTTTCGTCTTGGTTATAGAAAGAGAATATGATTAGGACAATGCTAGAAAGCAAAAGACCGGCAGCAAAAGCCTTTGTATTTTGTTTATTCATGATGACTCCCTTCAGACACTGCGATTGCGAACGATTTCCTGTACATCCATTATTGGCAGGGCAGATTGTTTAGCGATTTGCTCCAAGTTCATTCCTTGTGCATGAAGTGCCAAGACCTGGTTTTTCACAATCTCATGCACCTTCTTTTTTGGTAGTTGGGACGAGGGAGCTTGAAAGACTGGCCCTTCATCCATTAGTAACTCTTCTTCAAGGACTTTTAACCTCTTTTTAACAGTGTAATTTTCCTGAAGGAAATTCATTGAAAGCTCTTCCATTTCTTTTTCTATTGTTTTATATCGGTCTTTTTGAAAAAAAGAGAGGATAAAAAGCAGGATTGAAAGAGAAAGAAGGCTGATAATAACGATTGTCATAAGTTCACCTCATATGATTTTGCTACCTACTATTTATAGCATAGTTTTCTGTATTTCTCTATACCATTCACTAGACTTTAACCTTCAGGTTCCACAGGTAACTACCGGAAGAAGCTGTGATCGAAATCTATATGTGGGACTTGCTCGTATTCTCTGATTTTCGATCGCATTCATGCATAATGCGATCGTATAAATGTATATCCCGATCATAAATGTGAATAAACCGCTCGTATATAAGTATATTGCGATCAAAAGGGTTATAAATTCTGATTTTGCTCGCATTTTTGTATAATAGATCGCTGTCAGAACAAACTTCTTGGCAGGTTTAAGGGAAATGGTAGTTAAATTGCTGCAAAGATTAACTGCGCGGTAATTGACAGAACGTGGATTTTATATGAGGGCCCTCCCTATTATTATAGAAGAAACTTGTCGTTTTCCGTTGATAAACAGGGTGAAATACCAATAAATCAGCAGGATATTAATTTTTTTCAGGCTTTTTTCCGTGTCTTAATGCAGGCAGGCAGATTGCGACAAAATGCGTTTATTGTAGGTTTTTGCCCAGGGTGATACGATTAAATGGAAGAATAAAGTCTTTGTAAACTACATATAACTATAAATTTATCTCAGAGGTGAAATGAAATGCTGCAGCAAATTATTGAATATCGTAAACAGGGCTTGTCTTTCAGAAGGATTGCCAAAGAAATGAACACAACAGTTGGAAGAGTACAATATCAATGGGTGAAATATCAAAAAGCGCTTGAAGAATCCAATGCGGTTGTTGCGGCAGCCTCCGAGGAAAGAGATATACAGCCTAAGGGTAAGCATAAGCGGCAGGGAAAATATAAAGGCAGAATCTTTTATAAAGGCCAAAAAACAAAGCCATTAAAATCTCAACTAACAGCTGTGTTTTCAGATACTAATCGAATTCTTTGTTATTGGAACATTCCTGGAGCTATTCTGAAACAAGTGCGGGAGTTTCATGGCTTGAAGGAGGAGCAATCTCTATATTGCTTAAGGGTTTTCGATATTACCTCCATTGCCTTTAATGGTCATAATCACCACAGTCATACAGACATCATTATTCATCCTCACTCAGGTCATTGGTTTATAAACAGTCTCAAATCTAACAGGTCATACTGTGTGGAATACGGAATTGTAAACCAGGACGGCCGGTTCACAGGTATAACCCGTTCCAATGTTATACAAACTCCCAGGAGCGGCCATGAACAAGAATACCATCCCCTCCAGGTGCTTCAGGACTTTGAATCGGGCAAAACCAAGGCCCCTCAATGGGTTGAGCACGTTAGTACATATTCGTATTATTTAAAAAACTAGGAGGAAGTTATGGAAAAGAAACCTTTATCTCTTATGATCTTATCTACTGCTGTTTTCAGGTTCCCTTCAGATATAAAAAAGAATAGCACGGTAATTCAGCAACTCCTGAACGAATGTTTATTGTTGTGCAAAAGGACAGAGAACGAAAACAAAAGTATCTTCTATGTGACGAGCCCGCTTGTTGTTGATTGGCTTTCATCAGATGAAGCTAAGGAACTTATAGAACAATACTTCATGTCTTCGATGCAAAATCAAAGAAACCTCGGACAAGATAATTTGGAAGAACTCTATTCTTTATGGGTAAGAATCAATCGTGATATCCCTTCAAAATTGAATTTACTGCAAGAAGAAAAAAGAATAACAGTTATTCCTTCGGCTTTAACAAACTTTCCAGTTACCCATCTGTTAACAGGATGGGGAATAAGGGTGTTGCTTCAACAGGCTTTGCTTCTTCATTCCAAGCACTTTGCCAAACAGCCAAAAGGTTTCTGGCTGCCTGATTGTGCCTATACTCCTGGTATAGATCTTTACTTAACTGAATTGGGGGTTGAGTATACATTCATTTCCAACTCAACCTTTAAATATAGTGAGAAAGGAGATGGTGAAGCCTCCATGCTGAGAACGCCGCGCGGGCTTCGTCTCCTTCCTGTCAGTAAGAATGCTTTAGACCGCCACATTTTAATGGTTGAAGGAGTGCAGGGAACACATGGACAATTTGCACACATTCTAGAGCAAACAGACAAAGTAGAAGGAATCACTGAAGATTCTTTATTGAACGATAAGAGTGCTTTAACAAGAGCAGGCTTTGGTTATCTAGGGATGGATCAAAATCAGGCGATTCTTACTGATGAAGTGTTAATGCATCTTCGAGAGCTGCATGAGATGGAAATGAAACTGAAAGAAATCAGCCTCTCTGTTCCTCCAAGTAACAGGCTGTTGAAGCAGATGGTCAGGGAGTGGGTATCCAGCTTGCACTATCTGTACACTGAAAACGAGTTGAACAGATCTTATCTGCAGGCATTCAAGGAACTTGAAGAACAGTGCAGAAACAAAGTGAAAGACAATAGCCTGGTAGAGTATAGAGAAAATATTGAATACATCCCAATAGAGATGGAGAAATCGATTGTAGAAGAATTAATTTCTGATTCAAGTCAGCGCACTGTCCTGATTTTATCTTGGGAGTATCCCCCAAATATCGTGGGAGGACTTTCCCGGCATGTTCATGACTTATCAAAGTCGCTGGTTAAAAAAGGATGCAGAGTCATTCTGCTTACTGCGGCGACGGCAGGTGCTTCTGATTTTGAGATAGATGAAGGGGTTCATATATACAGAACGGGACCGCTTCATCCCATGGAAGAAGACTTCCTTCACTGGGTGTTCCAGCTTAATCTTTCTTTTATTGAGAAAGCGGGCGAAATCTTTGATAAAGAAGAAATCGATTTGATTCACGCACATGATTGGATTGTCGGAAAGTCGGCATCCATGTTGAAACTTCATTACGGGGTACCCCTGCTGACGACCATTCATGCGACAGAAGTAGGCAGAAATCAAGGAATCTATACCAATCTGCAACAGCAGATCCATGAGGAAGAGAAAAAGTTAATTGACTCCTCCAATCATGTGATTATCTGCAGTGAACACATGAAGGAAGAGCTGTCCGAACTTGAGCCAGGCAAGAATCTGCCTGTGTCTATCATTGCGAACGGAGTGAACCTGCACAGCGTCTTTAAAGAAAAGGGTTTTCTAGCTGAGGGTTTTAAACATCTGAAATACTACTTTTCAATTGGAAGAATTGTTCATGAAAAAGGGTTTGAAACTATTATTGATACAGCGGAAATGATTAGCAGAGAAAACGAGTTACATTTTGTAATCGCTGGCAAAGGGCCGCTTTTAGATTTTTACCGAAATAGAGTCAAAGAGAAAGGGCTGGAAGAATACGTACATTTTATGGGATATGTCAACGATGAAGAAAGAAACGCCTTTCTCTTTCAAAGTGAAGCAGTGATTTTCCCTAGTTTTTATGAACCATTCGGTATTGTGGCATTGGAGGCTATGGCAGCGAAAAAGGCTGTGATCGCCTCAGAAACCGGCGGGCTCAAGTCACTAGTAGAGCATGGGCACGCAGGCCTGCTTTTCACTCCTGGAGACGCCCTGAGCCTGAAGAACTGCATTCTGAAGCTTGAAGAGGAAGAAGGGCAGAAGAAGCAAATGGGGGAAAGAGGATATGTGCTGGCTGAAACGATGTTCAGCTGGGAACGGATATCCAAACAAACGCTGGAGATATATAACGAGTTAACACTGCAGCATAAAGTGGAGGGTTCAATATCATGAAGGGTGTCATTCTGGCTGGCGGCAGAGGAACCCGGTTGAAGCCTTATACACTTTCCGTCCCTAAACCAATGGTAACTATTATGAATAAGCCGATATTAGAATACAATATTGCTTTATTAAAGGCCAATGGAATTTCCTCGATTATGATAACGACTTGCTATAAAGCGGAGAAGATTTCAGAGTACTTTGGAAATGGAAGTAAATTAGGTGTAGACCTTACTTACTTTCATGAAGAACTGCCCCTTGGAACAGCAGGAGGAGTCTTTGAAGCCAGCGGTTTTCTCGATGAGTCCTTCGTTGTGATCAGTGGTGATGCTTTTACAAGCCTATCTTTACATGAAGCGATCTCATTTCATCAGCGAAATGATTCGGCATTCACAATAGTCGGTAAAGAAATGGAGAATCCCAAAGGCTATGGAATATGTAAAACGGATAGAAATGGAAGATTGATTGAGTTTATTGAAAAACCAAGCTCTGAACAGATAGACAGTAATTTAGTCAACACAGGAATCTACATTATAGAACCTGAATTATTGAGAAAATATCATTTTAAAGGTTTCACAGACTTCAGCCGGGACGTATTTCCCCATATGCTGGATGAGAAGGAAGAAATGTTTGTATTCCGGACGGAGGGTTATTGGCGTGATATCGGAACTCCCGAACAATATAAGCTGGCGAGAGAAGAATTCCTTACTGGACGAATGAAAGCAAGAGAAGAAAGGATTGGCGCGGGCTTTATCGATGAATTCATTACCATGAGAGACGGATTGGAAAACACGCTGAAGTACCTTACCCGGGTGGTGGTACCGTGTCCTGATTATCAAAAGCAGCGGGTCATCAATAAATTGGTAGAAGAACAAAGAGATGTACCGGTCCTTAACCTTGACGGAATTCTGATCTCCCATAGTGTTGGTGGCTGGACGAGGATAGTGGATCAGCCCAGCAATGGTTTCATCATTTATTCAAAGGCTGAACGCAGAAACCTTGCTAAGGAATTTGCAGGGTACTATTTTAATAAAATTAAACAATGGCAAAAGGTGTAGAGGAAGATGAAAATGAAAATGAATGTATCGCATGCAAAAGTATATAAGCAACCCAAAGCCCCTGCCGCTAATTTTAGTTACGAGATCTTCGCCTGGTCTGATGAAAGCGGCGGAATCGAGTCGCAGCAGCTTTCAAATTTCGCGAACTGGAAGGACTTCAATTGTATTGTTAAAGAGGAAAGCCATTCTGAAGGAAGTGTGCTGACGTTTACAGTTGAAAATAAAAAAAGGTTTCATCGCAGGCTTAAGTTATTCTTTCTTTTGGAATGGGGGACTTCCGGGACTGACAGGATGAGCTTCATCTCACCTGATGACTACCTCGTCCATCACTACTCTTCCACAAAATCCTCCTTGGTCGACTATCAGGTGGATAACAGTAATGGCATGATTCGCAGATCGTTATATCCCATCACTGCCCAAGGGGTTTTTCATTGGAAACATACGTTGAAAACTGGCTCGATTCCTTATCAGCCTCTTCTGAAAGGGCCTGCCCTTACAGTGGCTTCCTTCGACTTATTGTTCTCTCCCCTGCAGAAAATTCAAGGCCATGTCGTGGGGGCAGAGGCAGAATCCAAGGAAGATTTACGAAATTTCCACAAACACTTAAAAAACAGACTAGCATTTCATTTAAAAAAGTGATATTATAAAAAAGTCGTATGAACAGATGAAGATAGCTAAGTTTGGAGGGAAATAACAATGCGTGTAAACATTACTTTAGCTTGCACAGAATCCGGTGAGCGTAACTATATTACTACAAAAAACAAGCGTAACAACCCTGACCGTTTAGAGCTGAAAAAATATTGCCCTAGACTTAAACGTGTCACATTGCATCGTGAAACAAAGTAAGCAGCCAGGACTTTTCCTGCTGCTTTTTTTTTGTTATTAAGCAATTTTTTAAAATGCGTCCAGCTCCAGCTGCCTGTCGAGGCTGATTAGGGGCTTGTGCTTTTGTTCTGCAAAAAAGACTATAAGGAGTGCTCTTAAGTGGATAAAAAAGAACTTCGAAAACACCAAAAGGCATTGCTCTCTTCTATTGACAGACCTGTTTATGAACAAAAGTCTTTCCTTATAGCAAGCGAACTGTATAAAACAGAAGAATGGAAGAGTTCTGAAGCAGTCGCGATAACTGTATCGAACTTTCCAGAAGTGGATACTTGGCAGATCATCAGAAAGGGATGGGAGGAAGGTAAGAGAGTACTTGTGCCAAAGTGCTCTCCAAAAAACAGAGAGCTGAACTTTCACCAATTAACTTCCTTTGCTGCTTTGGAAACCGTTTACTTCGGTTTAATGGAACCGAATCCTGACCAATGTAATCTTGTTGACAAGAATGAGATAGATTTGGTCATCGTTCCGGGTCTGGCATTCATGCCGACCGGACACCGATTGGGGTTTGGCGGCGGTTATTATGATCGATTTTTAGAGAACTACCATGGCAGCACCTTGTCTCTTGCTTTCCAAGAACAACTTGTGCAGGAAGTGCCAGTGGAACCATTTGATGTTTCAGTGAGCAAAATCATCACAGAGAAAGCAGTCATTGTTTGTGAATGAGGGAATTCTGTTATTGATTCTATTGGTGAGTTTTGCCGGCTGGAAGACTAAGAACTTGAGTATCAGCGGAAGTATCGCTGCCCTGGTCACAGGGACTGTCATCTCATCAGCATTTGGATGGCGGGGACTTATTGTGCTTGGGGTGTTCTTTGCAACTAGCAGTTTTTGGTCTAAATATAGAAGCAGTGCAAAGACAGACATACAACAAAGGCTCGCCAAAACATCACAAAGAGATTGGCAGCAGGTCGCGGCGAATGGAGGAAGCGCCGTGCTCTTTTCACTTCTCTACATACAAACCTCGGATGCCGGCTATTTGTTGGGTGCATTTGCCACACTGGCTGCAGCCAATGCTGACACGTGGGCCTCGGAAATAGGGCCATTGAGCAAAAGTAATCCTATTTCTGTCAGAGATTTTAAAAGGGTGGAGAAAGGATCATCCGGTGCCGTTTCTCTCAAAGGCACTTTTGCAAGCCTGGCTGGTGCTTTTACGGTAGCTTTGGTATCTTTGTGTTTATTTCAAGAGGTAACGGCAGCGGCTGCGATTCTGATAACAGCTGCAGGTTTTTTTGGCAGTTTGGCTGATACCCTGTTGGGGGCTTATCTGCAATTGAAGTACAAATGCCGCCGCTGCGGACTGATCACTGAATCCCCCGTACATTGTGGAGTAAGTGCAGACAGAATCAAGGGTATATTCTTTGTGAACAACGAATTCGTCAACTTTTCTGCCAGTTTCCTTGCAGGTGTACTAACAGTATTAATAGCAAATATCATTTTGTGATAATAGTTTTTTCTCTCTTTAACTCTGTATTTCTTTCTTAGTATTGATAGGCGCACCTCCTCAGCCAAAAACTGTTCGCTTCATCATAGAGCTGCGGGCAATTCTTATTCCCTTAAGCATTCGTTTTGTTAAAAATGAAAGGGAAAATTGATTGCTGTGAAGGATAAAATAGCGAAAAGGTACACAACATAGAACGAGGAGGCTGATTTCTATGAACGGAATCATTAAGTGGATCATCATTGCCAGCTTTGTTTCTGTGTTTTATCAATATCGTTACAAACTTCTGAATGTGGTATTGGGTAATTTCACTATCAGAAGGCTGGTGGTCAGAGCAACCATGAGTCTTCCATGGCTGCGCAGCAAGTTTTTCAATACAGCATTTCGTTGAAATTACAGCTGCGTAAATCTCTAAGGTGTTCATCAATAAATAGCGGGTCATTTTGCCGGCAGCCAGGGGCTGTGGCATTGACTGCTGTCTATTATTGAAGAACATCTTTTTTGTTTATCGGAAAACTATTGTACACCTCTATAAAGGTTTTTCACCTTAGGTAACCAGGTTCAAAATCAGCGGATTAGAGGATATATCCACTGAAACAGCAGGCTGTCGAGCCTGATCAAGACACTTTGGCATATGTTCTTTTGCAGCAACCCTTATAAGGGGAGGGTACAGATAACCATATGTCTTTACTTTTTAGCTCCATGGTGATTAAGTAGAATAAAGTCAAATTAATTAAAAAGGCAGAGGAGAAAGTTGGATATAAATCTTAATTACTTATTCTGGAGAACCGCACATTATTTAATAGTAAAAAAAGGATATCGAATCATCAATATGTCCCAGGACCAGAAGCAGTTATGGCTGGAAAATTCTTCGCAAAAAGATGCTTCAGTCATCAGGGTTGTACGTGAGGATCTTGATTGGGGAAGTAAGCTGAAGCGTGATGTTCACCTGACAGCTTTAAATGGGGAAAAAATTCGTAGAGCACTCAAGAAAAAAAAGCTTATTATCAAAAATTTCTATATAAGTGCTTACACTCCTGTGGATGATTATGAAGCGGTGGTTTCTCATGATTATTCCGTGCCACAAGCTGCAAAGACAACTGTGCAATCGGATCTTATCACTGGGCATGACTATAGAGAAGACATACAGAAGATATCCTCTCTTTTCAATGAAGAAGAGGATTGGGTACTCAAAGAAGAAGCGGAAGAGATGGAGGTATATGCTCTTAAGGAAAGTGTGCTGTCATTTGCTTCTAAAAAGGCAAATGAAGAGAAAGCACTATTCTCAATGGGCAAGCCATTTTTCACTTATATTTTCATTGTTTTGCAACTTTTGATGTTCTTTGTCATGGAAATGGCAGGAGGTACTGAGAATACGGAGAACCTTATTCAGTATGGAGCAAAATACAACCCTTCTATACTAGAAGGGGAATGGTGGAGATTTTTTACACCGATTATCATACACATAGGGTTTCTGCACTTGTTGATGAACACACTTGCCCTCTACTTTCTAGGTATGGCGGTTGAGAGGATTTTTGGAAGTTCCAGATTTCTGTTCATTTATATTTTTGCAGGTTTCACTGGTACATTGGCAAGTTTTGTTTTCACTAATTCTTTATCCGCCGGAGCCAGCGGAGCCATCTTTGGCTGCTTTGGAGCTTTGTTGTACTTCGGTACAGTTCATCCCAAGATCTTCTTTCGTACAATGGGAACCAACATTCTAGTAGTGATAGGAATTAATCTTGCATTGGGATTTACGCTTCCAGGAATAGATAACGCCGGTCATATCGGAGGGCTGGCAGGCGGGGCGCTTTCAGCGGCGATTGTTCATCTGCCCCGTGCAAAGAGACAAGGAGTTCAACTGTCTGCATTCCTTCTGGCAGCAGCTGCGGTGCCAGCGCTTCTATGGTATGGGTATCAGCATGGACCGGTCCTTTTTGATCCTTCTATTAGTAATGCGGAAGCTCAAGAAAAGCTGAATAACGGCGATATCGAGGGAGCCTCTTCTATTCTTGAAAGTGTCATTGAGGAGCGGGACGCAGACGCATACAGTTATTTTTTATATTCCATTTTAATGATTAAAAATGAGCAGTATGCGGAAGCGGAAACGCTGCTTCATGAAGCTTTGGAGCGTAACAAAGATTTTCCTGAGGCACACTATAATTTGGCAGTCCTTCTTGTTGAAAGAGGAGAAGAACAAGAGGCCAAGGAACATGCTGAAAGAGCGTACAATCTCCAAAGAGATAACGAACAGTTCAAAGAACTTTATGAAAGGCTCTTTTCGTAAACTTTGTTGCTGTTTCGATAGAATTTTGATAAAGCTCTCCATTATTCACCGGAAATTTCCTTGTAAGCAAAGAAGAAAAGAGCTGCTCTCCCTGTTCAGAGAGCAAAAACCTAGTATTAGGGGAAAATCCGGCTCTTCGAATTTTCCGAAAGCAACAATTTATGAGAAAACAGCCTTATGAAAAGCTTAAATCTAATTAAAGCGGAATTTTCTGCCGAAGAAGTATAGGCTCGCCCTCTTTAGTTGTAGAGAGGACGAGCACGTCTCCGGTGTCAATTTTAATAAGAATCAGAGGCATCGAGCTGTCAATCGGATCCACGACCTTTCCAGTATCGGTTTTGATGCCAAGAAAATAGTTCTTATATAATCCTTCCCATAAATTCCCTGTAAGCTCGTTCCACTGCTGAGGCTGCAAACCTTCTGGGGGAGAAGTGTTGTACTCTGGCAGACTGATTAACGGTATTTGTAAGTAATCTCTTTCATTAATATTATATTTCTCCATTGCTCTCTCCCAATTGTACTGCAGTTGCTGGCTGGTCACTCTATCCAGTACAGATTGCCACTCTCTCTCAGCAGCAGTTTCCGGCTTCCTGAAAGAACTTAATGGACTGAAATTGGAATCGATGATATACAGCTGATCTTCTGACAAGCTTTGTGCACTAGTATAGGTTTCATCATTCTCATGTATTTCCGAATAGTGAAATGAGATGGCCTGCAGAAGGCTGCTTTCTTTTCCCTTCGCAGTATAATCCTCTACAATTCTGTCTGTATTCTGCTCCCACTCACTCATCTTGGCTTTTAATCTGCCGTTAAAAAACAGAAACCCGACATCTTGTCTCAAGTATGCATCCTGATCCAGAACGGAAGAGATTTTCCAATCCACTTCATATAAATCATTCACTTTTTGATCGTTTAAAGTTAAAACTGTGTTCGCTGATTGATAGGCAGCTTTTTCATTCAACGGAAAGAAAATGATGCTTTCCTTTGCTGGCGGACTATAGATTAAAAACAACCACCAGGCAAGAAAGAGTCCAGCTGTCCCCACCAAGATTCTTATTGAAAGTTTCACTCTCATACTGCCCACCCACCTACCTAATAAGGATTGTCCCTTTTAGTGCCATTCTATGTGATAAGCAAAAATATTATGTTCAGAATGTATGATTATACCTGCTGGTGTCTAGGATGGTAAATATGGTTACTATATGAAAACGTTGTCAGCTTCTTTAATAGATAGAGACTGATTTTGTTTACCTATACAAAATGAGGTGAATTTCTGTGGGAGATAATAAAAAACCGGTTTCTACTTCTCTGCAGGAGAATACAGATTATCTTAAAGACCTTCTTGCTGTAGAAAAGAGCTTTGACGTCATCCAGCTCGACTTGTTTTATGCCGGCAGGAAAATGGCTATGTACCTTGTGGACGGGTTTGTAAAAGACGATATCATGCACTTTTTGATGAAACTATTGGCAGACCTTGACGAAGAACAGCTGGATGGAGATACCCTTCAAAAGTTGATGAAAACCTATATTCCTTATGTGGAAGTCGAAGAAACAGACGATTTAAATAATGCTGCAGACATGGTGCTGGCCGGTCCTACAGCACTGATTGTCGATGGCATAGACAAGGTCATTTTGATTGATGCAAGAACATATCCGGTCAGAGGCCCTCAGGAACCTGATATGGAGAGAGTCGTACGAGGGTCCCGAGACGGGTTTGTAGAAACCTTAGTGTTCAACACAGCCTTAACGAGAAGACGAATTAGAGACCGGTCATTAAGAATGGAATATTTGCAAATTGGAAGAAGGTCCAAAACGGATATTGTAGTCTGTTATCTAGAGGATATTGCCGATCCGGAACTGGTCGGCCGAATCAAAGATTCATTATCTAAAATAGATACTGATGGGCTTCCTATGGGAGAAAAGACACTGGAAGAATTCATTTCAGGAAGACATTGGAACCCGTATCCAATGGTCAGGTATACAGAAAGACCTGACACCGCAGCTGCCCATTTATATGAGGGGCATGTCTGTGTTATTGTTGATGGTTCTCCAAGCGTGCTGATCACACCGACTACTTTTTGGCATCACCTGCAGCATGCAGAGGAGTACCGGAACAAACCGATGGTCGGAGCCTATTTAAAGTTGGTTCGCTACATTGCTGTCTGGGCGTCTATCTTCCTGCTGCCCCTTTACTACCTTTTTGCTGTTCAGCCTGATTTGCTTCCTCCTGGTTTGGCCTATATCGGTCCCAATGATACAGGAGAGGTACCTTTGATTTTTCAGTTTTTGATAGTGGAGGCTGGCATTGATATGTTGAGGATGGCTGCCATTCATACTCCCACCTCCCTTGCAACAGCTCTAGGTTTGGTCGCAGCCCTAATGATTGGTCAAGTGGCAGTAGAAGTCGGTTTATTCGTAAATGAGGTGGTTCTGTATCTTGCTGTCGCCGCCATTGGGACATTTGCTACACCAAGTTATGAATTGAGTCTTGCGAACCGCATTATCCGGATTGTTCTGTTAATTGTGACGGCGCTGTTCGGTGTATATGGACTTGTGATAGGAATAACAGTTTGGATTATCCTTTTGTCCCGTATCAAATCATTTGGTGTTCCTTATATGTGGCCGTTTATTCCATTCAATTTCAGGGCGATGAGAGATGTGCTGATACGGTCTCCTATTCCACTTAAGAACAGAAGGCCGAGATTTCTCAACCCGCAAGACCCTGATCGCTGATAAAAAGCAGTGCCCATTTTGGCACTGCTTTTTATAATTGCCCGGAAATTTATAAATTCCATCCATATGAGAATCTTTATCTAAGTTAACCATGACCAGTTTCAGCGTACGAGGATCCGTACCCCGCGGAAAATATGACCTGAAGGGGGTGGTCACGGCGCTTTCGCTTTTATTTTTACGCTTTTACTATACTGCCTCATAAAGCAGTGGGACAGCCAAGTGTAGTTTTTCCATTCCAGCAGAGTCGGGAGCCAGGAGTGGAAAAGAACTACTTTTTAAAAGCAGCAATTAACACTTATGTGTCCACCTGAAAACTTCCCAGTTGCGACTAAACAACTCTAGCAGCATCTAATGAAAGTGAATGAGGGAATCTAAACAGAATCTGGTTAATTTCTAAGCTCTCTTTTAAACTTTTATTGGAAGTAGGTGCGCAAGTCCATTAGAAAAGAAGAGATTTTCTTGAGAACAGAGAGACTTTATTTTATACTGAAAGGGTTAGCGAAGCTTGAAAGACGGTGCTAAAAATGAAAAACATGTATGATGTTCAGCAGTTATTAAAACAATATGGAGTATTCATCTATCTGGGTGACCGATCGGCTGATTTAGAAATGATGCAGGAAGAAGTGAGAGAATTGTATCAAACGGGCTTAATCAGTCCTCCAGACTTTCAAAAATCTATGCTGATTCTGCGGAGTGAACTCTCTAAAGAAAACAATAAATAGAACAGGGTGAAATAATATATGTCAGACAAATGGCTTGTAGGAATAGATTTAGGCGGAACGACAACTAAAATAGCATTTGTGAACTTTTACGGTGAAATTGTACATAAGTGGGAAATTCCAACAGATACTTCTGAAAATGGAAAGAACATTATCGTGGATATTGCAAAGTCGATTGATCATCATTTGGAAGAATTGGGAGAAACCAAGTTGAAGTTGAAAGGTGCAGGAATGGGTGCACCAGGACCAGTCGATATGGCGAATGGCATTATATATGAAGCAGTCAATCTTGGATGGGAGAAAAACACACCGTTAAAAGACCTGCTCGAAGTAGAAACCGGCCTGCCATGTGTCATTGACAATGATGCAAACTGTGCTGCTCTGGGTGAGATGTGGAAGGGAGCAGGTAACGGTGCTAAGGATATTGTAGCCGTAACACTGGGAACCGGAGTTGGAGGAGGAGTCATCACTAATGGTGATATCGTCCATGGAAGCAAAGGTGCAGCAGGCGAAATCGGGCATATTACCGTAATGCCTGAAGGGGGCTTTCAATGTAACTGCGGGAAGAAAGGCTGCCTGGAAACTGTAGCCTCTGCAACTGGGGTGGTACGTCTGGCTCATAAAGCACTGGAAGAGAGCGATGAAGAATCTGTTCTCCGTTCGGCAGCGGCATCTGAAGGAACGATCAGCGCAAAAGAGATATTTGATGCAGCACGTGAAGGAGATGTGCTAGCGGTTGCAATCGTGGATAACCTTGCATTTTACTTAGGGCTAGCAATCGCCAATCTTGGTAACGCTTTGAATCCTGATAAAATAGTTCTGGGCGGTGGGGTGTCAAAAGCCGGAGAAGTATTGCTGAATCCGGTTGATAAATACTTTAACTCATTTGCCTTCCCGACAGTTGCCTCCTCAACAAGCATTTCGATTGCTAAGCTAGGCAATGATGCGGGTGTGATTGGTGCAGCATGGCTTGTTAAGAATAAACTCGATTAAATCAAATTATCTATCATGAAAAAAAGTTTAATATCTTCTAAAAGATGCTGATTATATGGTCAGCATCTTTTTTGTGATGAAAACGAATGAGAAATATGTACACTGAGGGCTACACCCACCAATTAAAGGGTGGTTAGATCTTACTGCAAAAGAAGGGTTCGAAAAATTGACACAATCGCCGGCATAGTCTTTTCCGAAGAAATCATACCTTCTTAAAATGAGGACAAGGCTGGATCAGAGGCAGGTGCTAAGGAACTGCTTTCAGTGGATAAATGAAAGAGGATCACTCTTAAGTCTGGGTATAAGGTAGTGTTTATTAAAATAAGCCTGCACAAATGAAACTTTTGCTGGTTTGGCTCGTCTTATATAGAGGAAAATAAAAACAGCTCTAAAATATTAGTATAAACTGTTTAAATTAACTTTCAATTGACGTAATGTAAAAAAAGTATTAAGATATTGATTGATTGTCAGAAGAAGGAACCTGATAATGTAAAAATTAGTTAACTCCTTCCATTTTAAAGTTGCTGCGCCGTTTAAACGCAGCAAGGAGGTAAAAATATTGAAAAACTTAAAAGCGCCTAAAATTTCACTGGTTATTATTGCTGCAGTGTTACTCTGGCTGAAGACGTATATTGTCTATCAAACTAGTTTTGATATTAAGATTGAAAATGTTATGCAGGAATTTATCCTGTTCATTAACCCCTTGAGCTTTTTGCTGTTTATATTCGGGGTGAGCTTGTTTATGAAGAGTGATAAAGCAAGAATAAGGTATATATTGATCACCAGCCTTGTACTTTCGTTAGTACTTTATGGAAATGTCGCCTTCTACACTTTCTTTGATGATTTCCTGACATTGCCTGTCTTGATGCAGACCAGCAACTTTGCAGACCTTGGTACAAGTGCAGGGGAAATTGTCAGCTGGACTGACTTGCTTTATTTCATTGATATTTTGATTCTTGCATTGTTCATCAAATACAAGCCTTCCATGCTGGAAATGAATACATTCAGCAGGGTGAATAGAAGAGCCTACTTCTTTGTCGCTATTGCTCTTACGTTTTTTAACCTCGGTCTTGCTGAGGCAGAAAGACCTCAATTGCTGACTCGTACTTTTGACAGAGAAATACTTGTAAAGAATATAGGGACATACAACTATCATATTTATGATATGTTCCTTCAATCAAAATCATCAGCACAGCGGGCAATGGCTGACGGCAGTGAACTGGCGGACATTGATAATTATGTCAGTGCAAGTTACGTTAAACCCAATGAAGAATTGTTTGGGGCAGCGAAAGGGAAGAATTTAATTGTCGTTTCCCTTGAATCCGTGCAGACATTCCCTATCAATAATACGATGAATGGAGAAGAGGTAACTCCTTTCTTAAATGACTTTATTGAAGAGAGCTACTATTTCGATAACTTCTATCATCAGACACAACAAGGTAAAACATCGGACTCAGAATTTCTGTTAGATAATTCTCTTTATCCGTTGAACCGTGGAGCTGTATTCTTTACTCATGCGAGCAATGAATATCAGTCAATGACAGATCGTTTGAATGATGAAGGTTATTTCACCTCTACAATGCATGCCAACAATAAAAGTTTCTGGAACCGTGATATTATGTACGACACTCTGGGATACGATAAGTTCTATTCAATGACAGATTATGAAATTGATGATGATAACTCTGTCAACTGGGGAATGAAGGATACACCGTTCTTTCTTCAGTCAGTTGAACACATGAAAAAAATGGAAAAACCTTTCTATACGAGAATGATTACGTTGACAAACCATTATCCGTTCTATCTTGATGAGGAGGATAAATATATTGACGAGTTTGATTCCAATTCCGGTACATTGAATCGTTACTTCCAAACGGTCCGTTATACCGATGAAGCTGTGAAAGAGTTTATCCAGGAACTGAAAGATAGCGGTATATATGAAGATTCAGTGATTGTCTTGTATGGTGACCATTACGGGATTTCTGAAAACCATAATGTGGCGATGAGCAAATACCTTGGAAAAGAAGTGGATCCATTTGTTAGTACGCAGCTACAGCGTGTACCTTTGATTATTCACATTCCAGGGATGGAAGAAGGAAAGACTATTTCCGAGGTCGGAGCGCAAGTGGATTTACGTCCAACTCTTCTTAATCTTCTTGGAATTGAGTCGAAAGAGGATATTCAATTTGGTTCAGATTTATTCTCGAAAGACCATGAGGAGTTGGCTATCTTGCGAGACGGCCGCTTTATTACAAAAGACCATGTGTATGCCGGCGGCGAGTGTTACAACAAAGAAACGGAGCAGCCGGACGACATGAAATTCTGTGAACCGCTTATTGAAAGAACTCAGCAAGAGCTGAATTATTCAGATCAGATCATTTATGGAGATCTGCTGCGATTTTATGAACAAAAGAATGAAGCTCGTTCTCCAGAATAAGATTTACTAAAGGCCTGCGGTTTAAGCAGGCCTTTTTTCTTTGGACATATTGCCTGTCGGTGATAATCGGCTGCTTGCGCTTTTCTTATCATCAAACTTTTTTTACAACATACATGTAGTAAGAGAGTTTTAATTCAGGAGGTATGAACAATGGAAGTACGAGTGAGAAGAGGCGATACCTTTTATTATTACAGTCAATTGTTTTATCTTCCTCTCCCGCTGATTATTGATTCCAATCCAGAAATCGGCAGCAATTCACTACAAATCGGTCAAACCGTAAAAATACCTGGTTTTTATATCGGACAGTATACGATTCAACCAAGAGATACGTTTTGGTCAATAGCAAGAAGAAGAAACCTTACAGTTGATGCCCTGCTGCTGCTAAACCAAGCTTTGAATCCGAATGACTTGCAGGCTGGAGAGACTATCAACATCCCATTAAGGATTACTCAGCCAGTAGTGATGGGGCAGCAGGCCTATCCGTCAGAAATGATGGACCGGGATATCAACAGGTTAAAAAATGCCTTTCCTTTTATGAAGGTTAATCAGATAGGTGAATCTGTCCTTGGAAAGCCATTATATGAAATTCTTATAGGAACCGGTGAAAAAAAGGTTCATATCAACGCTTCCTTTCATGCAAATGAATGGATCACAACTCCCATTTTGATGAGGTTTATGAATGACTACTTATTATCGCTGGTCAACCGTGGAGCCATCAGAGGGGTTGTTACAGAGCCTTTATATTCAAATGTTACCATTTCACTTGTGCCGATGGTAAATCCCGATGGAGTGGATCTAGTGATAGCTGGTCCTCCTGCATCCTTGAGAGAGAAACTGGTGGAGATCAACAAAGGAAGTAATGACTTTTCCGGATGGAAAGCTAATATCAATGGAGTGGACCTTAATAATCAATATCCTGCGAAATGGGAATTGGAAAAGGAAAGAAAAGAGGAGAAAAGCCCGGCACCTCGTGATTTCCCAGGCTATAAACCTTTGTCAGAACCTGAGTCGATTGCGATGGCTGAACTTGCGAGGAAAGGTGATCTTGATAGGGTTCTCGCTCTTCATACGCAAGGTGAAGAGTTCTATTGGGGATATGAGGGGTTGGAGCCTTCTGAAGCAGAAATGCTGGCGGAGGAATTCGAAAGAGTAAGCGGGTACCGTTCAGTTAGATATGTAGACAGCTTTGCGGGGTACAAAGATTGGTTTATTAAAGAATTTCAACGTCCTGGTTTTACTATAGAACTTGGCAGAGGAATCAATCCGCTGCCTTTATCTCAGTTTAACCAAATATACGAATCAGTCCTTGGTATATTTCTTGTATCAATCTACAGATGAAGGATATAAAATGATTGTTATAAACATAAAGGCAAGTTAGAATGTACTATAGGAATTTATTCATATGTCAAAGGTTGTTCAGAGGTCTAAGCCCTGGCAGCCTTTTTTTAGAGGGTTTAAGAGTGTGTAAAAAAGGCAGTTGTCTAAAAAATAGATTCCGGTATGGCAGAAAAAGGCAAAACTAAGCAAAATTTTTAGAATAAATTGAAACATTTTTGTTTAACAGACGTACTAATCAATATGGAGATATTTTAGAGGGAGGGAAAAACATGAATAAGATTCATAAGCTTTTTTTTATTTTGTCATGCTTATTTTTGTTAACCTCCTGCACAGGGAATGCTCCTGAAAACAGTAAACCAGAAGAACAATCTGTACCGGAGAAGAAGCCAGAAACAGATCAGCAGGAGGTTGCAGAAAGAGAGTTAGTTCCTTTAGTAATGAAAGAGAATTCTTTCCAGAGAGTTCTGGACTGGATTGATTCTGACAGAATTCTGGTTTTATCTAAATCGGATAATGAGAATCAATTGATAGATTACAATATTTTCACAGGCGAAAAGAATGTACTGTATAAAGACGAAGAGTTTATTGTGGATGCCAAACTTAGTCCTGACAGACAAAGCGTATTGATACATAGTTCTCCGCTTACTTATTCCGCATCAATGACAATTATCAATCTGACCGGAGATGTTCTGTTTGAGAAGGATATCGACTCTTATGAAATCGTCTATGATTGGAATGACCATAATACCGATTTGATTTTCATAACAAGTTTTGCAGAAGATTGGACATTTGAAACCAAGCTTGCAGATATTTCCGAAGAGACGGTAACTGAGGTGAAATCCTCCCAGCCATTCATTAAATGGCATACAGAAGACAGCTTTCTTTTCCAGGATTGGCCGGAAGAAAGCATCAGTCTTGCTGCTCCTCTTTATTCGCGAAGTCTTAATACTGAAGAGATCGTTCTTGTGGAAGAACAGATTGTTCACTTTGAAACTTTTGGGTCCTATATCTTATCAATATCGATGGATGCAGAAACAGAAGGAAAGGCCATGTATAAATTTATAACAGAAGAAGGAGCAATCGTCTCCACAACGTCACAACCCTTGTTAAGCAGCTATTCTAACTGGGTGATTCCGTATTATGATAAGATAGACTCAAAAGAATCATTTGTCTCCTTGACTGCTGCTGAATCATTGCCGCAAGACACATATAAGGGAACATTTACACTAGAAGAGTGGAACATAAAAACAGGTCAGAGAGAAGAAATTCTATCTGGTCTGCCTAACGCACCTTTGGAATGTTCTCCTGACGGCAGCTATTGTTTAACAGGATATGAATTAAAGCTGGCAGTAGATATGAATAGTAAGGAGAAGGCAGAGGTAATTATTTTAGAGTAGAAAGGAAGGAACTATTTTGGCTATCGTGGATGTAACGGTTATTCCCATTGGCACCGAGTCAGCCAGTGTAAGTGACTATGTTGTACAATTACAAAAAATTCTCCAAAAGCATGAGGAAGAGGGAACCATTTCGTTTAAACTAACTCCAATGAGCACATTGATAGAGGGAGATCTTGGAGACTTGCTCAAGGTTGTACAGGAAATCCATGAGTCACCTTTCAGCCAGGGAATTCAGAGGGTTGCCACAAATATAAGAATCGATGACCGCAGAGATAAAAAAAGGAAGATGGAAGATAAACTGGCTTCAGTAGAAAGCAAGTTGTGAGGAAATTGGCGTAGACAACTAAAAGCTATAATGCCATAAGAAGGACTTTATGAAATAAAAAAAATGGAGCCGCAAGGCTCCATTTTTTAGTGTCCGCCAGGATAACCTGAATAAAGGACGGTCATGATCGTGAACCAGCCAAAGACGCCAAGTGTTCCTAATCCGAAAAGAATACCTAAAGCATTTTTGTTCTTTAAAGAGTTAATGCTTCCAAATACCGCAAGCAAAGTTACTAGAGCTGTAATGATAACAAAACCCATCGGTCAAAACTCCTTTCAAATTAATCCCCTTTTAAACAAAAGTCCCAAAAGTGAGATAATATAATTAGCATATGTACTAATGTGCAATTACATTTATTTTATATTTTTTTTGCGCGTTTGTACAGTTCAAATGTTTGACACTTCTTTGACAGATCCCTGTTTTTTTATTTTTCATGAAGGAAACCGTTTATATCAACCGTTCATTGAAGAATAATATTGGATGTATTTCTCTTTTTTAGCATATATTTTTAAACGAGCCAGCAGGAATGATACAATATAATCAAATAAAAATAGGAGGTGGCACGGATGAAATGGAAGCGAATACCTCTGGGCCCTTTGCAGACAAATTGTTACTGTCTTTGGAATGAAAAGAAGGAATGCATCATTTTTGATCCAGGCGAAGAAGCTGGAAAGCTGATCAATTGGCTGAAGGCAAATCAGTTGAAGCCCCTGGCCATACTGCTGACTCATGCTCACTTCGATCATATAGGAGCCGTGGACCAGGTGAGGGAGAAGTTCGAAATTCCTCTTTACCTGCATAAGAAAGAGGCAAAGTGGCTTTTAGATCCGGCACTCAATGGTTCTCAACTCTTTGCTATGAGTGAATTAGTGAGGCTTAAACCTGCAGATTACATATTAACGGATGAAGAAACTCTTTCTATAGGAGATTTCACTTTTGCTTTATTCCAGACACCTGGACACTCTCCAGGAAGCATTTCTTATTATTACGAGGAAGAACATGCTGTATTCGCCGGGGACACTCTGTTTAAAGGCAGTATAGGAAGAACTGACCTGCCTGGCGGAAATTCTGAAGAATTATTAAAAAGTATCCATGATCATCTGATGACTTTACCTGAAGATACCATTGTATTATCAGGGCACGGACCTGAAACGACGATTGCCGATGAAATGGATTCAAATCCATTTTTAAATGGGTTTTAGTTCACTTGTATGCCAAAATACAGAAAAAAGGTTATGAACGTATACGTAAAGCTGAAAAGAAAAGTGGCTTTTGTAGGGAGCTTCTAGAAAGTTTCCAGATTCCACATCAATCAACTACTCTTTAACTAACAGCAATATTTACGAAAACATTCATAAAAAAACCTTAAAGCTATTCAGCTTTAAGGTTTTTTTATTAGTGCGCTGCGCCTGGCGTCATCATGAAAACAGTCCAATAAGTGAAGCCGGCAAAGAATACAGTTAAGTATCCGAAGAAAATATAAATATACATACGCTCAGATAATTTCAAGTAACCCAGCAGAATGAAGAATCCTGTTTGCCCTAAAAAGATCAGTGAAGTCGTTTTCATATCTCCTAGAAAAAACATAACGGCAAATATGCCAGTCCAGAATCCTAATACTCTGTACATACGATCCATATGTATCCCTCCTTTGCACCCTCAGTCCATCATTAAACATTATAAATGAAAAATCCATCAAAAGTAAATAATCTTTGTTGCCAGTTTGTGACGATTGTATAAATAAGATGAAGAAATCCCTAAATCTAATAGTAATATACCCTTAATGCAGGTAGATTTACTCTCATTAAAACCAACATCAGATAATTGTGTGTCAATATTATATCTGATTCAATCCCCCTGTGTAAAAGAAGAGTTCTCTCAGAGCTAAATAAAAAATAAAAGTCAATCTTTATGGTGTACGTTAGTTATACGAGTGGTATACAATAGGTATATAAATTGTTGAAAGAACTTTAGGGAGGGTGTAATGATGAACAAATTAACATTTTTTACGTATCCCAGCTGTACATCGTGCAGAAAAGCAAAAAAATGGCTGACTTCAAATTTAATTGACTTTGAAGAAAGACATATTTTTAGAGAAACTCCAACCACTCAGGAGATTATAGATTTACTTTCGATGACAACGATCGGTGTAGATGAAATACTCGCAACCCGGAGTCAAAAATATAAAGATCTTGGTGTTGATTTAGGGGACCTCAGCTTGTCAGAAGTTGTGCAGCTTATTTCAGAAGAGCCAAAGTTGCTGAGGAGACCTTTGCTTACAGATGGAAAGAAGCTTGTAGTAGGTTATGATCCAGAAGGGCTTAGAAGTTTAACTAATAAAAGGTCAGTTTATGAGCTGACAGTATAGAGGAATCTCCAATCACGTTGGGTCACTAAGCCTGTTTATGGAGCAGAGTGTGTAAGATACAAAATCACCCAAAAATAAAAGTTTTCCGGACCGGCAACTTTCCGCTATTCTTTTCCGCTCTTTTCGTTAAGATTGTGGTTGCAGCAAAGTGACGGCTTTCCGCTCCAGCCACACGGCTTCGCCTTTGATGTCTCATCTGCCCGCTAGTTCTGCAGGATATTGTTCGCCTTCTGCTCCTGGCTAAGAGAGGGGGAGGGTCAAACAGCATACATACTTGTTGCATTTGAAGTCTTACCTTTTCATCCTAATACTTTGGGGATTAAGAGGAAGGCGTGCGACCCACTGCTGAAAGAGTCCCTGGTGCCTTGGAGCTGGATTGCTGGGTAACGTTTCAGAGGGACACGGCCTTGGTCTTACCTTTCATCCAAATTGAAAGCAGCCTGGTCAGCCGCTGGATCAAGACAGCCCGCTTTCTCTACCATGACACTTCCTTTAGATTTAAAAAATCAACATCAACCCGCCCCACTATACGTTTGGAGCGGATTTCAACAGCCATAATCCATGAGGTAACAACCACACAAAAAAAGAGAGGGAGGCTTATAAGGGAGCCTTCCTCTCTTTTTATAGTACTGGGCTAGCTGGATTCGAACCAACGCATGTCGCAGTCAAAGTGCGATGCCTTACCGCTTGGCTATAGCCCACTGATTAACGTTACATTACTAGTATGAAATAAAATAAAAAAAATATACAAAAAAAGAAGGGAAATCTAAAAAGTTGTCGAATCTTTGTACTTGAATAAATGAAAGGTGGTGCAGCCAATATACTATTCAATTGAAGCTTTAGCTGATTCTATGTTGAAGAAAGCTGTAACGAAGAACGTCACAGACATCCACTTGTTTCCTCGTAAAGACGATTATCTTATGCAGCATCGAAGCAACGGTATTCTCACTCCCAATGTAAGTATCCCTATCCCGGAAGGTGAACGATTGATTTCACATTTCAAGTTCATGGCTTCTATGGACATCGGGGAAAAGAGAAAACCCCAAAGCGGATCTTTCACCTTCCACATGAGAAACGAACCGCTTGATTTACGCATCTCCACTTTACCTACCACGGGCTTGAAAGAGAGCCTTGTCATCCGGATACTGCCTCAGCAACTGAGCCTTCCACTTGAAAAACTAGCTCTATTTCCCGCATCTGCCCGCAAACTTCTGGCTTTATTGATGAATTCCCATGGCCTTCTAATCTTCACCGGACCAACCGGAAGCGGCAAAACAACGACCTTATATTCCCTAGTAGAACATTGCTCCTCGGCTTTACAAAGAAATGTTGTCACCTTGGAAGATCCTGTTGAAAAATTCAATGATTCACTCGTCCAGGTTCAAGTCAATGAAAAGGCGGGTGTAACTTATTCTGCAGGTCTTCGTGCCATTCTCCGTCATGATCCAGATATCATCATGGTAGGAGAGATAAGGGATGAAGAAACGGCTGAGGTAGCGATACGAGCTTCGCTGACAGGTCATTTAGTGCTTTCAACACTTCATACTAAAGACGCAAAAGGAGCTGTCTATCGATTGATGGAGCTTGGTATACAATGGCATGAAATTCAGCAAAGCCTTATTGGCGTTTCTGCTCAAAGGCTCGTTAGCCTGGTCTGTCCATTTTGCGGAGAAACCTGCTTAGAGACATGTACAAAAAATCCGCAGCAGAAAAGAGCAGCAGTTTATGAAATTTTAAGTGGTAAGGCATTGAATGAGGTTTTAAAAGAAGCTAAAGGAGAACTGGCTCATTACGAGTATCCCACTCTGACGAACCTGCTCCGCAAAGGTTGTGCCTTGGGCTATATACCAGAGCGGGAGTTGAACAGGTGGAAGATTGAGTGAAAAAGAAAATAAAAGATCAAGGAACCTTTTTAAAACGACTCGGTGAAATGTTGCACATCGGCTATTCTTTAACAGAGGCCATTGAATTTATATTTATTGGACACTATCAGGCACAAGAATCCACCAAACAAAAGATGTTGTATCAGTTACAGAATGGATCCTCTCTTTCAGCCACCCTGCAATCTGCAGGTTTGCCGCTTCAGGTGTGTTCCCAAATTTATTTCGCAGAGAGACATGGCAGAATCGCTGAGACCCTTATCCAATCTGGTGAATATATAATTGCCAGGCAAAAGGATAAAGAAGCCTTATTAAAGGTTCTGACCTATCCTCTCGTCTTGGTGTTTATATTAATCGGTGTACTGATTCTGCTGAATAGTGTGCTTTTCCCCCAATTTCAAATCCTTTACTCTTCATTAGGATACAGCCCTGAAAATAATTTACGCATATTCCTCGCTGTCGTTGAAAGACTGCCGACGCTTTTCCTGGTGTTTCTATTGATTTCACTGCTCACCGGCGGCTCGTTCTATTTTCGTTTCCGGTCTCATACACCCCTCAGAAAAGCAGAATTTCTCCTTCGCATCCCTTATTTATCCCGTTACTTTAGATTGCTATATACTCAGTTCTTTTCTCGTGAAATCAGCTTCTTACTGATTAGTGGAATGTCAATAAATGAAGCTCTTAATGAGATGGTAAAGCAGACATACAGGCCGTTATTTAAAGAAGCAGCCGGCCGGATGATCCAAGACCTGAGAATCGGAAAAAGCTTCCCTGAAACTATTGAGTTCTTCGGAATGTTTACTAATGGGTTCTTGGAGGTGATAAAACATGGTGAGAGAAGAGGCCAGCTGCCGCAGGAGCTTTTCATCTACAGCCAATTTTGTATGCAAACCTTGGAGGATAGCGGCAAAAAACTGCTGTCGGTCATCCAGCCTGTTGTATTTTTGTTTATAGGTGTGTTTATTCTTCTCATTTATTTCTCTGTAATGATGCCAATGTTTCAAGTGATGCAGTCGCTTGGGTGAATGTTTTATAGAAAAGAGTTACGATGGGTTTTTCAATGAATATAGGTTGCCGCCAGAATGGGCCTGCGGACATCTACAGCCTTATCTACGCAAGCAAATGTCCTGGAGGATCCAACTTGGATACATGACCACCGCCATTCACCCATGAACATGCCCCCAAAAATGCTGCTTAACAATATTCAACCCTAAAACTAATTTTTAAAAGGAGTTCCTAAAATATGTTAAATAATCAAAAAGGTTTTACGTTAATCGAAATGATGATTGTGCTGCTCGTTATTTCTGTCCTGCTTTTCATTACGATACCGAATGTGACAAAGCAGGGTTCATCCATCAACAGCAAGGGATGTGAGGCCTTCCAGAACATGGTGACAGGGCAGGTGGAAGCATATCGGATGGAAGAAAAAAGTCTTCCTGCCGATCTCGACGCACTAATCGATAAGGGTTATCTTAAAGATAACTACAAACAATGCCCGGATGGAAGGTCGATTGCCATCAACAGCGAAGGAGAGGTCATTGTTGGAGAATAAGGATAAGGGGGAACCCAATGGGTATACCATGATTGAAATGCTCTTGGTCCTAGCCATTTCCACTACCCTTCTCTTTTTTACTTCACTCAGTATCCTGCCATTTCGAGACTCACTCATACAGAAGAACTTTGTTTCAACGCTCAAAGCAGATCTTTACTTTCTACAAAGTTATGCTATTAACAAAAAAGAGAGAGTTGTTTTGCAGTTTTATCCTTATGAAGGCAAATACTCTGGAAAGATATTTGGAGGAAAGAGTCTTATAGAAAGAACTCTGCCGGAGGGAATTACTCAGGTGCCAAATTCTGGTTTGGAGAAAATAATTATATATCCGAACGGCAATACAGATAAGTTTGGAAGTTTTTACTATTCTTCCGGAGGAAAGCAGATCAAGCTGTCATTCCAGATTGGGCAGGGAAGGTTCAATGTTGAGGAGTGAAAAAGGATTTGGCACTGCGGAAGCCCTCGTTGCCATTTCCGCTATTTTTATAGTGATGCTGATTTTTCTGCCATTTATTATGAACTTGGTGTCAGATCTTGAAAAAAAGGAAAGTGATCTTACCGCGGCACGAGTGCTTTACGAACATTTGGAAGAAGATCTTTTTTCGGGAAGAACTGAGAATCATATTTACAGAAGGGAAGATCAAATCTTTGAAATCAAAGATAGAATTGAAAATGGGTCAATCTGTATCTATTACAATGATCATAAAGACAAGAACCACAGTTTCTGCTTATCGGAGGAAGTGAGAGAATGAGAAACCAGAATGGCTATACACTTCTTCATGCTGTCTTTACACTATGTCTTTTTATTATGGCTGCCACTTGTGTGCCTGTGATTATAAATGCTGTAACATTTACGGAAAATGGGCTGAATCCCTCGAAAGAGTATGAGTGGAATTTGTTCAGCCAGCAATTCAGACAGGAGTTCCTAGGGGCAAAGGAAATTAAGATCACAAATACCTCAATTGTTTTTAGTAAAAAGGGTGAAGAGATTTCATATGAGAAATATGGTGATTTCTTAAGGAGGAGGGTGAACAGGAGGGGGCATGAATTAGTTCTCGGTCCCATTAATAAAATCGAGTTTTCCTCTTGTACAAACGGAGTTGAAATTGCAGCAATTTTTGAAGAAGAACACCAAAGAACAGGGAGATTCTTTACCTATGCTCAATGAAAGAGGCTATATTCTGCCGTTTGCTATGGTGCTTACATCTTCCATATTAGTTTTTTCCGTAACCGCAACCTCTATTTTCCTTTCCAGATATTCATACCTGGAGGTAATGGAGGAAGGTTATAAAAGGGAGAGTATGCTTATCTATACGATTAATAAGCTGTTGGACGAAGAAGATTCAATGAATGGGTTTTTTTCATATCAAGATGGTATAGTACACTATAAGGTGATAGAGGAAGAGAATGTGAGCACATTAATTCTTACCTTAGAGACAGATGAAAAGATATATAAGCCGGTTTTGGTCACTTATCAAAATGATTCAAAAGAAATTCAGGGCTGGGAGCAGGGATAAGAATGATTTTCTTGATAGGGTTTATGGGTTCTGGCAAGTCTACGATAGGGCAAGAGCTGGCAAACCAGCTTAACACCAATTTTGTGGATACAGATCAATTAATAGAAGAGAAGTATGAAATGACAATTGAAGAAATTTTCCGCGTGCATGGGGAGGAAAGATTCAGAGAAATGGAAACAAAGGTCCTCGAGGATTTGAAAGAAGGATTAAAGATCATTGTTATGACCGGGGGAGGAATCGCAGAAAGGCAGTATAACCGTGACTTAATGAAAAGCAAAGGAAAGGTCATTTGGCTGAATTGCAGTTTTGAAGAGACAGCCAGCCGGATTGCCGGTGATACTACAAGGCCGCTGGTAAAGGAGAAGGGTATCGCTGGTTTGAAGAGCCTCTACGAAAAAAGATTTTCTGTTTATAAATCTTCCTCAGATGTGGAGATTGAGTCGACGGGATTAACAGTTGAAGAAACTGTGAAAAAAATCCTTAGGTGTTTAAAGTTTTGAACACGTGGTGACACTATGGATGAAGCCTGAAGGATGGTGGATTCTATGTCAATCAATGATTATGTCAAATATATGACCCAAACGGTTGTCCAGCACTTTGAAAAAACACCGCAGGAAAGAAAATCTTTAAAACAGCTCCGAAAAAATGAAAAGCAATCTTTTTTATTCCGCTGGTTTGGTGTCATACCTTATGCTTTAATGTTCTTTTTTAAGAAAAAATAAAAAATGGGATCGAAACTCTCTCAGTTTCAATCCCGTTTTTTTAGTTTAGCTATTAATTTAATCCAACCTTGTCGAAAACTTTAACTAAGTTATCTCCGTCCAGCTTTAGCTCCCGAGGGGCTGAACAGGGCACTTGAGCTTTTGTTCTTCGCTTTTTTCTCTTCGCTCTTTTAGTAACTGATCTTCTCTCCAGATGCACCGATTTGCGGGGGAACGGGAACTATATGTTCCGCCGGGCCAACAGAAGATAAACAGACCTTCCATGCAAATCAACCCTAAATAATCTTGAAAATATCTTGTACTATTGACGGAGATAGAATAGACCTCCATTAATGATTTCCACTTTAATTTTGGGTTCGTACTGTTCAGAAAGAGCCTTCTTTTCAACATTATAAGATTCTGGTTTTTCTTCCTGGTCCTCATAGAACTGATCCAGTAAATCAAGGTCTTCCTGCCATCGTATCCTCGCAGAATCCGCCCAGTCCGTAGGCTGTGATAGAATTTCTCTTTGAATCTGCCCGCGAATCCGTGCAATCCCGCTCCCTGGTTTAATGATGGGAGTCAGGGTGAAGGAGAAATCAGGTATCTTCGGGGTAAGATTTTTTTTCATGAGCTCTCTGTGAAAGTTCTCCTGCATAGCTCCGTTTATCAGATTCAATCCGATTGATTTTAATAAATCTTTCTTGAGGTCACATTGATAAGAAATTTTGATGTTTAATCCAAGCCACGGGTGTAAGGGTGTTTGTTTTCCGGGAACAGCCCCCCTGTTTTCATAAAGGCGGGTATAACTTGCCAGCTGCCGTGCTGATCTGAAAATTTGATGAAGGCGCGGAGAACCGAAATGCAGTATCTCGCCTTTGACTGCCTCGGGCGCCTTGTCTTGATTGGTAATCAAACAGAGCCTCATCGGGTTCGGTGTCCCGCCTGTTTTCTCGAGGTAATGCCAATAAAACGGCCGGTTCATCAATTCTTTATCCATATCAATCGTCAATTGAACGTTCATATAGCCTGGGTGGTTTTCAACTATCTGACAGTCATTGGCCGTGAAATACCGCTCAAGAAATTGATGAATTTCGTTTTGCTGCATCTTCCTGTTCCTCCTTCATGTTTTCCGCAAATTGAATCATTGCTGATAAATTGTCCATCTTGATTTTCATTTCTCCTTGAGAGCGGGAGTGGGTGAAGATATCCTCAATATGCTCTTCAAATTTTCCGAAATCAAGTTTGGTCAGGATATCATCGAGCTGTCCGATTACCTTTTCAAACAGATTTATTTTTTCATAGAGCAGTTTCAAGATGTGCTCCTCGACGGTATTTTTGGTTGCAAAATTATAGATATGAACATCTTCTGTCTGACCCAGTCTGTGCACTCTACCAATTCTTTGTTCAAGTCTCATCGGATTCCACGGCAGATCAAAGTTGATGATATGATGACAGAATTGCAGGTTGATTCCTTCTCCGCCCGCTTCAGTAGCGATCAGGACCTGTGCATGGTTCTTGAACAGCTCACGCATCCAGTCTTTTTTTCCTCTTTTGAAGCCGCCTCTGAAAGGAACTGATGTTATGCCATGTTGTTTGAGAAACCATTGCAGGTATAGCTGAGTTGCCCGATATTCTGTAAAGATGATTACCTTATCATTGGCCGATTGAATAATTTTAAGTGCTTCTTGCGCCTTTGAATTAGTCTGAACCTGTTCAACTTTTTTCATCAAGTCATTGACTCTTTGGGTAAGAAGAGGAGAAGGTTGTTCTTGGCGCTGTAGCATATTTTTCAGAGTGTAGAATACTGCTTCCCGGCTGCTGCATGCCTCCCTCTGCAGTGTCAACAGGGAGAACGAGCTTGATGCCCATTCATCATACGGTCCCTTCAGCACGTTGAAGCTGTCATAAAGATCTCTTTCCTGCTCAGTGAAATCAATGAGAACGGTTTTGACATGGCGCTTGGTCCATTCGATGCCGGTATCACTTCTGCGGTTCCGAATCATTACCTTATTGACCAAGTCTTTAAGATGAGCATCATTTCCCACAGCTCTTTTTCCTTTTTTGTATTTCTCAGTAAACCCTGATTCATTGCCAAGATGACCTGGCTTCAACAGAGATACCAGATGAAAAATTTCCTCTACACGATTCTGGATGGGGGTAGCGGTAAGAAGAAGGCAGAACTTCTTCTTCAAGTTCTGAACAAACTCATAGTTTTTCGTCTTATGGTTTTTCAGTTTATGAGCTTCATCGATAATGACAAGATCGTAGTCCTGTTCATAAACCTTCTCTCTATGCGGGCTTCTTTTGGCTGTGTCTATTGAAGATATGACAATATCACACTGATCCCAGACATAACTTTTCTTCTGGGCCACAGCCGGGATGAAAAATTTTGAATTCAGTTCAATGGCCCATTGAGAAACAAGTGATGCCGGAACAAGAATCAATACTTTCTTTACAAGTCCCCGAATCATGTATTCTTTTAAAATCAATCCAGCTTCTATCGTCTTTCCGAGTCCAACTTCATCAGCTAATATTGCCTTCCCATTCATAGACTCTACTACTTTTCTTGCAACTTCAAGTTGATGAGGAAGGGGGGTGAGGCTCGACAAATGTTTCGGTGCCTGCAATCCTTCAAAGTTCGGAATAACGGTATGTTCCTCCACTTCGACTGCCAGCTTGAAAAGATCCCAATCTGACCAGGGGCCGTCTTTCTCAATGCGGGAATCAAATTCCACGCTCCAGCTGTCATCGAAAAGTACCTCTACGTCCATAAAAACAACTCCTTATTTTCATCATAAAAATGATTGCCGAAAATGCTTTGTTAATGATAGGATGTAAGTAGATTTTTAAAGTTTAGAAATTTGTAAAAAACCGAACATTCTATTTCGAGCAGAATTCTTTATATTGTTAGTATGACCAATTTATTCAATGAATATTGGCGAATGAAAGCAAGAGGAGAGACTGTTGGATGACAGCGCCGAAGGAGCAAGCAAATTTCTTGTGAATCTCTCAGGCAAAAAGACTCTTGCCGGACGCACCTCTGGAGAGTGTTTCAGTTTTTACGAAGCCACCCACGAAGAAAGCCATCTTATGGTAAACTTTCAGGTGAAAGGACAGAGAATTCCTTATCTAGGGGTTGTTCTGTCTTTTTTTTGTGTTCGAAATACTGCTTTTGTAAATCCGGTCTGAACTAGTAAAGAAGGTTCGAAGAATGAAGATATCAGGCAAAGGGGGAACTACAATGACACAATTGAAACGTACGCCTTTATTTCAAGTCTACAAAGAAAATGGCGGGAAGTGCATCGATTTTGGGGGCTGGGAGCTGCCGGTGCAATTTTCAAGTATCAAGGAAGAGCATGAAGCTGTGCGCACAAAAGCCGGATTGTTTGATGTTTCTCATATGGGAGAAATCGAGGTCAAGGGAAGAGGTTCACTCGACTACTTGCAAAAAATGATGACAAATGATATTTCACGCATCAAAGACGGCGGCGCCCAGTATACAGCCATGTGCTATGAAAATGGCGGAACTGTTGATGATCTGCTGGTTTATAAGATTGAGGATCACTATTACCTTTTGGTTGTTAATGCCTCAAACATTGAAAAAGACTTTCAATGGCTCGAAGATCATGTTGAAGAAAATGTTGAACTGAAAAACTTATCCGAAGAATATGCCCAATTGGCTATTCAAGGACCTCTTGCAGAACAAATCCTGCAAAAGCTGGCCAAAGGCACGACATTAAGCGATATTGGATTTTTTAAATTCCAAGATGAAGTAGACTTAAACGGCATCAAAGCACTTGTTTCAAGAACAGGTTATACAGGTGAAGATGGATTTGAAATTTATTGTCCGGCTGGAAGCGCTTCAGATCTATGGAAAGCTATCCTGGAAGCCGGCGAGCCCGAAGGCATCCTTCCATGCGGCTTGGGAGCACGTGATACTCTCCGTTTTGAAGCGAACCTTGCTCTATATGGACAAGAGCTTTCTGCAGATATCACCCCAATAGAAGCAGGCATCGGTTTTGCCGTTAAGGTTGATAAAGAAGCAAACTTCTATGGAAAAGAAACATTGGCTAGACATAAAAAAGAGGGAGCTCCGAGAAAGCTTGCCGGTATTGAAATGCTGGAGCGCGGAATTCCCCGTCATGGTTATAAAGTGTACTTAAATGACGAAGAGATCGGTGAGGTTACTACAGGTACACAGTCTCCGACACTGAAAAAAAATATCGGGCTGGCTCTCATTAAATCCGAATACAGCGGCTTAGATACTGAACTATTTGTGGAGATCCGCAATAAGAAGATTAAAGCGAAAGTAGTGCCTACACCATTTTATAAAAGACCAAAGAAGTAGCAGGGAGGGGATTCCTTATGAAGCATCGTTATTTACCAATGACAGAACAAGATCAAAAGGAAATGCTGGAAACAATAGGAGTCAGTTCTGTTGATGAGCTGTTCCAAGATATTCCTGAAAAAGTAAGATTCAAAGGGGAATACAACATTAAGAAGGCGGAACCTGAAACCACTTTGATGAAGGAATTAAGCAAGATGGCTTCGAAAAATGCAGACTTGCGTTCTCATACTTCCTTTATTGGTGCAGGGGTTTATGACCATTACATGCCCGTTATTGTGGATCATGTATTGTCACGTTCGGAATTTTACACAGCGTATACACCATATCAGCCTGAAATATCTCAGGGTGAACTTCAGGCGATCTTTGAATTTCAAACAATGATTTGCGAATTGACTGGTATGGATGTGGCCAACTCTTCTATGTATGACGGAGGTACAGCTCTAGCTGAAGCAGCTATGCTTAGTGCCGGGCAGACGAAAAGGAAGAAAGTCCTAGTTTCAAGTACAGTCCATCCTGAATCAAGAGATGTTCTGCGGTCTTACGCGAAAGGACAATATATCGAAGTTGTGGAAATTCCTCATAATAACGGGGTGACGGATGAAGCGGCATTAGAGGAAATGATGTCTGACGAAATTGCCGCCGTGGTTGTTCAATATCCTAACTTCTTTGGAAGAATCGAAGAATTAGCGAAGCTCGAGAAAATTGTTCATGATAAGAAAGCGATGTTTGTCGTATCTTCCAATCCATTGGCTTTGGGTGTCCTGACACCTCCTGGCAAACTGGGGGCAGATATTGTTATAGGTGATGCGCAGCCGTTTGGAATCCCTGCTGCATTCGGCGGACCGCATTGCGGATACTTCGCGGTCACAAAGAAACTGATGCGTAAAGTTCCTGGGCGCCTTGTCGGCCAGACAGTTGATGAAGATGGTCAGCGCGGATTCGTATTGACTCTTCAGGCGCGTGAACAGCACATCCGCCGAGATAAAGCGACTTCCAACATTTGTTCGAACCAGGCCCTGAATGCTCTTGCTGCTTCCGTTGCAATGACGGCTTTAGGAAAGAACGGGGTCAAGGAAATGGCAGTCCAAAACATCCAAAGAGCGCATTATGCAAAAGAAGCTCTTAAACAAAATGGTTTGGCGGCTGCATTCGAAGGTCCTTCATTCAATGAGTTTGTCATTAAAACCAATCGCCCTGTAAAAGAAATTAATTCAGCTCTGCTTCAAAAAGGAATCATCGGAGGATACGATCTTGGTCTGGTTGATTCCGATCTAAATCATCATATGCTTGTAGCGGTTACAGAACTTCGTACAAAAGAAGAAATCGATACATTTGCTAAAGAATTGGGGGATTATCATGAATAAGAACGATCAGCCTCTCATTTTTGAATTATCAAAAGAAGGACGTACCGGCTACAGTCTGCCTGAAATGGATGTTCCTCAAGTTGATTTGTCTGAATTAATTCCGGCAGAATATACTAGGGAAGAAGCACCAGAGCTTCCGGAAGTTTCCGAACTGGATATCATGCGCCATTACACAGCCCTGTCCAAGCGTAATCACGGAGTGGACTCCGGTTTCTATCCATTAGGATCCTGTACTATGAAATACAATCCAAAAATTAATGAAAATGTGGCCAGATTCAATGGCTTTGCCCATCTTCACCCGCTTCAAGAAACAGAAGGTGTCCAGGGAGCATTAGAGTTGATGTTTGATTTACAGGAGCACCTAAAAGAAATCACAGGGATGGACGAAGTGACACTTCAACCTGCTGCAGGTGCACATGGGGAGTGGACAGGGTTAATGATGATCCGTGCTTACCATGAAGCAAATGGAGATGATAAACGTACAAAGGTCATCGTTCCTGACTCTGCTCATGGTACGAACCCTGCTTCTGCAACAGTTGCAGGCTTTGAGACTGTTACTGTCAAGTCAGATGACAACGGACTTGTGGATATGGAAGATTTGAAGAGGGTTGTGGGTGAGGATACAGCTGCATTGATGCTGACGAATCCGAATACCCTGGGCCTTTTCGAAGAAAATATTTTAGAGATGGCTGCAATTGTACATGAAGCAGGTGGTAAGCTTTACTATGATGGAGCTAACTTGAATGCCGTTATGTCCAAAGCCCGTCCAGGAGACATGGGCTTTGATGTTGTCCATCTTAATCTTCACAAAACTTTCACGGGACCTCATGGGGGAGGCGGACCCGGAAGCGGGCCTGTCGGTGTGAAAGCGGATTTGCTGCCATACCTTCCTAAACCAATTCTTGTTAAACGAGAAGAAGGATATCTATTTGATTATGATCGTCCTCAGTCTATCGGCCGTGTGAAGCCTTACTACGGCAACTTCGGCATCAATGTTCGTGCATACACGTACATTCGCACAATGGGTCCTGATGGGTTAAAGGCAGTAACGGAAAATGCGGTTATTAATGCCAATTACATGATGCGAAGACTCGCTCCGCACTTTGATTTGCCTTACGACCGCCATTGTAAACATGAGTTTGTCATAAGCGGAAAGCGTCAGAAGAAATTGGGAGTGCGTACTTTGGATATCGCTAAACGCCTGCTGGATTTCGGCTACCATCCGCCAACCATCTACTTCCCGTTGAATGTAGAAGAGTGTATGATGATCGAGCCGACTGAAACAGAATCTAAAGAAACAATTGATGATTTCATCGATGCAATGATTCAAATTTCCAAAGAAGCAGAGGAAAATCCTGAAATTGTACAGGAAGCACCTCATACTACTGTCATCAAACGGCTTGATGAAACACTTGCTGCCCGTAAGCCAGTATTACGTTATACAAAAGAAGGGTAACAGTAAAAGGATGTCCTTTAGGGCATCCTTTTTTTATATTCTGCGAAGTAAAGTGCTGTCGAGCTTTTTTACATGAATTCATTAGAAATAGAAAAATTCTGTACCTCTCGCAAAGTAATGGAGAAAAAATTTATTTGGGTATTGTCAAAACTTAACTTATTTGATAAATTAAACTTAACCGGTAAAAATAATTTAACCGAGTAAAAAAAACAGTGGTGAAAAATTTGAAACCAATGATGATTATCAGGGAGTACAATCAGTTAAAAGCTTTGAGTGACCGGTTCAGGGTAAAGTTGATGTTAAGGCTTGTTGAGAGTCCCTATACAGGACAACAGCTCTCAGAGATTTTTGATCTTTCCCGTGCCCGAATTCATTACCATCTTCGAGAACTTGAAAAACTCGGATTGATTGAAATCGTCAAGACAGAAGAGAAGAATGGAATCATGCAAAAGTTTTATCAGTCGGTTGCCAGCGGGTTTTATCCAGACGCCAGCCTCATGCCTCACAAAGAGGAGATCAGCAATACCAAAAGACAAATGCTTTATGGCATGCTGGATAGAAACATGGCAAGGCTTATGGAGGCACCAAGTGAAGCTTTTGAAGAAGCGGGACCTGGAGATCCGGCAGATTGGAACATTCTTGCAACTTCATGGGAAACAAAAGTTACAGAAGAAAACTTCAGATGGTTTACAAAGAAATACTTCGAGCTACTGGAAGAACTTCAAACCCGTGAGAAAGAGGATGAACATCACCCTGACGCCAAGTATTATTTTATGTCAGGATACGGTTTCCAAGTAGAAGAATCCAATTACGCAAAGAGAATTTCAAAGAGCGAAGAAGATGAATGATAAAGAAGGAGATTCGGATAGGAATCTCCTTATTCCAGCCCTAACGGTAAAATAATTTTAACCGAGAAAAGTATTTTATTATGCAATACAATTCATTGCCCAATTTTTTTTAAGAAGACAGTAAAAAAAATAACCGTATTAGAGAGGAGTTTTAAATATGAAAGAGCTATTGATGAAGAATCCTAATTTTGCTGCTTTATTTTTTGGAAGAATGGTAACGAATATGGGCGACAGTCTTTATTACGTAGCTGCTATGTGGCTTGTTTTTGAATTAGGAGGCAGCGCCTTTTACACGGGACTTGCAGGATTTTTGACTCTTCTGCCGGGAACACTGCAATTTTTGACAGGGCCCATTGTTGATAAATTTCAGATTCAAAAGCTATTAGTTTGGACTCAAATACTACAGGCGGGACTTGTGCTTCTTATTCCTATAGCTCATTATGGCGGGTTTCTCAGTGTAACTTTTATTTTGGTAATCATGCCGATCATATCCGCTATTGAACAGTTTGCTTATCCTGGGCAATCAGCATTACTGCCGAGACTCATTCGCAAAGATCAACTTGTGAAAGGAAACTCGCTCTTTTCTTTTGCTTATCAAGGTGTTGACTTAGCCTTTAACGCCATTGCCGGTATTATGGTTGCTATGATAGGAGCGATTACCTTATACATGATTGATGCTGTAACTTTCATCTTAGCGGCCATTCTATTCAGATTGATCAATTTAAAAGGAGAAGAGAAAGCAGTTGGAACAGTAAATACTACCATTAAAGAGAAAGCCAACTCATACAAGAAAGATTTAGCTGAAGGATTCGGAATTGTCTTCAGATCGAAACTGGCAAAATTTTTATTAGGATCCATTGCAGCCAACTTTGCTATCGGTTCGACATACGCTGTGCTGCCCGCATTTGCAGATCTCCGGGGAGGATCAGAGGCTTATGGGTTATACTTGGCAGCCATCTCAGGAGGGGCATTGATCGGCGCGTTGTCAGCTTCTTTCTTTGAGAAATATTCACTCGGCAGGCTGGTAATCGTATTATTTTTCCTGGGTGGCAGCTGTTGGATGATATCAGGGTTTCTTCCTTCAACCGCTTTCAGTATCATTTTCTTTGGACTCTCATGGATACCAATTGGAGCAACAAACGTCATCATGGGTGCAGCAATACAATCGATTGTCCCTCATCATTTAATGGGAAGGATTTTTTCTGTGACAGCTTCCTTAGGGGCAGCTGCCATGCCTTTTGGATCTTTGCTGGGAGGTTATCTGGCTGATGCTGTCAATCCGACTGCTGTATTTGTCAGTTCAGCCGCAGGAGTGATCATTGTTTCTGTAGTATGGTTATTTGACAAAGAGTTACGTACACTGCCCAGCTCTGTTGATATTAAACCGGAGGAATTGGGTATTTCAACTGAAGTGAAGATGACTTCTTGAGTTAAATTTCTGTTTTTACTCGTTGCTCTTTTTCGCAAAGATTGAGGTGGAAAGTTATGGATTTCCGCTCCAGGCGCACGACTCCACTGGTGGCGTTTATCGATCCAATAAAAAAAAGGCCCTAACCTTTTAGGAAACAGTCAAATAAAAAAACCGATACCACCTTGGGTTCGGCTTTTTTATTTATAATCTTATTTTTTTCTTTTCACTTTTCCATTCCATTTCTTGAACCCGCCCTTTAGTTGGTGAAGGTCCCTATATCCTTTGCGTCGAAGCATTTGTGCCGCTCTGCCGCTGCGCATACCGCTCTGGCAGTATAAGTATACCGGCTGGTCATTGCGAATTTCCTGTTTTCTTTGTTTCAGTTGAGAAAGCGGAATATTTCTTGCGCCGAGGATGTGGCCGTTTTCAAATTCATTCGATTCCCTGACATCGATTAATTGTGCTTTACGATATCCTGAACGGAATTCTTCTTCCGTTAGAGTATTTACAGTACGTTTTTGCAACAAAAACGTGATTATTGAATAAACAATGATCGCTCCTAAAACTATTAATAAAAAATAAAATCCTGACAAAGTTCCTGACCCCTTTCAAAATTCACTAATCTCTAGTATATTCTCTCTTCTGTGCAGATACAAAAGAAATCTATCTCTATTATATTATTCAGGGGTGAGGAGGACAAGATTTCTTTTTGAAAGGTATGTGACTTTTGAGGGGGGAAGCAGAGTTCAATGGAAATAAAACGTGATTTTATACTTAACTTCAAGTTCTCACGATTAAGTTGGAAAAGCTTATTCCTCAAGGGCGATGCAGCAGACCTTTATAGATTGATTTCTTAAAGTCCCGTTGTAAGCAGAACAGTCTATTCTTCTTTGTTTTTTTCTTATACTTTGATAGACTAGAAATCAACTTATTAAGAGTAAAAGAGGTATGAAGTTATGACGAAAGAAGTTTGGCGATATATCGACTCGGGAAATTGTTCTCCGTCCTATAACATGGCACTAGATGAAGCACTGCTTGATTGGCATAGTGAAGGGAAAATCCCTCCTGTCATCCGGTTTTATGGATGGAATCCCGCAACTCTTTCAGTAGGCTATTTCCAGAAGGTTGAGAAAGAAATCAACATGGAAGCTGTGAAAGAACACGGCTTGGGCTTTGTACGCCGACCGACTGGCGGAAGGGGCGTCCTGCATGAACATGAACTTACATATAGTGTGATCGTAACAGAAGAGCACCCGGAAATGCCAAAGACAGTTACAGAGGCTTACCGGGTAATATCAGAAGGAATACTCAGAGGGTTCAGAGCTTTGGGACTCCAAGCATATTTTGCTGTACCACGGACAGAAGAAGAGAAACAGGGGTTGAAAAGTCCACGCTCTGCAGTTTGTTTTGATGCCCCGAGCTGGTATGAACTGGTTGTGGAAGGCAGAAAAGTAGCCGGCAGTGCCCAGACTCGCCAAAAAGGTGTCATTCTCCAGCATGGCTCTATTTTACTTGACCTGGATGAAGATAAATTATTCAGCCTCTTCAAATATCCAAATGACCGTGTGAAGGAGCGGATGCAGCGGGCCTTCAAGAGCAAAGCTGTAGCGGTTAATGAAATCAGCAGTAAAAAAATAACCCTGGAGATGGCGAAAGCTGCTTTTAAAGAAGGATTTGAGGAGGGGTTGGGCATTGAGCTTGAACCATATGAGCTTTCTCAGGAAGAAACACAATATGTAGAGGATCTTGCTAAAAAGAGATACGAATCTGAAGAGTGGAATTTTAAAAGGTAATAGTATTGTATACGAAACATAATAAAATTTTTTGGAACTCCAAAAGCGATGAAAATCGCTTTTTTCTTTTTGTAAAAGGGTTAAGAAGAGGTGTGTATTTTTCAACCTTGAAAATTGTCGTGTTTTGTTGATTCGTGCTGGCTAATCTATCATTCCCTTCCTTTTGCTCCTTTTTACAGCATATTTTCAGTTTGACAAAAAAGATTCTAATAGAACTAAACACAATATATGGTGTGTCGAAAAATATTTTATACACTATATATAGTGTATAAAAGTTGATTTTACATTTTAGCTGTGATAAATTTATTTCTGATAAAACCAACAATGATAGAAACAGAAGCTGTTCAATATAGTAGTTTAATAAGGAGTTGTACTTATGTCTGTCGTATCCAAACAAGAACTGAAAGTTAACAGAGAGAGTCTGAATAAAGCGATCGGTATGTTCCCGCAAGTCCATCCCATAACCCCGGATATGCACATTACACACAAAGGTGTATCCCGCCTCGTAATGATTGACCGCTATTCATTTAAAGACACGGAAAAGATCACCCTTACTGAAGGAGATTTTGTTGTATTAACAATTAAGGAAGATCCAAAATTTCCTGCCAGGGGACTTGGCTTCATTAAGAGCCTTGACTGGGAGAACAAGCAGGCAGAGGTATTAATCATTGAGGAGTATAGAAGTTCTATTGATAATCCCCAGGAAGCTGAAACAGGGATTGTCAATCGTTCCCTGGATGTGATAGAAAAGCCGCTTGAGATCTTCTATGAACAAATCGCCAGAAGAAACGCAACTGGGCTTGCGAGTGTGGAGACGACAGAAGAAAAAAGACAGGAATGGTTCGAGAAATTCTACCATGAACTCGTCAATATGAATTTTGTCCCTGCTGGCCGTGTTCTTTACGGAGCAGGAGCAGATACGGATGTCACTTATTTCAACTGTTATGTCATGCCTTTCGTGAAAGATTCAAGGGACGGAATCTCTGACCACCGCAAACAAGTGATGGAGATTATGAGCCGCGGCGGCGGAGTCGGAACGAATGGATCGACTTTAAGGCCGAGAAACACACTGGCTCGGGGAGTGAACGGAAAATCATCTGGATCTGTATCATGGCTGGATGATATTGCGAAGCTGACACATCTTGTTGAACAGGGTGGATCAAGACGTGGGGCCCAAATGATCATGTTGTCAGACTGGCACCCGGACATCATTGAATTCATCATTTCAAAGATGCAAAACCCGCGTATTCTGCGGTATCTTCTTGAAAATACAGAAGATGAGCAGATCAAAAAAGCTGCACAGGATAAATTGAAATTTACTCCTCTTACAGCACAGGAACAAGATATGTATCAAGGAATCATTAATTACAAGCAGATTCCCGGGCTGGGAGGATTTTCGGACAAGATCATCAAGGAAGCTGAAGAGAAGCTGAGAACGGGCGGTACTTACTCTGTCCATAATTCTGAATTCCTTACAGGCGCGAATATTTCGGTCTGTCTGACAAGCGATTTCATGGAAGCCGTGGAAAAAGATGAAGAATACAGCCTTCGTTTCCCTGATGTTGAGAAATATGATGAAGAAGAGATGAAGTTCTATAATGAAAACTGGCATGAAGTCGGTGATGTAAGAGAATGGGAAGAGATGGGCTACAAGGTCCGTACGTACAGAAAGATGAAAGCGAAAGAACTGTGGAATCTAATCAATGTATGTGCGACTTATTCGGCTGAACCAGGTATCTTCTTCATTGATAATGCCAACGACATGACGAATGCAAAAGCCTATGGACAGAAGGTTGTTGCGACTAATCCTTGTGGCGAACAACCACTCGCACCATTTTCCGTCTGCAACCTCGCAGCTGTTAATCTTGCACAATTTGCAGACAAAGAAAATAAAACAGTCGATTTTGAAAAGCTGAAGAAGACAGTAGAAGTCGGCGTGCGTATGCAGGATAACGTAATCGATGCAACTCCTTATTTCCTTGAACAGAACAAAAAGCAGGCACTCGGAGAACGCCGTGTCGGACTTGGGGTTATGGGGCTTGCCGATTTATTGATCTACTGCGAGAAAGAATACGGTTCAGAGGAAGGTAAGAGGCTTGTTGATGATGTTTTCGAAGCCATTGCCGTGACGGCTTACCGTGCTTCTGTCGAATTATCAAAGGAAAAAGGCAGCTTCCCGTTTCTTCAAGGTGAGACAGAAGGAGAAACGAACCGCCTGAGAGAGGCATTTATCAATACAGGCTATATGAGCAAGATGCCTGAGGATGTCCGTCAGTCCATCATGGATAATGGCATCCGCAACTCCCACCTCCTCACTGTTGCCCCAACTGGCAGCACAGGAACGATGGTGGGGGTGGCTACAGGTCTTGAACCTTACTTCTCCTTCTCTTATTATAGAAGCGGACGTTTGGGGAAATTCATCGAGGTAAAGGCGGAAATCGTTCAAGAGTATCTTGACCGCAACCCGGAGGTAAACCCGGATAACCTCCCTGAGTGGTTCGTCTCTTCCATGGAACTTGCACCTGAAGCACATGCAGACGTTCAATGTGTCATCCAGCGCTGGATCGACAGCTCTATCTCAAAAACAGTCAATGCACCTAGAGGCTACACAGTAGACCAGGTTCAAGGTGTATATGAAAGATTGTACAAAGGCGGTGCCAAGGGCGGTACAGTCTATGTGGATGGAAGCCGTGATTCACAGGTTCTGACTTTAAAGGCAGAAGAAAACAGTTTTGATGAAGAGGAATCAGAGCAAGCGGTACCTCAAGGCAAAAAGCCGGTTGTCCTTATCGATACCATCCAGGATGTGCGGTCAACAGACGTGACAATTGGCTCTGAAGTAGGCAACACTTGTCCAGTTTGCCGAAAAGGGACCATCAAAGATATGGGCGGGTGCAACACATGTACCAACTGTGGAGCTCAGCTGAAATGCGGATTATAATATAAGTAAGAAGGAGAACTCGTTTCCCCTTCTTTTTTGTGTTTTGTCTATCAGCTAATAGTACTTCAAAGTGTTAAGAGAGACAGGACCTCTTTCTGCTGTGAGGCGGGAAAGTATTATAGATTTGACCTTTTTTATTCTAAAACCCTTCGATCTGAATAAGAAAGTTATAAGTGCGTGTTCAAAAAGGAGGATAAAAAGGACCGAGAATTTCGAGGCGGTGCAGCTTTTAGTACCGGAACGTATGCTAATAATATGCGAGGAACTAAATGCCAGCCGACGAAGAAGTTCGTCTTGTCATTTTTCACCGGACTTTTTGAACATCCTCTATAAGGAAACTTCGAAGGGGATGGTTCCGTGAACATAGATGGTGTATTTTCAGGTGGTGGGATCAAGGGGCTAGCCTTGATTGGGGCGTACCAGGCGATTGAAGAAAGAGGGATGAACTTCAAACGGCTTGCAGGAACGAGCGCGGGTGCTATTATTGCCGGATTCATTGCAGCGGGGTATAAAAGTGAAAACCTGATTAGTATTATGGATGAAATTGATTTACCGGATTTACTGGATAAAAGTACATTGCTTTATTCTTTGCCATTCATTCGTTGGCTGAAAGTATATTGGAAATTAGGGCTGTATAAGGGAGATGCTCTCGAACAGTGGATAGAAGATAAGTTAAAAGTCAGGGGTATATACACGTTTGCAGACCTTAGACCGGGAGCATTGAGGGTTGTTGCTTCTGACCTTTCAAATGGCAGGCTGATGGTGCTTCCTGATGATCTGGAGAGATACGGGATACCCAAAGAAACGTTCCCAGTGGCCAGAGCAATCAGGATGAGTGCCAGCCTGCCGTATTTTTTTGAACCAGTAAGAATGAAATCCTTGGATGGATTAAGTTTGGTAGTCGATGGAGGAGTCTTAAGTAATTTTCCGATGTGGCTTTTTGATAAAGAAAATACAAAGAAGGTCAGGCCTGTGCTGGGAATCAAACTCAGTCATGAGGCTTTGGAAAGACCTAAAAACGAAATACGAAATGCGATTGAGATGTATGGCGCACTATTTCAGACGATGAAAGATGCGCATGATTCTCGTTATATTTCCAGAAAGCATTCTTCCAATATCATTTTTATCCCAACAGAAGGGGTTCTGACAACAGAGTTTGAGCTTACCGATGAGAAAAAAAGAGAATTAACCTTGTATGGATACAACATGGCAAAAGAATTCTTACAAAGCTGGAGTTATGGCTAGAAGTCTTTACATTAGAAAGAGGAAACTGTCAGTGCTCCAGCCTGACAGGTGGAGATGACCTCGGTTATGCAGCGAAACAGATAGGGGAGCTTCTTTGCACCTTAATAATGGTTCTTATAGCCATCACAAGTTTGGGAAGGCTGATGTCCACAATAGAAGAGAATCTCAAATAAGGCACTGGCTGCTGAGATAAATACAAAAATAAAAAAACCGAGCTTAGAGAGAGGCTCGATTTTTTTTATTTTTTTTACCTTCAATCACCGTTAGGTTAGCATGGGATTTTTTTCGATGTGACTTTTTTCGGAACGGATTTGCAGCACTTGCTTTAACTGTTGCTGACGCTTTTTTAGGGTTATACCGTTTTTTGGATTGTCTTGCTGCCTTCAGGAAAGCTTTTTGCTCCTTGTTTTGTCCTTTGCCGCTCCCACCCATCATCACTTTTCGGAATACAAAATAAATGACGCCGGCAATCACTGCAAATATGATTATTCTTTGAAGAAGTGCAAGGGGATCTCCTATAAGCATGGAAACCAACCCGATTGAGGCAAAAAGTATTATGGCCCCTGCTATTATTGTACGAGCACTCAAGAAGGTCACCTCCTTTGAAACTGAATAAAAAGCAAAGTAGTCCTTTATCTATATTTTAGACTATTTCTGGCTTTTTTAACCGTAATTATAATTTATTTTTTACACATTAGTTTTCTCTAAATTCTTTTAGAATGGCTGTTTTCTGAAAAAATGCAGCAATTTAACCCATATTTAGAGAGTGGAGATCAATTTTCTTTAAAACTCTTTTCGTAACATGGATTGCTATTTAATAAAATGCTCTGTTAGTTAATATTGTTGTTATTAGATGTTTTGGGTTCATGGTACCCTTAATAAGGCATTACCACAATTAAGAACCTAAAAAATGCGGGTTAATCAATTTGCTGGTCCTTTAAATTTTATTGTGAATCACCCAGCGTTTATATAGAGAAATTGTTTCTTCCAACTTACAATGGATTCTCATTTCCTCCGGATAGGTTGACTGGAGCGGAGGGTGTTCGACCTCCTGCGGGAATAGCGGGACAGGTGAGACCCCGGAAGCGAATCCAGCTTCAACGGCCAACGACTAGCAGATTTCGGTCTCTCTCCTTGCTAATCTAGCTGCAAGGCCCCAGCGGCTAGCTGACTTCCCTGCCTCCTCCTTGCGATAAGTCAACATCAACTCACTGCGTTCGTTGTGTTTCCTTTATCTCATGCGGAGTCAGTCCAGTCCGTACGCCGCTTAGCGGGGCCTTTACACTTTATATAGATAAGTCATCATCGAATCGCTATCGCTCTTCGTGATTCCTTTATCTCATACGAGAGCCCTAAAATCTGTACGTCGCTGAACGGCCGCTTCCGCTTTTGATGAAGCTGAGGAGGCTCACCGCCCGCCCCGCGGAGTCGTACACCCGGAGTGGAAGTCAACATACCCTTTGAAATAACACCAACACTCTTTAACAGAGCCTAATAAAAATACCGAAATACACACCCTAGTTCACCGTGAAAATCCACTAACAGAGCCTTTTAAATTAATGGATTCAGATTTTAATCAGCTTTCTTTAATCAGATATGAATCATGAAAAGCAGATTAAATCAGTTCGGAAAGTCCTATACTTTTTAGAAAAAAGTCAGCTTGCTTTCATCCCTAACTTACTAATTAATGGTACTTTTTCACTTGAAATCTCTCTTCCTTACAATATGAGCAGAGTATGCAATACTTTTATGGAAATGGACATACTACCCATTGGAGGTGTTTATATGTCTGCAAGAGAAGAAGAACCATCAAGTGATAAGAAGCTGGAACAGAATAAGCAGGAGAAGCCCCTGTCATTTATAGGAATGGTGGTCACTACCGGATTCGCTGGGGGAATACTATGGAGTGGAATCGCGTACATCTGCTATATGTTCTCCTTCACAAAACTTGAACCGAACATCATTCTTGAGCCATGGGCTGCAGGTAATTGGAAGGACAGCTGGCTGGGAATTGTCATTTCAATTTTGGCCTACGGACTGATCTCCATCGGGGCTGCACTCGTATACTACGCTGCATTAAGGAAGCTAAAGTCCATGTGGGTGGGGGCGGGCTACGGCTTAGCTATAATGCTGGTTGTGTTTCTCGTTTTGAATCCTCTGTTTCCGAGCATGAAAGCGTTGACAGATACCGATTATAACACGCTTATAACCTCTGCCTGCATCTATATCTTATTTGGAGTATTCATTGGCTACTCTATTTCTTATGAAGAGAATGAACTTCGCCATCAACAAGAAAAAGTTGAAGGAGCAAGTCAATAGGGTGCAGACATTGTAGTAGGTTTGTCATTTAGTTTGTGTTAGAATGTTCATGTTGAACATTCTATTTTTATGGGTGAATACATATGGATAAGATTCTTCTGCTTAATGGTCCCAACCTAAACCGCTTAGGAAAACGGGAACCTGAAATTTATGGAACAACCACGCTTGATGAGCTTGAAAGCAATATGAAGAAAGCTGCTCGGGCGGCTGGGTATGAACTGACAGCGGAACAATCAAACCATGAAGGGGCACTCATTGATTTCATCCACATGGCTGAAGATGAAGGATATACCGGTATTATTTTTAATCCTGGCGCCTTCACTCATTACAGCTATGCGATAAGAGATGCCATAGCAGGAATCGATGTTCCAGTAATTGAAGTTCATATTTCAAACGTTCATAAAAGAGAAACTTTCAGACATACATCCGTTCTCGCAGAAATGACAGCCGGCCAAATTGTCGGTCTGGGTCTCTTTGGATATGAACTTGCCCTGCAGGCTCTTATAAAAAATCATAAGGGAGATGAAGAGGTTGAGCAAACTTGAAAAATTAAGAGAGAAATTTTCCGAAAACAATATTGATGGTATATTGATCACGAGTACATACAACCGACGTTATATGACAGGTTTTACAGGTTCTTCAGGTGTGGCGTTGATCACGGCTGATAATGCCGTTTTCATCACGGATTTCCGCTATACAGAACAGGCAGCCGAACAGGCTCAAGGATTTGACATTGTCCAGCATAAGGGACCGATCCCTAATGAAGTTGCGGCTCAAGCAGAGAAACTCGGTATCAAAAAACTGGGATTTGAAAAGAACTACCTAACTTATTCTGCTTTTGAAAGCTACCGCAGTAAAGTTGGAGCTGAGCTTGTTCCTGTGAGCGGCTTAATTGAAGATATCCGCTTAGTCAAGACAGAAGCAGAAATGCAAATCATCAAGGAAGCTGCTGATATTGCAGATGCTGCATTTAAGCATATCCTTGACTTTATCGCTCCAGGAAAAACAGAACTTGAAGTATCTAATGAACTTGAATTCTTTATGAGAAAAGCAGGAGCTGCTTCGTCTTCTTTTGATATCATCGTCGCTTCTGGCCTTCGTTCGGCACTTCCTCATGGTGTTGCAAGTGATAAAGTTATCGAAAAAGGTGACTTCATCACACTGGATTACGGTGCATACTACAAAGGATACTGTTCGGATATGACGAGAACGATTTCAGTGGGCGAGCCTTCTGATAAATTGAAAGAAATCTATGATGTCGTACTTCAATCACAGTTGAAAGCGATGGAAGGAATCAAACCGGGAATGACCGGTGCCGAGGCAGATGCAATCGCAAGAGATTACATCAAGGAAAAAGGGTATGGCGAGTACTTCGGCCACTCTCTAGGACATGGAATTGGACTAGAAGTTCATGAAGGTCCCGGGTTATCCCACCTTTCTGAAACAGTATTAAAGCCTGGTATGATTGTAACCGTCGAGCCTGGAGTGTATGTTCAAGGTATAGGCGGTGTGCGTATAGAGGATGATACGGTCATTACAGAGAATGGAAACGAGACTCTTACACACTCAACGAAAGATTTGATTATTCTTTAAAAGTTTTTTTGCCGTAAGAAAAAGAATATGACATAATGAACAAGCAGTAAATAGCCATTCTTCGGCTATTCAAATATTAGGAGGAACACTCATGATTTCAGTAAATGATTTTCGTACAGGTCTTACAATAGAAGTAGATAACGGAATTTGGCGAGTTATGGATTTTCAGCATGTTAAGCCAGGCAAAGGAGCAGCATTTGTACGCTCTAAATTAAGAAACCTGCGCAATGGCGCTATCCAGGAAAAAACATTCCGTGCCGGTGAGAAAGTGGCGAAAGCGCAAATCGACAATCGCAGAATGCAGTATCTTTATGCGAACGGAGATATGCACGTATTCATGGATACAGAATCCTACGATCAGATCGAATTGAATGGCAGTGCAATTCAATATGAGTTGAAGTTCTTGAAAGAGAATATGGAAGTTCAAATCATGATGTATCACGGTGAGACACTGGGTGTCGAGCTGCCGAATACAGTTGAATTGACCGTGACGGCAACAGAGCCGGGCATCAAAGGAGATACAACTTCGGGCGGATCGAAGCCGGCAACCGTGGAAACCGGCTTAACGGTGAACGTTCCATTCTTCGTAAACGAAGGTGACGTTCTTGTTATCAACACTACGGACAGTTCATACGTTTCCCGTGCATAATAGTGATTGACCCAAAAGCTGGAGGGCATAGCCTTCCAGCTTTTTTTGTTGTTTAGGAATTTATGAAATCCAACCTTGTAGAAAACTTAACAAAGTTATCTACGTCCAGCCCCTCGGGGTCAAATGTCCGAAGGTAATAGGAGGTAAGACCGCCTTTTTTCTCTTCGGAGCATTTGCCTGTCGGGGCTGAACAGGGCGATTGCGCTTTTGTTCTTGCTGAGGACCGAAGTCAGGCCAACTTCAAACACATCTTCCAGAAGAAGGAGCACTCCTGACCGAAGTCACGCCAACTTCAAACACATCTTCCCAAAAATGGAGCTCTCCTGACCGAAGCAGGTCCATCTTCATACACATCTTCCCGAAAATGGAGTTCTCCTGACCGAAGTCAGGCCAACTTCAAACACATCTTCCCGAAAAAGGAGCACTCCTGACCGAAGTCACCCCAACTTCATACATATCTTCCCGAAAAAGGAGCACTCCTAACCGAAGTCACGCCAACTTCAAACACATCTTCCCGAAAAAGGAGCACTCCTGACCGAAGTCACCCCAACTTCATACATATCTTCCCGAAAAAGGAGCACTCCTGACCGAAGCAGGTCCATCTTCAAACACATCTTCCCGAAAAGGGATCTCTCCTTACCGAAGTCACCCCAACTTCAAACACATCTTCACAAAAAAGGAGCACTCCTGACCGAAGCAGTCCCATCTTCATACCTATCTACAAAGAATGTATCATTCCCGGCCGATATAAACTCTCTTCCTACAAGTCATGGTAAAAGTACCCCCTTTACTGCCTCGCAATCAAAGTATCTGAAGAGAAAAAAAGGAAAGACCGCCTTTTTCTCTTCGAAACATTTGCCTGCCGGAGCTGACCAGTGCCCTTGCGTTTTTAATTTTATAACCTCCCCTGCTTTAAAGCGGATTATCTTTCATACTCGCGCAAGTGAAATATAAAGTCATATTCTTTTAATCTTCGAATACATTTTAATAACAAAAGGCATGTACTAATCAATCAGAGAAATTAACTGCCAGCAATATAAGGAGGAGGGAATATGGAAGAGATCCTATCAATCGTCCCATCCGTCATCGCCGAAAAAATCAATAGCTTACCATCCCATATCCAGCCGCTGATTGAAGAAATAAGAATAAGGGTTGACCGGCCGCTAGAAGTGACAGCAAGAGGTGTACCCTATTTTCTTCCTTACGTTGTTACAAGAAAAGATGGAGAGCAGCTCATCAATAAGCTTGCGAATCATTCTTTTTATACATTGGAAGAGGAATTGAAAAGAGGCTATATCACAATAGAAGGAGGCCACCGTGTGGGTCTTGCCGGAAAGGTGATACTTGACGGGGGAAAGGTGAAAGCAATCAGGCATCTCGCCTCTTTTAATATCAGGGTTGCCAGGGAGGCCATCGGATTAGCTGCTCCACTGATTCCCTATCTGTATGACGGTGGCTGGAAGCAGACCATGATAATCGGGGCCCCGCAAACCGGAAAAACCACCATGCTTAGGGATATTGCGAGAATTGTGTCCACAGGCCTCTCTGAAGAGAAGGTTGCTCCGTACAAAGTTGGAATCGTAGATGAAAGGTCTGAGATTGCCGGCTGTGTACATGGTGTGCCTCAGCTTCAGTTTGGTCCCCGAGTGGATGTGCTGGATGCCTGTCCGAAGGCAGAAGGAATGATGATGCTGATCCGTTCTATGAGCCCGGATGTCATCATCGTCGATGAAATCGGGCGCAAGGAAGATGGCCAAGCCATCCTGGAAGCGGTGAATGCCGGCATATCACTGATAATGACAACCCATGGGCATTCATTGGAGGATATTTCGAAGCGTCCCTATCTTAGAGAGATTGTTGAAATGAATGTTATAGAGAGATTTATTGAATTGTCCAGAGGGGATCATCCCGGTCAGATAAAGGACATCAAAAATCAAGCGGGAGAATCGCTGTTGAAAGAAGTGAGCGTGACATAAATGATCAAAATCATCGGTGCTGTGTTTATCATTCTCTCTACCTCCTGGGCGGGATTTGAAGCGTCAAGATATTTGAGTGAGCGTCCACGGCAATTAAGAATACTGAAATCGGCTCTTCAGTCATTGGAAGCTGAAATCATGTATGGGCATACTCCCCTGCACGAAGCCGCCAGAAAACTTTCGAAACAGCTTCAGCGTCCGGTATCCTGGTTTTTTGAAGTGTTTGCTGAAAAAATCACTACCGAGGAAACGACTGTCGAAGAAGCCTGGGAGGCAAGTCTTAAAGAGGTATGGAGAATGACCGCGTTCAAGTCAAGAGAATATGAAATACTCACCCAATTCGGGGAAAGTCTGGGTAAGCATGACAGATTAACACAGCAAAAACATATTTTATTAACATTGACTCATTTGGAACGGGAAGAAACAGAAGCGCTGGAAAAGCAAAAAAGATATGAAAAAATGACGAAAAGTTTAGGGTTTCTTTCAGGCCTGCTTCTCATCATTTTATTGCTGTAGTGATCAGGAGGAGAAAAGATGGGAATTGACGTAGATATTATTTTTAAAATTGCCGGAGTTGGCATTGTGGTGGCCTTTCTTCACACCATACTGGATCAGGTCGGAAAGAAGGAATATGCCCAGTGGGTCACCCTGTTTGGTTTTATTTACATTTTATTCATGGTCGCTTCGATCGTTGATGATTTGTTCCAAAAAATAAAGTCAGTGTTTCTATTCCAAGGATGAAGGGGGAATAGGCCATTGAAATCATACAAGTAGTAGGTATTGCCCTGGTCTCAACTTTCCTCGCCTTGATTATAAAAGAACAAAAGCCTAACTTTGCTTTTCTTCTTGTCGTATTTGTTGGCTGTGCAATCTTCCTTTTCCTGGTCGATCAAATTTATGAAATTATCCGGATGATCGAGAAACTGGCAGCAAACGCAAATATCAATATGATATATGTCGAAACGATCCTGAAAATCATTGGAATTGCCTATATTGCAGAGTTTGCTTCGCATATAACGAAAGATGCGGGGCAGGGGGCTCTTGCAGCAAAGGTAGAATTAGCAGGAAAAATTCTAATTTTAGCAATGGCAGTGCCGATCTTGACTGTCCTCATTGAAACCATCATCAATATGATTCCAACTAGTTAAGAAAGCAAGAGCTGCCTTTAGAGGTGAAGAAATGCGTCGAATATTACAAATGATATTTTGTACAACATTATTCTTTATTCTTGGAACAGTCACTGCAGAAGCTGAAGGAGAAGACGCAGAACAAAACACTCCAATGGGAGAAAAATTACTAGAAGAGCAATTGGAAAGACTGGAAATCGATGAATTGAAAGAATACTGGGAAGATGTTATGACACAATATGGAGGTTTTTTGCCTGAAAGCCAAAAAGGCAGTCTGGTGGATTTCATCAAAGGGGACAAGCAGTTCTCATTTAAGGCCTGGTTTTCGGGTATACTCCATTTTGCTTTCCAGGAGCTTATTATGAATGGAAAGCTTTTAGGGACTTTGATTTTGCTGACCATTTTCAGTATGTTTCTGCAATCTCTGCAAAATTCATTTGAAGGGGGAAATGTCAGCAAAGTCGCGTACGCTATTGTTTTTATGGTGTTAATTATCATTGCACTCAATAGCTTCCATGTCGCGATTGATTACACCAAGGATGCAATTGGAACGATGATGAATTTTATCATCGCACTGATTCCGCTGCTGCTTGCACTCATTGCTTCATCCGGTGGGCTCGTATCTGCGGCGTTCTTTCACCCAGTCATTATTTTCTTGATGAATACGAGCGGCCTTCTCATACAAAATATTGTTCTTCCGCTGTTATTCTTATCCACATTATTAAACATTGTCAGCACATTATCACCGCAGTATAAGGTAACCCAGCTGGCAAACCTCTTAAGAAACTGGAGTATCGGACTGCTTGGGATTTTTATGACCGTTTTTCTTGGTGTCATTTCAGTACAAGGAGCCACGGCTGCAGTGACAGACGGTATAACTGTCAGAACCGCCAAGTTTGTCACTGGTAACTTTGTTCCTGTTATTGGAAGGATGTTTACGGATGCGGCAGACACTGTCATTAGTGCCTCGGTGCTTTTGAAGAACACTGTAGGAATAGCTGGAGTAGCGATTCTCTTAATGATTGCCGCCTTCCCTGCAATGAAAATCCTGATGATCGCCTTGATATATAAGCTCGCAGCCGCTCTGCTGCAGCCTTTAGGCGGAGGGCCGATTATCACGTGCCTGGATACTATAAGCAAAAGTATCATTTATGTGTTCGCTGCATTGGCGATTGTATCGTTCATGTTTTTCCTCAGCATTACCATCATGATTGCTGCAGGAAATATCACTCTAATGGTCAGATAAGGGGGGGAGTAAATGTCATTTTTAACAGAGTGGATCACCAATATTCTTGTTTTTATTTTGCTGGCCAGTGTAATCGATATGCTTCTCCCTAGTTCCAATATGCAGAAATATACAAAAGTTGTTACGGGGCTTCTTCTGATTACCATCATCCTGACACCGCTCATGAAATTATTCAGTGCTGATTTTGAACAAACCATCGCAGAGATCAATCTGGAGGGTTCAATCAAGACAGCTTCAGTAGAAAATTCAGTAGAAATGAAGAAAAAAGAAATACAAGCCTCACAACGTGCATATATTTTAGAACAGATGGCTGTCCAAATGAAAGATGATGTAGAAAAGGAGATGATCGAAAAATATGATTTAACAGTAAAACATATCGAGTTAAAAGCGGACGATCTAGAGAATCTTCCAGAAAGCATCCTGTCTGTCTCCATTCATTTGGATACCTCCAATGAAGAAGCAGTCACTGCAATTCAACCAGTAGAAATTGATACTTCGACAAGTGTTCCAAAAGACGAAAGCAGCCATGGAATTAAAAATATGCTTTCAGAAAAATGGGATATATCAGAAGACAAACTAGTGATCATGATTGAAGGAGGTGCAGGAAAGAAAAATGAAATTTGATAAAGGTCCGCTCGAATTCTTAAAAAATCTATTTAAGAAAGAGTCAGAAGAGAGCACTGAGCCCGGAAAGAAAACAGGTAAGTACCACTACTTCGTAATTGTCCTTTTATTCGGAGTCGCAATCATGCTCATTAGTGATCTGTGGAGCAGCGATAACCGGGAGGCATCGATGGTAATGGAAACCGGAGCTCAGCCTGAGGAAGAAGATATCCCGACTTTCGGAAAAAAAGATTCCAAGGATTCTGTAATGGAAGAATACGAGGACCGGTATGAAAACCAGCTGAGGGAAGCACTTGAAGATATAGCGGGTGTGAGTGATCCTACTATTGTCATTAATGTAGAATCAACCGAGCGAAAGGTTTATCAAAAGGATACTACTTCCCAAACTCAGGTGACCAAAGAAACAGACCGGGAAGGCGGAAACCGATCCATCGAGGATAAATCTTCTGATGAGAAGCTGGTCATAATTAGAGATGGCGAAAAGGAAGTTCCTGTTATATTAGAGACGAAAAAGCCAAAAATCAGCGGCGTTCTTGTAGTAGCCAAGGGTGCTGATAATATACAAGTAAAAAAATGGATCATTGAATCTGTGACAAGGGTGCTTGATGTTCCAAGCCACCGGGTAGCGGTAATGCCTAAAAATTAAGGGGGAAAAGAATATGTTATTGAAAAAGCAAACAGTATGGTTATTGACAATGTTAAGCCTTGTGATCGTTTTATCAGTGTATTACGTTACTTCTCCAACACAGCAAGCAACCGATATGGCGAATGTAGAAGAAGGAACTACTGGTCAAAATGAAGAAACTTCAGTTGAAAATGAAGAAACAGCTGCCCAAGGTGAAGTGGACATCGTAACGGAAGCTGCCGGCGATGAAGTTTTTGAAACACTTCGCATGGAGTTCCTTGATCAGCGCTCTAAAAGCAGAGAGGAATTGGAAACAAAAGTAGCATCAGCAGACCTGTCAATTGAGGAAAAGAATGAGGCAATTGAACAAATGGAGCAACTTAGAGATCTTGCCACAACAGAAACTGTATTAGAATCACTGATCAAATCAATGGGCTATGAAGATGCACTGGTAAGAGCGGACGGGGAACAAGTTCGTGTGACAGTTAAGGCAAAGGAACATTCCGCTACGGATGCCAACCAAATTATCCGCCTGGTGAATGATGAACTTGGCGGAGCAATGCAGAAAGTGGCTGTCCACTTTCAGCCAGCAAACTAATAGGATGAAAGAGCCGTCGCCTAAAAAGGCGGCGGCTTCTTTGCTTTCGTTGTTTTTTGAGATTATGCTGCATTAAAAAGTCTTTGATTTCTGCAGGATTCTAAGAATCTTATATAAGAAAAAACACTACGACCGTAGTAAAGGAATGATGAAGTACCGTCAGCTCCGGGAAAGCTCAACTACAATACATCATACCAAAATATTTATAAGTAACATGTGAATAAATTACCTGTTTTTGTGACTCTTCAAATCTAAGGAGAAATTGGTTTCTTCCCTGGTGAATTTTATAGCAGTTAAAGCTAATTCATTGATGCAGCCTAGCATTATATTAACAGGATCTTCACCAATCCTTCCCTGTGACTTTGAAAATATGAAAAAGAAGCTTACAATAGAAAGAGGACAAAGTATGGGATGAGATTATTAAGAAAACAAGGCTTCGATAAGATTAGTTTGATTATCATATTGAATTCTTACAAGGTCTTATCGTATGATATTAGTAGCTAGTCCTAATTTTGATTAATTACTCTAAGGGGTGTCACTATGTTAAAGATTCAAGAAATACGCGAGTTGATTAAACTTGTTGATCAATCAAGCATTGATGAGTTTTCATACGAATTGGATGGCAGCAAAATTAAGATGAAGAAAAATAAGGCTGTTACTTATGTGGAAGAAAAAACAGAAATGGAAAATACCAAAGTACATAAAGCAGAAGAAAGTACTTCAGGGCCGGCAGCTCCTTCACCTGTAAAATCTCCTAAGGAAGAAGCACCTGTAAAACAGGAAGCCCCTGCCCCTGCAGCGGATGAGAACCTGCACAAGATTGTATCCCCGATGGTTGGTACTTTTTATCAATCTCCATCACCTGATGCGGATGTTTATGTTAAAACAGGAAGCAAAGTCAGTGACGACTCTGTTGTCTGCATCGTAGAAGCCATGAAGCTTTTCAATGAAATTGAAGCAGAAGTTAAAGGCGAGATTGTAGAGATATTAGTGAAAGACGGTCAATTGGTTGAATACGGTCAGCCGCTATTCCTGGTTAAGCCTGAATAAGGAGCGATCATTATATGATAAAGAAGCTTTTAATAGCAAATAGAGGAGAAATAGCTGTACGTGTCATTCGAGCTTGCCGTGAAATGGGAATAGAAAGCGTTGCGGTTTACTCTGAAGCAGATAAAGAAGCTCTGCATGTGCAATTAGCTGACGAAGCCTATTGTATTGGGCCCACAGCCAGTAAGGACAGTTATTTGAATTTCACCAATATCATTAGTGTAGCAAAACTGACTGACTGTGATGCTATTCATCCGGGATATGGATTTCTTGCGGAGAATGCTGATTTTGCTGAGTTATGCCGTGAATGCAACATTACCTTTGTAGGTCCTTCACCGGAGGCAATCTCCAAAATGGGCACAAAGGATGTAGCCAGAGAAACAATGAGAAAAGCCGGAGTACCTATCGTACCTGGTTCACAGGGAATCGTGAAAGATGCTAAGGAAGCGGTTTCATTAGCGGAGGAAATCGGCTATCCTGTTATCATTAAAGCAACGGCGGGCGGCGGAGGAAAAGGTATCCGCGTAGCCAAAACAGAGCAGGAGCTGGTAAAAGGCATCAATATCACACAGCAGGAAGCAGCAACAGCTTTCGGTAATCCTGGTGTGTATATAGAAAAGTTCATCGAAGATTTCAGGCATGTTGAAATCCAGGTGCTCGGTGACAATTTCGGAAATGTGATTCACCTTGGTGAAAGAGATTGCACCATTCAGAGACGTCTGCAGAAACTGATAGAGGAAACTCCTTCACCGGCTCTTGATGAAAAAATCAGGCATGAGATGGGACAGGCAGCTGTAAAAGCCGCACAGGCTGTTGATTATTCAGGTGCAGGTACAGTAGAATTTATTTTTGATCATGTTAACAATAAATTTTACTTCATGGAAATGAATACTCGGATTCAGGTGGAGCATCCTGTTACCGAACAAGTAACGGGCGTCGACCTGATTAAACAACAAATTTCTGTGGCTTCCGGAATAGAATTGGCTTTAAAGCAGGAAGATATTGAATTCAATGGATGGTCAATTGAATGCCGGATCAATGCAGAAAATCCTGAAAAGAACTTTATGCCTTCCGCTGGGAAGATAGAATTATACCTACCGCCGGGCGGACTGGGAGTAAGGGTAGATTCAGCTGCTTATCCCGGTTACATCATTCCTCCGTATTACGACTCCATGATTGCTAAGCTGATCACATACGGAGCGACGAGGGAGGAAGCCATCGCTAGGATGAAACGGGCATTAAGCGAATTCGTAATCGAAGGAGTTCATACTACGATTCCGTTCCACTTGAAAGTGCTGGAGCATGAAACGTTTGTAAGTGGTGATTTCAACACGAAGTTTCTTGAGAAATATGAGGTAATGAAGTCTTAGTCAAAGCTGTGTTATAATAAAGTATAAATAATCAGGCGAAATCAGTGGAGGTGTACATTCATGGCTGAAGATCAAAAACAAAACCAAAGCCTATTGCAGATGTCACATGGAAAAGACGGTTTAGGTAAAATTGAAATAGCTCCAGAAGTTATTGAAGTCATTGCCGGGATCGCTGCATCAGAGGTTGAAGGTGTGGCACAAATGAGAGGGAACTTTGCCAGTGGTGTCGTTGAAAGGCTTGGGAAGAAAAATCATGGCAAGGGTGTCAAAGTAGAGCTTGCGGAAGAAGGCATCCAAGTGGATGTGTATTGCATTATGCAATTCGGTGTATCCATTCCGAATACCGCTCAAAAAATACAAGACAATATCAGACAGGCGCTTCTTAACATGACGGCTTTAGAAGCTGACGAAGTTAATATCCATGTAGTGGGAGTCCAGTTTGAGAATCAGAAGACAGAACATGAATTGGCAGAAGAAGATTAAGTTCTGAGAATTCGTGATAGTTACACTGTGAAAACCCAAAGGCTGCTGCCTTTGGGTTTTTTTGATGGTCTTGAAACCCCCTGGCTATGCCGGGGGTTCTAGAGAGCTTAAAGCGCGGTAGTAAAAAACCTTACTTCATGATAGACCACTTCCTTCCATTAGAGAATGAGGTTGGCCTTGAGGAAACTGAACACACCTTCATTGAGTCACCAGTTTTATTTAAAATAAGCGGAAATTTTCCGGTTAAGCAGTGGAACAGATATCGATTTGGTGTACATAAGCGGAATTTTTCCGCTTAAGCACAGCAAAAGGGCTCATTTTTGTGATTTTTAAGCGAATAAGGGTAATTCCGCTTAATTTAGCTGTTTTAGGGCTGTTTTCTTAAATAAGCGGAATTTCTCCTCTTATTTCTAAACAATTTTTACATATTCGAGGATCCGATTACGGTACAGTAAAATCGGAAGAAATAAGGAAGTTCTTAAGAATTAGTGAGTGATTGTGGTGCAGAAGGGAGACCCATTCAGTGGGCTTTTAAGGCCGAGGACGGTAAAAAAGGCTTCCAGCCGCAGAGCAAACCACCAGTCCACACTGGCAGTTTTGATTTATTAATTTAAATTCTTATTTCCGTTTAAGTATCAATTTTTCAGAATAGCGGATTTATTGGTGTTTGCGTGCTTTCATGCACTGGGTTATGCTATTATCATTGATATGACGAAATCTGATAAGATTAAAAGGAGTACAACGGAATGAAAAGACGTACAGCGCGAGAAAAAGCTTTACAAGCATTATTTCAAATGGATATGTCCGGAATGACTGCTGATGAGGCATTAACTAATGTTTATGAAGACAGCCTTTCTGATGAATATTTAGAAAACCTTGTAAAGGGAGCTACAGAACATAAGGAAGTAATTGATGGTTTGATTAAGGGAAATCTTGGTGAAAAGTGGTCTTTTGATCGATTGGCGAAAGTGGATAGAAATATCTTGCGTGTGGCTGTTTATGAGTTATTAAAAGTCGATGATGTACCAAATAAAGTTGTCATTAATGAAGCGATTGAGATTGCCAAGTCATACGGCGATGATCAATCTGGAAAATTCATTAATGGCCTGCTCTCAAAAGTCAATACAACTGTTGAAGAGCAGGAAGAGTAAGGGGGAATACTATGCCCGCAAAAATCATAGATGGAAAGAAAATTGCACAGTACTATAGAAATTCCATCGCCGAGGAAGCTAAACAACTGAGGAAAGATGGACTGATCCCTGGGCTTGCTGTTATCCTGGTAGGAAAAGACTCTGCCTCTCAAACATATGTAAGAATGAAACGGAAAACCTGCGAACAGCTCGGGATTCATTCTGTATTAATAGAATACAGCGAGAATGTTAGTGAGAAAGAACTGCTTGAAAAAATTCAGGAATTGAATGAAGATAGAGAAATTCATGGAATACTTGTTCAACTGCCTCTTCCTGAAGCTATCTCAACAGAAAAGGTGATTGAACAAATCTCTCCTGAAAAAGATGTTGATGGCTTTCATCCTGTTAATATCGGAAGAATGATGATAGGAAAAGATTCGTTTCTTCCTTGTACACCGTACGGAATTTTGAAGATGCTGCAATACGAGGGGATAACACTATCTGGAAAGCATGCTGTTGTAGTAGGGAGAAGCAATATTGTCGGAAAGCCTGCGGGACAGCTGCTGCTTAGAGAGAATGCAACGGTGACATATTGCCATTCAAAAACAGAAGACCTTTCCTCCTATACTCGGAGTGCCGATATTTTGATTTCAGCTGCCGGCCGTCCAAAATTCCTTGGTGGTAATGATATAAAACCGGGGGCGGTTGTCATTGACGTAGGAATGAACCGAGATGAAGAAGGTAACCTTTGCGGAGATTTAGATTTTGACAGCGCCCAATATACAGCGGAATATATTACACCGGTGCCAGGCGGGGTTGGGCCGATGACCATTACAATGCTCATGTTCAACACAGTCAAGGCTGCGCAGCAGGCGCTAGACAAGAGATAAATTAATAAGATTGTTTTTATACACTCTGTCCAATCTTTTGTTAAAATAATAGTAACCAGAAGGCTGCATTCCAGGCAATGGAAGCAGCTTTTTGTTAAGGAGCCTTACATAATGTATTTTGAAAGGCACTTTTCGTAAACTTTGTTGCTATCAGCAATGACTATCATAAAAATCTACATAGCTCACTGAAAATGGCCTTGTAAACAAGAAAGAAATGAGCTGCTCTACCCTTTTAGAGAGAGAAGCCTTAGTATCCAGGAAAAATCCGGCTCTTGGAATTTTTCCGAAAGTAACAATTAATGTAAAAAACAACCTTTTTTAAAGAAATACCTGGTTCAAAGGTTACATTTTATGAGGGGAGACTGATTATGGATAATTCCCAATACCTGACGATTCAGGCATTAACAAAATATATTAAAAGAAAGTTCGACAAAGACCCACATCTCTCAGGCATCTACGTGAAAGGTGAGATTTCTAATTTCAAACGCCACTCCAGTGGACACATGTATTTCACGTTGAAGGATGAAAGAGCAAGGATTCTCGCAGTGATGTTTTCTTCCGCAAATGCTTCAATGAAATTCACCCCGGAAAATGGGATGAACGTTTTAGTCAGAGGCGATATTTCTGTCTATGAGGCAGGAGGACAGTATCAAATTTATGTAAAAGAGATGCAGCCTGATGGAATTGGAGATTTGTTTCTGGCCTTTCAACAGCTGAAAGAAAAGCTGGAGAAACAGGGGTTGTTTTCTGAGAGCAGAAAAAGGCCGCTTCCGAAGTTTCCACGCAAAATCGGTGTGATAACCTCTCCTACAGGCGCAGCTGTCAGGGATATTATTACGACCATTGAGCGCAGGTATCCTATCGGCGAAATCTTTATTTATCCTGCTTTAGTTCAAGGAGACAGGGCCGCGCAATCAATCGCAGATTCGATAAAAAAAGCTAACGAAAATGAAGAAATGGATGTTCTTATCGTAGGCAGAGGCGGAGGCTCGATTGAAGAATTGTGGGCTTTCAACGAGGAACGTGTGGCACTTGCCATTTCAAATTCAAAAGTTCCAGTGATTTCTGCTGTAGGACACGAAACTGACTTTACTATTGCCGATTTTGCTGCTGATGTTAGGGCTCCTACCCCGACTGCTGCTGCTGAAATGGCTGTTCCTCACATTGATGATCTCCTTGAAAGGGTACTAAGCCGGAAAGTAACGCTCCTCAGGGGAATGAAAACAAGGTTGAAAAGTGAAAGAGCAAGACTGAAAAGTGTCAGTTCTTCCATTATATTCAGAAATCCCCGCCGGTTGTACCAACAGAAAATCGAGGCTGTTGACCGTTTGACAGAAAAACTGAATAGAACTCAGCAATTGAGAATGCAGGCTGGACAGGATCGACTCAGGAATTTGGAATCGAATTTGAGAAGAGTGCATCCTGGAAGGTTATGGGAACAAAAAAATGAACAACATTTGCGTGCTGCAAAACAGCTGCAGGCTAATTTCTCAACTATTTTAAAACAAAAACAACATGATTTCAGCCGTACTATTTCTACGTTGGAAGCCTTAAGCCCTTTAAAAATAATGGATCGAGGCTACAGTCTTGTGTACTCGAAAGATGAAAAACTCGTCAAAACAAAAGAAGCAGTAAAAGAGGGAGAAAAGGTAACAGTTCATCTTCAGGATGGAAAGCTGTATTGTCATATAGATTCAATCGAGGAGAGTGAAAAATAATGACCGAAGAGAAGAAAATGTCGTTTGAAGAAGCAATGGAAAGACTTGAAATTATAGTTCAGCGTCTCGAAGAAGGAGAGGTTCCTCTCGAGGAAGCTCTGCAGCAATATCAAAAAGGCGTCGAGCTGTCAAAGTATTGCCACGATACTCTTAAACACGCAGAGAAACAAATGACCAAGTTGATAACTGATGAAGGAGAAAAGGAATTCTCATTATCTGAGGAGGGGAATTCGTGAATGCTGTAACATTAGAAGCTTTCTCTGAAAAGTATAAAGAATTGGTAGAAAGCAAACTGAATGAGTTGGTGAATGAACTTCAAGCACCCGAACCTCTAAAAGAAGCTATGGCTTATTCTTTAAAAGCAGGAGGCAAAAGGATTCGCCCGCTTCTCTTATTCGCAACTCTTCATGCTTTTAAAAAAGACCCTGCGATCGGCCTGGAAGCAGCGGCTGCTCTAGAGATGATTCACACTTACTCCCTGATTCACGATGATCTTCCAAGTATGGATGACGATGATTTGAGGAGGGGGAAGCCGACCAACCACAAAGTTTTCGGTGAAGCCACCGCTATTCTTGCGGGTGATGGGCTTCTTACCTACAGTTTTGAAGTGCTGTCGGGTACGGAAGGTGTCTCACCTGAACAAATACTGCGGCTCATTTCACTACTGGCAAAATCGGCGGGGCCAGAAGGTATGGTGGGCGGGCAGGTCGCCGACATGGAAGGTGAGAACAAAAGTCTGACAGTGGAAGAGCTTCAATATATACATAAGAATAAAACAGGCAGACTCCTGGCATTCAGCGTCATAGCAGCAGCGATCCTTGCAGATGCTGCCGAGAGCGAAGTGAAATTGTTGGAGGAATATGCTTATCATATCGGTCTCGCTTTTCAAATCCAGGACGATATTCTAGATGTCGAGGGCAGAGAAGAAAAGATGGGGAAACGAGTGGGAAGCGATGAGAACAAATATAAAAGCACTTATCCATCACTCTTGACACTTGAAGGTGCAAAAGAAAAGCTTAAAGGCCATCTTCACAAAGGAAAGTCTGCACTAGCATCATCCGGCTTGGATCATGGACTCTTAATGGAAATAGCGGATATGATTGCATCAAGAGATCACTAATCTGCCTATTTGAGAAAAGAGTCATTTTATGATATAATTTATATAATTAAATAGGGATGGTGCAGTATTCTAGTCAATCTACCAGTTCTGAAGGTGGGCCTAAAAATCCACTAAAGGGCACATCGATGAAGTTCCTGGTTTTGGCTTGAGGCGCCCAGCCTTGGGTCGAAGCTGGGAGTAAGGCACAAGGGCGATCCACAATGGCATGTGGGCGTTGACCCTTGAGCCGCGGAGGTTCCGTTTCTAGGCCGGCACGATGCATGAGCAAAAGAGCGGAGTATAGACCTGCGATGCGGTGACAACCGCTAGCAGCGTAGCCTGCCTTGAGTGAAGTGTGAGGGGATTATGGTTACAAGGTACACATCAGTTGGCCATTGATATGTGCTTTTTCGCCCATATGAAATCCACTTTGCAAAAGAGGCTAAGAACTTGGTTAAAGGTTGTTGAGGAAAACTCCTAGACTGTTCCCATTTGTGACATATGTTGAGGATTATAGTGCGGACTAAGTGGTAATCCAGTCTAACTGCTGGTGACACAGTTAAGTCGGGTTTAAAGGGAAACCGCCGGTATGGCGACAACCGGTACCTGATTGGGAAAACCTACTGGACCTAAGCTGCAATTTTTACTCAATGTATGACCATCCCTTTACATATCTTGAACTTTAGAACGATAACATAGATTACTAAAAAGAAACGGTGTGTAACTGGCTAATGAAGGACGTTTTGAAAAACTCAATAAGATGGATTATTAGCATTGCCGTTATCACGTTTGTGTTAGCGGCTCTTTTTTCAATCATATCCAATTTGATATTAAATGAGGTTACCTGGTTGATCGGTCTTATTGTTGTTCTGATCATTGTTTTTATAGGTATCTTCTTTGATATGCTTGGAATCGCGGCAGCTGCCGCTGATGAAACTCCTTTTCACGCGATGGCAGCTAAAAAAGTATATGGTTCCAAACAATCAATCAGGATTGTACGGAACGCAGATAAGTTCGCGAGTTTTTGTAATGACGTGATTGGAGATATTTCCGGTATTATAAGCGGTGCAGCAGCAGCGATAGTGGTCATCGGATTAACACTCGATTTACAAATCAACAATGGATCACCAGTCGAATATGCAATAAATGTATTTCTTACAAGCTTGCTCGCATCGCTGACTGTTGCCGGCAAGGCGTTGGGAAAGACGCTTGCTATCCAATTCTCCAAAGATATTATCTTTCAAGTAGGAAAAGTGTTACAATTTGTGGAGGATAAATTTCATATAACGATTATTAAAGATAAAAAAGATAAAAAGCGAAAAAAACAGGCAAAATCAAAACAAAACATTTAGCTATGAAAGTTGGTGAACTGGATGGATCTGTTATCAATTAAAGACCCTTCCTTTCTTAAATCGTTATCACAGCAAGAACTTGAATCTTTAAGTGCTGAGATTAGAAAGTTTTTAATAGAGACTTTATCGAAAACCGGCGGACATATCGGTCCGAACCTGGGAGTGGTGGAGCTTACTATCGCTCTTCATAAATGTTTTGACAGCCCGAAAGACAAAATACTTTGGGATGTCGGCCATCAGTCTTATGTCCATAAAATTCTCACTGGACGTGCAGGACAGTTCGGGACCCTCCGCCAGTATAAGGGTTTATGCGGTTTCCCGAAAATGGTGGAAAGCGAGCATGATGTCTGGGAAACAGGGCACAGCTCAACGTCTTTATCTGCAGCAATGGGAATGGCGATTGCAAGGGACGTGAAAAAAGAGGATTCTTATATAGTTCCGGTTATAGGTGATGGTGCTTTGACTGGCGGCATGGCCCTTGAAGCGTTAAACCATATCGGTCACGAGCAGAAAGATATGATTGTTGTTCTTAATGATAATGAAATGTCAATTGCTCCTAATGTTGGAGCCCTCCATAATGTGCTCGGGCGTCTGCGCACCGCCGGCAAATACCACTGGGTCAAGGAAGAACTGGAATATATCCTCAAAAAGATTCCTGCGGTTGGCGGCAAGCTTGCAGTTACGGCAGAAAGAGTTAAAGACAGCCTGAAGTATTTATTTGTATCCGGAATGTTCTTTGAAGAAATGGGTTTCACCTATCTTGGACCGATTAACGGCCATGATTATAATGAATTAATGGATAACATCCAGTATGCTAAAAAGACGGAAGGCCCTGTTATCCTGCATGTTATTACTAAAAAGGGCAAGGGTTTTCATCCTGCCGAAGCTGATAAAAAAGGCACATGGCATGGGACAGGCCCGTATAAGATCGATTCAGGTGACTTGATCAAGCCATTGAGTGCACCGCCTTCCTGGAGCGGCTTAGTCAGTGAAACTGTCAGGCGTTTGGCCAGGGAAGATGAGCGTATCGTCGCCATCACTCCTGCGATGCCGGTCGGTTCAAAGCTGGAAGGATTCGCAAGTGAATTTCCTGATAGAATGTTTGATGTCGGGATTGCCGAACAACATGCAGCGACTGTATCTGCAGGGCTCGCGACCCAAGGAATGAAGCCATTTCTTGCTATCTATTCAACCTTCCTTCAGAGAGCATATGATCAGATTCTTCATGATATTTGCCGGCAAAACCTGAACGTCTTCATCGGCATCGACCGATCGGGGCTGGTGGGAGCTGATGGTGAAACTCATCAGGGAGTTTTCGATATTGCTTTCATGCGGCATCTTCCGAACATGGTGCTGATGATGCCAAAGGATGAGAATGAAGGACAACATTTGGTCAACACAGCCATTCAATACAATGATGGTCCAATAGCATTAAGATTTCCTCGAGGCAACGGACTAGGTGTGAAAATGGACAAAGAACTGAAAACGATTCCTATTGGGGAGTGGGAGACTCTGCGTGAAGGAAACGACACTGCGATCTTGACTTTCGGTACCACGATTCCAATGGCTCTCGAAGCTGCTGAGCTTCTTGAAAATCAAGGAATTTCCGTGAAAGTCGTCAATGCACGGTTCATCAAACCTTTAGATGAAAAAATGCTTTCCGAAATCATGGGGAACAACATGCCGATCCTTACAATAGAAGAGGCTGTTCTGCAAGGAGGATTCGGAAGTGCAGTGCTGGAATTTGCCCATGACCAAGGATTCAACGAGGTAACCATTGAGCGTATCGGTATTCCTGATAAATTTATAGAACACGGCAGCGTGAATGAGCTGTTAAATGAAATTGGTGTAACAACAGAAAATGTAGTGGACCGTATTCAGTCCATGACACCAAAAAAACAAAAAAGGGCCTGAAGATGAAAGTAAAAAAACAAAGATTAGACGTACTCCTCGTTGAACGGGGATTGGCAGAAACAAGGGAAAAAGCGAAAAGATCCGTGATGGCGGGTTTGGTGTACAGCAAAGAATCAAGGTTGGATAAACCTGGTGAAAAAGTAAACGAAGATATCCCCCTTACGATAAAAGGAAAGGTTCTTCCATATGTCAGCCGAGGCGGACTCAAGCTTGAGAAAGCATTGAAGCAATTTGATTTAAGTGTCGACGGAAAAACGATGATCGATATCGGATCCTCTACAGGCGGATTTACAGATTGTGCCCTGCAAAATGGCGCGAAAATGTCCTATGCACTGGATGTCGGCTATAATCAGCTGGCATGGAAGCTGAGACAGGATGAACGAGTTGTTGTTATGGAAAGAACTAATTTTCGGTATGTGAAACCGGAAGACTTGTCGGCTGGAATGCCTGACTTCGCAACAATCGATGTTTCTTTCATTTCTTTGTCCCTTATATTGCCGGTATTAAAAACCTTGCTTATCCCGGGCAGTGATGTCATTGCATTAATTAAACCGCAATTTGAGGCAGGAAAAGAGCAGGTTGGAAAAAAAGGGATTGTCAAAGACCCTAAAATCCATCATGCGGTCATTGAGAAAATCATTGATTTAGCAATCAGAGAAGGCTATGATGTCCGCGATCTCTCTTTTTCCCCTATCACAGGTGGAGAGGGGAATATTGAATTTCTCATTCATATTAGCTGGCAGGGTGAAAAAGAATCCGGCGTGAATGGTCTTCAATACAGCATCCAATCTGTCGTGGAACAGGCGCAAAGTGAATTGAAGGCGAAATAGCCTCCCTAATACTTATGAGTAAAAGCGCGCGTGACCGCATTGGAATCAACAGAACTACAAATAATCATAAAAGAAAGAATAAACTTAATGTTTATT